>DBMO01000015.1 GCA_002298995.1 Desulfarculales bacterium UBA696
TCAAACTCACTCGGCTCTGTCAAGCCTTTTTTCTTGCTCCCTTTTTCAGGGCAACCTCATGAGTATAGCAGACTTTGTTTTTGAGTCAACTTAAAAATCGCGTTGGATGCGATTTTTTTTGTCCCGCGGGAAGCTCAAAAAGAGCCTTGCAGCACTCGATACGTTTCCCCACGGGAAGTTGCGTTTGTATCCCACCGGGCAAACTTAGTCAACCGCAAAATCAACTATTCCACGCGAATTCTGTGGACCTTCTTCTTCCCGGCCTTGAGCATTATGCTGCCGTCCCGCAAGTGGTTCGAACCAATGTGGAAATCGATATCAGCAATCCTCTCCTCGTTCACGTAGGCCCCGCCCTGCTGGATCAGCCGCCGCGCGGCGCCCCTGGATTCGCAAAGCTTCATTTCGGCGAAAAGCTCAAAGGCGGGAATTCCGGCATCGAGGCGCCCGTTTTCGACAAGCGTGGTCGGGACGGCTTCGCCTTTGCCGCTGCCCCGCCTCGGGATGGTGCTGGAAGGCAGCATATCCTGGGGCAGGCTCCTCCCGCCAAAGACGCTTTGAGCGGCCTCCATAGCCTCAAATGCCGCCTGCGTCCCATGGGCGAGCTGGGTTACCTCGAAGGAGAGAATGGTCTTGCAAAGATTTAGATCCTGTCCTTCAAGCGTTGAGACGACCTCGATCTCGGCAATGGGCAGGAAGGTATAGAGCTTCAGAAACCGAACTACATCGCGGTCGTCGGTATTAATCCAGAACTGATAAAAATCAAACGGGCTGGTCTTCTCAGCGCTTAGCCACACAGCCCCGGCCGCGGTTTTCCCCATCTTGGCGCCGGATGCAGTGGTAAGGAGCGGGAAAGTGATCGCGTATGCGCCCTTCTGGAGCTTTCGCCTGATAAGATCGATTCCGGCAACGATATTGCCCCACTGATCGTCACCGCCCATCTGGAGATAACAGTCGAACTTCCCGGCAAGATAGAGGAAGTCGTATGCCTGGAGGAGCATGTAGTTAAATTCGATGAAATTTAGCCCCGTCTCCAGGCGCGCCTTGTAGGATTCGGCGGCGAGCATCCGGTTTACGCTGAAGTGCCGCCCGATGTCGCGCAAAAACTCGATGTACCTGAGACCGACGAGCCAGTCTGCATTATTTACCATCATGGCGCCGCCCTCGCCGAACTCCAAAAACCGGGAGAGCTGCTTCTTAAGGGCCGCGACATTGATTTCGATCTGATCGAGGGTGAGGAGCTTTCGCATCTCGGTCTTGCCGCTCGGGTCCCCCACCAGGCCCGTTCCGCCGCCCACGAGGACTATCGGGCGGTGACCGTGGCGCTGCATATTGGCAAGCGCCATAATCGGCACCAAACTGCCAACGTGGAGGCTGTCAGCAGTGGGATCGAAGCCGATATAGCAGGAAGCGGAACTGGAGAGATAGCCCCTCAGCTCTTCGGCATCGGTTGACTGCGCTATGAACCCTCGTTCAGCAAGGATATCGTAAACGTTTTTCACCGTTGAAAAAAGTCCTCCCCCAAAGCACGAATTTATAATTATTTCGCGTACTCGACAGCCCTTGTTTCACGGATGACCGTGACCTTTATCTGGCCTGGATATGTGAGTTCGCATTCGATTTTCTTGGCAATGTCGCGGCTTAGCAAGACCACATCGGCATCGTTTACCACGCCGCTTTCGACAACAATTCGAAGTTCACGGCCAGCCTGAATCGCGTAGGCCTTGTTAATACCGGTAAAGGAGCTTGCGATCCGCTCGAGGTCTTCGAGCCTGCGCACGTATGTTTCAAGGAGTTCCTTGCGAGCGCCGGGCCTTGCCCCGGAGAGGGCGTCGGCTGCCTGCACCAGGACCGCCATGACGTCTTCGGCGGGAATATCTTCATGATGGGCGGCAATTGCGTGCACGATGGCCGGGGATTCTCCGTACCTTCTGGCAAGATCGGCCCCGATTGCCGCATGCGGGCCTTCCATCTCGTGATCGATCGCCTTTCCTATATCATGGAGGAGGCCGGCGCGTTTTGCGTGCTTTTCATTGAGGCCGAGCTCGGCGGCCATGATCCCGCACAGAAAGGATACCTCCCTGGAGTGTTGAAGCACGTTTTGCGCGTAACTCGTCCGGAACTTCAGTTTTCCGATATACTTGATCACCTCGGGGTGAATGCCGTGCACACCCACGTCGAATGCTGCCTGCTCGCCAGATTCGCGGATCGAGGTTTCGATCTCCGCATTTACCTTCTCGACCACTTCCTCGATTCTCGCCGGATGGATCCTGCCGTCCGAGATCAGCCTTTCGAGGGATAGCCTCGCAACCTCGCGCCGCACGGGATTAAAACCCGAGAGTATTACGGCCTCGGGCGTGTCGTCGATTATTAGATCGACCCCCGTCGAGGCTTCGATGGCCCTGATGTTGCGGCCCTCGCGGCCGATTATCCTGCCCTTCATCTCCTCGTTGGGAAGATTTACAACCGACACCGTCTTCTCGGCAACGTAGTCGCCCGAATACCTCTGGACCGCCAGCGAAATTATGTCCTTTGCCTTGCGGTCAGCGGTTTCGCGCGCTTCTGTCTCTATTTTCTTGATGATAACGGCTGCGTCGTGGCGAGCCTCGTTCTCGATTGAGCGGATCAGCATCTCTTTTGCTTCCTGGACCGACATACCGGAGATGCCCTCCAGCTTGCGCTTCTCTTCCTCAACGAGAGCTGCCAGTTCCTTTTCCCGGTCCGAGAGCTCCTTCTCTTGCTGCAAGATTTGCTTTTCCTGCTTGGTGAGAGCAACTTCCCGCTTGTCGTTCGATTCGGCCTTGCGGTCGAGGTTTTCTTCCTTTTGAAGTATTCGTTTTTCCAGGTTTTGAAATTCTTTTCGGCTTTCCCTGGTTTCCCGCTCGAATTCGGCCTTCATTTGAAAGAGAGTGTCCTTGGCCTGCAGGATCGCCTCTTTCTTTATCGTCTCGGCCTCTCTTTTGGCCTCGGCAATTATGCTTTTAGCTTCCGCTCCGAGTTCCTGGTTTTTCTTTTCCAACCAGAGATAGCGGCCATAAAACCCGAGACCGGCGCCGCCGGCAAGTCCCACGATAAGAAATACAATTTCCGATATATAGCTCATTTTCAAAGATTCCTTTCGAGCCTAAACACTTGCGATCCCATTCCGAAGGAATTGCGGGACCCCACCAGGTAAACGGGCATGCTATCAAATTCGGGAAATTACCGGAAACGTTCCGGTTGGCGCGGAAGAGGACGGGAAGGTGAAACACGCGGAAGGGCAGGTACCGGCCCGTAAAAAAGGAGGTATAAAGAGTACGGCGCCCCCGCAGGTGCCGTGTTGGCAGGTGGTCTTGAACCTAGGGTTCAGGTGGGCGCCCTATTGTTCCTTCAGGCTTTCAGCTCGAGTGCTGACTTGCACACCGAAACAAGGCAGGGCTCCCGTTTTCTAAGTGTTGGCTCAGAAACATTCTACCAATCACGAACACAGCAGGGGTAACCACGAAAGAAAGCTCATTATCCAGATTTATTCTTTCGGCTCGCCCATAGTTTGAATTACGGCACAAAAAAGGACGAACCGTGACAAAAGTGGGTATTTCTTCCGAATAATCCGGCAATAATGACCGGTCTTGGCCGATTTCTACCTCTTTATGAACTCCATTTCCACAAATACAACCGGGACTAACATTCCCTCCAAAGTCTACCAGTACTCTCGACCACGTATCGACCGCATCGCGCATCCAGCGGCCAAATCCGCGCCCATCTCTGCCCAAATGGACCGAATATTATACAAAAAAACTATCCAGCCGCATTTTAGCCAAAGCAGACGGAAATAGTCAAGGTGATTGTATCTATGAGTTATTGCACGGCAATAGTTTGAGGCTGGAAGTACTGCTTTAGCGGACGAATTGAAGTGAAAAAATGAAAAAGCCCCCCGATTTGGTTACCGGGGGGCTTAAACAACCAATTTGAAGTGCTTCTACTGCTTTTCAGCAACCTTGAGTCGTGCAATCGCTCTTTGCAGGGCAGCCTGTGCGCTGGCAAACTCGAGCGTGTCCCGCGCGTCGGCAAGTCGCCTTTCGGCCCTTTCACGGGCTGCTTTTGCGCGCATCACATCGATTCCCGCCGCCTCTTCAGCAGCCGTTGCAAGGATGGTCACACGGTCCGGCAGCACCTCGGCATATCCTCCCATTATTGCAACATGGCGTGAAGATGCGCCGATGCGGAACCGAAGCTCACCAACCTTGAGTTTGCACAGGAAAGGGATATGGCCGGGAAGAGCGCCGAACTCCCCATCCTCGCCGGGTGCAACCACGATATCCACCGTCTCGCTGAGGACCCTCTTTTCAGGTGTTACAATATCGAGCAAAATTTTTTCCGCCATAAGCTCACCATCTTTCCCTGTTAGGCTGCGGCCATCTTCTTGGCCTTCTCGACCGCTTCCTCGATGGAGCCTACCATGTAGAAAGCCTGCTCGGGAATGTCGTCGTGCTTGCCTTCACAGATTTCCTTGAACCCTTTGATGGTGTCTTCCATCTTGACGTATTTTCCGGCAACACCGGTAAAAGTCTCGGCCACATTGAAGGGCTGGGACAGGAAGCGCTGCATCTTTCTGGCGCGAGAAACGGTCAGCTTGTCCTCGTCGGAGAGTTCGTCCATACCGAGAATTGCGATGATGTCCTGCAGGTCTTTATACTTCTGGAGGATCTGCTGGACTTCACGCGCCGTGTAGTAATGCTCGGCACCGAGCACGTTGGGATCCAGAATTCGCGAGGTGGAATCCAAGGGATCAACGGCCGGATAAATTCCGAGTTCGGCGATCTGACGCGAGAGAACGACCGTGCCGTCGAGATGGGCAAACGTCGTTGCAGGCGCGGGGTCGGTCAAGTCGTCGGCAGGGACGTAGACGCACTGAACCGAAGTGATCGAACCCTTGGTGGTGGATGTGATCCGTTCCTGAAGCTCGCCAAGGTCGGTACCCAAAGTCGGCTGGTAACCAACGGCCGAAGGCATGCGGCCGAGGAGGGCCGAAACTTCCGCACCCGCCTGGGTGAAACGGAAAATGTTATCCACGAAAAGGAGAACGTCCTGTCCCTCGATGTCCCTGAAATACTCAGCAACCGTAAGCGCCGAGATGGCGACACGGGCGCGCGCTCCGGGGGGTTCGGTCATCTGGCCGTAGACCAGGCCGGCGCGCGGGAGAACTCCCGAATCCTTCATTTCGTGATAGAGGTCGTTTCCTTCGCGGGTTCTTTCGCCAACGCCCGCGAATACGGAGATACCGCCGTGCTGCATGGCGATGTTATGGATCATCTCCATCATGACGACCGTTTTGCCAACGCCCGCACCGCCGAACATGCCCATTTTGCCGCCGCGGGGGAACGGAACGAGAAGGTCGATAACCTTTACTCCCGTCTCGAGCACCTTAACGGAGGTGTCCTGCTCGGTGAAGGTCGGTGCTGCACGGTGGATCGGCATATAAGTATCGGACTGAATCGGTCCGAGCCCGTCCACGGGCCTGCCCACGACATTGAGAACGCGCCCGAGAACCGTTTTGCCTACCGGCATCATGATCGGCTTTCCGGAATCCTTGCACTGCATACCGCGGACCAGACCGTCGGTGAGGTCCATTCCGATGGTGCGCACGACGTTATCACCCAGGTGCTGGGCGACTTCGAGGACCAGGTTGTCTTCTTCGGGGCCGATGCCGGGGTTGCTGACGAACAGAGCTGTCAGCAGAGGCGGCAATTTGCCTTCCTCAAATTCAACGTCCACGACATTACCAATAACCTGTACGATTTTTCCCATGTTCATGGGCTTCTATCCTCCCTTGCCAACCGGCTGTTCTCTATTTCCTGAGGGCTTCGGCACCGCCGACTATATCCATCAATTCCTTGGTAATACCAGCCTGCCTCGCCTTGTTGTAGGTGAGAGTAAGCGTCCTTACCAGTTCCTTACAGTTGCTCGTGGCATTTTCCATTGCGGCCATCCGCGCGGCGTGCTCGCCAACGGAGGTCTGGTACAAGGTTTCGAGTATCTGCACGTATATGTAGTTTGGCAGCAGGTCAATCAAAAGCGCCTCTTTCGAGGGCTCGAAAAGGTATTCGAAATGACCCCCCGCACCTTCCTCCTGCCCCGCGGCCGGCGTTAAGGGCAGCAGCTTCACAACTGTCGGCTGCTGCTTGGCAATATTTATGAAGCGGCTGTAAATTACATAGACCTCATCGGCCCCACCCGTTTCGAAATGTTCGATGAGCTGATCGCCGATCTGCCGAGCGTCCTCGTAGCTCACCTTGTTCAGAAGACCGGTATAACTCTTACGGATTTGGTACCTGCGCCGCCTGAAGTATTCCCCGGCCTTTCTGCCGGCCGCCGTCAGACTAATTTCCAAACCCTCGGCCTCTTTGGCCCTGATGAACCTTTCCGCCGAGACGATCAGGTTTGTGTTAAAGCTGCCGCAAAGACCCCTGTCCGCAGTAACCAGCAAAAGCTCGATCTTTTTAACCTCTTCCCTGGGCGTGAGCAGCGAGAATTGGCTCGCATCCTCCACGCCAGCGGCAAGCCGGCCAATGAACTCCCTGAACTTAAGCGCATACGGATGGAATTGTTCCATATTCTGCTGGGCGCCGCGCAATTTGGCCGCGGCGACCATGTTCATGGCCTTTGTGATTTGCGAGGTTTTCTTAACGGCGTTGATCTTTGTCTTGATGTCCCTCAGAGTTGCCATATCTTCGCTCTCTTGTTCTCAGTTTTGGACTTCAATTACGCCTGGAAAACCGTCGCGAATTCCTTGAGTGCTGCGCCAATCTTCTCGTCGAGAGAGTCGCCGATTGCGTTCTTTTCCTTGATTTCGGCAAGGATCTCCGGGTACTTGCGCTCGACGAACGCCAGCATCTGCTGTTCGTACTGGCTGATTTTATCGACCGGGATCGTATCCAGAAAGCCTCTCGTACCCGAGTAAAGAGAGATGACCTCTCTTTCAGCCGGCATGGGCTGGTACTGGGGTTGCTTTAGCAACTCGACCAGGCGCATACCGCGGTTAAGCTGCGCCTGTGTTGATTTGTCGAGGTCGGAGCCGAACTTGGCAAAAGCTTCGAGTTCGCGGTACTGAGCAAGGTCGAGCCGCATCTTGCCGGCGACCTGCTTCATTGCCTTGGTCTGAGCGGCGCCGCCGACTCGAGATACCGAGAGGCCGACGTTGATTGCCGGACGAACACCCGCGAAGAACAAAGCAGGTTCAAGGTAAATCTGGCCGTCGGTAATCGAGATGACGTTTGTGGGGATGAAGGCCGAAACGTCGCCTGCCTGGGTTTCGATGATTGGCAAGGCGGTAAGCGAGCCGCCGCCGAGTTCCTGGTTGAGCTTTGCGGAACGTTCGAGAAGCCTCGAGTGGTTGTAGAAGATATCGCCCGGATAGGCTTCGCGTGCCGGCGGGCGGCGCAGAAGCAGCGATACCTGGCGGTATGCGGCGGCCTGCTTTGAAAGATCGTCGTAGATTATCAGGGCATGCCCGCCCTTATCGCGGTAATACTCACCCATGGCCGTTCCGGCATAGGGCGCGATATACTGGAGAGCAGCCGGGTCGCTTGCGGTGGCCGCGACAACGATGGTGTAGTCCATCGCTCCGTGCTTGCGAAGGGTCTCAACGACCTGGGCCACGGTGGACTTTTTCTGGCCGACCGCGACATAGATACAGACTATGCCGCTGCCCTTCTGGTTTATGATGGCATCGACGGCGATAGCCGTCTTGCCAATCTGGCGGTCGCCGATGATAAGCTCGCGCTGGCCGCGGCCAACAGGGGTCATGGCATCGATTGCCTTTAGGCCCGTATACATCGGCTCCTTGACCGCCTGCCTGGCGATAACGCCCGGGGCGATTACCTCGATACGCTTGAACTCCTTGGCATCGATCGGGCCCTTGCCGTCCAGCGGATTTCCCACCGAGTCGACTATCCGGCCAAGAACGGCGTCGCCTACCGGAACCTCGGCGATTCTGCCCGTTCGCCTTACCTCGTCGCCTTCCTTGATGTGGATGTCCTCGCCCATGATGGCGACACCCACGTTATCTTCCTCGAGGTTGAGGGCCAGTCCGAAGATGCTTCCATGCTTCGTAGGGAACTCGAGCAATTCCATTGACATGCACTTCTCTACTCCGTACACGCGGGCAATACCGTCGCCAACGGAGAGCACACGCCCGGTCTCGCTGAGATCGACCTGTTTCTCGTAGCCTTTGATCTGCTCCCTAATAATTTGGCTGATTTCTTCTGCTCTGATTTCCATTTATCCTACCGCACCCCTCTTCAAAGATTCTTTAAAATTGAGCAACTGTCGTCTCACGCTGCCGTCTAGAACCAAATCACCTATTTGTGCGAACACGCCCCCTACAAGCGAGGAGTCCTGCTCGAATTCGACAATGATTTTCTTGCCGATTTTCTTTTCGAGTGTAGCGGCAATCTGATCGAGATCGCCCTGGCCGAGTTCAACGGCCGCCTTGACCTGCGCACGGGCGATGTTTGAGTGCTCGTCGATGAGCTTGTGATAGAAGTCCTTGATTTCGGACAGATGCTGGATACGCTTTTTGTCGATCAGTAATGTGAGAAAGTTCTTAATGACGGGTGACAGCTTGAGCTTCTTTGCCACCTTGTTGAAGATATTGGTCTTGACGGCTTCCGGATAAAGGGGATTCCGGAGCGCGTTTCCGAGATCGGGGAGTTGCGCGAGCAGCTCGCAAAAGCCGTCCAGCTCCACTCCATATTGTTCAATCGCCTTGCCCTGTTCGGCAAGATTGAACAATGCCCTCGAATATCGCTTGGCAATGACTAGATTTTTCACTTCGCCTCCACCACCATGGTATTGAATTCGCGAATCAGGCGCTCCTGATCCTCAGCCAGCATCTTGTTTCGCAAAACTTCTTCGGCGGCGGACACTGACAGGTCGGCGACTTCATCCTTGAGACTGTCCCGCGCAGCCTGGACTTCCTGCTGGATTGCGATGCGCGCCTGCTGCTTGATGTAGTCGGCCTGCCGGTGTGCGGCCTCGATGATCTTCTTTCGTTCGGCTTCGCCCTCGGCGATCAGCTCGTCGATGATCTTCCTTGATTCCTCTTCCGCGCTTGCAATTCTGGCCTGGATATCGAGGCTCTTTTTCTGTGCCTCGGTCGTTTTGGCTTCCAGCTCTTCGAGCATGCGCTGGATTTCCTCGCGCCGTGAATTGAGGAAGCCGGCGATGGGTTTTCGGAGCAGCTTGGTAAGTATGGCGACCAAAATGACAAAAGCGATGGTGCGATAAGCGAAGTCGGTCCAGTTAAGATGCCCAGCGGCACCTCCTCCTCCGGATGCCCAAGCGTTGCCCAGGAATGCGAAAAAAAGCACTATCCCCAGAAGAGGCGCCCAAATCTTACACTTCATCTTCATCCCCCTAAATCTCGCCTCCATTTAGATGCTCCTCCCCAAAATCTTCTGCGCCAGCTGAACCGAGAAAAGCTTTACCTGCTCCAGGAGCTCGTCGCGAGCCACGCCGATATCCTTGTGGATCTGGGAGCGCATCTTCTGGAGCTGCCCGGCAGCCTCTTCGGAAATCTTTCGCAACAGGTCCTTTTCCTCATCGTAGGCCGATGCCTTGATCTCCTGAATCTTTTGGATACCGCTTCTCCTGGAGTCCTGGATCTTTTGCTCGTATTGCTTTAGTGCCGAGAGCGCATCGTTTTCAAGACGATCGACGCCCTCCTGCTTTTCGGCCATCAGCTTCTGCCTCTCGGCCACAATGCGACGGATCGGGCGGTAGAGGACAAAGTTCATCAGCACGAGAAAGATCAGGAAGTTGGCCATCTGGATTAAAAGCGTGACATTAATTTCGATCATCTTACCCTACCCTCCAATTGGCTGGCTTATGCAGAATGGAACCTTTATGCACATTGGGCAAACCGGCCGGGCATGCCCACACGCGCTTTATTGGCTGCACCATTATGAAACAGAACGGGAATATGGCCGAGCTTACTAGCATAGGTCAGCACCATTTGGCAAGTGAAAAGCAAAAATTATCACAATTTTACCACTTGCGGCGATCCGCGCGAACAGGTCGGCGTAAAATCAGCGGGTTTGGAAAACATACCTTCGCATGCTCACATTTTCGATCATGCCGATGGCAAAACACAGGGTAATCAGAGAAGACCCCCCGTAACTCACGAACGGCAGGGTTATTCCAACAACCGGGAGCAATCCGATGACCATACCTATGTTGATTATGGCTTGCCAGAGGATATAGGCGCTCATCCCGATCACGATCAGCGAGCCGTATCTGTCCCTGGACCTCCCGGCTACCCTCAGGGTCAAGAATATCAGCAGGCAGAACAGCAAAATCAGCACCGCGGACCCGACAAAGCCCCATTCTTCGGCCCAGACCGAGAAGATGAAGTCGGTGTGCTTTTCGGGAAGAAAGTGGAGCTTGTTCTGGGTCCCATTCAAAAAGCCTTTTCCCCACAGCATGCCCGAACCAATGGCGATTTTGGACTGGCGGATGTGGTATCCGGCGCCCAGCGGGTCAAGGTCGGGGCGCAGCAGTATAAGAATGCGGCGCTTCTGGTAAGGCTTTAGCGCATGCTCCCAGACGGGCACAAGGAAAGGCAAAAGGCTGAGTGCGCCAATCGCGAGATACTTCCAGCGAATGCCTACATAGAAGATAATTGTCGTGGATATTGCGAGTATTGATATCGCGGTGCCGAGGTCGGGCTCGGCAAGCACGAGGAGCACGGGAGCAATCGTAAAGCACACCGGCAGGATCAACTTCCCCAGACTGGGATATCCCGGCACATCCTGGGACGAAAAATACCCGGCCAGCTGTAAAACGATAACCACTTTCATGAATTCGGAGGGCTGGAACTGGAACCCTGCAATCTCGAGCCACCTGCGGGACCCGTTTACCTCCTTTCCGGCCACCATTACCACCAGCAGAAGAAGCAAAACAAAGCCGTAAACCCATGGGCTAATGGACCTTAGCCGCTGGTAGTCGATAAAGAGCGAGCAGCACATGACCGTCATCCCGACGGCGAGCCAGACCAGCTGCCTCAAAAACAGGTTGTTGGTCGGATGCGCCTGGATCTGCACGTAGAGCGCGCTGTATATACTGAGAAGACCGATCGATATGATGGCAAAGAGCACCCAGATTATCGACCAGTCAAAATTCTCTATTAAACGCCTGTCCATCATGGCGGAAGATGTACCTTCCTTCGTTGGTTCATTTAGGCCAGACTCAGTTGGAGCCAAACCCAGTAAATTTGCGGCATGCAGGGTGGGCGCAGGTCTTAGAATTCAACGATACCGGCTACTTATCGGTTTTTCCTTTCAGGTGCGCCTGGATAACCTTCTGGACCAGCGGAGCGGCAGCGGAGGCTCCGTGGCCGCCGTGCTCCAATATCGCTGCCACGCAAATTTCCGGGTCGCCGGCTGGAGCATAACCTACAAACCAGGCGTGGTCCTTGTCCTTGGCCTTGGTGAGTTTTTCGAGAAGTTTCCTGTTCGCCCCCTGCGCGACACCCACCACCTGTGCGGTACCCGTTTTTCCAGCCGTCTGGTAGGCCGGGTCCCTTATAGCATGGGCTGTTCCTCCGGGGCTTTCAACGACTCCCGTCAACCCTTTTTTCACCAGGTCAAAGTAGCGTTGTTCGAGTGGTATTTTTCGTTTGAGCCTTGGTTTTATCTCGGCGATCTCGTCGCTAGTGCTGCCTTCGATTCTTTTCACCACGTAAGGGTACCAGAGCTTGCCGTTGTTTGCGACCGCGGCATACCCCATCGCCATCTGCAGTGGGGTGACGAGATCGAAGCCCTGGCCGATGGAAATCGAGATGGTCTCTCCACGCTGCCAGGGAACCCCGGTTGCCTGTTTTTTCCACCACGAAGTCGGGATAAGCCCCGGGTGCTCGCCGTAGAGTCCTATTCCGGTCCTCTCGCCCAGGCCGAACATATTGGCGTACTGGGCCAGTTTGTCGACGCCGAGTTTTAGCCCGGTGTTGTAGAAAAAGACGTCGCAACTTTGAATTATGGCCCGCTCCACGTCAACTCCGCCGTGTCCCGCATCGCGCCAGCACCGGTACTTGCGGTCCCCGTACTGCAGGTATCCGGGACAATTGAAGGTGCTGGTCGGGGTTATCGCTCCCTCTTTGAGCGCGCCGATCGCCACAAAGGCCTTGTAAGTGGACCCCGGCGGGTAGGCCGCGCCGCTGCCGCGGTTTAGGAGCGGGCGTGAGGGATCTTTGGTAAGAGCGTTCCATTCATCCTTCTTGAGGCCTCGGATAAACTTTTCCTGGTCGAAGGTCGGGCTGCACGCAAAGGCGAGCACGGAGCCGTCCCGCGGGTCCACGGCAACAATTGCGCCTGTCTTTCCCTCGAGGAGCGACTCGGCGGTCCTTTGGAGGTCCATATCGAGTGTCAACCACAGGTTTCTGCCCGAAATCGGGAGCACCTCATCGAGCAGGCGGATTCTTCTGCCCACGGCGTCAACTTCGACCTGGCGCCCGCCGCGCTTGCCGTGCAGATATTGCTCGAAGGCGCTTTCGACACCGACTTTGCCTATGTCCTCACCGGGGTAGTAGCCCTGGTATTTCTCGCTCTTGAAATCAGCCTCGGTTATTTCGCTGAGATAGCCGACAAGGTGCGCCGCCGTGCCGTTCCACTTATACTCCCTCTTGGGTTCGAGCTGAATGACTACGCCGGGCAGCCTGATCCTTTGCGCCTCGATTCGCGCCAGGCAGTCGCGGTCGAGGTCCGAGGCAAGTCTGAGGGGCATGAACTTGGGGGTGGTGCGGTTCGCCTCGACAGTTGCGAAAAAATCGTCTGGATTCCGCTCGCAAAGGCGCGCCAGTTCCCTGATAGTTCCATCGAGGTCGCGGATGTCCTCCCTGATTATCACCAGGTGGTAGGCTGGGCGGTTTTCGACTATGGGCACGCCGGCTCGATCGAATATTATTCCGCGCGGGGAGGATATCTCTTCGATTCTTATGCGGTTGTTTTCGGACTGGAAGCGGTAGGAAGAGCCCTCCAGTACCTGAAGGTGCCAAAGCCTGAGAAGATAGATCGTGAGGAAAATCAGCAATATTCCATAGAGGGCAATATGCTGCCTCTGAAACGAAACCGTTTCGGTGCTTTCCCAGTTTATGATTTTAAGCCCGACAGGCTTTTTATTCTTCATACCTATTTGCTCTTAAATCCGGCACCGTCCGGCAATTTCGAAGCAACCGCGGGCGAGGGGCGCACCCCGCCGCAATTTCCCGAGAACCGCTCCGGCCCTAAAAGGGGCTCCTGGGGCTAAGTATGGGGTAGATAAGAAACGGGGCGGTGGTCATGGAAAGCACCGTACGGATACAAAGACCTATCCATGTTTCAGTCAAGGAGTATAAGTCCATGGGGACAAAAGAGAGAAAAAGCCCGAGAGCGACCGATTGCCCCATTGCGCAAAGTCCCGCCAAGCCCATCTGGTAGAAGGGATTGTAGCAGTCGAACCTCTCCGAGGCCATGTGGACCAGGCATACGGCCACGGCGTAGGAACCGACGTGAAGCCCCCAGAACTGGCCGGAAAAATTGTCGGCCAAAAAGCCCCAAAAAGCGGCCCATATCAGTCCACCCAAAGGTGACCACCCGACTGCGGCGGCGAACATGAGCGGGAGCAGCAGGTCAATCCTGAGTGCCTGATAAGGCAGTTGCGATACAAGGTGAATCTGAATCAGCATGGCAAAGAAAGTGTAGACCACGATCCACGCCGCCCGGCCAAATTGAAACTCCGTTGTTGTCTGTCCGGTGCGGATCATCTCTGGTTTACCTTAACGGGCGGTTTTTCCGGTTTTTTATCCAGCTTCTTTTCAGGTTTTTTGTCGGCTTTTTTCTCAGCCTTTTTTTCGGGCTGTTTTTCGGATTGCTTTTCGGGCGGCTTCTCTGGAGGCTTTTCCTGCGCCTCGGGTGGATCGAGATCCAGGCCGGCCCCGGCGCGCCTGATTACCAGCACCTCTTCGAGCGCGCTCAATCGAACCAGCGGCCTTACCTCGATTTTTTGAAAGAGATCCACCGGGTCCTTGTATGCCGCCTGCACCACGCCAAGCCGCAGGCCTTTTGGATAAATCCCGTCTTTACCGGAGCTTACCAAGAGGTCTCCAACCTGGATATCGAGGTTTGCGCGAACATATTTCAGCAAACACCCGCTGGAGTCCTTGCCCGTCAGAATCCCGCGCACGCGGTTTCTCTGGACCAATCCGTCAACCGAGCTGCCGGGATCGGTTATGAGCAGAACGCGGCAGTACCTGTCGGATACGTCCAGTATGCGCCCTATCACACCCTCATCGTTTACCACGGCCATATCGGGAGCTATACCGTCGCGAGAGCCCTTATCGATCATCATGGTTTGAAACCAGCCGGTCATATCGTGCATCAGGACCTGTGCGGCTACTGTGTCGGCATTTATGGTCGATCTGAAGTCCAGGAGCCGCCTCAGGCGCAAGTTTTCAACATGAGCTTCGTGATAGGTGGTGATTTTGCCCTCCAGATCGGCCAGCTCCTTTCTCAGAACCTCGTTTTCCCGGCGCAGGTTCTTTAGCCAGATGTAATCCCTTATGAACTCTTCGATCGAGGAGAAAATCCTGCCGAAAAACTGTATGGGGGGGCTAACTGTCTCGGTTACGGAGCGCTGCAGGAAATCCATCCTGGGCGGGGTGCGGAAATTTAGCGAGAAGATATAGAGGAATACACTTATGAATAAAATAACAAGCACAACACCGCGAAGGCGGCGAACCCAGACATTCGTATTCAATCTCATAGATTAGGCACTTCGATCTGAAAATCCGGGACCTTGCATCGTTCATGGGAGCCCGGAAGGCGCCGGCACACGCGGAGGTGCGCGCATCCCGGGCAGCCCCCGCACCGTCAGGACAGCACGTCCTTGAGGATCTCGAGATCCTCGAGCGCCTTGCCCGAACCGATCACCACCGTCGAAAGCGGGTCCTCGGTGAGCATTATAGGCAATCCCGTCTGGAGCCTCAGGAAATGGTCGAGGTTTTTCAGCAGCGCTCCTCCTCCCGTCAGTACGATGCCGCGGTCCACGATATCGCCAGCGAGTTCGGGCGGAGTCTGCTCGAGGGCTATCTTTATGGTTTCCAGGATGGAGTCGATCTGCTCCTGGATGGATTCTCTTATTTCGTCGGAATTCACTTCCACGGTCTTCGGGATACCCGTTACAAGGTCACGCCCCTTTATCATCATCTTCTCGGTATCGTTCAACGGATAGGCGTTGCCGATGGTTGTCTTGATGAGTTCCGCGGTCCGCTCCCCTATTAGAAGATTGTACTGTCTTTTTATGTGCTGAAGGATGGCGGTATCCATCTTGTCGCCGCCCACACGCACCGAGCGGCTGTAGACGATTCCGGCAAGCGATATGACGGCCACTTCGGTGGTTCCTCCGCCGATATCGACCACCATGTTGCAGACAGGCTCTGTTATGGGGAGCCCGGCTCCGATTGCCGCCGCCATCGGTTCTTCTATAAGGTAGACCTCATGAGCGCCGGCCGATTCGGCGGATTCCCTCACCGCCCGCTTCTCGACCTGGGTCACCCCGGAAGGGATGCAGATAATTACACGCGGCCTGATGAGGTTTCGCCGATTGTGCACCTTTCGAATGAAATACCTGAGCATCGCCTCGGCTACTTCGAAATCGGCGATGACACCGTCTTTCATCGGCCTGATCGCTGTTATGTTGCCCGGGGTTTTCCCCAGCATCAACTTGGCGTCTTTTCCGACCGCCAGCACCCTGTTTTGCCCGCGTTCGTCTTTTCGCACCGCAACAACCGAGGGTTCGGTCAAAACGATTCCCTTGCCCCTGACATAGACGAGGGTGTTTGCCGTCCCGAGATCTATTGCCAGATCATTAGAGAACAATCCCAGTATACGATTGAGAAACATCCGCCGGTAATCTCCTTTCGGACCTGTTTGAAGGGGGTATTCATAGCATGTGTGTTGACCGTCCGCAATCATTAAGAGCAAGAGGCAGCAAATGAGAGCTAATTTGCCACGAACTCGGCCTAAACAGCCAAAAACTGGCCAAACCGTCCCTCCTTGAGGGGGGCGGCGGCTAAGTTTAGCAGGGGAGGCAAGACCCCGTTTGATAAAAAGTGAAGTTGAACGGAAGCAATCTTGACAAAGGGGGCCGGTTTAGTTTACTAATGGCGTTTTGCATTAGGTTGGAATCAGGGTTCGTTCCGGCGACAGGAAACTAAATTTTCGGCGCCTCGACGAAGTTGCCGAAATCAGATGCTTACAATAAAGGATATTTTATGTCCAAGAGAACTTTTCAACCGAGCAACGTGAAAAGAAAACGCACTCACGGTTTCCTGGAACGGATGGCGACCAAGGGTGGCCGCGCCGTGCTCAGGCGACGGCGTGCAAAGGGCAGAAAACGCCTTTCGGTCTAAACCGGAGTGGCTCCCGGATTTCGGATGAGGACACTTTTTGAGGGGCAAAAACAGTTTTCAGCCTCACGAAAGAATTCGCCGCTCCGCCGATTTCCAGCGTGTAAAAAATGCCGGGAAACGCGCGAAGACCCGCCATTTTGGTCTGAACATCATTCCAAACGATCTAGAATACCATCGTCTTGGCCTCGTGGTGCAGAAACGGTTCTGGTGCGCGGTAAAGCGCAACCGGATCAAAAGGGTCATACGCGAGTGGTTCAGACTCGATAAGGCGCAAATTCCGATGCCCCCAAAGGACATTGTCATAATTGCCCGTCCGGGGGCCGAAAAGATGAATCCGGTCGAACTCCGCGCCGAGTTCCTGCCGGTTTTCGGTAAACAGGATGGCACTCACTGATGGTCCGACCAATTTTTCTCGGATTAATTCGAGTGTATCAGTATTTAATCTCGCCGCTGCTGCCACAGGCCTGCCGCTTTCACCCGAGTTGCTCGGCATACGCCCACGAGGCAATCGAACTTCACGGCATCTCAAGGGGGATATTCCTTGGGCTGCGGCGAATTCTGCGCTGCCATCCTTTTAATCCCGGTGGTCATGACCCGGTACCGAGACCAGATCATTCGAACAGCAAGCTTTGAATTGGAGAGTTCCTGAATGGATTCAAAAGCCTTTTTGGCAATCGCCCTGTCATTCGCGCTCTTTGTGCTTTGGCAGTTCTTCTACGCGCCGACCCAGCCGACGCAGACCGAAAAAAAACAAGCTGCTCAGCAGGGCGAAACCACCGTGCCCAAAACAGCCCAGGCGCCTGTGCCTCAGGGCATTTTGCCGCCGGCCGATCTACCCAAGGTTGATCTTTCGACTCTCAAGACCTGGACCATCGGCGACTCGCTCTTCAAAATGCAGGTCGTGGAACAGGGAGCCCGCGAGAGTTCGTTTACCCTCAGCAACTTTCGCGATAAGGTGGACCCCGGTTCTCCGCCCGTTCAGATGATCTCGACCCGGGAGACGCTTCATCTTCCCCTGGCTGTCGATCTGGTCCATCACCAGGACTGGCAGCTTTCCACCCGCCCCTATACCAGCAATTCCCCCACCGATGTAAAGGTGGGCGACGGCGAGCAGTCCAGGAATGTTTCATTCGAAACCGAGGTACCTGGCAAGATCCGCCTGACCAAGATCTTCTCTGTTACTTCCGACTCCTACGTGACCGACCTCGAACTGGTCATCCAGAATCTTTCCGCTGAGCGGCTGGTCGACCAGGTGGGAGTCAGCTTTTACTTCAAGCCCTACGCGGACTCGAATTCATACAACATCTCTCAGCTGACCTTTTCCAGTAAGAGATCGCTTAAGAATATCCAGGCAAAAGACCTCAAGCCGGAGGACGTTCCAAAGCCGCCCTACGATTGGGCCGGCTATGAGAATAACTACTTTATCCAGGCAATCATTCCTTTGTCGGAAAGCGGGTACCAGATTATCCCGCGAGTTATCAACCCGGAGACCGAACTCATCCAGGCCGTTTACCTGACCGATCCAATTGACGTGGCGCCAAACGATACCATGTCACTCAAGCTAAGGCTCTATGCCGGCCCGAAACAAATCGAGCGGCTTGCCCAAGCGGGCCATAACCTACAGGACGCAGTGGATTACGGCTGGTTTTCATTTCTTTCTAGGCCCCTTCTGGTTGTGCTCAAGTGGTTTTATTCATTTACGCACAACTACGGGGTCGCGATCATTTTGCTGACCGTTATCATCAAGCTCATCTTCTGGCCGCTCACTCACAAGAGCTACGTTTCGATGCAGAGGATGAAAAAGATTCAGCCCAAGATAGCCCAGATCCGGGAAAAGTATAAGGACGACCGCGAGAAGCTGAATCAGGAATTGATGATGGTCTACAAGACCTACAAGGTTAATCCGATGGGCGGGTGTCTTCCCATGGTTCTCCAGATCCCCGTCTTTTTCGCCCTTTACCGCATGCTTAATGCCGCGGTCGATCTAAGGCATCAGCCTTTCATGCTCTGGATAAACGACCTTACGGCTCCCGACCGCATCAACATGGGCTTTTCAATCGACCTCCCCATGGTGGGTTATCTGGACGGGATACCTGTTTTGACCATACTCATGGGCATCTCCATGTTCATTCAGCAGAAAATGACCCCGAGCACGGGAGATCCGCGTCAGGAAAAAATCATGCTGATAATGCCGGTGATGTTTACCTTCTTCTTTATAAACTTCCCCTCAGGTCTTGTGTTATACTGGTTTGTCAACAACATTCTTTCGATTGCCCAGCAATACTGGATCAATCGCCATGCTGCTGCTTAAGCGGGTGTTCTCCGTTTAATACTTTCATTATGATTCCGTTCGCTTGGACAGCGAATGACGGAGGAGAGCATGTCAGTAATTGAAGTTGAAGAAAAATCAATTGAGGAAGCAATCGCCCTTGCCTGCCAGAAATTGAAACTGCCGCGAGAAAAGATTGAAGTAGAGATACTGTCGAAAGGGTCATCGGGCATTTTTGGAATAGTCGGAGCACGGAAGGCAAAAATCCGTGCGACTGCCAAAGTCCCTCCCGTCGAGCTTACCGCCGAAAAGGCAAAGGAAGTGCTTACCGAAATCCTCAGCCACATCGATCTTCCAAATGTCATCGAATGGGAGTCGAAGGAAGAGTTTCTCTATCTCAATATCATCAGCAACGGCTCCGGCCTGTTGATCGGAAAGCGCGGCAAGACGCTCAATGCTCTGCAGTACCTTGTCTCGAAAATTGCAAGCCGGTTGGCCGGGGAAAATGTCTCCGTGGTGGTGGATACGGAAAACTACCGCTCGAAGCGGGAAATAAGCCTGACAGACCTCGCGCGGGAGTTGGGCGACAAGGTGAAAAAATCCGGCCGGCCGCTTACCACCGGTCCAATGAGTTCCCAGGACCGCCGTGTGATTCACCTTGCCCTGAAGGGGGACCAGGAGATCCGCACGAAGAGCAAGGGCGAGGGTAACCTCAGGCGGGTCGTTATCTATCCGGTAAGGAAGAGCAGAAAGCCGTCGGGCAGGAAGCCGGCCGCCGCAAAAGCACCGGATGCACCGAACACGGCTGGCGAGGCGAAAACTACTGACGCGGAAGAATAGCATCGGTCGGCACGCGGCCGGCAAACCGGTATAAATGGATTTCAGACTTTTTCAGGATACCATCTGCGCCATTGCGACCCCCATCGGCGAGGCGGGCATCGGTCTTGTACGGATAAGCGGACCCGATGCGCTGAACCTCGCCCGTTCTATTTTCAAATCCCGCGATTCGGAACAGAGATTCAATTCTCACACCCTTTATTACGGATGGATAAAGGACCCCTCGTCGGGCGAACTGGTAGACGAGGTGCTGATGAGCTACATGGCGGCCCCGAGGACCTACACGCGCGAGGACGTCATCGAGATCAATTGCCACAGCGGGTACGCGGTGCTGAACCGGATACTCGAACTGGTCATTGGCCGCGGGGCAAGAATCGCGGAGCCGGGTGAATTTACACGCCGCGCATTTTTGAATGGAAGAATCGACCTGTCGCAGGCCGAGGCGGTTATCGAGGTCATCCGGTCGCGGTCCGAACAGGGGCTGCTCCTCGCGAACCGGCATCTTCGCGGCGATTTCCGATCGGTTATAGAAGGCTGGCGGGCGGCGCTCCTGCAGGCCCAGACCTATCTCGAGGCTTTCATAGATTTTTCCGAGGACCTCCCGGAAGAGGTCGAGCAAGAGGCCCCGGCCTACAGGTCGCTGCTCGACGAGATCCGAAAGGAAGTGATCGAGCCGCTCGAATCGGTCCTTCGCCGATACGAAGAAGGACGTGTGCTGCGGGAAGGCCTCACGCTGGTGCTCGTCGGCAAACCCAACGTCGGAAAATCTTCCATGCTTAACGCCCTTCTGGGCAAGGACCGGGCAATCGTTAACTCCGCCCCGGGAACCACTCGCGACGTAATCGAGGACAGTTTCATCCTCGCGGGGGTCCAGGTCAGGATTCTCGATACCGCCGGCATTCACCACCAGCCGGACGAAATTGAATCATTCGGAATCGAGCGGGCGCTTCGCTCCGTATCGGAAGCCGACGTCGTGCTCTGGCTCCTCGATCACAGCCGCCCGCTTACGAGCGAGGATCAGAAGGTCTACGAGGCGCTGAGCAATTCGCGCTACATCGTGCTACTGAACAAGAGCGATCTGACCCCCGCGTTCGAAGTTGAAAAAGTCCATGAGCTTTTCGCCGGTTTTGCCCCCATCCTCGGGATTTCGGTTAAGAATCCCCACGATATCGAACGCCTCAAAACATACCTTGCGGAAACATTCGTGATGCGGCCCATAGAGTGCTGCCGCTCCGAGATCATCCCCAACCTCAGGCAGAAGGAATGCCTCGAAAATGCTCGAAGCGCGCTCGCGAGGGCCGAGGAGCTAATGGTTTCGGGATCTTACGGAGAACTGGTCAGCCTGGAGCTGCAGTCGGGCCGCAAACAACTCGAAGCTATCCTTGGCTGGGAAAATGACGGCGAGTTGCTCGACCGCATCTTTTCGCAGTTTTGCATCGGAAAATGACGGACGGCCAATCCATGGCGAGCGATCTTGCCGAGCAAATATCAGAGCAGGCCCATTCGGCCGGAATTCCCCTGTCGGATGAGCAGGCAAGGCTTTGCCGAATTCATCTCGAACTCACGTTCGAGTGGAACCGCCGCTTCAACCTGACCCGGATTACCGACCCCCGGGAAGCTATCATAAAGCACCTGCTGGATTCCCTCCTGCCGGCATCAACCCTCCCCCGCTCCGGCCCGGCGTTGGACGTGGGAACCGGCGCGGGATTTCCCGGAATACCCATCAAAATCTTCTCGCCCGACCTGGAAATGACACTTCTTGATTCCAGCCAAAAAAAGGTGAGCTTCCTGGCCGCCGCGGCGGAAAAACTGGGCACCGGGGGATTCAGGCCGCTCCACGGCAGGTGGGAGGACCTCGCCAAGGACCCGAAGAACAAGAACTCATTTCAACTTATCACCATGCGGGCTGTCCGGCTCGAAAAGCGGCATCTATCCATTCTCGCGGCGGCTACCCTTCGAAGCGGCGGGATCTTTGCCTGGTGGGCTGGACCCGAGTCGGAAGAAAGGGCCAGAAAAGAACTTTCAGAAGCCGAAATTCCAGGCATTGCCCCCCGGGAACGCTTTTCCTACACCCTGCCTGACATTTCAAGACCCAGGTCAATTCTTTCCTGGGAAAAGTTGTAGCTAAATCGGCTTGTTGAGCGGGAAGTGATATTGCAGGGCTATATTGAATAGAGAATGCGCCGAATAATTTCTGTGCCTTGACTTGATCACTCCGGTTATGGCACGGTTTCCTGGGGCTGTTGCCCAAATAGCCTTTTTTAAAGCTGCTAAGTGAATGGGCAGGCGTTAGCCTAACAACGTCATTCCCGTAGTGCTTCTGGGCGGGAATCCAAATCTGATTTGGGCAACAACCCCTCCTGGACATGGATCTGCTCACGAGCGTGGGGGGTCGTGTTGCTCCAACACCGCCTCGACTTCCTCCCGCCTCTTCTCATTTGAAATGCGATCGTCCAACTCCTGCAAGGTTTTGCTGATTTCGACCCGGTAGTTGGCTCGTGTAAGAATATCCCGCAGCGGCTCGGGCATTCTCATAAACTCCGATGCGATCCGCGAGCGGATCGTTTCGAGAGGCTCCGGCTTTCGTGTTGGTTTTCCGTCGACCATTACGGTTTCGAGCAGCGGCTCTGCGGCGGTGTCGCTTTCGTCGTGCAGGCAGAGGCGGTCATGGTTCATTTTGCCGTCTTCTCCATAAAAGCGGTACACTTGCTTTTTCCCCACCCAGGTCTTCTTTCCGCTGGACAGCTTCAAAATGGGCCGGCCGTCGTATTCTACCAGTTTATAGGCTATGTCGAGGTAAGGCGCATCGGCGGATACGCAAAGCCGGGTACCGGCCGCGTACATGTCGATGGCGGCGCCTTTGCCCGCGAGCTCTTCGATTGCGAATTCATCGAGATTGCCGCTGGCCATAATCTTGATATCGGGAAAACCGGCTTGATCGAGTATCTCGCGCACCTGCCGGCTGAGCCCGGCCATGTCACCGCTATCCAGGCGCACGCCGAGAAGGCTTTTCCCGTCCGCGGCCATGATTTTTGCCGCATCGACGGCTTTGAGCGCCCCTGCAATAGTATCGTAGGTATCGATAAGGAGAACCGTTCCCTCTGGAAAAGCCCTTGCGAAAGCGAGGAAGGCATCCAGCTCGCACTCGAAGCTGGTTACGTAGGAATGCGCCATTGTGCCGAAAACCGGTATCCCGTAAAGTCTTCCCGCAAGAAGGTTGCTCGTCCCGACAAAACCCGCAATGAAGCTCGACCGGGCTGCCTTGACGGATGCGTCCACACCATGAGCCCGCCTCATTCCAAAATCGATCAGCCCTTTCCCGCGTGCCGCATGAACGATCCTGGCGGCTTTGCTCGCAAACATCGTCTCCAGCTGCATCACGTTCAGCACCAATGTCTCTATTATCTGGGCCTCGATGATCGGCCCGGTAACCTCGATCAGCGGTTCCTGGGCGAAAAAGATCCGCCCCTCGGGAATTGCCCTGATGGTTCCGGTGAAGCGGAAATCCCGGAGGTAATCGATAAATTCAGGCCTGAACCTGCCAAGCGAGGCGATATATTCGAGCGAATCTTTGTCGAAGCGGAATTCCGGGATAATTTCGAGAAGGTGTTCCAGGCCGGCGGAAACAAAATAGGAGCGGTATTTCGGGTAATCGCGGATAAACAGGCTGAAGGCGGCCTCGCCTGACATTCCCTCTTCCAGGTAGCCGGCCGCCATTGTCAGTTCATAGAGATCGGCAACCAGTTCAGGAGTGTATTTCTCCCATGGCTTCATTTCCCCTCCCTTTTGTAAATTCGCCGTGTTCCGAGGTCAATTCGGATTCGGGGCGGGCTTTCACCAGTTTCGCCCCGTAGACCTTTTTCATACGATCGAGGGCAAACCGGTGAGCTGCAGGATCCATGTCGGCCACCGCATCTACCGCAATCACGACGGAATAGTCGCGGTTTCGCAGATCTCCGGTCGTGTCCATCACGCAAATGGAGGTTAGCACTCCCGTTACCCAGACCTCACGAGGGGAAAAGTCTCGGAGCAGATCGGCCAGATTGTTGCCGAAAAAGCCCGAGAACCTGGTCTTATCGACCACTAGATGCTGGTCGAAAGGTGCAAGCTCCGGAATTATTTCTGATCCCCAGGAACCTTTTACGGCATGAGGCGGAAAGAGTTCAAACTCCTTATCGTTTGTCGCGTGGGCGTCACGAAGATAAATAACGTGGTCTCCCGAGGCGGTGAATTCATCGATCAGCAAGCGTATTTGTGGGATTATTCGCCTTGTTTCGTCTCCGCAGTAAAGGGAGCCTCGAGGGTCCATGAAGTCGTTCAGCAAATCTATTACAAGAAGGACGCGTGATGCCATTTTCGTTCCTCCTCATCGATTTACCGGCGCCCGATCCCCTTCGCACGGCGGAATCGGATCGCAACGGTTTATCAGATCGATTTTAGCAAAAAAATCTTCGAACTAATTAATTTTATTACATGCGAACACCCTTGAAAAGGTAGCGATATGAATGTAAATCTGCGTAATGAGGGAGCATATCCGCCGGCTAATGGAATTTGAGATAGTAGAAGTAAAGACCAGGGACGAATACCGCGGCGCCCAGGAGCCGGTTTCATTTGTTATGGGCGACCGGGAATACCGCGTTGAGCAAGTGCTGGATAGGTGGTATGAAGGACGTGTGGATTCGACCCGCATGCCGATGATTTATTTCAGGGTGAAGACGGAATCAGGCGAAACTTTCATCCTGAGATACCATGAATTCTTCCGCGCGTGGAGCATACGGATCTGAGAGCGAGAGAATTGAACCCCGATCCCGGAGGTTTGACATTTTGATCCGCATCGCCGTGATAGATGGACAGGGAGGTGGCATAGGGACCACCGTGATCAGGAAGATCAAGGAGACCTACGGCGAACGCGCGGAGGTCTGGGCGCTCGGCACCAATGCCATTGCCACGGCACAAATGATGAAAGCCGGGGCCAACAAAGGGGCGACCGGGGAGAACGCCATCTGCTACTGCGTCGGGCGAGTCGATGTGATTGTCGGCCCCGTCTCGATCCTGGTTTCAAACGCAATGATGGGAGAAATGACGCCTCTGATGGTTCAGGCGATCGGGTCCTCCCCGGCGCCTAAGCTACTTTTACCACTGACCCAGGAGTCGGTGGTAATCGTCGGCACGCTTCGGGAACCGCTCCCGCACATGGTTGACAGGCTTATTTCCGAACACCTGGCGCCGCTTATTCCCGGGGCCGAAAGCTGAAAATGACAGGCTATCCCGAATTCAATAGCCCGCTCCTGGTGCTCGGAGGCGCCAAAAGCGGAAAGAGCTTCTACGCCGAATCGCTGTTCGAGACTCTAGGTCCGCCTTTTATCTATATTGCCACCGCCCAGGTATTTGACGATGAGATGAAAGCAAGGGTCGATCTCCATAAGGAGCGCAGAAAGGGCAACTGGGAGACAATCGAGTGCCCTCTGATGCTGGCCGATGCGTTGATCGGCCTTGCAGGAAAAGGCCGCCCGGTCCTGATTGACTGCATAACGCTTTGGCTTGGCAACATACTCTGTTTTTCGAGCGCCGATCCGGAAAAGGCGGTCGCCGATTTGTGCAATGCAATATCAGCCGCCGACCACCCGCTGGTGATCGTATCAAACGAAGTAGGGGGCGGGATCGTACCCGAAAATGAGCTTGCACGAAAGTTTCGGGACCTTGCCGGAAGCGCCAACCAAAGACTTGCAAAAACATGCGCCTCGGTCACCCTGGTTACCGCCGGTCTGCCCCTGCGCCTTAAATAGAACAGATAAGCTGGAAATGCTGAAAAATTTTGCAGCCGCCATGTCTTTTCTCACAGTGATAAGGGTCCCGTTTGCCCAATCGATCCTGGGTCCCGCTGAACTCGCCGCGAGTTTTTCCTGCTTTCCCCTGGCCGGGCTCATTCTGGGTGCGATCTATTCCGGGACGGCCATGCTTCTGGCCGGACGCGTCCCGGCACTGGTGTTGGCGGTGGTCGTTTGCGCGCTCATGGTGGTTCTCACGCGGGGATTTCACCTCGATGGACTGGCCGACCTGGGAGACGGATTCTGGGGCGGATCGACACCCGAACGTCGCCTGGAGATCATGAAAGACAGCCGGGTGGGAACATTCGGAGTACTCGCGCTGGTTCTCGCGCTCTCCTTTAAAATCGCCTCCATCGACAGCCTCATTTCGACCGGCAATTACGCTCCGCTTCTACTTGCCCCGGTATTCGCCCGCTTTGCGATGGTTGCCGCGGCACACGGGAGCAATTACGCGAGACGGGAAGGACTGGGCAGACCCTTTTTGGAACACATGCGCATCGGGCACATGCTCTTTGCCGCGATCTTCTGCCTGGCCGCCGCGCTTGCCGCCGGTCCGCGCAACATTATCTATTTTGCACCGGCGCTCGCCGCTGTCGCGATTCTCAGGTACTTTTCGCAAAGGTTCCTCGGAGGAATCACCGGTGATGTTTTCGGGGCGATAAGCGAAACGACGGAGATACTCATCCTGGTCCTCGGAGCGTGTTCACTCTAAAATCCTGTGAAGATGCATAATGAACCAGGAAGATGGGCAGGCTGGAAAGCCTGCCTCCAGATGATGGGTGCACAAAGCCCCTATGCGCTCCGTAGCGGCGGGGATGTCCTTGGAGACCTTCGGTCTATGCGGCTGGCAAGGTCGGGACGGGCTGTTGCCCAAATGGAAAGCTCCGTTAATCCACAAATTAGCGAAGGCATGGGAGGTGAAAGGGGTGGCCCGGATTCATATCCGGGCGCGAAGCGCAAGAGGCAGTCCCCAACGGTCCCTGCATCCGGTTCCCTCTCTGTTTCGGTTACAATCGCCGGGCTTCTTGTGCTCGCGCACCCGGATATGAATCCGGGCCACCCGCGACACTACCGAGATACTCATCCTGGTCCTCGGAGCATGTTCGCTCTAGCCCTGATGGTGTCAAGCAAGCTAGAAAATGTGGGGCATGCCTTCAAACCTGCCGCATCGAAATAGCGGGAAATCCGCTACATTTGCCTGTTCGAAAAAATGCAAAAGACGGCAGGCCTCAAAGCCTGCCCCACATGATATGTGCGCAAAGCCTTTCTTGCGCGCCACGCGCATTTAAACAAGGGAAGGGACTGGAGAGGAAATGCCGGCAACTACTCCCACGCAATCGGAAATATTAAAGTACCTGAAAGACAAGACGGGCGATTTTGTCTCCGGGGCGGACCTGGCCGAAAAATTCGGGATCAGCCGCACGGGGATCTGGAAACATATACAGAAGCTCAAGACCCTTGGCTATGACATCCTGAGCCATTCCAAGGACGGGTATAAGCTGCTTGAAGTCCCGGACCTTCTAACCCCCGATGAAATCGTTCCGAGCCTCGGCACCAAATGGCTTGGACTTTCTTATCATCACCTGGAAACCGTCGGCTCGACAAACGATCATATTCTGCTGCTGGCCGCCCAGGACGCTCCGCACGGCACCGTCGTCATTGCGGAAGAACAAACCAAGGGGCGCGGGCGAATGAGGCGCGATTGGCTCTCATCCCAGGGCCGTGGGATTTACATGTCGATACTTCTGAGAAATCATCTTCCCGTAAGGATCGCCCCACAGTCCACATACGTTGCGGGACTTAGCCTCGCCAAGGTCCTGAGACTGGACTACGGGCTCGATGCATCGATTAAATGGCCCAATGACGTTTTGATTTCCGGCGGGAAGGTGGCGGGGATACTTACCGAAATGCAGTCAGACCAGGACTACTCCAGGTTCATTGTCGTGGGTATCGGAATAAACGTTAATTACAGCCGTGACGAAATGGAGGGGCCTTTTCGCTATCCAGCCACTTCCGTATCAATTCAGGCAGGCGGGGCGGTAAAAAGACGCGAAGTGCTGCTGGCATTCCTTCGCAGGTTTGAAGAAGATTACGAAAAATTCCTCGCGGGGGGCTTTTCGAGCCTTATACCGGACCTGGAGGAGTTTTCGGGGATATTGGGCAGAAAAATTACGATGCTCATCGGTGAAAGGGAGATCTCGGGGGTCGCCCGAGGGTTTACTCCCGAGGGGGCCTTATCGCTCCTCAGAAGCGATGGCGAGCTGGAAGCCGTATGGGCGGGAGACGTTACCCGCGTGGAAGCCGGCTTTTGATTTCAAATTCCTGATTTTTTCGCTACGCTGTTTATCTTCGCGGTTTTAGGCTCCCCGGGCGCGCTCGGTCGCCTCTTGTTTGCGCTTGCATTCGATGCACAGGGTCGTTACGGGCCGTGCGTTCAACCGTTCAAATCCGATGTCGTCCCCGCATTCTTCGCAGTAGCCGAAGTTGCCGTCTTCGATTCGCTGAAGGGCCTCGCGGATCTTGATGATCAACTTGCGTTCCCGGTCGCGGATGCGCAGCAAGAAGTTCCTATCGGATTCGAGCGTGGCGCGGTCGGTGGGATCGGGGAAGTTTTCCTCGTTTTCAGTCATCCCCGCCACAGTCTTCTCTGCTTCCGAATAGAGTTCATCGAGCCGATTCAGAAGAACTTCCTTGAAATAGCCTTGAGTTTCCTTGTCCATATTAACACTCTCCCCCGGCAGATTTAGAAACGCTATGAGCTAACATAATCGCGTCCAGGAGTAAAGACAAATCAATATTGATATCACCTAACTACGTTGAAACGTGCCGCTCTTTCCGCCGGTCTTCCTGATCAGGCGAGCCTCCCGGATGGTCATTTCCCGGTCAATCGCCTTGCACATGTCATAGACCGTCAAAGCGGCATGGGTTACCGCAACAAGGGCTTCCATCTCCACGCCGGTGCGGTCCATGGTTTTAACGTTCGAGGTGATCCGCACCTCGCTACCACCCGGCACCGGGAAGAACTCGACTTCGATGGCCGTCAACTGCAATGGGTGGCAAAGAGGTATCAGCTCCCAGGTCTTCTTCGCGGCCATGATTCCGGCAAGGCGAGCAGCTTCGAAAACATTTCCCTTTGCAATCTCGCCGGCACTTATACGCCTGAGGGTCTCCGGGTTCATGCTAACGAAAGCTTCGGCGCGCGCCTCTCTCCAGGTCGGCTCTTTTTCGCTCACGTCCACCATCTTGAGCCGTCCCTGAGAGTCAATGTGTGTCAGATCACCCGGCTTTGCCATCCACTGCTTCCCCACTCGATTAGCAGATTTCAATCACATTTACCAGGAGTACCAAGTCGCCGGGTGGGAACCCAGCGGACGGGAAATCACCGCCGCCCGGGACCCTGATGCGCGTACCATCCACAATTCCTTCCGGAATCCAGATGCGCAGAGTGCACACTTCCTCATGCTCTCCACTTCCGCCACACCGCGGGCAACCAGCCCTGCTCACCCCGTTACCATTACAATTTCGGCAAAATACAAGCCGCTCATAACTTATTTCTTCCTGCCGGTCGCCCCCCAGCGAGTTCCTGGCAACCTGTACGTCAAATCTGAGGTCGCATCCGCGCTGCGTCCTGACCTTGGGCCGGCCGAAGCCGAACACGTCTTGGAATATCTCTTCGAAGGAGGCGGCCTCGCCTCCTTCGTCGCAGTGGAGGTCTGTCCAGTACGGCTCAGGTTTTCTCTTCGACCGTCGATGGCCGTTAACCCTGTCGTACCTGGAGCGCATGGACGGGTTGACCAGGGTCTCGTAGGCGACGAGAACCTCCCGGAACCGCTCGGCGGCCTTGGAATTGCCGGGGTTCTTGTCCGGATGCCATTTTTTGGCCAGGTACCTGAAGGCGCTCCTTATCTGCTCCTGGGTCGCAGCCACCTGAATGCCCAGGACTTTGTAATAGCAAACCTTCTTTCTTGTCTTGACCTGACGCTCCAAAGCACAGCCTCGCATGGTTATTAAAGATCTTTTATTGTATTAAGAAAGGCGGCGGAAAACAAGAAAGAGTATGCGGGGTCCGGACCGGCGCCCGTCAGCGGCGAAGCAGGTAGGAGATGGAGGGGGCTGAAACTGTCCAGAGCGGGATGAGCGCCCATAGTCGGCCGGAAGCGATATTGTATTCACCGAAGAGTTCCGCCCAGGATTTCCCGGCCAGAAAGTGCCCAAACAAAAATTCGAAGGCAAGGGTGAGGCAAAGCCAGATAAATCCAATGGCGACTGCCTGCCCGAGAGATTCTATCCTCCAAAAATCGCTCAGCACATACAGATAAGCGCTGAACAGCAGGAGTCCGATTATCGTGGACACCTGGTGCGCCTGCAATTCCGTGAGGTAGTTTCCATAACCGAGTTGGCGGGCGGTTCCATTTAGGATCGCAATAAGAACCATCGGGACCCAGGCAAGAGTATATCGAAGCAGCATACGGACTGTCCTTGGGGACGGAAAACGGATGCCGGGGACGGTGGAAAGAAGAGGTAAAAAGAGGGCGGAGGACAGATGGCAAAATACGAAGAATAGAGGACCGAGCAAAGTTGGGTGGACGGCACGAGTTTCTTATCCGTCTTCCGTCCTCTGTCGTCTGACTTCCGTTACTGCCTTTTTACAGCTTGCTCATCCACCATTTCGAAGGTTCCGTCATCTTTCTTGACGATGAGCATGTCCTTACCGTCGCGGCTGGTGACCCTGATTGCGCCGAAATAGCTCTCCGGGATTTTTTTTCTGGTATCCTTTACCCGAAGCCTGGTTATGAAGAACGTGGTCACGAGCGTAAACGCTACTACGGTACCCAGGATCACGTATAACGAAATGTCCATTTATTTTCTCCCGATACGCCGGGGCATTGATTTGTCCCCGGAGGCTGGTCAGTATTCTAATTTCATCGTAAACACGCAACTAGAATTCCACAACTCAGGCGGCCCAACAAGAAAAAAGTTTCCTGGGTGGAGCAATTTAAGAAATTGGTGGAATTTAAGGCACTTAAGGATTTAGCATCGCCTTTTCGCATGGAGTATGGAAACCGCCGCTGGAATAGCCCCTTGGATGCCGTTGATTTCTGAGATCCCTTAAATCCCTTAAATTCCTTAAATTACTCAAATCCCTTAAATTCCTTAATAAATTTCGTTGAGCAATGACCCGTTATGCGCTACTTTCACAAGGTTCCTTTTCTAGGGAAGACCTCGAAAAGATGATTCATGCCGCATCAAGGAGCATTCATTCCATGATCAAGAAGATATGGGCGACCTTGGCCTTGTTTATCTTGCTTGCATGTCCCGCTTCCTGCGCCGACCTGCCTTGCCGAACCGACACGATAAATACCGCCGAAGGAGGGCTCACGGTCGGTTTTCTCGGTCATGCATCGCTGCTCATGGTGTTTGGCGGCAAGAACATCTACATCGACCCGTGCGGCCAGTTTTTCGATTACTCCAAAATGCCCAAAGCCGACCTTATCCTGATCACTCACGAGCACAAGGACCATTTCGACCTGGAGACAATCGAGTCGATCCTAACCGGCAAGACTCTGGTGGTCCTGACGGAAAGCTGCGCTCTGCAATACAAGGAGGGGCTGGTGATGCGCAACGACGAAGTAAAAACGATAATGGGACTTAAAATTGAGGCGGTCCCGGCTTACAATATCGTTCATAAGCGCCCCTCGGGATTTCCCTTCCACCTCAAGGGTCTTGGGAACGGCTACATAATAACCTTTGGAGAAAAAAGGGTATATGTGGCCGGTGATACCGAGAATATCCCGGAAATGGCCGATCTGGGCGAAATAGACGTTGCGTTTCTACCGGTAAACCTCCCCTTTACGATGACCGTTGACATGGCGGCCGACGCAGTCAAGGCGATCAAACCCCGGATATTCTATCCATACCATTTGGGGGAGACCAACACCGCTGAACTGGTGGAAGTTTTGAAACCGCTGTCCGGAACGGAAGTTCGCCTCCGGGACATGAAATGAGGCAAGCCCTCTTGCCAATCGAGATCGACTTATAAGATGTTTTTAAGGCTGGTAATCAGAAACACATTCAGGCAAAGGCTTCGCACCATACTGACCATCTCGGGCATGGCTGTCGCCATACTTGCCTTTTCGCTTCTGAATACGGTAATCGATGCCTGGCACGCGGGGGTTGACGCAGCTTCGCCAAACCGGCTGGTAACGCGCAACGCAGTCTCTTTGATGTTTCCTCTCCCGCTCAGCTATCGGACCAGGATTCTCCAGATACCGGGCGTACAGCAGGCTGTTTACGCCAACTGGTTCGGGGGTGTCTATATCGACGAGCGTCATTTCTTTCCGCGGATAGCGGCCGGGCCGGAGAGTTATTTCGATCTTTTTCCGGAGTTCATCATTCCACCCGATCAGTTGAAGGCCTTTTGGAGCCAGCGAAACGCCTGTCTTGTGGGCCGCAAGCTGATCGATCAGTACGGATGGAAGCTCGGAGACACGATAACCATCACGGGCAACATCTTCCCCGGCGAATGGCGGTTCGTGCTTCGAGGCATTTATCGGGGAGCCAACAAAACAACCGACGAGACGGCGTTCTTTTTTAACTGGAACTACCTGGACGAAACGCTCAAAAAGACGACTTCCACACGCGCGGGCCAGGTCGGCTGGTACGTGATACAGATTCAAAACCCCGCTGATTCGGCACCCATTTCGCAAGCGGTAGACTCTCTTTTCAAAAACTCCTGGGCGGAGACGCTGACAGAGACCGAAAAGGCGTTTCAGGCTGGGTTCGTGGCCATGACCCAGGCCATTGTGGTCGCAATCGAGGTGGTATCGTACGTGGTTATCGGCGTCATACTGGTGATCCTCGCCAACACCATGGCGATGACTTCCCGCGAGCGCATGCCCGAATACGCCACTCTCAAGACAATGGGATTCGGAAACAGCCATTTGTGGCTGCTAATCGCCGGCGAATCGGTTTTTATATCGGTCCTCGGCGGGCTGCTTGGAATAGTCCTCTCATTTCCGGCCGCAAGCGTCTTCGAGAGCAAGCTGTCCAATTTCCTGCCGATTTTCAAAATCCACACAAGAACCCTTGTCATGTGCGCCGCGGTGAGCTTCGCGATCGGAATAATTTCGGCCGTGCTGCCGATCCTTCGCGCCGGCCGAGTGCGTATAGCGGAGGCGCTGAGGCATGTTGGATAGGAATGCAAAATCCCTGGATCTGATTGATCCCGGAATTCACCTCTTTGTCGGCTTCCGGGGCTTGGGACTAAAAGAGGAATTGGAAGGAATCATCCGGGAATTCCGTCCCGGAGGGATTGTTCTTTTCAAAAGGAATGTCGAGAACCGCTCGCAGGTCAAAAAGCTCGTGGCCGATGCGAGAGAATTTTCCCTGGAAGAGACCGGGCGGCCCCTTCTCGTCGCAATAGACCAGGAAGGAGGACCGGTTCAGAGGCTTTCGCCCCACTTCACGGACCTTCCATCGGCAAAGGAGCTTGCCGCGGAAGGTCCGGAAGCAATCAAAAAATGGGCTCGAAAGGCTGCGTTCGACCTCGTCGAGATCGGGATCCAGATTAATTTCGCCCCGGTGCTCGATATAGTTCCCGAGGGGAACCATTTTCTGCATCCGAGGTCCCTGGGTTCCTCGCCGCAAATGGTCGCCGAACTTGGGCGGGCATGGATCGAAGCCCTCCAGGAAAACGGGGTTTCCGCAACAGCGAAACACTTCCCGGGTCTGGGCCGGGCCGCATTGGACCCGCACCACTTCTCCCCCGTCATCCAGGACAAAGACCCGGCCGGTTTTTTCGACGACCTTTTACCATTTCGGGCTGCGATGGATGCCGGAGTCCATTGCGTGATGAGTTCTCACGCCGTATATCCGGCCATCGATCCCGCCCGGCCCGCAACGCTTTCCCGCAAGATCAACCACCAAATCCTGAGAGAAGATCTCGGGTTCGGCGGCGTGCTGCTCAGCGACGATCTCGACATGGAGGCAATCGGCGCCAACTACTCGCCCGAACAGGTCCTTGGGCTGGCACTTGCCTGCAGCACCGACTTCATGCTCCTCTGCCAAAAAATCGACAATATCAGACCCTTTTTCCGGGCGATAGCCGAACTCATCGAAAGCAACGAACAAATGCGCAAGGCTCACGCGCAATCCCGGGCAAGAATCGCCCGATTATTTCAATTTCATTTCCCGTATTAACGCACAAAACGCCGGCACCTATTTGAAAACCACCACCCTGCCGCTTTCCAGCTCATACTTTGCGCCAACTATCTTAACCTTGTTCTTGCTGGCAAATTCCTTGATGATGGGTGAATTCGTCGTGAGGTCCTTCATTGTTAACTTGACATTCTGGTCTACAGCCGCATCGATCAGCGCTGCCGTATTGCCGTCCTTTACTTCCAGCTTTGCTTTTTTCACTGCAAGCTCGATTGTTCTCAATATCGCACCGATATTGCCGTGGGTGGCTCCGTGCGCTTCAGCAGCGGCGCCAACCGCCCCGCACTTCTGATGTCCCAGAACCATGATCAGCGGTGATCCGAGGTGCTCGGCCGCATATTCGATGCTGCCCAGGATGACCGGGTCGGCTATATTGCCGGCAACTCTCACCACGAAGATTTCTCCCAGCGACCTGTCGAAAATTATTTCGGGGGGTACCCTGGAATCCGAACAGCAAAGGATGATTGCAAAAGGTTTCTGCCCGGCAACGAGCGCCTGCCTTACTTTCGGTTCGCCGGCCTTGTTTATGGTGTTCATCTGGTTTTTTATAAATCTTTCGTTTCCATCCATGAGCTTTTGAAGGGCTTCATCGGCCGTAATGCCGGGTCCCGCCTCGGATGCGAAAGTTGTTACGCTGATCATCAGAAATGCAGCTGTCAACAAAAGAACCAAAATCTGCAACTTCATTTTTACCCCTCACTTTTCAGTTGGATTTCAAATCGAGCAATGCGGCCCAATGCCGCTCCCGGGAAGCACTTCAGCTTAGATTAAAACCACGCACGCAACAGGGGCGTTTGCCCAAATGGAACTTCTTTTTATCTTCAGCTTCTTGTCATGCATTAGCTTTGGAAATACTTGCGAAACGGGAGATAACGTAGGAGTGGGCACGATAAAGCCCGTGCCCACCAAACGTTTTAGTAATTTCTAAGCACCCGGATTCCAGCTTTCGCCGGACTGTTACAATGACATATTATTCAAAAAAGCACCTGCAGCACACCATCTATTTTTCGAAGGCGTTTTTCGATTGCCGCCGAGTGTTTCTGCCCGATCCCGCCGGAAGCATGAATGCCGTGCAGGCTCGAAACGGTTTTGGTAACGCTGTCCAAGGCCTTTCGGGTATCGAGGTCGTCATTCATTGCGGACTCGAAGCCGGAGGTTATCTTATCGATTAATTTATCCGCGGCATCCGATGAATTTTTGCCCTTATTTGATGAGGCATGCCCTTTTGCTGAAACTATATCGTTTATCTTTGACCGGAGATCGTCCAGCTTGCCCCGGCTTTCGCAAAGCAAGTTTTCGGTAAGGTTAATGCGCTTGCGGTACTGGGTAGACAGAAGATAATAGCGGATATGCTCCCAGGAGCATCCTCGGGATAGAAGGTCCTCGGGATAGATAATATTGTGGAGGCTTTTTGACATCTTCTTTCCACCCACCAGCACGTGCTGTCCGTGCAGCCAGTAGCGGGCAAGTTCCTTTCCGGAAACCGATTCCATGACTGCGATGTTGTAGTCGTGGTGACGGTATAGGTTGTCTATGCCGCCGCAGAAAATATCGAGGCAGTACCCCAGGGTCTGGGAGATCATCGCAGGGTCCTGAATGTTCCAGGAGGGCCTTCCTTTTCCTATTATGGTATCCCAGAAAACCGAATCCCCTTCCCTGTAGCCGTGCCAGAGGATGAAGTCGCCGAGGTTCCAGCGCTGGCCGGGATAGGTATCCTGCCTGAAGAGCCTTTTTGTCTTCGGCCATTTGCCGAGGTCGAGCCTGTAGAGCTTTCCGAAGCCCTCGAACTTGAGCGCGTCGAAAAAGACGTCGGATCGGTCCCAGTACGCATACCCCTTTTTGAGGAGCTTGATTATAAGACGCACGGCCTGGTCCACGCTGGTCGAAGAGCGGGGAATGTTTTGGGGCAGTTTGATCCTGAACCCGCGCGCTTCTTCAAAAAAGCGATCCGCAACTGCATTGGTTAGGTCCCATACCGTTTTGCCTTCGGCTTCCGCTTCCGATATCGCCTTGTCTTCGATGTCGGTAAAATTCAGCACCCTGCGCACGTTGTATCCCAGGTATTCAAGGTATCTCTGAAGCGCATCCTCCCATAGGAAGGAGCGGTAGTTGCCAATGTGGGGCCGCCTGTAAATCGACGGACCGCAGCTAAACATCTTGACCGTCCGGCCCTTCACGGGCTCGAAAGTTTCCTTGGATAGGGTCATTGTGTTTTGAAGCTGGAGCATTGGTTCCGTTCCTTCCGCCGGCGTGAATATCGGGCCGGTATTGATCGAGCGGCGCTTCGGGACTCTCGAAGATCGCCTGAATCTTCGGATGGTCAGTTCAAAAGTGCACCAGCCCTAAACGGACCGGCGGCCTCTGCGTCCCGAATGCGACGGTCTGCCCGAGAAGCAAATACAGGCTGAGAATTTAGAACGAAGAGCGGATTTTGTAAAGGGAAGCTCTCATCCACCGGCACGCTGCCTAGCCGTTTTCGCTCGAAGTCCCTCCCGCGGGCGGGGCTTCGGACTCTTCCGGAAGTTTCTGGACCAGCACCTTGTCAACCCTAAGCCCGTCCATATCAACTACCTCGAACCTGTGGCCGCAGCACTCAAAGTGGTCACCTACCGATGGAATTCGCTTGAGAGCGGTCATGATGAAGCCGCCCAAAGACCTGAAGCCTGCATCCTTTTCATCCGGAAGGCTTCTTATGTGAAAATAGGCCTTCAGCTCATCGATGGGCAGCATGCCGTCGACCAGCCAGGATCCGTCTTCTCGCTGGGATATCCTGGGCCCCTCTACGTCTTCAGCCGACATGATATCGCCTACGATTGCCTCCATGATATCGGCAAGGGTCACAATCCCTTCGATTGTTCCATATTCATCGACGACAATGGCCATTTCCCTGCCCGATTCCCTGAATAGTTCGAGGACCTTTATGGCGTGCATGGTCTCGTGGACGATCACCGGCTTTTTTACCACGACCCTCAAATCAAATGGCTTCCCTGAAAGGCACCGCCCGACTATGTCCCGTACGTTAAGCACCCCGACAAGATTTCCCAGCCGCCCGGCGGCCACGGGAAACCGGGAAAATCCGTTCTTGGCGATCTTTCGCCGTGTCTTCTCAGGCGGATCGTTGAGGTCGAGCCAGACGATTTTGTTTCGCGGGGTCATCATTGCACCCACCCGGCGATCGCCAAGCCGAAAAACCCTTTCGACCATTTCCTGCTCGGCTTCGAGGAAGACGCCCGCAACGGTTGCCTGTTCTATAAGCGCGCGGATTTCATACTCGGTAACGACCTGGTCTTTTGCGGGCCTGAATCGGATCAGGCGGAGAACGAATTCGGTGGTGATACCGAGCAGGCGTATTACCGGCGAGGCAATCCTGGAAAGAGCCTGCATCGGCCCTGCCACGGCACGCGCAATGGCCTCGGGCCGCGCAATCGCCAGTCTCTTGGGTATGAGTTCGGCAAGGAGTGAGAAGTATGTGATGAGGCCGACTACGACGGCCAGGGCAATCGTTTCGCTGTACTCGGCAAGGTACGGGACCGTGGCGATATACATTGCAAGAATCTTAGCAAGCGAGGCCCCCCCGAATGCACCGCTCAAGACGCCTATGAGGGTAATGCCTATTTGGGCAGTTGAGAGAAAACGCTGAGGATTTTCGGCCAAATCGAGCGCCGCCCGCGCTTTCACGTCACCCTCTTCGGCCCTTTGCTGAAGCCGGACCTTTCTCGACGAGATCACGGCCAGTTCCGACATTGCAAACAGCCCGTTCATCATTATGAGCAGGCACACGATTACGAGATCCAGAATGCCGTAGAACATTTCCTCAGCCCCCTGGGTCATGCCAGGTTGAATTGTAAGAATAGAGGGATTTAAAGGATTAAAGGAATTAGAAGAATTGCAATTGGTTCCCAAATTCCTGAATTCCTCGAATCTTAATTTCCTCTAACCCCCCAATCCCTTAAATCCCTTAGATTCCTCAAACTCCTCAAATCAAAAAAGGCGGGCTCCAAGACCCGCCTTTTTTGAATATATGCATGTGAAAAGGGACGGACCGCCCGGCCCATCAGGCAATCGAGACGGAACTGGCCTGCGCCCCCTCATCACCCGTATTCTCGATGTAGGTTACCGGAGTGCCAACCTGGAGATCTTTGAATTTGCCTTCGAGAACAGAGTTCTCGTGGAAATACACTTCCCTCCCATCGGGGTCGATCAGAAATCCGTAGCCTTCGTCCGGGAAGAGCTTGGTTACCCGTGCGACGGGTTTTTCCACATGCGTCTTTACCTCGCCCCGCTGCTTATCCGAATATTCCTTGATGCGCCGTTTCGCTGTTTCGAACGAATTCACGATTGCCACGTGAAGGTCTTCGTCCGGTTCCCTCTTTATCACCAGTTCACCGCCCGGGACGGTTATGTCGATTCTGACGTTATACGTCATCCCGCTTCGCTGGCTGCGGTGCGGCATATCGACCTTGACCCGGCATCCGATAATCTGGGGATATAATTTGTCCAGTTTAGCGGCTTTTTCCTTGATCAGATCCTCTATTTCCCCATTCAGCCGAACATCGCGCGCGCTGATTTCCAAAGGTAATTTCATAAAATTATTCCCTCCCGTGTCTCATCCGGCACCCCCGATGCGCCGTTGCCCGGCGCGATTGCAGCAGCCGCCCGCAAAAGGGCTGCTCGTGAATCGCCAGCATCCCGCGCCCGGGGTAAAGCCCCACTAATGATAGATTAATCCCCCTGAGGAGAAACGTCCATTTACCAGTCAGGGCCTGCCTGATGCAACCTTTTTATTCCTTTAACCGGCTCTCGATTTTCGTAGGAACCTCGAGTGTCCTGTGAACGGGACAGTGGTTCGCGATTTCGAGCAGCTTTTTTTTAACCGACTCATCGAGATCTCCCTGCAACTCGATTTCGCGTTCGATGAAATCAATTTTCGTATTCGCCGACTCACACCCGATGCAGTCCTGCGCATGTATCTTTTGATGCCGCAGCCTGACGATAATGGCCTCAAGCGGCAGCCCCTTACGGTCAGCATACATCCTTAGGGTCATCCCGGTGCATGCGCCAAGCCCCGCGACCATAAGATCGTAGGGCGTCGGACCCGTGTCAGCCCCTCCCACGGCTATGGGCTCATCCGCAATCAGGCTGTGCCCGTTCGCTATAATCTCGGTCTGATAGCCCTTCCTCCCCGTGCGCGCTATTACGCGGTTGTCTGACAGGTCACGCTTTATTTCGGGCTTTTCGAGAACATGCAGGTATTTTTTCGACCAGGCCGCCAGTACCGACCCCACGTAGAGCGAATCCTCGCGGTTAGTGAGAAGATGGTCGGCCTTGTCCAGCGATATGAAACTTTTGGGATGGCGGGCGGCCATGAAAATTTTTGCCGCGTTTTCGATCGGCACGATCTGGTCGGCCGGCGAGTGGAAGATAACGAGCGGCTTTCTGAGCGATCTTATGGTTTGTTCCATGGTGTTTTGCTGGAGATCTTCAAGAAATTGCTTTCGAACCTTGAATGCTCTGCCCGAGATGTTTATCTCTGTTTTGCCCTTGGTCTCCAGGTCCCGCCGGAACTGCTCACCCAGGAAACGAAGCAGGCTGGAGGGATCGGCCGGGGCGGCTATGGTTGCAACCGCTTGAATAGACTCAATTTTATGAGCGGCCTGGATGACCGCGGCCCCACCCAGCGAGTGGCCGATCAGGAGTTTGGGGGCCTCGTAGTTTTCGCGCAGGAATTCGGCGGCGGCAATAAGATCGGAAACATTGGTGGAAAAATCCGTCTCGGAGAAGTCACCTTCGCTTTCGCCAAGCCCGGTAAAATCGAAGCGAAGGACGGCTATTCCTTCCATCGCAAGCGCCCGGTCGATGTTTACGACCGCATTGTAGTTCTTGTTGCAGGTAAAGCAGTGGGCAAAGACCGCATAGGCCGACGGCTTCTCATCGATCGGAAGATCAAGGCGCGCGGCAAGCCTCTTCCCGTCCGGATTTTTGAAGGAAAGTATTTGAAACTGCATGAAGACCTCTGGAAGTTGGAGATTAGGAAAACGGGACTCGTTGGAAGAAACAAAAACTCAATGAAAAGATTAATCATTGCGGCGTGAGCCGCAATCGGATAACTCCCCCGTCCATCCTTTTTGGAGTGGAATGGTGCTGCGAGAGGGGTAGCCGCAGAGGGAAAATCCTTGCTAAAAGCGAAAAACCTCAATAGAATGGCGCGCGCTTTTGGAAGGCGCAATTGAAGCTGTACCAAAGGTCAGGTGGAGGAATTCTTTCAAGAACCAAGAGGAGGAGAGTCTAAGATGAGAAAATTGGTTTCGTGCATTATTGCGGCAGTTTTCATGGTTTCGACGGCCGGATTGGCCTTTGCCCAACCGAAGGCCCCAGATGAAACAACGATCAAGGCTGATATCTTTACCGCCCCGACCAAGGCGCCTGTAAAGTTCACCCACAAGAAGCACAACGAAGACTACAAAGTCGCATGCGACAAGTGCCATCACAAGTTCGATGGCGGCAAGAACGTGTGGAAGCAGGGAGATGCGGTCGATAAATGCGCAAAGTGCCACACCGAAGCAACCATAAAGGACGAGAAGAAGCTTCCGCCCGATCAGCAGAAACTCAACCTGAAGCTCGCCTACCACAACAACTGTGTTGGCTGCCATCAGCAGGCCAAGAAAGAAAAGGCCGACTCCAAAGCCCCGGTTAGCTGCAACCAGTGCCATCCCGGCGGCGGACAATAGTCTCCAGTCAGTTCATTAGCTGTTATTTAAAAGGCCCGCCAAACCGGCGGGCCTTTTTTTATTGTGCGCCCTTCCGGGCGCACAATGCAAAAGCCGCCTGGCCCGGAAATGAGACAAGCGGCTTTTTTCTTCGATAGGATTCCAACTAGATGAGGCGTCTAGACTTCCTCCACCGTGATCGCACCGTGCTCGCAAACTTCCACACAGCTCTCGCAACCCAGGCACTCATCTTCGTTCACCGGTTCCGCCTTGCCGTCTACCAGTTCATATACATCTACGGGGCATACATCTACGCATTCGGCATCGCCAGTGCATTTGTCCTTATCAACCGTTACCTTAAAGCTCATTTTGTCCTCCGTGGTCTCACTAGGTTTATTTCGGGCAGTTTACGCGCCGCCAGACTCATTCCATACACCTTAGCTATCCTGCGGCAGGTGTTTCGTACCCTCTTCCAAAATTATTGTCAAGCTGAATATTTAGTCCAGCAAGAGGTGAAATTGGATAAAGAAGGGGAAGTAAAATCGGGCCGAGCAGGGAAGCTTTTGCACACGATTTTGAAAGCTTAGCGTGAAAAATATTTCAAGCGCGGCACCTCGCAGCCGGCATCCAGCCCAAAAAAAATCGACGCTCCATAATAACATTTTTATCTGCTTGCGGCATTGAACCGAACGGCCCCGGAACACTTCCGGGACCGCTTATTCCATGAGGGATTTAAACACACCCCGTAGGCTTTGGCAACCCGGCCATTTTGCATGCGCCCTTTCCGGGTCCCGATGGAAAAAGCTCATAGATGTACTTGAGCTTGTAGCCCGTGACCTTGGTCAGGATCCGAACCATCGGAGCGATGCCGTGTTTTTTATAATAGTCCTGGAGTACACTTATGACTTTCCAGTGATCGTCGGTCAGTTCGGTAATGCCTTCGGAATTCTTTACATAATCGACCCATTCAGGGCACCACTCTTCGAAATTGATGATGAAACCGTCGTCGTCAACTTCAAAAGTCCTGCCCTTAAATTCTACCTGGCCCATGAATTCCCTCCTTGGACAGACCATATCCTAAAGCGCAAAGTTCCGGCAGGCGCCATTCCGGGGCCATCCCCGGTTCGGCGGGCTTACCGATGACCGGAATCTATCACATAAAAGGCCCGGATAACAGGCGTCCGATCTTTTGTTCAAAAACCGGGAGCGCTCAGTCCCAGAAAAGCTTTAGCCGTACTTTCTTGAACTCCCTCGTACTGAAAAGAATGCGGAAATTATCCATTCCGATAGCTTCAGCGAGTTTTTTAGCGGTCGTTTCGCATTCTTCCGGACTGCGGCCGTGGATCATCGCATAGAGGTTGAAGGGCCAGTCGGGGTAGGCGGGCCGATAATAGCAGTGGCTCACCTCGGGGTGCGAGGCGAGAATATCCCCCTGCCTGTCGATCCGGTCCTCGGGGCAGTTCCAGACAACCATGCCGTTAGCCCTGAATCCCACCTGCCGGTGATTTAGAACGGCGGCAAATCTCCGTATCGTGCCATTCGAAGTCCAGTCGCAAATCGTCCCGAGCAGCTCGGCCTCACTCATCCCGAGCTTTTGGGCCCAAAGGGCGAAAGGCTTTGGAACGAGCGGCAAATCTTCCTGAATGCATTTAACTATATCGATATTTTCGGCGGTCGGGCTGAAGCGGCTCGTGGACTCGGTGGGAGGCAAGCCGGCCTTTTCCTCGGTGATTTCAGAGTCGCCGTCTTCCAAAACATCGAGCACCACCGCGAGTTTATACTTCTTAAGGGCCGGGAGTATCCGCGCGGGCCATCCACCTGCTTCAGCGGAAATTGCGGCAACCACCTCCCCGATTTCCTTTCCTGGAGGAACGGCTATCGTAAACCACATATTGAAGTTACCCGGGCGAAGATAGTTGTGGCTGACTCCGGGATAGCGGTTTACTACCTCGGCAGCGCGGTCCAGTTCATTTTCCGGTACGGCCATCGCCACCAGGCTGCTCCGGTATCCGAGGGCCCCGGTATTGAAAATCGCGCTTATCTGGCGAATAATCTTTTCTTCTTTTAACGTCCCGATGAGGGTGCGAACTTCCTGCTCTCCGATTTCAAGCCCTTCGGACAGCGCCCGGAAAGGCTCCGATACGAGCGGAAAAGAACGCTGGACCCGGTCGAGTAATATCCGGCTCGTTGAATCCAAGACAATGCTCCCTTAAAATGGTATGGGTAAAGCTCAACACGATTTTACACAATTTGGGTGGGGCTTAACAGCTCAAGTGCCGATATTGCGCGGGCGGCGGCCCCAAAAGCAAAATACCCCAATCCGGAATATAAACCGACGGTTCACTTCTGACAAGCAAAGGGTTGGCAGTTATTGTGCCGTTGCAGCAAACATTGCAATCCGCATGCAAACAAATTCGTCGTTGGAACGATTGACGAACAACAGCGCCTCAAGAAAAAAGAAGGAGTTGATAATGGCCGATCTGCCCATCGATTACTCGGTTTTGGACAGACCCGAAGTTCTGAACCACATCTTCCATCCCAGGAGAGAATGGCGGAGCGCCGAATCGGGCCGAGCATCCGACCTCCTCATCCCCGTCGAGGAGGGCATATCGATTGGCGCCAAGTTCCACATGGCTGACAGGCAAGGCCCAAGTGTTCTCTTTTTCCACGGCAACGGCGAAATAGTCTCGGACTACGACGATCTCGGCCCCGTCTATAATCGCATGGGAATAAACTTCCTCGCATTCGATTACCGCGGCTACGGACGCTCGGGCGGGACGCCGACGGTCAGCGCAATGATGCGGGACTGCGTCACGGCCTTCGATTTTACACTGAAGTGGCTGAACCAGAACGGATATACCGGTTCGGTAATCGTCATGGGGAGGTCGCTTGGCAGCGCATCGGCCCTTGAAATCGTCTCCACCCGGCAGGGGAATGTAGACGGGCTTGTAATCGAAAGCGGGTTCGCCTTCGCCGAGCCGTTGCTGAGGGTTCTGGGCCTGGATCTTCGAGGTTCCGGCTTCAGTGAGAGCGAGGGGTTCGGAAACGTCGACAAGATCAGGAACTTCACCAAGCCGGTGTTGATAATTCACGCCGAATTCGACCACATAATTCCATTCTCCGACGGCCAGGCATTTTTCGACGCTTCGCAATCCTCGGACAAGATGCTCCTGAAAATCCCCGGAGCTAACCACAATGATATATTCTCCAGGGCCCTGGCGGAGTACATGGCTGCCATAAAATCCTTCACCGAACGGGTAAAAACCGGGAAATCGTCAAAATGAAAGAGCAGGGCCGGGTACTGTCGCCTCTCGAAGGTATCCTTGATCGATAAAATGATGAAAGCGGTCCGGAATCCGTGTAAGATAGTGCGTATTATTCAACAGCCGGTATCGAGGTGTTCAAAATTATGGGTAAGGGCGAGCAGGATGGTGTTTTTTCTTTTCCGAAGATTTTTCGGTATTTGTCTATCCAGCCCAAACCCATCGGAAATGAGGCAATCCACTGGACGAAAACCCAACAGTTGCTTGCCGGCCTGGCGGCTCTGGCAGTCCTGATAATAGCGAATCTGGCAGCCTTCCTGCCGCATTATCTGGGAAAGTTAACCTTCCCGTGGGATTTTGTCGGTGGATATCACACCGTCTCTTTCGGCTGGTATGCCTATGGAGGCCTTTTTTCTCCGCCGAAATGGTTTCCATGGGCTCACGGCGGCTTTCCCGCCGATTTGTCGGTACAGGCCGGCGGGTGGTACCTGCCGCTGATGGCGCTAAAGCTTTTCGGAATCCCCTACTCCCTGAGAGTCGCAACCATAGTTCAATCGATTCATCCGTTTGTGGGTGGACTTGGCATCTATATGCTTTTGCGCCGGCTGGAAATCGGCGCCGCCGCCGCTTTGCTCGGGGCCGTGTCCTTTCATTTCTCAGCGGGTTTTTTCTCAAACCAGCAGCATGTTGACATTATTCGTGCCGGCGCTTTGCTGCCGTGGCTCCTTTGGGCCCTGCACCCGGAGGGGTTGCTAAAGGGCTTCCGGGGGCCGTTCGTAGCTTCAATCCTCCTTTTTCAGTTCCTCGTCGCCTCTTATCCGGGGAACATCGTCGCCTCGGCCTATGCTTGCGCCGCATGGTGCTGTTTCTGGGGCTTTTTCGCCTGCGCGGGCGAAACACGCAGGCGTTACGCCATCATTCTACTGTCGGCCGCAACATCGGGTGTCTTGCTCTCGATGATCAAGTGGGCGCCGGTTTTTGCGGGCAGGACTGCATTTGATGTGCTCCAGGGCCCCTTCTATCCAATACATCCTCAGTTTTTTCTAACTATGCTGCTGCCCTACATTACCAATGCACTCCCTGCTTCCGATCCGACCATGCGCTGTCTCTATTTGCCTCTTGCCGTGCTTGCCGGGATTTTATTCATCGACTTTCGTGAAAAGCGGGTTCGCGCGGGCATATTATTTGTCGCTCTAACCATTCTTATCGGGATTCTCGTAAGGGGGCTTGCGGACAAATCGGGTTTCAATTGGCTTCCGGGTATCAAGACCAGCCGCTTTCCGTTATCAGACTGGCGACCGGTTTTTCAGATCGGACTGATAATTCTGGGCGTGAGCGGTTGGTACCGTCAATTGGGGCGCGGGGCAAATCTCAAGGCGCCGGTCGTGGTTTTTTCCTGGCTCGGAGTTCTAGCGGCTACGATCTTCATTGCACTGGGTCTGGGGTACAAGTCTGAAGAACTGATGCATCCCGTCATTATTGCCGCCGTTTCACTGGTCATTGTCTCTTTGGCTGCCCGGTTCGGAAACAGAAACGGGCAAGTGGCAATTGTATGCGCCGTTCTGTTGAGCGTGTTCGCTTTTGCCGACGGCATTACCTACCACAAGCTCCAGCGATCAACGTGGAGAATCCCGTGGGTCGATCCCCTGGCAGCTCTTAGCGTGTTCGGCACCACGTCGACGGGCGAGCATATCCCCCAGGTGCCTGACCTTGTCAGGCGTCCGATGCGGTTTGCCGCCGGAGAAAGTGCCGCCGATGCGATCTCCGCGGTCAACTACACCAATTCTTTGTATAACAAGTGCTGGTATGAAGCCAGTTTTGGCCTGTTTGGCTACAACACCGAAACTTTCAGGTTGTCCGGGCCCCATAAGAAATTCTATAGGGCGCTTTCTAATAATCCAGGTCCATGGGCGGAGGCCCTTTTTGATTTCATGCGCGCTCCTCACCAGTTGGCGCTGATAACGCCCGAGGCGCCTTTCGACGCCAACCTGCTCCCGCCCGCTGATGTAAAGGAGCCACCCTTTTCGCGGTCCCTGGTTCGCGGGGCAGTCGCAGAACCGGTATCCTACAAGGCGGATCGAGTTGCCTACACGGTTTACACGCCGGAAGATGTGAAAATCGTGGAAAACGAAATGTGGTGGCCCGGCTGGAACATGGTATTGTGCGCACCGGATGGCAATTGCCTTAGCCCGATCATCGCCCGGTCGTCGCCGGAAGGCCTGCGCACCTGGTCTATCCCCGCTGGTGATTGGAGAGCCCAGACGCGGTTCATTCCCCCCGGTCGCCTCGCCGGTTCAATCCTTTCCATTTTGGGCCTCGTAATTGCTCTGATAACCGGCCTCGCCGTTAACCGGTCCAGTCATAAAAATTCGGGAACTCCGGCAACTACTGCTTGAACCCGACTTCCCACGAGAGGCGATCACCAATGGAAAAGGGCCCCCATGTCCAGTCCATCATGATTTCCTGAGATAATACCGTTGATAACTTTTAGCTTTTCTTCATTCATCTTCGCAGCGGCTTCAGCTATTGAATCTTCCTCTATAGAACGCATACAGTGCCGACACATATTCGCACTGGCTTAACAAAAATCCCATATAATAAAAACATCCTCCATCATAGAACTTGATAACCATTAGTCCTTTACTGCGCTGGATACAGGCACTTCGTCGTTTAGCATGAATTCGGAATCGCAAATGACCGCCGGGCGCTAATCGACTCGTGTGATAAGCAATTTCCGTTATCATGAAGACCAATTGCATCGACCTATCGTGAATGTAGCGCAAAGAAGGCGCAGTCGATTGGCGATAAGTAACAGGCTCGTCGGCGTGTCTAAATGACTCGTTTCAAACGGCGAGAGCCAGGCAGGAAGGTGCCCTCATGGCCCTCCTCCTCTCTCTCTAGGAGAATTCTTATGTTTGAACTTCCGAAAGTTAAATCAAACCGGCTGATATTTTCTAAAAAAAATATCTCGTGGCAATTTATGCTCCGCGGAAAGACACTTTGCTCGTGGATACCGTCTCAGCTTCACGGGAAGCTTTTTTATTCTGAAACTACTTTTCACTTTAGTCGATTGATATGCCGTGCCGATTATGCGTTATACAATGGATAACCAAGTGGGATTAATGCACCTTTATTCACAAACGGAGGCTCTAATGAAATGGTTCTCAGGTATTGGGGGTAAGATTTTCATAAGCTTCATAGTATTGGTGCTAACTGGTCTGGTAGTGGGAAGCATCGGATACTTCAGTTTAAACAAGGTGGTTGAAGTAGGCGGGCAGGAGAGGTTGGCAAACAGAGTCGAGTCAAGGCTCTATGAGGCCAGGCAGCACGAGAAGGACCTTATAATCCGAAAGGATGACGAATCGTTCAAAAAACTTGACCAGGCCCTGGAGCTGCTTTCGAAGCAGGCCGAGGATCTGAAAGCCATGATCGCGCGCGGGGCCAAGGCCGACGAGATCAAGGAGGCTCAAATCGTCTACAAAAAGAAAGCTTCCGACCTCAAGCAACTTTTTGAAGACGATGCCAGGGCCCTTGCCACCCTGCAGCAGGTAGCCGCCAAGATGATGAAAACATCGGAAGAGCAGAGTAATAAAGCCATTTCCGAAGAAAAGGATCTTATACTCAATTCGAGTGCCGCCACTTTGAAACAAAGCAGTTTGAATCGCATTAAAGAGGTGGTCAACGTCGGGCACGACGTGCTCAAATATTACCATGACAAGGGTCTTCCATTGGACAATAGCCTCGATGTCATCCGCAATATGCATTTCGAGGGCAGTAACTACTACTTTGTCGTAAAAGAGGACCTGACGCTTATCGCTCACGGGTCCGACCGCAAGCTCGAAGGAATGGATTTCGGAAAAATCCAGGATAAGAAGACCGGCAGGACCTTCATGAAAGACATAGTCTCGGAGGCCATGAGCAAGGGTGATTCCTACACCGAGTACTTCTGGACAAAGCCCGGAAAGGGAGATGCAGTCTTTCCCAAGGTGACTTTTGCAAAGCACTTCAAGCCCTGGGGCATAATCATTTGCGCCGGCGCCTACATTGACGATATCGAGCAGGAGATTGCAAAGACAGGCACCCTGCTTCAGAATGGATTCGAAAAGCTTCAGCAGGCAAACGCTATCCTGGAGTTCACCGCGGCGGCTCGTCTAAACGCGCTCTATTACTTTGCATTCGAACAGAATGCGCCAAAGGTGGGCGAGGCCCTGGGCAAGCTCAAAGCACTTCCGGTTGCAACCGAAGATCTCAAAAGGGAAGCAGACACCTACCTGAAGGAATTTACCCGTCGGGTCAAAAACAATGAAGACCGCATCCGATCGATTGCCGAGATCGAAACAGTCGCATCAAAGGCCCAGAGCGCCGCAAAGGAAGTGAGCAAGGAGGCCGAGGATGGCGCCCTGAAGACCGCAGGCGACGGCAAGACCTACATGGTCACCTTCGTGCTGTCTGGAGCATTTGCGGGCGTCTTACTGGCACTCCTACTCGTCAGAGTCATCACCAAACCCCTCAGGCGGGTGATCACGGGACTCAGCGAAAGCTCGGAACAGGTGACCTCTGCTTCCTGCCAGGTGGCTTCATCAAGTCAACAACTTGCAAATGGTGCTTCCGACCAGGCCGCGGCCATTGAAGAGACATCCTCTTCGATGGAAGAGATGGCTTCCATGACCAGGCAGAACGCAACGAATGCATCCCAGGCCAAGCAGTCGATGAAAGCGGCCGAGGATGTCGTAAGAGACGTGGACGCGCACCTCAAGGAGATGGCCGAAGCGATGAACAAGATCAACCAGTCGAGTGAGGAGACCATAAAGATTATCAAAACAATCGATGAGATCGCCTTTCAAACCAACCTCCTTGCCCTTAATGCCGCCGTCGAAGCAGCACGGGCCGGGGAGGCCGGGGCGGGCTTCGCCGTAGTTGCCGATGAGGTGAGAAACCTCGCGATGAGGGCCGCCGAGGCCGCCAAGAACACCAGCAGTATGATCGAGAATACCCTCAAAGCCGTGCGGCACGGCAATGAGCTTACCGGGCTGACCCAGGAAGCATTCAAGAGAAACATTGAAATCTCAACCGGTGTTTCCGGTCTAGTGGATGAGATAACGGCGGCCAGCCAGGAGCAGGCCCAGGGTGTCGATCAGGTGAACAAGGCCGTATGCGAAATGGACAAGCTCACCCAGAGAAATGCCGCCAATGCGGAAGAATCCGCCTCGGCGTCCGAGGAAATGAATACACAGGCCGAGTTGATGAAATCATTCGTCCAGGATCTAATGAAGCTTGTCGGGGGAAGCCAGGGAGGCGGCACGAAGCAAATCGCTTCCCTTGGCGGCGGGAGAACGAAAAAGCCCCGCACGCTCATGCATCGGGCCACCAAGACTGATGTCAGCGGCATCGACATGAACGTCGCCCCGGAGAAACTGGTTCCTTTCGAGGGCGAAGGATTTTAGGGATTCCTGGCGAAATTCAGCTTCGAACTCATGGAGTTTATCAACACAACCCAACGTGTGGGGCGGGCCCTCGGCCTGCCCCACTTACTTCCGCGACCCAATAGTCCTCTTGCCACCGCGATTACACCGGCGCCCCGGCCAAAAATTTCGCCTCGGCAGAGGCAAGGTCCCCCGACCTTGCCGGCCATGATGGAACGTCTCGACTCGACCCCACGCCGCTCGGTTTAAGAGAGGTAATCGCAGTAAAAAGAGGATAAGGTTTAGGACCTCGGCTGTAATGGAAACCCGCGGTCGGGAGACCGCGCCAAAACCGTGTAACAGGTCTCACTTCAACGGGTCTCATGTACTTGCCTCCCGGATGGGGACTACACGGCCAAGAGCCCTTGTGGCATTGTTGTGAAAGCCCTAATTTATCCGGGAACTCATTGAAGAAAAGAGGTAAGAGGAATGAAAAGCGTTTGGAGCTGCAAAAGATCGATCCTGATAATTTATTTACTTGTCCTATTCCTCTCCACCCATGAGGTCTCATACGCCCTCACGGAAGAGGCCGGATTTGTCTCTCCCGCCCAGGTCGATCTGGTGGAACTGCTCGCTCCGCCACCCGCGGAATCTTCCACAACGACCCTTGCCGAGATTGCCGAACTGGTCCGGATCCAGAAAACGCGCACTCCGGCGGAAGAGGCTCAAGCCATGGCCGATAAAAATCTGACCGTTTTTCAGCTTGCATCGGGAGTACTGGGTCCTGGCTTCAAGGTTGAGAATCTACCTTTAACCGCCAAATTTTTCGAACGTCTTACAGACGGCGCCATTCCCATAATAGGCCCCGTAAAAGATCACTGGAAGCGCCAACGTCCTTTCCTCACGAGCCATGAAGTCAAATCCTGCTTTGATAAAATGACCGGGTATTCTTACCCAAGCGGCCACTCAACTTTTGCTTATCTTTGCGCAATCGTTCTGGCCGATATCGTCCCGGAAAAACGGACGGAGATTTTCGATCGGGCAGCCATGTATGCACGTGCCCGTATGATCTGTGGAGTGCATTACCCAAGCGATGTTGATGCCGGTCGTATCGCCGGAACCGTCATTGCGGCTTTTGCCCTGCGGAATGCTGAATTCGAGAGGGAATTCAAGCCCGTTAAGGAGGAGATCAGGAAGGTTCTTCAGCTTGATTAAATCGGCCGTATATCGGCTCCCACTTTGGCCTGAGCATCGTTACACGGATTAGGGTGGACGCAGTTTCGAGGTTAAAGGAAACGCACGCTTTTCACTGCGGCCGTAACCGCAAATATCCGGTGGTTGTTGCAATTCGGATCTGCCGGGTAGATGAAAAAACCCTGCCGGTTTGAGTCGTACCCAATGGTCGATCCGACCATGACTTCCCCGTCCAGAAACTCAACTTCTACTTTGCGGCCATGGGGTCTTTCAGTTTCAAGGTAGCTTTTCCTCTCATTGTAAGAGGAATTTCCGGCAAAATCCCTGACGAAGAATACAGCCTTCAGGTCCCTGATGAATATCTCGTTCCCCTTTCCTTGGCATCCTTCAGCGGGATGTAGATGGAAACAATTTTTATTGGGACCGAAATCCTGGGTCAAACCCTTCATCAATTTTCCATCAGCAAATCGAGCAACCACTTTTACCATCTCGACACTGGCCCCCATTTCTTGCAAAGAATTCCGCCCGACAGATATTATTACAACTACAATCGGCAGCCAGGGGAAAAAGTTAAATTAATGATTTCACGCCGACAAATGCACTTTCGCCGGCGTCACGAAGACAGGACCGCGGAAAATACTCGTCGGAACTGAATAGCGGAATGGAAGGTAGGGCGCCCACTCATCGAGTGTTTATCGGTGAGCTTTGGGAAGAGCCGATCCGGTCTTGACGGTATCATTGATCAGCCTGTTGACGAGTGCGGTCCATCCGGTCTGGTGACTGGCTCCGAGGCCCATCCCGTTTTCACCGTGGAAGTACTCGTAGAAGAGCAGGTAATCTTTCCAGAAAGGGCTTTTGGCAAATTCCACCGCATCCCCATACCAGGGGGATCGACCATTGCGGCCGGGAAGATAGATGGATGCAAGCCGTCTGGAAAGCTCTTTCGCCACTTGATCGAGATTCATCGACTGTCCTGAGCCCGTGGGGAACTCTACAAGAAGAGTGTCCCCGTAGAAGTGATGGTAGCGTTCCAGTGCCTCTATTAGCAGGTAGTTGATGGGAAACCAGATCGGTCCGCGCCAGTTTGAGTTCCCACCGCCAAAGGCATATGAGTCCGATTCCCCAGGTAAATACTCCACCTTGATCTCATCATCTCCTACCCGCCAGCCGAATGGGTTTTTTTCATGAAATTTCGAAAGGGATCTAAGCCCGTAAGGTGAGAGGAACTCATTTTCATCCAGCAAATAGCTGAGCGCCCTTATCAGCCGCTCGCGAGATGGGACCGCAAGAAGCCGCCGGCGGTGTCCCAATTCCGCTTCCTGTTTCGCCATGCATGTGCTGAGGTTTGTGAGGTCCTTGCGATTTTCGAGAAACCATTCCATCCGCTTCAAAAAGCCGGTAAGATGCTGAATTGCATCATCTTCTATCACCTCTACACCGATAAGCGGTATGATCCCCACGGTGGAGCGGGTGCGCAGGGCGGCAAACTCGCCGTCCCGGTGGAGGAAATCGTAGTAAAAGCCGTCTTTTTCATCCCACAGCCCCGACCCGTTGAAGTAGTTGATGGAATCCGCGATCGCTATGAAGTGTTCAAAAAACTTTGATGCCAGATCTTCGTATGCCCGATCCCATTTTGCCAGTTCGAGCGCCATGGAAAGCATGGTTAAGCAGTAAAATGCCATCCATGCGGTCCCATCCGACTGTTCGAGGTGTCCGCCGGTCGGCAATGGCTGCGAGCGGTCAAAGATACCTATATTGTCGAGCCCCAGGAATCCCCCCGAGAAGAGGTGGTTTCCGTCCATGTCCTTTCGGTTTACCCACCAAGTGAAGTTTAGCAGGAGTTTGTGGAATACCCTTGCGAGGAAGTTTCTGTCACGCTTCCCGCGAGGCCCCGTGATCTTGTACACCCGCCAGGCCGCCCAGGCGTGCACCGGAGGATTCACGTCGCAAAAATCCCATTCATAGGCCGGCACTTGCCCGTTGGGGTGCATGTACCATTCACGAAGCAGCAAGATGAGCTGCTCCTTTGCAAAGAAAGGATCGAGTTCGGCAAAGGGAATCATGTGAAAGGCCAGGTCCCAGGTGGCGTACCAGGGATATTCCCACTTATCCGGCATGGAGAAAATATCCCGATTGTAGAGGTGAATCCAGTCCCAGTTGCGCAGGGGCTTTCTTTGCGGGGGAGGCGGAGGCTGGGCTGGATCTCCTTCGAGCCACTCACCTACGCTGTAGTAATAGAACTGCTTTGTCCAGAGGAGCCCCGCATACGCCTGGCGCATGACCTTATATTCTTCCGGCGAAAGGCTTTCGGGAAGGATGTTATTGTAGAACAGGTCGGCTTCATTCATGCGCTGCTCGAAGGTGCGCTCGAATTCGTCGCCGAAGCCGGCCCGCGCAGCTTCGTTGTCTGCAAAGAGCCGCAACTGTACGGTCCGGGTGGCCCCCGGCGGCATATCGAGCAAATACCAGGCAGCGGCCTTGGTGCCGAACTCTTCTGGGTTTACCGCATGCTCCATGTTGTGGACGATATAGTCGTGAAAAGCATCCTTGACGAACGGAACGTGGTTTGCGACGCCGTAGAGCCTGTCAAAATTGGTTTCATTTTCGGTAAACAGGAAGTGCGGCAGTTTGCCATCCGGTCCGGCGCCGGCGGCCAGATGGAACTTTCCAAGGGAGGCGTGTTCCGCTACCAGCCTGTCGGGAGCTTCCGGTTTGATAACTGGCCTTGGCCAATAACCTTCTCCCGTTCGCCCCCACGACCAGGAGTTCCGGAACCACAGCGTCGGGATTAGATGAAGCAGGGCGGCCTCGGGTCCCCGGTTTACCGCCGCAATTCGAATCAGCATGTCGTTGGGTGATTCCTTGCAGTACTCGACGGAGATGTCGAAGTACCGATCTTCGCTGAACACACCCGTTTCGAGAAGCTCGAACTCGGGCTCGTGTTTTCCCCGGAGTTTGTTCTCGGAAACGAGTTTTTGGTAGGGAAATTCTGTTTGTGGATATTTGTATAAGGCTTTCATCCAGGAGTGGGTCGGAGTCGAATCCAGGTAGAAGTAGTACTCCTTGACGTCTTCGCCGTGATTTCCCTCATTGTTGCTCAAACCGAACAGCCGCTCCTTGAGAAAGGGATCACGCCCGTTCCATAGCGAAAGAGCAAAGCACAACCGGCCCTCCCGGTCGGTTATCCCAAGCAGGCCATCCTCGCCCCACCGATAGGCACGGCTCCTGGCGTGTTCATGAGGGAAATATTTCCAGGCCTCCCCGTCCGCTGAGTAATCCTCCCGCACCGTCCCCCACTGCCGTTCGGCAAGATATGGGCCCCACCTCTTCCAGTTCTTCTCGCGGCGATGATCTTCATCAAGACGTTCACGCTCGGGGTCGCTGCCTTTTTCCATACCCTGCTCGCTTTCAGGCCACTTTCACAAAAACCTTAATGGCGTCCCTGGCTTCGGTTAAGAGCCTCACGATCTCTCCGTAACTCTCCAGACCGTCTATTCCGTGGGTCAGCAGCCTTGACAGCCATCCGGACCACTGGAACTCGCACTGAGCCATGTCCTTGATGCCCGTTTCAAAGTACTCGCGGTTGGCGTTAACCGTGCCAACCACGACCTTGTTGCCGAGCACGAAACCCAGGTTTATGCTGTCCGCGGGGACTTCAATAGTTCGGCCGCCCCCCGTCACGCTGGAGAGAACGAGCACCCCGTCCTTTGCAAGCACATTCATGGCTTCGAAGACTATCGGGGCGTATCCGGTCGCTTCGAAAATCAAATCGAAATTGCCGTGGTCTTCGGATGCCTCGGCAAGCGTGATATCCTGCGTGCTGTGATAGCAGCCGCCGATAGCGTCGACCAGGTCGGATTTGCGGTTGGGCGGCTTGGACCGCGCAAAGGTACAAACCTCAAGCCCTCTCATGCGAAGCGACATGGTGGCCAGCAGTCCAATAGTGCCGGCCCCGAGCACGGCCGCCCTGCGCGGACGCCAAACGCGCATTCGGCGCTGGATTTCATACGCTTGCGTTATTCCTTTTTCTATCACGCTGGCCGGCTCGAGCAGGACCCCGACCTCTTTCAGGCCGGGCGGGACCCGCACGATGTATTCGGGCTCATCCACATAGTATTCCGCCATGAAACCGTGCAAAAGGTTAATGCCCCGTTCGTGGTATTCCTCATCGGTCGACATATCATACATCCCGATGAGGTCGTAGATGGACTGGCCGGGGCGGCGCACGGTGGCGACAACGAAGTCCCCCACCTTCAGTTCGGTGACATTGGGGCCGATCTCTTCGACAACCCCAAAGGATTCATGGCCGATGATCAGGTAGTCATCGCCCGGCGGAGCTTTACCGTACAGCCCCGCAATCACCTCCTTGTCGGTACCGTCCAGGCCGACTTTCAACACTTTGACCAAAACACCACGGCCGTTTGCAACCGTATCGACGGTCGGCTTGGCAACCTCCCGCAAATGCAGCGAATCCGGAACTCCTGGATAAATAGCCACGGCTTTCATTTTATTCCGACCCTTCGGGAAGGTAGTCGCCAACCCGCCCTTCTCTGCGCTCGCGTTTTACCGCTTCATCAGAGCCGTAGCGGTGGCCGCCGAAACCATGCCGCATCATCGCTATGGCCCGCGACCAATACTTTTTGCCGTCGCGCGAAAGGAAGAGTTGCATGACCGATTGGGCAATCACGGGGACCGGGACTTCCATCCGCATGGCGTCGTCCACGAGCCAGTTCACTTCTCCAGTGTCGTCCACATAGGGAGGCACATTTTCCAGTCCCCCTTCGGCACGGTAAGCCTCCTCCATGAGGTCGATCAGCCACGACCTGATTACCGATCCGTGGCGATAACAACGAAGTATTTCCGCAACATCCAGCTTGTCACGGTAGTGTTCGAGCAGGTCGATACCCTCGCCGATTGCCTGCAGCATTCCAAACTCGATTCCATTGTGAACGAGCTTGGTAAAATGGCCTGCTCCAGGAGGTCCGGCATGCACGTACCCGCCCGGAACAGCCAGGTCAAGCAGCATCGGCTCGATCAGGGCAACGGCGTCTTTTTCACCTCCCGCCATGAAACAGGCGCCGTGTCGCGCGCCTTCGATGCCGCCGCTAGTCCCGAGGTCAATGAACCGGATGCCCTTTTCCCGCATCCTCGCATGCCGCCGGATCGAGTCCCCCCAGTAAGAATTGCCCCCGTCGATCAAAAGATCGCCCTCATCGAGAACGGATGCCAGCTCATCGAGCAGGCTGTCCACAACCGGGCCGGCCGGTACATACAGGAAAATAGACCGGGGTGATTGGAGTTCTTTCTTCAGGTCAGCGAGGTCTTGGACCACGACCAGGGGTGTTTTAAGAAACTCGTCCGAGACCTTCCCCCTGTCGAAACCAACAACCCTCATGCCTTTTTCCATCGCATGAATGGCGATATTTCCTCCCATTCGGCCCAGACCTATCATGCCGAATTCTCCCATTTGACTAGCCATCTGTTTCATCCTTTCGGTTTCGAGCGGGCCGGCACGGGTTTCAACAGGGCTCGCGCCGGCGCTCCATCGCCTCCAATGATTTTCAGCGGCAGGCAGATGAATTCGTAGACGCCCTGCCCCACCTTCGAGAGATCGAGGCCTTCGATGATCCAGATCCCCGCCTCCAGGAGGAATCGGTGGGTGGCCGCCCCATCAGCTTTAAAACCTCCCACGGAAAGGTAGTCGATTCCAACCATCAGCACGCCCAGTTTAGCGAGGTATTTGGCTGCTTCTGGAGAGACATATACAAAATCCTCCATAAAAGAGCCGGCCTGCAGGTACCCGCTGGAGTTTCCGGTTTTAAAAAGGACTCGCTCACCGCGCCGGATCTTATGCCGGACCAGTTCATTCGGCTTGACGGATTCCATGTCCTCGATTTGAATGACACGAGCCCGCCCGATGGCCACCTGCATAGGCAGACTCTCCATGCCTTCTCCCCGATCGAGAAAATGCACGGGGGCATCCATGTGCGTTCCCGTATGCGTGCCCATGGACATTTTCGAGACGTTGGCGCCATCTCCCCGCCCGATATCCAGGGTCCTTTCGATTATGACGGGGGGATTGTCGGGCCAATGAACCATCCCGGTCCCGATGGGCATCGAAACATCGATCCACTTGCGCCTCTGCTTCATCATAACCACATGGTAATCACTCTTTGGATCATTCAGGCAATCCTTGGCATGAACAACCGTCATGGCCGGTGGCGTGGCCTCTGCGATACTGTCACATGATTTTCGGTTCCGGGCTTATGGTTTGCCGGATCTGGCTTTAGCGAGCGGGTTTACGGGCTTTAAACCTCCCGAGCCCGATGTCAAATTTTTGGAAAGAGATGATGAAACTCGAAACTTTGGCTGATTGTTGCGGTATCCCAACTTGCCTTCAGGACCGATGGCGCGGGGAGGATGCCTGCTGATATCACCGGCCGGGGGCGAAGAGTTCCCGGCAGCCTGAGGACGGGTGATCGGAAGCTCGAAAGCGAATCGGAATAATTTTCTGCAGAAGGCCGATGAATGAAAAAGTGTGTGTTCATTGCAAATTGCCAACAGGGACCGATTAAGCATCTCCTGCGATCCGTTGATGCATTCAACAGGCTCTACGAAATAATTGACATTCCGCCGGTGCACCAATGGAGCGGCGAAGAGGTCAATTACTTCCCGAATGTCTATAAAGATGCGGACATTATATTCTCGCAGCCCATCTTCGATTCCAAGTTTGGAGTTGTCGCCACGTCACAACTCGTCGAATTCAACAAGAACGCCAAGGGAATACCCCATATTCCTTTTTCCCGGTGTAGACTTTATTGGCTACTCTCCATTCTCGACCAGAATACCCATACGGATCGACAGGTTTTTTGCCCCTGATGCGCAGTGCGGAATTGTTCTTTGGTGTTTCATCAACGGTTATGACAGGGACAGAGCGGCTAAATTCTGCAAAGACTTCTACATCGACGGCTCGCGCGCGGAGTTGTCTTCGGGACGGCGGTAAAACGATTGGAAAACGCCGAGAGACTGTGGTGCATGAACACTAACGTAAGTTATCTTTTCAGGAATGTTTACGCGCATGAAAAACTCATGCTGAATAGATGGCATCCTTCCAACGTAGTCTATACTTACCTGGCGAACAGGCTGCTGGCCGGATTGGGGATATGCGAAACGGTTGCCGCGCCAAAACGGGAGTTCATGCTGCATGACGAAATGCCGGTACCCGTCGCGGTCAAAGAAGCATTGGGGATCAAATTCGATGATGGCGGATGTTTCTACTATCTGGGGCAGCTGTTAAGCCACGGCGAATACGTGTCCTCGCTATATGCTTTCTACAGGGAAAATGGCCCGACCGTTGAAGCAGCCGCAAAGATGAATGAAGACAAACTGAAGCTAATCGATTCAATAATTTCAAACAGCCATGACGGGCTGGACCTTGCGCCGCTGTTTCATTGGTAATACTTCCTGAAATCGGCCGAGGGCGACCGTGCAACAGCTGCTTGTTGCCCGTGCCTTTGGCGGGAATGATCTTAGACCACCCTCTTGTCATCGACCCCAGGGAAGAAGACAATTGCCTGGGCCATTCGTCGAGTCCAAACAGCATAAAATCGTAAATGTGTCGGGGTTCTTTACGCTTCCATGATTGCTGAGAATTAGTCGTGATAACAAAGCAATAAGGTTTAGCCACTGATATGCTCTGTCGGATTTACTTACACGCTCCCCGACAAACCAGCCATTAGCATATTCCATCCTGCAAAATCTTATCAGAGCTTTTAACCAAGCACATTCATCAGTTACGCTGTAGCCGAGACACATAATCGGGCAACATCCAACCTCTGGCATTGATTATGCTTGTTAATTCTGCTGCCGTTGGAGAGAATCTGGTTGGGAGTTCCACATATCCGACAAGTTACGATAAATTCGAAAGAGGATGTTTAATGAAAACTTTTTTACGATTTAGCGCAATTGCAGCGCTTGCAACCGTGCTGGTCGTTGCAGGCAGTACCTTCTCATTCGCGGACACTTACAACCTTGTCACATTCACAGGTAATATCAACCCCGGCAATGCAAACGTCAAATCGCCCTTTAACTCAGTGCTCACGCAGGGTGGTGCTATATCCGGCAGTTTCGTTATTGATAATAACTTGATTCCTGCTTCCGGCTCCGGGTTTGTAAATGTTCCTTTCTCAAGCTTTCCCGACATTGCAAATATCCCACCATCCACGGCATTCACCATTGATTTGGGCTCACCTTCCCTCACGTTCACATTGGCCGATGCCATTCAAAACTCTGGCGCTATTCAATTCAACAACGGCCAATTCAGGGGTTTCTTTTTTGTAGCAGATTTCCTGTTCACCGACGGCAATCCTTATCGATTTGATGATCAAGGGGGAACTTGGAGCATTAAACTTCTCGATCAAATAGGCGGCGCTCCTGTTCCTCTTACAAGCGCCAAGGTCAGCGGTGTTATTACAGGCATGACAGTCGGTGCTCCCTTCGTTCCGAGTACCCCTGCCGCCGTCCCGGAAGCTTCAACCCTTCTCCTGCTTGGCGGCGGTTTGGTAGGGTTGGTGGCATGCGGGAAGAGGTTGAAGAAGGCGTAATCTGCCATAGCGCACCGCGCATTTACTGGGGAGGCAGGGTCGGCAATGGCCCTGCCTTTTCTTGTTTTCGTGAGAATTTACGCAACTAGCGTCGCATTCCAGAAATAAAATGCGGATCGCGGATCGGCAGCGACTCCAAACCGGAGTAATCATACGATTCAGCCTAAAATTTTTTCAGGAAAAGAGGTTTCCGGTGCTGCTCAGAGTTTGGGAATGCTGCTGGAAACGGTTTTGGCCCAGCCCGGAAATCGCGAATAAATTGCTGTTTTCAGGGGAAGAAACGCTGGAGCGGGAGAGGGGCGGGTGGTTCGGATAACTCGCTATCCTGGTTCGCAAGGACAGGAGGCTTGGGCAAGCCGTATCAACAAGTGTCGATCCGTGCAGGAGATGGATGAACTTCCAGTTTCCTCCTGCGTTTCGCGCCGGGATAGCAAGCATCCGGGCTGCCAGCTACCCGCCCATTAGACGATCATTCCTGGTTGCTATCTATTTGCCGGTAATATACATTGCGATATAAGCTGTTGGATTTCTTTACATGTCTAAAAATACGATAAAACTCTTGCCTATCCCTGCTACATCATGAATAAGCTATTGCCAGGTGTCGGTTTATTTTACATTATTTGTATAAAATCTTTTAAACAGATCAAGGCGGGTTAGTTTATACATCTTGTATAATCAATATCTTAGGCTCAATTCATCGGAACCTTGAAATACTGGTATAATAATTGCTCAAAGAAAGCAAAATCCCAAGATGAATATCCTAACAGATATATGACAAAATTAAGCTTAATGGAGGAGGACAGAAATGAATAAGGCTTTAAAGTTCTTTGTTTTTTCACTACTGGCACTCAGCATGGCATCCACTCCGGCTATCGCTGACATCACCAACGGCGGATTTGAGGATTCTACTTTCAACGGCTGGACCACCTCTGGGGAGACGAGTGTTACAAGCGCGGGCTTTGATTCTCGGACCAACAACAATCTCTCGACTGTCGCCGTGGGCGATCACTCCGCCAGAGCCGGCGATCCAGTCGCACGCCTGCTCGACGGTCATTCCGGCAACTCATCAATTCAGCAAACGTGGACAAAAACCTCCACTTTCGACCACCTCTACTTTGATTGGGCAGCAGTGGCGCTTGTTCCGGGTGAGGAGGCCGTGCCGCATGACGTAGCTCAGACCCCATGGTTTCAAATTAAGGTGCTGGATCTCACCACCGGTGGCACTCTTTTTAGTCAGCAGTATTATTCAGGGAGTTACGGCCACATCGTTCCAGGTTGGCTGGAAGGCAGCCACAACACCTCTGGCTACAGCAACGACCCGGGAATTTGGTATTATCGCCCTTGGGACATGTTTGATCTGAACTTGAGCTCTATTGCCGATGGCGACGTGCTCCAGGTCATCCTGAGCACAAGGGACTGCACACTGGGCGGCCATGCATCATATGCCTACCTTGATGGATTTGGGTCCATCCCGCAACCCCCATCAGTCCCCGAACCCTCCACTCTTCTCCTGCTTGGTGGCGGTCTGGTTGGTCTGACTGGTTGGAAGTTGCGAAGAAAATAGCAAATAGCGATCTGGGGGAGACTTGAGATACCGTGCTTGCGGTAACTTTTGTGACTACTCCATTAAGGCAGAGTCAGCAATGGCTCTGCCTTTTTTGCTTTTTACGGCGAGTGGCGGATGGCGGGTAGCCCTGATGGCAAGTATCAGGGCTACCCGCTCGAACGTTTATCCACCGTTCATGCCGGAATTTCCGACGGCCCGCCATGGACCGGCGGGCAGGCCCACCGGTATGTCCCCCCTGCTTCCGCCAGGTGTATTGACTGAAGCCAAGAAGCAACATGCAGCATAAAAAACAGCGGCACCAGGAATACGGGGATAAGAACCAGGGGAAAGAGCGCCATTGGAAAAGCGGTGATCTTTCCCGAGATTCCGATGCCGAGGACTGAACTGAGTGCCCCCAGGCTGATCGCAACCACGAGGTCCAACATCCCCAGCAGGTTCCATACCCGGAAAAGCCGGCTGGCCGCAAAGTCGGCCCGGTCTCTGAGGGCAAGCATAACCCAGACAGCCGTAATGCCGATGGCCATGTCTCCGAGTCCGGCGGGCCAGGCAAACAGGCCAGGCAATACCCCATAGGCATAAAGGGCGATGAATCCCATACCGGCAAACCTCCATGCCTGCACAGTTGCCGCAAGCTGAAGGTCAAGCGACATCACTAGGTCACGAAAAGAGCCCGTATACCGGAATGCCAGGAGAAACAGGATAATCGGTGTTAGCACTCCTGCCAGGATCGGCAGAGGCGGCGCACCGGGTTCTCTCGCAAAGGTCCCATTGGCGCCGAGAATACAGGTCAAAACGAGCCATACGAGAAGCACGGTCCAGACCGCCGTCTTGACTTCTCGGTTGTCTTTTTCATCTTCAGAAGCCATCGTGTCCCTCCACCGTCATGCCGATCAGGCGGCTTTTCGCACTTTCCAGATATCGGCATTCTTTTGCGCAAACTCTTTGAAGGAAATTGGGGCCTTTCCGCTTACTTCGAGGACTGTATTGGTTATCTCGGCCATCTTACCCTCACGCACAAAAGCAAAGAGTTGAACCATGTAGTGAACCGCACTTTCGGGCATCCCCTGGCCTCTGGCGCCCTTGACCATTTCGCTTTCGGATATGGGATTGTAGGTCACCGTTCTGCCGCATACCTCTGATATGATTCGGGCAACATCCCCATAGCTCAGCGCTTCACGACCCGTCAGGTTGTACTGTGCTCCGGAGCGCTTTTCCTTAAAGCAAACAGCGGCTACCCGGGCTATGTCGCTTACCGAAATGAAGCTTGTCTTACCGTCGCCGGCCGGCACGGTAATCTGCCCGCTCTCAATCATTTGAGCGGCCCAGCCCGTGGAGAAATTTTCCATGAAGAAGTTTGGGCGAAGGATTATCCAGTCAAGTCCCGGATTCATCAGATGTTTTTCGATGATCCTGAGAGGGTTTCGCTCATCCAGGTCCGCCCTCAGCGCTGAGTTGAACACCACCTTCTTTATGCCCATCTCTTTTGCTTTTTCAATGAAAGGAATCAGCTTTGCCGGGGCTTTCGGGTCCAGGGGTGGCGCGACAAGATAAACGCCCGCCACGCCGTCGAGTGCAGCTTCGTAAGTGCCGGTGTTGTCATAGTCGAAGACCACAGGCTGGACGCGCTCTCTCCGGTTTATTTTCGATAGCTGCCTCGTAGCGGCCCTAACATTTATTCCACTCTCTACCAGGGCCTCCACCACTGCTCTACCCACAGTCCCTGATGCACCGGTTACCAAAATTGTGTCCATGATTACCTCCTTTGGGCAATTTGAACCCATGATGCCACGCAATGCGCCACATCACGAATAGCTCACACAAGGATGCGTTCTCATTAAGGATTTTGCTTATACCAATTATGATAGTTATGCATACTTTTGAGCACAACTCTGCCCAATCCCGCCTTCCGGGCGGTTGCCATTGAAATTCAAAAGGTACGGATTTTTGAGTGGAGGTTTGGGACAGGGTTGGAAAGGTTTTTGAGCGTGGCGAGACAGCAGTGCTAAGTTCTGTTTTTTGTCACGAAATCGTTGGAGCGGGAGACGGGCTTCGAACCCGCGACCCTCAGCTTGGAAGGCTGATGCTCTAGCCAACTGAGCTACTCCCGCCCAACAGTAAATGTCTAGCAGGTTCGGGATGATTTTTCAAATCAAATTTAGGGGGATGAGTGCGGGAGGTGATTTGATGCCACAAAAAAAGGAGGGGGCGAAATCCCCTCCCTTGGAAGAACATGATAACGCGTTATTGCAGCAGAGAGGCGCGCGCTTAATTATGCGGTATAGGGACCTAGGCGCTCAGGTCCGTTTTTGAACTTACCGGGTTTTCAATCAGCACTTGGTCGGAGCCGTCTTTTTCGGAAAAGAGGACGTTTACCTGCTCCACGGCGAGGGTTTCCACCTGGAAGCCTACAAATTGGGCACAGATGGGCAGTTCGCGATGGTCTCGATCCACCAGCACGGCGACCTGGACACGGCGTGGGCGGCCGTAGTCGATGAGGGCATCGAGGGCGGCGCGGATTGTTCGGCCCGTGTAGAGGACGTCGTCGACCAGGATCACCTGGCAATCGTCGATGGGGAACGGCAGGTTGGTGCCTTTCAGGACCGGGTGGACATGCAGGCGGGTCCAGTCGTCGCGGTAGAGAGTTATATCGAGCGTCCCAACCGGAATAGCGGCATTGAGCCTTTCGGATAGGATCGCTGCAAGCCTTCGCGCGAGGTATACTCCTCCGGTGTGGATCCCTACCAGGGCTAGTTTCCGCGGTTCCCTGGCAGCTTCGATTATCTCGGTGGCTATCCGGCCGATTGCGGCCTCAATTTCTCCGCCATGCTTTACAATGCGTGGGCTGTCCTGTCCCATTTCCCGCCTCACATTAATTTGAACAGAATAAAAAGCAAAAAGGGCGCCTTCTGGCACCCTTCAACAGCCTTTCATAGGCCGGCCGAATCAGCAAACCGGCACGGTTCCAGGGTTTTTCACTAGCAATTTTCGCTTAATATGTCAATGATTATCGCCTATTCCACCGTCACGCTCTTTGCCAGGTTCCTGGGCTGGTCGACGTCGGTCCCGCGAAGCACCGCCACGTGATAAGCGAAGAGCTGGAGCGGGACGGAGAAAAGGACCGGGGAGAGCCATTCGGAGGATTCCGGGATCACGAATTGGTTCTCGGCCGACCCGACGATCTCGTCGGGATTTTTCTCGATAAGGGCGAGGATCTGGCCGTCTCTGGCTTTTACTTCCTGTATGTTGGATATCATTTTTTCATAGAGCGGCCCGTGCTTTAGCAGGACCATGACCGGCATGTCCTCGTCGATTAGCGCTATGGGGCCGTGCTTCATTTCCCCGGCGGCGTAGCCTTCGGCGTGAATGTAGGAGATTTCCTTGAGCTTGAGGGCTCCTTCGAGCGCGATCGGGTAGAGCGGCCCTCGCGCCAGGTAGAGGAAATCCTTGTAGTGCATGTACTTGCGCGCCCAGAGGGAGACCTTTTCCGTATCCGCCAGGATTTTTTCCATCTTTCCGGGCAGTTCGACAAGGTCCTGGACATAGCGCGCGGCGAGGTCCGCCGGGAGCTTGCCGGCCTCCGTCGCCCAGTAGAGGGCAAGAAGATAGAGGGCGGTAAGCTGGGTGGTAAACGCCTTAGTTGAGGCAACGCCTATTTCGGGCCCCGCATGGGTGTAGATCACCCCGGCGGCCAGCCGCGCTATGCTGCTTCCGACAACATTAACGATTGCCCTGCACTGCGCGCCCTTGTCGATTCCTTCCTTGAGCGCCGCCCGCGTGTCCGCCGTCTCCCCGGACTGGCTTATAACCACCAGCAGAACCGATTCATCCAGGACAGGGTCCCTCGACCGGAACTCCGATGCCAGGTCAACCTCAACGGGCACCCTGCACAGGGCCTCGATCATGTACTTGGAAACCAGCGCGGCATGATACGAGGTCCCGCAGGCTACCAGGCAGACCTTGCGAATCTTTTTCAGGGCTTCCGCGTCAAGGTTCAGTTCCGGAAAGCGGATCGACTTGGACTCGAGGTCCACCACGCTGCGGAAGGTATCGATTACGGCCCTTGGCTGCTCGTAGATTTCCTTTAACATGAAATGCTTGTAGCCGGCCTTTTCGGCCATGACCGGGTTCCAATCGACGATTTTAGGCTCCGGGAATCGCTCGCTGCCGTCTTGAAGCGACTCGATCCGATAGCCGTCCCGAGACAGGAAGACAATCTCCTCGTCATTCAGGTAGACGACTTTGCGCGTGTAGGGCAGGATGGCCGGCACGTCCGAGGCCAGGAGGAATGAGTCGTCGGTAAGACCGAGGATGAGCGGGCTTTCCTTTCTGGCGGCCACCAGCTGATCCGGTTCATCTTCGTTTACGATCACCACCGCATAGCTCCCCTTGAGCTGTCGGATGGTGTTGCGCACGGCTTCGGCGTAACTCTTTGACCTTTGTCGCTCGAAATCGAGCAGCCTTACAATGACTTCGGTATCGGTTTGCGATGAGAAGGTGATCCCCTTCGCCTGCAATTCTTCTTTGAGTATGGCGTAGTTTTCGATAATGCCGTTATGGACGAGCGCGAAAGGTCCCGAGCGGTGCGGATGGGCGTTTTCTTCGGACGGCCTGCCGTGAGTGGCCCACCTGGTGTGCGCGATTCCAACACTGCCGGCCATGGGGTGACCGTCGAGCTTGCATTCGAGCCCCATGAGCTTTCCCTGGCAGCGCACTATCTCGAGTTTGCGGTCGGCCCCGAGCATCGCAATTCCCGCGCTGTCATAGCCCCTGTATTCGAGCCGCTTGAGCCCGTTCATCAAAATGTCCCTGCACTCACCGGAGCCGATATAACCTACTATACCGCACATAGACATCTTTCCTTGTTCTTTGGTTAGTGGCCGCTTGCGCTAAAGCACAATTCCGGCTGCCGCGATACCCCCGGCAGAAGAAATCCGCGAGTTCGAGAAGGGTCTCAATTTTTGAGCACTTATACCACTAATTGCGGTGTTTTTTATCCAGAATCCGCGAGAAGGTAAACAAATAATCGGGGAATTCCGCGGGCCCGGCGACATCATTGCAGATGCCGTCGCGATTTAAGGTAAGTGCGTCAAGGCCCAAGGTCTTGAGGCATTAGTCTAGCTGATTAATTAATGGATTGTCCGCTTTCGCACCCGCGATTTCCCGGATGATTTTCTGTATTCTCAGACGCAGCCTCTCAGCTTTGCGGTGGTGAACGGAGGCCATGGTCTTCTTTCCGGGGACAAACCGCAGCTTAAGGTATTCGGTGGCGTGCGAGTTCGCCTTTTCCTGCAAATCTATGAGCTTGGATACAAGTTCGTGTGCATGCATGGAAAACCCCCTTTTCAAGTCAGGATACATTTGTCCTCCTGTTTAATCGGCAGATTTTCCAAAAAACTTCAACGATCCGTGAAGAGTCTCCCGAGGCAGGGGTTGTACCGTTATTTTCTCAGCCGAACCCCGATTGCGGTTTAGTAGCGGAAACTCTTCTGCTATACTTGCCGACGTCCGCGGTCCAACTAAATTTTTCGCGTCCGCAGCCCTGTCCTGTTAACAATTTTTGCTATAATTCCCGTAAAATAGCCTGGAGAAAATTCCCGGATGAGTCGGTTTGTCCATTTGCACGTTCATACACAGTACAGCCTTCTTGACGGCGCAATACGCCTGAAGGACCTCTTCGAGACCGCGAAAAGCTTTGGAATGCCGGCGGTTGCCATAACCGATCACGGCAATATGTTCGGAGCGCTCGAATTTTTCGAGATGTCCAAGAAATACGGCGTGAAGCCAATAGTCGGCTGCGAGGCCTACGTGGCCCCGAGAAGCCGTCACGATCGAAGTTTGAAGACCGAGGGCGACAACAACGGCGACGAGGACCGCAACTACCACCTTACCCTGCTTGCCAGAAATCTCACCGGCTACCAGAACCTGATGAAGCTGATATCCATTGGATATCTCGAAGGATTCTACTACAAGCCGCGCCTGGACCGCGAAGTACTGCGCCGGCACAGCGAAGGTCTCATCGCCCTTTCCGGGTGCCTGAAAGGCGAAGTTGCATCAGCAGTGCTCAAAAACCGCGAGGAAGAGGCGCGGAAAATCGCCGCCGAATACTCGGAAATTTTCGGACCGGAGAATTTCTATCTGGAAGTGCAGTCAAACGGGCTTACCGAGCAGGGCATCGTTAATGACGGCCTGGTAAAGCTTGCCCGCGAGATCGGCCTGCCGCTGGTGGCCACAAACGACTGCCATTATCTGCGAAAAAGCGACGCGCGCGCCCATGAGATCCTGCTTTGCATCCAGACGGGCAAAACGGTGCTGGATGAAAAGCGCCTCAAATTTCATACCGATCAGCTCTACTTCAAGTCCCCGGAAGATATGGAAAAGGCTTTCTCCTACATCCCCGAGGCGCTTGAAAACACCCTGGCGATAGCCGAAAAATGCGATCTGAAGCTAAACCTTGGCGAATACCACTTCCCGGTCTTCCCCCTGGAGCCGGGCGAAAGCGTCGAGGACAGATTCGAACTGGAAGTGCGGCAGGGATTTTCAAAAAGAATCGAAGCCATTCGGCGCAAGCGTCCGGGTTTTTCCGAGACCAACCTCAAAGAATATGAAGAGCGGCTCGAATACGAGCTGAAAATAATCAAACAGATGGGATTCGCCGCTTATTTTCTGATCGTATCGGATTTCATCAACTACGCAAAAGGCTGCGGCATCCCGGTCGGCCCGGGGCGAGGTTCGGCGGCGGGGAGCCTCATCGCCTACGCCATGCGGATAACCGACCTTGACCCCATCGAGCACGGATTGATTTTCGAGCGTTTCTTAAACGTCGAACGCATCAGCATGCCGGATATCGACGTGGATTTTTGCGTAAACGGCCGCGACAAAGTCTACGAGTACGTTACGAACAAATACGGCAAGGACCGTGTGGCCCAGATAACGACATTTGGGACCATGGCGGCCAGGGCCGTTATCCGCGACGTCGGGCGGGCGCTCGCAATGCCCTATAACGACGTGGACAGGATTGCCAAGCTCATTCCGCCAACGCTCGGGATCGACCTTCAAAGAGCGCAGCAGGTCGAGCCGCGCCTGGGCGAGTTGCAAAGGGAAAATCCCCAGATAAAGGAGCTATTCGCAATAGCCACGGCCCTCGAGGGTTTGACCCGCCACGCTTCGACCCACGCTGCCGGAGTGGTCATGGCCGACCGGCCAATCGTTGACTACATGCCGCTCTACCTTGGGCAGGAAGGCGAAGTGGTAACCCAGTACCCGATGAAGTACGTCGAGAAGGCGGGGCTCATAAAGTTCGACTTTCTCGGCCTTCGCAACCTGACGGTGATAAACGAGGCGCTAAGGCTCATAAAGGAAAATCACGGGATAGAGATCGACATGGACGATCTTCCCCTGGATGATCCCGAGACATACGCCCTTTTGAGCCGCGCCGACACCACCGGGGTATTCCAACTAGAGAGTTCCGGAATGCGCGAGATAATGGTCAGGCTGCGCCCGGAAAACTTCGCGGATATTGTTGCCCTGGTTGCGCTATACCGCCCGGGTCCGCTGGAAAGCGGCATGGTGGATCAGTACATCAAGGGCAAGCATGGCGAAATCGAGATAAAATATGACCTTGACGTCCTGCGCCCAATAATTGAGCCCACCCACGGCGTTATCCTGTATCAGGAACAGGTGATGCAAATAGCGAGCGCCCTGGCCAACTACAGCCTGGGCGAGGCCGACATCCTGCGCCGCGCAATGGGTAAAAAGATCGGCGATCTCATGAACGCCCAGAGAGACCGGTTCATCAAGGGAGCTATCGAAAATAAAGTCGATTCCGCAAAGGCGAATCACATTTTCGACCTGATGGCCAAGTTCGCCGAATACGGGTTCAATAAATCGCACAGCGCGGCCTACGCGCTTATCGCCTACCAGACCGCCTACCTCAAGTCGCACTACCCGGTCGAGTTCATGGCGGCCCTGCTGAACAGCTTTTTGAATAGCTCCGACCAGGTCGTAAAGCTGATAAACGTTTGCGCTAAAATGGATATCAGCATTTTGCCGCCCGACGTAAACGAGAGCGGGAGCGTATTCCAGGTTGTGGGCGGAAAGATCAGGTTCGGGCTCGGGGCTGTAAAGAACGTGGGAGAGGCGGCAATCGAGGTGATCCTCAAGGGCCGCGAAGAGGATGGGCCGTTCAAATCGATTTTCGAATTTTGCGAACGGATGGATTCGCAGAGGGTGAACCGGCGCGTAATCGAGCAGCTTATCCGGTGCGGCGCCTTCGATTCGATTCACCCCCGCCGCGCGCAGGTTATGGCGGGCCTGGACGAAGCCCTGGAGCGGGCCGCAGCGGTGCAGCGGGACAAACAGGCCGGCCAGATGAACCTCTTCCAGATGCTAAGGGTGAAAAACAAGGTCTCCGCCCCCGTTTTGCCCGATATTCCCGACTGGGACAGCCGCACGCGGCTCCAGTTCGAAAAGGAGTCGATAGGGTTCTACATCTCCGGCCATCCGCTCGATTTCTACGCCGACCGGCTGGCCTCGCTTTGCACCGACGACACCCAGTCGGTAAAGGAAAAGCGTGAGGGCTCGGAGGTCGTGCTATGCGGTATTTTCTCGATAATAAAGGAAATAACGACCAAGCGCGGAGACCGGATGGGGTTCCTCTCACTTGAGGACAGGGAGGGGACCATCGAGGTTGTGGCCTTTGCCGAACCTTTCGCCCAGGCGCGCCCGCTTCTCGACAGCGATGAGCCCCTGGCGCTTTGGGCCAAAGTCCAGCACGACGAAAAAGGCACAAAACTTCTCGCAAACCGCCTCCTTGGCATGGACGAGGCGCAGCTTCAGTCAATCGACTCGGTGCACATAACGCTCGATGCGGATCAGATGGACGGGGACTCTTTGGGCCGCCTCCGCCACCTTCTCATGACCCATCCCGGCGAGTGCAAGCCGGTCCTGCACCTTAGCGTGAAGGACAGGGGCGAGGCCGTTCTGGACGTGGGCAAACTCCCGGTGAACCCATCGCAGTCATTTTTCGAGGATATGCGCCAGTATTTCGGCCCCGACTGCGCCCACCCGGTCTACAAGAATTGCCAGCCGGGCAATGGATCGCAATAGCGACAGGCCAACTACCCAACTGGCGGTGTATTCTTTTGTGGCAATGATCCGGAATGTAGGGTGGGCAAAGTTTTATCGTGCCCACCGGCATTTATCCAACGGGGTGGGCAAAACACGGTGGGCACGACAAAACCGTGACCACCCTACAGCCAGTGCCTAATTTATAGAATAGAGCCAAATCAGTTGGCGAGCCCTGGTGTCAACTTTACGCATCCCTACGGCAGTTCCTCTAATGATTGACCTTATGGTGGCTGTCAAGCAGGACTAAAACCGGCAACTATCGAAAACGGATCAGCATTTCCTCCTGGCCATTTGATCGGTTGATGAAGTCCCCGCTATATGAATTACTGGAGGTTGGCTGGTCTCTGAGAAAGATTATGATTGAAGATTATCGATTTGGACATATTCAGGTGAGTGGGAAGCGCTACGACGGCGATATCAAGATCGTCTCGGGCGAGGTCGTCTCCGATTGGTGGCGAAAGGAGGGGCATGCGCTGGAGTCTTCCGATGTAGAGGACATAATCGCGGCCCGCCCCGAAACACTTGTCGTCGGAACGGGAGATCCCGGCAGGATGAAGGTCAGGGAATCGCTTCGAAAACAGCTTGCCGAACTGGGCATGGATCTGGTTGAAGAACCCACCGCGCGGGCGGTGAAGATATTTAACGAATTGTCCGGTTCCGGCCACAAAGTGGCCGGTGCTTTTCACCTGACCTGCTGAACCAGGAGTCGGCGGTGGAGCTCTATTTTGTCGAAACCTCGGTATCCGAGCAGCGAGTGCTCATGTGCCGCTATGTGGACCGGCTTTTTAGCGAGGGCAGGAAAGTCCAGATAGTGGTCGATTCGACCTCATCCGCGCAGTTTGTGGACCAGGTTTTGTGGACCTTTTCACAATCGAGCTTCGTCCCCCACGCCGTTAAAGGTCCCGATAGCAGAGACGTCCCCGACGAACCCGTTCTTATCGTTATCGGCGAAAAGCATATCAAAGGATTCGACGTGTTGTTGTGCGATGCTCCAGCCTCCCTGGAGTTCATGTGCGAGTTCGAGCGCGCGTATCATTTCATACTGCGCGACGATACTGAAAAGCGGCACGAAAGCCGCCTTATCTGGCAGAAAGCCCGCGATTCGGGACACTCCCCCATCCATGTTCCCGTCGGACAGGCGGTTTGATCCTCGTTTTCCCGGGATTTCTCCACAGTTGCGGCACGGTCTCACGAGGCTGTTGCTCAAATAGCTTTTTGGGAGACTCTAAGTAGAATCGGAAGCCACGGGGCCTAATAACGTCATTCCCGCGGCG
>DBMO01000021.1 GCA_002298995.1 Desulfarculales bacterium UBA696
GGCGGGGTTTACCGACAGCATCACGTTCGAAACAATCCGATCAATCGTATTGATCCACTAGGGCTTTTTGACATCGAGTTCCCAATCCAATACTGGAAACAGTTCGGACAGGGGGCCAGTGATTTTTGGAGGAACTATCAGGATATGCGAAAAGCTAATACCATTGGTGCTGATAAGTATTTTCATTGTATGGCAAATTGTCAGTCTTCCAGAAGAGGGCTTGGAGGAAGGGATGCATCTGAGCTAATAAGCGAATCAAGGGAACTTTCCGATGAATACCTCAAAGGAGACCCTCGTTCGGCCTGTGATGAGGATCGAGCCGCCAACAAACAAGGAAGGCAAGGCAATGTACAACAATCGTGCAGAGAGGCATGTGGTTCATTGCGGCCTTCCGGATTAAATCCAAAATGGTAGTGCATTGTCCCCTACGACGTAAACAAAGCTGAAAGTTTCATGCAAAATGTATATCAAATTAGAATCAAGGTCGTACATTGTCTGGATGTTGCTAATTTCTTTAGTCATCGTGCTTACTACTTCTGGATGCAGCGAAAGAAAAGAAGTATTCTATAAGACTTATGCCGAAGCTGTATCAGGTGGGGCAATGGAAGGGGGCTGGCTCCCCACCTTCTTTCCTAAATCTGCACGAGAGATCTATGAGAGACACGATCTTGACACGAATGAAGTTTGGGTCCACTTCGTTTTTTCCGGCCAGGAAGTCAAATCTGTACCTAACTCATGCTTCAGGATTGAAAGCGACCAGGTAATTTACCCAAGGGTCAATCAAGTTAAAAACATAAACTGGTGGCCCAAGGACATCCAAGATAGATCAGGTAGATCGTACGAATTTTATCAGTGTACACATGGGATAAAGCTTCAGGGATCTTCCAAACAAATGAAATCCTTCCTGGCCATCGAAGGTAGTCAAGACGGAAAGGCATGGTATTGGGTAGTAAACTCACCGGCGGGTGGCCCTGGCAACGTCTTTTTGTTGCCGGGGTCCGCAGGACAAGAGAGATTTGCGACAGCCCCCTCACCACCGCACCTGCCTCAACATGACCTCGATGTCGCGCACGGGGTCGGGCCAAGATAAACAGGTTAAAATGGCTTGAAATATTGCTCAAATCGTGGCTTCTATGGGCCTTAGAAGTTCATTTTTGGTATTGAAAGTAAACGTCTAAGAGATGCGAGTCAGCCATCCCCAGAGCGAAACGGCACTTCCTGCCCGGATACGCCTGGCACATAACCCACCGGCGCCACAGCGGAATCTACGTAACGGAAACGGAATGCAGCCTTCGCGAGCCCAAAAGTTTTCTTACAGCGATGATTTTAATGCCTAAATGGGGGATTTAAGCCGCAAAAAGGCATCAATATGGCACACTTGCCCATGGATATCGGGCTATTAGCTTGGCCCGACCCCGTCCGCACGACCCCGTCCGCACGTCCGCACGGAGAAGGTAGAAACCTGAATCAGCGGCTGTCAGGCTTAGACCCGCCCGACGATGAAGAAACGAAGCCCCGTCAACCAGTTGCCAATTTATCCCTACGTGTAAAAAACGTGTGCTAAGCGCACCAGAGGCAAGGCTTTAGTCACATAGAAGGCCGTTGGCCGTCTTAAGTATTGGCGGGCAAACGCGGCCGCCGGCGCATCAACAGTTACCCGAGCAGGGGTAGACGCAACGCCGAAGAGTTTTCAACCCAAACGGTGCAACTGGCGGAACGGTTCTATTGCATCAGCGGGCACAGTTTCAGTGAGGTCAGCGACATTACCGGGGTCTCACCGAGACAGCTTAAGCACTGGGGAAAGAAACTGGATTGGACCGAAAAAAGGCGTGAAAACAGCCGGATTATTCACGAGATCGGCACCAAGAAGAACCTGCTAAGGGAAAAGCTGCTCCATAACTGCCTTGAAACAGCCGGCCCCAGGGACGTTATAGCATTTGTCGCAATGGAGTCCCTTGCCAGGAAGACCGCGATGGATGACGCCAAAAGAGGGCCCGATCCGCGCGGAAAGTCCCCCGGCGAGCCCGCGGCAACTGTTCGAGACGGCATTGAAGCACTCGAAAAGGCGTGCCTTATGCGGATGAATCAATTGGCGGCGGACCCGAAACAGCTCGATGTCCGGGTGATCCGGGGCATCGAGGCGGGCCTTGAAATGGCCGGGCGCTACAAGAGGATGCTGATTCAAGGTCAAAGTTTTCTGGACGAAGCGCTGGGCCGGTCCGGCATGCAGTCCGGACATTCGCGGGCAGCGGACGATGAAGACTGAAATGAGCAATGCGAGCAGGATGATTGAGCTTGATGTAAACCCGGCCAAGCACTCGCACAAGGGTGCGGAGATGGTGCATTAACGGTGCGGCAACGGTGCAATACAAGTGCGGTTAAAGTGCGGTTAAAGTGCGGAAAAAAGAGCTTACTTCGGCTTCCAGCAAAGATCTCCATAATCATGAAGTAGATGGGGGCAGCCTAGGTGCGGAATAAATAAGCCGATGCCCGTGATCTTTGAAAACCGTCTTAAATCGCTTTCGTCCAGGGTTTGCCATCGTCTGCCATCGGGGTCGCTGCCATCGGGGCCTGCCATCGGCACTAGAGCGCACGGGTCCCGCACGGGGTCGGGCCAAACAGGTAAAATCGCATAAAATGTTGCTCAAATCGTGGCTTATACGGGCCTTAGAAGTTCATTTTTGGTATTGAAAGTAAACGTCTAAGAGATGCGAGTTATCCACGTCCAGAGCAAAACGACACTCGGTATCAAGTCCTAAACTAAGAGGGTGTGAATATATTGGAATGTCCCATAAGCTTCCAAAACCGTCACGGGCATGCCCTGGCGAAGCAGGTGTATAGCGAAGGGATGGCGGAAGTTGTGAGGATGCGCCCGGTCGTCTGTAAAGGCGGCCCGGTGGCAGGCCTCGCGGATGATCAGGTAGCAGGTCCAGAAAACTCCATTCACGAAAGCCTTGCGGGAGCCCAAAGAATTTGGATTCTAACTTGGGCAACATAGCCATCCTTTTCTTTTTCCCCCAACTCCTCTGATTTAATCCCCAAGATCCTTCTCCCGATTCACTCAATTTTCTAATTCTCCAATTCCTTAAATTCTTAAAATTCCTTAAATTAGGGACTGCTTACAACTTGATGGCAAAAGGACCTTTAATGAATCTTTCATTGGTTGGTATGTCGGGGTCGGGTAAATCGCACTGGTCGGCCAAGTTGGCCGGTTTCGGGTTCAGGCGGTATTGCTGTGACGATTTGATAAGCGATAAACTCGGACCGGAATTGAGGCGCCCTGACGGCACATTCCTGAGTCTTGGTGAGTGGATGGGGTTCCCATTTGATCCGGGATACCTCGATAAGGAGGCCAAGTATCTAGCTACTGAAAAGGAGGTAGTCTCGGAGGTCCTCGACCTGATCGAGGCCCCCACCGGCTACGGCATGAGTGATGCGGTCGTGGATACCACCGGCAGTGTAATCTATACGGGGAAGGAGTTGATAGAACGCCTGAGGCGCCTCACCACCGTCGTATATTTTTCTTCACCGCCCGAAGCCATGGAAGAAATGTTCAGGCGATACCTGGAGAAGCCGCGCCCTGTCCTCTGGCATGGCCGTTTCGGGGCCGTCGAGGGCGAGAGCGCGCACAAGGCGCTTGGCCGCGGCTACAGGCTCCTGCTCGAATCCCGTGAACTTCTGTACCGCGAACTTGCCGATGTCGAGGTGGATTACGCTACCAGAAGAAGCGGCGGATTCGGCATACCGGAGTTTCTCTCCCTGGTCGGGGCGAAATAATGAGGGCTGTTTTCTTTCACCAGGGCGCGCTCGGAGATTTTTTGCTGGCGCTGAGCGCCTTCGAGGGATGGTGTGAACCCCGCTCGGGGCTTAGCGTGGATTTTTGGTCGAAGCGCGAGCATGTCGCCCTTCTTTCCGGAAAAGAATACCTCGGCGATTCTCATTCCCTGGAAGGCCTGCTGATCCCGTCGCTCCTTGATGACAGCCTGTGGGAAGAGGTTTCCCTGCCTGATTTTCTCCTGCATGCGGACCAGGTATTTATATTTGGCCAGGACGGGTCCCGAGTGATTGCCGAGAGGCTCCAGGCCCGCACTGGAGCAAAGGTGGACTGGCTTCGGTCCTTTCCGGCGCCGGATGACGGCGAGACTCACGTGCTCGATTTTATCCACAATCAATTGGAAAGACTCCGACCGCCCTGTCAAAAAAAATCCGCCATAATGAGGATAACTCCACCGCACTCCGCGACGGCCGCGGCGAAGAGGCTGTTTGAAGGCCTTGGGCTGAAGGGCGCAGGCCCGATCCTGGTTCATCCCGGCAGCGGGGGAGCGAAAAAGGTGTGGCCCCTCAACAACTGGCAAAATCTTCTGCGCTGGATTGAAAAGGAGCTTTCGGTCCCGGTAATCCTCTCCCGCGGCCCGGCTGATGATCGATTGGGGGATTTTTACCGGTGGATGAGCACAAAGGGCCGTCCCGTTATAAGCGGTCTTCCGATGGTCGAGCTTGCGGCGGTTCTTTCGCTTTGCCGTGCGTACATCGGGTGCGACTCGGGAGTCAGTCACCTTGCGGCCGCTTCCGGGACCCCATCGCTGGTAATTTTCGGGCCGACGGAGCCCGGAGTCTGGGGACCCAGGGCAGCCAGGGTCCATTTGGTGAAAAGAAGCTGGGGCGAGGCGGATATATTCGACTGGAGAGGGGAAGGCGAGCTTGGAGAACCGGATGGCGACATAGCCCGGATATTGAGCGATTTACTTGCGGGTTAGCCGCATGGCAACGACCGCCAAGACCGGAAAACCCACGGGAAAGAGGGGAATTTAAATCAGCAGCTTACCCGGCCGGTTCAATCAGGGTCTTCACTTCCGCCCGACTTCTTTCCGGCGAATTCAATCCCGTATTTTTTGATTTTGTAGTGGATGGCCCGGCGGCTTATTCCAAGCAATTGAGCGGCATCTTTTTGAACGTAGCCGGCCTGCTGGAGAGCGCGAATGATAGCATTTCGCTCGCTCTCCTCGAGCGAGAGTGAATCGCTGGAAGCAGGGGCGCCTTTTGGGGCTGTTTGCAAAACGTCCGTAAGCTGGAGGTCCTCCTGGCGCAAGATGCCGTCCCGGCACAAGACTACGCCGGCTTCCAGGGCATTTTTCAGCTCCCTGACATTCCCCGGCCATGGATACTCGCAAAGCCACTTGAGGGTTTCCTGGGAGATTTTAACCAGCGGAATATTCTGAATTTTGCAAAAATGTTCGACAAACTGCTGGATAAGTACCGGAATGTCCTCCCGCCGGTCCCGGAGCGCGGGGATCTTCAGTGTCACTACCCTTAGCCTGTAGTAGAGGTCTTCCCGAAAATTCCCCTCCTCGACCTCTTCACGAAGATCTGAATTGGTTGCTGAGATAATCCGGCAATTTACGGGAATTTCCTTGAGGTCGCCAATTCTTCTTATTTTTCTCTCTTCCAGGAACCTCAGCATGCGAATCTGCATGTCCTGCGAAATATTTCCTATCTCATCGAGAAAGAGTGTCCCCTTGTCGGCTGCCTCGATCAGGCCTTTTTTGTCCTTGATGGCATGGGTGAAGGCACCTTTTACATGCCCGAAAAGTTCGCTTTCGAGCAGCCCGCTTGGAGTTGAGCCGCAGTCGACCACCATGAAGGGTTGATCGCGCCGGGGGCCGCGCTGGTGCAGGAGCCTCGCCACGCGCTCCTTCCCCACGCCGCTCTCGCCCAGGATCAGAACATTGACGTCACTCCTGGCGATCCGGTCAATCAGGTCATAGAGTTCGCGCATCGCCGAACTCTTCCCTCCCCATAGCGATTCGCTGATTGGCGGAAGGGCGTCCAGCGTCGGGCGTGGGGCGCTCTTCTTCAGCACTTCCTGGACTTTTTGGATAAGTTCCCGGCCATTGAAAGGTTTGGTCAGATAGTCCACTGCGCCGGCCTTTAGAGCCCTCACAGCGTCGGGGATCGTCCCGTAGGCCGTTAGAAACATCACCGGCATGCCCGGCCGCACTGTCTGGGAAGCAGAAAATAAATCCATGCCGCCCATGCCCGGCATCTTGACGTCGGTAATCATGAGATCGACTGGCATCGACTTCAGGATGTGCAAGGCTTCTTCGCCCCCCGCGGCTGTCAGCACCCGATAGTCGATCGAGGTGAGGCGAGCTTCCAGCACCGCCAGGATGTTTTGATCGTCGTCCACGACCAGTATAGTGGGTTTATTCGACAAATGCTGCTCCGCTAATTTAGGAATTTAGGAAATAAAATTTCGAATTGCCAGTCGCTCAATTGCACCCTTCAACGTCTCAATCCCTCAGTCCCTAAATCCCTAAATTCATCAAGGAGTCGATGCTTCCTGTTTCTTCTCCTGGTATTTGCGGTGGATCTCCTCAAGGGATTCCAGCTGCTGGCGAAGTCTTCGGATTTCCCTCTCTCGCGATTCGAGCTTTGCCCGAAGACCGTCCGCTTCTTTTTCCTTGGACTGCAATGCACCCTTGAGGTTCGGATTGGGTGCATCTTTTTGTGCCTTCGAAGGCTGGGTTTGGGAATTGCCGTTTTTCGATGCCTGGGAAATGGCGCGCCCGACGAACGGGGTCAGCATCCGTGGGTCCTCGCCTTCGAGTCCGTATTGGGCCTGCTTGCTCCATTGCTCCCAAAGCGAGGCCGCCTGGGCGTATTCGTCCGAAGTCTGCGCAAGAGCCAGGAGCGCCGCGGCACGGGCAAAAATGGCTTTTCGGGTAGTCTCGGGGAGGCGGGAATGCAGGCTGAGGGCCTCGAAAATGCTGGCGGCCTTCCTGTAGTCGCCTTCCTTGAACGCCAGCAGACCATCTTCCCATGCCGCTTTTTCAAACTCGTGGGACACCGGGGCCTGCTGCACCGTCGTCATAGTGGCGGGAGGCGATGACGCGCACCCCGACGGGACCAGGAAAACAATGACGCAAAAGCCGAGTAAGACCTTATTCCAGATTATTCTTTTTACAGACATGGTTCTATATTCTCCGAGGTACCGGAAGAGCAAAGCTGAAGGTGCTTCCGCGTCCGGGCAAGCTACGCACCGCAATCTCGCCGCCGTGGGCTTCGACGATATACTTCGATATGCTAAGTCCGAGACCAACTCCATCCACCTGGTCGCGTAATCCTGAAGCTCGGTAATATTTGTGGAAAACCAGTTGCTGCTCTTCCTCAGGGATGCCCGGACCATTGTCGGACACCGAAAAAACCAGCTCAGGTCCACTTTCCGATGCACCCTGAGCTACAGTTACCACAATCTCGGTGCCTTGGGGAGAGAACTTGATAGCATTTCCGATCAGGTTCAAGAGCACCTGCTGGAGGTTGTCCGGATCGGCGCTGAACTCGGGTATCCCAGGTGCGACATGGGCCTCGATCTTTATGTCTTTTGCCTCTGCGGCTGGAATCAGCCGCGAAATGGCCCCTTCTACAAACTGGGCGGCATCGACGGGACGCTTGCGGATTTCTACCGCCCCGGCTTCGAGGCGCGATATCTGCATCAGGTGATTGAGCAAAGTCGTTATGCGCTCTATCTCCCGGCTGGCAATTTCCAGAAAACGCCTCTGCTTTTCGTTTATATCCCCCATGACCTCTTCGACGATCAGATTGACCGATTCGCGAATTGAGGTAAGCGGGGTCCGTATTTCATGGCTCAGCATCGAAATGAAGTCGGACTTCATCCGCTCCTCTTCGGCAAGCCTTGAGGCCATGTCGTTAAATGCGCCGGCAAGTTCTCCGAATTCGTCATTGGAGTAGACCCGGATCGGCTGTTTAAGGCCGGATCGGGAGATCGATTTTATTCCGCGCCTTAACTCGCGAAGCGGGCGGTTCATCGAGTAGGCAATCGCAATGACTCCCAACAGTCCTATTATGAGCGAGGTTCCCAGCCCGATGAAGCCCCATTGCACCGCGGTTCGGCCCCGCTCGTTGAGGCTCTTAAGACGGCTTTCAATCTGTTGCTCGTTTGCGAATCGGGCCTTGGAAATCTTGTCCACCCAGTTGTTTATTATCTCTTCTTTAAGCCAGGGCAGATCGGATTCGGCGCTTTCCTTCGGCTGCTGGGGAAACTGCTGCTCATATTCCTTCTGAAGCTCCTCCCAGGGGGCCGCGCCCGTTTCTCCTCCACCAAACCATAGTATGTCAAAGAGATTAGATTCATATTCCTTCTGAGCTGAGGCAAAATATTCCTTGTAGTCTTCCTTTTTCAGAAGATCGTATTTTTTCTGGCTTTCTGCCATCCAGAGCAGATTGTCGACCATCTTCTTGGATGCGGTCGAAATCCGGTAATTCTTGTTTGCGATATCTTCGGAAGTTTTTACAAGCTGCTGAATATGAATAAATAGAATCAGAATCGTGCCGTAAAAAATTAGCGAAGTTATTACGTACCAAAAGAAAAGCTTGAGGACTATTCCAAATTTTATTTTCATATTCTCCAACGATTTAGCTGGATTACGCCAATGCATAAAGCGGAGCCCATTGCCGGGCGTAATAGTAATTCATGCCAAAACAGGCGAAAAGCAAAATTAATCGAAAAAGTGCTCGATAAAAAGCATTTTCTTCAGACAGAACGAGAGCTTCGGCAGCTGCCCGCAATTACTGAAAAATCCCCAGGGCGGGCAGGGCGTTTTATAGAGCCTGGTTGTGGCGCGGTCTCGTGTGACTGTTGCCCAAATGCAGAATCTAAGTAAAACGGCCGAAATTGAAGGAAAACTCCCTCCCATGGTGGGAGGGGGACTAGCATTGAAAACTCCTTTGGGAAACAGTCCGTCCTGACCGCGCCACAACCGTGTGAGGGGAGTTATCTCTCAATTCCTGTCATATTTTTGATTCCGCTTCTGGGCAATAGGCTGCGCAACCCGTGCCAACCTACATCTCCCAGGGCACCCGGCACCTTCTTTCCAGGTAGTCATCGCCAAGGATCTCCCTGTTGGAGCCGGCTTTGATTATTTGGCCCTTGAACATTACGGCGGTTTTTTCGGCAAGATGGGGGATCTCGGTGTAGTCGTGCGTTACGAACAGCGTCGTCATGCCCATCTCATTGATTACCTGCCCGAGGTCTTCCAGAAGGCTGTTTCTGGTTGGGTAGTCGAGGGAGGCAAAAGGCTCATCGAGGAAAAGGAGGTCGGGTTCGAGTGCGAACGCGCGGGCGAGGCTCACTCGCTGTGCTTCTCCGCCTGAAAGGGAGCGCGCCTGGCGGCCTTTGAGATGTGCAACTCCGAAGACTTCCAGCCATTTTTCCACTCTGGCGTGCGATTCCCCGCGAGCTACATTCCTGATGCGAAGCGCGGTTGCGAGATTCGACCCAACCGTCATGTCCAGCAGAGTCGATTCCTGGAAGACAACGGCCATCCGGCGGCGAAGCGCAAGGAGATTTCCCGGGGCGGCAATGGCGCCGTCGAACTCGATCGTACCAGAGGTGGGAGGCACAAGAAGGGCCAGGGTCAGGAGCAGACTCGTTTTCCCGGCCCCGTTCGGCCCAACCAGCGCAACCCGCTCTCCCCGCATGAGCGAAAAGGAATCGACGCGAAAGATCTCCGTGGTCGAGTTTACCCGCAGCAGATTTTTGGCCAGAAGCAAAGGTTCCAAAACTGAAGTCCCTTTTGAATATATATCCACACTGGAATGGCCGATCCGGTTCTCCACAAAAGACTTAGAAATTATCATTTTAGGAAGGCCTGTCAAATCAATTGATCCACTTACACCCGCAATACGGAGCATAGATCGAAATTTGCCGGATTTTTGTTATCATGTCGCTCGAGATGTACGATATCCTTGATAAGTGTGCATACGTCATTTAATATCAATTCTTTGGGCAGGAGAAACAAAAGGGATTATCGCCGGTGTCTCCGCTTTGGGGAACCCGCCCTGGAGAATAGCATGGAAAAATTCGAGAGCCTTCTCGAAACCTCGTGCAGGACTATGATCAGAACGATCCTGGCGTGCCTGGACAATGCCAAGAAGGGCACCATTTACAGGATCGGTTTGATGCCGGAACTGACGGCCGTTCGGATAACCTCCGGGAGCAGGGAATCGGGTTCGGAAGAAATCGAGTGGGGTCTTCCCGCGGCATCGGACTACAATCCGCCGGGAAAAAGCTGGGAACAGTACCGCGATCAGCCTGGGCGTCCCCTGGAAGCGATGGGCTGGTGTGTCGAAAAGCAACTTAGCTGGACAGCCGATAATCCCCAGGAAGACGAACGGAGCGTGCGCAAGCAGCTCCTGGGAGAGGTCGAAGACCACTACCACATGGAGCCCGTGCTGGTTTCCAAGGCAAGCCTTTACGGGAGCGCCGCGGACGGGCTCTGTTACCCGCTCGATCACCTCGGAAATCCCATTTGGCAAGATACCGGCTACGTTGTGGCCGCCGTCATAAAAATTCATTTCGAACCGGGCAGCCTGAATCGGGGCGACAGTTCGACCCGGGCGATACGTGAGCTTTCCCAGAGCCTCGGTACCGAACTCCTTTCGCTATACATAAGCGATATGCTCTACAGGGCGCGCAAGGATTTTGCCCGGCAAAGGCTACAGAGCTGTGAAATCCTGGCCCATGAACTCAGAAACACGATGGTAAAGCTCGGGTTTGTTTTCACGGCTATAAATGCCCAGGTCGCAATCATTCGCGAGAGTTGGGAACACTTGCTGCAAACCCATGTGGCTGGTCTCGAATGGAAGGGGGCCGTTCTGGGAACGCTCTCCTCGGAGTTGGAGCAGAAGCGGGAAAGCCTCAGGCCGGGCAGCGAACTCTATGCGATAAGCGAGACGCTTCTAGCAGAGCAGAAAGAGTTGGCCAAGATATCGCTTTCCCCTTACCAGGAGCAGGACTGGGTAAGAAACAAGATCCGCCCGAAATGGGAAAGGCTGCTTTCGGTTTCCGCCGCATGGGACCCCTCGGAGATAAACTCTCTTCTGGATCGCTTGCTCGATTCGCTTCGCACCGGCATGGAAAAGACCCTGATCGGTAAGGTGAACGGCTTTCCTGCCGAAATATTGGAAGAATGGGCCAGGCTGGCTTACATCAATATAAATTCCAGCAATCTTCACCAGATTGACGAAGTGGTGCGGCTAGTCCAATATCCGTTGCTGCCGGTGGCTCATAAGGAGCAGGTGCTAAGGGTGCTCAAATCCCTGAAATCACTGGTTCTCATTATTCCGGAGGTCGAAGAGAAGGCGACAAGAATACTGCAGTCTCTGAGATACGGCACCTGGGCCGAGGACATTGCCCGCATAGCGCCCGGCCTTGGCGGTGCGAGTGTCTGCGGAGATAGCGGAATCGGCCTGACCGACTAATGCCTGGCTCCGCCGGCATGATCCACGAAAATCTAAGCGGCGGGAAAACGCCGCGGGAGATGGACGATGGCAGACAACAAGGAAGGGTGCTCCGGCAACACCGAATCCTGGGACATGAATTCGGAGTTGTCACAGCATCCCCAGATGAGGGAGACGTTTAGCAGTGTGGAACTCAAATATAAGCGTTTTTTCGACTCGGCGGGCGAGATGCATTTTATTACCAGCCGGAGAGGAAAGATTCTCGACATAAACCAGGCGGGGGTTGACCTCTTCAGGTTCTCCAGCAAAGAAGATATGCTCGTCCTCGAATCCGTCGGCATTCTGTTTTGCAGGCCGGAGGAAGGAAAGATCTTCCAGCGCAGAATTGAGGCCGAGGGCTTCATCAAAGACTTCGAAGTCGGGATGAGAAGATTGGATGGGACCTTCTTTACAGCCTCGATAACAGCCGGCCTCTGGTTCGAAGAAGACGGATCGATTTCCTGCGAGGGAGTCCTTCGTGACATCACCGAGATCAAACAGCTGCAAGAGGCCTGTCTCGAGGCCGAAAAGGCGAACAGGGAACTCACCGAGTCCGAGCGTCGAATACGGGACCTCAACACAGACATTCTGAACATGCTGATGATCATGTCCCATGATATTCGTGGTCCGCTGGTCTCTATTGCCGCCACATTGAAACTCCTCATGCGCGGCTCCTTCGGGCGCATGGATGAGAGCGTTATCAACACTGTCCAGGAACTGCTCGCGCGGGTGCGCCACCTGATCGGCATTGCGGAGGACTGCCTGGGCAGGGCACACTCACTCGAAGGTACCACGCGTGCTGATCGCGCCACGGTCGACCTCAGGCAGGATATCATCGATCCCGTCCTGGACGAAGTTTCAAACGAAATCGAACTCCATCGGATAACTATAGACAACCGCCTCGGCGCCATTCCAGCCGGGTGCATTCCAATAAGCGTCAAAATGATGTGGCTGAAGGCGGTGTTCAGGAATCTTTTCAAAAACGCCATCAAGTATGGCGGGAAGGACTGCAACATAGCATTCGGCTTCGAGGACCACGGGGGTTTTTACCGCCTGAATGTCTACAACAGCGGCCAACCTATTCCCGAAGAATACCGGGACAGACTCTTTACGAAATTCACCCAGATCGACGTCGGAGCGGAGAAAAAAGACGGCTTCGGGATGGGTCTCTACCTGATCCGCGAAATCGTGAGAAAGCACGGCGGAGATATCTGGTACGAAGCCAAGCGCGACGGCTCCGATTTCATCTTGATCCTGGCCAAAGAACCGCAGTAGCGGGTGACGGAGGGAAGCCGGCATCCTTGCTGCGCCGGGGTTCCTGGACTGTTGCCGCACGGCACAACAACCTCACTTAAAATGATTGATCTGCCGGAAAGTATCCGATGATTTCAGCCGCCGAGATCCAAAAGGCCGCCGAAGTGCTTCGCGGCAAGATAATCCGTACACCCCTTGTCCAATCCCCCGCCCTTGGCAGGCTAACTGGAGCGGACGTTCGGCTCAAGCTGGAAAATCTCCAGGAGACAGGTTCCTTTAAAATTAGGGGTGCGACCTTCAAGATACTCTCCGAGCTCGACCGGATCGGCAAGGAGGGTATAGTCGCGGCCTCGGCCGGCAACCACGCCCAGGGCGTTGCGCTTGCCGCCGGCAGGGCCGGCATCCGGTCCCTGATCGTAATGCCGCAGTGGTCCTCGATTTCAAAGCAGGAGGCCACGCGCGGGTATGGTGGCGAGGTCGTTCTGGCAGGCCGCAACATTGCCGATTGCATAACCAGGGCGAGGAAGCTGGCTAAAGCCGGAATGACCTTCATTCACCCATTCGACGACCAGCTGATCGTGGCTGGGCAGGGAACCATCGGTCTCGAAATCCTGGAGGATCTGCCCGATACCGATGTCATAATCGTCCCCGTTGGCGGGGGCGGCCTGATTTCGGGGATTGCATCCGCTGCCAGGGCTATCAGGCCCGGGGTGCGCATAGTGGGGGTCCAGGCCTCAGCCTGCCCCTCGGCCGTAAAGGCGCTCGAGGCCAACCGCTCGGTAATGGTCGAGGCGAAGCGCTCGATCGCCGATGGAATAGCGGTAAAGCAAATCGGCGGGATTCCATTCAAGGTTATCCGGGAGATGGTAGACGAAATCGTTACCGTGGACGAGGACTCGATCGCCGAGGCCGTCCTCATGCTGCTCGAGACCAACAAAATCCTGGCGGAGGGCGCCGGGGCAGTGCCGGTTGCGGCGCTGCTGAGCGGAGCGGTCCAAATCTCACCTGGACAAAAGGCGGTTCTGGTAATCAGCGGCGGCAACATGGACAGCCCGCTTCTGGACAGGGTCCTGCGAAAGGGCCTCACGAGGCACGGCCGTATCATGAATTTCAGCATCTGCCTCGATGACATCCCCGGCGCGCTTGCATCGCTTCTGACGGTCATTGCCGGGACCGGTGCAAACGTGCTCCAGATCTACCACAACAGAGGCGGGGCAGGTCTTCCCATACACCAGAGCCAGGTTGAACTAGAAATAGAAACGCGAAATTTCGAGCACATAACCCAGGTTCAACAGGCACTCGACCAGTCGGGCTACAAACTCGAGCCGGGAAAGAGCGGCAAGTGATCTCCCGCCCCCTGGTCGTCATAGCACGGGATCCCGTATCTTTTAGGTTGAGCGGAGCGGTGAAATAGGTTTAACACCGCGTGATAGATGAAAAAAAAAGTGAAACCCAACAACTCCACCGCCGGAGTGTTGGGTTTCGCTTTTTCCTTACCGAGGCATGCATTTAAACTCGCGGCAGCGCTTAACCAAATCCGCTGTCAGTTTCAACGGATCGCGGTGTTCTCGAAGCTCAACGAGCGCAAGGAAAAGGCGGCATTGGGGATGCCGCCATATATTGGCCTTATTTAGATGAATTCTATATATGTTAATAACGTCAATATGAATAACGTCGGCAGAACCGGGTTATTTTCCAGCAAAGGCGGGACGGGGGAGTCGTACCTGGAAATTTTTGATATTGATTTCGTCTTGCCTCAGGATGGCGACTTGAAATGCGCTTAGCTTTGCGCAATTTCTTGCGCACTCATCCTTATTCTGGTCGATATTTTCGCATCTTCGGCAAGGACTTTCCAATGTTCGAGCAAAGGGGATCATGAGCTGGTTCCTCCGGGGCAGAAGGGTCGAGTGAACTGGAGAATACGCAAGAAAATACATTAGCACAACTTTTCACAAAATATCAAGCTTATTATGAGTCATTCCGGCCTGAACCGCGGAATATAATGTGACAACAACTTACCCGCGGCCGTTATCTGTCCCGCAGTTGCATCATTTCTGGAGTTGGCGCTTGCTGTGGTTTTGCGTGGCTGTCCGGTTTTCTCCTGGCGCTGCTCCGCTACGGTGGCGAGCCCTGGCGCCGCGCTTTTGCTGTTTTTCACGATCCACCCCTCAAATGTGTTTGATTCTTGAGGCACTTGCTGCTATAGACGAATGTGATCAATTTCTCTACTCCCTGCCCCCTGTTGCGGCCAGGCGGGCCGGGTGGCGCACGTTCGCTCCTAAACCCTTTCTTTTTCACCTTGCTCGGGTCTATTTTTTTCCGTGAGTCAACCGGAGAGGAAAAATGGCCAGGGGCGCCGAACTGTGTTGCGGTTCGTGCTTTTTTTAACAGAATCCGCTGAAGCAACCAGCGGGGTGTCTTGTGGAATTTCGAGTTGAGGAGGCTGCGTATGTTTGACGAGAAGGTATTGCAAAACATTAAAGCTGGTAAAGAAAAGTGGGACCAGGGACCTGTTGCTAAGACCTTGGCGAAAAACCCCGAAGCAAAACCCAATTTCACCACCATCTCCGGCGCTCCGGTTGAACGGCTCTATACCCCCCTGGATGTCAAGGGGCTGGATTATGACCGTGACTTGAGCTATCCGGGACAGTTTCCGTTCACCCGCGGCGTGCAGCCGACCATGTACCGCGGCCGCTACTGGACGATGCGTCAGTATGCAGGGTTCGGGGATGCAAAGGGCACCAACGAGCGTTACCATTATCTGCTCAATCAGGGCCAGACCGGCCTTAGCGTGGCCTTCCAGCTCCCGACCCAGGCAGGCTACGACAGCGACCATCCCCTTTCAATGGGTGAAGTCGGCAAGGTTGGCGTGGCAATCGACCACATAGACGATATGAGGATATTGTTTAACCGCATACCCGTCGATAAAGTCACCACGTCGATGACGATCAACGCCGCTGCAACGGTACTCCTCGGGATGTACCTTGCGATTGCCGATGAACAGGGAGTAACCTGGGACAAAGTCGGCGGCACCGTACAAAACGACGTTTTGAAGGAAATCATCTGCCGCGGCCAATATATTTATCCTCCCAAGCCGACCATGCGCCTGACAGTCGACCTGATCGAGTTCTGCCAGAAGCATGTTCCGCGCTGGAACACCATCAGCATCAGCGGCTACCATATCCGTGAGTCCGGTTCGACGGCCGCCCAGGAAATGGCATTCACCATTGCCGACGGTATTGCATACACCCAGGCGTGTATCGAGCGCGGCATGGATGTCGACTCTTTTGCTCCGCGGCTCAGCTTCTTCTTCAACGCCTTCACGAACGTACTCGAAGAAGTTGCGAAGTTCAGAGCCGGCCGCAGATACTGGGCCAAGGTCATGAGAGACCGTTTCAAGGCAAAAGATCCGCGCTCGATGATGCTGCGCTACCATGTACAGACCGGCGGCGTTACCCTCACCGCGCAGCAGCCGCTCAACAACATCGTGCGCGTTGCGCTCCAGACCTACGCCACCGCACTCGGCGGCGGACAGTCTCTGCACACCAATTCCTACGATGAAGCCCTCTGCTTGCCGACCCAGCAGGCGGTTACCGTGGCCCTCCGCACCCAGCAGATCGTGGCTGAGGAAAGCGGCGCCACCGATACCATCGATCCGCTGGCGGGTTGCTACTATGTCGAGGACATGACCAACAAGATCGAGGCCGAGATCGACGACTACATCAAGAAGATCGACGCGATTGGCGGCGGTCTCAACGCCATCGATCAGGGATATATCCAGAAAGAAATCCAGAATAGCTCGTATCGTTTCCAGAAAGAAATCGAAGGCAACGAGCGGGTCTATGTCGGCATCAACAAGTACACCATGGAAGAGCCGCCTCCGACCGGACTTTTGAAGGTTGATATGTCCGTAGGCGAACAGAAGACTCTCGAACTCAAGAAGTTCCGCGCCGAAAGAGACAACGCCAAGTGGAAAGCGGCACTCGACAAACTGCGCCAGGTTTCTCAGACTAGCGAAAATGTCATGCCTTCAGTTATCGAAGCCGTTAAGGCAAAGGCAACGGTTGGCGAAATCTGCGACGTGTGGCGTGCGATCTACGGTGAGTATCGGCCGAAAGAGTTTGTGTAAAATAGCTTGACCCAAACAGTTTAAGAAACTTTGCTATATCGGAGGAAAATTTCATGGCCAAGAAAATTAAAATGATTATGGCAAAGCCGGGTCTCGACGGACACGATCGCGGCGCCAAACTGCTGGCTAGAATATTTGCCGAAGCGGGAATGGAAGTGGTTTACACTGGACTTCGCCAGACCCCCGAGATGATCGTGGCGGCGGCGGAGCAGGAAGATGCGGACGTTGTGGGCCTGAGCAGTCTTTCGGGCGTTCACAACTACTTCTTCCCCAGGGTGGCCGATCTTTTGAAGCAAAAAGGCCTCAAGGACGTTCTGCTGGTCGGCGGCGGCATCATCCCGACCGAGGACTATGACGGGCTTAAGAAGGCTGGAATGTCCGCCATTTTTGGACCCGGCACTCCGACCACCGACATAGTATCATTCATTGAAAACAACGTACGTAAGCGCTAAGGATCTCGCGGGCCGCCGAAGGGCGGGTGGTTGCGCGTTCCGACCTTCAAAGGCCAGGGATTCTAATTAATGAAAACCCATCCGCCCCAAAAGCGGGTGGGTTTTCAAGTATTTTCCAGCCTGCCGGGTTTCCTGTTTTCGCTGCAAATTGAATCTGGGTGCAGGTAACGTTTCATTGGGGGGCGACCTATTTCATGTCCCCCCGGCCAAGAGCGGGGAAATGCTCTTGCTGTTTTTGACGATAAGATGAGTCAGCAGCCGGACTCCACGCCACTCCTCCCTCCCCCCGCTCGATTGGCCGCCATTGTGGGCTGCGAAAGGAACGAGATCATAATGGAGTATGATTACGCGACTCAAATCCTGGAGGGGTCCCCGCGCGCAGCTGCGCGACTCATCTCATGGCTCGAGGACGAAGACGAGAGGGCTTACGAATGGATGGCCAAGCTCTACCCGCATACCGGAAATGCTTACATAATCGGGATCACCGGAAGTCCCGGAGCCGGGAAGAGCACGCTTACCGACAAGCTGGCCCGCCAGATACGCAAAAGCGGACTGAAGGTTGGAATCATTGCGGTTGACCCGTCGAGTCCCTTTACCGGCGGGGCTTTGCTCGGGGATCGGGTCCGAATGAGTGAACTTAGCATGGACCCCGACATATACATACGCAGCATGGCCACCCGCGGTTTCCTGGGAGGAATGTCCAAGGCAACCGGCGATGTCGTAAGGGTTCTCGATGCGCTCGGAAAAGACGTGATCATTATCGAGACGGTTGGTGTCGGGCAAGACGAGGTTGACATAATCGGCATCGCGGATACCACCTGCCTGGTTCTCGTGCCGGGACTCGGGGATGCAATCCAGAGCATGAAGGCCGGTATCATGGAGATTGCCGACGTATTCGTTATAAACAAGGCTGACAAGATGGGCGCCGATCAGTTGTGCGCCGAAGTGTGTGGCCGCCTTGACATGGATGCTCACATCAAGCCCTCCGATTGGACCCCGCTGGTGCGGTCGACGGTAGGGGTGGAAGACATCGGTATCCTGGAACTCTGGGAGGCTATAGAGTTGCACCGCAAGTTCCTGGAGGACTCCGGTAAATTCCAGGAGAAAAGACGTCAGAGGACATATCAGGAAACCCTTCGAATGATCCATGCCGAGCTTTTCAAGGCAGTCCGCGACGCGTTGCAGGTAAACGGAAGATTGGACCGCGCCGTGGAAGATATACTTGAAGGGAAACGTGATCCATACAGTCTAATGCACAAAATAGTCAGCGAGTGGCTTTCCATTCCCCAAGCCCAAAAGGAGGCATCATGAAGGTACTGAAAGTCGACCACATCGGCATCGCGGTAGGCAGCATCGAAGAAGTCAAAAAGCTCTACACTGAAGTGCTGGGGCTGGAACACCTCGGAAGCGAGACAGTTACCGAGCAAAAAGTTACGACCGCCTTCTTCCCGGTAGGCGATACCGAAGTCGAACTCCTGGAATCCACCGCACCTGACGGCCCCATAGCCAAATTCATCGAAGCCAAGGGCCAGGGCGTTCAGCACATCGCCTTCAGGGTGGACAACATCGAAAAAGCCCTCGAAGAACTCAAGGCAAAGGGAATACGGCTGATTGATGAAAAACCCAGAAAAGGCGCCGGCGGGGCAAAAATCGCCTTCTTGCACCCCAAGTCAACTTTCGGCGTGCTGGTGGAGCTGTCGGAGAGATAAAAATTAAAGGTTTTTTCAGATTGATTTAGAAATGGCGCCTCGTGCGCCATTTCCTATTTAGCAATGCAGGATGGTAGACGGTTTGGAGACTTGCCGAAAGCAGAATCGAGAACAATGTGCGGAAACTGCGGGGAAACTCCCGTCTGATCGTAAACGAGCGAGATGGAGACCTTCGGTCGAGAAAAATGGCGTGGTCGGGACGGGCTGTTGACCAAACCAGATTTGGATTCACGTCCGGGACGGTATCGAAAATCGTCATTCCCGCCCAGAAGCGCTGCGGGAATGATGTTATTAGGCTCACGCCTGCCTATTCACTTAGCATTTTTTTGAAAAAGGCTATTTGGGCATCAGCCTCGGGAGACCACGCCATAACAGAGCGAGTAGCTCAATAATTACAAAAACCCTGCCTGAAAAGACGGGGCATATCAATGATCTGAAGTGGCGCCTCGTGCGCCATTTTCACTTTCTATTTTGCGGTCTGGGCGCGCGAGTTGTTCCTGCGCGATTTGATGAATATAACAGCCGCGACAGCCAGCGCCGCCACTACCACTATGTCGATCTGGTGGGAGTAGTTCTGAACAATCCCCCAGCGCTCCCTAAGATACATTCCGCAGACCAGGAGGAAACTGTTCCACAGGGTAGAGCCCACTATGGTTGCTGCCATGAAGGGGATAAGGGGCATCTTTCCCACTCCAGCGGGAATTGATATCAAGTGGCGGATTACGGGGACAAATCGGCTGATGAAGAGCGTAAGTATCCCTCCGCGCCTGTTGAAAAAGTTTTCGGCGCGTTCGAGGTCGTGCGGATTCAGTAAAAGGTATTTGCCGAACTTCAAGACGAATGGTTTGCCGCCGAAATAGCCCATTGCGTAGGAGAGAAGCGAGCCGACGAGCGAGCCCATGCTGGTGGCCATGATCGCCATTTCGAGATTCCATTTCCCGTCCGCTACGAGAAATCCCACGAAAGGCATGACCGCCTCGCTCGGTATGGGAAAAATCATACTCTCGAGGGCCATTAGAAATGCGGCTCCGAAATATCCGGTCACCTCGAGACAGTAGACGGCAAAGCACGCAACCGCGTTTGTCAGCAAAACATACCCCCTTCTTGGACGAGGTCAAATGACACGGCTCAAATCATCTGACCGAGCCGGTCTAATACTCCTTAGTTAGTTGGCGTCATTATTTTGGATGTGGAGGGATTTCAGGAACGACTCTATCCTGTTGCGCAGCAAGTAAGCAACAAGAAATACCACAATTGCAATGCCTATAAGAATATAGAGCCTCCCGTACTGCTCGCACCTGATGTAGCCGCCGCCGAGTGTAAGCAGAACAGTGCCGAAGACCCGACCGACCGTGCTCACCGTCAGGAATTCCAGAGTAGTAAGGTGCCCAAGCCCAAGTATTAAGCAAAGGTAGTCTTTCGGGAAGCCGGGCAGCAGGAAAAGCAGAAAAATGACCACAAGGCCTTTTTTGTGCAGCACATAATCGAAGCGGTCAAGTATCGCCTTATCTACAAGCTTTTCGACAAGTGGCCTTCCGAAATGTCGCGAGAGCGCAAAAGCGATATAGGAGCCGATAGTGAGCCCAATCGTGGACAGTACGATCCCCCAGAGTACTCCGAAAAAATAGCCCCCGAGAATGCCCGATACCTCGCCGGGAATGGGAGCAAACACAACCTGGGTTACCTGGAGGAGAATAAAACCGAGAAATGCGCCGGGGCCGAGAGACTCAAGAAATTCCCGAGCGCGTTCCTTGTCGAGAAAAATGTCTATCCAGCCCGTTTGGTAGACAATAACGCAAAACAGAGCAAAGCCGAGAAAGAAGAGAAAAAATTTTAGCCAAACCGAATTTTTCTTCTTACTATATAGTGGGCCGAGGGGTTGCGGCTGGGAAGATCCTTTATCGGGAACATTTGTCATTATTTGCGGGTCACCTTCGCGTAGATTGTAGGCTGCCAAATATTTGCGGCGATGGATTTTACCCTGACTTCACCTGTCAGTCCACCCTCGGTACACTCCAATCTCACTATGCTGGTACCGGTCCTCAATTGCAAGACGTATTTGGTCATCGCCCGCCGCTTCGACCCGCCCAGGCCGGGCGATGCTGCCCTAAGGAAATGCCGGCTGGAGACAGTCAGGGGCCGGGAGGATGAATTTTCCCTGTTAATTTAGTAAAATTATCGGTAATAGTTTCTTAAATTGTAAGCTATTTTTTCGGGAGCGTCGAGGTGGATGGCTCCCGGTGGGCTTTACTTACTTAACCTGAAGATCGAAGCGATGGAAGAACTTACGGGGCTGGGAGAAAAAGAGGGGATTGCTTTTCCGGTATCGGCAGCGGATATGCATCTCTTTGACATAGACGCGTATCGCACGCGTATGTCCAGGTTCCTGGACCCCGCAAACAGCAACTATTCCCTTTTTTTCGAAGCCCTGGATTTCGCCTGCGAACTGCATGCAGGGCAGCGGCGAAAATCAGGCGCGCCCTACATCAGCCATCCATGCGCGGTTGCTGAGATCCTGGCCCGTGAGATGCATTTTCGCGATCCCGTACTCCTTGCCGCCGCCCTGCTTCACGATGTGGTGGAAGACGTTCCCTGGATATCCATTGAAGACATAGAAAACAGGTTCGGGCCCAAGATAGCCGAATTGGTGGACGGACTAACAAAACTGGCCCGCTACCACCTGGACCGGGCGGCCCTCAAAGACCTCACCCACAGCAAGATATTCATCAGCGCGAGCCGCAGGCTCGGCGTGCTGATCATTAAGCTGGCCGACCGGCTCCATAATTTGCGCACCCTTCATTTCCTTCCGCAGACAAAGCGGCAGAGAATCGCCCAGGAAACAGTCGAGGTCTATGCCCCAATTGCCGCGCGCCTCAACCTCTTTCCGCTAAAGCGCGAGCTTTATCATCTGGCCCTTTCCTTTTTGTATCCGAAAAAGAGTAAAAAAATCCTTCACCTAGTTCGCGAAATACGGGGTTCGAAGGATGTTGCCGAAATCGAGGCAACCCTGGGAAACCTGCTCTCGCAGAAAGGATTGGCCGCCGAGTTGCGCACCCGCCCAAAGGGCCTGGGAAGTTATTACAGTCCGCTGAAACGCACCCTCGATCCGCTTTTCCCAGAGAATTACGTGGATTTTGCAATAATTCTAAAATCAGACGATGTCCTTACATGCTATTCAGTACTGGGGCTCGTCAGCAACGGTTTTGCCACGATCCCCCGAAGCGTTCGCGACTTTATCGCAAATCCGAAGCCCAACGGCTACCGCAGCCTGCATATACGGATCCACCTCAGCGGCAACAACTACCTGGTCAAGATTCGCACGGCGGACATGGAGGATTTCACTAATAACGGCGTGTTAAGGGCCTGGGATGCTCAAAAGGGGCTAAGCGACGATCATTGGCAGGAAATCAGCGAACTGCTTCGCGACATTGGCGAATACGGCGGGGCCGCACCGCAGAGGAAGGCCCTGATTCGGCTTTCCCAGACGGAGGAGATATTTACCTACAGCCCCCTGGGAGACATTTACTATCTACCCAAGGGCAGCATAGTCCTTGATTTCGCCTACCGGATTCACTCCGACCTTGGCGACTACTGCGAGGGCGCGCTGGTTAACACCGTCTGGTCGCCCGTCACCAGGGAGCTGACGGACGGGGACACCGTCGAGGTGCTCACATCCCCCGAACCCCTCGACGTCGATCCCGACCTCGAGGCGCTCTGCAAGACACCAAAGGCCCGCGCCGCAATAAATCGGCATCTCCAGCAGAGGCGGCTGCAGTTTGCCCAGCAGGCCGGCAAGGATATCCTCCTCCAGGAGATCGTGCGCCATAAACTGCCCTCATCGGTTCTGGAGAGCGAGAATTTCCGGCTGATCCTCGAAATTCTGAACCTGAAGGACCTACAGGAACTCTATATCCACATTGGCCAGGACCTCATATCACCTCAGCTCGTTCTCTACTACCTCGAATCTGCCCAGGGGGCTGACGACTCATGCAGGCTTCCCGACCCGGAAATGCCGATCGAATACGAGCACAACTTGGTCGGCGTATCCAGCTTGGACAAGGCTATATTCAAATTCGCCCGCTGCTGCAACCCACTCCCAGGCCAAGAGGACGTGGTGGCAATCCTTAGCGAAAGGGGAACGGCTTTCCACCGCAGGGATTGCCTGGACCTGCACCAAAGACACTCAATCCAGCCGCAGCAGATCCTGGACGTGCGCTGGAATACCAGGGCCGTCTGGCGCCACCCGCTCGACTTCCGGATACAAATCCTGGATCAGAACCTTCAAGACATTCTGCCGCGCCTTTCGGAGCTTCACGAACGAATACGCATTCAGCAAATAAGCAGTGCCATCGACAGGCATGGAAACCCCACGGTGCTGCTGAACGCCATATTCCGCAGTTTCCAGGAAACAAAAGAGTTCTTCAGCCGACTACCGGCAGATCGCACCTTGGTCGACGAATTTGCCAGGCAGGGAGGACCGGGAAGGCTCCTGCCCGATTCCCGCCAGATTGTTTCCTGAGCGTTGTTAAAGCCGTGCTCGGCTGTCGGCGCTTCGGCCGATGCTATCCGAAATAGCAAACGAGATCCAAACGGACCACGAACAAATTGTCTCTAATTTTTTCCTGTTCCATATTACTGCCGATGATTTATTCTTGAAACGTGGTAGAAATATGCGCGCGAACCGCAGCGGTTTCGCAAGGTCTAAAACTCCAGACAATCAATGTTGCAACCCGGATCGTAAGGAGCCCGAAAAATGAGTAAGAGCGCTGATACCAAGAAGGATGTAAAGAAGAAACCGGCGAAGACAACCAAGGAAAAGAAGGCGGAAAAGAAAGCCAAGAAGGCGGCCAAGGGCTCTTGAGGAAGCGCGCCTCAACCGTGATTATTCACGCAACAAAACGCCGACGAGGTGGTGGGCTACGGAAAATCGCGCAGCCGAGACTGTCATCTTGAGCGCAACTTGGTAATAAATAGAAAGGCGGACGGCCCGGATAACTCGACAGGTCATCCGGGCGCGAAGCGCGGGAGGCATCTGCCGGACTGCGCCCCCAGCACTCGGTTGGATCCGTCAGCCTGATCCTCTTTTCCTCGGACCCGGATAACAAGTCGCGTGATCCGGTTACCCGCCCACGTCAATGGAGTTACCGATTTCTTTGGGCAACAGCCCCAATGCCTGCCTCACCACTTGACAATTTCATGGAAAAAAAAGAGGCGGCAATTTCTTGCCGCCTCTTTCATTACTGCTAAACTAAAGGCTTTTCAGCCCCTTGCTTACGCCTTGGCTTTCGCAGCGCTCAGCATGTCTTTTACGCCGGCCTGCTCTTCGAGCAGTTCGTTCAACGTAAAGGTCATCCTCTCTCGCGAGAAAGCATCGATTTCCAGACCTTTCACTATCTCGTACTTTCCGGCCGCGCAGGTCACTGGGAAACCGTACATCACGTTTTCGGGGATCCCGTAGGAGCCGTCGGACGGAATGCCCATGGTGATCCATTTGCCGTTGGTGCCGAGGGCCCAGCTGTTCATGTGACCGATTGCGGCATTAGCTGCGGATGCGGCAGACGAAAGCCCGCGGGCCTCAATGATCGCGGCGCCGCGCTTGCCAACCTTCGGGATGAATTCGGTCTTGTACCAGTTCTCGTCAATCAGCGTGGGAGCCGGTTTGCCGTCAACGGTACAGAAACGAATGTCAGGATACATCGTGGGGGAATGGTTACCCCAGACGATCATCTTATCGACTGTATCGACGGGCTTGCCAACCTTGTTTGCAAGCATTGACAGAGCACGGTTGTGGTCGAGCCTGAGCATGGCCGTGAAGTTGCCCTTGTGAAGATCGGGGGCTGAATTCATGGCTATCCAGGAGTTGGTATTAGCGGGATTGCCGACCACGAGAACCTTTACATCGCGGGAGGCAACTTCGTTCAGAGCCTTGCCCTGCTCGATGAAAATCTTGGCGTTTTCCATCAGCAGGTCTTTGCGCTCCATTCCGGGTCCGCGGGGCCTGGCGCCAACCAAAAGTGTATAGTCGACATCCTTGAAAGCCACCTTGGGATCGCCCGTGCCAACCATGCCGGCCAGCAGGGGGAACGCGCAGTCGTCAAGTTCCATCATGACGCCCTTAAGGGCTGCCTGGACCTTGTCGATAGGCAGTTCCAGCATCTGCAGGATGACAGGCTGATCCTTGCCGAGCATTTCGCCGCTTGCGATTCGGAAGAGCAGTGCGTACCCGATCTGGCCTGCGGCACCCGTTACTGCTACACGAACAGGTTTCTTAGCCATTTAATCTCCTTTGAGCTTGAGTTGGAAGTAATCGCAATTAACCGATTACAGCAAGAACATCACCCTTCTGTACGCTCTGGCCTTCTTTGCAGCAAACCTGCTTGACAGTTCCACTGGCCGGGGCAGTAATCGAGTTTTCCATTTTCATGGCTTCGAGGATCATTACCACGTCGCCTTCCTTAACCGCGTCGCCTTCCTTGACTTCGTAGCGAATTACCATGCCGGGCATGGGGGCTTCGAGCTTGGCTCCGCCGGCGATAGGTGCCGCGGCGGCTTTGGGGGCGGCTGCGGGGGCAGCGGCAGGTGCGGCGGCCGGCTTGGGAGCGGCAACCGGAGCGGGTCTCGGAGCCGCTACGGGGGCGATTCCGGTGATCATCGGAGCGCCGCCGACTGCTTCAACCTCTACCGCAAAGTAGTCGCCGTCTATAAATACGTTGAACTGACGTGCGCCTTCGCCCTTCTCGGGAACTTCCTTCGCGGGCTTCTCTACGAGCAGGCCGGCTTTGGCCTTCTTGACCAGTTCGGCTTCTTTCGCGCACTGTTCCAGGGTCTTTGGCAGAACTTCGGCCGGAATGGGCTCTTTGCCGTACTTCCAGTTGAGGAAGCGTTTTCCGGTCATCGGGTACATACCGTAGATCAGAACATCGTCGATGTCCTTGGCAAGGCCCTTGGTGTCTTCCCAGTTCTTCGCCATTTCAGGATCGATTACGTCGGCAGGACGGCCACCGAAGGGTTCCTCGCCCCTGGGATAGCCCTTGAGCGCCTTTTTCTGGATTTCCTTGTCGACCGGAACAGGGGTCTCGCCGTAAAGACCAAAGAAAAGGTCCTTACTCTGGGCGGAGATCATCTTGTAGCGTTCTTCCGGCGTGTCGAACAGAACGTTATTGACGGCCTGGATGCCGACGATCTGGCTGGTAGGCGTAACGAGCGGAACCTGGCCCATTTCCTTGCGGACCTGAGGCAGGGCGGCGAAAACGTCATTCAGCTTGTCGGAAGCGCCCATGTCGCGCAGCTGGTTGATGAGGTTCGAGAGCATGCCGCCCGGTGTCTGATGGAGCAGAACGCCGATGTCGATTGTGGACATACGGTCGTCGAGCAGGTGACGGTACTTGGGCGAAATTTTCTCAAAATGCTCACTGCACTTGGCGAGCTGATGCAGGTCGAAACCGGTGTCACGGTTGGTGGACCTGAGGGTCATGACCAGAGGCTCGATGGCCGGGTGCGAGCTGCGGTATGCCCAGGGGGCAAGGCAGGTATCGATGATATCAACACCGGCTTCAATCGCCTTGAGCAGTGCCAGGTCGGCCATGCCGGAGGTGAAATGGCTGTGCAGGTGGATGGGGATCTTTACGCTTTCCTTGAGTGCCTTTACCAGGTAGTAGGCATCGTAAGGAGCGATAAGGCCGGCCATATCCTTCACGCAGACCGTGTCCGCGCCCATGTTTTCAAGCTGCTTGGCCTTCTTGACGTAATATTCGAGATTGTAGACCTCGCCGCCCATGCGAGCTTTGGTAAGCGAGTAGCAAATCGTGCCCTGGAAATGCTTCTTGTGTTTCTTGATGGGCTTTATAACTGTTTCGAAGTTCCGGTAGTCGTTGAGCGCGTCAAAGGTACGGAACACATCTATACCGTTTATGCAGGCGCGGTCGACGAAGGCTTCAGCCATATCGTCGGCGTAGTTGCGATATCCAACCAGGTTCTGGCCGCGCAGAAGCATCAAGAACGGGGTGGTCGGCAGAAGTTTTTTAAGCTGTCTGGGGCGTTCCCAGGGATCTTCATTAAGAAAGCGGTGCATGGTGTCGAAGGTGGCTCCGCCCCATACTTCCATGGCCCAGAACCCTACCTTTTCCATTTCTGCGGCGATCGGCAGGAGATCTTCCGTCCTGCCACGGGTTGCGAAAAGTGACTGATGACCATCGCGGAAAGTCAGGTCGCATATCTTAATCGGGTTATCCGCCTTTACTGGTGGCTCATCAATCAGCTTTGCGATAAGTGAAGTGCCATGACGATGTGAATTCTCCATCCTTCTGTCTCCTTTTTCCCTTCGAGAGATAATCCAGGTTTCGGCTCAGCTTACTTCGGCACCAGACTTTGAACACCAGCAGTCGCTCTGCAGAAGGAAACATCCTTATGAAAACTAACTGTGGTATCTTTACAGCTTGACTTTGGAAGCATTGAATGTGGAAGAAGCAAGGCTGTCCTCATTCAAGCCGTGCAAGTCAAAGAATCCTTTTTCCGACCTAACGGGGAAGGCGCATCTGCCAAGCCCATCTAACGTCCATAGCGGATTGCCTTCCCGCTATCGCGAAGGGGCTCAACATTGCCACAGGCTGCGCTCTCCTTTGCTGTTGCGACGCGTACAAGGCTTCCTGCTCGGCCTGCAGGTAATAGCCAATAGCGGACGAGATGGCCGCAATCACCTTTGGTTCAACATTCATCAGTATCCTCCATCATCGAATGCAACGGGTTCCGCTAACAAAAGAGGACGGATGACGGGTATCGGAAAAAACTCCGACCAAAATGCCGCCAAGTAGCCAGCCCCCCCAATGACGCCTATGTTAAACCTCCTAATCCGGAGGAGTATCAGCCCTCCGAGCGTCGCCTTCCTTCTTCTCTGTCTTACGTCTCCGCTAGGCCGCCCGGCGGGTCTTTTTCTTGAGATTGCTTATCCTGCGGCGATATGCGTCGGAAAGTCGGATATTTCCGGCTTCTTTTGCCTGCTCTAGTTTGTCTCTAAGCTCGCTTATCTTCAGCTTGAGGGCGCGGACGTCAATGTCCTTTTTCCTGGACTTTTCTTCGACTATGCCCCTTGCTTCCTTGATCGCGGCGATCAGTTCCGCCTTGTTCATCGCATGGACCCCGGTAGCTTCGCCCGTTGTGAGCGCCAACTCACGGAGTTCCTTCGCGGTCATTTTATCCAGGGGCTTTTCTTTCTTTTCTTCATTCTTGGCCACTGGTTACTCCTTCTTGTCCTTTTCAAACATTTCAGCAATCTTGAGAAAAGGCTTAAAGAGATCAATTGGAATCGGGAAAAGGGTGGTCGAGTTATGCTCGGCCGCAATCTCCCGAAGAGTTTGCAGGTAGCGCAGCTGTATCGCCACCGGGTGCTTCTGAATTATCTCGGCGGCTTCCGAAAGACGGGCTGCCGCCTGGAATTCGCCCTCCGCCCCGATTACCTTCGCCCTCCGCTCGCGCTCTGCTTCGGCCTGCTTAGCCATCGCGCGCTGCATCATCTCCGGCAGGTCAATCTGCTTCAACTCGACTACTGAAACCTTAATCCCCCATGGCTCCGAGTGCCTGTCGAGAATCTCCTGAATATGCGCGTTTATCTGGTCGCGCTCGGAGAGCAGATCGTCAAGGGCCGCCTGCCCGCATACGCTCCTTAGAGTGGTCTGCGACAGCTGGCTCGTTGCGTACAGGTAATTTTCTACCGATATTATAGCCTTAACCGGGTCAACCACCCGGAAGTAAATTACCGCGTTCACCTTAACGGAAACGTTGTCCCTGGTGATGACGTCCTGGGTGGGGACATCAGCCGCGATAAGGCGCAGACTTACTTTCTGCATCTTATCAATGATCGGGATCAGGAGAATTATTCCCGGTCCCTTGGCGCGGATGACCCGGCCAAGGCGAAATATCACCCCGCGTTCATACTCCCTTAAGACGCGTATTGCGTTGGCGAGGAAAAGTATGACCAGGACGACAACAACCATCCCACCAGGCAGGTACATTACTCCCCCTTTGCGGAGATTCGTCGCCAATAGAGCTAATTTTCACTATCTACCACCGATTTTTTTCACTTTCAACTTTAAATTGTAGACCTCGACTACTTCGACCTTTTCTCCGGAGCTGATTTCTTCCTCGGACTCAGCATTCCAGAGTTCACCATTAACGAAAATCTTGCCTTCCGGATCAATGTCGCCGCGGGCCTCCCCAGTAAGTCCCACCAAGGCCTCGGCGCCCGTTTTAGGTCGGGAGGCCTGCGCCTTGAATGCAAGCGCGGAAACAGTTGCGAAAAAGATTGATACCGTTGCAACGGTTGGGAAAAAGACCGACCAGGCAATCTGCATCGGTTGATCAGGGTTGTGAAAAAGCATGAGCGATCCGAGTGCCAGGCAGATTACCCCCGCGACGCTCAGCATGCCGTGCGAGGCTATCTTTATCTCTGCAATGAAGAATATTACCGCCAGAATAATTATGAGTATCCCGGCGTAATTTACCGGGAGCGTCTGCATGGCATATAGGGCCAAAATAAGTGAAATGCCGCCAATTACGCCGGGCAGGACCGCACCGGGGTTGGACAACTCGAAGTAGAGTCCCGCCAGTCCTATCATGAGCAGAATATAGGCGAGATTGGGATCGCCGATGATCCGAAGCACGCTATACTGCCAGCCGGGCTCGATAGTTATTTTCTCTATTGCCCTCGTGTTCAGAACAAGCGCGGCGCCCTTGCGCTGAATTTGCCAGCCGTCGAGTTTTTCGATAAGCGCGGGCAGGCTGGGCGCCACTATGTCTATCACGTTCTCCTCGAATGCTTCCTGGGCGGTCGCGGAAATACTTGATTTAACCGCTTCTTCCAGCCATTCGGCGTTTCGCCCTCTCTGCGCGGCAATACTCCTGGCGAATGCGCGCATATCGTTTACGACTTTTTCGCTCATCGAGGAGGGCAGGTCACCTCCGCCGCTCGTAACCGGGTGGGCCGCTCCTATGTTTGTTCCGGGCGCCATCGCGGCAATATCGGCCGCCGCGGTCAGAAACACTCCGGCCGAGGCCGCCTGCGCTCCGCTTGGGGAGACGTAGACAATGATCGGCACTTCGGAGTTGAGCACCGCCTGAGCTATCCCCCGCATTGAAGTCATGAGCCCGCCCGGCGTATCGAGCAAGATTACCAGAAACTCGGCCTTGTCCTCTTGCGAATGGTTGATCGCATACTTGATGAAATCTTCAGTCGCAGGGTTTATCGTATCGCGCAGTTCGATGACGTTAAAATGTGGTCTGATGGCCGCGAATGCAGCAGGCGCCGGCAGTGATAACGCAAAGAGCGCCAGGGTTAGAGTAAAGACGGCAAAAGCCGGCGGCTTCAATGGTCCCCTCATTATAGTATTACCGGATAGCGGCATGTATTTACATGGTTTCATTAAAGTTTCCCAATATGCCGGGTACAATATCGGATTTGACGAACCCGATCGGGGTCCTCCGTGCCTGGAGTGTCATGGATGTTTGCAATATACCAGAATAATCGAAAAAACCGCCAAAAATGTCATCTAGCCCAATTAAGGTAAACCTGCAAAAAATGACGCGCCAAGTCGGATGTGATTTATGTCCGCCGCATTGCAATCATAAGCCCGCAACGTTCCCGCGCGGGAATCGGGCGGTTTGTCTTTTGTCAGGATGCGAGAATTTTCAGGACCGCCTTTAAGTCCTGCCAAGCCGCGGCTTTCTGGACCGGATTTCTGAGGAGGTATGCCGGATGGTACGTGCAGATGAGCGGGATTCCACGCCAGAGATGTATCTTTCCGCGAAGCTGTGAAATAGGCTTGCCGCTTCCCAGCAGTGATTGGGCGGCGCTAGCGCCAAGAGCACAAATGACCTTGGGATTCAAAGCGCTTATCTGTTTTATCAGAAACGGGGAGCAGCTTTCGATTTCATCCGGTTGTGGCGTGCGGTTTTCCGGTGGGCGACACTTGACGACATTGCAGATGTAGACGTCTGTCCGGGAATATCCCATTGCCTGGATCATTTTGTCGAGGAGCTTTCCTGCCCTGCCCACAAAGGGGCGGCCCTGCTGGTCCTCTTCGAAACCGGGGCCTTCTCCTACAAAGACAATTCCGCTTTCGGCAGACCCTTCGCCGAAAACGAGGCTTTTCCGCGCGGAATGAAGCCTGCACCTGGTGCAGCCCGAAAGCTCGCGGCCGACCTCGTCAAGAGCTGCCTCAACGAGCTGGGTTTCCAGGCGGGGCCGCTTCGTTTCTCCATCCCCGCCCGCCTCGCCGGTTCGAGCTTCACACGGCTCGGCGGAGGGTGGCTGGGAGAGGGGCGCATCCTGTCCAGAAGCCTGCTTCGGCGCCTGTTCCGGTACCCGGCTCCAACCCGCGATCCCTCCTGCTTTTACCCCGGCAATAATCCACTTCAGCCGATCAAGGCAGTCGGAAAGCTCGATTCGAATTTCAGGAGGCAAGTCTATTTCACGCACGCGAAAATCCGCTCCACCCTGTCCCACACCTGTGCTGCAACTTCCTCCTTGGATGAAGGGGGGAGGTCGCTGATGGTTCCGTTTCGGTCCAAAATTATTACTTCGTTGGTATCGGTGCCGAACCCCGAGCCCTCCTTCGTGAGGTCGTTTGCGACGATCAAATCGAGATTCTTCCTGATAAGCTTATCCTTCGCGTTTTCAAGAAGTTTTTCGGTTTCGGCCGCAAACCCCACTAGGACCTGTGAGTCGGTTTTGTTCTTTCCAAGCTCGGCGAGGATGTCCTGCGTCGGCTCGAGCAGCAGCGTTTGCCTGTCCAGGGACTTTTTGAGTTTCTGCCGAGCGGTTTCCGCCGGCCTGTAATCGCTTACCGCGGCAGCCATGACGATGGCGTCCATCGCGGGGGCGAGTGCGGCGATCCGCTCGCGCATCTCGGCAGCGGTGCTTACGCTAATTCGCTCGACCCCAAACGGCGCTTCAAGCGGGGTGGGGCCGGATACGAGGCGTACATTCGCGCGCCTCCACGCCGCAACCCTTGCCAGCGCATAGCCCATCTTCCCGGTCGAGGGGTTGCTTAAAAAACGGACCGGATCGAACCTCTCCCAGGTAGGACCGGCGCTAACCAGCACATTCTTACCCGCGAGCGTCGGAGGCGAAAGTATTTTGAAAGCCCATTCCATTATGTCGCCGAGATCGGCAAGCCGTCCCGCACCTTCCTCGCGGCAGGCAAGAGGCCCTGATGCGGGCTCGCAAATCGCGTGGCCCATCTCCGCGAGGGTATTTATATTCCTCTGCGTTGCCGGGTGCTCCCACATCTTCGAGTTCATCGCCGGACAGACGAGAACGGGGGCCGTTGTGGCAAGAAGAATCGTGGTGAGGTAATCATCCGCTATCCCCGCCGCCATTTTGGCAATGAGATTGGCTGTTGCCGGCGCAAGGATAACGAGATCGGCCAGCCGGGCCTGGTGAATGTGGCCGATGCGGGATTCGGCTTCAAGGCTGAAAAGGTCTGTTCCCACCGGATTTCCCGAAAGGGTCTGGAAGGTGAGCGGGGTGACGAACTGAGCGGCATTGGCGGTCATCACCACGCGAACCGACGCTCCAGCCTTCACCAGGAGCCGTACGAGTTCGGCGGACTTGTAGGCGGCTATTCCGCCGCTTACGCCCAGCAATATCGATTTATCGTTAAGCATTCAGGTTCCTCGACCAAGCCGGCCCATTGGGGCCGGATCGCTCTAGCTTGTCATGGGAGCTATGTATATCTCCACGAATGTGTAGATCGTTCCTTCGTAGAGTATTATAACGCATGTCTTATCGGGTTTTTCAAAGATCAGAGCAGATCTTTTGTACCGGAACTGCCCCTTTGGTTTCCATCCCTGGTAAGGCATCGACATGCTGAAGTAGGTAATAAGAGAGTTGATATCCACCCTGCCGCGCAGCGTAAGAATGCCGGTCTTCATCGCTCCGGCCTGAAACACGTAGGACTCCTTGGGCATAAGGTCGAGTTCCGCGGGGATCGGAATATCGGGAAAATCCAGATACTGTGCCTTGGGAGTACCCGCCTGGGGCGGCGGAGGCGCCCCCTGCTCCTGGCCTGGAGGCGTCTGCATAACCGGGTTTGGCGGCGGTGCGTTCGAAGAACGGCACCCGGATGCGGCCATAAAGCAGAACGTCACGGCAAGAAACCATAACACCCGGTTTTGTCTCAAGATTTTCATGTCGCCTCCCTTAATTGTCCGATAATTTGCTCGGCAAAGGCTAGCCGAATCCCTATTTTGATCAAGCCCTTTTTTATATGTTTAACGGTTGTTTAGCAAGAAAAAGGGGTTTTGGCTTTTCTCCCTGCCCACGCTGGTCTTCGGACCATGCCCAGGGTAGATCGCCGTTTTTTCGGGGAGAGTGAAAATCTTCTTCCGTATTGAATTCAGGATCTCTTCGTGGGAGCCTCCAAGAAAATCCGTCCTGCCGACCGAGCCGGGAAAAATGAGATCGCCGGTAAACAGCATTCCCTGGTCTCCGAGGTAGAAAGTGACGTGCCCAGGGGTGTGTCCGGGAGTCTCGATCACCTCTATCGCGATGTCTCCCAGCATCAGTTTATCGCCTTGGGCCAGGTCGTGGTCCACATCCGAGGGTGCAACTGGGCGGATTTCCGGGGAAAACCGCGGGGCAAGGCCGAAAATTACCTGGAGCAGTGTGGGCTGGTCTTTCGAACTGATGTAAATCAGGCCTCCCGATTGGCGCTTTAGGGTCCATGCCGCCATAATGTGGTCGAAATGGGCGTGGGTGCATAAAATTGCCACAAGGTCCAGCCCAAGCTCACGGAGCTTGTTCGAGATCCGTGTGCCTTCCGCCCCGGGATCGATCACCCCCGCCTGCCCGCTTTTTCTATCGCCGATCAGATAGCAGTTAGTCTGAAATACGCCCACGGTGAGGTGCTCGAGGATCATTGATGAAACCCTTTTATATGGCCGAAAGGACATTGCGGATTGTGCCCGCTCTACAACACCGGTAACAAGTTTCCATGGCGTCCAACGATGCCGGGATCGGCCCCAAATTGGTTTCCCGCAAAGGGCTGCAAAGATTGCAACCCCCGCCAAACATAAGGGATTCCGGCGCATTATTTATCGAATATTATCAGCTCCTCTATAGGTTTGCGATGGGAGGTCTGGTTTTTGTGGGCGGGGTGGCCGACTGCAACCACGGCCATGAGTTCCAGTCTTTCGGGCAGTTTCAGGATTTCGAGCACTTTTTCCTTGTTCTTGAGAATCTCGCCGATCCACACGGCGCCCAGGCCCAGGGAGTGCAGCGCAAGGAGCAGTGTTTGAAGGCATGACCCCACGGCCTGACAGTCTTTCGTGCGGTCATAGCTGGCTTCATTATCCAGGAACACGGGTACCAGGACCGGCGCCGATTTCAAAATAGTGGAATACCTGGTAAGGGCGCCCAGCTTCTCCTTTACTTCGGGGTCCCGGATCAGGGCGAAGCGCCATGGCTGGTTATTTAATCCCGAGGGCGCCCAGGAGGCGGCTTTTAGTGCCTGAAGGATGAGGTCGCGGTCAACCGTCGCATCCTCGAAATGGCGAATGCTCCTGCGTTCGAATATTGCCTTCAAAACGGGGGATTCAATTCCTTGTTCGCTCAATGTATTCTCCTTGATTCGTTCGTGGCGGCAAAGGGCAACCAAAATTCATTCCCGAATTGCGCAATCGTTACGAGCTGCCCTGCTCAGGGCCGCTCCGTGCCATTCCAGGAGGAAACTCCATTTTTATACCAAATCTTGAGTACGGATTCGCCATAAAATTCGGAGCACAAATTTCGTTTATGTTTTATATTTAGAATCCGTTGTTCTATATAATACCCTCTTCCATATTAATGTCTCCAATGGGACCGTTGAACCGGGGTCGGAAATCCCGGCCCTGAATGTATTGACTGAGGGCTGGAGAGCGTTTAGAGAAACAAAAGGACCCGATCTTTTTAGAAAAGGAAAGCCAGGGAAAGCGTAAATGATTAAATCGCTGATAAGTTGTCCGAGTCCGGAGCATGCCGTCCTTGAGTTTAATGGGCTTTTCGACAGGAGCACGGCCCATAAGGTTCGCAGGGATTCACTGAAATTAGTGCAAAAACAGGGATCTCGCGAGCTTGAGATTGATCTCACTAATGCCCGGTGCATTGACACATCCTGCGTGGCCGTACTGGTAGAAATCCTCAATACCGTGCGCAAACAGGGTGGAAAGCTCAAACTGACAGGAATCGACGACAACACCGCCAGGATGATCTCCCTTTCGCAACTCGATGAGATCTTCGAAGATGTTATAGTTGCGGAGAAGAAATAACCTACATGCCTTCAGCCGATCTGATAGAGGTCCGCGGCCTAAAGAGTTTCTACAGGGGCCGGCAGGTACTTTTTGACGTAACTTTCGGCATTCCGAGCCACCAGGTCACTGTCATAATGGGTGCAAGCGGTTGCGGTAAAACCACTTTGCTGCGCCACCTCATCGGGCTGAAATGCACCGGCCAGGGGCAGATTCTGGTCGATGGTGAAGATCTCGGCAGCTTTTCCGAGGGCCTGCTGAAGAGCTACCGGCGCAGGATAGGTGTTCTGTTTCAGGGCGGGGCGCTCTTCAATTCCATGAGCCTGCGGGAGAATATTGCGGTCCCCCTCAAGGTCCACACGAAGCTTGCCGACGAAACGATCCGGATTATGACCGTGATGAAGCTCAACATGGTGGGGCTGTCGGATTTTTCCGAGTTCATGCCGTCTCAGCTGAGCGGTGGAATGAGAAAACGGGCCGGCCTTGCGAGGGCCCTTGCCATGGACCCGGAAATTCTTTTTGTGGACGAACCTTCCTCGGGCCTCGATCCAATAACGGCCGCGGGACTCGACCGCCTGCTTCTCGATCTTCGCGAAACCCTCGGAATGACGGTAGTGGTGGTGACACATGAACTGGAAAGCGCGTTCAAAATAGCTGATCGGATTGTGATGATGGATAAGGGCAGGGTAATGGCCCTGGGGGCTCCGGATGAGGTGCGAAGAAGTACCGATGAGCGCGTGCTGCAGTTTTTGAACAGGGAGGCCGACACCCACATGATCAATATCGATTCATATTACGAGTCCCTGCTTGACAAGGAGTAGTGGTCGACAGGGCTTTTGGGCCGGCATGGGGGAATGGATGGTGCAACTGATCCGGTCGCTTGGCGCTTACGGGATGCGAGAAATACTCAGCGTGGGGAGAATGGGTATATTTTTTCTCTATACCATGCGAGGGATGTTCGTCGCGCCAGGTAAGTTCTGGCCGGTCGTAAAACATATCGAATTCATAGGGACCAAATCCATCTTCGTAATTGGTTTTACCGCGGCCTTCAGCGGGATGGTACTTGGGCTTCAGGGCTATTATACGCTCTCTAAATTCGCATCGGAAGGCCTTCTGGGCTCGGCTGTCGCCCTGACCCTCATTCGCGAGCTGGGGCCGGTACTTACGGCACTAATGGTGTCCGGGCGCGCGGGTTCTGCAATAACGGCCGAAATCGGGATAATGCGGATCGAGGAGCAGATAGACGCCCTTGACTGCATGGCTATTGACCCCTATGCCTATATGATCACCCCGAGGTTTATCGCCTGCCTCATTGCCCTTCCCCTGCTCACGGCTTTTTGCGATGTAGTTGGGATATTCGGCGGCTATGCAATCGGGGTGGACTTGCTGGGTGTGAGTGCCGGCGCCTTCTGGGACGGGGTTTATTCCAGCGTCGTTTGGAAGGATGTCTATATGGGCATCATCAAGTCCGCTGTTTTTTCGGTCCTGATAATTTGGATTTGCACCTACAAGGGTTTTTACTCGGGAGTGGATGAAGGCAGCTTTGGGCCTGAACAGGTGAGCCGCGCAACGACGGACGCCGTTGTCATCTCATCGATTTCCATCCTGGTCAGTGACTACATAATTACCTCGATTATGCTCTAATTAAGGGAAGAGTATGGATAAAAAGTGGCTCGAGTTCAGCGTGGGAGTTTTCATCCTGGTTGGCCTTGCGTGCCTGACATATCTGTCAGTCAGCCTCGGACACCTCCGGCTCGGCCACTCGACCTACGAGATCAAGGCCGTATTTTCAACCGTTTCCGGCCTTAAAGCCAAGGCGCCCGTAGCCATGGCCGGGGTGACTATCGGAGAGGTTCAGGACATTAAGCTAAGGGATGGACAGGCTCAGGTTATTTTGTCGATCGGCAATGACATCAAGCTCGAGGATGACTCGGTCGCAAGTATCAGAACATCGGGGATAATCGGCGACAAGTACATCTCGATTTCTCCTGGCGCATCTGACAACTACATCACACCCGGAGGCACCATCCGTGAGACTCGGCCCCCTCTGGATATCGAGGCGCTTATATCCAAATTCGCCTTCGGAAGCCTGGACAAGGAGATCAAGGGTACCAAGCCAGCTCCAGCCGAGTAGTGTGGGGCGTGCATTTCGCCGGGTGTCTCTTTTTGGGGAGGCGGAATGAAAATTTTCGTTACGGGCGGAAGCGGTTTTGTCGGAAAATACCTGACCAGGAGACTTTCCGAATCCGGGCATGAAATCCTTGTACTCACCCGGTACGCCAGGGGCTCGGAAAATAAGCTGCCTTGGGCATCGATTATAGAGGGCGATCCCAAAAAGCCTGGCCCCTGGCAGGAAAACGCCGCCCAAAGCGACGCTGTAATAAATCTCGCCGGTAGTTCCATCTTCACAATTTGGACCGATTCTGCCCGCAAGTCCATCCTCGAGAGTCGTCTTCTGACCACGCACAACATAGCCGATGCGCTTTCAGGTTCCGGAGAAAACAAGATCCTGCTCAATGCATCCGCTGTCGGCTACTACGGCAGCCGCCTGGACGACAAAGAATTCGACGAAAACGGCCAGCCTGGCGACGAGTTCATGTCGCGGATCTGCACAAGGTGGGAAGAGGAAGCCAAAAGGGCCGCCAGGAGTGGCGCCCGGGTGGTCCTGTGCCGCTTCGGGGTCGTGCTTGGCAGGAAAGGGGGCGCTCTTTCCAAAATGGCGCCCGCCTTTCGCCGGTTTCTAGGAGGCGCCATCGGAAGCGGCAGGCAATGGTTCCCGTGGATTCACGAAGAAGATCTTCTCAGGATTTTTTTGTTCGCAATTGAAAATCCCGGTATTTCAGGCCCGATAAACTGCGTTTCGCCCAACCCGGTAAGGAACGCGGAATTTTCCAAAACCCTCGCCGCAACGCTCGGCAGGCCTATCCTGCTTCCTTCCGTGCCGGCGTTTGTTCTTCGCATGGTGCTCGGTGAGATGGCGAAAGTTCTTGTCATGGGCCAGCGGGTGGTTCCGAAAAGGTTACTCGAAAGCGGCTTCTCTTTCAGATTCCCAACTCTGCGCGGAGCGCTCGAAGATTTGCTCATGCACACCCCCGGGTCGCAGCCCTTGTGAAAAATTTATTAAGTAATAATTGGATTCGAACGACAATAATTACAGGAATATCCATACCCCTTTACTACGATATTGTTTGTTTGTTTCTTCTATTCACTCTTTTCCATTGTTATGCATTATAGTGCAAAACAAACCAAATGCTTGACACGGTATTGCTATTGCTGTAGTAAAGTGACTTATCGGTAGCCTGTCGGTTTCGATCTGGATCAATAGGCAGATCGCCCGGCAAGCGGGGGGTATTGCAAGATTGCTCGATGTAGCGAAACTGCAAGCGATGGGAAAAGGCACCAGAGGAGAAGAAAGGATTTGCAGAAATGTCGGAAGGCCGCGTGAAATGGTTCAACGACAAGAAGGGCTATGGTTTCATTGAAACCAAGGACCAGGGAGACGTTTTTGTCCACTACAGTGCCATTATGTCCGAAGGGTTTCGCTCGTTGAGCGAGGGGGACAAGGTATCCTTTGAAGTGGAACGTGGACCAAAAGGACCCCAGGCAGTCAACGTAAAAAAACTTCAGTAACCCCTACTCTTTAAATTCGGTTGAAAAGCAAAGACCGGGAAGAGCTTTCCCGGTTTTTTAGTTTCTTGCCCCATGAGCAAACCTGATGCCGGCAGCGTGGTGTTGGGTTTCGCTGCTTCTTTACCCCCTGATTAAAAATCCATGGCCTCGGCAAACCAAATATTTCCAGGGATGATGTGGGCGCGACAGGTGTTGCATAAAAGACACACATGGGAAAAGATTTGTGTCTTTTAAGAAACACGGGCCGCCAAGTTGGTAATTGATCTTTGCTCGGAGGCCGTGTAAGAGTGCTACCCAGGATGGGTTTCGGGCATCTTTAGCAATCCCCATGGTTTGGTGCGAATATTGCTAATGGAGCCGCGAGGAGGAAAGAGGGGCGTGATTACTTCACATTTAAGGCAACACACAATTGGAAATGAGGTGTGGTGCAGCGGAATCGGACTGCATTCAGGCCTCAAGGTGTCCTTGAGACTGAAACCGGCTGAAGATGGTTACGGAATCCGGTTTCGTCGTGTGGACGTATCTGATTCTCCGACCATTCCCGCAAGCCACGGCTACATCGTAAATACCTTTCAGGCGACCACCATCGGTTTCGGCGGCGTTGTCGTTTCCACGATCGAGCACCTTGCCGCCGCGCTTTACTCGCGAGGCGTGGATAACGTGCTAGTAGAGGTGGACGGCCCCGAGGTGCCTATTTTTGACGGCAGTGCCGCGCCATTTCTCAAAATGATCGACAGGGCCGGAGTACGGGAACAGGACTCGACTCGCCGCTTTATGGCGATCGAGAAGGCGATAATTGTCCAGGAAGGGGACTCCTATATTCAGGCGCGGCCTTGTGAGCAATTGCGGGTGCGCTACTTGATAGATTTTCCGCATCCGAAGATAGGAAAGCAGGAATTTTCATGGGCGCTCGACAGCGGGAGCTTTGGCAGGGAAATAGCCAGGGCCAGGACGTTCGGATTTCTCAAAGACGTCCGCAGACTTCAGACAATGGGTCTTGCCCAGGGCGGCTCGCTTGCCAACGCCGTGGTGTTCGGCGATCAGGACCTGCTCAATGCCGGTGGATTCCGCTATTCCGACGAGTGCGTCCGGCACAAAATTCTTGATTTCATCGGGGACCTCGCACTTACCGGAATGAGGGTGCTCGGGGAGTTTGAAGTGCGCAAGGCCGGCCACGGTTTACATAGCAAGCTTTTGAACAGGCTAATGAGCCGACCCGATTACGTCGCATCAAGGCCCGCACAGAGACCGGCCATATTCGCCGCCTCCGAATTTTCTGCGATAGCCGGAAGGCTAGGCCATCGAAGCGAGACCCTCTAGGTCCAAATAGAACTAAAACAAAAATCCCGTCACCAGGTACTCAACCGACGCTGTTAAACCCGCGGTCGAGTTCCCGGTGGCGGGATTTTCTATTTTGAAGTTGGTTGTTTGATGTCCCTCGCACGTATGGAAGTGTTACAGAGGTCCTAAAAACGCCTGTTACCTTTTCCTTTGGTCAATGGACCGCCAGGGAAGGGAGATTTCAGCCAATTCCAGCATTCTTATCTCTATTCCGCTTGTGCAAAAGCTCTAAAACCTTGCCCCCCATGTTAAGGCTCTGATTATGGCGTTGTCTCATGAGGCTGTTGCGCGAATAGCCTTTTTTTGAAACTGCCAAGTGGATCGGCAGGCGTGAGCGACGCGCGCGCCCTAACAACGTCATTCCCGCGGTGCTTCTGGGCGGGAATCCAGNNCTGGATTCCCGCCCAGAAGCGCCGCGGGAATGACGATTTTCGATACCGTCCCGGACGTGAATCCAAATCCGGTTTCGGCAACAGCCCGTCATCAACGCGCCATGTTCCTGACCGAAGGTCTCCAAGCCTGCTGTCACTAGGAACTCCTTTGGAGACCTTCGGCCGGAAATGTTGGCAGGTCGGAAGACCGAGCTCAACTGGAGTTTCCTTTACCGTTACTAATACTCATTAACGCAGGGTATGCAAAGTAAAGCCCATGCCTACCATTACAGCTTTATGAGCCCGCAAATGGATTGAAATTCAGAACTGTTAATGGGATCTGTTGATGATTGTGACATGCCTCGTGAGCCAGGCTGATCACTCGCCAAAACAGCAGCGGCTTTCAGCCGCGAAGGTTCGCGATTGAAAGCCGCCTGAACAACTTCTTTTTCGCCAGGGCTGTCCGCGGGTTCACGGGACAGGATTCATCAGAACGTGTACTGAATCATGGCCATAAACATATGGGCCGAGTAGTCTTTATAGTAGCCCTCAATGTCATACTCGATGGGTCGTGTGGTGTAAATTGTCGCGTAGGGCGGTGATATGTCGAATTCTTCGAAAATGTAGCCTATCTTTGCGGCTAGCGATTTGGTGAAGCGATACTTGAGAAAAGCATCCATGTGCGCCAGCGCGGTATCGAGATCCGGCAGTCGAAAGTTGTGGTAATTGGAATTAGCGAACGAATAGCTGCCCCTGGTTGAAAGGGTTAGTTTTTCGGGGATTATTATCAGTTCGCTACCAATGGAGAACGTGTGGAATGTATCAATTGTCTTGAGGTCCGGGCCTGGATCAATATCAATTTGGGTGGTCGTGCCGCCTGGAAGGGATGTCGAAGTCCCCACTGCGCGGGTCTTGTAATGCTCGTACACGTATCCTGCCGTTAACGAAACTTGCTTTATGGGCGACCAGGATGCATCGAAGCCGAAGGACCACACATCGTCATCGAGCAGGCCGAAAGCGGAATTCTTATAAGAATCGCTTGAGATTCCAACGTTACCAGAGAAGGTCAGGTTGTCCATCGGTAAAAATTCCGCAACGAAATCAACTTTGTCGCGGACGCGGTCACCCTGGTAAAACTTTGCTATTATAACCTGCTGGGTATCGTCAGATTCCACAAAGCCGTTGGCCCCATCCCGTGCGGCGTGTGTATAAGTCATGAGGAAATTAGCATAGTCGCAAGCGAGAGCCTTTGCTCCGAATTTTATCGAGTTCTCGCTCGTATCCCCATTCGAAAAATCACGGTCTACCTGCTCGTTGCGATACTCCACATTCAAGGAAAGTGGCTTTGCGACTCTATAATCGCCTCCGAAGCTCACCGTCTGCCGCGTGAATGGGTAGTGGTGTGAATGCAAATAATCGAGACGATCCCCAATATCTCCCGTTGCTGTTACAAGAGCAATGTTGCCTGTGTCGTCGTAATGGTATGCCCTATACGAGAACTTCAGTGTTAGAGGATCGATCGGACGGCTGGTTGCAGTGATCTGCCCAAGAATCGAATTGGCGTCCAGACCTGGCCCTCCTATCGGAGTCGTCTGTGTAAAGCCGCCAATTACAGGAAAGAAGGAGGTATCATCCTGAAAAAGCCAGCCATATGAAAAAGCTGCGTTGATCCTTGTCCGGTAGGGCAGGTTCACTCCTCCGGCAGCATTGGCGTAATGGGCAATATTGCTGGGAGCAAGCCAGATCCGGTTGTCTAGCGGCGGATTGTTCGCCAGGTTTGGGATGAACAGGGTTTCGTAATCATTGTCGTATTTCGAGAGCCCGTATTCTACCCGGAATTGGAACATTTTATCCGCCCATTCCGCTCCTGCCGTCAGGTTGTGATCGGTTTCCCCGATGGGCTCCAGGGCGGGCTGGTAGCCGAGAGGGATTCCGCCGGTGGGGGCCTGAACGTCGATCGGCCGGTCACCAAACTTGGTTGTGTACTTGTAATCGGCGTACAGCTCGAGGTTTGGAGTAACGCTGACCGATGCTGCGACCCTGAAGCTCTCCCACTGGACGATCACCTCGTCTCTAATGGGTGAAACGGTCGAATAGAGGTGCTGGAGTTTATCGTATTCGAACTCGAACTTGAACAAGCCAGGCATCTTGGCGCTGAAGAGAACGTTTGCGTCGTTTTCCCCCGGCTCGGTAACCATGACCTCAAAAATCTGGCTCATGTCCTTGTTGCGGAGCAGCAGGTCAAGCCTCTCCAGAACGGCCATTTCAGGATAGTCCCTATAAAGCTCAAAATAGCCGCGGTGAATACGTGAAGGCCTGTCAGCAAAGAACCGGCCACCAAACTCCAAATCACCATTCAGAAAATAGTTGCCAAGCTGGATTTCACCTAAAGCCGGCGCCTTCAAAAAAGACAGGAGAAGAACGACGAGCAGGGAGATCCGGAATAATTTGCGATTAGATCTTTTCATGTCCGCCCTCCTATCTTCTAAAGGTTTGGGCGCGACTGCCCAAGGCGCCCGGATGGTTCGATCCATGAATGTTGACATGGCATGCCGTGCAGGGCCTTCCCATTACATGCGTCAGCCTTGCGTTGTTGCCAAAATTCGCAGTGTGGAAAGTGACGTGACACTCCCGGCACAACCTTATCTGTGGTTGCTTCAGAAGGCGCGGTTGCGCGGTGCCGTGGACATTATGGCAATTCGCGCAGTTCTCGGTCACGGGCGGATGCTGAAAGATCACAGGCCCCCGATACTTGGGATGGCAGGTGTAGCAAAGCTCGTTTAGCGAGTTTGCATTCAGAAGCTTATCGGTGGGGGTCCCGTGCGGATTGTGGCAGCTCGAGCAGTTCATCTTGCCTTCGCGCAGCGGGTGATGAGAAAAGCGCATCTGTTCACCAACCTGCCGGCTGTGACAGGTTTTGCAGGTATCCATCTCTGTCCCGGCGGCAAGCAGATAGCGGCCGACCTTTTCGGGCGGATTGCTGTGGATCTTGTGGCAGTCGGAGCATGCAGCATCACGGGTATCGTGCACGCTGCCCTGCCAGAAAAGAAGGTGCCTTTTCTCGTGACACTGGAGGCAGGCCTGATTTCGCCGATCGGCTTGAGTAATGGACTTTTTCGTGAATCGGACCAGTTTGGTCTTGTCCTCCCCCCCGGAATCGGCATGATCCTTCGCCGGTCCGTGGCAGGTTTCGCAGACCAGTTCTTTCGGCGTCGTAGCCGAATGTCTGATGAAATGAACCCCGTTGGCGGTAGCCTCGAGCCGCTTGGCAACCGCTTCATGACACCCCTCGCAAACCGACATGCCCGCAAATTCTGTTTGCGGTGATTTGCCTGGAGTCGTCTTGGCGGGTTCGCTTGGGTTAGGAATTAGAAGGAAGGCACAAAAACATACAAACAGGACCAATCCGGACACAAGGGTCTTCCGCATGAAACGCCCCCTTTTGGTTGGTAGGAACTTAAAACTCCTCCTCACAGGATGCTTACTTTAGCCCCCAAGGTTTGAAAGACTAGATAAAATCTATATATCACAGAGTCAAGCTTGTCGCTTCCAAATTTAATCGATCTACGAGTGTATCTACTTAGAAATTTTCATATTTAAGAATTTTCAAATTTATCGATTTAGAAATCAACATTGAGGGCTTGGCGAACAGATGGAATTGAAAGTTGGGCGGTAATAGATTTCGTGCAAAACATACGGAGGCGGCTGGATTATATAACGGACGATAACGATTCCAATAAGCTAAGCCGTAGTCTCTACGGGAAGAGATGGACTTGCAACTAGGGACGAGACGCCAATTTGATGGAATATGCCGGGAGTACATAGAAAACCGAAGCGTAACAACAGATCAAGTATCGGGCTTCCCTTTCCGTTATCAATAGACCGTTGTATGGTTGAATTCCCTGAAATCCTCGATTCCTAAATCCCTTAATCTCTCATTCGTCAATGCCCAAGTTGCTAAATTCTGAATTCCCCACATCAAAAATCATAATTTATAACTCCAAGGCCCACGTGGGATGAGTAGCTCTTGAGGGTTTTGTTTGTAATGGGGTCCCAGAAAGAAAGAGAGTTCTGTCCGGCTCCTAAACTCTCGTGCATATAGCCACACCTCAAAGACAACTGCCTGTTGTAGCTGTACCTCAGGAAACTCTCGATTCGAGTAAGGTCTCCGCTGCTCCCATCGGTGTTTCCGATGGATCCGGAATTAGACACGGAATAGCTTCCGCGAGAGATGAAACTGAGTTTGTCCGGGATAAGGCTGAAATTAATTGCCATTCCGATGGTGTCCAGTGTGTCGCTTGCATTGACGAGCCCGGCCGTCGATGAGCTGCCCAGTCCCTGCCTGGTACTGAATTCTTCATGCTGGAAATTTACATTGAAGGCGAGTCTGCTGATCGGGGTCCACGTTATTGCGGCCCCGGCCGTCCAACTCGTGCCATCGGTTATGCCGACCGCCGATTTATCGTAGGTGTCGCTCGAAAATCCGCAATTTAGTGCTATGTTCAACTGTTTTGCCGGAACGAACTCGGATTTGAAGTCGAGCTTGGCGCCGCTTCGGTCGGCGAGGCTGAATTTGGGCAGTAGCAACTTCTCCGGCTTTTCAGGATTTGCTTCCATAAAGCTGTAATTAGACCCCATCCGCAGGGATTGCGAGTAAAAGGCGGAGAGGTTGAGCCAGGAAAAGGGAGACGTCTTCGCGCCAATCCGGGCTGAATGCTCATCGGTCGAAGCATTTTCCCAGTATTCAGGGTCCCTTTCCCATCGCTGCCATTGGTAGCCAAAGTTCACTGAAAATGGGGCATCGAAATCCCACTGCGCGTCGAAATTTGCATCTTTTTTTGTGAAAGGAAACCGGTCCACTCTGGCGGGATCGATTGCCGAATCATTTTGTGCCGTCATATTGTGGGACTTGTACGAGGTTTTTACCGTAACTGGATTGAGGGGGTGGATGAAAGAGGAGAAAGCCCCAATGAGTGGATTTTCGTTTTCGATACTGTTTGAAAGTCCCGAATATTCTTCGGAAGGGGAGCCGAATCCTCTGGGGCGCCAGGAGTAGAAGTGGTTATTGAGCTTCGCCATTGAGGGAACAAAGAGGCCGCCCAAGGGGCCGAAGTAGGATGCCGTTTCATCACGGGGGATGGAAATATCCCTGGGTCCGGAAGGAGCAGAGAAGAAAGGCAGCAAGGAGCCTTCCGGGGAGTACCTGTTTAAGGAGAATCTGAACTGAAATCTTGGCCGGTCGCTCGATCCCGCTGTATCGAAGTCGTAGGCGGATGAATTAGCGGAATGAAATAATCCGAAACTCATCGCGGGCCATAGCTTCTCGCTAATTGATCGCCAGATCGAGTTCTGCCCCGCCTGCTCTTCGCGCGGTGAATAACTCCCCGTGGCGCGTTCCTGCCTGTATTGTGCCGGCCCCTCGGCAGAAAGCCGGCCCTCAGCTTTATAAAGCGTCTCTGCTTCGCCTGCGCCCACTTTCCCGAAAAAGGCGCCCTGGACCGCCTGGAATCCGGTCGCGGCTCCGCCGTATTTGAGCCGCACTGTGTCACCTGGCTTAAATTTCCAGTTTAACAAATCCGCGGCGTCTGAGTGTTCGGAGGAAACACTTTGAACTGAGGCATTTTCCTGGCCCGTGTAGCCGCACTCGGCATTGCCACCGGAGAGAAAAGGAATGCAGATCGAGATCAAAAGACTAGTGAGTTTGATTCGCGCCGCCATTTTGAAACTCCAGACCCATCCACCTGATTTTACCGATAAGCTGAATAGAAACTGGTGTTAAGTACTCGAGTCTTGCAGGTTGTGCACTTCCGCCCGCCCAGGCTGTCTATTTTGGAAATTTTCCCAGCGGTGGAAGACTGACGGAAAAATCGACTGAGAATAATTTGTGCCGGTCAATGCCGGCTCAACAATGGACTTCTTAAATATGGGGGTAATTAAAGGCGGGGCTAATGGGCAGTCAAGTGTTAAGCCGGCAAAATTATTGATACAGGAAACAGGGCACTAACGTATTCTCCAAAATTAGGGCATGTTCCGTGGTTAATCAGCCATGATGCTGAAATTTGCAGGATTACCTGTTCGTGGGGGGCCGATATGCACGCCTCGGCTTCCGGAAAGCAAGGTCCGGAGCCGTATAGCTATGAATTGGGATCTTCCGGCCGTTGACCGGAAGAGGGCCAACTGCTGGAAATGCCTATCCCTACCGGTAGGTATATAAATGGGGTTCCAATCCGCTCGCCAACATCTTTAGTCCAAGAAGCATGATGGATATTTTCTAATACACTGGGAGCCTCGGGAAAAAAGACCGGGCGGTAAAGGGCCCCGGGCACTGCAATATCTTGCACGCGACCCGGCATGATACAGCGCTTAATTGAAATAATCCCCCTGATCCTTACAATCTTCTTATGATTCGCACACCCCGGCAGCCTGTCCTCCAGAAGCGCTGTAAACGAAGGGGTATTCGCCAAGGAGCGCCCCGATTGCTCCAGAAAGTTTAGAGGCTCCACCGAAATGCTGGATATTCAAAAAGATGAAGACCCGGCATGCAGGATCGAACACGGTAAAGTGATCGAAGCTGCCATTCATTTGAACAGAGCCCTCGAACTGCTGATCTTTGTAAACAATGAAATTGTCGATCAAGCCGTCGCCGGTATGGACATCATCGAAAAGCTCTCCATTGCCTGGGATGAAGTCAACAGCTGCAGGGTGTATACAGAGGAGATTGTTGATCTTGAGGATCTCCTGATACCTGCAATGGGGCTGGTAAACGATGCCCGCCTGATGTTCGAATCTCTTCTTTATTGGAACCTGGGGATGACCCCCCAGGGCAGGATCAGCATTCTTGCCAGCATCGCGGTGCGATTTCAGACGGGATAGGGCCGGTGATATTGAAATTGGAATCGTGTATGGAATAGATGAATGACGCCCATCGGCGATGGACCCGAGAGCCGTTCGCTCTCACAGGAGTTTCCAATGGAAGAGCAATTTATCGAATGCAAGCCGTGCAGTTATCTGCCTCCGGAAATGAGGGAATACATGACCAGGGCCTGCTCGTTTTGCGGCGCTCTGCACTGCGACGAGTGCTTGAATGAAGCGGGCTTGTGCACCCCCTGCAGTGAGAAGCTGCCCTATTGCAAGGAAGAAGCGACCCCGGTCTAGATGGAAAGCCTCTTACCGCAAAGGAGCGAACCACACGAGGGGCGTGGGCGGAATGTGCGCCTTCAGCTTGGTATGTGGCCGTACATCCGGCAGCGCGATAGTAGGGTGAAAATACCGTGCATACCCTATTACGCCCTTGGATAAATGTGATCACATTATTTCTAACATGCCCGCCTGAATGTGATAGAGTCCGAGAGTCGGGCAGGGGGAGTTTCGGCTCTCGGATTTCCTCCATCCGAGGCCCCTTTTGCCGGGGCCCCTGCAACAGAGCGATTTAACTTGACGCTGCGGCACACTATCGTTTAAAATTGTTCTGTTTTAGGGCTTACGCCGCGGGTGTAGCTC
>DBMO01000060.1:0-63646 GCA_002298995.1 Desulfarculales bacterium UBA696
CGAATCCTCTCGCCCCGATTGAATCAATCCCCTGCTACTTTCGCTTATAATGTTCCCGAAGAGGTCGCGATGAATCATCTGCCCCTCTTGTCCTCGCACCCAGGCAGAAGCTGCTTGGGGCACCCGCGGCTTAAGATTCGGACTGGTCAGATTTACGTCGTACAACTTCCTGACGGTTCGGTAACGGTGAAGCGCCTCTCTCTAAGTGTTGCTCCCGAGGAAGCGAGGCTTATTTGCCACTCTGATAATGTTGGCGTATACAAAATGTTTGATTTCAACCTCGATCCAGGGCGGGCGATTCATTCCTATGTCTTGGGGCGGGTAAGGTGGGCGGGGAAGGAATTTGACTGAGTGGAGCGGACACTACATAATCGCTCGGTGCTTCGCCTTTATAGCATCGGGGTTGGTCATTGTTAATTTGAAGCTGCATCCAAAAAGAAAGCGACTCTAATGTATGCTAATTTTTCCTTACAGATCTCACATGTCTCTAGTTTGAGAGGGTAGGATCATGGCAGATTTGCGAGTACGCAAAAATGAAAGATGTGTTATCGGGATACCAGAGTGCAATTATGCTTTTTCTTCCACGAATTCCTGTTTTATAGCTTACGGCTATGAAACCAGCGGGCGAGAGAAAGATATTTTAATCGCCGCTCTTGAAAAGCGTGGGATCGAACCAATTGAGACAGCGGGCCAAAACGCTTCTGGAGAATTTGCATTTTGTACGAAAATCTGTTCTAAAATAATCACTTCTAGATTTTCTATAGTACTTCTCAATGAGGATGTCCTACAAAAGGACGGATACACATATACAGCACCTAATGCTAATGTCAATATTGAGTATGGCCTGATGATAGGATTTAATAAAGTCGTCATACCTTTCCAAGAGGAATCCTACACACTTCCGTTTAATGTCAATGCGATTGATACTGTCAAGTATACTAGCAGAACCTTTACCGAAAAAGCGAGTAAGGCCATTGACGATGCACTTAACAAAACTTCGGTCCATAAAGCAACAAATGTCGATTCGTTCGGGCTTGCACTTATAAAGTTCTTACTCCACAAGGAGATGCTAATTGCTCCATCAGACGGACCTATGGAAAAGGTGCTTCACAATTTAGGGGCAGCGTTTGGACTCGACATGCTTAACACTTTCGATGGGATGGACTATCATTATTTAGGAAATTGGCCCAGCTTGCCATTGGACAAAATAATTTCACGACTTAATGCTGCAAATAGATTGTTTGAGGCTCGCGTAGCATCTTTTGATGAAAGAGCATTGTTGGGACTTACAACTGACCGTGACATGATTTTGGCTACACGATTTATCGAAGCATTAAAATTCTGGATAATTGTTGCAAGTGAAGATCAGCGAGTATGTTTGTGCCAGTGGCACAGTGCTAATAAATTTCCTTACCCCGTGGACATATATTTGACATCAGAAATAATGGATGCCGCTCGGCTGTTTTGAATTGAATCGGATCCACCGGACACTCGCTCAAAAAGAATGGTCCGTTTTTGGTCCACCAATTCAACACACCTTTGCATAGCCTAAACCCTGCCGGCTCGAGTCCAGCCTTCTTCTCGACTACTCTTCAAAAAGGTTTGTATGAGCTCATTGTGGATAGAAGAGGGTCCGATGCTAATTCCTGCTTGAGGGACTGAATTATTCCAACCAAAGCAGCCATAATCTACGGGTGAGGAGCGAATGATGCAACTCGTTCAGTACTTCGAGGAAAGAAGGCAAATTTACAGACTTTCACGTGAGTTGGCCAGTACTCGGCGATTTTATGAACGCCATATAACTGAGGCTCGCAAGAGAAGGGCTCCTAGGGCTGAGATCGAGCAACTGTACGATGAAATGAGACTTCAGACTGAAGTTACCGATCTCGAGTTGGATAGATTAATTACAATCCGCCTACGCAGGGTAGCAGACCGCCTCCTACTTACCCTACCAAAGTATGAGGATAAGGAAGTCTGGGAAAAAGAAAACCCCCTGAACTATTTAATACTGACACACGAAGGGATGAAGTCCGTGAGGAGAAGTATTAGGCAAGCGAGAAGGGAAGCAGCTGAGTATTTCCTTAAATGGGTTGTTCCGATGATTGGCATCATTGGAGCACTTACTGGGCTAATCGCTGTGTGGAAAAGATAACCCTATTAATTACCTCAAATCCTCTCGTCACCACCTAGTAAAGTTCCACTCAAGTTCCAGTGGTTCTGAATTCCACACCCAAAATGGAATAACTCGGGTTCAACTCCCGCATCCTTTCCTCTTGGTGCAACTTTGGTGCAGGTTCAAAACGACCCTTACCCTGTCTATGTTTGCGGGTCATGTCGAAGGTTCGAATCCTCTCGCCCCGATTGAACCAATCCCCTACTACTTTCGCTTATAATGTTCCTCAAGAGGTCGCGATTAATTATCTGCCCCTCTTGTCCTCGGACCCAAGGCAGAAGCTGCCTGGGCCACCCGCCCTGGGTCTATGTGCTTCGGGGTTCAACTCCCCGATGCAATGACCGGTCTGCACGAAAGAATTAAGGAGCCGAGGGAGAGGGCTTGCAAAGTGGTGGCAAATATGCCAACATTAAGCGTATGAGAAACACACGGCCTATCTCATGGATCAAAGCGGCACGGCGGGATTTCGAAGAATTTCCCGAAAAGGTGCAAAGTGACATGTTAAGCGCCCTGACAATTGCCGCCGAGGGCAGCAAATCAGATAACTCCAAAACCCTTCAAGGGCGTTGACGGCGGCGTGTTCGAAATCGCGCTTCGGCATCGAGGCGATGCATTCCGCGTGATCTATGCCGTCAAGATCGGCGCTGATATTTGGGTTATTCACGCCTTTCAGAAAAAATCCAAGGCCGGAATTAAAACGCCAAGAGCGGAGGTCGATCTTATCCGCGATCGCCTGAAACGCTTAAAGGAGGCTTTGCAATGAACGATGATTTTGAAATCATCCGTGGCAGCGGCAATGCATTTCGCGACTTTGGCCGAATTAACGCCGGTATTGAACAAGCCCGCGCCATTCTTGCCGCCAAGATCATAAGCACTCTTGACGAACGCCATCTGTCAACACGCGAAGCCGAAAGACTAACAGGCGTTTCTCATTCGGAGTTTTCGCGCATCCGCAACGCAAAGCTTGGACGTTTTACGCTTGACCGGATGATTGCAATTCTCGGAAAACTCGATGAGAACATTGAAGTTAATTTGACCTTCGGGAAGCGCTCACCCGCGCAAGACGAAATACACCCCTGAATCGCCGGCCCTCTATGCAACCGCGGTGCAACTTTGGTGCAGGTTCAAAGCTTATGTTTGCGAGCGGTGTCGGAGATTCGAAAGGGCAGCTCGTAGGATGGGTGAAGTCCCACGTTTCATGGGACGAAACCCATCGTTTTTGACTACCGGTTTGGATCATTCCCCGAAATCGCCGTCAAATCCTGTTTTGGAGCCGCACCAATCCACCGTATACATTCCGCGTTGCACGTATTGATGAAACGTGGAATGCGGCCAATCCGATGTGTTTGACCGGATTATAATGGAGATAGTCCAAATGGTTATTCAAATCGTCTTCGTCCCGGATGGTATGTTCCCAAAATCCGCGTTGACGGATTCCCCGTTCGCCTTTCATCTTACGGCTCGGATTAACGCCTTCTCCCAAAGGCAGCGCGCGTGAAAAGCCGGCCATGATTCGCCGCCATCGTTGTGAATAGGTCGAATCACCTTAGGGCAGCCGCCATATTGCATGCAGGTGATCCGGAAGAATGACGAGGGCAATGTTTACAAAAGGGGCGCGTTGATGTTCTTCGCGAAATGCAGTTTTCAGATATTGAACGTGTCTTACTAAGACCTTCATTGATTAGCGAACATGCTGCCGGGCGTGGTCACGGAAAGACCCGTACAGCCGCCGTATCCAATCATGCTCAATGTCCGCCGATTAATGAAGGTCATAGTATCAACAAATCGAGATGCCTTTGGGCAATTGTTAATGTGAAGAAATATGTCGCTCCCGGCAGGCGGTTTCGGCGGTAGTTGGTCATCATCACATTCGCAATGGTTGTAATGGAAAATAGATGGAAAATAGATGGGTTGCGCTCGCTCCACCCATCCTACGAATATTACGATCTACATCGCTTCCCAGGTTAATTCAATAAACCCCGTCAACCAGTTGCCAAATTATCCCTACCTGTAAAAAACGTGTGCTAAGCGAACCGGAGGCAAGGCTTTAGGGAGATATTTAAGGCCGTTGACCGTCTTCAGGATTGGCGGGCAAACTCGGCCGCCGGCGCATCAACCGTTATCTGGTACGAAGTTGCGTTTAGAGACGGCACCTTTCAAAGTATAAAAGAGCGGGGGAGGGATTCCCTCACGCTTTTATAGTATCGACTTGAACGGCATGCCGTCCGGACATTCGCGGGCAGCGGACGATGAAGACTCCAATGAGCAATGCGGGCACGATGATTGAGTTTGATGTAAACCCGGCCAAGCACTCGCACAAGGGTGCGGAGATGGTGCATTAACGGTGCGGCAACGGTGCAATACAAGTGCGGTTAAAGTGCGGAAAAAAGGGCTTACTTCGGCTTCCAGCAAAGATCTCCATAATCATGAAGCAGATGGGGGCAGCCTCGGTGCGGAATGAATGATACGAAGTTGCGTTCAAGATGGCACTTTTCAAAGTATGAAAGAGCGGGGGAATGATTCCCCCGCGCCACCAGAAATTCGACCTCGCGCGCAAGGCACGCGGGGCCGAGCCCTCGGCGCTGGGGGCGACTGGCCGAAAGCCGCCGCCCCAGCGCCATACAGAGCCGCTAAGCGGCGAGGGGGGTGTGTGGGCCGCGACCCACGCGCTTTTATAGTATCAACGTGAACGCAATTTTCCATGATGCCGCGCCTCGCCCGCGAAGCATGAAAATCGAGCATTTTCTAGTTAAATTAGTATTATTCGCGTCCACGAGTATTGGCCGAACTGTCCGATCATTGGTCCAAAATTATGCCGGATGTCCTGACGCATGCGTAATGGACGGGCCTGGTCGGGGGGCCTTTACTCCAAGGCCCCATATCTTTTGGCGCAATCGGTCATAAATTACCCCACAAGCTTGAGTTGTTCACACTTGTGGGGTAAATCTGAAAACGTTTTCGGATAAGAAGTATCTGGAAATCAGCAGATCTGATGAAAAGTTATCTCCCACACGATCAAGGGGATGCGGCTTCAGCCTTACTGTCAAGAATTTTTGTCTAGCGGCCTTTGCGCTTCCTTTGCATGATGAAGCAACGCTGGGCATTCCATTAAATAGAGGAATTATCTGGGGACCGCGATATGCAGAGTAAATCAAAGCAGTTGGCGCATGAAGAGTATTGCCGATGGTTCTGGATGATCTCGCGATTACTGATATCCATCGTTTTTTTTTCAATCGCCCGGCCTTTATACGCACTGGACGGACACCCTGAACCGGAGAGTCTATTTGCGAATCGAGAATTCTGGATCGTCGTTCTCTTGGGGCTGAGCGTCGCATTGCTGGTGGTGCTGGGCATGTTTGCATGGAATAGGTCCCTTAAATCGCTGGTCAACCTGAGGACTCAGGAGCTGCGCAGACAGTTGGCGGAGCGCAAGCGTGCAGAAGAGGCGTTTCGGGAGAGTCAATCACTGCTCTCTACAATGATCGAGAGCGCCCCTTTTGATTTTTGGGCTATTGGGCGAGACGGCCGCTATATCCTGGTAAACTCTGTCAGCGTGGAACGCTACGGGGATATTGTCGGGAAGAAGCCGGAGGAGATTTGCCACGATCCCGACATGCTGGCCATATGGCAGGAGAACAATCGCAGGGCGTTTGGAGGCGAGCTGGTTAAAGGGGATGTCAAGTTCACCCTCGCGGGAGTGGAAAGATTTTTTCATAACATTATCGCACCAATTCGCGACGGAGATCAGATAAAGGGAATACTCGGGGTAAATATCGATATAGCCGAGCGCATGAGAATGGAAGAAGAGTTGCGACAGGCGCGTGACGAACTCGAATTGCGCGTGCGCGAGCGAACAGCCGAACTGGAAAAGGCCAACGAAGAACTCCGCGGGTTCCCATCCATGCTCATTGCAGCCCAGGAAGAAGAGAGGAAGAGGCTGGGGGCCGAGCTGCACGATAGCGTCGGGCAGACAATAGTCGCCGTCAAACTGTGGGTCGAGGCGGCAATTATGGCCAAAGACGAGGGGCAGCTCAACGAGGCTCTCGGGAAACTCAAAAGCGTTGCCCCCACGCTCGGAAACGCAATCAGGGAGATCAGGGTCATTTATACCGGGCTAAGGCCGACGATGCTGGACAACCTGGGCCTGGTTGCCACGCTTCGGTGGTTTTGCAAAGAATTCGAGAAACTTCACCCTGAGCATGTCATGAACCTTGAAACAACGATTGAAGAAAAAGATATCCCCGAGGAGCTGAAAGTCGTAATTTTCAGGATCGCCCAGGAATCACTGAACAATGTTGCAAAGCACAGCAAGGCCGGAAGGGTTACGGTAACTTTTTCAAACACCGCGGGTAAAATCGAATTGATGGTGACTGATAATGGAATGGGGATGGATCCGATCATCCAGGCCAACACAGTCAGAAGCCTTGGGCTCGCAAGCATGAGGGAAAGGGCTGAAACGACAGGCGGAAGCTTTTCCGCCGAGTCAACACCCGGTCAAGGAACTACCATCCGGGCTTGCTGGCAAGTCTGAACCACCTCGCCGCTTTGCGGCTCCGTATGGCGCTGGGGAACCGGTTCCCCCGCTCTTTTCGGCTCTAAAAGTTTCATCTTGAACTCAACGTGGTATTGTATGGGAACCATTCTTGTAGTGCATAAATCGGCGACTTTACAATTTTGCGAGTCGTACTGACTTTTCTGTCTGCTCTTGCCTATTAGTTTGCAGGCCCATACGCATGGGCTTAATAGATATTATCCCGCAAATCCAAATAGATAACGGCGAAGGCGTGCTGCTAAAAACTCACGCGCGGTTCCCGATCCCGATTATCATGATCACCCACGATCCCGAGGACGTTATAACTCTGGCCCAAACCGTCATAAACTATGAGCGCGGGCGGGTTTCCAGCATCGATGGTTCGGCTGGCCGGAAAGTGTTGAGGCCTGCATTCCTTGCCGGGGGATAAGCCAAAAGCGCAAGAGCCGATAAAACCATGTCGAAAAACCGAATGCGCACCGGAAGGAAACTATGGCCGGAATAATGGCGGCAGTGTAATATCATCCCCTGATACAGCCGGAGAATCCGGATCATGTGACCCGGCCGGCCTTGCGTATGTTTACCCGTGCAAATTGCAGAGGCTTTAATGGCAATAAAATTTTCGCTCGAGATGCTCGAAGCTGACTACATCGAACTTGGGAAACTCCTGAAGGCGACAGGTGCATGCTCGAGCGGGGGGATGGCCAAGGTCGCCATCAGCGAAGGCAAAGTCCTCGTGGACGGAGTAGTCGAACTCCGCAAAGGCCGTAAGATCAGGCGGGGGCAAAAGGTGGTGTTCAAGGGGAGCACGACTATCGAGGTCGTTTAGGCCGGACACAAATCAGTGTGTGCCCGACGGATTCCGGGCCCGGCTCGATGAAGTCTTGGCCGGCCATGGAGTTGCAATAGATACAAGGATATAAGGTTGCTTGCCGGGATGGAGCCAAAAAGCAAATCACAGGTGAAAAGAGAGATGCTCGCCTTGCAGGAGCTTGGCGAGAAGCTTGTTGGACTCACCGCGGACCAGATAAAGAAAATCGATATGCCGACGGAGCTCCGGGATGCTTTGCTATTCACCGCGACAATCAAGAAAGGCGAGGCCAGGCGGCGGCAGCTCCAATACATCGGCGCCCTCATGCGGGAGGTTGATCCGGAACCCATTCAGAAGGCATTCGATACCATCGCAAGAGGAGAGCTTCAGGATGCGGAACGATTCAGGGAGCTTGAACGATGGCGTGATGAACTCGTGAAGGGAAGCGACGCGCTCATGGAGGAAATCGCCGCGCGATTCCCCGGCGCCGACCGCCGGAAACTGCGGCAATTGGTGCTCAATGCGCGGAAGGAGCGGGAGGAAGAAAAGCCTCCAAAAGCTTCGCGAGCACTGTTTAAGTTTTTAAAAGCACTCCTTAAGCAATAATTTATTGGGACTGTGCTTGATTTGCTTTCCTTCTAGGATTCCTCTTTAATCAGGATCTCCTCTGCCTCAACCTGGACCGGGTAGCTCATGATCATCGGTCCGGCGGGTTTTATCTCAACATCCTGACCTTCTCTCAGGCCGGCAAAATCGGCTTCTTGTGTTGTCTGATCAGTTTGCTTCAATATCCGTGTTTTTCTGGTAATCCTGATGGAGGCTCGGGAGTCCCCATTTGTTGATAACCCTTCTTGGATTAAGACGCTTAGTTGCCCGAGAATTCTCGAGTTGGGAGGGCCTTTGGTAATCCCCGTGATTTTTGCCTTCATGCTTGCCTTCTTCTCATTCGCGCTTTGAGTGGTTTGAAAAGCGAAGGCAGTAATGGACAGGACGATGAGCGTGAGCAAAAGCTTGGGTGAAAGCAATTTCATATCGACCTTCCGCGATGAACTCGTTCGGGGACCCCTTGCCGCGATACGCACCGTTTTGCCCAACTCCGCAAGGACCCGAGACATTCCACGGATCCACGACCGGCTACAATGCTGGGGGCCGGGTCACGCCCGGCCCTTTTGCAGCGACATCCAAACCGGCATCAAAGCGTGCGCCTACGGCACGGGGACAGCTTGAGCCCAATTGCGCAGATTGATTGCGCCGTCACTGAAATAAGGAGAAAACATCTTGAGGTTTTCGGGCGGATTCGGGCCGGTCCACCTGTAGCTGTTATTTCCGTTGAGGAGGTTTGTAGCCCCACCGGCCCCGCTGAAATCGACCAGCCACGGCCCACCGCTGCATCCGCCTGTCTGGTCGCACCCTATTCCGATCGTGGGTGGATCGAGTGCGCCGCCCGTCGGCAAATCATTCGTCGCCCAGGAACTTGCGCAGATCTCCTGGTGCAGGCCGTCAAACTGAGCTCCGGGAGGGGTCTGTGCAAGATTTCGCGCGCCCTGCGGGTAACCAAGACTATGCCAGTGCTGCAGGCGAGAGGCATTTGCAACGAATCCCAGAAACCCCACGGTGTTTCCGATTGTTTTGGCTTTCTTATTCATGACCAGTGCGCCATGGTCATATTCGAGAAGACCGTTTGACCACCCAACCAACGTATTAACGGTTTTGGCCGTCCAGGTGCCGTAAGGGGCCGAGGTCAATCGCCTGCCCGGGACAAAGATAAAGTTCGTGTGGAAACCAATTCCTGGGGAATATACGCAATGACCCGCGGTCCACACCACGGATGTGTTGGCGGAATTGATGACCGAGCCGCTACAAACATAGTTACCCGATCCGGGGATGACGAAGTAGAGTTTCCCCACCGTCTTCAACGGGAAGGTCTGGTATGGTGCCGTGGTGTCCGGGAATAGACGGTATCTAGTGTACGAAAAAGGGTAAGTGCCGAATAGCGGCTGCGGTTCAGCAAGAAGTTGTGATGTTTCCGCGAATTGTTCGGAAGGAACGCTCCCGGGGGGGCCGGAGCCAGCAATCAATGCGGGTCCCGGTGGTTCCGCCTTAAGATTGGCCTCCAGGGCCGCCTTCTGGGTTTCAGGGACCACTTGCAGCGGCAATGGCTTCGCATTAGCCATCATCTGTGGCGTCCAATAGGTTGTAACAGACTGGGGGGCGGCCTCCATCAAGGGAGATACGAGCACTTGATCGTTGGACTGGGCCAAAGCGGCTCCCGTGTAAAGATACAGGACCGCTGCCACGGTCATTAAGACAATGAACGTCCTTCGCATGATCCTCTTCATCTTCAGAGTCCTTTCACTTGTGGAAAGGTTATCGTTCGCTTTCTTCTGCTGTATGGCACGTTTTCGTGGCGCCGATGCGAATCGGTCATGCTCGAACTACCGGGAACCGGTTGGCAAAAACCCCTGCCAGGCTATTGTTGGCACACCTCCTTTCCTGCAGGCGAATTACACCCAATGAATGCAAAACGCCTCCTCCCCCCACCGGGCCTCAAATCAGAAACGACGGATCAGGTCCATTCGATGCAGCCGTGTCGTTCTTGCTCAATGGAATGGCGCAAAACCTCCGGTGGAGTCGGAACCCTCTGCCGGAGATCCGGGGCAGGACATTTGAGCAACATCCTAATTGCGGCGCTCAAGAAATTGTCAGCGGATTTATGGATACACGAAAATAGAAACATGGTTTCTTATCCGAAAGTGATGTGTTCCTTCCCGGACGCACCCACCAGCAAGGGCCGGCGTCAGCACGGAAGCCGTATGACTCTCGGAGCCGGCGAGACATGAATGATTTGAAATTGAGCCGTGAAAAAGTCGCGTCCGCTTGTGCCGAACGCGAGGTGGTTTGTCTGAACGATGGTCCGGGAGGTCGCAACTGAAATCGGCTGCCTTGGGCTAAACCGATCTATCCCGCGAGACAAGCTCGGCGGGGCATGTTACTCGCGGCCGCTCGAGATGCGAGTCTCCCTGTGTGAAACACGTTTTAGGGCTGATCCGGCAGATGACTGCAGCGTAACGGCCTACAATTTTGGTACTTTGCCTATCAGGCTGGAATTGAAATGTCAAGAAGTAATAAGTTGCGTTATCATTGGCGAATAGTTGTATGACTTTCACATCTAAAGGAGCAAGTATCCGCAACTAAAGGTGTACCTTGTCTCAGAAGTTACATACTTTGCAATTCGGATGCACCATACATACCTTATAGGTCTTTCCGCTAATCCGATCCAGATTGGCAAGGACTTCCACGGCGAAAAGCGCTCCAATGCCACCCATGCTTCCACAACGGACCCAGAAGCCCGTCTTGCCAAAAAGGGTAAGGGTAAAGCCAAGTTTTCCTTCACTGGGCCATGTGTTAATGGAAAACCGCAACGGTTTGGCAGTCGGTGCGCAGCTCACCCAAGTCACGGGAACCTGCGCGCGCGGGCGAAATTCCGGGGGCGCGGGGGAATAATTCCCCCGCTCTTTATACTTTGAAAGGCGCCATCTTGAGCGCAACTTCGTATTACTCATCCAGTGGCGCCAGCCGGACCAAAACGGAGGCTTCCTTGCTCTCGAAAGTTTATTAAAGAGCATTTTCGAAAAACTTCTTGAAAAGGGTACGGTTCAAAGTGATCCTTTTTTAAGGCGCCTGCTGGTATTTTTCCTCTCATTGCAAAGGATTGCCTATCTGCGCGGAATTGAAATATCAATAAAGAATAAATATTCATACTTGGCCCAATCGTTTGTATATCTTCCAAAAATAGGTGATTCGACATATGCAACTAAAGTTGCATGGCTGCTGCTGAATCATTTTATCCTCATACAAATTACCAGGTCGACCACTTGTAATGTAGCCGGGATGGCAAATACCTACTGCCTTTTTGCCGGCCATTATGGGGTATTCTGTGTATTGATTATTTTTGTCCGATGCCTAATCTTTCGCCATTGGCATTCGACAGGTGGCTATTCGGCATTGATTCTAAAGGGATGCTGATTCGCCAGTGATCAGGGTGGACCGTTGTGGCCCAAGGGTCCTCTGCTCGGATTATCTTCCATTTTATCTTATCGGGTTCCATCCAAGAACATATTTAAACGAGGCATTTCGCCGCTATTGGATGATGGGAACCGGGAATCGGCTCAAAAAAATGGTCGTATTATTAGGGTCTTAAGTGCTGTTGCCGTACTTTGCCCTTTTATCACGGTCACTCATCCATGCAACCCAATGAAAATAGCCGACAACGGTCGCTTCGCCGCCAATGCCAATTTGTCTTTCGGAAAAGTCAGATAATCGAAGAGTTCTCCGGCACATGAATGGGTAAGTCCCCGCCGTTGACCTGAAGACACGATCAGGGCGGGACTGGTTGCCGCGCGAGTGAAAAATTAAGGCTTTGATGAGGAGCCGGGCAACTCGGTTGAGCTTGATTCGACGCAGGCAGATGAGCCGGCGAATCAAGGACCTATTATCAGACTGAGTGAAACTTACGTCCCATGCAGGCCGGAATAACGAAGGGTTGCCAGATGAAAGAAGTACTTGTGACGGGTGCGGCCGGCTTCATCGGATTTCATGTTTCCATGAGGCTGCTAGGGAACGGGGACAGGGTCACAGGTATAGACAATCTGAATAACTACTATGACGTCGAACTGAAAAAGGCGCGCCTGGCCCTGCTGGAAGAAAATGAGCATTTCAGGTTTTTGAGGGTCTCGCTGGAAGACCGCGAACAATTACAGTCTGTTTTCGCTTCGGCAAAATTTGCCGCGGTGGTCAACCTGGCGGCTCAGGCGGGAGTCCGTTACTCTCTTGAAAACCCTTACGCATATCTGGACAGTAACCTGAGCGGTTTTCTGAACATTCTCGAGGGCTGCCGTCACCATGACGTCGCCCACCTGGTTTTTGCGTCTTCGAGTTCGGTGTACGGCCTTAACACCGACATGCCCTTTTCCGTCCGTCAAAATGTGGATCACCCCGTGTCGCTTTATGCTGCAACGAAGAAGGCCAATGAACTGATGGCACATACTTACAGTTATCTCTACGGTGTTCCCACAACCGGGCTGCGATTTTTCACGGTTTACGGCCCGTGGGGGAGGCCGGATATGGCGCTTTTCAAATTTACGAGGGCTATACTTGAAGACGATCCTATCGACGTTTTTAATTACGGAAAGCTGCAGCGGGATTTTACATACATCGAGGACGTAGCCGAAGGGGTGTTTCGAGTCATCCACAAGGTCCCGAAACCCGACCCAAAATGGCACGGCGGCAACCCCGACCCGGCGTCGAGTTGTGCACCCTACAGACTCTACAATATCGGTAACAATAATCCGGTTGATCTCATGCGATTCATAGAAGTTCTGGAAGAGTGCCTGGGGAAAAAGGCAAAAAAGAACTTTCTGCCCATGCAGGCCGGCGATGTCCCAGCCACTTATGCAGACGTCTCAAGCCTCGCGGAAGACGTTGAGTTCCGGCCTGGAACGAAGATCGAAGATGGCATAAGGGCTTTCATCGAATGGTACGAAGAATACTATCGCCCAAGTGTGCCGTTGCTGGAATCGAGTGGCCTTGCGACTTGACCCTGTCCATTACGCGACCGGCATAAGCTTGGTATCCTGGTTTCTCTATAATTAGAGTGTAGAGCAATGGGGCCTTCAAGGAAAGAACCACGGTTCCCCCCGAGTGAATTTCAGCTCCCCGGACGACCTTGTTCGAAAGGCAAAGAGGGGGCCCAACCGTTGCAAAATTCAACGCGTCACTGGTTTTTTACCGTGGATAAATCGCTGAGACTCACGTCTTTGGACACGAGGCTTGGAAACCTGCTTGGCGAGAGACTTCCCGAGGCTTTAGGGGCCCCCTATTATGAGTTCCTGCCGCGGATTGGCCATGGAGACGTGGATTTGATCGCGGATGCGCTCGGGAGCGGCGAGCCGGAAGTACTCCGGGAGTTCCATTGCAATTGTTTTCACGGGGGCACGGATGCCGACATCTGCATACAAATACAAAAGGATGACGCGGCAAACGTGACCGGTGCTTTGGTGATGGCTCGGTTACACCCTCTTTGCGAGCATTTCAATGGTTTGGAGAGCTGCCGGCAAATCGTAGAAATCAACAAGACCTCCACCATGCTCGGCCACGGCATAAAGAATCCCCTGCACACTATCAAGGGGGTCCTGTTCCTTTTGCAGCTGAGGTGCGGCGAGCAAGAAGAAGTCGTACAGCTTGCAAATCTGGCATCTGGGGAGATTGCACGGATCGATGGCCTAATCACCAGATTTCTGGGGGCTTCAAGATGTGAGCTTGTACTGCATGAGGAGGATATCAACAGCATTCTGAAGGAACTGGAAGCCTTCATAAACTTACAAGCGGTCACGTCGAATGTGGATTTCATGACCGAGTACGGTGAGGTACCGCCGGTGTTGGTGGACCATTTTTACATCGAACAGGCACTGTACAATGTTTTCAGAAATGCCCTCGAAGCAATGCCGCAAGGAGGCACCCTTATAGTCGAGACAAGCAGTGGAGAATATTCCGGAAGAAAGTGCGCGCTGGTCGAGGTTACCGATACGGGCCGCGGCATGTCAAAGAGACAGATCCATGCTTTGCTGTCCGGGCAGAAGCAAGGTGGAGGAAGGGGAAATGGCCTGCCCATCACGCTCGATATCGTTCGCCGTCATGGTGGACAGATGACCATCAAGAGCAAGATGGGGGTTGGCACCACGGTGTGTTTGTCGGTTCCGGTGGATCGCGAGTGAGGGGGTAGATATGACATATGAGGCAAGAGGCAATGTGCTCATCGTGGATGATGAACCCAATGTCAGCAAGGTATTGTCCGCCATACTCTCACAAGACGGATACAAGGTTGCGGAATCACGCAACGGTAAGGAAGCATTGCAGGTGATCCCTAAACTGCATCCCGATTTGATCGTCTGCGACCTTAAAATGCCCGAAATGGATGGGATGCAGCTTTTCGAACGCCTGCAAAACAGTAACTCCAATATACCATTTATCTTCTTAACCGCCTTCGGCAGCATCGAATCGGCTGTAAGCGCCATGGCGTCGGGGGCTTATCATTTTTTTGCCAAGCCGACCGATTATTCCAAACTCAAAGAGGTGATCGGCAAGGCGGTGGTAGGCCATCGTGCCGCTGGAGAGCATCCCACGCAGGCAATGCATATCGGGGATGACCCCAGCGGTTTGATCTTCGGCAAGAGTCCGAGCATGCTGAACCTTTTGCAGATAGTCGATGAGGTGAAAGACTCGGTAAGCAACGTGCTCATCACCGGCGAGACCGGTACGGGCAAAGAATTGATCGCCAAGACTTTGCACCACGGAAGCTGTCGAAAGGACAAACCGTTTCAGGCAGTAAATTGTGCGGCCATACCTCGCGATCTCATGGAAACGGAATTCTTCGGCAACGAGAAGGGGTCTTATACCGGCGCCACATCCAGGAGGATAGGCAAGTTTGAAGAAGCAGCCGGCGGCACGGTACTGCTGGATGAAATAGGGGAACTCCCCCTTCCCCTTCAGGCGAAGCTTTTGAGGGTGATCCAGGAGAGGGAGATCGAGAGGATCGGCAGCAACAGAAAAATTAAAGTGGATTTTCGGCTTCTTGCATCCACGAACCGCAATCTGAAAAGCCTTGTCGAGAAAGGTAATTTCAGAGAGGACCTATTCTATAGAATCAATGTCATTCACCTTGTTATACCGCCTCTCAGGGAGCGCAGAGAAGACATCCCGGTGCTGGTGAATCATTTCGTCAGAGTCTTTGCCGAGAGAGAAAACAAACGCCTCTCGGTATCGGATGAAGTGGTCCGAATGCTCATGGGTTACCCGTGGCCCGGAAACGTGCGGCAGTTGAAAAATGCGATCGAGCGTGCAGTGGTCTTGGCTCGAGGAGGACTAATCACGAAAAAGGAGTTCACGCCGGAATTTCAAACGGCGAAGAATAAATTTCACACCCAGAAGCAAGAGCTGATACCTCTTCGAGAGCTGGGGATCAACGCAGTCAGGAACAGCCTGATAGTTTGCGACGGGAATAGATCAAAAGCGGCCAGACTGTTGGGGATTTCCCGGAAGGCGTTTTACAGGAGGCTGAACGAACTCGGGATCGCCAGGAAAAACGACCAAGTGGCCGTGGCATGAGGCCTGCAATTGCCATTGTGCGAACCCTGTGCCGGCAATTGGCGGGCAGATTGCGGGCAACTAACGAATTATTCACACACACTACGTCAGGTCCTTGTGAACACGGACCCGGCTTATTGCCCCGATGCCGGTATTTTCCGCGAGAACACTAGCGAGGACTTGCCCCGGAGAAGATCGGTAAGATATCCCCCCTCCCCCCCGCCTCCATGTGCGGCGGCGGTCGCCTTCTCTGAAAATGTCATTATCGGTTAACGGCAAACCACGGGATCTAACTATCCTGGTACTATCCCAGCCCCAGTTTGCAATGTCTCCGCCGTGAATCACTGTATCCGAAAGAAACAGCTAATCCCTTGCGCTACGGTCATTCAGAGCAAAACAGCCGATGTGTATCCAATCGCTACAATTGCGCCATCCATTCCCGCCCTTCCTTTTGCCCGGATATGTATCGATTGGAAACACATCCGAGCATTCTGCAGCCTATCCCGCCTTATGCCATGCGACCGGCAGCGAGTTGAGATGAACCGGCGGCAAATTGAATTAACAAGAAGATAGGGTTCAAAGCTGGACGGATCGGACATGAATCAGCATGCGCCTCGCCATTGGCACTTAAGTTGCACGAGAGCAATACTTAGGGTGCCAATCTGCGAAGGGCCACATGCAAGAGCCGAATCCCGCCATCAGGCGACAGGATCCCACACATGAGCGATGCACAGCCTAACTGGTATGCAGTGTATGTCCGATCACGGTCCGAATTTGCGGCCGAAACCCAACTGTCAAGGAAAGGGGTGCGGAGTTACCTGCCATCGGTGCGCAGGCTGCGCCACTGGAAGGATAGAAAGGTGTGGCTGCATTTCCCCCTTTTCCCAAGTTACCTGTTTGTCAATGTCCCTCCGACACCTCAGGAATTCACCCGTGTGCTTAGAACCCACGGTGTTGTCCGCTTGTTGGGCTCGCCACGGGGTGCGCCGGCATCCATCCCCCCTGATCAGATCCTCTATTTGCAGATGCTGATAAACAGCGGAAAGGACCTCAACGTCTACGCCCACCTGCAGGAAGGGGCCAGCGTCAGGATCAGAAAAGGGGTCCTTGAAGGAAGCCGCGGGGTATTGTGCAAGAAGCCGACCGCCAACCAATGTCTGTTCGCCGTCAACATCGAGATACTTGGCCGATGCGTTTGCGTAATGATTAATCCGGACGACCTCGAACCAGCATAGATCGTGTGCATTTTTCCTACTGATACCAAATTGCGTTCAAAGTGACATTCGCCCTGTTTTGAAAAGAGATTGTCGCTGAAACTTTGCCGGTCCCTCTCTCTGCCGGCTGCGCGCCATTTCCATTACATCTGTCCGACTCATTGTTTGTTGGTGAGAAAGGCGGAGCTTTATCAGAATAGCCAATCGTTAGTGTCACTTATTGCCTATCACTCATGCCAGTAGAAGTAATAAATGAGCTTCCTAACTCAAGATATACATTCAAGAACCTTGATATCGATTGTTGCTGATGCAGCAATGGCGGCATCGTCATTGTACGTAAGCATATATATTCGATTCGGTTCACTTGATGAAGTCATTAATAAACATCAATATATGAGTTTGAAATGTGCCGCTTTCGTGACGATGCTTTTATTTTGCTCATATTTTGCCGAACTCTATAATTTCGATACTATTAGAAGCAAGAGAGAAATCTGTCTCCATATAGGGTTTTGTGCGCTTTTGTCTTTTGTTCTTTTGGCATCACTCTATTACATGATTCCGGCCATTGGTGTGGGGAGGGGGGTCCTGGCCATTTCACTGCTCATTTTCGCGATGCTTCAATGCCTTGTTCATGTTCTGCTGGCTTGTTTTGCGTCCCTCTCCGGCCTTGCCAAAAGAGTGCTGATTCTCGGAACCGGACCGATCGCCGATGCGGTAGGGAATATCATAAACACTCAAAACCACAACTATGTATTGGCCGGTTACATCGACTGCCCTATTGAACCATTGTCCGTACCCATGAGTTGCGTTGTCGGGGACGGCAACTGCGTTGTCGAGGCAACCAGAAGGGAGCGAGCGGACAAGCTAGTGATTTCTCTTTCGGAGAGAAGAGGGGTCTTGCCGCTAAAGGAGGTGCTTGAGTGCAAGTTCAACGGAATCGATATTCTCGATGCGCCTTCCTTTTATGAGCAGTTGACCGGCAAGTTGCTCATCGAACACACAAGGCCCAGTTGGTTCATATTCTCCGAAGGTTTCAAGAAAACGCCTCTCAAGCGCTTCTACAAGACCGTATGCGACCTCTTCGGCACGATGGTTGGACTGATCCTCAGCGCACCCCTGCTTCCACTGATCGCCTTGGCCATCAAGATCGACTCGCCGGGGCCCGTGTTTTTCAGACAAATTCGCACTGGAGAGAAGGGAAAGCCATTCAGGATTTTTAAATTCCGGACAATGTTCCAGGACGCGGAGAAGAAAACAGGGGCAGTCTGGGCTCAGGAAAACGATTCGAGAATAACCAGAGTCGGCAGGCTTCTTCGCAAAACCCGACTGGATGAGCTGCCTCAACTTTTTAACGTCCTGATGAGGGACATGAGCATTGTGGGGCCTAGGCCCGAGCGGCCCGAATTCATCGAGGATCTTAGCGAGATAATACCCTACTACATGGAAAGGCACGCCATCAAACCAGGTGTGACCGGATGGGCCCAGATAAAATATCCTTACGGGGCCTCAGTGGAAGACGCAATCGAGAAGCTGAGGTACGACCTGTTCTACATCAAGCATTGCTCGCTCATTTTTGACCTGCTGATAATTATGGAAACAACCAAAGTGGTCCTCTTCGGAAGGGGAGCACGATAAACACACCCATGAGGAGAGAAAGATGAAGGGCAAATGGTTCTTGCTCGATGTATGGCGTATCTCACTGGTGATCTTTGGAGCGTTTCTGGTCGCCGGGTGCAGCGGATTGCCGAGGGATTTTGCAACGGTCTCGAGAGTTATGTCGCAGGCTGTACAATCTCCGCCCTACGCAATTCAGAAAGGCGACACCATTGAGATCAAGTTTCCTTACACGGAAAATTTTAATGAAGATGTTGTGGTCAGGACAGACGGCCACATCACGACCAGGGTCGCGGGCGAATTCGAGGCGGCCAATCTGACCCCCGAGCAGTTGGGCGAAGTGATAAGGCAAAAAGCATCAAACAGGCTCAAAGATCCTTTGGTCGTGGTCAATGTCAAGCACTCCGCATTGAGGGTATACGTGGGGGGCGAGGTGACCACCCCGGGATTTGTCGCTTATCGCGACGGCATGACTGCACTGCAGGCGGTATTCGAACGCGGCGGTTTTCGTGATACGGCGCAATGGGACAAACTCGTCGTACTGCGAACGGAAGATAAGACGACAAGACTCATGGAAGTAGATATCGATTCCGTCTCCTCTTCTCCATTGGTGGCAAACGATGTCGTCTATGTGCAAAAAACAGGACTTGCCAAGGCCGGCCTTGCGGTCAGGCAATTTCGCGACCTGTTGCCCATACCGGCGGGGATGACGGCCCCACTGCCGATGCCATGAGGAATTCGCGTCAGACATTCCGAGGCTGAAAATCGCCCGGCGCGGAAGAAAAGAAGCCAAACACCCTCAAACAGAGGTGCAAAATGCAAACAGATACCGCGGGTTTGGCAACCCAACATCTTAGAGACCTGCCGCAAATTCTCAAAAGGCATTGGAAACTCATGGTAGCGGTGTTTCTCGCCGTTACCGTGCCTGTCATCGCGATCTCCGTGACACGGCCGAACGTTTACTCGGCCTCCGCAAAAATACTTATCGAAAACAGCAGGCGAGTGAATCTCGAGTTGTCCGGGCAGTTGAGCGAACACATGGAAAAATTCGCGGTTCCCCAGGAGAGGATGAATTCACAAGCGGAAATCCTCAGGAGCAGGCAGCTCATCGGCCAACTTCCGAAAATGCTCAACATGGCGGCCACCGAGTCAGAGATCAAGAATCTGACAGATCGGTTGATGCGCGATATCGAGGTCAAGGTCATCCCACAATCGACCACCATCGAGATCACCTATTCCAACAAAGATCCCCTGCTCGCGAGCAGTGTGGTCAACACTCTTATCGATCTATACAAACGCTACTATCTCAAAACACTCGAAGGAGAAAACACCACCGGTTTTTACAGGCAGCAATTCGACGAAATGGATGCCGCCCTGAAGGATGATTATGCCAGGTTGCGCGAACTCCGCCACAAGGCAGGGGTCCAGTTTGACTTCACGGAAGAACAGAAAAGCCTCTACAATAACCTGTACAGCATGCGCCTCCAGTTGACGGCCCTCGATGTCAGGACGGCGGAAGCCAACGGCAACCTACAAGCCTTGAACGAAGAGTTATCCAAGCAGCCGAAGACCATCAAAACACTTGTGGAAATGGATCAGAACCCTGCGGCGCTGCCTCTTGCCCAGCGCCTCGTCGCTCTGGAAGGGGAACGCAACGCCCTTCTCACCAAGTTCACCCCCCAGTCAAGAGAGGTGATGGACAAGCTGGAGGAGATCGCCGTAGTCAAGAAGCGAATCAAGGCAACACCGGCTCTCATCGAGGGTAAAAACGCCTTTGCAATTAATCCGGAATACCAAAGTCTCGAGGAAAAGGTAGCCCTCGCCCGCGCGAATTTCGAAGGCATCAAGCACTCGCGCGTGCAGCTCGCGGATCAAATCAATGATACCGAGATAAAACTCGCCTCCATGCAGAAATACGCTTACGACCTCGTCGTTGCTGAAAACACTTTATCCTCTCATAAGAAAGGCCTTTCGGAATATCTGGCCAAGCTGAATGACGCCAGGTTCGTAGATGCGATGAACAAGGAGGCCATCACCACGGTTAACGTGGTTCAAACGGCAGACACCTTACTGCCGGACCGCAGGGTCCTCATGATATCCATCGCAATGGCCCTGCTATTGGGCTTGATGCTGGCTTGCACCCTGGTCGTTCTGCTTGAAAAACTCCGACCCGTACTAAGTGACATGGAACAGGTCAAAGACCTCTTGAAGCTGCCGGTGCTCGCGACCATTTCACATAGACGACCCTAACGGGTTGGCCGGAGTGCGAAAATGTACGAACAATTCTATGGATTCACCAGGAAACCCTTTAGCATAAGCCCGGACCCGGCGTTCTTCTTCCAGAACACCAGATACAGCGAAGCGTTTGCGCTGCTCCAGTATGGCATGAAGGAGCGCAGGGGCATTTTTTGCCTCTTCGGCGAGGTTGGAACCGGGAAGACCATGTTGCTGCAGAGGTTGATACAGACCCTGGACGACAGCGTTATAGCGGTCACCCTGCCTTATCCAAAGCTGAGCTTCGAGGATGTGCTCGATCACCTGTTGACTGAATTGAGGGTGGAGGTTGATTCGCCGAAAGTGACGGTTCGACTCTCCCAACTGCATGCCAGGCTGGTGTCCGAAAACACCCTTGGGCGCACCATCGCTTTGCTGGTGGATGAAGCCCAGGGTATGGACACTGAAAGCCTAGAGAACCTAAGGCTCTTATCCAATCTCGAGACTTCCTCGGAAAAACTGCTGCAAATCATCTTGTTGGGGCAACCGGAACTCAGGGATAAATTGAACCTCGATTCCCTGCGCCAGTTCAAGCAGCGTGTGGCGATAAGCTTCGAACTCAAGCCCCTCCTCCCCGAGGAAACCCCGCAGTATATCGCCCATCGCCTGAGAGTTTCGGGTTACGGTCAGGGTCTGAGGCTTTTCTCCGACCGGGCGATCTTCCTTATAACCAACTATAGCCGGGGGATACCACGTCTCATTAACGCTCTGTGCGATAATGCACTGTTAATCGGATGCGTTCTCAAACAAAGAGAGATCGATGAGAAGGTCATAAGGGAGGCGGCCGCGGACCTGATGCTCGACATAAAACGTGCTCAGCCCACTCAACCGGTGCTGAGACCACCCGCCGCCGAAACGCGCACCCCCCCCCTCGACCAGCCTTCCATTCCTTCGGCTCACCCGGTATTTCCGGACCCCGTGCCCGAGATGCCGGCAATGAGGTCACTCACGAGGACGACGCGGCAGAGAAATATCTCGTTTAGAATGGCCGCTCTTTCCATTTTCATCATTGCATTCCTGACCATCTTTTCCGTCAAGGTGCAATCATCGAAAGAGATTCGCTCAATATTGGATCGTGCATTTTTGTTCGGAAAGGAATTCGTTGAGGGTTCCGGGGCAACCAACCGGCCATCGCCCCCATACTCGGCATCGACGCAGCGGGACCCCGAAATGAAGGCCATTCCTGTCGTCTCTTCCCCTTCCTCCACCCCGTCAGCCAAGAAGTCCACACCGGCTGGGACAGTTCCGGCATCTCAGGCTGCCGCGGAACAGGTCGAAGCGCCCTCAATCTCCGTTCCACCCCCCCAGCAGAATGCGGTGGGGGAAACCCCTCCACCGGACAATGAGATGAAAGGGGAGAGTCGGTTGCTTGCACCGAGGGAGATCGAGCCGGAAGGTCAAGCGGTTCAAACGAAGGAGACGGAAAAAATCCCTATTTCGCCCGTCAACGAGCCGCAACAAGACACAGCACCCCCAGGAGGGAGTGCGGAGATCCCCCGCAATGCACTTGCTCCGGGACCCCAGGTAGCTCTCACGGAAGTCGGACCAACCAGAACGGAATCGAAACCTCCAGCTGCGCAATTCAGACTCGCTGCTGTCGCGGATGCGGTAAAGACCGTGCGCAAGGGTGAGACACTTTCGGGGATTGCGAAGGAAGTTTACGGTTCAGCCAACCTACGCACCTTGAGCTTCATCCAGATGACCAATCCATGGATTCAGAATATCGACTTCATCCTCGAAGGCCAATCCCTTGCCCTTCCCCCGATGAACCCCGAGCATATGATTTTCGACCAGGCCGACGGCCTTTATGCAATTTACATCACCGCCACACGGGATTTGTCCGTGGCTCAGAACTGTCAGAACCAATTGAATCTATTAAGGATGACTGATCTCTCGGTTAGTGTTGTCCCGGTATGGTTAACCGGCAGCAACAGAATCTACCGGCTGCAGGCGGGAGGCTTCCGCTCAAAGGATGTTGCCATGGCCGCTTTAAAAGTCATCCTGCCATTGAAGTACATAGAATCTATAAGGGAGGAAATTCAATGAGTCGGATCTCAGAGTTGCTGGAGATGACAACGCCCCGCACGTCTGTTCCAACCACGGCGACGGAATCGCCTCGGGAAGCCGAGCCAATACTGAATATCCCCCCTCTCCTGATAGACGGCTCAGGCGAAGCAATGGAGGAATTTGGATGCCTCTACCGCAATATCCTGATTCTGGGACAGGGACACCTGAAAACAGTGATGGTTTGCAGTGCCGAACTGGGCGAAGGGGCAACGACGGTTGCCATGAATCTGGCCTCATTTGCCGCCCGAGAGGAGAATACCCCAACCCTTCTCGTTGAGGCGAATTTTCACGACCCGCTGTTATCGCGGTTTCAAAACGGCAGGGGAATCGAAGGGCTCTGTGAAATGCTCGTGGACCAGGGGGCTGTTCAGAACTATGTGGTGCCTGCATCGATACCACGACTTTCCGCGATTTCCGCCGGCAGGCTGATGCCACACAGCGACAGAGCGTGGACCCGCAGCCGGATCGAGAGCGTGGTGGATCAATGCAGGTCCTGTTACCCTTTTATCGTATTCGACGCAGCCCCCATCAGCAGTTGTGAAGAAACCCTGCATCTGGCCAAGTATGTGGATGGAGTATTGCTGGTCGTAAGGTCGCATGCCCTCGCTGAAACCGTTGTGCGCACCAAGACGGCACTTGAGCGTGTACGTGCCCGAATCCTGGGGGTAGTCTTGAATAGGGGTAGACCCAATATCGCCCCTTCTGCAAATGGTTCCTCCTAGGCATCACAGGGAAGCCCAACAATGTCCGAACACCATAATTCTGCTCTCCTCCCGTCACCCCCGATATCAAGGGCCATCTCCTTGATCGCCCTTGTATCTCTGATGCTGGTAGCATCGGCATGTGCCTTGGTGAATATGGAATTCGAGGCCTGCATCCTGGTGATCGGCTATCTGACGACAGAATTGGCGACGTGGCCATTAGCCTGATGTGCTCTTTACCGATGACGGCACATTGAAATTCACGATCCTCTGCAATTACTTTTAGGTGATCATTCATGTACGAGCATGCTTTATTACCTCCCATGCAATCCACCCGTGTTCCATGGGCTGCCGTTGTCCTTCTGGCCATGGGAGCCACGGTCGCGGCCCTCCTCGAAGTGGATATGTACGTCCCCATCGCGGTAGCCGGCTTCATAGGGTTGGTCATCATGTATTTGAAACCCGAATATGGGATTCTTGTCTTTATGACGACCTTCTTCCTCTACTACCCCGCGATCCTGAGAGGCGCCGGCAAGATCACTCCCAACAATCTGTTGGGGTCGATGTTTTTCTTTCTGTTGTTCCAACAATGGCTTCACAAACGCGACTGGTGGTTCTTGAAAGTCCCGCAGATCCATTTGCTGGCCGCCATTGGCATCATTTTCTTAACATCGGCTTGGTTTGCCCCCTCCGCTCCCCGTTCGGTGGCGGGCTTCGATAGGTCGCAAAAAGAACTGTGGGATTTTTTCACACAGTTCGCATTCATTATTTTCATGATCCACTTCATTCAAACGCGAAAGCACCTCATGCTTCTGTTTTTTCTGCTTCTGGCACTCATCATGGTTACCGCCCCCTCTGTCTTTTACACGGGCGTCACAGGGGGAGGGGCTGACGACTATCGGGCCATGGCTTCTTTTGGAATTCAGGCCGCCAGGAATTCCAACCGCCTTGCATTTTTCTGCATTTTCGGCCTGACCTCCCTCTGGTACCTGCGGCAAGAGACTTTGTCGCCGTCCATCAGAAAAGGATCAATCCTGATGATGGGCATTTTCATAGTTGTGATTTTCTTGAGCGCTTCCCGGAGCGCCATGATCAATCTCGTCATCCTGGGCCTCATATTGACCTGGGAGGCGGGAGTGGACCCGCGAAAGATACTCACGACCATAATAGTCATCGGCACCCTGGTGATCTTCGCTGTAACTATCGTCCCCGAACAAAACCTGAAGCGAATGACCTCGTTCGGGCACGACCCCGGCCAACGCGAAGCCACTAAATCCTTGGATGAAAGGATTTCCAATATCAAAGCGGCCGTCCATTTCTTTTCTGAATCAAACCCCTTCCTGGGAGTCGGCCCAGGCAACTTTCGCTGGATGCGCCATCTTTATTACGACCACAAGCACGTAGCCACCCATAACGGATATCTGTGGGCATTGGTCACTGGCGGCATTGGGGCTCTGGCCTTTTTCCTGGGTCTATTCTGGGTGACATGGAAAGACCTGCGTTGGCTGGAACGGCAGCGCTTGAGCGCGGCGGGGCCGCCCCTCTGGCTGGTTAAGGCCATCAGGACAACCTTGCTGCTGTTTCTCGTCTTCTCACTCTTCACCGAATTCTGGCTGGAGATCATGATATTCCTTCTCATCGGCATAACCATTGTGATGAAAAGGCTGCATATAATCACACGTGGATTGGACATTCAGACAGCATGATCCCCGTTGCCTATTTCATCCCTGATTTAAACGTCGGGGGAGCCCAGCGACATCTACTGCAGGTTTTCCAGCATCTCGAAAGAAAGCGTTTCGAGCCCATCCTCTTCTGCTTGGGAAAGAGCATGGACCAGGCGCTGCACGCTCGAATCAACAGCCTGGACATTGAGATTGTCGATGTTGGCTTAGAGGGGGCCTTTACCGCACCGAACCTGGATCGTCTCGCCCGCGTTACAGTTCAGTTATGCAAGAGAAAGGTTCGGGTTGTTCACGGCTATCTTCTCGAAGGCAACTTCATTGGTGTTCTGTCCGGGAGCTTGGCCGGGGTTCCCGTTCTCATCAACAGCAGGAGGAGCAGCTTCGATCAGTACAGCCGGCCCCAGTTGGCGGCCGTAAGGCTCGCCAACCGCCTTTCAGATCGGGTAACAGCCAATTCCTCCGCTGTAGCGGACTTTGTTAGGACAATTGAATCCTGTCCGGCAAGAAAGATCACCATGATCCCTAATGGCGTAAATTGTGATCTTCCCGTCCTTTCGCTCACTGAGCGTGCTGAACTCAAGAAGCAATGGGGTATCCCCCAGGACGCTCTGGTTGTCGGCACAGTTGCCCGATTTTCCTGGAAGAAGGGGTACGAGGACTTTCTACGGATGGCATCCTTTGTTTTGAGCAGGCGGCAAAACGTCCGATTCGTTGCAATAGGGGATGGCCCTTTGTATGACCCCATGCGGCGAATGGCGGACGAACTCGGGATTTCTCCTTACGTGGTTTTCGCGGGACCGCGGTCCGACACTGCCCTCAGCATGCAGCTCTTTGATGCCTACACTTGCACATCCCTCATGGAGGGCATGTCTAACGCTCTTCTCGAAGCCATGGCATTGGGGATTCCTGTTGTAGCAACAGAGGTGGGAGGTAATCCCGAGAACGTAATCCACGGGCTGACGGGCTATCTTGCTCCCCCAAGAGCAGTGCGGAGATTAGCCCAAGCCGTGCTGAGCATACTCGACGATCCGATACTGGCGAGGAGCATGGGAGATGCCGGCAAAAGCCGAACTGCAACCACATTCTCTTCCGAAATCATGGTCCGGCGCATGGAAGAACTCTATACGCATTTGTTAACCAGAAAACGTGGCGCCTGCAATGGGAGGTAGACACTTGGACAGTCCGGTCCCAATCCTCTTTGTCATCGGCAGTCTCGATCTGGGCGGCTCGGAGAAGCAGCTTTATCTTCTTTTAAAATATCTGGACCGTCAACGGTTCAGACCCTTTGTGGTCAGCTTATCGGAGGGAGGGTACTGGGTTCGGCCCATCCAGGAACTGGACGTTGAAGTGATCTCTCTGAAAAGGCGCGGCAGTTTTGAGATCAAGCGGCTAACAAAGCTGATCTCCATTATGAAGAAAACAGACCCAAGTATAGTGCATTCCTACCAGCCGCCTGCGAACAAGTATGCCACCATTGCTGCAATGATCGGACGGTCGAACGGCAAGTTGATAATCAGCCGCAGGGGGCTCGCCTCCGACCCTGGAAACGATCAGTTGGTGCTCAGGGGACTTGACGACCTGATGTATCGAACCGCCGACGCGGTGGTGTGCAATTCATGGTCTCTCCACAAGGACCTTAAAGAACGCTTCGACGGGAAGATCAACGCCGTGGTGATACCTAACGGTATGGAGGACTTCATGGCGTTGGAACACAGCAATAACCGCTCATCATTGAGAAGGGCTGCTGGGTTGCCGCGTGGTTCCCTGGTTATTGGCACGGTTGGTCGTCTGGTGCCCTTCAAGAACCACCCACTGTTTCTGGAGTTGGCGGCAAAGGTTGTAAAAAAGGAGCCGAGGGCCTATTTCGTAATAATAGGGGACGGTCCCATGTTGGACGAACTGCGAGATTATGCGGCAGAGCTGGACATTTACGACAGAGTCGTTTTCATGGGCCGACAAGAGAAAGTAACCCAGTTGTTGCCCCTCTTCGATGTGTTTTTGTTCACTTCGATAAAAGACCGCTCGGGTGGCGAAGGATTGCCCAATGCGGTTATGGAAGCCATGATGTGCGGGCTCCCATGTATTGTGTCGAATGTGGGAGGAAGCGAGGAACTCTTCGAAGACGGTGAAGCCGGATACATGGTCGATCCCGAAGCGAAGGAAGATTGCCTGCGGAAGCTTCTTGCACTGCTGAGAGACAAGCCGCTTAGAGAGAGAATGGGCAAACTGGGGCAAGAGATCATGCTCCGCGATTATTCTGCCGAGCGGATGGGGCGGCGCTTTGCAGAACTGTATGATTCCGTTTTGGCTCGCGGCGCTAAACCTCCGATGAGCAACGCCCAGCGGAACCCCCTTCATTCCCGTGGATCGGGAATCCCTTCAGTCACCGACCTGTGATGATGTGCCTGGTCTGTCCAACTTGATGCCTTAAACACCAGCCCGCCGGAGCCAATCGATGAAGTATTCCGTTCTTGATGTCGTGATCTGTCCCGTGTGTCACAGCTCACTAAGATTGCAGGTTTTCGAGGAGATTCGCCTGACTGAAAAAACGGATGATGTCGGGTTCTCCATCCATGGCGAGTCTTGTTCGCATCACGGCACGGATTTTAGGTTGGCCGCCGTTCGGGAAGCCAACTGGGCCGAGTGCATGACGCACGAGATAATGTCAGGAGTTCTGGAATGTGAGTGCGGAATGTGGTTCCCGATAATCCGCGGCGTGCCCAGATTGTTGCCCGAGGAGCTGCGCTCGGTGGTTTTGTCTTACTATCCGGAATTCTTCGAAAAGTATCAGGCAGATCTACCACCTCTTGGAAGTGAGGAAAAAACTCAGCTTGCCTCGGCCCTCGAGATTCAGGGCAAAAAAGACACCATCTACCGGTTCAGCTATGAGTGGAACGAGTTCAAAGACTACGACGATGATAACTTCTCCATAGGCATAGGCCCGATCGGGGATGGTTTATTTCGCGGGAAAAGTGTTCTCGATGCCGGCTGTGGGGCCGGGCGCCATGCAAAAGAAGCACGGCGTCACGGGGCGCGTGAAGTTTACGCCATGGACTTGAGCAACTCGGTGGATGCCGCATTCGAAAACACGATGTCCGACAGCGGCATCCATGTCATCCAGGGCGACATCTTCCATCCCCCGTTCAGAAAGGCCTGTTTGGATCTTATATACAGCCTCTATGCGTTGCCTCATACACATGATCCCCCGTCGGGTTTCCATGCCCTGGTTCCATGTCTAAACCCCACGGGATCTGTTGTGGTCTATCTATACAACAGCGAGCGCTGGCTGAGCTACAAGCTTCTAGGACTCATGCGCGGGCTAACAACCAGGCTTCCCAATCCCGTGGTAAGGTCTCTGGCTTTCGCTGTTGGCCTGGTTGATTTCGTACTGTTCATACAACCATACAACCTGTTGCACCGATTTGCCCCGATTCGTGCCGTCGTCGAAAAAATCACGCCTTCACATGTCAAGCTCTATGCTTCACGCAGCTTCAAAACCTGCTGCACCGATTGGATGGATCGTCTCTTCTATCCATATGTCCACTACTATTCACGGGAAGACGCGGTCCACTGGCTGGTAAGAGAGAACTTCGCGGAAAGCTCCATCCTGACGCTGGGCAATTACGGTCTAATTGTCCGGGGTACGGGTCCGGCCTGAGCGCATCGGCGATTGCCCGCATAACCATTCCGGCCGGAGGGACAGCAGGATGAAAATTCTAAAGATCGACAATCCTCGGCAACTGGCCCCATACGCCGACGCCTGGGACAAATTGCTCGCGGCCAATACCGGCAGCAGCACCATCTTCCTTACCCAGGAATGGATTCTCAACTGGTGGAAATTTTTTAGCAACGGCAAGAAACTGTCCATCCTGATGCTTTTTGACGGTCCGAGGCTGGCGGGCATGGCCCCGCTGGTGATAATCGAAAAAAGTTCGATAATATCCCCGTTTAGCATCATTCGCTTCATAGGGACCGGAGTGGCCGATCATTTGGACTTCTGCATCGATTCCGAATTGCACTATGAGGGGATGAGCCGGATATTCGAATTCATTATGAACGATTTGTCATGGGACGCCCTGGACTTGCATGATATCCCGGATGATTCCCGCAACGTGCCCGTAATCAAGGAACTGCTGGAACGACACGGTCTTACCCATTCGATACAGGAATCTATCGTATGCCCATTCCTTAGCATCAACGGCCACGCATGGGATTCATTTTATGCTGCCAGAAGGTCGAAATCGACGCGTCAGGATTTGCGGCGGCGTCACCGCAGACTGAGTGAAATGGGATCGGTGGCTTTTTGCAGGCATGAGGAACCGGAGGATGTAGAAAGAATCTTCCCCCAACTCTTTTCGGTCTATGACAAAAGGTGGGAAAATAAAAATCTTTCCATCAGTTTCACCGGAAGGCTCGAGAGTCTGTTCTATCGAGGCGTTGCCGCCGATCTTGCGCGCCTTGGCAAGCTTCATCTGTTGACCATGGAACTGGATGGCCGGGTGATAGCCTTCACACTTTCAGTCTTTCAGGGGTCCCAGTTCACCTGGTTGATCACGGCATATAACCCCGAATTCGACAAGTATTTCCCGGGTGAGCTTATTCTGGCTCAGTTGCTTGAAGAAATTATTCGATCCGGTCGTTTTAATGAATTTGATTTCACGCGTGGCGACGAACCCTACAAATTTAAATGGACGGACGACAAACGGCTCAATTTGCGCATCCTGGCCGGGAATCGCGGGTTGTCGGGCAAAATCCCTTTCTATTCGCTTCTGTCCTACTCAGCTCTCAGAAGACGGGCCAAGCGATCCAGCATGCTGCGCAGAATCAAGCTGGACCTTCTTGGAAGAATTACGCCGCCTGGGAATTCCCAAAACAAACAATTCCGGGCTGAATAGTGCAATGCACCCTAGGAGCTTTCTCAAAAATAGCTTCACAAAACTGATGAATACGTCCGCGGCGCCTCTTTACCGCATCTTCAAGATAAAGAGACGCTTCTTGCCGGATGCCAGGATTCCCATCCTGACGTATCACAAAATCACCGATATCGACTTTGGTGTAGATGCTTTCTGGAACGTCCCGCCTTCTTTGTTTGCACGGCATATGGCCTGTCTAGCCGCCGAAGGATTCAAGGTATTGGCGCTCCATGAGTTGTACGACTGCATTTCCATGAAGGCGGAAATACCGAGGGATTCCGTCGTACTCACCTTCGACGACGGTTACGCCAATGTCTTTCGGTACGCTTATCCAGTACTCAAGGAATACGGCTTTCCGGCAACCATCTTTCTGACAGGAGACTATAGCGGCGGCAAAAATCTCTACTGGTGGGACCGTGAAGTCGCTGAAAGAAGGCCCGACCTGTACGAGGATGTTCGCGTCCTGAACTGGGATGAGATCAAAGAGATGCAATCCTCGAAACTCATAACTTTTGGCTCGCACTCCATGTCTCACCAGCATCTCGGTCAACTTCCGAGGCCAAGAATCGAGTACGAACTCCGGCAGTCCAGGGCCTACCTCGAGAAGAGACTCAACCAGCCAGTCAGGTTTTTTGCATATCCAGGCGGAATCAGAGCATACGGAGACATCAGCGAAGAGACCGACCTGCTGCTTGTCGAAAGCGGATACCAATTGGCGTGCACGTCCGAGACGGGCCGGAACAGCCTGCGGGACAATCTCTATGCGCTAAAGCGCATCGGAATGGGCCGCAATGATTCGCCAAGCCTGTTCCGGGCAAAACTGATCGGCGGATATGACTGGGTGAAGTGGCCTCAGCGAGCTTTCCACGGAATGTTCAAAAACCCCTGGTAGTTTAAATCGGATGACCCCACCCACCTGGAGTTGTAATGAAACGAATAGCATTCATCATGTCAACGTTTCCAACCCTTACCGAAACGTTCGTTGCCGGAGAAATCAAATTACTCAAAAGTAGATTTCCGCAAAGTAAGATTTACTCACTGAGACCACCATTCGATGAGATCCTGCATGCGGAATCGCGGGAATTAATGAAGCAGACCACCTATTTGCCCTCATCCTTATCGGCCGCATCCCTGAAATCGAACTTGCGCAGCCTGCTGCGAAGTCCCCTGCGATACCTGCGGGCATTGATGTATGTCCTTTCCCACACTATCGCCAATCCCCTGCACATGCTTAAGACCCTCTATCTTTTTCCTCAGGCGGTGCACCTTGCGAGCCTTTTGAAAAACGACGGGATCGACCATGCCCATTCTCATTGGGCCGGATACCCCACTACCACGGCCCTGATAGTCTCACAACTTAACGAAATCCCGTTTAGTTTTACCTCTCATGCGTGCGACATGAGCATGATGAAAACGATGATGGCTGAAAAAGTGCGAAAAGCCGCTTTCGTGGTGACATGCACGGCAGACAATATTCGGTATTTGTCCACATTTCTGCCGCGGGAGCAATTGAGGAAGGTAAGAGTCAACTATCACGGTTCCAACCTGGAGAAATTCCATCCAAATCTACGTTGCCCCAAGGTTACAAGCGCGAAGCTCATCCTGTCGTGTGCCGACCTTCACGAACGAAAGGGGTTTCCCTATCTGCTGAGGGCCCTGGCGCTGCTGAAGGACAAAGGAGAAGAGTTTTATTGTTTCATTATCGGAGAAGGTCCTCAACGTCCACTTTTGGAAAAAATGATCGCGGAACTCGGATTGGGAAACTGTGTGGAAATGCCCGGGGCAGTAACCCAGGAAGCACTGATCGGCTACTACTCCTTATGCACCATCTTTGTCTTGCCCTGTGTCCATCAGCACCTACAATTTTTTCGCAAGAACGTCGATCTGGACAGATACAAGATCCTCGAATGCAAACTTAGCGGAGGAGAAGCCATCCAGAAGGACGGCATCCCTAATGTGCTCGTTGAAGCCATGGCCATGAAAGTCCCAGTCATATCCACAAAAATTGCCGCTATTCCTGAACTCATTAAAAACGGCGAAAACGGACTGCTGGTTCATGAAAGAAACCCGGATGAACTCTGCACAGCAATCCAACTTCTTCTCGGTGACAGTGATTTAAGGTTCAAGTTGGGTGAAAACGGCTACAGAACCGTGTACGAAAAATTTGATCGCGGCAAAAATATTGAAGATCTTGTCGAGATCTTTTGTCAACACGGTTCTTCGCATGGGGTCCCCGAAGAAGTGCCACTGCGGATAATGAAAGAACAAGCTCCATCCCGCCCTGTTTAGCTTCCAAGAAATCTTGCTCCCATCAGCCTTATCCGTCATGGGCGCCTGACGCAAAAAAGCGCCATGTTCGCAAAGCGCCCGATCCGGTGTAGCAGTCACCGGTCCTTGCATAATCGAGAGGTGCCATGGAACCTATACTAGACGAACGCCCATTGGCTACTGTCATTATCCCGGCCCGTAATGAAGAGAACTTTATCGAGCCTTGTCTCCGTTCATTGGTCGAGCAGGATTATCCTCAAGGCAAAATGGAGATCCTGGTGATTGACGGCCTCAGCGAAGACAAGACGGTGACCATCGTCGAAAATCTGGCCTTGACCCATACCAACATCAAAGTTCTCCGAAATCCTGACCGGATCATCCCGTCGGCCCTTAATATCGGAATAAGATATTCCACAGGCCAGATTATTTTACGCGCCGATGCCCACACTACCTACGCCCCAGATTATGTCCGCAAATGCATCGAGCTTCTTTTGAGCACCGGTGCTTCCAATGTGGGCGGAGTCATAAAGCCCATCGGAACTGATCTGAGGTCGAAGTCCATCGCAATCGCCGTCAGCTCGCCTTTCGGTGTTGGAAATGCTTACCACCGGTTTGCCAGAAAACCCATGTGGGTCGATTCCGTTGCATTCGGGTGCTGGAGAAAATCGACTTTGATCACACTTGGGGGCTACGACGAAACCTATCTGGCCAACGAAGACTATGAGCTGAATTACCGCTTGCGCTCTAAAGGGGGGAAAATCCTTTTATCCCCTGAGGTGAAGAGCAGATATTTCTCGCAATGCTCCCTTAGAGGTTTGATGAGGCAGTATTTTCGATATGGCAAGTGGAAAGTAAGAATGCTCGTCGCCTACCCTGAATCCATTGTTTTCAGGCAGGCGGCGCCCCCTCTCTTTGTTGGTTCATTGCTCGCAGCCCTATGCCTGATTCCTCTCAGCATCATTCCGTTTATCCTGGTCGCCGGGCCGTACGCGCTGCTCAATCTGCTTTTCTCATGCCGGGCTGCACTCAAAAACGGCCTCAAATGCTGTTTGTTCCTGCCTGCCGCATTTTTTACGATCCACATCTCTTGGGGGGCAGGGTTCTTCGCGGGAATCAAGGCTTTTGGCTTCCCGGGCTTCATTAAAGCCCTGCGGACACGAAAACCTCGAAAGGCCGCTGCTTCCTCTTATTGGACCAGAGATACCCGGAGACCAACAAGTAATGGATGGTTTTAAACAATTCTGCAAGGCGGGGATTGCAAAAGGTCTGTTCCAGGGTCGCTTACTCAACCCTTGCAAACAGGGCCGGCTTTACACAGGCAGCGGAGTTATCCTTCAGTACCACTCCGTAAGCCACCCGAGATCGAGTTACCACTACCTCAACCCCGGCTTGTCTGTCACACCCGAAGACTTCGAGAGGCAAATCGCATTTGTGACAAGATATTTTCGTGTGGTTTCATTGGACCAACTCCTTGCGAACGCAAAGGATCAGGAAATATGCGAGACCCTGTTTGCCATCACCTTCGATGACGGGTATCGAGACAATTATATTCACGCTTTCCCCATTCTGCGCAAATACGACGTACCGGCGACCTTCTACCTGACAACCGAATGCATTGACGGCGGCTTATTTCTCTGGACCTCGGAACTGCGCTATCTAATTTTGAAATCGCCCAAATTCCGCATGCATCTTTCCTCTCTGTCCGAAGAGTTTGCCCTGGACACCGTGCCAAACCGAATGAAGAGTTTGGAAAAGATCAAGGGGCGTCTGGGCACCATGTCTCGCCGGGAGCGGGAGGATGTCCTCTCGGAGGTCTGCCACGAGACCGGTGTTAGGGACATGACACCCCTGAAAGCCACGATGCTCAACTGGGATGATGTCAGGACGATGTGCCGAGCGGGTATGAGCTTCGGGTCCCACACTCTGTCCCATCCCTCTCTGCCGCATATACCGCTCGATGAAGCAAAAAAAGAGATCATCGAGTCGCGGGAGTCTTTGAGCGCCCGCCTGGGCAAGGAGATCTCGCACTTCAGTTACCCCAACCCGGGCAATCACCTCAATTTCAGTACGGAACTGAAACAGATATTGAAGAATGCCGGGTACAGGTCTGCAACTACATCCATGCAGGGGTACGTTTCCCACGGATACGACCCCTTTGAGCTGAAAAGAAAGGGGATTTACAGGGCTTACAGCAATCTTCCAGACTTCTATTTTTTGATTAAAAAGGAAGCCATTCTCCAACGATTGAACAGCTTCGTCGGCACGAAATGGCTCAAATCATCACAAAGGACAAGGTGCACATGATGAGAATCGATCATACGAAACCCGCGGCGGTGGTGCTTGGATTGGGGCAAAACGGCCTGGCGACGGTGCGCTCGCTTGGCCGGCATGGGATTCCAGTGATCGGGATCGACCAGGACTTTCGAAACTACACGGCACGCACACGCTATTGCAGAAAAATAATGACCGCAAAATACGAGGAGGGAGACCATCTGATAGAGGTTCTGGTGGAATTGGGAAAGAGCCTGCCCCGGAAGGGATTGATTTTTCCTTCGGGGGATTTCCCCTTATTCCTGACTTCGGAAAGGCGTGAGCTGCTTGAAGACTACTATCACTTCTCCTTTCCCAGCAAGGATGTGGTGAGACTGACGCTCGACAAAAACAGATTCTATAAATTCGCCTCTGAAAAGAACTTCGTAATCCCGCAAACCTTTTTCCCTTCGGGCTCCGATGACTGCCGCAAAATTGCCAAAGAGGTCAATTTTCCCTGCATCATCAAACCGTTCCAGCCTAATCTGGGCTGGCGAAAACGTTTCCCCGGCCAGAAGCTTTTCGTGGCGGACGGCCCGGAATCCTTGCTGCGCCTCTACGAAGACCTCTTCGTGGTGCACGATGCCCTGATCATTCAGGAGTTGATCCCCGGCGACGACAGCCAATTGTCATTCTCCCTCACCTATTTTGACAAGTCGTCTCAGCCCCTTGGCTTGTTCACCGGCCATAAGGTGCGCCAGTATCCTCCGAGATTCGGTACATCCAGTTTGGCCGAGAGCCGCTGGGATGCCCGCATCGCGGAACAAACCGTCAACATCCTCCAGGCAATGCAATACACGGGATATGGCTCCGTGGAGTTCAAATGGGACCCACGGGAGGAAGTATTCAAGGTCCTGGAGGTCACCGCAAGGACATGGTTTCCTCATGGCATCAGCACGGCATGCAATCTCAACCTGGTTCTGATGGCTTATTGCGATCAATTCGGATTACCCGGGCCGCAGGCCAACGGGTTCCGTGACGGGGTGAAATGGGTGCACGAAGAAAGAGATTTAAGGTCCTCGCTTAAAAGACTGCGGGCAAGGGAACTAACCTTTATGCAGTGGATCGGGTCTTACCGGGGAAATCGAACCTATGCGATTTCGGCCTGGGATGATCCTGCTCCGCTTCTCCACATGCTGGGCAATCTCCTGGGTGTTCCATGGCGGTATGTTGCCAGGTCGCTGCCGTGGTGAGGCATTGTCCGGCCAGACATTAAAGACATCATCTTTTGCCTACGGAGAAGTAGTTGCTTGGAAGAGCGTGTGAGTTGGTGTTTTCGGTAAGGTTACCGTGGCTCTCCGGCCTCAGGGTACTCGATGCACGGCTACGATGAGCCTGTCCGGCTCCCAGGATGCTGGCGCAGCGGCTGGCGGCTGGAAAATCTCGACTCCAGGGTATCACTCAATTTGATTACAACAAAAGGAGGAATCACATGAGAGGTAGAAGGAAAACTGTGATGTGTGTCGCTGCTGCGCTTTTGATTCTCGGCTGTTTATGCGGCATTGTATTGGCGGATACCGGACCTCCGGTCAAGGCGACGGCAACCGCCCGTGGCGGTGACGGTTTCGGCATAATCCCAACGAAGGGAATCACCTATACCATACATTCCGTCTATGGCTACATCGGCAAAACGTATCTCATGGGCTGGCGTTTTGAGAATCTGAACATTCCCCAGGGTGCTCAGGTGACGTCGGCGGTACTGGAAGTCTATTGTTTCAAGCCGTCATCCTTGCCGGTAAGCGTAATCTTCTACGGAGAGGACACCGACAACTCCACACCTTTCACGGAGGTCCGGTACGATCTCATAAACCGGACCGGCACAACCGCCGCTCTGACGGACTCTCTGTCGACGTGGACCAAAGCCGCGACCTGGTATAAGTCTCCAGATCTCAGCCAGATCGTGCAGGAAATCGTCGATAGGCCCGGTTGGCTACCGGGGAATGCCCTCGCCATTTTTGCAAAAGACAACGGCAGTGTCGGCAAGATCACTCTTTATGACGCTGAAAAGGGCGCCATTTATGGAGCCCGCCTGACGGTAACCTATGAAATAACGCCGACGCTGGATGCCGCCGTGTGGTCAATAGATATAAACGGCGACGGCCTCAGCGACCTTGTCCTGTACCGCGACACGGATGGGTATTACATGTTGCCCCCCGGGACTTTCAAGTACCGCGGCAACTTGACCCTGGATAGAAAGATCAAGATCGTGGGTTGCACAGACCCAACGACAGGCCTAACTCAATCCCGCTGTACGACAACGCTTATGGGCGACGGCTTTACCCTTGCCAAAGGCGGAAAGATTATCAGTGATCTCGCTTCACCAACTCCCATAAGCCCAGCCGGCACCAAGGGGACCGACTTCTACGTTATCGCCAGGGATTTTGTAACCCTGCAAGACGGCGCCAACATCTACCTTGGCGGTACCGATACGGGGGTGAACGCGGGCGATGTCACCCTTCAAGCAACGCGCGTGGGGAGCCAGGTAACCGGGGGGGCCGGATCTGTTTGGGGCCGAAAAGTCGAGATCTTGGCGGGAGGGCCCTTGTATCTCGAAAACGGCTTCCTGGCTTGGGGATCCGGCAACATGAAGATAGCCTCCGGGGCCGGGGGTATCAATCTGACGCATAACGCCTACCTGGAGGTTTCCGCCATAGACGGACCGCTGACCATGACGTTCCAAACCTTCGGCGGAGACGTGAACCTGATCGATCACAATTACCTCGCGGCTGACACCCTCGATATGAGCGGAGTAAACGGGGTGATCAACGACGACGGCACGAATACCGAGATCGGGACCAAAGTGGGCTGGTAGTTAGAGAACGCGCATGAAACCGTCTTCCTCCGGACCCCGGTCAGTAATGGCCGGGCCTTCGGAGGAAGTACGTTTTACGCGTCCCGTAAAGGGTAATTTCATGTTCGTGGAGCATTCTTTGTCTCGGAAAGACAAAGAAATGTCATGGGGAACTGATTTTGGGCGAGCTGTGTAAGCCCGTCAGTCGGTCAAGGGTCCAACAAGGAGAATAAGATGAAAAGAAGATCGAAAGGGTTTGGCATTTTGTTGCTGGCTATCCTTGGAATGAGTGCCCTCGCACTCGTGATTCCCGGCCAGGTTCAAGCCGCCGCGGGTTTGGTAATTTCTTCACCGACACCCCCGGCTAGTGGTGGCCCCGTGGTTTCCCACAGTGCAACTCTCGATCTAAGCGGCGCTGTAAAGGGCCTCGGCAGCACTGTCGCATTGAAAAGCCTTAGCGTTACTACGGACCAAAACCAAACCGGCATCGCCTCGGTGACGGCATACACCTACAACAGCACGAATGGCGGGACGTTCTCCTGGAAAGCGCAAGTAGAGCTTGTTGAAATCAGCAACCTGGTGACCATGACCGCCGTGGATACAAACAACAACACGTTTACGGCAAACATTCTGGTTTTCTACATCCCGTATTCGCAGTCCGGGCCCCAGACATTCATACTGGATGACAGGACCAAGGCCAAGTTTACTTTCTACTACGCAGCCGGCCCCTACTATAAGAACCTTGACCGCTTCAGTGTGGTGGGCTATCTCGCGAAATCAACCGGCGATCCTTGGACCTTGCCCTTCTCAGAGGATGCGACCGTGAGCGTATCCGCCCACATTGCCCAGACCGGCGAAGATATTCTTCTATTCACCCAAACAATACCAAAAAACACGGTCACGGGTGTCCACACATACCGGTATGTTTCCCGGAAGGTAGGGATACAGGAACTCTACCTTCAGGAATGGAAAGCCACCGAGACGGCTTTCTATGTTTTTGTGGACAAAATCAATATGCTGGCTTCCAAGAGAGCGTCAATGACCCCCGCGGCCTATCAGAAATTCGTGCAAAGCATTGACTCCTTCACGATTACCTTCGAGGCCGGCGCCGCCACCTGGACCGGCAGCGCTGCTCTCGTGGGCGGCAATTACAGTTCGGTCAAACAAGAGATGGTCTACAACCGTTAGCTTCAGTCTCGTCTTGGTGCAGACCCTCTTTTGCCTGCTTCAAGTCGCGTGTTTGGCACGATGAATTCCAGACAACCACCAACGGGATGGGGCTGTGTATTTTCCGCTCATACCTGCCCCGTCCCTTTTCGAATCGACACAAACGCGTTTTAACGGCCGGCAAAATTGATTGGCCCCGGGAGCAATGTGTGTCGCGTTCAAACTCCCGAGGAACTCGCGTTGGAAACCGGCAAAGCTGACACGAACCCGCGAATCAAACCATTAATTACATAAAACGTGACAACGAAACGGATGCGCCCCGTTCAATTGGACCCAAAATGGGACAGCGGCTTGGTTGCATAATATCGAGGAACATAATGAAATGCGATAGTAGTTCCAAGTTAGGTTATGCTCCAGCCCTTGACGGGCTGCGCGGAGTCTCCGTTCTAGGCGTGATGGGTTACCATGCCGGAGTCCCCTTGCTAAAGGGTGGCTTTATCGGTGTTGATATTTTCTTTGTTCTGAGCGGCTTTTTAATCACGGCATTGCTCATACGAGAATTCGACGAATCGGGCTCCATTAGCCTAAAGAACTTCTACATGAGGCGTGTGCTACGGCTTGGCCCAGCGTTGATATTCTTACTGATAGTGTTTTGTCTCGCAAGTTACGCGCTTTTAAGCAAAGAAGAGGCTCGCAAGAATTATATCGATGCCCTTATTTCTCTTGGTTATTTCTCGAATTGGACAAGGGCATTTTTAATGCACCGGCCCAAATTTCTTGGCCACACATGGTCGCTCTCAATTGAATGGCAGTTTTATATCCTTTGGCCTATAATTCTATTGGTGCTGCTTCACACATTAAAGAATAGGCATCATATTGCGTTTATTGCATCCGCTATCGCATTGCTATCATGGCTTTTCAGAATCTATCTCTGCATGACGGATATACCACCAGAGCGCTTATATAATGGATTGGATACTAGAGTAGATACTCTTATGATTGGTTGTGTTTTAGGAGTGTTATTGTATTCAGGGCTGATAACAGACAATATAATACGAATGCTCCAAAAACCTTTTGTCATTATAACACCTGTTTCCATGGCGGGTCTTCTTGCCTTCTGCGCCCTCGCTAAGTGGCGTGATCCACGAATGTTTTATTTCGGATTTGTCTTGGTAGAGCTTATGGTGGCGGCCTTGGTTCTTGACATATCCGTAAACTCGCGAAGCTTCCTTAGAAGGCTTCTATCGATGAGATGGTTGGTTTGGGTTGGGTCAATATCTTATGGTCTATATCTTTGGCATTACCCTGTATATCGAGCAATAGCTCGTCTTGGCTTTGATAACTTGATCCTTATTACGATTGCCTCGCTTACAACCTTCGCCGTCGCCGCCCTTTCGTACTATGCCATAGAGATACCGGTACTAAGGCTCAAAAAGCACTTCACTTATTCAGAAGATATCAATGACATTCAGCAGATCGATGCCGTGCTGAGCAACGGCGGCAAATGTACCACGTTAGGCTAAAGCGGATGGGCGCTTTATTGCGATAAATGAAGGGCCTGGAGGCGACACTTGAAGGAATCGTGGTGTAGAGTTACCGCGAGTCGTGATCAAAGGAAACAATCGCGGGAAAAGCACCCACACTTGATGCCGGTATGGGTCCCGGGAAAAAGCGGGGTAGCCCCGGTGCTTCGCTCCGTCATAGGCCTCGGCATGCTGATTCTTCCCTTCATAATCGTCATAACCGGTCTTATTCGCTCCCTCGGTGTATCACTCCTGTGGGAAGTAGTGCTAATCGTTCTCGGGACCTTTGTTGTCGAGGCATGGATCCTGATGGCGCTTTTTTTGCTCTTCTCCTCCGAACTCGATCAAGAAGAGTTTTAGCCTCATGGCGGCCGAGATCCATTTTTATGCCGGGTAAGTTCACGCCAGACACTCTTTTACCCTGGGCAGGGGGCAGCCGATCTGTACGGACACCGCTCGGGGACCCAGTCCTTTGTTCAAGAAAGCCCTTTTATGAGACAACCTGATGTACCAACGCCTTAAAAAGCTGCTGGGCGAATCGTCCGTCTACACTTTCGGTAATGTCGTGCAGCGGTCTTTCTCAATGATCACCATGCCCGTTTTCACCCGCTGCCTGTCCGTGAGTGAATACGGGGTCCTTGCAATTGTCGGGACGGTAAGAGAGCTGCTAAGCGTCTTTTACGAGGTCGGTTCTTCGGCTTCGTCGGCGCGTTTCTATTACACCTGTCAGGATTTCGAAGAGGAGAAGCGCCTATTTTCCACCCTGCTTTTCTTCACTTCCGGATTCGGCATCGTCCTGTCGCTGCTGCTGCTCGCCTTCGGGGAGAGGATATGGAATGCAGCCGTCAGGGACATTCCGTTCAACCCGTACATCAGCCTCACCATGTACACCATCCTGGTTGGTACGGTAGCGGTTTTGCCGCGCACGCTCTTTCGGGTAAGGGGTCAGGCAAGAACCTTTGTCACTCTGAATCTGCTGCAAACCTCGATCACCGTGACAACGTCCATTGTTCTGATCACGGTCATGGATATGGGGGCTCTTGGCCCTGTCATATCCACTCTTGTAGTGACAGGTCTGTTTTCCTTCGTATATATCTATTGTCTGCGGAAGCATATTTCGCTCAATTTTTCGTGGAAAATCATCAGGAAATCCCTTGCCTTCGGCCTGCCCGAGAGCCCGGTCCGACTCGCCAACTGGGCCCTCAAAATGTCAAACCAACTCATCCTGCAACACTACGCCCCACTCTCACTGGTTGCCATTTATTCGGTAGGATACTCCGTGGGGAGCATCCTCTTCGAGCAAGTTATCAGTGGGGTGCATTGGGCGGTCCAGCCCTTTTACTATCAAATGGCCAAAGAGGAAGAGGAGAGCGCGGCCAAACGCATCTTTGCCTACATAGCTGTCTACAATACCGTTCTGATTCTCGCCGTGGCCCTGTTTACGATATTTATGGGAAAGGAACTGCTCACCATTTTCGCCTCGTCCAAATACGACGAAGCCCAGCCGCTCATCACCATCATCGCCATATCGAGTGTCTTTCAGTTCCTCTTCTTCATCCCCAGCCGGGGGCTTTATGTGGCGAACAAGACAGTGTACCTCCTCCCGTTGGTGCTGATAACGGCCGGCCTCAACGTAATAATGGGTTTCCTCCTGATCCCGATGTACGGTGCGATGGGCGCGGCCTGCTCCACCTCGGCCTCCTACGCGGTACGCACCGTCATGACATTGATCGTTTCTCAGCGAATCTATCACATCCCCTATCATTACTCTCGGACGGGAAAGGCTCTGGTGGCCTTCCTGATAGTCCTGGCAATCGGATTCTTCCTGCCGCAATGCCGGCTGGCCGCCATGATTTTTCTGAAACTCTTTGTGCTGTGCCTGTATCCCGTTTTCTTGTATTTCCTGGGATTTTTTGAAAAACGAGAACTTGAACGGCTCGGTTCTTATTGCATTACCCTGAAGAAGTCGGTCATGTCGAAACAACCCGCGAAGGAATCACCGCTTTAGGAAAAGCAATTTGATGGTCCTATTCAAATAACCCAGCTGAGCATGGCCCGAATGGATGAATACCAAAATGAGACTAAGTGAACAAAGTCATTGGGACAGCGCATACGAAGAAAGAAGTCGCCTGATTGGCGACCAACCCATTCAAATGGGTTGGAGGGCGGCGTTCAAGAAAATGATACCTCGAAAGATCCTGGATTACATGAGCAGCTACGACCAATACCTGTTATGGGAGGTCATTTATCCAAAGCATATGCCTCGCAACGGGATTAAGGCTCTGGAGGTGGGAAGCGCCCCAGGACACTATCTGGTCAAATTGAGTAAAAAGTTTGCGGTAGAACCTTATGGAGTCGAGTACTCGAAGACCGGCACAATCCTGAACAAACGGATATTCGAGGCTAATCAACTCGATCCTGAAAATATCATATGTTCTGATTTCTTCGCAGACGATTTCCAGAATAAATATGCCGGATTTTTTGACGTGGTCATTTCCAGGGGATTTATCGAACATTTTACTGATGTTGATTATGTAATCGATAGACACATCAATTTGCTTAAAAAGGGCGGACTGGCATTTGTAACCATACCCAACTATCGTGGCCTTAATTATATGATCCAATATGCTTTAGACAGGAATATTCTGAATATCCATAATCTTGGAATAATGGATAAAAACTCCTTTCTGCCTATTTTCCAGAACAGGAACCTGGACACCGTGTACTGCGATTACTGGGGTGTTTTCAGTTTCAACCTGTTTGCAGCAAAAGGTTTTTCGCGTGTCATACTAGGCGTTTGCGAAAGAGTTCAACTCCTGCTCAATATCATTTTCCGGGCGACTTTCGGAGACAAAGGAGCACCCTGTCGATTTACGAGTGCTCATCTTATCTACATTGGAAAAAAATAGCCGACCGATGTGCGTTTGATTTATGGCAAATCCCGATATGCCAATACTGAAAGGAATTGGTGATCTTCATGAACGATCAACCCGCACAAGATCTCAGAAAGTTCAAGCGATATAAAATGAAGGACGGGGTATATCTTGCGTTCAAGCCTGATCTCGACGTACTTGGCAGGGTCAAGGATTTGTCTATGGGCGGGGTCTGTTTCGAGTATCTTGGATTTCATGATCACACTAAACGCCAGTTGATTGACATTGACATATTTACAAGGGAGTCAAGAGTACAGTTAAAACGACTTCAATGCAAAATTATTTATAATAGGAATGTATCAGTACCTCCCATATTCACTGAAAGCATGCGTTGTGGCTTGCAGTTCTCGCGTCTAACGTTACGGCAAGCCGCGGCGTTGCTCTCCATTGTTAAAAAATATGCCAGTACATCCGAGGCGGCATAAGGGCTGATTAACTGAACGCTTCCCCGCCATGATCCGGTGCCGGCGTCGGTATGGTTAATCCCGGCTCACCGCAAATTTCTCTTAACGGCCTTGGGGGAAATGTAGCTTACATTGGTTGCCGTTGGTTCAAATCACTCGACCTATCTACTTTCATTTATTTGTCGGCAAGGCGTGTTCCCACCTCGAAGGAGATCGCAATGTGCGTCGAGGCTCTACATTCGTTCATGTTTTGCGCAAATGAACTTCACTATCACGCTTCTGGCAGAGATTATGTGTGGAGTGGACCGGCACTTTTCGACCCACGCGGGAGCAGCGCGGGGGCGGGACTGCACAATAATCGCTGAATCATCTATAAAACCGCGACTCCTCTTGGCTCATCCAGGTACTGGTTCGGTGCCGGTTCATAAACCTTAATTTCAACCAGCAGAGTCTAAATGATGCAGACAAGGATCGCTATCTGGCTGTGCAACAACCTTCTCGGTGAGGCCGTCAAACGGTTGGTGGCCGAAGAAATTGCGGGAGGCGTGTATTTCAATTGCACCTGTTGCGCTGAAGCCATCTCAGCCAATCCAAACCTGCTTATAACTGACTTCAAGACTATGTCCGACGAGTCCTTCAACCCTTTGCTCAATATGGCGACAAAGATCCTCTTGATCGAGACGGCCTGTATGAACTCGATGATCCACGAAGGGGTGTACAACCTGGTTGGCAGGGGGGTTGCCGGCATTTTGCCCCTAAAGTGCACTATCCCTCAATTAAAACGGGCCATCGAGAGTGTTATCTCGGGGGAACTATGGCTGGACCGCAGAAGCTTGAGCGATGTGATCACGCGGATACGACACGGCAGGCTGGAACAGAGATCTCTACTGACCAATACCGAGAGGAGAATTGTCAAAATGATCTGCAGGGGGTTCCGAAACAAGGAGATCATGGAAACCCTCAATATAAGCGAGCAGGCCGTTAAATCTCATCTTTCCCGAATCTACAAGAAAATCGGCGTCTCCGACAGGCTCCAGTTGGCCCTCTACGCAAATAAACACTGGCCGGATTATCTGGATGAGACATGATGACTCGATCTCCGTGGGTCTCCAATATGCTCGATAATACCCATTGCCCAGCAGCTGCAAGCAGTGCTGCTCGAACGGGTGGACTTCTTCGATGGTTCTGGGACTATCAGAGCAAAGAAGATCGGGACCGGAGATGGTGGATAGCAGAAATATGAATGGAGGCGAGGATTTTCTCCCCGCCTCCAAATGGGTTCTACGGGATTAACTTAGAGATATTGTTGTTACTTTCGTCACTTTCTTTTACCTGTCCGTCTGCGTCTATGAGCGCAAGCACATATTGGCCGGAGAAAGTACCCGACGTCATTGTTTTCTTGAATGCCACATATGTGTAGGCTTTTGTCTTAAGCGCGGTGATCGTCTTGGTGCCAAGAAGGGTATCCTTGCTGACTCCATCGTGGGAAGCGTACACAAACACTTTAAACGAACCGGCGTTGACCTGTCCGGAATTGGTGACCTTAAGAGTGCCGCTGACCTGTCTACCGTTGAAAAAGGTCGTAAGCCCCGAATAAGAACCGGTCAGATCCGGCAAAGGGGTGGTTGGCGCCGGTGGGGGTGGCGGTGGCTGCGGGGGAGTAATGGATGATAGCTCCACGTAATTTGCCGAATACCCGACTTGGTTGCATCCGTAGCGGATTCTCATATATCCGCTTTCACCCCACGATGTTCCCCAACTGTTGCGCAGAATCCAATAACCATTGTCCGGACCGATATCATCAACCCACCCGACGAGGGCGATAGCGTGATTGACCTGGCCGGATTCATTAGCGTTGAAAATCCCTCCCGTATAGGCCTGCCACTTAGGGCCAACATATACCGCGGCCCCTATCGGCCCATAAGTATAAATGGCCTGCTTTATCGCCTGCACCGACGGCAGAGGTTGGCCGATTACATACGCCCAACTGGCAATCTTGTAGGGATGATTATGGGGACCATTGCAGGCAGTGTCGGTCGCCTGATATGGGTCGCCGGATTCCAGGACCGCTCCGGCACTAGTCTCGCCAGGCGGTACAATGCTCGTGTGATAATTGTGAGCCCACCATCCGCCGTTGCACCCCCAGCCATTTGTATTGCAGGAGATAAGGTATTGTTCGGACAGGTCAACAGTCAGCCCGTTCAAGATCTTTATTTGCGCTTCCAGCGGAGCCACCGTGCCGAAGGCCCAGCAACTGCCGCAGTTTCCCTGGTCCTTGATCGGAGTGGCTCCACCCAATGTGCGCCAATCATAGGAGGCCGGAAAGGTCGTGGCCTGGAGCGAGGGCGCCGAAGCTGTCAGCGCCTGGGCATGATCCATCCAGCCCAGAGGTTCCCGCATGCCGCATAACTCATCAATGGTCTTTTCCATTGCCGAAGAGTACCCGACTGAGAACGTGTGCCCTTCCACGGCCACTTCTCTTTCAAGTCTCTTGATTTGTGCATTAATAGCAGGGTGTATGGGTTCGAGGGTTTGAGCCGCCTGTGAAACGGATGGAATCAGCAGGAAAGCAGCCATCAGCATGACAAATAACCATTTCGTACTTTTTGACATTTTGCCTCCGTGGATCAAGATCGATGGTTCAGGATCGCCTGCCTGGAAACGCATGAAATTACGCCAGGACTCTCGGTTATTACGAAATTGAAAGAACTCGGCCCGATGGACGGCATGAACCGTTCTTTCTGGATAATGTCGGCACATTAGAGAAATACATTAGCTGAAAATGATTGTCTAAATGTTAAGAAGAGCGCGCATTTGGCCAAAAAAGGCCGGTATCGCGCGCATCGGGAAGGGTGCTACGCATATACCAGCCACTGCAAGGTATTGCAACGGAATTTTCTCGCACAGGCTGTTTCCCGAATTTCATTTTGCGTCGAATATTTCATCTGACCCGATTTGATCTTCCTGTCGCAACGTTTTAGCCGGAGTGGTTCCACATGCGGAAAATCCTCATGCTGACGCGCTTTGTCGCGAGTGCGACACCCCAAATCGGGTGCAAAATATGGGCCGGAAAATAGCTGGGGCGAGGCCTTTTCGTCAGTATCGAATGGTGGCGTGTGAGGCGAGGCTAAAAATCCCCCTCTCTCGGCGGAAGGAGCCGGGAGAGGGGGAAGGATAGTAGGGTGTGGAAATAATTCTGCGGTTATTACCCCTGTTCAACCTAAGGCCCCTCAGGGGCACTGGCTGGTAAGAGTGAAGCAGATTTCACCCGGGGATTCCATGGTGATGCCAAGGTTCGAGATTTCCTGCAACGAGTTTCCGAACCATTGCGTCGCAAACAGGGAATGGCCTCTGAGATTCGCGGTACCGTTCTTGACAAAAACAAAACAGGCTTCGAAGCTCGCGTCTCCACCGAATTCAAATGCCGCGGGAAAAGTTCCGGCAGGTCTGGTTACGCCGTTTTTGTTCTTGTTTGCTCCCGCGTACGTGCCGTCAAAGCCCTCGACATAGATGGTGAGACCGCTTTTGCCAGTTGGATTGACATCGCCGAATTCCGACAGGTGCACGAATTCCTTTACATTTATCTGGACGCCGTCGGCCTGCATGACAAGTTCATACGTACTGGCAGTAGCGGTAATGATGCGCCGGAACTGGTAAATTCCGGGTTGCGAAAAATTGATTGTTCCAAATGCTCCTATGAGCAGGTCCCTGTAGTTACCGGGACTGATGGTGACGCTGCCGCTCTGCGGGACCACGACATCGGCGGCCCCCACGGTGATGGTCGGAAAGCTCGGAAACGCGGGAAGGGTCTTGCTCCCAGTGTTGTTAAGAGGGTTGTTTCCGAGGTCGCTGAAAAGGTTTCCCGCACTGGGTTGGACTATGCCCGAGCCGGAGACGACATAGGTTCCTGTCGTCAGGTCGTATATGACCATGCTTACATGTGCAAAGTTATTGAGCGTAACGCTGGGAGCAATGACAGCCACATCTTTCAGGGCCGGAGCGCCCACGGGTACATCGGTGCTCAGGGTGCCCCCCAGCACGATGCTGTTACGGCTGCCGAGGTCACTTCGCACCCCCGCGGGCGTTCCATGGCAGCAGTTCACATCGGCTGCGCCTTTTAAGACTAACTGATCGTCCACCAGAACCAGGAAGTTGCCCAGACTATATTGAATTGCGTGCGCGGTGTTTGGTGCCGCCATCAAAACAAGAACAGCCATTGCCGCAACCACAATTTGTCCGATTGAACCGATGCGTGGTTTCATGTCTTACTCCTCTTTAACGGATTATTTTTGGCCCATGGCCCATAGGCGCGATTTATTCTCCATTGCGGGAAGGATGGCGACTCGGGGGGCACTCGGCGCAACTGTAAGACACGCTCAGCAATCCAGACCGAACTTGCCGGCTCGATAAGCTACTTGTATGGATAAATGCAGCTTCGTCACTCGGGGCAATAGCCGCCCTGCATCCACCCCTTCCCCACAAACCATTTCCGATCACTACAACTTTGTGGGAAGTTAACATTTGGTCTAAAATAAGGCTAAGCACTGTAATATCGAATTCAATTGAATCCAAAGTCTTATCTATATGCAACTATAGTGGTTGCAGGAATCAATAGTTTCACATTCATGCAACTATTAATCTTGCTGATGCAACTCTTGGCCAATTGCAAATCAATTAAAAGACAATAGTGTATCGGGATCAGCCCCATGTTGTTTCGGTGGGAGCGGCAAGTTCCATGGCCACCTTCTAGTGTTTGCGGGGATGCAAGACTTCCTCGAACACCCGATCCATTGTCACCCAAACTCTCGATTATTAGTACAGTGAACAATTTAACGAAAAGGAGGTGGTAACAAACCACGGAGACTTTTGGGAGGGTCAGTGAACCGCCTATCGGGTAGGGAAGGTTTTGATCCAGACAGCGCCGGAGGAGGGGTGTGAAGTTTTTGCGCGCGACACTGCCTTCTTCATGGAAAGCACATGGCGGCACGTTCGGATCGAATCCCGGTCATCTATTACCTGAATTGAGCATTCCGGCCGATCAGAAATCGTTCGATTCGGGCATTGTACCAACCAACAAAAGGGATGGAGATAAGATCATGAAAACACTCATCAATTCCCTGAAGATCGGCATAGCGCTAACGGGCATCCTGGTCCTTTCCGCTCTTGCGCCCAGCGTTTCATATGCCGTGGAGTACAATCTGGTAAACTTTACCGTCCTTGTGGATGACCAATTGATTTTAAGGGGTCCGGTCGATGTGACACCCGTTTTGGCGCCGGGCATCACACGCAATGACTTCGGCAGCCGAAATCTGATCAGGCTCGGCGGCGGCGGCGGCACGGACATGCCGGAGGGCGCCCCGGGGCCCGCTTGCCCGTCAGCATTGCCGATAGTTGGCATCATAGCCCCCAACGTCACACTCAATAACTTTGCACATGTCAGCATGGTCATATTCGATCAGGCAACGGGATCGTATACAGTCTCCGGCTCGGGTATAGTCCAGCCGGCCCTGCCGTGCCATCTCTTTAATGACCTTGGAAATAATCCTCTCCAAGACACCGGGAGCAAGGCCCTTCCCGATTTTCCAAGCTTTCCGACCATCACCGTGGGGGCAGCCGATGTCGTGGTCCCGCAGAGCGGCACTGTCAACCTTAGTCCGGGCAACTACAGGGACCTGCTCATAGGGGCATATGGAAAAGTCAACTTCACAGCGTCCGGAATATACCAGTTCCGGCGGATCATTACGGCCACTGCCAGTACATATTCCCTTAACATGCTGGCCGATGATGTTCAGATCAATGTCAAGGAGTTCGTGCACCTGTCGGAATTCGGCAATGTCAATCCAACGGGAGCAACCGGTCTCACTATTTATGTCGAGGGTTTCGACGGCCCATACGGTGGTGCAAACAAGAACAAGAACGGCGTAACGAGGGCTATCGGAACTTTTCCGGCTGCGTTCGAGTACTTTGGAGACGGGCACTTTATTGCGTGTTTTGTTTTCGTCAAGAATGGCACCATGAACCTCCGTGGCCATCAAACCTTCATGACGCAATGGTTTGGTAACTCCCTACAGCAAATCGGCACCCTCGGCATCGGCCTGCAGCACCCGACTGAAATCTGTTTTGTCCAAGCACTCCAGTGTGCATGCATTAACGGCTTCAAATTGGACAAAACCACCGGCAAGCTGACCGTTTTCGGCGAGAATTTCAGCACCAAGACAGTTGGCAAACTCGCCGTGTTTTCGACGGCGGCGGCCGTGTCGGGTGTCCAGAACCTGAGCGGCGGGGACTTGGGCAAGGATCAGTTGCCGGCGAGCCTGAACGGCCTGGGTGCCTCGGCATCCACGACCTTCACCACCCAGAACGACATGAGTTCAACCTTGGGTGCCGGGACTTTCTACCTCGGCATTATCTACCCGGTTGATCCCAATACCCTCAACCCAATCGGATATTGCATTTTCACCGACAAGGCCCTGGTAATCCCGTAAATCGCGAAGGGAGCCGCGTTGTTGAGCGGCTCCCTAACATGGTCCGTGCATTCATATCCTCCCCCGTTTTTAAGTTTTCGAGCGGGGGAGGCTCCGGGATGAGGAACAGGCCGGATGCCGCTCGTTTCGGCCTAATGCAGCCTGTCCTTGTGTTTACACTTCCAATCACCCGCCCCTCGCCAGGGGAGCATCCATGCACTGGGCAGCATCCTGACCCTGACATGCTTTCCATTGGCGAGTGGCGGGACCAACTTACCGGATGGATCGAGCCGTGCATTGCGGCCACTCGGAATTAACATTTTCTCCCGCTGGGCATATTCCACAACTCAAAGCGTGTTACTGCATCCTGTAGACGATCTCCAGTTTCGCGGCCTGGGCGGCACTCTTGTCGAAGGTGGAAACAAGGCGTACGCTCTGGCTGCCCTGGCCATTGGCAAAGATGTTGAGCGCATTGCCGGGCTGCCAATCGGACCTGTTGACAATCTCCTGAACGATGTCTCTCAGATCCTGACTCGCGTTGTAGCTCTTTTTTACCCATGGCCCCGGTTGTTCCGATACGGAGGCTTTGGTTTTTGGACGGGAACTGAGGCCGAATTTGGTGTTCTGAAATGGAAGCGCGTTGCCTGAAGCCTCTCCCGTATAGGTGAGGGACAGCTTATTGGCGGCATAATCCAAACAGAATTGGGAGAGTTTCGCCGAGACGATTATCGCCCCCTTGGGTATGGACACACCCTGGAAATGATATCCGAGAATGCGGCCCTTCCCTGCGTAGGAGCTTCCTTGATTGAAGGCGCTCGAACCGCCTGGGGTAGTCTCGGAGGCGTCGTCCTGTTTGGTCGACACCTGAAGGTTTAGAGTCGAGGTCGTGCCAGGCAAGGGCGCATAGTTCACGACCAGGGTGTCGGAACCCTGGTTTCCCAGGCTGTCAACCGCCGTTATGGTAAAGGAGTTATCCCCCTCGTAGAGCCCGAGGCTGTTGATGGTCCACGAAGAGGTGCCATTCGCCGTGCCGGTGCCTCCCCTGCTGTTGTTCCAGGTTACTTTGGCGACCTGCGCCTCGCTCTTGACAAGGCCGGATAGATTCACGGCCGGATTGTTGGTCGTATAGTGCGATCCGGTGGTGGGCGATAGCAATTCGACGGTTGGGGCAGCAACCGGTGTGCCGCCGGGAAGGGCAGCCACCGCTGATGACAAATCGAGATGGTTGAAACTCGACGTCCTGCCTTCAAATGGGTAGGGAGCACTGTCCGAGGGCCAGCAAGTGTTGTTGAAAAGGTTCGGATCGCCATTGCTGGTGATAAGGTACACCAAATCGTTCGGCTGAAGGGAGGGGGCTTGGGATAACAGGCGTGCGACCGCCCCGGACACGAACGGTGTTGCCATGGAGGTCCCACTCCAGGAACCGTAGCTGTTGTTGGGCAGCGTCGAAAGTATGCCTACACCTGGAGCCGAAATACTCACCCAGAAGCCATAATTTGAAAATGAGGCCTTGCAGTTAGTCTGGTCGTTTGCCGCAACGGCAAGGACGCCACCTTTAGGTCCCTGTGACCACAAAGCCGGAAAAAACGGATAATTAGAGTTGCTGTTTCCCGCGGCGGCTACCACCAGTTTCCCGTGCGCGACCGCGTAGTCGATGGCATCGTGAAAAGTAGAGGGGGCGAAGTCCGATCCCAGACTCATGTTGATGACGCGCACGTCGGTATTGTCCGCGGCCGCATATACGGCCTGGATGATGTTGTAGAGTGACCCGGAACCGGTGGAGTCCAATGCCTTTAATGCCAATATGCGGGCTTTGGAACAGACCCCGGCGCTGCCAAGTCCGTTATTGGCAGCCGCGGCGATGATGCCGCTCACGTGGGTCCCGTGACCGTGATCGTCCATCGGGTTATCATCTCCGTTCTGGAAATCGTGCCCGAGGATTACTCTGCCCGCCAGTTCCGGATGCGTGTAGTCAACCCCCGTATCGATAACCGCAACCAGGGGAGCTGAGTCACTGCAAGGAGTGACCATATCGGCTTCGATGTCGTGGTATCCCCAGGTAAGGTTAGGATCCGAAGGCGCGCTTTGAACCGATAACAGATTTTGAACCTCCCCCGCCGAGTACACTTTGTCCGGGGTCGGATTTGGGACCCGCACGATGACGTTGGGCACCGCTTCCAGAACATCGCCGTCCGCCTTCAGCTTATTCAGGAATTCTTCCATGGACACGTTCTTGTCTTTTTTGAGCAGAACCGTGTCGGCGTGATTGGTAACCTTCTTTGACAGGGCTCCTCTATGCCGCTTGGCGACCTGATCACCGTCAACGCCGGTAAGGACCCGGTGCTTGTGAAGTGTCACAATGACTTCGTCCGATATGTCCTCGGCGGCCGCACAGTATTGAACAAAACATGATGCGCCAAAAATCATTGCCATGATGCAAACAGCCAGTGATGTCAGTAAATTACTTCTTACCCTTGCTTTCATTGTTGCTAACTCCATTTATTGATAAATCCAGTACTGTTTGTCAGTGCCAACCTGGTGGGGTAGAAGCACAAAGACGCGAAACAAGCCGATTCGGGCCATCGTGCAATGCTCGCGCCAGACCGGCTCCCCCCTCTTTTCGAGAATGCTGGTCAGCGGTGCATCGTCTCGTGGCACGGTCATCCACGGAAGCCGGGCAGCAACCGTGACCCGTTTACGCGACGGGCGAAGGAAACTCAGGAGCATGCTGAAAATTGTCTTGATTCCAGGAGATGGGACCAGTCGCCCGCAATGCTTGAGAGAAAATCTAGTCTGAGAGAAATATCGCGAGGAATGCTGGACATGACGGTACCCCCTTTCCGCGCAACTTCATGGCACCAAGGTGCACAGTACCGGGTACCGTGCTCGCTTGGCAGTCCTGCTGCCTTATCCATGGGACTTAGGCCAGTGACTTTGCGTCCCACGCTTTAGCGTGGTTTGCCCTTTGCAACCGAGTTTTTTCCAGAACGATTCTTGTTCTGCACTCCATGAATTAAACCGGACACACGAGCCAGTGATGTCAAAAAGGCATTACTGCCTCGCGAACATTTTGCTAATAAGGTCGGCAATCCCCCAAAAAACTTTAGAGCTTTCCGCCTACTCGGCTCCCGCATGATGCTTTGCGGGCCGAGGGATGATTTTGCCAAGCCGGGCTGGAAATACGGAGGGAGATGGCAATGATCCTGGTAGTCGAAGATGACCTGGAGACACGCAATTTATTGGGGCATTATCTCGAAACACAGGGATATGAATACGCTCTGGCGGCAAACGCAATGGAGGGCAGACGACTCTTGAAGGACAAGAAATTCAAGCTGGTAATTACGGATATGCACATGCCGGGTGAATCAGGGTTGGATTTTATGCAGTGGGTGCTTTCCATGAACAGGAAAATGGCTGGTATAATAATGACAGGCAGAGACAGCGCGACCGTAAGATACAGGGCCAGAGAAATGGGCGCTCACTGTTGCATGATCAAGCCTTTCCACTTCGATCAACTGCAGGCCTACATATCCGACGCTTTGGACGATACCGGCGGCACTCAGGCGCGACACAACCCTAAGTGCATATAGCCTGGACCAGCGGAGAAAATCGTACGCCATGCGCAGCAATCCATACCGGTCCCGCCAGGCAACTTCGTCCCGTATCCAGGAGGCAAGATATGTTCAATTTCTTCAGTAAAAAACCGCGCCCAACAGGGAAAGTCAGTCTGCTCATAGGAACTATATTCGACAGTCGCTACATGATTGAACTGTGCATACGGAGCATCATCAAATATACCGAATATCCTGACTATCAGATTATAGTTGCCGATGCCGGTGTGGATCCACCAACATTTGACTATTTATCCCAATTGGAAACTGCCGGCACCATTAGAATAATAAAGCCGACCGATTCGGAACGCCCCAAGGACGACTTGGTGAGAGCCGTGGATACCGAATACTACATGTTGATGCATGATGATATAAGCATAACGCACTATAAGTGGCTTGAAAACAGATTGGCCCTAATTAACAGGGATCCAGACAATGCAATAGTTGGGACGGTTGTAAAAAATAGTTGGAAATATCAAGGGAATCGCTTTTTCCCACTTGGCTTGCTTGTCAGGACAGAGGCGTCTAGGCAAATGAATTTAGTGTGGGGCAGGCAGCGACCTGATTATGACACCGGCGCCCTAGCATACAAGACCTTTTCCGAGCAGAATAAATACAAGTTCGTAAATTACAAGATATCCAAAGATATCTACCATTTTTCGGAAATGACATGGCCGATGCGCCATACTAACAAAACCTACTCGAAGCTTGATGAAAAAATGCGGGACCGGGAGAGGAAAATTCAAGAGATCCGAGACATGTTGGATAGAGGCGATTTCTAGTCCTGAATATGAATCCCACCCCGATTGGCGGAGTCTCGCGTGGCCCCCGAGTATCCCGGGGTTGCTCGCCACGGGCGTACCGTTCCTGGACAACAAGCGTTGAGAACGGTTGTGTGGATTTTGTGAAGGTTTCTTCTAGGGACAAGGCCGTTCATAAGTCATTGGCCCAGCTTTGGGGCTTGAGGTAGTGCAATGAATGAATCCCATGCAAAAAAAGAATGCGTGGTCACCGGCGTTGCCGGATTCGTGGGAAGCCACCTTGCCGAGCGCCTTCTCGCAATGGGCCACACTGTTGTAGGGGTCGATAACTTCTTCTCGGGCCGATTGCACAATATAGCTTCCTTCCGGGAACATCCAAACTTCTCGTTCTGTAGGGCCGATGTAAGGGAACAAAATCTGCTGGACCGGCTGAAAAGAGCGCATCCCGGCTTGAAGTACTGCTTCCACCTGGCCGCCATTGTCAGTGTACCCTATTCGATGGACTACCCTGACCGCACCATGGAGATCAATTACCAGGCGACGGTACGCCTCTTGGGAGAAGCTGATCGGCTGGGGTTCACGGCATTTATCTTTGCCGGTTCGGCAGCGGAGTACGGAGATGATCAGCGGACACCTTTGCTGGAAGGATACGCGACGGAGCGAACACGCCATCTCAGCCCGTACGGGCGGTCAAAGTTTCTTGCTTCAAAGCAGGTTGAGTCAAGCCTGCGAGGAGCCTCCCTGCGGTTCTTCAATATTTACGGCCCCAGGCAAGACCCAGGGAGTCAGTACAGCGGGGTGATATCGCGGTTCACTGACGCTGCCGCAAAAGGCAGGCCTCTTACCATATTAGGGGACGGTCAACAAACTCGTGACTTTGTATATGTGGCTGATGTTGTGGATGCCTATATCCTGGCAGCGGGCCTCAAAGGCAAGAATGGGGCCATGCCCCGAGGGATCTATAACATCGGTACGGGCAAAAGCACCACCATTTTGGAACTTGCCGAAGCTATTAAAAGGGCATGCGATAACAACTCAGGCCTAAAGTTCCTTCCGGAACGACCCGGAGATATTCGTCACTCGCTGGCCGCGGTGGACAAATTCCGGGATACCGCCGGTTGGGAGCCCCGCGTGGATTTGCCTGACGGACTTCGGCACACTTTGAATTTTGAGAGCACGTGAAAATTGCAACCCGCTGATTGTGGCCGAAAGGAGACCTCCATGAGCGCAGCCTCTCCGTCACAAGGACCGATGCCGAGTGTCAGAGGAATCTTAATATTCAGAAGATGTGATTTCTGTGGAACTCGACTTAAGCTAATAGGCGAAAGGAGAAGCACTGTTTGCCTCAAATGTCCAGTGTGCCACAAACACTATATTTTCAAGGAAAGGTCGGACCCGACCACATAGAGCAGCGGCCCTTCTCACCGTAATGTGGCTGAGAACGGCGTAGCCGTACAGTACCTTCACAACGGTCCTGCAGGGGAGAACTATCATGAGAGCAGTATATTCCTCCATATTTTCGCTTCTGCTGTTGATATCACCCGCCGTACACGAGGCAATTGCAGCGCAGTATTTTGTCTCGCCGACTGGTAGTGACTCGGCTTCGGGTAGTTTGACCGATCCATTGAAAACACCGCAAAGGGCCGCCGCACTGGCCGTGGCTGGTGACACCATATACTTGCGCGCCGGCCTTTACCGAATTGCCGAGGGCGCCGGCGGTCCGATCGTGTTCGCAAATGCGGGCGCGAACAACAGCGCGCCCATTACCATGGCGGCATATCCGGGTGAAGCTCCCGTCATAAGTGGGATGTTGGATCGATCCGATCCGTCATTCTGGGCTGTCTACAGTGACGACATCTACACCACAACAAATCTCAACGGGTCGGAATTTGACGGGGACATACAACTGGTGGTGCAGGATGACAAGGTTTTGCAGCAAAAATCCAGCCTCTCGAGCCTGACGGCTCCGGGCCAGGTCTATTTCGACAGGTCCGACCGCCGGCTCTATGTCAAAGCCGTTGGGGGCGGCAATCCGGGCCTTTACCGGCTGGAGGTCGGCCAGAGCGACAGGCTTTTCCAATTCTTTCCCAGTCATCAATATGTTGTTCTTGAAAACCTCGCTCTTTCCGGCGGCTATTACGGGATTCAGTGTGAACCGGGTGGAGGCCATCGCACGTTCCGGAAATTGACGATGAAGCATTTCAGGAATGATGCCGTCAAGTTCAACACCACCGGAAACCACGATGATCTTGTAGAGTTATGCAAGTTTTCAAGCTACGGAGATTTCGGGATTGACTCTTATGGCTCATCGAACCAGGTGTTCAGGTACAATGAATTCACCGGGATCCATCCCTGGAGAGGGGGGGGCGGAATAAAGACCATTGCGGGCAGCAACCACCATGTAATCGAAGGAAATTATATCCACGACCTAGGCGGTCTTGGCTGGGCGGGGGGACTTGAACTCCGGGAATCACAGTATATTGACGTGATGAACAACCTGATAGCAGGGACGCAAGGTCCGGGCATCAACATATACGGAGACAACGCTACGATTTCGACACCCGTAACGGATCCTGCATCGCGTTGGATATCGATAGTCAACAACACCATTTACCATACAAAACTGCCGGGCATCTGGCTAAGTAAGGCCTGCGCGAACATAACGGTCAGGAACAATATAATTTTTCAGATGCCAAGCGACAGTTCAAATTTGAGGGTCGAAATAGGCGCCGAGCTCGGATTCTCCAGTGACTACAATGACTTCTTCCGCCAGGCAGGATCTCCTGTTAAGTGGCTTTCCACAACGTATGCACTAGGTAGGTACGGCCAGTTGACCCAACAGGATTTGCATTCCTTTGCCAATGATCCGCACTTCATCGATCCCTCCAGAGGTGATTTCCATCTTGCCTCGGACAGCCCTGCCATTGACAGGGGAACATCGGCAGGTGCGCCCGCACTGGACGCGGATCAGATTCCCCGCCCGCAGGGCCTCGGTTTCGACCTCGGGGCGTATGAGTACCAGGCCGGCTTCTAGTTTATGCAACGGCCGGGCGTCTCCGAGTTTAAATGATCGCGGGGCAACCCGGTCGTTTGTCCGCCGGATTTTCCGAAACTGCAAATGGAGCATGCTTGGCGTGTGCACCTGAGAGGCAAGTTCAGTAACGCACGACAAAAGTCCTCGTTATTGCACGTCATCCTGGCCGGGGTATTTTCTCCTGCCGCGGGGCTTGACGCACATGCAACGGGCTTTTTGCGGATTTCGCCCGCTGCTCCCCCGAGAATTGCCGCGCACTTCACTTTCGGGCCCTCAGCCCGGTCGATTAGACATACCATGCCCTCCGCTGACCTTAGCCGATTCAGCCCATCGCCTCGCCACGGCGGTTGCACAAGGCAAACCGTTGACCACCCCCGTTTTACGTACCCACCTTCGCGCTTATGCCCGCCCCATCCATGTCAGTGCCTTCCGTGCAAGTACCGAATGGCGATCAACAGATACAACGCCGGGGTGAGGCCTTTCTTTCCAGTGTCAACCTCTGCATGTTTGCATGCAGCATTTAAGCTAATCGGGCCGCTCGCTGGTCGATTTGACAGCGAACGGCCCTGGTCAGGACATTAAAAATCGGGCTTTAGCTATGATAAGGAGGCAGAGGGGGAAAAACTCCTTTCCTAACGTTATCCACTACTTGCTGGTCGTAGGCATCCCTGGGGGAAGCACCTGCCTGATCGAGCACCGAGATCCTGGCCTCAGCGGCAGTCTGGGTCACCACAGCCGGCACGGCAAGTGGTGAACTGAGCCTGGATTTGTCAGTCTCCGACGCCGGAAGCACGTTTCCGGAAATCCAGGCCCTGGAGGTCGCATCGGTGTACCAGATGGCCGAGTCTCCTTTGCTGCTGCCCGGTGTTTGCCCATAATAGTTGTTTACTATGTTCATCGTCGCCGCTGAGCCCATCGTGGTCGCATAACTGCCCCACTGCCATACCACGTTATTTCTGAAGTCAAAGTTCCCTTCGTTCACATGGGGTACGCGACCGCCAGAGTTGTAATAGAGGTTATGGTGAAAAGTGATGTTGGTCGTCAGGTTGTATCTCACGAGCTGCTGTTTCCATGTATTTGCAAGAATACAGTAAGAGATTGTGATATCCCGGCTTTCGCCGTTTGCAAAACCGGTTATGTCCATATTGCCGTCACCCGCCTCGGAGACCGAACAGTGGTCTATAACCGCCAGTCGGCACGAGTTGATCTGAAGGGAATCATCTCCCGTCTGATTCCTGCGAACCCTCAGACCCTGGAGGATGAAATTATCGCAATTGATGAAGTATAGACCCGCGTTATCAAATGTCACCGACGATCCAATTCCATTTAATGTGAAATTCGCCAGGTTCGAAAATTCAAGTTTGGAGGTGTAAGTCCAGTTTCCTTCCAGATTTATGATGGAATTCCCACCCTTTACCTTGACAGTATTCGCAATTCTCGTCAATTCCGAAGCGCTCCGAGCCGTATAAACGGTGTAGCCCGTTCCACCGGTTGCTGCTTGCCCGAAACCCTCAAAGCCGATCTGTGGTACTGGAGTCACGGGCTCGTAAGTTATAACGGTTTCGGCTTGGCCTACATTCCCCGAAGCATCATGGGCCATGACGGTGACCGTGTTTGGACCCTGATTAAGAGCAACCCCCTTTATAGACCACGGTGCCGTGCCGGCTGCGGTACCTGATCGCCCGCTATCGGTCTGCCAGGTAACCGAGATTACCCCCGCGTTGTCAAATGCATTTCCAGTGATATCCATGGTGGGGTCCGCGGTCTGGTAATCGGATGGAGGATTCAGGATGGTCACGGTGGGCGGGATAGTATCCGCGATGGGAGTTACACCGTCATCGAAGGTAACCTCCAAAATGGCTGCATGTAGTGGATTGGCGTCGTAGAGATCCACACGCCGAGTTTTCAGCCAGGCAGAGAGGATGGTGAGGTGGTTGCCCGATTGCCAATCCGGCAGATTGACTATTTCCTGGACAATGTTTTTGAGATCGGGACCGCCATTGTATTGGTATGCGGTCCATGCTGGCGGATTGTCCGAAACCGATGCTCCAGTCTTAGGGCGAGTGCTAAGGTTGTATTTTGTTGCAGAAAAAGCAGAGGAATCCCCGGTTTCCTCGCCGTAGTAAACTACCGAGGTGGGTTGCGTTCCGTAGCCGGTGCCGTATTGCAGCAGCCTGGCCGACAAAATGGTGGCTCCTGGCTGAATGGCCACGTTATCGAACCTGTAGCCGACAATATATTTCATCCCAGGATATACGAAGCCGTATGTGGTCGAAACGCCGCCAGTAATCATGTTTTCAAAGGCATCGTCGGCGCGTGCCGATACCTTGAAGCTAACCTGTTGTTGCGCGGATTGCGCCAAGTCTTGGAATATCAGGGAGGCGCCAAGAACGACCAGAAGTGTAATACAAAACCTTATCTTCATGCCTATACTGTTCCTTCCAGTTAGAAAGTGCTCTCTATTTCCGCTCGAAGCTTGTCGAGTCGCGGGTCACGCCTATGCTCAACAGGAAGGCCGGATCCGCTGGTTTGATCGTGATAATTACCCCTTGTGAACTATCAAGTAACGGGGTTTCAGACAATATCAGTGCATGCGAGGTCTCCTCCTCTGGAACTTGAAGAAATCGGGGGCGAGCAGGCCCGCAGGCATCCCGCGGCGGACAAATTGGGTGCGAAGGCGCCATTATTTATCCATGGATGATGACGATTCTTGTTTCGGACGTTTCGGCGGAGAAATTAATGCAATCAGGGTGCCAAGCAGAAGAGGCAGTGGACCGCAAATATTAATCTCACAATCCAAACTGCATGCAAGGCCCTACGGCTCTGTAGGCTATTGCATACACCCATCATCTCGGCGGCCGGACTCAGACTACCACGCGATACTGGACTCATCTCCAAACACGTTATGCTCACCTCGGCGTAAATCTGCATTTTGGCAAAATAAGACGAAAGTATCGTGGGTAATGAGTCAAAAAGCTAGAGAAGCGGCAATTCCCTCGATTACTGCGCCAATTTGTCGAAACAGGGGATCCAATATGAGCGGAAACAGGCTGAATATTCTTTTCATAGACGACGACGAAGACGACTACCTGCTCATTAAAGACCTTCTGTCGGATGCTCCGGCTTTGAACTTTGATCTGGAATGGGCGAAGACCCTCAAGGCTGGCCTCAATGCCATGGGCAGGCGTCGCTACGACGTCTGTCTTTTGGACTACAGGCTTGGAGAGGACGACGGCCTGAAACTGCTCAAGGAACTCAATAAACGCGCCAGTGAGGTGCCGGTCATCTTTTTGACCCAACAGGGCGACTACGAAATATATGTAGAAGCGATGAGGCTCGGCGCCATGGACTATCTGATCAAGGGGCACATCGACACAAGTCAGCTGGAGAGATCTATCCGGTATTCGATAGAAAGGAAGAGTACTGACAAAGAGCTTACGAGATACCGTAATCGCCTGGAAGAGCTGGTGGCGGAACGAACAGCTCAACTTGTACAGACCAACAAGAGCCTAGAGCTGGAAATCGCCGAGCGTAAAAGAGCCGAGGAGGAAAAAGCAAGGCTTGTGATAGCCATCGAGCAAGCCGGGGAGGGGATTATCGTTACGAACACCAGGGGGGATGTCCAGTATGTAAATCCGGCGTTTGAACGCATCAGCGGCTATGCAAAGGATGAGATTATTGGCAGGAGCGCGCCCATTCTTGGGAGTGGCGAACACGGTGATGATTTGCAAAGGCAAATAAACCAGTCGCTCCGCCAGGGCGGCACCTGGAAGGGGCGAATAACAAATAGGAGGAAAGACGGCAGCCTCTATGAAGCCGAACTCACGGTCTCACCCGTAAAAGATGCTTCGGGTGATATCTTGAACCACGTGTGTATCTACCTGGATAGAACACACCAGGCAGCGCTGGAGAGGCAGCTCCGCCAGACTCAAAAGCTGGAGGCCATCGGCACTATGGCCGGAGGAATCGCCCACGACTTTAATAACATCCTGGCTGTTATTTCCGGTCATACGGAGCTGGCTCTAATGGGAATCCCGAAGAACAGTACCGCGAGAAAGAACCTGGAGCGGGTTCTTGAAGCAAGTTCACGCGCGGCCGACCTGGTGAGGCAAATCATCACCTTCAGTCGCATGGGTGAGCGAGAGCGAAAGCCGCTCTCGCTAGTTCCGATTGTCAAGGAGGCCCTCAAACTCATTCGCGCCACTTTGCCGACCACGATCGATATTCGCCAGGAAATTTCCATCCCGCCTGGGGAGGACATGACAATGGCCGACCCAACCCAATTCCACCAGGTCCTGGTAAACCTTTGCGCCAATGCGGCAGATTCCATGCTTGCCCAGGGCGGAATTTTGCGGGTGATCCTCACAACCCTCGATGTCGACGACCCCCATGCCGCCCAACATCCCGATCTGAAGCTTGGTCCATACGTGAAGCTTACTGTGCGCGACACGGGACAAGGTATCGATCCGTTGCTTATCGAAAGGATTTTCGATCCGTTCTTTACCACCAAAAAGCCGGGCGAAGGGACCGGGATGGGACTTGCTGTTGTTCAGGGCATAGTCAAAGACCATGGTGGAGCTATCACCGTTCATAGTGAACCCGGCAAGGGCACCGCCTTTCATGTATACCTTCCTAGAATTGGGGATATCATTCCTTTGATAGACGAAGCTGAAATCCTCCCCACCGGCACCGAGTTCATACTCCTGGTCGACGATGAGAAAGGCCTGGCTGAATTGGAAAAGGAAGTCCTGGAGTCGCTTGGCTACCGTGTCTGCGCCAAAACCAGCAGTCTTGAAGCCCTTGAGGCTTTCCGCGCCCAGCCGGATGCTTTTGATCTGGTCTTCACGGACATGACAATGCCGGGCTTGACGGGCGTGGAATTGGCCCGAGAGCTGTTGGCCATTCGTCCCGGCATACCGATAATTCTCTGTACCGGCTATAGTGAAGAGTTGGCTGAGGAACGATCCAGTGGAGTCGGCATTCGTGAGTTTCTCATGAAACCGGCAAGCAGGATGATGGTAGCCCAAGTTGTTCGAAGAGCTCTGGATGGAGTTGGGGAAAAATGACCTTTGAATTTTCGTGCACACCATTTTTCCCCGCCAGGGGCAATGAATCTGGTTCTGTCATATCCCAAACAGACCTGTATTGGTTTTCCGACAGTCATGTACGAGAAAGCCTTCATATCCTCCGTTATTATCGCCACCAGCCTTAACCCGGACAGGTTCGCGAAAGGACTCATTTCAATTTCGATTTTGAAACCGAATCCTACCATCGAGACCACATTCCGGAATGCGATTTGATCCCATTCAGACAATATTCACCCGGATTGCTTCCATGATTTCCCTCACCAAGTCCATTGGCAACCCGGCGGCTCACCTTTGCCAAACTAACGAACCGCGCCTTCGGAAAGATGGCGGACCATCTTCAACTCTAAATCTGGAAAATCTTCCGAGTTGGTTGGATGATCAAATTCGCTCCCCTGATCCAAATAGGGTCTCGAAGCCCCATTCATGGAAAATGGCGACGTGGCAAGGTCGGTCCGCGGAAAGTCAGTAGCTTTGAAGAGCTGATAATCGCGCTGTAAGTTCTCGTTGAGAGTGTTTTCCCCACCCTCGTGTATGGAGGTGCTCTCATGTCTCGGTCCCTGCTTTTCAATAAAACCACCTCACCTCTCGCATGCCGCTTCGGTGCTGTTTGCACTCTGGCACTGGCCCTTGTTTCCATCGCGCTTGCGGGGCAGGCCCATAGCGCGCAGGTTACCGTGGCATGGGACCCGGCATCAACACAGGTTGCCGGCTATAAACTATATTATGGCCTGTCGACAGGAAATTACACGAACAGCATCGATGCCGGCACCAACACTAGCTGCGCGTTGAAAGGCTTGTCCAATTCAACTTATTTCATTGCAGCCACAGCCTATGACAGCAACAACAGCGAGAGTGACTTTTCGCAGGAACTGGTCATCTATCCGATGACCGTATCGGCCGGATCAGGAGGGAGCATCTCGCCAAGCGGCACTCTTTTCCAGAGTCAGGGCGCAAATCAAACTTTCAATATTGTCCCCGATGCGAATCACAAGATTCTCGACGTGCTGGTTGACGGTCAGTCGGTTGGGGCCGTTGGCAGTTATACAATCTCCGGGGTCTCCGCGCCGCACTCCATTGCTGCCGCTTTCATAGCCAACGCGGCAAGCCATACCATTACAGCAACCTCGGGTTCAAACGGCTCGATCTCGCCCGCCGCCGCGGTGACGGTCAA
>DBMO01000060.1:63782-82701 GCA_002298995.1 Desulfarculales bacterium UBA696
GGTCTCGGTCGGAGCGGTTGCAAGCTATACTTTCGCAAATGTCCGCGCCAATCACACCATCTCGGCAAGCTTCGCAATCTCGGCACAAAGCTCTTTTGCCGATGCTGGACCGGATCAAACCGTGGCTCTGGGATCCATGGTGAGACTCAATGGGGCCAATTCAACGGATCAGGACGGCCAAATAGTGTCATATCTATGGACACAAATTAGTGGACAAGCAGCAGTAGCCATTTCGAATCGATCCGCTGCTTCAGCCACCTTTAAGGCGCCTTCGGTGGGACCTGGCGGCACGGCGCTTGTCTTTATGCTTACTGTTACTGACAATAACGGCTTGAAGGCAACTGATACCTGCATCGTCAATGTGACTTTGATCAATCAGCCACCTGTGGCCGATGCGGGCCCGGAACAAGCGGTCAGCCCATGGACCATCGTAACGCTGGACGGATCCAAATCAACAGATCTTGAAGATTCCTCCCTCTCATACCTTTGGGAACAAACTGACGGTGCTCCGGTGACCCTGTCCAAATCGGATGTGCCCCAGCCTAACTTTATAGCGCCCGAGAGCCTTTCGGGGAGCGCAAGCCTTACCTTCAGACTGACGGTAAGCGACACTTTCGGATTGAAATCCAGAAGCACCTGCACCGTGAACGTCATCTCGCGCCATGCCGCTCCTCATGCTGATGTTGGTCCAAACCAAACTGTAAGCAGTGGGGAAGTCGCATCGCTGAATGGATCCGGGACCCCGGATCCCGCTTCTGCAATTGCTTCGGTTCGGTGGCATCAAACAGGCGGTTCCCCGGTGACATTCTCGGACCCAAAGGTATTGCTGCCTACTTTCGTGGCGCCAACTTACGCAGGTGACAGCAATCCGTTAACCTTCAGGTTCACCGTGACCGATCATGCCGGACTCCAATCCGGTGCAACTCAAACTGTAACGGTTAAATATGCCGGCCCCGATCTTGCCGGTAAGTGGACAAGTTTTAACTATAAGAACGGAACAATTATTGGAACATTACAGATAAGTAACGCTGGTAATCAAAGCACGGCAGGAAGATTTAACATTGTATCCTTCTATCTATCGGGTGATGGAATAACCTTGGACAAGCTCCTGTCTAAAGGGACAGTGGGGCCTCTAAATGCCGGTCAGAGCCAGGCCCTGCAATTCAGTTATGAGGGGATTGGCCTCAGTGGGAAATATATCATCGCCCTGATTGACTCGGCTTATTCAATTGTCGAGACCGGTGAAATGAATAACGTGGCGAAGGCCTTGATACATTGATTCAAGATATAGGGGCGCGGACCCTGGATGCATCCGCGCCCCCGGATTTTCTGATAAAAGGTCATGGTTGGATCAGGGTTTCGAACCCTGTTCGGTCAATACCAGAAAACACCCCGAGCGCTCAAAACTCCCCGGATGAGCATCTCCCTTGGTTCCCATGGTTTCAACCACCGGTATAAACCGGCCTTTTCCCCGATTCTCCCGGCCAGGCAAACCCTTCCAAATTGCATTACTTCTACAAGCTTTCAGATTCAATTATCATCTTGGGCCCGTGTGATCTTTCTCACGAAAAATAGGCCAATGTAATCGGTCCTGATGAAATCCAGACAGGTCAGGGGCTTCGCAATGGCGTGTTTGCGAAAGTGGGGGCACAATGGGGACAAAATGAGACCAAAAGCAAAATGGGTTACGGCGGACCTCCGTAACCCATTTATTTCTTTACGCGCCCAGGAGGATTCGAACCTCCGACCTACGGATTCGTAGTCCGGCACTCTATCCAGCTGAGCTATGGGCGCAATATGAAATTTCATGACTATCACAAGCTTTGTCGAAAAGCAAATCCCTTTAGGATTAGGGCAGTGGGTCTGACCTGCTGCCTATGGCTTGAACCCGCCGGTGAACTCATCGCACGACAGGATTTTTGCGTAAAGGCCGTTTAGGGCGGCGAGGAAGGATGTTTGGACCTGCTCGGCCGAGACGGTGTTGTTTCCGAATGAGAGGGACCTTGTCGCGCAGGCGTCGTGGATCAGGGTGCATTCGAAGCCCAGGTCGAAGGCGGCGCGGGTTGTGGCTTCGACGCACATGTGGGTCATCATGCCGGCGATTGTCAGGCTGGTTGTGCCGGTTTCGCGGAGATGGTCGAGCAGGCGGGTTTGCCGGAAGCTGTTGGGGAAGTTTTTCTCTATCAGGGTTTCGGCGGGGAGAGGTCTGACATTTTCGTGAATGGCCGCCCCGGTGGTGCCGGGAATGAAAAAGGTTGCTCCGGGGCGCACGGATAGGTGCTGAACATGGATTACCCGAAGCTGATTTTTGCGAAAGAAAGTGAGGAGGTCCCGCGCCTTGAGGCTTGCGGCAAGGCTTTCGGAAAGCTCCATTTTCCCACCGGGAAAGTAGTCGTTTTGAATGTCGATAAGAATAAGGGCGGTGCTCATGCGTGGTCCTTTCGATCAAACCGGATTATGAAGTAAATGTAATCGGGTTATACGCCACAAGGCGCAAGTGCAGGTTTGACATGGCTTTATGGGCTGTTTCCAAAATGGAAAGTTCCACCGATCCACAAATTAGCGAAGGCATTGGGGGTGGGGGTGGCCCGGATTCATATCCGGGCGCGAAGCGCAAGAGGGTGGTCCCCATATTCAGTTCCTCTCGATTCCAGCGCCGCCGCCGGGCATCTTGTGCTCCGCACCCGGATATGAATCCGGGCCACCCGCTGATTGGTAGCCCGAGGTTGCGGCGCGGTTTCCATCCCAGGTTCTGGCGTGGTCTCCCGACCACGCCATGATATCAACCGAAGATCTCCAAATCTTTGAATATATTCTAAGGCCGACCATGTAATGACTGGTTGGGATATCTTGGAGACCTTCGGTCATTGCGGCCGGTAAGGTCGGGAGACCTTGCCGCAACACAGAGGAGGGCCGTTGCGACCCGCGCGCTTTGCGGGTATTGCCGATCCCACTTGCAACGCACTTTATTAATATTGCTGAGTCGGCAGGTCATAGCCGGCCCGATCTCAGGATGGAAATTATCAGCCAAATGCCCAGAAGGCTTGCCACGCCGTAGCCGATCAGGCCAAGTACGGCGGTGAGGGATATGGTCCTCAGGCCGAAAAGGGTCGTGCTGAATTCGAAGATCCTCTGGCCGGAATTGAGGATCATGGCCGCGGCGATAATCGAGGCGGATACGACCAGTCCGACCGTCAGCCGGTTTGCTCCCTTTTCGATCTGAGAGCGGGTTTCCTCGATTCCTGAAAGCCGCAATTCTATGCGCTGCCGCCCCGCGGCGGTCTGCCTCAGGATATCGTGAATGTGCTTTGGAAAGTTTCGCAAGTATCCGCCGGCCGCGCGGGATTCGCGGTCGAGATTTTTGAGCAGGCTTCGCGTTGCGTAGCCGCGCTTTAGCAGCTCCTTTGCAAACGGTTTGGTGACTTCGAGAAGGCTTGCGTCACTGCCGAGTATTTTCCCCAGGGCCTCTGTCTGGATGAAGGTCTTGAGCAGCAAAAGGAGATTTCTAGGGAGACGGATGTGGTACTTCAAGACGAGGCCCATCACCTGGTCGTAGACATCCTTTACGGAAATATTTCGGAGCGAGCGGCCGTAGAAGGTTTCGCTGGCGTCTTTGAGGTCGCTTCGAAAGGAGGTGAGGTCCATGTCCTCGTTTATAAGTCCGGCCTCCATCAAGGCGTCCATGACCATATCGTAGTTGTGTTCGGCGTAGCCGAGGAAGAGGTTTGCAATCTGGTGCATGGTCTCCTCGTCGAGATAGCCCGTGATGCCGAAGTCGACCAGGCCCACGCGGCCGTCGTACATTACGATGGTGTTGCCGGGATGCGGGTCGGCGTGGAAAAACCCGTACTCCATAAGCTGGCGCGAAAAAGAGCGAAGCCCGATCACCGCGACTTCCTTCGGGTCGATCCCCGCCGCGCGTATCTGATCGACCTGGTCCATTTTTATGCCCTCTATGTGCTCCATTACCAGGACGGACCGGGTCGTGTATTCCCAATGGACTTGCGGAATGTGGATTTCAGCCACCTTTTCGAAATTCTTGCCGAACTTTTCTATGCTTCCCGCCTCGATCATCATATCGAGTTCGCGGGTAATGTTTCGCTCGAATTCCCTGACAAGGTTTTCCGCGCCGACAAGCCGGGCGATTTCAAGCGCCCTTTCCGCCTTTTCAGCCAGGTAGTACATGAGCCGCAGGTCCTGCTTTATCTGCCGGTCGATTCCTGGCCTGATGATTTTGACCGCGACCTTCTCCCCCGAATGCAGCTTTGCGATATGGACCTGGCCAACCGATGCGGCGGCAAGGGATTCTTCATCGAATTCCGCGAATATCTCGAGCAGGGGCCGCTTCAGCTCGCGCTCGATCACGCCTTTTGCTTCCGAGAAAGGAATCGGCGGAACGCTGTCCTGGAGCTTTTTGAACTCCTCGATGTATTCCGGCGGGAAGACATCGGCCCTCGTGCTCATTAGTTGGCCCAGCTTGACGAAGCTCGGCCCAAGCTCTTCGAGCACAAGCCTCATCCGGCGCGCGGAAGGATACCCGGCCCCCAGGAAAAGATGGCGTTCCGGCTCTTTTGGGTCGCGTTTTTCCCTGCCGTTGAAAATTCTTTCGGCAACGTCCCCAAACCCGTGCTTAAAGAGGACCTTCGTTATGGTGCCAAACCTTCTGACACCCCGAAGTCCCTGAATTCCCCTGGAAAGTCTCATCATTTGTCCTTGAGTGGAGAGACGGCCGGCACCTGTTTGCTGGATTTCATGCTCGATGATGGATAACCCATATTTTATCTGCACACAACTCTGAATGCTCCGGACTGAGACTTGTATTACAGCCTGAAGACCGACTTTGCGTTGAGCGTCGTCTGCAAGGCTACTTTCTCGAACGGCTCTTCCCGCAGTTTTGCCACCATTTCGGCCGTATGCAGGACGTATGCGGGTTCGTTGTTTTTCCCCCTGTGGGGAACGGGGGTGAGGTAGGGGGCATCGGTTTCGACGAGCAGCCTCTCGAGTGGGGCACGCCGTGTAACCTCGTGGAGCAGGTCTGCTTTAGGGAAAGTTACAACGCCCGGAATCGAGAGAAAAAACCCCATTGCCAGGCATTTTTCGGCAATTTCCCGGTTGCCTGAAAAGCAGTGCATAATGGCCCCGGATAGTCTGGGAGCATAATCGGGGACAATGCGGAAAAAGTCCTCCCAGGCTTCGCGAATATGGAAAACAACCGGTTTTCCGACCTCGACGGCCAACTCGATCTGCTGCCTCATGCACTCTATTTGCACGGGCCGGGGTTTCCTGTCCCGGAAGTAGTCGAGGCCAATCTCCCCGACCGCAACTACCCGCTCCTTAGCTAAAAGGTCCCTGAACTCTCCAAGGGATGCATCATCCAGGACTGCGGCGCCGTGCGGGTGAAGTCCCGCGGAGGAGTAAATTTCGCGGTAGTTTTCGGCAAGAGATGCTGCCTTGCGGCTGCTCGCCAGGTCGATCCCGATAGTTATTATCGTGCCGACGCCGGCCTTTTTCGACCTTGCCAGGATGGGGGGGATATCGTCAATGAATTCGGGAAAATCCAGGTGAGCGTGAGTGTCTATGAGCTTTGACAGTGTTTCCATACTTTCCTTCCGATTTCAGCGCACGCGCCGGGTTTCCCGGCTTTTTCCTTGCCGGGTGCGGATGGGGAATCTATAATGCTCTCTCGCGTCCTGAGGAGGAGTCATTATTCAGAATATAAATTAACAGGCAATGAGGCGAAAGCATTATGAGAAAAATGCGACCCTGTTCAGCAATCTTGCTAATAGCAGTCTTTTTATGCTGCGGTACGGCCTTTGGATCAAAGGCTTATGTCACGGACTCACAGGAAGTTACCCTCAAAAACACTCCGAACAGTAACGGGAAGACAGTCATCGAGGTGCCTCCCGGGTCGCCGGTCGAGCTGGTAACCCCCAACCAATGGGTGCACGTGCGCTATATAAAACCCGGGGGCGAGACACGCGACGGCTGGGCACAGGTAAAGTTCCTGGGAGCGTGGCCGCCGGATTCCTCGGTTGCTCGGGAACTCGGGGAGGAAAATAAGGCTCTTAATGATAAACTGAGCACAATGGATAAGGAAAAGGCGGGGTTCGTCCAGAAGGAAAAGGAACTCACCGACAAACTCACCAAGTTGAATGCGGCCTACGAGGAGCTTAAAGGCGGCTCGACCAACTACCTCAAGTTAAAGTCCGAATTCGATTCCGCGAAGACCGGCCTTGCCAGCGCGCAGGAAAATATGCAGAGCCTTCTCCAGGAAAATGAAAATCTCAAACTCTCGCAGCATATCCACGGTTTCGTCGCCGGCGCCCTGGTGCTGCTTCTTGGGGTCTTTTTAGGATGGGCCGGCGGAAAAAGGCGGAAAAGAAGAAAATCTTTATACTACTGATTGAGCCGGGCAGGGAGGCAAAGCCGTGGACGACCGGGGACAAATCGATATCGGGTTGTGCGCGAGTGTCCGCATACTCTGCGTTTCGGAGACCAGCTGGTTCGATTCGACCCAGTTGCTTGCCGATGCCAGAAGATCAGGTGGACTGGCGACGAACCAGTACGAAGTAGCGTGGGACCCAAAGAACGCCGGGGGCTACAGCGCCCTTGTAGAAGCCGCCGCGCTTGACGGTACGGTTACCCGATTCCTCCTCGATACGGGTTGGAACGAGCCGTGGATGGAATATTGTTTCCGGCGCGAAGGCATCCACGAGATGCTGCAAAACGGGGAAATCGAGTTTGTCTACATTTCGCACGAGCACCTGGATCATTTCTGGGGCCTACCCGTCGTGCTGAAGTACCGCCCCGACATAAAACTGGTGATCTCGAAATCGTTTTACCCCGAAGGCAGGGAACTTATAAAAAAGAGCGGGCATCGCGGAGAGGTGGTCGAACTCGAACCGGGCACGATCCACAAGCTTTTTCCGGGATGCGGCTCCGCTACCTTTGATATCTCTATTATTCTGCGGGTTCAGGGAGAGCACGGGCTTTTTTTCAACATAAAGGACAAAGGCCTGGTCACCGTCACCGGCTGCTGCCACATGGGAGTAATAAACCTGCTAAAATACGGGCAGGAACATATCGCCGGAAATCCAGAGCCTTACGGCCTCTACGGTGGACTCCACATATCACCCTTCGAGCAGTGGGAGCCGAAGCTGGACCCGATCATTTCCGATCTGGCGGCAATAGGCTTGAAAAAAGTCGCCGCAAACCATTGCACCGGCATTCTTGCGATCGAAAAAATGATCGCCGCGGGAATCCCGGTAGTGCGGGGAACCGCCAAGTACGGCAGCAAGAGTCCGTTGTATGTTGGCAATGGTGACGAAGTGGTTTTTTGAGAAGGTCTTAAAAGAAGTTCAAAAGAAGAGGGGAGCCAGTCCCCCGCTTTTTTCAGGATTGATATAGCTTCAGCTGCCCGCCGGTTGCGCAGGGGCGGGAAACGCCGAGATGTTCGTAGGCCAGACGGGTTGCGAGGCGGCCTCGAGGGGTTTTGTTTATGAAGCCTTCCTGGATCAGAAACGGCTCGTAGACGTCCTCGATGGTGTCCTTCTCCTCGGAAACCGATGCTGCCAAGGTTTCTATCCCAACTGGTCCACCGTCGTACTTGTGGATTATCGTCTCCAGGATCTTCCGGTCCATTCCGTCAAATCCTTTTTCATCCACATCGAGCATCCTTAGGGCGCTGTCGGCGACGGGGCGCGAAATGACGCCGTCGGCCCGCACTTCCGCGTAGTCGCGGACGCGGCGCAGAAGGCGGTTTGCGATCCTTGGGGTCCCGCGCGATCTTTTGGCGATCTCGATCGCGCCGTCTTCCTCGATGGTGATGTTGAGGATTTTAGCTGAGCGCAGGACTATTTCTCTGAGCTCGTTCGGCTGGTAGAACTCGAGCCTCAGGGAGACCCCGAAACGGTCGCGAAGCGGGGGCGAAAGAAGTCCAGCCCTGGTGGTTGCCCCGATCAGGGTGAAGGCCGGAAGGTCGAGCTTGATGGTGCGCGCGGATGGGCCCTGGCCGATAATTATGTCAAGCTTGAAATCCTCCATGGCTGGGTAGAGTATCTCTTCGACAACGTGGTTCAGCCGGTGGATTTCGTCGATAAAGAGCACGTCCCCCGGTTCGAGGTTGGTGAGTATTGCGGCAAGGTCTCCGGGGCGCTCGATGACCGGTCCCGAAGTGCTTCTCATATTTACCCGCAGTTCGTTGCTTATGACCGCGGCTAGAGATGTTTTCCCAAGCCCCGGGAAACCGTGGAAAAGAACGTGGTCCAGGGGTTCGCAGCGCTGCTTTGCCGCCTCGATGAAGACCGTGAGATTCTCCTTTACCCTCTCTTGCCCTATATATTCATCCAGGGTGCGCGGCCGAAGACTCGTCTCGACCGAGAGGTCTTCTTCCTTCTGCTGGGGCGTGATTACGCGGTCTGTCACTTTGGCGCTTTCCTTATTGAGACGGGTTTGGCAACGGAGGTGCAATCCGGACACTATTATCATACGGCCGCCAATGTATCAACGATCCGCTTCCGCGCGGCTTTGAGGCGCGTAGTCGGGCGTCATAATCCCTGGGCGGCGGCTCAGGCAGTTGTTCTGTTCTTGGTAACCGACGGGAATTGGAACCGATGGATGTTCGGATGAAAGGAAGACAGGGCCGGAAAACCGGCCCTGTCTTGTACTAATGAACGTCTATCATGATCTTACATAAGTAGATCAAGTCACGGAAAAGTTACTGATAAAGCTTGACCAACAGTTGCTCCCAACAGGGAACTGTCACCGGCGCTGAAGTCGTCGTAGAGGCTCTCGGCACCCTTGGCGTAGTATCCCACCCTTCCGGTAACCGAAGTCATGAAGGTGTAGGAAGCTGCGGGGATACCATCAACTGAAACAATTACGCCACCGATAGCATCAATGTCAATCCTCACTTGGTGAACCGTGTCAGCGGCAACCGTTCTGAGCTGGGAAATCTTCGGGCCGGCGAATTCACCTTCAAAGTCACCTACCTGGCCGATAACAACCTGGTCCGTACCCAATGTGACATACCTGTAGTGGGCGCTGTCGATATAGGCGAACACAAAGGACCCATTGGGCGGATTGATCGTATTGGCACTCAGATAGCTTGTGGCATCCGGTGTCTGATTCGTGGTCAGAGTGACCTTGGATTCGATACGGCCCGTCTGGAACTGATCCAAAGCGGCAACACCCATAACAAGAGTCAGGTCGTTGTTATGCGATGAGGACGCAAAGCCTCCATTCATTGCGAACCAACTGCCTGTGATTGTTTCCCAATTCGGACAGCCGCTGGCGGTGCAAGTTGAGAAATCATCGGTGAAAATGGTGCCGGCGGTCGGAGCCGGAGCAGGCGCAGGCGCAGGCGCGGGTGCTGGAGCAGGTGCTGGAGCCGGAGCTGGTGCCGGAGCTGGCGCCGGAGCCGGTGCTGGGGCAGGCGCGGGCGCCGGAGCTGGTGCAGGGGCCGGGGCAGGCGCCGGGGTCGTTGGATGGCTTGTGGCATCGCCAGGGAAGGTCCCGGCATTTATCTCGGCAATATTGGTAAATCCGTCACCGTCACTATCTTTCGGTTCGATGGCCGCGAAACTGTATCCACCCGCCGCATAATCAGCCCCATAAGGGTTGGTCGTGGGAACTGTGGTGTGGCACACACTGCAATTGCCCACCAGTTTCGAGGCTGGATAGGCCGCATTGAATGCTGTCATGTAACCGGAGTTTGCCTGGGCCGATCCTACGTACAGCACCACGGAAGCCAATGCCAGGATAAAAATGGTTATTGATTTTGCTCTCATTTATTACCTTTCTCTACTTGAGTTCTTATAAGGACACTTATCGTGTCCGTAGCGCATCGATTGCGTGCGCATTCCCTAATTCCCTTGCAATCCCTGTTGAACCCGAATCTGCTCGGCTGTCGTGTTCATCAGGTGAGCATCGCAATCAGTAGCAGCTCTTATGTAGTAGGGATTGTATCCAAAGAATGATGAAAGAATAAATTAATTCGGGTTAATATTACTCCTGGAAAGAGATTGCCCGGCCATTAGATTAAAAGGAAAAGCCTGCCGGGGCGATCTGCCGCTGCCTCGGTTAACATTGTTTCCAGGGATGTGGATTTATGGACAAGCATAAGACAATACGTATCCTGATGGTTGAAGACGACCGGGCGATTGCGGATTTTGTCTCCAGAGGACTCCGGGAGGAAGGCTATGAGGTCGATGTAGCGATGGATGGCTTTGAGGGGCTGCGGCTCGGGAGGAAGGCAATCCATGATATTATGATTCTTGACATAATGCTGCCCGGCATGGACGGACTGAAAATCTTGGAAAGTCTGCGAAGCGAGAAGATAAATGCCCCGGTTCTCATTTTGAGTGCAAGGCGCAGCGTCAATGATCGGATTACGGGACTTCAGGCCGGAGGCGACGACTACATGGTGAAGCCCTTTGCTTTTGCAGAGCTCCTTGCCCGGGTACAGAGCATTCTAAGGAGAGCGGGAGGGGGCCAGGAGCCGGTCAAGCTGGAGGTTTCCGACCTGGTTATCGATCTTCTGGGCCGTCGTGCATCGCGCGGCGAGGAGCCCATTGAGCTTCAGGCCCAGGAATTCAGGCTCCTGGAATACCTGGTGCGAAACCGCGGGCGGGTGGTAACCCGCACCCAGATACTTCAAAACGTCTGGGGGTATAACTTCAATCCCGCGACAAATGTTGTGGAAGTGCACATTTGCCGGCTGAGGGAAAAAATCGAACGCCCCGACAAACCTCAACTCATCAGGACAGTTCGCGGTGCGGGCTACATCCTGGCGGAAGAGACATGAGATACTTACACAGTCTGGCTTTTCGTTTAACGCTCCTGTATGCGGGCATCTTCGCAATGTGCTTCGCCGTCGTTTTCGGAATTTTTTATTTCATAATGCAGGCCGATCTGAATCGCTGGATCGATGAGGAACTCCGGGAGGGAGTCAAGGAGATTCGCAAGGCCTACGAGAGTTCGGGAATTTTAGGTGTGCGCAGCATACTGGACAGGGAGGCGGCCACGGAAGATGGTCGTTTTCTGGGAAGAATAGTCGATGGGAACGGGACCGTCATATATGAGACGGAGGGCCAGCTCAAGGACATTCCATTAAGTATGGAACTGGCGGGTGCGGCTTCCAGCGGGATGGAGCAAAGCGAATCGGTCCGGGTGGAAGGTGACCGGATACGAACGATCTATACTCCGCTTGAAAAGGGTGTTCTTGTTCAGATCGGACTGCCGCCTTCGGAGCACGAATTATGGATGGAAGGTTTCTCCCGCGATCTGCTAAAGGTGGGATTGATTGCCGTCATTCTGTCGGTGGGTGTCGGGGTGTTGCTGGCCCGAAGATCACTGCTGCCGGTTAGAGAAATGGTGCGGATGGCATCCGGGATCTCAGCCCTTTCCCTTGGCAAGCGCATGCCCATGTCAGGCCGGAGCGCCGAATTGGACCAGCTCGCGGTCGCATTCAATTCGATGATGGAAAGAATAGATACCCTCGTAAAAGGAATTCGGGAAGTTACCGAAAACCTCGCCCATGATTTGAGGACCCCGATCGCGGGGATAAGGGGTCTGGCCGAGATAACCCTGAATGAAAATCGCACCCGCGACGAGTACAAGCTTACACTCTACCAGATAATGGAGAGGATGGACTGTCTGTTGAGCGTGTGCAACTCGGTACTCGACGAATCCGAAGCCGATGCGGGAGCACTGGCTCTGCACTGTGAAACGGTTTCGATAAGTGAGTTGTGCCACAGCATCATTCAGACATTCGAACCTGTTGCCGCGGACGCCGGGCAGAAGCTGGCTTCATCGATCACATCGGGTCTAACGCTGAAAGGCGACAGGGGCCGGTTGTTTCAGGTCCTTGCAAACCTGGTCGATAATGCAATCAAATACACCACGGCCGGCGGGACAATCCTGCTCTACGCGGACAGGAGCACAGCAGGTGATGAAATTGTCATGATCGTTGCCGATTCGGGCGCCGGTATACCCGAACAGGACCTCCCCCACATTTTCGAGCGCTATTACAGGGGTGAAAAGATACGTTGCGGCAGCGGGACGGGTTTGGGACTGCCGCTGGTGCAGGGGATCGTAAAGGCCCACGGCGGGCAGGTGATGGTCAGGAGTGAAGTCGGAAAAGGATCGATGTTTCTGGTCGTGTTGCCCATTGATGAAGAGCATGCGTCTTGTGAGCTTTCGTCGGCTACGGAAACCGCGGACCCGCAGCCGCGCTTCGAGTTTGCAAAGACCTGCTCGTGAAAAGGCGAACGCCGGATTGACACACCCATTCTCTTGGTTTACGGATTGTAATCCATATTAACAGGAGAATAAGTATGTTGATCAGAGCGGACGGAATAGAACTCGAAATCATGGAAGGAAGCTTTGTTTGTCTCGAAAGTGGCGAAACGAGCAATTTTTGTGAATGGAACCTTCTGGATGAAGATGTCAGGGAAAACTTCCGCGTGTTGCAACACAACATTTCAAAAATTTTGAAAGACTTTTTGGTCTCGGACAAAACCCGCCGTTTTCTAACACTATCCGATCAATACGAAGAAGCTCCCAAAAGTATTTCGCCAGGCTGCATAATCGAATAGCGGCAACACGGTGCATGCGAAAGATCTCATCGCCCCAGCCGCGATCCCATGCAGCCTCGGTGCGAATGCAAAAAATCCAACCGCGCGATTTCCTTACCCAAGGCAATACCCTCTCCAACCCTTTATACAGGCGACGGCGCAAATATTGCGAATCTCCGCGTTGATGAGGAAATAACGCCACAAGGCCCATGCCTTCCGATTTTACCCCGCCTATTCGCCGCGTATCCTTTTTGCCAGTTTCGGGATCAGGAAAGAAATGGCGAACAGCAGGAGCGCGAGCAGGATTTTCGGGGACATCAACCCTGTCCAGTTCCCGGAAACCCAGATCTCTTTTAGACTTCCCACAAGGAAAGTCAAAACGAAGGTCCCGGTAAATATCCCAATAGCCGTGCCGAGAAAATAATCGAAAAACCGGACGCGGGTAATACCCATGCCGAAGTTCATGGGAGTAAAGGGAAAGTAAATGAGCCTCAGGTAGAGTACGGTGGCAAAACCGTTTTGCTCGATTGCCCTGTCATATCTTTTGAGCCTCTCTCCCGCGACCGACGCGGCAAAATCCCTTCCCAGCGTGCGCGCGATGTAGAAGGAGACTACCGAGCCTGCCATCGCCCCGAGGTAGACGTAGAAAAAGCCCCGGTAAGGCCCGAAAATGGCTGCCCCGATTCCGGTTAGCACGGTGCCCGGAACGAAGAGACAAACCCCGGCCGTGTAGAAAAGAATAAAGACCAGGGGGGCCCAGAATCCTGCCCTGTCGAGCAGGCCATGGAGCGCGTGCGCGTTTAGATATTCACTCAGGGGGGTGTAACGGACGGAGGCGAAGGCCAGTAGGAGAAATGCGATAAGAGCAAGGATTTTCGATTTGCCCCTATATTTGCCCCCTGGCGGTCCGGGGTCGCCGTGTATCTGATTGGACGTCATTGTTCATCCAGCGCTAAAGGGCCTAAGGCCGCCATATAAGCCGCGAAAGCGGCGTGGGGGGTTGGGGGCGCAGCTCCCAACGTCTTTAAAAGCATTGCTTGTGTCATCTTGAACGCCAATTGGCATCAGACATCTCTTTTAGCTACTGCCCCTCACAACAATCCCTCAAGTATCCGTATCAACAGCCTATGTCAATAATCACTTCCCTGGAACTCTAATCTCCGCGTTTCTTCCAGCCGCGCAGGCTTTTCTTTAAAGCCGCCTTTGCCCTATTCATGTATTCCCCGAGTGCGAAGACGGCTGCCGAGCGTTTCAGGGCCATCCAGAAAGAGAGAATTTTCTGGAGGCGGGGGCCGAGGCGACTGCGGTTGTAGAGGTCTGCTGCGCCTTTAATTGCCTCTGCCTGGGTGGGGTAGGGGTGTATGATGTCGGATAGCGTGTTGAGAGCGAGTCCCCTCGCAAGCGCCAGCGTTATTTCGGTTATCATTTCTCCGGCGTGGCGGGAGACTATCGTTGCACCGGCTATCCTGCCGCTCCCGCGCCTTACATGGATTTTCGCGAACCCCTCGGTCTCTCCGTCCAGTACGGCCCTGTCCACCTGGGCCAGCGGCTTTACGAAAGTGTCCACGGCAATTCCCTTCTCTTCGGCTTCGCGCTCGCTCATCCCGACGTGAGCTATTTCCGGGTCGGTGTAGGTCACCCAGGGAATGGCAAGATCGCTGAGCCTGGCTCGCCCGCTGAAAAGAGAGTTCCTGAGGGCGATCTTGGCCGTTGCTTCGGCCATGTGGGTGAACTTGTAAGGAAGACAAACATCCCCCGCGGCATAGATTCGCGGATTCGCGGTCCGAAGATGGTCGTCAACCTTCACCCCGCTTCGGACGTCATACTCGACCCCGGCACTCTCCAGATCGAGGCCGTCCACGTTGGGAGCGCGGCCCGCGCCGACCAGTATCTTGTCGACCAGGATGGTCTCTTCTCCGGACTCCCCGGCATAGTGTATCAGCTTGCCGCCCCCGGTCCGGGCAACTTTGCGGGGTGAAGTATTAAGCAACAGCCGGATTCCCTCCTCTACAAACCTTGCCTGAATTATCCTTGCCGCGTCCTCATCCTCCCGCTCCAGAAGGTGAGCTGGCCGGTGGAAGATCACAACCTCTGATCCCAGGCGGCGAAAGGCCTGGGCGAGTTCGCAACCGAGTGGCCCGCCCCCGATAACGGCAAGCCGGGCCGGCAAATCGGTAAGCGAAAATATTGTCTCGTTTGTCTGGTAGCCGGCTTCGGCAAGTCCATCGATCCCGGGCACCACGGCCTTCGCACCGGTTGCGATAAGCGCTTTGCTGAAAATTAGTTCAGTCCCGCCCACCTGGATTGATTGTGGGCTGTTGAACCTTGCTTCGCCAAGGAAAACGTCCACACCCATATCCGCGAAGCGTTTCGCCGAATCGTGGAAACTTATCGCGGATCTAAGTCTTCGCATCCGCTCCATCACCGCCGCAAAATCTACGATTGTCTCCCCGGTGGCGCGGATGCCGAATTGCGCCAGGTTGCGGGTATCATCAGCCGCCCGCGCGCAACGGATTATTGCCTTTGACGGTACGCAGCCCCAGTTGAGGCAGTCTCCGCCAAGGAGGCTCTTTTCGATCAGGGCCACCCTGGCCCCGAGCTGCGCAGCACCCGAGGCCGCAACGAGACCGGCCGTTCCGGCGCCCACGACAACCAGGTTGTAGCGGCCCCTCGGCCGGGGATTAGTCCAGTCCGGCGGGTGAGTGTTCCCGGCCAGAGTCTGGTTGTATTCGTCGAGGGGCAAGAGTCCACGAATCAAAATTTCGTTCAAGCCCTGCCTCCTTAACCAACGCGGCATGCCGCTCGGAAGTTTGGTGGTTAACTTTCCTATACATTCAATAACGTGAGAAGAACCTGAACTAACTCCCACGATATGACCGAGTGCATCAATTCGCCACCCGCCATATCGAATTGTTTGGAAGGAGAAATTATGAACAGGCGGGCAAAGGATTTGGCCGAGCGCCTCGAAAAATTCAATGATGAGCTTATAGCGTTTGTCGAAAGGTGCGACGACGATGCATGGCTAAAGGTGTGCGCGTACGAGCAATGGCCGGTGGGTGTGGCGGCGCGGCACATCGGGGCAGGTCACTACCAGGCGGTTGCGATGTCCTCGATGATAATCCGCGGCGGAAAACTGCCCGAGTTGACTGGAGATCAAATTACCGAAATGGCCAATCAGCATGCACGCGAACATGCGGACTGCACCAAACCTGAAGTGCTCGCAATACTGAGGGAAAAAGGCCGCGAGATGGTTGATTTCGTAGCCGGGCTGGAAGATTCGGAGCTGGACCGGAAAGCCTACCTTGCCATGATGGGCTCAGATATCTCGGCCGGGAAGTTTATCGAAACCGTGGTCTTGCTATCGGGAAAAGAACACTTCGACAGCATGAAAGCGGCAGTGGAATCCTAGAAAGATAGTCAACGCCCCCCGGCGAAGCAGGTGCTCTTGGCATTTGCCCTCACTTTTCCATTTCAGCCTGCTCCGCCGATGAAAACAGATCGGCTGTACCAATTCCGTGCCCTGGATTCCCCAGATCATCCCCAAAAGCCGATAATAATTATCGATTGTGCCGGTATTGTAATTTCATGCCAAGGCTTTACCTTCTATAGTGATTCAGATTCCAATCCGATTCATGATCTGATCTATATCTATCGATAAATGCTCCGCGGTTTTGGCGATGTTCCGAGAGCCGTGGGTATTCATATTGGGAGAAAACGAGATGAAAGGGATAATTCTGATTTCAGCCGTCTTATTTGCCGGGTTTTTTCTTGCCGTTCTAATGAGTTCCCATTCCGAGCATCCAAAGGGTAAACCGGTTTCGGACAGGGACAGGGCCGATTTGCCCCGGGCTACCTTCGCGGGAGGGTGCTTCTGGTGTACGGAGGCCGATTTCAGAAAACTCGACGGGGTAGTCGAAGTCACCTCCGGCTACACTGGAGGGCAAGTCGAAAATCCCAGCTACGAGGCGGTCTCCAGTGGCGGCACCGGACACCTGGAAGCCGTCCAGGTCATCTACGACCCGCGCAAGATAAGCTACCGGGAACTGGTCGACTATTTCTTCAAGCACATTGACCCGACGGATGCCGGCGGGCAGTTCGTTGACAGGGGGGCGCAGTACCGAAGCGCCATTTTTTACCACGACGAAGAACAAAAGCGCCTGGCAGAGGAGTCGAAGCGGGAACTCGAGGCTTCCGGACATTTCAAAAAGCCTGTCGTAACCGAGATTATAGCTTTCACACGCTTCTATCCCGCGGAGGATTACCACCAGGATTACTTCGAGAAAAACCCGGCGCGCTATGGATACTACCGGTGGAATTCCGGCAGGGACCAGTTCGTAAAGCGTGAATGGGGCGGCCTGGAAGCCGGGAAGACGCAGATGGCGAAATCCAGGCCAAGCGATGAAGAATTGCGCAAGAGTCTCACCCCCATGCAGTTTAAGGTGACGCGGGAGAACGGGACCGAGCCGGCGTTCAGGAATGAATACTGGGACAACAAAGAGGAAGGAATTTACGTGGACGTCATATCGGGCGAGCCTCTTTTCAGTTCCAAGGACAAATACGATTCCGGAACGGGATGGCCGAGCTTCACAAAGCCGCTGGAGCCTGGAAATGTGGTCGAGAAAAAGGATAGAAGCTTTTTCATGACAAGGACGGAGGTCAGGAGCAAACACGCCGATTCCCACCTCGGACATGTTTTCGATGACGGACCTCCTCCCACGGGCCTGCGGTACTGCATGAATTCGGCCGCGCTAAAGTTCATATCCAAAGATGATCTGGAAAAAGAAGGCTACGGCGTCTACTCAAGTATTTTTTCAGGTTCCGAACCGGAACGAAAAGCAAGCTGATGGCAGATTCAGGAATGGTTTCCAAAAAAGAAACCCAACACCTCGATAACGGGGTATTGGGTTTCGCTATTTAATGCGGTTGTTGACCTCACCCGTTCAGCGTAATCATAAAGCCGAGTCGCGATCAAGATGTGATGGTTGGCTGAGCTGCGAGTTCACGTAGCCTGGCCCCTTGTGGACGTTTTGTAACCGATCCAGTCAGAAAAACACGCCCGCAAGGGGCTAGGCTACTTCAGCGGAATTTGCTCAATCTTGAGCGCAAATGCGCATTGGCGGTCATCCGAAGTTCAAGCAATCCGCAATGCCGTCTTCTCGATGCCGTCCGGCTAAGCCTGGATGTCCCGGAAGATTTGCCTCTTGTTGTCCCGGTGGTCAACCATGTAGATGAGGGTGGCCTTGGTTTGCACTTCATGAATGAAGTCCTGCAGCCTTGAGCGGTCGAGTTCGTATATCCTTACATACATTATGCGCTTGCCCTCGGGCGCGTATTCGTATGAGCTGAGGATACTTGCGATCCGGCCCTCATGGCTGCGGATCACATCGGCGATTTCCTTTATCGACCCGGACCTGTCGTCTATCAGGAAGGCTAACTGAACGCCCTGTTTGCCGAGGCCGCTCAGCTTCATGAGGATCATGAAGATATCGTGCCTGGTGATCACACCGACCAGTTTGCCCGAATCGTCCACGACCGGGAGCCCCGAAATATTTCTCTCCATCATCACCTGTGCCGCTTCCTCGACTGTGTAATCATCGGGGATGGTGACCGGGTTCTTGGTCATTATTTCATGGACCTTGATCTTGTTTATCAAATAGAGAAGTTCGTGCATGTCGAGAACGGTTGCATCGGATGCCGAAGCCCGTTTCAGATCGGTATCCGAAAGGATCCCCACGAGTCTTCCAAGGCTCAACACTGGGAGCATCCTTATCTTGTGCTCCTTCATGAGCGACATTGCAAGCTGCATTGAATCTTCTTCGTCTACTGTGACAACATCTTTGCTCATCCAGTTCTTGACCAGCATTCCTGTTCCTCCGGCGCTCGAATTTGTGTGCAGATAATTGGAAATGCAAAATTTCAGTATGATTTTTACCATCCCCCTATTTATTTGGGTAGTAAATTCCCTATTTTTCGCAAAAACTCATTTTGGAAATCCGGGGTCTCGCCGAAAGCGTTATCCGGGCTATTTGTGCAAAGTTTATCATGAATTCCGGCTGGTTCCGTTTCACCTGCGCAAAATCAACTTTAAGTAATCCGCGCCGGCCAGATCGGTTTTTTCCAGGGTAAAATACGTACTGCTATCCGAGCTTTAGATGATATGCGGTTCGGACTTTTGTGGCACCGGGGTGGTGGCGGGCCGTCGTCGATGGGAGATTTGAGAAATGTTATTAGTTGAATACTTTCAGCCTATTGCGCTCCGACGAGCCCAAATGTTGTGATAAAAAGTACTTGACTTTTGGCCCGATTTATCATTTTCTCAGCAGACGCGCGAACTCTAAGTATCT
>DBMO01000049.1:0-2973 GCA_002298995.1 Desulfarculales bacterium UBA696
ATCCAAATCCGGTTTGGGCAACACCCCCCCCTGGCTCGGCAGGCCGCTCACGTTGCTCTTTTCCTGACCGCGCCATGCCTATCGACCGAAGGTCTTAAACTCTCTTGTCACTGGCCGAAGGCCGCCGCCACCTTTATATCAAGCGATGCCCCGGAACCCATTCATAGCTTCATTCAACCTACATACTCCTGATATTTCAATATGTTACATCAATCCAACAATCCAGCCGTCTCCTTCCTCCACCATACCCCTTCCCGGGCTTTTTCCCAATTTTCCCGCCATGAGCGGGCCTGCATTAGCCTGTCGTGCCCGAGTGATTATTTTAAATTAAAACAAGTGCATGTATTTTGGTGTCGCAAGAAATTTAAAGATCACAGGAGGTTTAAATGAAGTATCTGATTATCCCTTTACTGATATTCGGTCTTGTCTTCTCGTTGATTCCGGCGCAGGCAAAGGCTGCTTCGGTCAATGACGAGATGATCCGGATCGAGAAGGCCTCTACAGTTCTAGAGGAGATCATGGCTATTCCCGATAATTCAATTCCGGCAAACCTGCTCGCGGACGCCAAGGGGATTGCGATATATCCAAATGTTGTCAAGGCGGCATTCGCTGTCGGCGCCCGTTTTGGACAGGGAGTATTTGTAGCCAGGGAGCCTGATGGAAGCTGGAGTTCACCTTCCTTTATTAATTTGGTCGGGGGAAGCTTCGGATTTCAGATCGGCGCCGAGGTAACCGATTTGGTGCTGGTCTTCATGACCCAGAGAAGCGTGGAGGCGCTCGGCAAGGGAGATCTCACCCTTGGAGCAACGGCTTCAATCGCGGCGGGTCCGATCGGGAGGTCAGGGGAGGCATCTACTGACATCAAGCTAAGCGCTGAGATTCTTTCTTATTCAAAAACCAGAGGGCTCTTTGGCGGCGTTGCGCTTGATGGCGCCATAGTCCAGGTGGATACGGACGCCAACCGGCTTGTTTATGGTACGCCCGATCCCATAAAGATTGCGGCCACGAAAGTACCCGCACTCGCCAGAAGGTTCACCTGCATAGTGGCAAAATATACAGGCACATCGGATAAGATGTGTGCCTAGATACGCTGCCGCGGGTGTGGATTTTGACTTACAATCTGTTAACGAACAAGTAGCGAGAGGCGGGCATGTGCCCGCCCCTCGCCTATGATGCAGATCGGAGAGCCGTTACTGCAATTTACAGTAATTTTTTAAATTCCTCCGGTGTAAGCCCCGCGTCGTGAACAATACCGCTCATGGTATAGGCATTAATTGGATTGTGCCGTGGTATGGTCAGAATTCGTGTCCCGTCGGACATTACAATATGTTTGCCTTGGCGAATGACCCTGAAACCAGCTTTCTGCAGGGCACGAACGGCGTTAAGATGGTCAATGCCGGGTATTTTAACCATGGCCTAAATGGCAATCTCAATTTCGCGAATCACTGCATCCGGGAACAGGTCATTGATAGCAGCAAGGTACTCTTGAATAGCATCCCGAATGTTGGCAATTGCCTCCTCTTCGGTTGCTCCCTGGGACCAACAACCTGGCAGACCCGGCACTGAGATGCTGTATCCCTCATCGGAAGATCTGATGGCAACCTTGTATCTCATCTTTTATATCCCCCTACAATGTCCATGCACCAAAGATAAACTACTCCGGCATATAAGGAAGCCCTTCGAGAGAAGGTTTCAGGGATTCGAATATTTCATTCAGAACCGTGTCCAGGTCTTTTTCAGAGCAGATCCGGACCTCGCCGGTCCGGCGAACTTTTACCTCAAGCTCTCCCGTCTTCATCAGCTTCCGGCTGACAACAATCCGGACGGGAATTCCCAGAAGNNTCTTTTAGCTTAACCCCGGCGGATTCGTCGCGGTCATCGAGCAGCACGTCCAGCGAGCTGTTGAGGAGCACGTATATTCTTTCGGCCGTGCTTACAATTTCGGGGTCCTTGCCCAATGGGCTTACGATTACGTGGTAGGGCGCGATGCTTATCGGAAACTGNNCACCTTTCCACAACGGCCGCCATGAGCCGTTCCACGCCTATTCCGTAGCAGCCCATTATAACGCGGGCCTGCGCACCCGAGCCGTCGAGGAAGGTCACATCCATGCTCTCGGGCGCAGTGTACTTCGTCCCCAGCTTGAAGGTGTGGCCAAGCTCGATCCCGCGCCGTATTTCGAGCGCCGCGCCCCCGCATCCGGCGCAAATGTCGCCTTCGCGAACCTCCGCTATGTCCAACCGCTCGCCCACCTGGAAATCGCGCCCCGGCAGCACGCTTCGGTAATGGGCGTCCGGCTCGTTTGCCCCGGCCACGAATAGAGAATCGTCGGTTACCGAGGTGTCGAGCACCACCCGGACCGAGCCGATTCCGACCGGCGACAGAAAGCCCGCGTGAAGGCCCTTTTTGGACAGCGCCTCTTCGGGGGCGAGGTCGAGGTGGATCGCCTTCAGGTGGTTCGCAAGCTTGGTGGGAGAGACATTGAAATCGCCCCGTACCGCCGCCAAAACCAGTTGCCCATCGGCTTCGTATGCCACCGTTTTAAGGAAATGGTCCTCAGTGGCGCCGAAAACTTTCATCAGATCGGCGATAGTCTTTATTCCGGGTGTTGCCACTTTCTCCATGGGGGCCGCAGTGGCGACATCAGGGGATTGAATCGGGGGCTTTAGCCCCTCCGCTTTTTCGGTATTTGCCCTGTATCCGCATGCCGGGCAGATCACGAAGCGGTCCTCGCCGTTTTCCGATTCGAGCATGAACTCATGGGAACCGGTCCCGCCCATTATCCCGGAATCAGCTTCGATGGGGACAGAACCAACCCCGCAGCGCGCGAAAATCCTGAGGTATGCATTGAAGATCCTGGGATAATAGGCATCGAGGTCTTCAAAATCGCGGTGAAAGCTGTAGGCGTCCTTCATGAAAAACTCGCGCACGCGGAGCAATCCGGCACGCGGTCGGGCCTCGTCCCGGATCTTTGT
>DBMO01000049.1:3040-6322 GCA_002298995.1 Desulfarculales bacterium UBA696
TCGCCTATATCGAAGTAGCGCCCCGTCTTCTTCCACAGCTCGGCGGGGTTCAGCACCGGCATGGTAACTTCCAGCCCCCCGATTGCATCCAACTCCTCGCGTATTATGGCCTTGATCTTTTCGGCCGTGCGGTGGCCGAGCGGGAGGAGCGAATAGAGCCCGGCGGCGAGGGGGCTGATGAAGGAGCCTCGGAGAAGGAGAATGTGAGAAGGTGTCTCCGCCTCTTTGGGTACATCGAACAACGTATGGATGAACGCCTGTGAATAACGCATCTTTTATCTACCTCGCAGGCCGGAACCGAGCATCAGGCGGCTCTTCCGGCAATTCCGGGCGGCAGCTAACCGCGGATCAAAGAGTGTAAGCCTTCTCAAATTAAACTACTATCTTATCGCTTGCCGGTGCGCGAAACAACGCATTTTCGTTATGTAGGAAACCGTGTGAAAGTCAATTGAATATCAGCGATAAGATTGTTGCTGGAAGGCTTTTCCTGGGAACAAAATGCGGGTCTATCCTGACCCGGCGCACTAGCCTTCGTAGCTCCAGGCTGGGGTATCGCAGCCCGAGCGGACCTGGAAGCGAATATTGCTCGAAATGTCAGCATATTGGCGTGGCCCGACCTGCTATAAACCCGCTATACCCCCCTATACAACCCGCTATACACGCAATATATTAGCGTGTGGTCCGACCCACCACACACTATACACGAGAAGCACGGGGCCGGCCATTTTTGCAGGAGCGCGGCCATGGCTGTTTTGGATTAGCCCCGATCATAGGGGCATCGATCGCGGTTTTAGCTTCTCGTGCCCTCGCAAGCGAGTCTGCCCTTGGGAGCGTTTCCAAAATTGCCGTCAGATAGGGTCTGAGGGTAATTCTGATCTCAGATCCGAATTAACATCAAACAGAGGAGCACATCATGAGAACCAAATGGACTGCATGTTTGCTGGTACTAATGGTAGCGACCTTTTGGGTGCCGATTGTTGGTGTTGCCGCCCCCCCCGACATCCCGGGACTTCCGGGCCAACAGAACTCGCCTAAACTACCTCCTGGCCAGCAGGACCGCTTGGGTCCGGTGAGCATTCCCGCCGGGACTGCAGTGACAGTGCGAACCGACTCGCAGATTGCTATTGGAACTGCCAAGACAGGCGATATATTTCCCGCAACGCTGGATGAAGATATTTTGGCCGGCGGCAAAACGTTGGCCCGCAAAGGGGTACCTGCTGAGATCCGTCTCATGAAAGTGAGGGAAGATCAGGATGAACTTGCGTTTCAACTGTATACCCTAACCATCGACGGGAAGAAGACCAGGGTTGTATCTGATACAGCGCGGGAAGTCGCTCGTAAATCGGCTCCTCAACAACAACAACAGCCTAGTTTGGGCGGCGCCCTTGGGCAAGTTGTCGGGGGTGCGCTCGGAACCGGCCAAGGCAGCATGACCTGGTCCGGTGCCGCAAAACAGGATGCGAAAGTGCCCGCCGGGACATTTCTCGAATTTACGCTTCGTGAGCAGGCAAGTATTGGCAAGTAGGTACATTCAATACAACCCGGCAAATCGACGCAGAGTCGGGAAGGCTCTGCCTCACGGCATATCCCACACCACGGGAGTTATTATTGAGCTGTGGAATGTATGCGGGCGAGTACTGCTGATGCAGGAGTCAATTTCAAATAACGCCTAAATCCAAGAGGAGGTAATGATGAAGCGTATTATTCTTTTACTGACCGGTATTCTTTTTCTTTTCACAATGTCAGTCAGCAGTCCTGCGTTCGCACAAGGGGGGCCGGGCCAGGGGCCGGAACCATCCTATGACCAAGGACCTGGAACCAAGCCTCATCACGAAAAAAAACATAAGAAGCATCATAAAAAGCACAAGAAACACCGCAAGCACCACAAGCCTCAGACGGCTAACCCCGCATAGAATTATTTCCTACCACTCCGCGGCTCCCAACACTTTCATGGCAGGACCCCAAAAAAGGGTCCTGCCGCTCGTCTTTGGGCGTGTGGCCCATTTATCCGTATGACCCGCCTAAAAAAGTTGAGAGCATGGACGGGGGCTAAAATTATTACTCCGCGGTCAGAGTGGCCTTACCCCACATTTTCCCCGGCAGCTGATTTACCGCTTCCAGAGTGCAGTTATTGACCTTCTTGATGTTCTTGAAGTTTGCCAGATCGCTATTCGTGAGTTGGAAAGTGAAAAACTTCTGCTTTACTTCCTCCTGGCCGGGCGCGAGATCTCTGGAGAAAAAAGCCGAATCATAATGGTCGCAACGCCCTTCGGTGTCCGCGGCCTCCAATGTCCCAAACTCGAGCACGGCGCCTTCCGGGGTTCGTGTGATCCAGGCAGTGTAGGTATCGGGACTGTCCGTCTCTTTATCGGTTACCGAACAGCCGTTATCGGTCGTAACCGTTGCCGTGAACTTTACCTTATAGAACTGAATGGAATCGTCGGGCCGCATTGCCGCGAGGCTTCCGAGTCCCTTGTATAGCGATGCCGGCGATGTTTCATCATATCCCTTGCCTGATACCGCTTTCCAGTTTGCTCCAATGCGTCCCGTCCACTGCGAGGAAGGAGCGTACTGTGCAACGGCATTTCCTTTGAACGTATAGCCTTCCTGGCTGGTAGCTCCCCATTCGAACTGAATTTTGAAAACGGCGGGCTGGGCTTCGGCCCCCAGAGCACGAAAAGCTGGAAAAGCGATAAAAAGAATGCCAATGAGAATTCCATATAGGACCTTGGGGCCTTTCAGACATCGCACAGACCTCATTTCCGCCATTTATTGCTCCCTCTTCAGCTAAATGTTTTCGGTATTGAAAAAATACTCTATGCGAAAAGTTATTGTAAAAATGACAATACCAGAACCTTGCCGCCCGTGCACACGTTTTAAGGCGGCCCCAACGCCAATAGAGATTGGTAGATATCTAATGACATTCCGATGATCTTCGATCGTGTGGGAGGATTCAGGGGGCGTCGGAACTGTAGCGGTTATAACCTTGACGAATTCCTATTGTGCTTCGCACCCGGATAGTCGAGCGATCCGGGCCACCCGCGTGCAACCCAGGTCAATCAAATTGCAAAAACGATAACTCAAATTCAGTCCGGAAGCCAACTCAATGGAATAGACCCCTTTGGGGGTGGTATGAACAATCTCGACACTTCTCCAGCCAAATTAGGCCTATAAGCTTTGAGAAAAAGAATTGGAGCGCCCTTGTGGAAGTTAAGTTTTCGCATATCAATCCAGAAATTATTCCTCGCCGTGTAGTGGCTAAAATAGACTGCCTTGTTGGTC
>DBMO01000038.1:0-149 GCA_002298995.1 Desulfarculales bacterium UBA696
GACATAGACAAGGACGGCAGGATACGGCTAAGCCGAAAAGCCGCTTTGCCACCGCCCGAAGAACAGAGACAATAGCAAATCGGAAGACGGAGGGTGGAGACCGGTAGAAGAAAATGGGTGGGAGGTGGATTTCGGAGGTCCGCTCTTCC
>DBMO01000038.1:346-1342 GCA_002298995.1 Desulfarculales bacterium UBA696
GGCTTCGCCAATGCCTTTACTTCAAAGGAGCATGTCTGTTTTCACGCAAAAGTCCTTGCAGCGCACCTGCCCGTCCTGATCGACCTGCTTACCGATTTGTTCCTGGAGTCTGTTTTTGCGCCCGAGGAAATCGAGCGCGAACAAAACGTCATCCTCCAGGAAATCCGCATGGTCGAGGATACCCCCGACGAGTACATCCACGTTCTTTTTCAGGAAAATTTCTGGAAGTTCAACACCCTTGGCCTGCCCATATACGGTTCGGTCGAGACGGTTGAAAAAACCCGGCGCGAAGATATGCTGGGCTATGTTTCCAGGAATTTTCATCCCGAAGAGATAGTCATATCCGCGGCCGGGAATCTCGATCATGAGCAGTTTCTGGATCTGATNNGCCCCCTCGATGGAAAAGCTCAACCATCCGACAAGGCGGTCCAAACGGGAAAACCCGCAGCACCACTTCTTCTCGCAGGTGGTCCAGAAGGACCTTGAACAGGTTCACCTGGCAATCGGAATGAAAGGCTCTTCCCAAACGGATGATGCCCGGTTTAAATCCCACCTTCTGAACGTGATTCTGGGAAGCAGCATGAGCAGCCGNNCGCCTTTTCCAGGAAATTCGCGAGAAACGCGGCCTCGCCTACTCGGTTTATTCATTCTGCCACAGCCATGAAGACGCGGGAATGCTTGGAATTTATGCCGGCATCTCGCGCGAAAATGTCGAACAGGTCCTGTGGATCATAAAAGGCGAGCTTTCCACCCTTGCAAACACCCTGATCCCGGAATCAGAACTCTCCGCCGCCAAGGAATACGTAAAAGGCAACATGTATATAAATGCGGAAAGTAACGATTCACGCATGAACCGGCTGGCCAAGAACGAATTCCTTTTCGGCCGCTACGTTCCCTTTGACGAAATCGAAGAAAAAATGAACCGCGTCACCCCCCTGGACATACAGAGTTGGTTCCAGGCCGTCCATGGCCCGGACAAAATGGCTGTCATGCTCT
>DBMO01000038.1:1388-4823 GCA_002298995.1 Desulfarculales bacterium UBA696
ACCATTCTGGTTTGCAGCCCGAAGACGCGCATCCTTGTGGACGCCGGGACGACCTGCAAGGAAGTGGTGAAAAGGCTTGAAAAGACCTCTGCCCAGGCAAAAGATCTCGACGGGATTATCATCTCACACGAACATCGGGATCACGTAAGCGCCGCCGGTGTCCTCAGCAGGCGCTTCGACCTGCCNNTGACGCGAGGAACGCTCGACCATCTGCCCTCGGAAATCGGCCGCTTCTCTTCGGTTTCCGTCTTCAGCACGGGAAGATCGTTCGAGTTGGGCGACCTCAGGGTCCACGCCTTTGCCACCTCTCATGACGCAAGCGAGTCGGCTGGGTTTATCATCGAGCACGAGGGCTGCCGCCTGGGGATCTGCACCGATCTCGGGATAGTCACAAAGCTCGTGCAGGTGCGGCTCCAGGGGTGCCACGGCCTCGTTCTCGAATCAAATCACGACCTAAACAGGCTCATCGAAGGCCCCTATCCCTGGTATCTGAAACAGCGTATCCGCTCGGCCCACGGCCACCTCTCAAACGATGATTCCCGCCAACTGCTCGAAGATATCCATCACGAGAAGATGCGCTTCGTCGTTTTGGCCCATATGAGCGAGACCAACAACCATCCTGACCTCGTCACCGAGAGCTGCCGAAAGCTTCGCACCCGCGAAAAATGGGAATGCGTGCGCTTCGAACTCGCCGAACAGGACGAGATTACCCCCGCATTCGAACTAAACGGGGCGGATTAATCTTCCCCGGCCCACGCTCCGCATACCGCCTTGATTATTGCTGCCGAATATTTGATACTTACGGGATATGTAGGGTGGGCACGGCTTTTTGTGCCCACCGCTCTTGAACACGGAAAAGTGGCGGGCACCAAACCTGTGCCCACCCTTGTATATTAGGTTTGTGATATTTAAGAAGTTCACCGGCTGAGGCAGGCTGGAAAGCCCGCCCCACATATTCCGGCAACCCGCAACAGGAGATCCGAGATGAAAATAGACCAGTTCCCAGCGGATGTTCAGCCACGCGTTATACCTGAGGTCCGCGGGAGTTACCTTTACCGTTGCCTTGGATGCAACGGGCAGTTCGGCATCGAGGAGCTTCTCTATACGTGCCCGAATTGCGGAGCGGTTCTTCTTATAGAAGACAGCGAGTGGGACAAGCTCAAAGAGGTGCCGGGCACGACCTGGCGGCAAATCTTCGATTACCGGAGAATGCTAAACTCGCCCGCTCTCAGCGGAATCTACCGCTACCACGAACTGCTCGGGTCGATAATCCCCGTCGAGGACATCATCTGGCTTGGCGAGGGGCATACTCCTGTTATTGCGGCAAACGATTTATTGAGTCACTGGGCGGGCATCTCGCTCCGCTTTAAAAATGATGGCCAGAACCCGAGCGCATCCTTTAAGGACCGGGGCATGGCGAGNNGCATCCACGGGAGATACATCGGCCTCGGCCGCCCTGTACGCCTCCCATCTTGGGGGAGAAGTAAAATCGGCGGTGCTGCTGCCAAAGGGAAAGGTCACGCCCCAGCAGCTTGGACAACCGCTCGGCAGCGGCGCAACGGTGATCGAGATTCCGGGTGTTTTCGACGACTGCATGAAAGTGGTCGAGCATCTTTCCGAAAACTACGCCGTCGCGCTGATGAANNGGCCAGGAATCCTACAGCTACGAGCTGGCGCAGTTTTTCGATTATGAGGTGGGAAATCTCGCGGTAGCGGTCCCCATCGGCAATGCCGGCAACATAACTGCCGTGATGGCCGGTTTTCTGAAGCTCTTCGACCTCGATATAATTGATTCTCTTCCCGCGATAATCGGGGTGCAATCGGAGCACGCCAACCCTGTCTATCTTTATTACCTTGAGCCGGAAGCCTCGAAGAGGCGGTTCAACCCCGTAACCGTTCGCCCAAGCGCCGCACAGGCCGCAATGATCGGAAACCCCGTTTCCATGCCCCGCGTGATAATGCTCGCCGAGCGTTACAGGAAAATTGCCGGTGAGGATTCGGTGCGTATCATCGAGGTAAGCGAGCAGGAAATCATGGATTCGATGCTTACGGCCAACCGCAACGGACATATTGCCTGTACGCAGGGCGGAGAATGTCTTGCCGGNNGTCGATCCAAAACGGCTTGCAATTCTTGATGCCACCGCTCACGCGCTCAAGTTTGCCGATTTTCAGAATAAGTACTTTGCCGGGTCATTCGAGCCCGAGTTCGAAGTCGTTCCTAAAGAAGAGCTGCAAAACGCCCCGCTCAGTGTCGATCTGCCCGAGTCCGTTCCAAACCCGAAAAAAGGTGCGCTGGGCCCCGCGCAATTGCAGGAATTCGTAAGCTATGCATCGAGAGAAGTAGCCGTGTTCCTAGGACTGAAAAGCATTGACAAAGCTGGAGAGAGCAAATGAGCATTCTGGCTTATCGCGGCGCCCTGCCACGGATTGCGGAGGGCGTATTTATCGCACCCGGAGCATGGGTGATTGGAGACGTGGTGGTCGGCGACAGAAGCAGCGTCTGGTTTAATACCGTTGTGCGGGGGGATGTGAATTTCATCCGAATCGGCTCCGATACCTGCGTACAGGACAACAGCACTCTTCATGTCACCAGGCGGAAATACCCGTTGCAAATAGGCGACCGCGTGGTAATCGGGCATAGGGCGATGGTGCACGGCTGCACTATCGAAGACGATTGCATGATCGGGATAGGGGCGATCATCCTCGACGGCGCAAAGGTGGGGGCCGGCAGCATTATNNCGCCCGCAAAGGTCAAAAGAAGCGTCACGGAATCCGACCGTGAGCTGATTCGCTCCAGCTGGTCCGGCTACGCTGAACTCGCCGCCGAATATTTTGCCGCGCGGAAGTTCGAAGAGGATGAGATGAAGGAATTTTTTCAGAAGAAGTAGTCGAGCAACAACCAGCGAACAGCAGCGTGGGTCGGGTTGAGCGGCGAACCGGCTCGCCGGTTGTGGCACGGTCCCCCGGGCCTGTTGCCCGGAAGCGGAATCGAAAAGAATCTTGCACCCGCCCCGGCGCAAAATTTCTGTCTCTCAATTTCCCCGCGACATTCAATTTCACTAAAGCGCACAGCACGCTGACCCGATACTAGTCTAAAGGGCCGACTTCCTCTCCGTTGATGAGAATGTTGAGCTTGAAATTGCTTGGTAGTCTTGTGCTTGTGGTTTGTTCGCCCTAATTTTCGATCTTCAGGATGTATGCGAGCTGATGAGAGTTAGTCGGTCCACTGTCTTCCGAGATGTCAAAATCAACTTCCCTAAATTTATGTTTCTCTCCTCCGCTACCGCTTTTTAGTCATAGCTGCAGTGTTAACCTGCACAATTCCTGAACAACAGAAAACCGCAATGATTGCGCTGCCGATGACAGGCGGCGGGACTGATTTCCGATAATCACCCGATCGGGGGAGTGCTTTATGGCTTACAGTACCAATATTCT
>DBMO01000038.1:4845-6291 GCA_002298995.1 Desulfarculales bacterium UBA696
GGGATCAATGTCGCCAAGGTGGTGAAGATTATCCGCAAGCCCAAGCCGACTTTTATCCCCATGGCCCCAGCGGCTTTGGTCGGGACTTTCATCTCGCGCGACAAGGTCGTTCCTCTGGTTGACCTGGCCATACAGTTGCAAAAAGAGAAGCCGGAAAGTGAGGCAAATCCGCTTACCATAGTTGCCGAATTCAATAAAAGCACAATGGCTTTCATCGTGTCGGGAGTAAACCGGATTCACCGCCTGCAGTGGCAGCAAATCGAGCCGACCGGGCCGCTACTCGGGGGCTTGACGGGATCGATCACGGGCGTCGTTAAGATGGAAGACCGCAACATTTTGCTGCTCGATCTGGAGAAAGTACTCGCCGAGCTAAACCCTGAATGTGGAATCAACGAGGGAACGGAAATTCCGGCTTTGCCGGAGAATGTACAATACAAGGCGCTTATCGTTGACGATTCAGGCCCGATCAGGCAGATTTTAAGCAGGAAACTCGAAAAGGCGGGCTTCAGAGTACAGAGTGCATCCGACGGGCATGAAGGTGTAGAGTTGCTCAACGGATACAAGGAGCTTGCAGAAAAAGAGAAGAAAAATCTGACTGACTATTTGGACATTGTCATTTCGGATATCGAAATGCCTCAGATGGACGGCTACAGTTTGTGCTACCACGTGAAGAAGGACCCCGTTTTGCAAAACCTGCCCGTAATTCTTTTTTCATCCCTTATCAGTGAGAAACAATACCACAAGGGGAAATCGGTCGGCGCTGATGACCAGATTACAAAACCTGAGGCGGCCAATCTCGCCCACAGGGCGGCGGAATTGATCGAGACCTACAGGAATAAAACCGAATAATAGCGCCCGAAGGGTTTCGGAGAGTGTCCGGCCGGGCGATCCGGGTTATGATAAATTCACTCCCTGGTGGCTTTTATCCGGGCATGAAATGAAGAGTCGGGAAATCTTACGATTGACGAGCCNNGCACCGTTTTTCAGCGGGAAGCGTAAGCCGCCCGGGTATTTCGTTCGGTCCAATTAAACAAAACCGGAGAGAGCAGATATGGATAGAAAGATTTGGCTGGTATTTTTTGCTTTAATCCTCGGCTTCGCTTTCGCACTGCAGAGCAGGATTGTATATGCGTCCGGGGAAGATTTGCCTCCGGCGCGATTTACCCTGCCGGCGCCTGACTCCGCCCAGGTGCAAAAATACCTGGGTCTCAAGTCGATGGAACCTTTTAGCATCGAAGATGTAACGGCAAAACTCGTTGTCATAGAGTTTCTCTCCGCGCTCTGCCCGCAGTGCCACGCCAATGCTCCCCTCATGAACAAGCTCTACAAGATGCTTCAGGAGGATGCGGTGCTTTCCGAGGTCAAACTTATCGGGATAGCGGTTGCCAGCGAAAAGCCTCAACTTGATGCTTACCGGAAAAACTTCAAGGTCCAGTTCCCGATCTT
>DBMO01000050.1 GCA_002298995.1 Desulfarculales bacterium UBA696
GGATATGAATCCGGGCCACCCCTTCTACCCTCATACCCTCACTAACTTATAGATTGGCGGAACTTTCCATTTGGGCAACAGCCCCGGGGAGACCATGCCACAACCAGTTCTTTCTATTATCTTGTTCTATATCCTTACCTGCTCTTCGTGTCCATAGTGGTGGATCGTCACCTCACCCCAGCCCAAGCCACAGACCGCCGCGGTAAACCAGGGCCGAGAAAATGAATGCGATCGCAGTGTTGAAAACCATCGAAAACACCCCCCACTTCCATGCGCCCGATTCGCGTATTATGCAGGTGATCGTTGCAATACAGGGGGCATAAAGCATTATAAATACTATCAGGGAAAAAGCTTTAAGCGGGCTCCAGCCGGGGTCCCGAGCCAGCCGCTCGCCAAGGGGTATCTCCTCGCCACGTTTCGAGCGCCCAAGTGAATAGGCCGTTCCCATTGTCGAAATTATGATCTCTTTTGCCGCAAATCCCGATAGTAAGGCCACATTGGTGCGCCAGTCAAAACCGGTCAGCTTTGTGACCGAAGTGAGCGCCGTTCCGATGCGCCCTGCAATCGAATTTCTAAGCGTTGCCTGCGCCTGCTCGAAATCTACCTCCTGGAGCCTTGCACGGTAGTCTTGGAATTCCTTGCCGGCGGCGTCCGGTGCTTTTCCTTCAGCCAGGTAAGGTCTGAGCTGCTCCGGCGTTTCAGCCATAATGGATGCGCGCTCCTGATCGTAGATTCTTTTTTCAACCTCGGGAAGCCCCGGAAAGGACATGAGCGCCCAGAACAGGATCGAGATAGCCAGGATGACGGTTCCGGCCTTCCTGATGTATTGCCAGGTTCGCTCCCAGGTGTGGATGAGCAGTCCCTTGAAGGTCGGGAGCCGGTACGGAGGCAATTCGAGCAGAAACGGAGTGCTGGGGCCGCGAAGGATCGTGGAGCGGATGAGTTTTGCGATCAGCAGGGCCGCGGTCCAGGAAAGGATCGTCAGCAAAAACATTACCTGGGGCTCTTTGGAGGCAAAGAAGGCGGCTATCAGCATAGCGAAAACGGGCAACTTCGCCCCGCAGTTCATGAATGGGGCGGTAAGAAGTGTGGCGATTCTCTCGCGGGGGCTCCTTAGCGTCCTGGTCGCAAGGACCCCCGGGACCGCGCACCCGCCGGCGATTCCTCCCGAGATGATGTAGGCCATGACCGAGCTTCCGTGCAGGCCGAACGTCCTGAAGACCCGGTCGAGCATGTAGGCAACCCGTGCGAGATAGCCGGTATCTTCGAGAAGAGCTATGGCGAGGAACATGAAAACAATCAGCGGAACGAATCCCAGCACTCCGCCGACGCCGAATATAATCCCGGAAATGATAAGTGATTTCAGCGGCCCTTCCGGCAAAGCGGAGTCAGCGAAATTTCCCAGGGCGGAAAATCCCGCCTCCATCCATCCCACCGGTATCTTGCTGTAGCTGAACGTAAACTGGTAGACACCATACAGGATGAGCATCATGATTACGGGGCCGAGGAACCGGTTGGTGAGGACTCGGTCGAGCTGGTCGGAAAAAAAGAGCCTGTCCGCCTTATGGCTTTGTTTTACGACCCCTTCCTTAAGGAGTGCGGAAATAAATCCGTAACGGTGGTCGGCGATTATCGCCTCGGGGTAGCTGTCCAGGGTCTTTTGCAGGTGCTGCGAGACCTGTTCACCCGTTTCCTCGAGCTTTGCCGAAAGGCGCGGGTCGATCTCCCTGCCTTTCTTGATCACTTCTTCGTCGCATTCCAGGTATTTCAAGGCAGTCCATCTGGCGGGAATGAGTCCGGTGAGAAATTTCGCCGCAACAATTTCCAGCTCCATCCGGTCGAGTGCGGGATCTATGTCCGGGCCGTATGAGATGTAGAGCGGTTCCCACTCCGGATTTTTTTCAGCCAGGTCCGCCGCGGCCCCGAGGAGTTCATCCTTGCCCTTTCCCGTTCGCGCAACCGTTGGAATTACAGGTATGCGAAGCCTTCGCGAAAGCTCGCCGGAATTTATTTCCATACCGCGCGAAGCCGCCATGTCAATCATGTTGAGGGCGACCAGCAGGGGGATGCCCAGTTCCATGAGCTGAATCGTGAGGTAGAGGTTTCGCTCGAGGTTGGATGCATCGACTATGTTTATCACCGCCCGCGGCCGGTCCTGGACCAGGAAGTCGCGCGCTACGATCTCTTCCATTGAATAGGCTGTAAGCGAATAGGTCCCGGGAAGGTCCACCAGCCGTATCAAACTGCCGTTTGCGCGGCAAATTCCTTCTTTTTTTTCGACCGTTATTCCCGGATAATTTCCAACATGCTGCCTCGCGCCGGTTATGGCGTTAAACAGCGTCGTTTTGCCGCAGTTCGGATTGCCGGCAAGTGCGATAAGGTGCTCCCGCGCCTCGTTCATAAAACCTCGTCTACCTCGACTTCGATGAAATCCGATTCGCTGTTTCGAAGAGTCAGAGTGAAATTTCTGATTCGGATCGCCACCGGGTCCCTCAGAGGCGCCCGCCCGCGGACCTGAAAAGGTGTCCCGGGAACGACCCCCATGTCCCGTATTCGGCGCCCGAGTTCCCCTGATGCGCTCACCTTGTGGATTATACCTTTTTGCCCTTTAGCCATCTTCCGCAAAGGCACGATCGGCATCTGAGAAATCCTTTTGAGGAACGGATGAGATCATTTAGCCGCAAAAAGCTCCGCCACGAAGGGAACGAAGAGCCACGAAGATCGCGAAAAAATACGGTGCGGCAAGAGTAGATGAAGAATGCATCGGGCAAGCAGTTTAAATGCCGGTGCCCAAATTTTCTAAAAATTTCGGTCGAATTGCCCGGTTGCATGTGGGGCGGGCTTCGCAGTCTGCCGACCTCTCGGGCCAAATTAGGCTTACCTAACTTTTGGCCCAAAAATAAACGACCGCTATTCGGCCGATCTAATACACCATTACGGGGAAGGGGTAACCAATATCTTTCCCGAAATATCCCCTCCGAGGCTCAAAGTCCCGCCGTTTACCCTCACCAGGCAAGGGCAGCCGCATCCCTGGCAAAGAAGCTGCACCTCCACACCCGGGTAAATCCCGAGCGAGGCCATTCGCGCGCAAAGCCTCCTGTCACCTTCCACGCAGGCCACCTTCACCTTGGCGCCGGCCTTGGCACGGCAAAGTGGAACGCCTCTTTTTTGCGGCTTTGGCGCTTTCTTGCCGGGGAAACAGGCGGTGCCTTGCGTTGGATTCAACATTAAATCACCTCATGGATTCTAGGAGAAGGACATGAATTAGTTAAACCAAACTTTATACAGTGTCAATATCTTTTTTAACACTCGCGCATTCATTTTGGGGTGAGCAACTATTTAAGGGCTCCTTTCCTCTATGAGCGGCAGAGCTGCTCCGTTAAAGCTGATAAACCCGAAAATCCCACCTATTCGCCAAATTTTAGAATCTCCTTGCATTATCCGGCTTTATATTGGAAAAGGGATGACCAAATCCCCACTGGAAAAGAGGCCGAATATTTCTCCGCATTTACTTTCACCCCCGCGCGGGACGTGGATTGAAAGAGCATGGTAAATTTCAAGAAGGCGCGCGAGCGGATGGTTGAAACGCAGCTCGCGGCCCGCGGGATTGGAGATGCCAGAGTTCTTGAAGCGATGCGCAAGGTGCCAAGGCACATGTTCGTCGACGAAGCACTGCGCGACCAGTCCTATAACGACCATCCTCTGCCAATTGGGGAACAACAGACTATTTCGCAGCCCTATATCGTGGCCCTCATGACCGAGAGCCTGGGGCTTTCCGGCGGCGAGAAGGTGCTGGAGATCGGGACCGGCTCAGGATATCAGACCGCAATACTTGCCGAACTCGCCGGCAGGGTTTTCTCGATCGAGCGCCACCCCGCCCTGGCCCAGCGCGCTAATCAGATTCTACAGCAGCTCGGGTATCAGAACTGCATCATAAGAGTGGGTGACGGCTCGCTGGGCTGGCGCGACGACGCCCCTTTCGACGGTATAATCGTCACGGCGGGCACCCCCGCCATCCCCCAGCCGCTGGTGGACCAATTGGCGATGGGCGGCAGGCTGATAGTTCCGGTCGGCGACAAGCTCGGCCAAGATCTCTACAAGGTCGAGCGCGCCCCGGAAGGAATCCGCAAAACCAATCTTGGAGGGGTCCGATTCGTGGACCTGGTGGGAAAATGGGGATGGAAAGAATAGATATGCGCAGTCCGTACATCGGGATTGTTGGGTCCGGAAGCTGTACGCCGGAAGTTGAGGAACTGGCCGCCGAAGTCGGGCGTGAAGTTGCCCGCAAGGGGGGGGTGCTCGTGTGCGGAGGGCTTGGGGGCGTAATGAGCGCCGTTTCCCGGGGAGCGAAGGAGATCGGCGGTGTGACGGTTGGTATTCTGCCGGGAACCGATCCGAGCGAGGCCAACGAGTTCATAGATTTCCCGATAGCAACCGGCATGGGGCAGGCCCGAAACGCCATAATCGCTCACACCGCCGACGTGCTGATCGCAATTGAGGGCGGCTATGGGGCGCTTTCCGAGATCGCACTGGCGCTCAAAGTGGGAAAGGGTGTCGTTGCCCTTAACTGCCCTTTCCAGGTCCCGGGCATTCTCGCCGTCAATACTCCAATCGAAGCCGTAAACGAGGCACTTACCCTTACTGAACTGGGCCGAAAGCCGCCCAGGTTCACCGGATAGGCAGCGGGGCTGATCGGACTATATATGCTGGAGGAAAAGCATGTAGCATGTAGCATGTAGGGTGGGCACAGTTTTTATCGTGCCCACCGACGGCAGCGGTGGGCACGATAAAGGGGTCGTTGCCCAAAGGGNNCAACCCCCTCCCCCAACCCCTCCCGCCAGGGGAGGGGAGCTTTCCTCCGATTCCCCCAGAATTTTTCCGATTCAGCTTTTAGGCAACAGCCCCTAAAACTGTGGCCACCCTACATTTAATCGTTATTTTGGAGCATTAAATCATTTGCGGATAGGCTCTAAATATGCCTGACGAGAAGACAGGGGAAAATCAGGGGGAGCTTCAAGCCGAAGTGCCGGATCGGGGCTTCGCCGCCAATGCGGACGCCGCCGCCGGGCTGGAAGCTCAGGACTCCGCCTCCGATGCGGCGGATGAGACTGCAACGCTTGAGGCCGAAAACCTCGCTCTCCGCCGGGAACTCGAAGCCGTGCTGGAGAATGCCTCGGAAAACGAGAAAATCTGGAGGCATTTTGCGGCGGTCGAGAGGATTCTTTTCAGAACGCGTGACCTGGACCGGCTATCCGAGGAGCTTTTGCGTGAAATAGGGGTCAGATTTCAAACGGGGCTCCTGGTGCTTTATCTCTCCCACCCTGAAATCATCGAGCGAATCTTGCAGGGGGATTCCGAGACAAGCGTCCTCATAGAGGAAGGGACTTGGATTTCCCCGCTTGACGCCGAATCCGTTCGGGAACTTTTCGGACCTTCGTTGAAACCGGTGCTCTTTTCCGCCGCCGATGAATTCCCCCGGCAGCTCGGCGGGCTTACACAGGAAGCCGAACCGGTGCGCTCCGGTGCGCTAATACCCCTAAGGACCGGCGACTACATTTTCGGGGCACTCATGCTCGGCAGCCCCGATCCTTACAGATACCATCCCGGCTACGGCACCGACCTGCTTGAGCAGCTCGGGGCCAATATCGCCCTTTCGATGGACAACTGCCTCATTTATGAAAAGGTGAAGGACCTTGCCGTCGAGGACCACCTGACCGGCCTTCTGAATTTCTTCCAGATTCATTCCGTTCTGGAACGCGAGCTGAGGCGGGCGCGCCGGTCCAAGAGCCCGCTCTCCGTGCTTATAGTTGACTTCAATTTCGTACAGGACAGAAGCAACCAGGAAGGCGGAAAAGAGGTCTTGCGCCACGCAGCCGGCCTGCTCGAAAAGATTCTGCCCGAGGGGGACTGCTACGTCGGCCGGTACGGAAGTGATGAGTTCCTCGCGGTCCTGCCCAACATCCCCGAAGCCGAGGCGCGGGAAGTCATTCCTTACCTTACGGCGGAAATAAGAAAATCCCCCTATAAATCCGGCAACACGGCAATCCTGATAACCACCGCAATAGGTGTCGGCACACTGAACGGCAAAATCACCTGCGCCCAGGACCTGATCGATGCCGCCTACGCCGAACTCTGCTCGACAAGAAGCCTCCCGGCAATAAACGGGCGCTGACAAAATTGGCCGCCGCCGTCCAGGTCTCTAGAAATTGCCTCGTTTATGCCTTCCGTATTGCCTTTGGACACTGCTCATGGTAGCTTAAGAGGTTGATATCGGGGCGTAGCGCAGCCTGGTTAGCGCACCTGCCTTGGGAGCAGGGGGTCG
>DBMO01000029.1 GCA_002298995.1 Desulfarculales bacterium UBA696
ACCTATGTCCCCGGTCTATACAATGGGAGGGGCTAGGGGAGGGTGTCGAATATATTTAAGAATTCCAACCCCCTCCCCCAACCCCTCCCGCCAGGGAAGGGGAGCTTTCCTCCGATTCCCGCAAAATTTTTCCGATTCAGCTTTTAGGCAACAGCCCCGGGAGACCACGACCCAACGTCAACCACGCCATGACGTTGATTTGCACCCGTTCAACGCTCTACCCGGCCTGCTGCCGTAACTGTGCCACGGCTTCAATTTAGCCTCAATCCGTGCTCTTTGCCGCAAGCAGTTCGATTATTTTCCGGAGCTTCTTATTCTGCTCCGTCATATCCAATGCTATTTCTTCGAGAATCTCAGCCGGTGCAGCCTTGCCGGCCTCCCTGCTCCGTTTGGCCCAGAGCCGGTAGGATGCGGCATGGTCTTCGTTGTGGCCGATCCAGTGCTCGGCCAGTTTTTTGAGCTTTTCGGGCACGCTCATCTCGGCGGCGGCATGCCCGTGTTCATGCTTATGATCGTGTCCGTGATGGTGATGTGTAACGTGCATCTTGCACTCCCCCGTGGCGATTGACCGCCGCATACCAGTATGGTATGCCTGCGTCGAAAGGAGAAATACCCAAATTATGATTCCCTATCCCCACATAAACCCCGAAATCATCAGGATTGGACCGGTCAGCGTGAGGTGGTACGGGGTCATGTATGTCCTGGGCTTTATCGCCTCCTATTTTTTGATCCAGAAACAGAAGCGTTCGAAGGAAATCGGCCTGGTCGGGGTCGTCGCCCAGGACCTCATCTTCTACCTGGCCATCGGGCTTATCGTTGGCGCCAGGTTCGGTTACATTCTCTTTTACGAATACAACGATTTTGACGCTTATATCAAGCACCCTCTGGAAATAATAGCCACATGGCACGGCGGCATGTCCTTCCACGGCGGCCTGATAGGGTGCGTCATTGCCGGCTGGATTTTTGCCCGGCGCAGAAAAATCCCCTTTGCCGCCCTTGCGGACTCGACCATAGTGACCGCCCCGATCGGGCTGATGTTCGGACGCATCGGCAATTTCATTAATGCCGAGCTGCTCGGCCGCCCCTCTGACGTTCCGTGGGCCATGGTCTTTCCGGGTGGAGGCCCTGTGCCGCGCCACCCGACGCAGCTCTACGAGGCTTTCGCGGAAGGGCTGCTTTTATTTATTATACTATGGTTTCTGCGCCGGGGCCGCTGGCGCGATGGAACGATGGTGGCCTTTTTCCTGCTCTTCTATGGCGTTTTCCGATTTATAATCGAGTACTTCAAGGAGCCGGACCCGCAGCTCGGTTATATTCTGGGAATGACAATGGGCCAGATACTCTGCCTTGGGATGATCGCGGCGAGCGCTCTTTTGATGCTCTGCCTGTACATGAGGAAGGCCCCGGAAAAAGGGTGAGGCCGCGCGCTGCCTTCGCTATATCGAGCGGGAGAGGAGGATGGCAATGGCAGTTTACCCGTTTGAGTGGGAGAGTTCAGAGGAATTCGACAAAATAGGCCGCATTATCTTCAGGCCGGTGAAGGAATCCGACGAGCACCTGCTCACCGAGTTCTTTTATTCCCTTGCCGCGGAGGATGCCTCGACGCAGTTCCTGCCAGGGATGAGGGACCTTCCCGTCTGCGATATAAGATCAATTGCCGATATCGATTACAGTCGGGAGATGTACCTCCTCGGTCTTATCGCCAAAGCCGGCGCCGAGCGCATCGTTGTCCTTGCACGATATCTCCTCGATGAGCAAAGCATGACCGCCGAGGTCGATTTGGCCGCCCAATCCCGGTACGCTCGGGGAGGTGTGGTAATCCCCTTCATGCTGCGGCAGCTGGCGGAAAAATGCCGGTCCAGGGATATAAAGACACTCATCTTTTACGTTTCGGTCGGGAGCGAGCGGATCTTCGAGGTCTTCCAGGAACTCGACAGGCTGGTCGAGATCACGATGAGCGGCGATGTTTACGAGATCAGGCTTCATCTCGACCAGCCCGCCCAAACCGGCGTGCTCCGGAAGCCCTGAATCGTGGACTCTTTCGAAAGACTTCAAAAAGAGATCGAGATACTCAGAGCACAGGTAGCCGAACTGCGGGACAGGGTCCAGCGGCTCTCCGAAGCCGGCGCGGGGCACCCAATCGAGGCCCTCCTGTGGCAACACGGCTTTCCGGTTTTCGCCCACGGAGCAAAAGCGAACCTGGTTTTCCCTTCCAATGTGCCATCGGTCAGGCTGAACCAATTTTATCACCTCATGCGGCGCTACTCGTTCAGGCTCTTCATGCGCGACCTCATCCAGGCCCCCCGAGGCGGCGACTTGAACGATCTTACGCGCTACTGCTCGTTAAAGACCGTGCGCTCCTACGCAAAAACCCTTGCGGGGCTTGAGATAATATCGCTTGAAGGCGGCGGGTACCGTCTGATGAAAGATGTACCCAGCTTTGGCCCCACGCTCGAATGGTTCGTGTGCGAAACCTTTCAGCGCGAATTCCTGGCTCCGGCGCTCTTCAACGTGCGCCTCCAGAATACGAAATCAGGTGGCGACTACGACGTCATCTCGACAATAGGGGGCCGGCTCGTATACGTTGAGGTGAAATCGTCTCCGCCGCGCGGGGTCGAGCACCAGGCGGTAAGCGCTTTCCTGGACCGCGTGGGGGATATCGAACCCAACATTTCCATCCTGTTCGTCGATACCGAACTGCGCATGAAGGACAAGCTTGTCCCTCTGCTGGCCGAGGCTCTTGAAAAAGAGGGAAAAACCGGCCCACGGTGGGCGGTAACGAGGCTGGTAAACGAAATTTTCCAGGTTAACCACTCGATTTATCTCATGAACAGCCGAAAGGGCGTCTACACCAACCTTCGGACCTGCTTCAGAGATTATTTTCTGCGGGGCGGGAAGAGCCTGACAGGGGCATAAACGTATTCCGCGTTTCGGCTGGATAGTGTGACCGGGGTTTGTAGCAACTGTCGCGGGATGATGGAGACCTTCGGTCGGGAGGGGCTGTTGCCCAAATAAGATATTTCGA
>DBMO01000066.1 GCA_002298995.1 Desulfarculales bacterium UBA696
GAAACCCGTGCCCTCCCTACGTTCTTGAGTGCCGCTCCAGCTGCAACTCACCACTCACAACCGTTAACAGACCTGGGCGCCGGATTTCCAGTAGGGGGACATGCCCCTGAGGGTCTCGATTATCGGGGGAACTTTTTCGAGCACGAAATCTATTTCCTCGTCGGTATTGTAGATGCTCAGGCTGAACCGTATCGAGCCGTGGGCCATGGTGAACGGGATGCCCATTGCGCGAAGCACGTGCGAGGGCTGGAGAGATCCCGATGTGCAGGCCGAACCCGAGGAGGCGCAGATGCCGAATTCATCCATCATGAGAAGGATTCCTTCGCCCTCCACGAACTCGAAACTGATGCTGGTGGTGTTCGGAAGCCGGTTTACCCTGTCCCCGTTTACCTTCGTATTGGGAACTTTAAGGAGGCTCTCTTCCAGCCTGTCCCTGAGCTGCTTTACGCGCGTATTTTCCTCTTCCATCCTGGCCGCGGCCAACTCGGCGGCAACACCCATCCCGATGACGCTTGAAGTGGCTTCGGTCCCGCCCCTGCGGCCTTTTTCCTGGTGGCCTCCGATGAGAAACGGGGAGAACTTGGTTCCCTTTCGGACATAGAGCACCCCTATGCCTTTTGGTGCATGGAGCTTATGGCCGGAGAGGGAGAGCATATCGATTTTCGTTTTGGCCAGATTGATGGGGATCTTTCCTACCGCCTGCACGGCGTCTGTATGGAAAAGTATTCCGCGGTCCCTGGCCATTTCGGCGGCTTTTTCGATCGGGAAAATCACGCCGGTTTCGTTATTTGCCCACATGAGGCTTACTATTGCCGTATCGGGGGTAAGCGACTTGCGATACTGGTCCATATCGAGCCGGCCTTCGCCGTCCACCGGCAGCTCGGTCACCCTGTATCCCTGGCCGGCAAGGTGGGCGCACAGGGCGCGTATGGCCGGATGCTCGACCCTGCTGGTTACGATATGCTTCTTTTCCGGATTGCTGGTAAGGGCGGACCGGATCGCCGCATTGTCGCTCTCGCTGCCGCAGCTCGTAAAAATGATCTCGTCCGGGGTTGCCCCCAAAAGCGCGGCCACCCGCTCGCGTGCTTTCCGGACGTCTTTCATCACCTGTCCGCCAAAAGAATGCATGCTGGAGGGATTCCCGTACTTTTCGCCAAAGTAGGGCAGCATGGCTTCGAGCACTTCAGGGGCTACCCTGGTTGTCGCATTATTGTCGAGATAGATCGTTTTCACGCCGACACCTCCTCTACAACCAGATCCGGCCAGACCAGTTCGCGCAGCTTCACTTCAACGAAGTTTTTGAGCGTCTGGTTGGATGCCTGGCAGGATGCACAGGCCCCCCGCGTGGCCACCAGCACGCGATTTCCTATCACGTCGACAAGTTCGATGTCGCCGCCGTCGTGCTTGAGGGCAGGGCGGATTTCGCGCTCGAGGGTCTCCTCTATCATTTTGATTTTCTTGATATTGGAGAGTTTGGGCCGCCCCTCGGGCACGCCGCCCGTTTCCGCAAGGACCCTGTCCAGGATCTCCTGGAGGTCCGGATGGCAGTTGCCGCAGCCCCCGCCGGCCTTGGTGTAGTTGGTTATTTCCTCGACCGAAGCGAGCCGGTTTTCGCGAATGGCGCGCTCGATTTCGCTTTGTGTCACGCCGAAGCACTCGCAAACGATCCTGTCCTCGGCCGCCGTCGCCGGGGAGCCCTTGAAGTGGGCTATGGCCTTTTCAAGCGCCTCGCGTCCCAGGACCGAGCAGTGCATCTTTTCCTGGGGCAGTCCGCCAAGGAAATTCGCGATGTCCTGGTTCGTGACCTTGGATGCCTGTTCGACCGTCATCCCCTTTATCATTTCGGTAAGGGCCGAAGCTGACGCTATGGCGCTGGCGCAGCCAAAGGTCTTAAACTTCGCATCGACTATTTTACCGTCCTGGTCGACCTTGAAGGTTAGCTTCAGCGCATCTCCGCACGCCATCGACCCGACTTCGGCAATGCCGTCGGCGTCCTCGATTTCTCCGACATTTCGCGGGTTGAGGAAAAAATCTTTTACCTTATCCGTATAATCCCACATACCGGCTCCTCCGCTGCCAATTCGCAATTCGCATATCTATATATGTTCATCGGTCAAAATCTACTCAGGATTCGTGAAGCCCGCAATAAGGGCCGGGGCTTTTTCGATACTCGAAGACAAAAGATCCCGGTGCAAGTATTAGCGGAGTGGAAGATTTGACCGTCAGAATAATCTAATTTCGAACATATAATAATACCAGAATATTGCCCAACTTGGAACACAGTTATGGGCGTCGCTTTTGGGAAATTTGCCTTTTCTCGCCTTTGCCGCTTTAATGCGCCTGTTATGGTGATTAATTAATTGCAGAATCGAATCGACCGGAGCAATTGTGCAGCGCGCAATTCGGGGACTTTGCCTTTTGGGGGCCGCCGAGCTTTTTTCTTGACATCGAGGGGCCGCTCCATTAGGTTTAATCCGCTTTAGCATCTTTCTACCGCCCGTACTCTATCTCGGTCCTACATCTTCCAGGTCGTTCGGTCTTTCACTAATACTGCATCCTGTTCCTGGGTCTTTCCAATCACGACAGAAATCCCGAAGAAAAAAGGGCACTGATTCGATCATTTAAAATCAAGGAGGTGGACGCGAACTCTAAGGCTCCGTTCTAATTTCTTGGATCGAGGAAAAATAACCAGGACAACTACCCGAAAATGGAGGCAAAATCCAACATGCCCTACGATGCCACTAAAATGAAAGACTGGCAGATCGCGGAAGAAGCGGAAAAGAACATGCCCACTCCCGACCAATGGCGGGAGAAAATGAATCTGCAAAAGGACGAAATCATTCCGATGGGCAGGCTTTGCAGGCTCGATTTCATGAAGATAATCGACCGGCTACAAAACCGTCCCGACGGAAAGTACATCGAGGTCACGGCCATAACTCCCACTCCCCTCGGAGAGGGGAAGAGCACGACCTCCTGCGGATTGATGGAAGGTCTCGGCAAGCTGGGCAAAAACGTTGGCGGAGCGCTGCGCCAACCATCCGGCGGCCCGACAATGAACATCAAGGGAACGGCCGCCGGCGGCGGCAACGCGCTGTTGATTCCGATGACCGAGTTCTCGATGGGCCTGACCGGCGACATCAACGACATCATGAATGCCCACAACCTGGCAATGGTGGCCCTCACCGCCAGGATGCAGCACGAGAGAAACTACAACGACGAACAGCTCCAGCGCCTCACCCGCATGAGACGGCTCGATGTTGACCCGACACGCGTCGAGATGGGCTGGATCATGGATTTTTGCGCCCAGTCGCTTCGAAACATTATAATCGGCCTTGGTGGAAGGCAGGACGGCTTCACCATGCAGTCCAAGTTCGGGATTGCGGTAAGTTCCGAACTGATGGCCATCCTGTCGATCATCAACGATCTGCCGGACCTCAAGAAGAGGCTTAACGAGATTACCGTGGCATTTGACAAGCGCGGCAAACCCGTTACCACCGGAGACCTCGAAGTCGGCAACGCCATGACGGCGTGGATGCGAAACACCATCAATCCGACCCTTATGAGCACGGTCGAGTACCAGCCGTGCATGGTTCACGCCGGTCCTTTCGCCAACATCGCCGTCGGCCAGTCGTCGATTATAGCCGACCGCGTTGGCCTCAAGCTTTTCGACTACCATGTCACCGAGAGCGGTTTCGCGGCCGATATCGGCTTCGAAAAATTCTGGAACGTCAAGTGCCGCTACAGCGGTCTCAAGCCGCATGTTTCGGTTCTTACCACGACCATCCGCGCCCTGAAGATGCACGGCGGCGGTCCCAAGGTCGTAGCCGGTCTGCCGCTGCCCGTGGACTATACCAAGGAGAACCTGCAGCTGCTCGAACGCGGCGTCGAGAACATGGTCCACCACATCCAAACGATCCGCAGGTCGGGAATGAACCCGGTTGTTTGTATCAACGCGTTCCATACCGATACAAAAGCCGAAATCGCGCTCGTGCGAAAACACGCCGAGGCGGCGGGTGCCCGCTGCGCCCTTTCCGAGCACTGGGCGAGAGGCGGCGAAGGGGCCATCGAGCTGGCCGAAGCGGTTGTCGAGGCCTGTGAGCAGCCGAGCGAGTTCAAGTTCCTCTATCCGATGGAGATGAAGCTGAGGGACCGCGTGGCGCTCATCGCGAAAGAAGTCTACGGCGCAGCTGGCGTCTCCTGGACCCCGGATGCCGAGGCCAAGGCAAAGATGCTCGAAGCTGATCCAAAGTACGACGATTACGCGACCATGATGGTGAAGACTCACCTCAGCCTCACACACGATCCGGCGGTAAAGGGCGTGCCCAAGGGATGGACACTGCCGATCCGCGACGTTTTGATTTACTCGGGATCGAAGTTCCTCTGCCCGTGCGCCGGGACCATAAGTCTCATGCCCGGGACTTCATCCGACCCGGCCTTCCGCAGGGTGGACGTGGACGTCAAGACAGGTAAAGTAATGGGACTTTTCTAATTTTTTCCGAGGAGTTACTGTAGATCCACCCTCTCCCCGGCGGGCATGCCGCGGGGGAGAGGGACCATACATAGCCCCCGTCGGGGAAATCCGACTCTGACCAAAAGGAGTTGAAGCGGAGGAAAAATTATGCCTGCCAAGCTGCTTAAAGGCGCTGAAGTGGCCAAGGAAATCCGGGCCGAATTGAAGGCGGAAGTAGAGAAGATCAAGGAAAAGTACGGGGTCTCCCCTGGTCTGGTGACAATTCTGGTTGGCGAGAATCCCGCGTCCCAGAGCTATGTCCGGGCAAAGCAGACCACCGCTCACGAACTCGGGTTCTACTCCATCCAGGACAATCAACCGGCGGACCTCAGCGAGGAAGACCTGCTGAAGCTGGTGGACAAGTACAACAAGGACCCCAAAATCGACGGCATCCTCGTCCAGCTTCCCCTGCCCAAGGGCGTAAATGAGAACAAGGTCCTGCTTGCCATCGACCCCGGCAAGGACGTCGATGCATTCCACCCGGTAAATGTGGGAAAGCTGATGATCGGTGAGCCCGACTACCTTCCCTGCACCCCGGCGGGAATCCAGGAACTGCTGGTCCGCTCCGGCGCGCCTATTGCCGGCGCCGAGGTCGTGGTGATCGGAAGGTCCAACATAGTGGGCAAGCCCATAACGATGATGCTCGCCCAGAAAGCCCCCGGCGCTAACGCTACCGTCACCCTCTGCCACACCCGCACCAAGGATGTTAAGGCTCACGCACTGCGTGCCGACATTCTGATTGTCGCGGCGGGCGTCACCGAATACGTCAAGGGCGACTGGGTAAAACCGGGTGCGGTGGTAATCGACGTGGGCGTAAACGACGTCGGAAAAACGGCCGAAGGAAAGCGGATACTCAAGGGCGACGTGGAATTCGCAGGTGCCGCCGAACGGGCAAGCGCCATCACCCCTGTTCCCGGCGGCGTTGGCCCGATGACCATTACAATGCTGATGAAAAACACCGTCCGCGCCTGCAAGGTTCACAACAACATCAAAGACTAGCAAGCCGTATTCAAATGCTGCAAACGGCCGGCCCTTGGCAACCTCGCCTGGGACCGGCCGTTTTTTATTTCCAGCCGGGTTTATGCAACATCATTGATGCGAGGCTTCTTGGGCCTTCCACCCAGCCTGCCGTTTTTCCGCGCGGCAGCGGCTTTGGTTTCCGAAGTCGATTTGCCTCCTGTTTTGCCCAACTGCGAGGCCATCCATTTCCGCGATCCCATGAAGCCCTCGAGAAGACCGGGCAGGTATAGATCAGCGTCAAGCGCGGGGAAGTAAAGCCCGAGGCCAGATGGTGAAATTTCAATTTCGGTAAGCTGTTCCGGCAGGGCCTTTTCGAGTCCTTGGGCATCATTCGGTTTAAACATGATTGAGAGGCCGGTGCTGAGGTCGATTACCAGGCGACCCATTCGGCGGTCATAGTATGCCGCGGTGGCGGTTGGCGTCTTCTTCAATCGGGCAGTTGCCCTCTTGTTCGCTGCTTCGATTTCGTCTTTATGGTAGGTCATGAATCCTGATCCATTCAGCACATAAATTCGGCATTTTTGCCTTGAGCGCTGCTTTGATCTTCAAGAACTCGCTCGCGGGAAATTTGAAGTTCTCACGTAATTGGGGCGCACCTTCAGCGCAATCTAGCTTGAATACTGCTTCACAGCCATTGCCGAACATGCACGTGGGCCGGCCTATGGTCGTTCGGGTAAATTACCACTCGCAGACCGCCAATCGTGTCAACTGTTGGCATCTTACCATAAACCTAAGCGTTTGGGTTACTCTTTTCGATCCTTCGATATAACTTTCCCGCTGCTGGTTCTTATTTGAAAAAAAAGGGTCCTGCCCGCCGGCAGCTCCCTCTCTTCTCTCTTACACCAAGTTCGTTCAAGTGGTTCAAGATTTCGGCCGCATTTGAGGCAGGTTTTCCAGCCGCCATCACCCACTGCAGGTTTAACAGTTACTGAGGTGCACCCGTGTGGCACTCGCTGCACAGGGTGCCCTCGGGGATCTCGCCTCCGGGATGGTCGAATTCCAGGCCGGTCAAACTTACGCTCGTTTGCTCCGAATCCTTGCCCTGGGCGATTATCGTATGGCAGCTGGCGCAGGTGTTGGAAATGGACTGGTTGTCCTTGCTTACATGTGAGCCGTCGTGGCAGCGGAAGCAACCCGGCCAGATCTTGTGCCCGATGTTGTCGGGGCGCGATTTCCAGGACGTCTTCATCTCGGGGAAGAAGTTGTTGCTAAATACTTCCTGAGTGGCGGAAATCGCCTGTTTGATCTTTGGGCTATCGGAGTAGTCAGCGTATATCTTGCCAAGCTTTTCATCGACCTGCCGGACACCCTGGGCCTTTGTGGGCGCGCCGGCGCTTTCAACCAGCGCCTGTGAGGCGTTTGCCTTTATGTTGGGAATGGAAGGATCGATGCGGTTCAGCCACATTGCAACGTCCAGGGCATGATTGGGCGGATTGAATATGTGAGTCGGGCGGTTATGGCAGTCTATGCAGTCCATGACCCGAATGTCTTTATTCCGCTGGTCGGCTGGGAGCGGATTGTCCTTGGATTCATAGACGATCTGCCGGCCGTCCTTTAGGTTTGTCAGGCGAACCCACGGAATCTTTTGCCTTGTTTCGTCAGAAATGTATTCGATCTTATTTGCTACAAGCATGTGCCAGTGGATGCCTCCAACCGGCCCATGGGACGGGTTGGCCCCTCCCACTTTTACCAGCAGGCGCAAGTTCCACGGCGTGTTGTCCTTGTCCGCCAGGAAGTGTTTGTATGCGCGCTCGACGGAGCCGTAAAACTTATCCGGCCAGTGGCATTCCTCGCATGTTTCACGCGCCGGCCTGAGGTCCTTCACAGGGACCGGGATAGGCGTTTCGTAGGAGTGGGTGAGAACCGCGTAGACCTGGTAGAGGCCGGAGATTTTCGACCGCACGAACCACGATGCCCCCGGGCCGATATGGCATGCCGTACAAAGGACTTTCGCATGAGGCGAATTCTGGTACGTAACTTTCTCGGGGTTCATGACGGTATGACAAAGGCTGCCGCAAAATGTAACCGAATCCGTGAATTCATACGCTTTAAAACTTCCAACCGTGGTTGCCATCAGGAACACGAACCCGCCGGCAATCGCCGCGATGAATCTTCTCTTTTGCCGTGGATCGTTCAGGTCTAAAGAGGGCAGCGAAGGCAGTCCGGCCATCCTTTTTAACCTGCGGTGCTCGAGCCACATTCCCAACCCGATGAGCACGAACCCAATCCAGATAAGAGTCGGGAGCAGGATGTACACAAGGATTCCCATGTACGGGGAGCTGAACCCCCGCAGGAAATCGAAGGCGATCAGGCAGAGCGCGGCAAAGAACCCGCCTGCCGCCAGGGCAATGCCTGCGATACTAGTCCAGTTTTGCAACAAAGCGCTTGCGGAATGCCGAGTTTTTGGCTCATTCATGAATTCTCTTCTTCCCCTTCTTTGGGCTTGGATTTTAAGAAACAGAGCGGACATATCCGCCTGTACTTCCTCGCGGGAGAGCTTTGGCCCGGACGGAACAATTTAAAGCAGGTCGGTACAATTGACTTTTTTCTTCCCGAGATCCCTGAATGCGCTTGAAACCCCGGATAGAGTCACTTTAAGCTCTTTATGAGCAAATACAACCGCCTGGCCGCACTATCCGGTTCAGCCTTTTGCCGCTTAGGAGTTTTTTGGGTGATTCTAATTCAGCCAAAGAGGTGGGTACAAAAGTCGATTCAGATCGAAGTTGGTGTTCAGAGCAGGAAAAACAGCGCGTTACTCGATGACTACTCTCCCGACCGCAGAGTATAAGTTTTGCGGGCAAAGCTTTCAACAGCTTTTCGACAACTTGTCGCCAGGATTATTTTCGCACAATCTGGGGTCGGATTCAGACCCTCTTTTTTATGCCGGAGCCATTAACAGTCAGTAACTGCTCGGGAAAAGCCTTCACTTTTTATTGCCATCGGTTACCATCCCCTCGGGTTGGCAGCTCGCCGTGACCACCGCCAATTTCGAGTATCGTTCGCTCGCAGTCTTTCAAAAAGACCCTCCTTCCGACCGGAAAATTTCCCGCCGCCCTGCCGCATAGGCTTGATGGGACGCACAAACAGCAGCCGTTCTCTAACGAGAAGGTGGGAAATGTCCGACGCACTGAAGGGCTTGGAAGCAAGGGTGGAAGCGCTCGAACGGGAGGTCGTCAAATTGCGTGGAGCGATTTCAAACCTCCCCGCCAAAACGCCGGCCGGATATGAGCCTGCTCCACAGGTCGATAACACTTCCGAGGAGATTCTGGCCTGGGTCGGAAAGTCCTCGCTGCTTCCGCGCATGGCAACAGTTTCTTTCCTGCTGGTGATCGCGCTGATCCTTCGCACGATAACGGATAACGATATCGTCAGCATGCCGGTCGGCTCGCTTATGGGAATGGGTTACGCGGCCCTGCTCATCGGGCTCGGCTGGCGGAAATACCGCTTGTCCAGCCCCCTGGCCCCGGTTTTTGCCGTCTGTGGCGGCCTGCTCATGTTTGCGACCGTGGTGGAACTGCATGCCGGTTTCCACTATCTGCCCGGCTCCGCTGCCTACTTTATGCTTTTCGCCACCGGGATAGCACTGGGAACGATCAGCTATCTCCATAAGGTGGCGCCCCCGATCCTGGTCGGCAGCCTCGGGATATGTTTTGCGGGTATCCTGGTCGATTACCCGAACCCGCATTTCCCCTCGCTTGTCGTTCTCCTTTTCCTTGCGAATGCGCTCGGCGTCGTTGCCACGCATTTGCGAAGGTGCTCATGGCTGCGCTGGATCGTTTTGCTGGTCACCATGTCCATCGTTCAAGTCTGGGGGTTCAAGCTGCACGCCCATCCTGGCCAGGGGCCGGAATCATTGAGCCCGGACTGGTATTTGCCGCTTGTCTTTCTCGTATCCGCCGCTTTCCTTGGGATTGCCGCCGCGGCGGTGCTGCGCCGTACCAATGGAAGAATCTCCCGCTTCGACTTGGCCCTGCCGGCCGTTACTGTCGCCTGGGCCTATGCCATGGCCTCGTACGCGACCTCGGCCCGGTGGGGAAGCGATTTCCCCCTTGGTCTGAGCGGGCTTGCCGCGGCTGCATTTCTGCTGGCGTTTGCCGTGTGGCTCGCGAGGCGGGAAAGAACCGGGGCCGGCGCTTTTTTTCTCGCGGGAACTCTCCTTTTGCTGACCTCCTTGCCGGACGCCCTCGGCAGCCGGTTTTTGGCCCTGCCGCCGGCCGCTTTTTACGCGCTCATTTTGGCGTATTACTCCAGGTATGTTCGGAGCGGTTTGCTTCGGCTTTTGTCGTATCTAGTGCAGTTTTATGCCTGCGTGCTTATGGTAAGGCTGCTGAACGATTCAGGGACCGGCGGCCTCCCCGGCATTCCGTGGACTATTGTGGCTGCGGGGCTTCTAACGGCTGCCTCGCTCCGCCATTTCTTCTGGTGCCGCGCAAATCCGCCCGAGGATGGTCTAGATCTTTTCTCCAGGTACGATCACCGGGATAGAATCGCGGTCATAATTTTTGTGGCGGCCCTCGTGGACGGTTTCCTGATGCTAAGCTCCGGCCTGCATTATCTTCTCCGGACGGGCGAAGGGGGCCAGGCGGCCTTCCAGGGGGGAGAGTCCATTCTGATCAACCTCGGGGCGGCGGTCCTCCTGTGGGTGTCGTTTCGCGGGCGCAACCGGGAAATCCGCAACGTCGCCGTTCTTATGACCGTGATCGGCGGCTTCAAGGTCTTCTTTTTTGATCTGCTTTCATTTCGTGGACTACCGCTTGTTGCGGCTGTCTTTTCCTTCGGGTTGACGGTGTCGCTGCTTTCGGTTGTATTGGCCAGGTGGCGCAGGGCGGATGAACGGGGCCCGGATATTACGCCCGGAGCAAGCGCCCGAATATAGCCGCGAAGTTTCCTGGAAAGGCGAGGTTAAATAAGTGAAAAGTCATGTCTTGCGGCCGCTCTATGTTGCGATTCTCGTCCTCGCTGTAGCCTTGATTGTAAGGCAGAGGTTGGTTCCCGAGGGATTCGGGGCCCATGAAAGAGGCTATATGTATGGGTGGCACAACATGAACGATGAGCAGTTCTGGAAGAAATTCCCCGTAAAATATAAATCGTCGGATTACTGCAAGGAGTGCCACGACGACAAGCATTCTTCGATCATGCGCACACCTCACGGCGTCATCCAGTGCGAGAACTGCCACGGACCCGCCCTGGATCATCCAAACGAGCCTCCCAGGCTCCCGATAGACAGGGGCCGTGCTCAATGCCTCAGATGCCATTACCCTCTTCCCTATCCCACAAGCGGAAGGCAAAATATCAAATCAGTAGATCCCGAGGAGCACAATCCCGGGGCCGAATGTTCCACGTGCCATGACCCGCACAACCCGAATCTCGAAGGGATGAAATGATGAAAAGACGCGATTTCCTTAGATATAGCGCGAAGGGAGTTGCCGGGCTGGCGCTGCCGATTTCCGCGATCGAGATCGTGAGCCCCGGGGAGATCTTTGCCGACAGGGAGTCGGGGACGCGCTGGGTATTTCTCGTGGATACCTACAAGTGTACGGGGTGCGGTTTGTGCGTCAAGGCCTGCAAATTGGAAAACGAGGTCCCATATGAGGCCAACGTGACGAGAACGTGGGTGGAGCGCTACGTGATGACAAAAGAGGGGAAGGTCTGGGCAGACACTCCCAAAGGTGCGCGGGACGGCTTCACGACGAACAAGATCGATCTCGGAGAAGGCAGATTCCAGGACGTAAAAAATGAAGAGATCCAAAAGGCCTTCTTTGTCCCCAAGCTCTGCAACCAGTGCGAATACCCGCCATGCGTCCAGGTGTGTCCGGTGGGTGCGACATACCAGGCCGCCGACGGCGTTGTCCTCGTTGACAGGCAATGGTGTATCGGGTGCGGGTACTGCATCATGGCCTGTCCCTATGGAGTGAGGTTCTTTCATCCCGTCTACAAGGTCGCGGAAAAGTGCAACTTCTGCTACCACAGGATAAACAAGGGGCTGAAGCCGGCCTGCGTCCAGGCATGCCCTTTCGGGGCCAGGATGATAGGCAACATAAAGGACCCGAACGATCCAGTGTCGAAGGTCATCCGCACCGGGCGGGTAGGCGTCATCAAGGACGAGTATGGAACCATGCCGCAGGTCTACTACCTGGGACTGAGCAGGGAGGTGGTGTAGAAGATGGCACACGGCGAGATCTGGACACTTAAAGAGTTCTTCGTGACTCCGAATGAATACATCTACTGGAGCATTCAGATAGTCATGTATCCTTTCATGACCGGAGTCGTTGCCGGGGCGTTCGTCCTTTCATCCCTGTATCACGTCTTCGGGATCCGGCAACTAAAGGAGATCGCGCGGTTCGCACTGGTTTTCTCCCTCGCACTCCTTCCCGTCGCCATGATGCCCTTGCAGATGCACCTGCAGCAGCCCATGCGCGGCATCGAGATCTTTATAACCCCTCACTTCACCTCGGCCATTGCCGCCTTTGGGATAGTCTTCACGGTCTATTTTGCGATTGTCGCCTCCGAGATCTGGTTCGTCTACAGGAAGTTCATAGTAGAGACGGCTCTCGCCCTGCGCGAAAAGGCTAACAGGACGATGGCCGAAAAGCTCTGGCACCTCACTTACTCGGTACTCACCCTGGGCTCTTACGATATCAGCGAAAAGGCGATCCATCAGGACGAAAGAGCGGTGAAGATCCTCGCGACCGTGGGTATCCCGGTTGCCTGCTTCCTGCACGGCTATGCGGGATTCATCTTCGGCTCGGTCAAGGCCAACGCACTCTGGATGACCCCGCTCATGCCGGTCATTTTCATCATGTCGGCGATAGTCTCCGGCATAGCCTTGTCCATGCTCACCTATATAGTGGTGATGGAGATAAGGCGCTTCATCGCGGCGAGAAGAAGAACAGCCCATGAAGCCTTCCAGTCGATCGAGGAAATCAGGGGAACCGAGGTCAACGTTGTAAGGATCACTTCGAAGTACCTGCTTTTCTTCCTGATTTTTGCGATAAGCCTCGAACTCCTCGACCTGATTTTCAGGGGCTACACGGCGCTGAAGACCTGGGATATCCTGAGAAGGGTCATTTACGGCAAGGATTTCTTCGACATATTTATTTTGCAATACGGAATCGGGAACCTGGTCCCGTTCATACTTTTCGTGATCCCCGGCCTGACAATACGGCGAACCGTCGTCGGGGTCATCCTGGTTCTTTTCGGCGTATTCATGATGAGGTGGAACGTCGTAATCGGCGGGCAGTCCTTCTCTCTTACCTATTCGGGCTTTATGCACTACGTCATGCCCATTATCCCCCACGACATGGAGACCTTCAACGAGGGACTGTTCGGCGCTCTCCTGGTGATGATAACGCCGTTTGTGCTCTTCTGGGGACTGAACAAGGTATTCCCCGCTTTCAGGGAGATCTGAAGGCTAATGGCCATGTGGGGCAGGCTTTCCAGCCTGCATCACATGGCCATTTCCAAACTGCTATTCTATCCAAGTGGCAAAAGTCAGGACAATACTTCTCTGACACAACTAATCGCCATATGCATTGCAACTGTTTGTATTCATTGCATGGCTACAAGCTATATGCTAATCATCACGAATTGCCTAACCGGGTTTCACATTTCTTTCGTCTTGACACATTACCCTATTTGCAGTAGGCGGGTGGCCCCGGCAAGTGTTTATTTGCCGGGGTCCGTAGGACAGGAGCAAGGAGTTGTGGCTTATAATCCCTCTTGCCTCCGGCACTGGCAACAAAGAGCCGTTGCCAGTGTCACCCGTGCACACGGATCAGCAATAGGAGCATCTATTGGAGGATACGTTGGAAACCAATAATCATCTTTCAGCCGTTATTAGGCACATATTCACGCTGTCAGTAGTGTTTATCGGCATTCCTAGTGCCTTTTATTTGCTCATAAAAGGCATAGAGGGAATATTTAAGTTCGGAAGGAAAAAATTCCCTGACAAATATCTAATTACTTCTGGACTAGGGACCTACTCCTGGGAAATATTACTATATGGCTTTTTCATATTTGCTTTCTCTATTTGGTACCTCTTTATAGACAAAGGTGGGCGCCTAGTTCCATTCATAAATGAAATACGAAGGATCTTTGATTAGTTTAGTAATGACCGAGAAGTACTAAAACGAGCTGGCACAGGTATTTTGCCAGGGGATCAGGAAAACACTGACCGCGCGGGGTATCCGCGGGTGGCCCCGGCAAGTGTTTATTTGCCGGGGTCCGTAGGACAGGAGCAAGGAGTTGTGGCTTATAATCCCTCTTGCCTTCGGCACTGGCAACAAAAAAGCCGTTGCCAGTGTCACCCGTGATGATAACGCCGTTTGTGCTCTTCTGGGGACTGAACAAGGTATTCCCCGCGTTCAGGGAGATCTGAAATCTAATGGTTGTGTGATTCATAGACATCCTTTCAACTAGGTGCTAAGGAGGTTGGCATTTGAAAGAGGATGCCTATGGAAGGAACCAGACCGGTTTTACGGGTGACTCGGGTGACACTGGCAACAAAGAGCCGTTGCCAGTGCCGGAGGCAAGAGGGATATTAAGCCACAACCCTTTCCTCATGTCCTGCGGACCCCTGCAAATAGGCATTGCCGGGGCCACCCGCGACTTTTTATTCGGAGAAGCGGATGCGGATTAATTGGTATTTCACTCTACTTGTCATATGTCTGCATGGATGTGTGAGACTTAAGAGCAATAGTTTTTTTATTGAAGGTGCATCCATGCAAAATGTAGAGTTGCACGAACAAGCTTGCCAAGCTATTATCACCAATAAACTGCCACCAATCGAGCGGGAGTTTGTAGTTACCGGGCATAGAATATCTGAAGGAGAAGGTTTTATTATAGCTTCTCGTATTTTCAATCAATCTCGATGGGTAGATCAGGCTGAGTTTGAAAAACTAACGATTTACATACCCGCTGGCTTACCCCTTGATGGAAGCAACATAAGTCTTAGGACCTCTGGCGTGATCGCATTTTTTTCCACAGGCTCGGCCAATTTTCCGGGCCAGACAGGATGTTTCGGCTATGCTTCCGATGGACTTGTGAATGTCATATCCCACTTACCTAATCAGGTTTCTGTCCGCATCCTAGCTTTTTTTCAGCTGACGAGCCCAGGCGGATGGGAGAATGATTGCGGCAAATTTAACTATGATCAATCCCTTGTGCTCAAGCGAAAAGATGTAAAGTCTTTGACTTCTTGGGAAGGGGCTCCCGGCAAGCATATATATGATGAGTCAATGATGAGATAGAGTTCCTCTCACCACGCCACCCGCGAACCCTAACAGGCTGTTGAAAAAGCCACTTATATCAGTGCATCAATTTCTTATCTAATGTATACTCATCCCTTCGAAATTGCTCATGAATCGATGGAGATGAAAGATGCGTCGCACGGGGTCGTGTCGCACGGGGTCGGGCCAAGATAACAGGTTAAAATGGCTTTAAATATCGCTCAAATCGTGGCTTATATGGGCCTTAGAAGTTCATTTTTGGTACTGAAAGTAAACGTCTAAGAGATGCGAGTCAGCCATGCCCAGAGCAAAACGACAGTATCCTGCCCGGATACGCCTGGCACATAATCCACCGGTGCCACAAGAGGGAATTCCTTCTTAAATTTTCCAGGGACCGCAGGTCCTGGATGAGCTGGCTCTTTGAAGCCTGGAAGCGCTATGGGCTGCGCGTCCTCAATGCCGGGAGGCAAATGGACAGAGAGTGTTGCGGTTGGTAGCCGGGGTTTTGTTGAGAAGATAAAGACCAAGCTTGGGATAAGAGCGAAGGGGCGCGCAATCTACGGAATGGATACGGAATCGAACCTGCGCGAGCCCCAAGTTTCTTACAGCGATGATTTTAATGCCTAAACGGGGGATTTAAGCCGTAAAAAGGCATCTTTGCGGCACAATTACCCATGGATATCGGGCTATTAGCTTGGCCCGACCCCGTCCGCCCGTCCATGTTCCCTTCGAAGAGCATTATGAATGAGGCTGAATCGCGATCTTCTGCTTACATCAATAGATATTTGCGACTGATCGGCAAAACGTCTTTCTAGTAAGTATCATTTATGTGAATTTGGAGATTGCCATGTTTAAAAAATATATACGGATTCTTGGATTTGCAATAAGTTTACTCGGCTTCATAGTTTTCCTTCATTCTGCATTTAACTCGGCCAGACCGATGTTATTTCTCTCGCTTGATATTTGTTTTATTGGAATTGTGTTATCTTTGACATCCCTCTATTGGTACAGGAAGGACTACATTTCACTTTCTGGATTTGTATTATCCGTTATTCCTTATCTGTCCCTTCTTTTTTTATATGTATTCTACTGATTCTATGGTTATAGGGGGTACACACAGGGGTACACACGGAGTCGGGCCAAGATAGCAGGTTAAAATGGCTTTAATATTGCTCATATCGTGGCTCATATGGGCCTTAGAAGTTCATTTTTGGCACTGAAAGTAAACGTCTAAGAGATGCGAGTTAGCCATGCCCAGAGCAAAACGGCGCCTCCTGCCCGGATACGCCCGGCACATAACCCACCGGCGCCACAAGAGAGAATTCCTCCTTAAATTTTCCAAAGACCGCGGGTCCCGGATGAGCCGGCTCTTTGAAGCCAAGAAGCGCTATGGACTGCGCGTGCTCAACTATGTTGCCACATCTAATCACATCCACTTGTTCGGAAATAGAGTTGAGGTCGGAAGAAAACTGTAGGGCAGGACAAGGTAAGGGCGTGTTGCCCAAATAAGAAATTTTGAAAATGTGGTTTTATTGCCGAATGACGCCTCGGGGTTCCGAATCAGTGGGTAGCCCGGATTTATATCGGGGTGCGGAACACGAGAGGCTCGGCGGCGACGCCGGGTTACGACTTTGAATTCTCCACACACTTCGTGTTCTTCTTGGTGGGAATGGGACTCTCTACAGGTCCACTAAGGAAGAGACCTCGATCCCGTGCTCTTCAAGATCGGCGATAATGGGCTTGAGATCGGTTTTCTTGAGCCGTATAGAATAGGTAAACTGCTCTCCCTCCTCGTCGGGCAGGCTGCAGATGCTGATTATCTCGCCTCCCCGGTTCTTTACTATCCGGGCCAATTCGGGAAGCGGATTGGCCGAGCCCGAGACCTTGACGTCCAGCCTGGATGATTCGGTGAATAAACCGAGGAAGGTTATAAATGCCGATAGAATATCAACTATTGTAATGATTCCGATCAGTTTGCCGTCCTGAACCACGGGAAGCCCACCGACGCGTTTTTCGAGCAGGGTCCTGGCTGCTTCCTCCAGGGGCGTATCAGGGGCGGCGGTAAAGGGTTTACGAATCATTACGTCTTCAAGGGTCAGCTCTTCCAGCATGGACGCTATAAGCACTCCCCGCAGGTCCGCATCGGTGACCCAACCAAGAAGTTCATCATCCTCGCCCAAAACCGGCAGATGCCGGATTGACTGCTGCTTCATCAGGGCCATGGCTTCCTGGATGGAAGCTTCTTTTTTGATGGTTACAAGTTTTGTTGACATCCAGTTACGAACGATCACGCAATACACCTCTCATGGCCTGGGAATGGAGCCGGAATGAGCCAAATCCAATTTGCCCTGTAATTACGGGCAGTTTATACTTGCCTAGAAAACCTAGGATAATTCGGCCAAAAATGCAAGGAGATTAAACGAGGTCTGCTCTATCCATGGCTGGTTTCGACTATGATACTAATTCCATTACAAAACGGGTCATGTGGGAAACTTTTCCGGCCTGCCGTTCGAGCAATAACCATTCGTAGGGTGGGCACAGTTTTATCGTGCCCACCATCCTGTATCGAGGAAAACTGCAATCGGTGGGCACGGTAAAACTGTGCCCACCCTACAAAATTCACGGTTTTGGGGCGGCCCGAATTATATACAGAATAGGCTCTTAAGCCATTTTGCCTGTAGTGTAGGCAATACTACGCCCTGACCGACGCCACGGCGGAGCTTCCCGCGCGCATTAACTCGGCTATGGTGACCGTCCGGTCACCCAGCATGTTCGTATAGCTTCCGAGTTCGTTATCATACCAGCCGTAGATTACCGCCTGGGTCACCGGGACCTCGATAAAGCGCCTCTGCCTGGATCGGGTTTCTCCACCCCCGGTTGCCTTCTTTTTCAATTGCGCCGTTTCGACCGAAGCCGATGCGCTGGGCGAGCCGGATTCTTCCAGATAGTCCATGGCGCTTTGTACACGTTCCGCATCGATGTGCACGGCAGCGGTGCGGGTGTGATTCTCCGCGCCCTCGATGACGGCGGCGGCGCGGGGCAGGCCTATAATGTCCGAAGAGACATTCTGCTGTTCGGAGAAGACCAGGTAGCCTTCCGGGAAATGGCTCACGGCTGACTTGTAGATGTTATTGATCTGTTCGCGGCTTATCGGGTTCGCCATGCTCTCATCCTGGATCATCACCGCAAGGATTATGAGGGAGCCGCTCGATACGGGTATGCGCACGGATTCGGCGATAAACCCTATCCGCTTCATCTCGGGAATTACCAGGCTAAGCGCCTTGGCCGCGCCCGTGCTCGTCAGGATTATATTGTTGAAGGCCGACCGGGTCTTGCGAAGGTCCGTCGCCCCAGCCTTGGGGGCGCGGTCGAGAACCGACTGTGAACTGGTCGCGGCATGGACGGTGGTCATGGCGGCGGACAGAATGCGCTCGACACCGAAAAAATCGAGCAGCGGCTTGACCATATAGGCCAGACAGGTGGTAGTGCAGGAGGCGTTCGAAACTATGATGTGCCTCTTGGGATCAAAATCGGAGTCATTTATGCCCATTACCGTCGTGACAGCATCTTCGGGCATCGAACGGCTTTTGTCCTTGATCTTGAACGGCGCGGATACAACTACCTTTCTTGCCCCGGATACGAGATGCCCGCGTACCGATCCCTTGGAATCTTCGGGCGGGGCCGTGGGGTCGAGGAACGATCCGGTCGCGTCCACCACCAGATCGACGTTGTGATCCTTCCAGCCGATCTGGGATGGGTTTCTGGCTTTGCGAAGAAAAGTCGTCTTGATGCCGTCGATGACAAAGCTTCCCGATTTCTCATCGAGCTGCTCGATAACCCTCCGGGCGCGAGCACCATACAGGTAATTGTGAAGCGACCCATAGGTCGAATCGTTTTCAATGAAGTGAGCTATATCCTCGATCCGAGTCCCGACATCGCGCCCGATGTTTACCACGATTTCTGAAAAATACTTCCTATCGACGTGATGCCAGATCGAGAGCTTGGCAATTCTTCCCAGACCGTTTATTCCGAGTTTTTGTGGCACCATTCTTTTTTCTTTCATAGCCTTTTCCTGAGTTCACAGCAGGTTAAAAGCAATAGATTTATAATTTCGGGCCTTGAGCCGGGTGAGCGTCGTAAACGAGCAATGTGCGGAGCATGTTAATCCAGCAGGAAGTCTACCCATTGTAGAAATATTGAACGTAATGTCAAAGCATAACCTTCGTCGATGGGGATCCATGGAAGAAAAAGCGGCAGTTTTCCGCTTCCATTTATACGCGCCCCGCCCAGATCCCAATCTGCCGCCACGCCATTCAGCAATCCTGGAACCCTGATTTTGTTTCAATGTAAGCTCTCGGTGCCCCAAATTACAGAGCCCTAAACCATTCTTTGCGAATAAGTAATGTCGGCCTTGTCTTATCGAGTTAGAATTATGAGGGAAAGTATTCTCTGTGCAGGCGGCACCGGAAAGATTGCCGAATAGTAAGAGTTCGCTGATTTGAAATGGGGGTATTATAGTTTAGACAGTAGGTGATAGCAGGTCCTCGGGAGGACTCAAAAATGGATCCAGGAAAAGAGTGCGCCATACTTTGTGAACGGAGCTGCCGAGCGAGATTCGAGTTGCCGGCAAAGGGCGACGCCACGGCCCACGAGACCAACGAGCGCTTGCGGGCAATGATAGAAGCCTTCGACGGTCTTATTTACGTGTGCTCTCGGGATTACCGCGTCGAGTATATGAACAGCAAACTGATCGAGCGCACGGGATTCGACGCTACGGGGGAGGCTTGCTATAAAACCCTTCACGGACGCGATTCCATTTGCCCCTGGTGCGTCAACGAAAGAGTTTTCAGAGGGGAGACCGTCAGGTGGGAAGTCCAAAGCCCGAAGGACGGCCGGTGGTTCTATGTCGTAAACACGCCAATTTATCACCTTGACGGCACTATTTCAAAACAGGCGATGATTCTGGACATTACCGAGCGCAAACTGGCCGAACTCGCGCTGGAAAAATCCGAGCAAAAATACCGCGTCCTGGTTGAGAGTTCCTCGGATGCCATCATGATGGTGGATAACGGGGGAAAACTGGTTTCCTTTAATCACGCTTTCCTGGAACTTTTCGGCTACACCGCCGAGGAAATTCTGGGCAAACCCATAAAGCTCCTTTACCCCAGCAACGAAGATTACCTTTTATTCAAAGCACAAATTGAAGCGGTCACAAAGGATGGGGAGTCTACAACCACCGAGTGGGAACTGATTCGGAAGGATGGAACGCTTTTTTCGGCCGAAAAGACGGTGTCGCCTATCGACGACGGGGACGGGTTGACCGGACTTGTCGCCATAGTCAGGGATATTACAAAGCGAAAGGAAGCCGGGCGGGAACTTGAGGAATACCGCGGCCGTCTCGAGAACATGGTCTGTGAAAGGACCCGCCAGCTCGAAGATGCTCAAAAAGCCCTGATCGAGAAGGAGCGGCAGAAAACGGTCGGCGCCCTTTCGGCCGAGGTCGCCCACGAGATCAGGAACCCCCTGACCATGATCGGAGGTTTTGCGGGACGGCTTCGAAAAAAACTGCCGGACGTCAAGGAGGCGGACATCATTTTCACCGAGTCGCGGCGCCTCGAAAAGATCCTGGACAAAATCAGCAGCTATCTCAAGCCTGTAACGATGCAGCTCCAGCAATTCCCGGTAAATGACGCACTCGAGGAAGTCTTCGGTTCACTCGATTCCGAGATTAGCGACAAGGGCATAAGACTTCAACTCGATCTCGGAAACGATATATCTCCCATAATTGCAGACCCCGGCCTTTTACGCCAGGTACTGGTCAATGTGATAAGAAAAATCCTGCAGATGGGCAGCCCCGGCGCCGACCTGTCTGTTTCCGCCATTGAGACCGATACGTCTTTGCACATCGATTTCCGGCTGCCAATCGAAGCACGGGGAATACAGGACCCCGAATTTCTTTTCTGCCCGTCAAATGAGGGCAGCCTCATCGTGGCCTCGCTCTCGTCGCGTTTTCTCGACGCGATGAACGGTTCAATTTCTTTTTGCAGGCACAAGGACGGAATGTCTTTTACCATCTGCCTTCCCAAGGCTGCCGGAGGAAACTCGCAATCCCATATTGCGTGACACTGCCTCCAACTCCAAAAGGAGGACAAGCAATGAATATTAGAAGAATTATATTCCCGGTCGATCTATCCGATTTCTCATCGAGCATTGTTCCCCAGGTGATCTCGCTGGCCGAAAAATTCGGCGCCGAGATTCACATCGTGGCGATCCTCGAATACTCCGGTCCGATCGGCGCCGCATACTCTTTCCGTGCTTCAAGCGATCTTCCCGAGACCACCCGTATGTCGGCGGAACAAAAACTCCTGGAATTCGAGCGGGAGTCCTTCATCAACTACCGCAACGTCAAACGAATCTTGCTTTTCGGCCGTCCAGCGGATAGGATTTTGGACTATATCAGTTCGGCGGAGGCCGACCTGGTGGTAATGGCAACTCACCGAAGGAGCGAGATCGCAAGAACTCTTCTGGGAAGCGTGGCCGACGAGGTAATTAGAAAATCGCCGGTACCCGTTATGAGCATAAATCCCGAGGAGGAAGAACTGGGGTGGCGCGTTTCGAAGGTGAATCCGGATCAGGAGCTTCAACTGCGTCCCGAGTGGCCGGATTCCGGGTGCTAGTGCGCTCCGGTCATTCAGGCCGGCCCTGAGCACGGCCGATTCCGGGGCATGGTGGAGTTGAACAGAACCAAACCCAGCAAATGATTTGAGAATGCTGGGTTTTGCTCCGCTCAAAACACCCGCGCCTTTCCGTAAGGCTCAACCCGTATTGATCCCACATCAGCTTACAACGAAATGAAAGAATGATGGCCCTTTTCACGAAGCATCAAAGCCGTAGCCTCTTTTTGATTTTTTTCCTTTCGACCGCTCTTTGCGTTCCGGCGGTTGTATGTGCCGCGCGCGTGCAGAAGCCCGGCGTGCAGAAGCCCGGCGTGCAGAAGCCCGCTGCGGCGCTGAAGCCCGCCGAGCCCTTTCAGCAATCGATCGAGAATATTCGAAAAGCCGCGGAAAGTGCCGGTGTTATGCTCGTCTCGCTCCCTTCGGGCCGAATCGTTTTCGAGTACAATTCAGCAACAGCGCTAGTCCCCGCATCGCTGGTGAAGCTTCTGACAAGCTATGCGGCCATGAAAAAACTCGGCCCATCTTTTCGATTCGGAACGGAAGCCCTCGCCCGCGGCGAACCCGTTGACGGTGTCATCCAGGGTGATATCTGGATCAGGGGGGCGGGGGACCCCTTCTTTGTGTCCGCAAAGGCCCAGGAACTGGCCCAGGCTATTAAAGATCGTGGAATCAGGCAAATAACCGGTGGAGTTTTTACCGACGACGGCTTTTTCAATCCCAAATCCGAGCATATCTGCCTGGATGGGGATTGCGTCGGCACGTTCAACCCTGTAGTCTCGGCAACCGCCGTGGACTTCAACCTGGTGCCCCTCCGGCTGCTCGTTCCCCCAAAGCCCGGCGCCGTTGTAACTGTTGATCCGGCCTGGGCGGGAAGCTACATAAAAGTGAACGGCAGGGCGGTTTCTGCAAAAAAAGGCGACACCCTCAGGGTCCGCTCTCTGGGCGCTACGGGAAGCGGGCAGGAGGAATTTCAGATTTCCGGGCAGGCGGCTTCGCGGGGTCCGCGCTCCCGAGAGTACCGCTTCCATGCCGCGGACCCGGCGGGCCTTTTTGCGGGCGCAATCCGCGCGGCCCTCGAACGTTCGGGAATCCGGGTGATGGGGCAGGCGGCCGGTGAAGGCACAACGCCCCCGGGGGCTGTTACCATCGCGAGATATGAGTCTCCACCGCTTTCGGAACTGGTGGCGAGTATGAATAAGTACAGCAACAACTTTATGGCAGAGATGCTCTTGAAGGCCCTCGGCGGCCATGTTTCCGGACCTCCCGGGACCAGCGCGAAGGGGGTTGCGGTAGTAAAGTCGGCCCTGGTCGATGCCGGCATCCCGGACCGGACGGGGATGATAGACTGCGGCTCGGGGCTTAGCCGTTTTTGCCTGGTTACGCCCCAGAGCTTTTGCCGGCTCCTTGCCTCGGCCTTTCAGGACCAGCAGATGGGACCTGCTTTTATCTCGTCTCTTGCCGTAAACGCCGGGGAAGGCACCCTCAGGCGCAGGATGCGAAAACCGGGCCTTACAGTTCAGGGCAAAACCGGCACCCTCAGCGATGTCGTGGCTTTCGCCGGCTACGTTTCCGGTCCATCCGGCAACACCCATGCAGCCGCGTTGATGCTTAACGGCGTTCGCGACAGGTGGAAAGCCCGGCAAGCCATAGATGCATTTCTCGAAGAGGCCGCGTTTTTGAAGTGATCCGGACCAAGTGGCCCCGAGGGATATCTAATCCTCTGTTTTAACGCGGTCTCATGGGAGTGTTGCCCGATTGGTAAGTTCCGCAATCTCTACTCAGCGAAGGTAAAGAGGATAGAAGGGGTGGCCCGGATTCATATCCGGGCGCGAAGCGCAAGAGACGTGGTCACCACATCCAGTGCCGTCTCGACTTCCAGCGCCGCCGCCGAGCCTCTTGTGCTCGCGCACCCGGATGTGAATCCGGGCCACCCACTCATTGGGACCCACGACTCTTCATTTAGCGATAAGACCAAATTGTTGGGATTCTTTATTTGGGCAACATGCTGTCCCGACCGCGCCATGCTTCGTAACCGGGTGCATATTGTGGATTACCGCGGGGCGGATTTATCCGGGCAGAAAAGTAGAAAAACCCATAAATGAAAATCGCCGTCATTTCTGATATTCACGCGAACCTCGAAGCTTTTCTGGAGGTGCTTTCCGATATCGAGCATGCTGGGGCGGAATCGGTCATTTGCCTCGGGGACTGCATCGGGTACGGGCCCGATCCGGAAGAGGTCGCCTCGTTGGTGCGGTCCCTCGAGATTCCGGCGGTTATGGGTAACCACGAACTGGCCCTGGTGAGGCCGGAGCTTCTCGAATTGTTCAATGAGTCCGCTAAAAGATCCGTCGAACTCACCGAAGAACTTATAACCGGCCGGACCCGCCAATGGGTAGAGGGACTGAGCGCAACGCTCGTGTTCGAGGGCGCGCTTTTTGTCCACGGCTGCCCTCCCGAATCGGTGACCGACTATCTGTTCGCGCAGAGCCACGACAGGCTGAAGGCTGCTCTGGCGGAAATGGAGCAGCGAATCTGTTTCGTGGGGCATACCCATACCCTCGGGATCGTCTGCTTGAAAGAGGAGCAGGTCGAGAGATCGGGTCTCAAGAAAGGAATCTTGCGCATCGATCCGGAGGTGCGGTGCATAGTAAATGCCGGAAGCGTGGGACAGCCTCGTGATGGCAACAGGGATGCCAAATACGTTATCTGGGATAGTTCCGAGAACAATATCGAAGTTCGCTGCGTGCCATACGACGCCGCAAAGACCGCGGAGAAGATCATCCGGCTGGGTTTCCCCCGGATAAATGCCGACCGTCTGCTGTGAGGCTTTCCATGGATGCAGACGTATCAGTGGCTGCGAGGGATGATATGACACTATCTACTGTTTTCGTATGAAACTTTCCTTCAGCACTAACGCCTTCGTGAGATTTTCAGTGCCCGAGGCTATCGGTATGATAGCTCGGGCCGGCTATTCCGGTGTGGAGCTTCTGGCCGATGCACCCCACCTTTATGCGCCTTCGACCTCCGATTCCGATTTGGCCGCCGTTGCATCCGCCATGGACAAGTCCGGCATTTGTCCGTCCAACATCAATGCCAATACCGCCGTGGGCTATTACGGCAGAAGTTTTTGGGAACCGCTTTTCGAGCCTTCATTGGCAAGTCCCGACCCCGGTGAGCGCAAATGGCGGGTGCGATACACAAAAAAATGCATCGACATGGCCCGGACCCTCTCATGTCCGAATGTCAGCATTACCTCGGGCAGGATGGTTCCGGGTACGGCGCCCTCAAGATCGATGGCACTCCTGCGGGAATCGCTTGAAGAGGTCCTTGACTACGCCGCGGCGAAAAACATCAGGGTGGGGATGGAGTACGAGCCGGGGCTGCTCGTCGAATGTTTCGGCGAGCTAAAAGATTTAATGGATACAATAGGCGCCGGGAATTTCGGGGCCAATCTCGACCTCGGACACAGCCATGTGCTTGGCGAAGACCCGAAAGAGGTTGTCGAGGGACTTGCATCGAAAATTTTTCACGTGCACCTGGAAGATATTTGCGGACGTAAGCATTATCATCTCGTACCGGGAGACGGCGACATTGATTTCGGGGCCATCCGGCGGGCCCTCGACGGCATCTCTTATTCAGGGTTTATCGCCGTGGAACTCTATACGTATCCAGACAATCCTGAAGATGCCGCGGTAAGAGCATTCCGGTATCTTGACCGGCTGGGATTTAACAGGACTGACAGGACCTGATTACATGATTAAATTCGCCTTCAGCACGAACGCATTCACGCGCCATTCCTTATTTGAAGCAATCGAAATACTTGCTGAAATCGGCTACGACGGACTTGAGATCATGGCCGACGTCCCGCACGCCTACCCGACGCACCTGAGCGACGCGGACCTGGCGGGGATAAGGAACCTCCTGGCGCAAAAGGGGCTTTCGATATCCAACGTCAATGCCTTCATGCATAACGCCGACGGAGATACATACCACCCTTCATGGATCGAAAAAGACCCCGGCGAGAGGTCGCGAAGAATCGATTACACCCTGAGGTGCATAGATCTTGCCCACAAACTCGGCGCTCCTTCCATTTCAACCGAACCGGGAGGACCGCTCGAAGGAATTTCGCGAAGCCAAGGTCTTGCCTGGTTCAAAGAAGGCCTCGATGCAATTGCCGAGAGGGCGCGAAGCAGGGGAATAAAGGTTCTCATTGAGCCCGAGCCCGGTCTGCTGATCGAAAGGAGCTCAGAGTTCCTTGAGCTGTATTCCCAGATTGATCCCAACGTTTTCGGGCTGAATTTCGATATCGGCCACTTCTTCTGTGTTGGCGAGGACCCGCGCTCACTGGTCGGCAAACTCAAGGACTGCGCCTCTCACTTCCACCTCGAAGATATCGCTGCGTCTCGAGAGCACCACCACCTGCAGCTGGGCCAGGGGGCCATAGACATACCAGGGGTACTTTCGGCAATAGATGATGCCGGGTTCGACGGCTTCGTCACCGTCGAACTCTATACCTACTGTGATAGCGCCCAAGCCGCCGCGCGCGACGCAATGAATTATGTTCGGGGATTGAGGAAATCAGGAACCAAGGCATTGAGGAATTAATTCAGAGGTTTTAAGAACTTATGGATTAGGGGGAACGGATGGCTGATGAAAAGAAGGAACCGTGGCTGAATTACTTGGCACTCAGCACGGTGATCCTTGCCGTATGTGCAACACTGGCCACCTTCAGGGGAGGATCATACTCCACCCGGTCGGTGCTCAGCCAGTCACAGGCGGCAAACCAGTGGGCATACTACCAGTCGAAGAGCCTGAAAGGTTATCTCTACGAGATTCAGAAAGAAGCTATCGAGACGGACTTGCAGCAAAAGGAGGGCAGCCTTGCGCCCGAGGTTCTCCGGGATATAAGGGCGAGGCTTGATTCTTATACAAAGCGGATAGCGAGATACGACGCCGAGAAGGAGGAAATCTCGAAGGATGCCAAACAATTCGAGCAGATACGTGATGACGCCCAGAGGCACTCCCAGATTTTCGGAATCGCTGTAATTTTCCTCCAAATAGCGATTCTGCTCTCCTCGATTGCGGCGTTGCTCAGAAAGAAGCTGCTATGGTTCCTTGGCATGGCGCTCGGGGCGGTCGGAGTGGTCTACTTCGCAAACGGATTTTTCCTCTTTTTCTGAACCGGCAATATGCTGCCCATAAGCAGAACAGATTCGGGAAAGGGTGGTTGCTGTAGGGTTTGCAAGCAATTGTCCATGTCGTCTGCGTCACCGCAAGGCATGAAAGCCGGTCCCTGTCCAACCTATTTTCCACGTAATTAGAGAAAATGCTGCATAATTTCGGCGCACTTAGCTTGATCACTCCAGTTGTGGCGCGGTCAGGACGGGCTGTTGCCCAAATGGAAAGTTCCGCCAATCTATAAGTTAGCGAGGGTATGAGGGTAGAAGGGGTGGCCCGGATTCATATCCGGG
>DBMO01000067.1:0-912 GCA_002298995.1 Desulfarculales bacterium UBA696
AGGGTATCGGTTTCCACCCCAAACCTGAGGGTTGCCAAGTAAACCTTGCCATAATTGATAAACTGGTCGGCAACGCGGGTCGCCTCGTTTATACAGAGCACCATGACCCCGGTTGCAAAAGGGTCGAGCGTTCCAGTATGGCCGATCTTGCCGGGCTTAAGGATATTTTTTACCTGGGTGGAAAGCCGGGTTGAGGTCACCCCCTCGGGCTTGTCCACAACAAGGATCCCGCCCGCTTCGTCGAGGGCGGCCTGCCGCCGTTGCGTCAAGTCGGGCATCTGGTCCTCAAGCTCTTCGGATATTAGCCCGCCTGTTTCCGGCATCCGATCTTCAAACTCCTGAGTCAGCTTCGCCGCAATTACGGCTTGTTGGTTCTCGCACTAACCGTGTTATGGAGAGGTCTCCCGGCCGTGCCACGACTGTGGTTGCCGCACTAATCTTTGCTCCGGCCCGAGCCTTCCACGTATTCCAGTGCTTCCTTTACTATCATCGAGCGCACGGCCCCGAGCGAACCCTGGATGCGGCATGCGGCTGCCAGGCGGTGTCCCCCGCCCCCATGGCGTTGGGCGAATGTGGCAACATCGATGCCGTCCCTGGACCGCAGGCTGACGTGTATCAACCCGTCGGAGCCTTCCCGGAAAAAAACAGCCATCTTCACCGTTTTCACGGACCGGAGGTGGTTAATAAACCCTTCGGAATCCGCGTATGAAGTCTTCGTCCGCTCCAGCATCGCGCGGGTAAGCTCGGCGGAGGCGAGCCTGGAGTTGGCGTGAAATTCAACCGTTCCCAGCGCCGATGCAAGCAAACTCAGTTTTTCAGGTGAGGTCGAGTCGTAAACCTCCTGGGCGATGTAGGCAGGGTCGGCCCCCGATTCCACCAGTACCGTCGCTATTTCGAATACCCGCCGATTCG
>DBMO01000067.1:948-2743 GCA_002298995.1 Desulfarculales bacterium UBA696
AGATCGAAAATCATCTCGCAGGTGCTGCTTGCTCTAGTTTCCACCCAGTGAAAGGTCCCGAACGGCCGCCCCGTAACATGGTGGTCTATATTTATGACAACCGGGACATGGTTTTTGATGAAATCATAAAGAGCGTCTCCAACCCGCTCCAAATCGCCGCAGTCAACGAAAATAGCGGCATCGTAGCGGGCATCCGGGTGAGGAAGGGCGCCGACCGAATCCGCTTCCGGCAGGAATTCGAATTCCGGAGGAAACTTGTCCCGGCAAAACGCGTCGGCCTTTTTCCCGAGGCTCTCCAGGATGAGCTTCATGCCCAGAAGAGCGCCGATAGCGTCCCCGTCGGGCCTCACGTGAGTTGCTATCAGAAAACGCTCCTTTTCCCGAATTGCCGATATAATTTCCCGAATTTTCCCTGTCCGGCTCTTACTCATTCTTATGCAAATCTTTCAAAAGCCTTTCGATCCTGTCCCCGTACTCAAAAGACGTATCGTAGTGGAAAGCGAGCTGCGGAACGAATCTCATGCGCAGCCTTTTCCCAAGTTCCTGTCGAATGAATCCCTTCGCTTTATCCAACCCGGAACCAGCCTCCTCTTTGGCCTTTTCATCGGCCGTGCCGGTCATGACGCAGAAGAAAACCCGCGCGTGTTTGAGATCGGGAGTAACATCGACCCCGGTAACGGTGATGTTTGCCACCCTCGGATCCTTAACGCGGCGAAAAACCAGGTCCGCGATTTCCTTTTGCAGCANNTCGGAGCGCTTGTATTCCATCTTCTCCCCGGTTTAGCTGGTCTGGCCCGCACAGGCTCTCCATTCGAAATCAGACATCCGTCACCCGACATCCGCCATCGCTATCAGCTCGATTTCGCGGCTTACGAGCTCGGCAAGGCCGAGGGCTTCCATGAAGTCGATGATGCGGTCCAGGACGGAGTTGATTACGCGGCCGTCGTTCCCGATGACCGCGATTCCGATCGAGGCCTTCTGGTGCACATCCTGGTCGGCAACCTCGGCAACCGAGACGTTGAAACGGTTCCGGCTCTTCTCGACCAGGCTCTTCACTATACTGCGCTTCTCCTTGAGGGAATGCACCTCATGGAGTCTAAAAGTAACCAGGGCCACGCCAACCGTCATAGAGGCCTCACACCCCTGCCCTGCGTTCGTGCTCGGGTTCGTGGACCTGTTTTATCTCCAGGATTTCATAGGCTTCCAGGATGTCGCCCACCTTGAGATCGTTATAGTTTTCTAGCCCGATGCCGCACTCGAACCCGGCCTTGACTTCCTTCACATCATCCTTGAACCGCCTGAGCGAGCTGATTTTTCCGTCGTAGACAATAACGCTCTCTCGAAGCAGCCTGATCTTGGCGTTTCTCTCGACCCTGCCGTCCAGCACCGCGCACCCGGCGATCATTCCCAGTTTTGGAACCTGAAAGGTCTGGCGAACCTCGGCCCTGCCGATCGAGTTTTCCTTGTAGATCGGCTTGAGCATGCCCACCACGGCGGCTTTTATGTCGTCGAGCAACTGGTAGATGACATCGTAGAAGCGCAGGTCCACTTTTTCATGATCGGCCAGTTCCTGCACCTTGGGATCGGACCTCATGTTGAACCCGACTATGATGGCACTGGAAGCGGAGGCGAGCATAACGTCGGTTTCGGTGACTGCGCCGGTGCCCTGGTGGATGAGGTTGACCTTGACTTCCGATGTCGAGAGTTTGAGCAGGGAATCGGCGATGGCTTCGAGCGAGCCGTGGACGTCGGTTTTCAGTATAAGCTTGAGTTCTTTTACTTCGCCTTCCTGGAT
>DBMO01000067.1:2819-3617 GCA_002298995.1 Desulfarculales bacterium UBA696
ACACCGGAAAATCCGAGCACTTCAACCGGGATCGCCGGACCGGCCGTATCTATCTTGTTGCCGTGATCGTCAAACATATTGCGCACGCGGCCTGCGTATACGCCGCAAACATAAGCGTCACCGGCTTTGAGTGTGCCTTCCTGGATGAGAACGGTTGCAACCGGGCCCCGGCCTTTGTCGAGCTTTGCCTCAATGACCCTGCCCCGTGCTTCCTTGCTGGGATTGGCTTTGAGTTCAAGCAACTCGGATTGGAGAATCGCCATTTCGAGTAAATCGTCTATGCCCATGCGCTTTTTGGCGGAAATCTCGACCATAGTCGTGCTTCCGCCCCATTCCTCGGGTACGAGCCCCTGGTCCGAAAGCTCACGCTTTACCCTGTCGATGTTGGCATTAGGCTTGTCGATTTTGTTAATTGCAACGATTATGGGCACTTCCGCCGCCTTGGCATGGTTTATAGCCTCGACGGTCTGCTGCATCACTCCGTCGTCGGCCGCGACAACCAGGATAACTATGTCGGTAACCTTGGCGCCGCGCGCGCGCATCGAGGTAAACGCCTCGTGGCCAGGAGTATCCAGGAAGATAATGTCGCCCTTTTCGAGCCTCACGTGATAAGCGCCGATGTGCTGGGTGATNNTTGCCGTGATCGACGTGTCCCATTACTGTAACCACCGGCGGTCTGGTCAGCAGGTCTTCCGCGCGGTCCTCCTTAACCTGAAGCACCTCTTCCTCCTCGAAGGCCGTCTTTTCTATCTCGAATTCAAACTCGGATGCGACGATTGCCGCCGTTTCGAAGTCCAG
>DBMO01000067.1:3634-3822 GCA_002298995.1 Desulfarculales bacterium UBA696
CCCATCTGCTTGGCAAGGTTTGCAACGGTGATCGCCTCGTCGATTTTGATCTTCTTCTTTCCAACCTTCTGAGTAATTGGTTCGGGCTTCGGGGCTTCCCTGAGAAATCCCTTCGAGCCTCTACCCCGTCCTCTGTCATCCTGTGCCGCTAGTTCCTTTTTGGTATAGAGGTCTTCTTTCTGGAAGAC
>DBMO01000067.1:3831-4289 GCA_002298995.1 Desulfarculales bacterium UBA696
GTCTTCAGATCGATGGCCTCGGCGGTCTTACCGGCAAATCGGGCGGCAACGTCGGTCGTATCCACCTCTTCCTCGGTTTCGTCGGCCATGATTTCCGGAAGGCTGATAATTCTTGCCGGCTCNNTTCTCTTTTTGCCCTTCTTGGCCCTCTTGCCCTCTTCATCCTCTTCATCTTCGAAGACAGCATCGCGCGATCTTTCGGCTGGCTTGGGCGGCTCCATGGCGGTTTCGACCGGCAAAGAGCTTACGAATGGCTTTGGCGCCGGCGGGGCAGCCGGTCCCGAGCGCTTCGCCGAACCAATGGTATCGGCGGCCTGTTTGGCGCGGGGCTCAGTTGAAGAAGCGGGTGCAGGGGGTGGAGTTACAGGAGCGGGAGCGGGCCGGACTATTCTCGCGGCCTCATGCAACGGCTTTCTCGTAACAGCCTGAACGATTGGCTCGGCGGCTTTAGCCGCTTC
>DBMO01000067.1:4325-4519 GCA_002298995.1 Desulfarculales bacterium UBA696
TTCCGGAATGGTCGCTTCTTCCATGGGGATTTCGGGTAAGTCAGTTTCGGATGCAGCCGCGGCAATCATCTCCTCGGCCTCGGCCTGAAAGGCTTCGGGCTCGATTCGCTTTCTTCTGCGAATTACTTCGCGCCCGATCCGCTTTTCCTCAACCCGCTCGGCAGATCTCGTCTCGGTGAACATCTGCCTGATCT
>DBMO01000067.1:4567-5341 GCA_002298995.1 Desulfarculales bacterium UBA696
TCTTTTGCAAGTTCATGCACCCTTATTCTCGTCATAAAACCATCCCCCTTATGAAACACAATCTTTCAAGATTAATCCCACTCAGCTAACCGGCTCTCATCCCCAAGCTCCGGCGTGGAATATTTTAGCAAGTTAGGAATTGAGGAATTTAGGAATTTGAAACCCTCAAACCCTCAACCTTCAATCCCACAATCAATCTTTTAATACCTCAATTCCTCAATTCCCAATCCTCAAAGAATATCCTAAGTCATTTCCAGCCGCAGTTCACGCGCCGCGCCCCGGAATGCCCGCTGGACGCGCTTGTTGAGACGAAAATTCCTTATACATTCCGGGCAAGTGTAACCACCCCGTCCCGTCATTGCCTGCTTGGGATCCAGGACGATTCGTCCGGTATCCCCCGGTTCGAGCACCAGTCGGATCAGCTCCCGCCGCGGCCTTTTTCGCATGCAAACCAGGCATGTGCGAATGGGAATATGAGCGCGCGCTTCCCCGGCTTTTGCATCCTTTTCCGGCAAGTCCCACCTCGGCGGCCCTGATACGGGCAGTCTTATTCCGGCGCCTGTTCAGAGCCGGCGGGTTGGCTTTCCTGTTGCTCCGGGCTTTCCTGTTCCTCCGAACTTTCGCTGTCTGAATCTTCATCGTCCGAGGCGAGCAGTTTCTGGGCTTCGGCGCGCATCACTTCGATCGTTGAACCGGTGAGGTGCGTCAAATCCTCGAGTTCGACAACGGAAACCTCCAAAAACTCCTCGATCGAACCGATGCCGGCTTCGTAGA
>DBMO01000063.1:0-12622 GCA_002298995.1 Desulfarculales bacterium UBA696
CGATTTGAGCAACAGCCCCTTTATCGTGCCCACCGCCAACGGAATTTCGCAATTAAATTGATTTCGCCATCTGGGCGAAAGTCCTTGTTGCTAAAAAGAAGCCCCGCCGGTTGTTGGCTCGGGGTTATGCTCACCGCGTTCCGGTTCTTCACTGTTTATGAAACCGCGGAAAAAATGCCTCCCGAAAATGGTATCGTAACTCGTCCAGTTGCTTTCTTCATCTGCATTTGCAACAATTCGCCGGATCGCGTTGATTTTGGCGTCCAGGTCATCAGCAAAATGGAGGGCAACGGCCTCCTTGCTCGCCGGCAGCTTGACCGCGCCGAATTGGGCCTCGCCGTGGTGGCTGAGTATGAGGTGCTTTAAAATAAGGGCCGTCTCGGGCGGAAAATCTTCAGTCGAGCGAATTTTTTCATCGATCATTTGTGATCCGATCACCATGTGCCCGACCAGCCTTCCCGCATCCGAGTAGCCGATGTGGGTGTCGTATACGAACTCCTCTATCTTGCCGATATCGTGCAAAAAAGCACCCGCAATGAGCAGGTCCCTGTCAAGGTCCGGATAGTGATTACAGATTCTATAAACCAGGGTGATTACCGAAACCGTGTGCTCCAGAAGCCCGCCGATGTAGGCGTGGTGCATGGCCTTTGCCGCCGGACAGAGCTTGAAGCGCTCCATGATCTTCGAATCGGCCAGGAAATCCGCGCAGAGTCTCTTTAGCGGGCCTGCAGACATGTTCGCCAGAAGCTTTCCGAGTTGATCGAACAGGCCCTCGCGGTCGTAAGGACATACCGGCAAAAAATCGGCTGAATCGTATCCGCCGTCAGGCACCGGCAGGATTTCAGTGACATTAAGTTGAATCTTATCTTTATAAAGTTCGCTACGGCCGCGCACCAGGATGATATCCCCGTCCCGGAAGCCGCCGGCGGCCTCGGGTGAGCTTTCCCACATCTTGGCGGATATTTCCCCTGTCTTGTCGGAGAGCTTCAAACTGAGGTACTGCGACCCGTTTTTAGCAGTCCTTACCTGTTTGTCCGTCGCGGCGAACATCGAGAGGACTTCCTGGCCGGCCTTTATTTCGGAAATGAACTGTTTGGGCATCCTATTCCCCGCGGTGAGATCCTGTATCTGCTTCTCAAATCCGCGTTATCCTAGTATATCCGGACCGGACAGTCAAACCGCCATTGGCTCCGGCCACCACGCGATTCAGGCGGATTGTAAAGAAACCCTTGCGGTGCCGGACATGAAAGTTTATAGGAATCCCTTGACCTTGGAACTGCCGGGCCATGTCCCTGGCAACCTGGAATTGCAGTTTCCGGAAGGAAGAAGTAGAAATGCCGGTAGACATGCCAATTAAGATTTTGCTTGTTACAATTCTGTTCGCCCTCCCGCTCGTTCCAACTTTCTGGGCTATTAAAGATATTCCGAAGCGCCGTTTTGCGAGTTCGAGGGCCAAGATGGTCTGGTTTGCTTTTGTCGCCTCCGTGCCATTCGTTGGGGCGATGTTCTATATCCTTCTCGGAAGGAGAAACACCCAGGCCGCATTATCATTGAATACCACGCTCGACAGCATGGAGGTAAATAAGACCGATGCTTGATTTTGTAAGAAAACACTCCCGATCCTGGCTGGTCAAGGTAGTCCTGTGGCTCATTATTATCGTTTTTGTTGCCTGGGGCGGCTATTCGTATACCGCGCGCCATCAGTTCGAAATGGCCCAGGTGGGCGATATTACGATTACCGACAGCGAATTTAACACCGCATACAGCAATGCGGTCGAGAATTATCGCCGCCAGCTCGGGCCCGCCTTCTCGGAAGAGCTTATTCGGAGGCTCGATGTAAAAAAGCAGACCCTGGAGAATTTAATAGTCAATGCTCTGGTGGTCCAGGCGGCCCAGAACATGGGCCTCACTGCGTCGGCCGATGAGGTCAGACAGGCAATTGTTCAGCAATTCCAAAATAATGGAAGATTTGACAAAAACACATACGAGATGTTCCTGCGGCAGAATCGGATGGCCCCCGAAACTTTCGAGAATAAGCTCGCCCATGAAATAACGATCCGCAAGATAGGGTCGCTGATAATAAACAGGGCGGTACTATCCGAGGACGAAATCCTTAAGGACTACCACTTCAACCGCGATAAAATCACACTCGCCTATGTTTCTGTCGACCCCAAGCCAATGGAAGACCAGGTCAAAGTAGACGAAGCATCCCTTCGCTCCTTTTATGACGGCAACCAAAACAAATACATGGAACCGGAGAAGCGCGAAATCTCATACGCAATTATTGATACCGAAGAGCTCGGCAAGGACATTCCGGTAAGCGACAGCGACGCCAGGAGATATTACGACGAGCATTCCGATAAGTATAAGCACGACAAGGAAGTGCACGCGCGCCACATTCTGATTTCGCTCAAGCCGTCCGGCGCCACGGAACAGGAAATAGATGCCGCCCGCGCCGAAGCCCAGAAGATTCTCGGAGAAGCCAAGGGAGGAAAAGACTTTGCCGAGTTGGCGAAAAAATATTCGCAGGACCCCGGCAGTGCCAAGCAGGGTGGCGATCTTGGCTGGTTCGATGCTAAGAAGATGGTCCCGGAATTTTCCGAAACGGCATTTTCCCTGCAAAAAGGACAGATGAGCGATGTGGTGAAAACGAGCTACGGCTTCCACATCATAAAGGTCGAGGACATCCGCGAAGCAAAGACAACACCATTTGATGAAGTGAAAGGCGACATAGTAAAGCAGCTCAAGACCGAGGCAGTGCAGGACTTTGCCTACAAGAAAGCGCGCGATTTGCGCGATATCGCCTTTGCCCGCAAGGACATGGAAAAGGCTGCACAGGAGATAAAACTCGGCAAGGCCGGGACGACCTGGATCGACGCGAAAGAAAGCCAACCCGATGCCTGGCCCTTTACCCCGCAGATCAAGTCCAAGCTCTTTGACCTTCAACAGGGCGAAGTCAGCGAGATCTTCGAACTTCCCGGGCGGTTCATGGTGGCCCAGGCAAAAACAGTCAAAGCACCGGTCTTGATCGCGTATGAGCAGGTAAAAGACAGGGTTGAAAAGGAATACAGGGCCGAACAGTCGAAAGTACTCGCTCAAAAGAAAGCAGCCGAAATTTTGAAGGCCGCCGCCGAGAAAAAGAGTCTCAGCGATGCGGCAAAGCAGATCAACCTGGCCGTCAAGCAAAGCCCACCGTTTTCGAGACAGGAGCCTGACAAGGACCTCATGCTGCTGCGCGGCGAGTCTTTGAATGACGTGTTTGGACTCGATGAATCGAAACCATTTCCGAGCGCGCCGCTTGAACTTGGCAGCCGATTTGTCGTGTGCCAGCTGGTGGCGCGCACCCCGGCGGGCGCGCCCACGGAAGATGAAAGAGCTGAAATATCCAAGCGCCTTCTCCAGGAAAAACAGGCAACAGTTTGGCTGGCATGGGTCAACGAATTGAGGAAGAATACCAAGATCGAAAAATTCAAAGATGTCTAAACGGTAAAGGAGAGCGGCATGGACGGACTGGCTGAAAAGAAAGATCCCAAGGAGTATTTGACCTCAATACTCGACACTGCCGTGCAGGTAGTTACCCGGCCCGTTGACTTTTACCGGGAAATGCCGAGATGGGGCGGATTTGTAGACCCGCTCATTTTTCTCGTAGTCGTTTCCGTTGCCGCTGGGGTAGTCCAGGCCGTATTTTCCCTGTTTGGCCTCGGCATGGGCGCAGGGCTTGCCTCCATAGTGATTATGCCGATCGCCGCCGCGATTTTCGGCTTCGTAAGCGCGGCGATTCTTTTCGTTATATGGAAGCTGCTGGGATCCGAACTGGACTACGAGGTCGCATACCGTTGCGCCGCCTACGCCGGCGCAATCACTCCCATCACCACGATCCTGCACCCGATTCCCTATCTCGGGGCGCTTGTCGCGATAGTCTGGTTCGCCTACCTCATGATGATTGCAAGCACGGAAGTCTATGGGATCGATGAAAAAAAAGCCCAGATGGTTTTTGGCGCAATAGCCGTTATCCTCGCCCTGCTTTCCCTGAGCGGCGAATACAACGCAAGAAGATACTACTCCGCTTTTTCCGGAATGAGCTCCAGGATGGACCAGATGGATACCGAGGAGGCCGGAAGGAAGATGGGGGAATTTTTCAAAGGCTTTCAAAAAGGGGCAAAGGAGTAATTCCGGCACTTCCGTGGGGCAGGCTTTCCGGCCTGCCCTGCCCGACCACTACAGTTTGGCCAGGGCCAGATGCAATCTGAATTCCGTATACTTCTTTGCGGCGATACCGGTATAAGCGTTGAATTCGGCAGCAGCATCGATCCAGCAATCAATGCGAGGGTCCGGCGGCTTCTCTCTGTCCTGAAGTCCAGGAATCAGCCCGGCATCCTGGATTTAAATCCCACCTACCGCTCTCTTTTTATCCAATACGATCCATGGATATGCTCATTCGAGCGCCTGCTGCAAACAGTCGAGGAATGTGTGGAGTCAAGCGCCGTTGCCGGTGAACGTACCGGAGCATTAGTGGAAATCCCTGTCTGCTACGGCAACGAATTCGGCCCGGACATCGAGGAAGTTGCCGCCTTCCATGACCTTGTCCCGCAAGATGTGGCCCGGCTGCACGCAGCCCCTGTCTACCAGGTGTATATGATAGGGTTTACACCGGGATTTCCCTACCTGGGAGGACTCGACGAGCGGCTGCAAACACCAAGGAAAAGCGAGCCGAGAAAGAAGGTCGCCGCCGGAAGCGTCGGGATCGCGGATCGGCAGACGGGAATTTATCCTATCGAAAGCCCCGGTGGCTGGCGGATAATCGGCAGGACCCCCCTGAGCCTTTTCGATCCGGGCCGAAAAATGCCTTTTCTTCTCCAGGCAGGAGATTTTGTACGGTTCGTCCCCATTTCGGGAGAAGATTTTGCGAAGCATTCGGATCATTGAACCGGGACCCTTCGCAACCATCCAGGACCGGGGCCGTTACGGATACCGGAGCCTGGGTGTTCCGCTCTGCGGGGCGATGGACGCACAGGCTCTTCGGGTCGGCAACCTGCTGGTCGGAAACGATCGAAAAGCAGCCGGAATCGAGATCACCTTGGGGGGATTTCACGCAGAGTTCCACTGTGATGTGCATTTCGCACTGACGGGAGATATAGGCGGCGCCTTATTGAACGGCAGCCATATCGATTCGTGGAGGACGCATTCAGCAAAAAGCGGCGACACCCTGGCACTCGATAATTATCCGTCCCCGCGGACCGGCCCAAGGACATATTTTTCAGTCTCGGGCGGGATAGACGTTCCGCCGGTGATGGAGAGCCGGTCCACTTATGTTCGCGGCGGTTTCGGGGGGCTGGGAGGTCGAGCGCTCAGGGCGGGCGATGAGCTTCGACTGGGAAATCCGGCCGGGCCGCCCAAAGATCTTCCCGCCCCATCCTGGATCATACCGCCCTATTCGCGCGAACCCATCCTTCGGGCGATTCCCGGCCCCCAGGACGACCGGGTCTCACCCGATGGGAGGAGGGTTTTCTACTCCGAGCCCTACCTCGTTACGGAGCGGGCCGACAGGATGGGAATTTCCCTTTTGGGGCCGGCAATCAACCTGCCTGATGGAGCCGACATTATCTCTGACGGCACGTGTCCCGGCGCAGTGCAGGTGCACGGAAACGGACAGCCAACAATCCTCGGGGCGGCCAGCCAGACTACCGGCGGCTATGTCAAGATTTGTGTGGTGATCTCATCCGACATGGCCCTCGTTGCCCAGCTCATTCCCGGCGACCAGGTGCGCTTCGAGCAAGTCGACCTGTGGCAAGCCCGCGAAATCTATATGCGAAACGAGTACCTGACAAGAGACTTTTTCGACTGATTTTCATTCGGGGAAGGCTTTCCAGTTGCATTTTACAAGCCCTTGAGGACTATGATGTGGGGCAGGTTTTCCAACCTGCCTCGGAGGCCGCAATGAAAATAGACATCAACTGCGACATGGGCGAAAGCTTCGGAGCCTACAAAATCGGCGAGGACGAAAAGATCATTGACTATATAACCTCGGCAAATATAGCCTGCGGCCTTCATGCAGGGGACCCGGCAGTGATGGCCCGAACGGTCGAACTCGCCGTAAGACACGGTGTGGCCGTAGGCGCGCACCCCGGATATCCCGACCTCCAGGGGTATGGGCGCCGGCACATCGAGACTTTTCCCGGTGAAATCAAAAACTGCGTCCTCTATCAGATCGGGGCCCTTTCGGCCTTCACATCCGCAGCGGACGTCATGCTCCGGCATGTGAAGCCCCATGGGGCGCTCTACAATGATGCGGCCGGAAACGAACGCGCCGCCTCGGAGATAATCGAAGCGGTTAAAGCATTCGATCCGGATCTCGTTCTTTTCGCCCTCTCGGGGTCGCTTCTTTCGGAAATGGCCGCCGCGGCGGGCCTGAGAGTTGCCCAAGAAGCATTCCCGGACCGGGCTTACACGCGAGACGGGCGACTCGTTTCGCGGAAGACCGAGGGGGCGGTTATTCACGACCTCCATGAGGTGCGCGAAAGGGTGCTCAAACTTGCCCGGACCGGTAGACTGACAAGCATCGAGGGCGATGAAATAACGCTTCGCGCCGATACCCTGTGCGTGCACGGAGATACACCCGGCGCATGGGAAATCGCCCGTGAAATCCGGCGGTCTCTGGAAAAGGACGGCATTACCGTAACCGCCGACGCACTCGCATGAGGGAATTTATCCTCTTTGAGATGAGGAGAGCCAACATGAAACGCCTTTACGTCTTTGCCGCCTTTGCTTGCCTGCTGGCCATTTCCGGCTGCCACTCCGTAACCAGCCCATACCTTGTCGGAAAGCAACCCGCCACTATTAATCCCGAAATCTGGAACGGAAAATGGGGGGCCGATTGCACGGGTGATGAAGCGGTGCAGATCGAAGTAGTAGATAAGGACAAGGGGATTTTCCGGGCAACCGTTCTCAATCCCAAAGACCCGCCCGAGGTGGTCGAATGTTACCTCAGGACCGCCGGAAACCTGACGTTTGTTAACGCAAAGGTGCAGAAGGAAGGTGAATATCACCCCTGGCTCATTAAAAACGAGGGCGGAAAGATGATAATCCTGTTCTCCCCGGACTACGATAAATTCAAATCGCTTGTAGAAAAGGGAATATTACCCGGAGAGGCAGCCGGCGGAGACATCTCCCTTGGCCTGCTCAAATCCGAACACCTTGACCTCATTACCTCCGAGAAAGAAGGCGTGCTATTTGACTGGAAAGACCCGGTAGTCTTGATTCGGCTGGACGGCGGCGGCAAAAAACCCTAAAGGCCATCGAAAGAAGCGGGGGACCTGCTCCAAGTGAGCGTGTTGCCCAAATTATGAAATCTCAAAGATGTGGTGTTATCGCCAAATGGCGCCTCGGGGCTCCAGTAAATGGATAGCCCGGATTTATATCCGGGTGTGGAGCACAGGAGGCTCTGCGGCGGCGCCGGAAATCGAGACAGGAACAGAATGTGGGGACCACCCTCTTAAGCTTCGCGCTCGGACACGAATCCGGGCCATCCCTTCCATTCCCAATACTTTAGCCAACTTATAGGCTGGCGGAACTTGGCAACAGCCTCAAACCGTCCCCACCCTTTATCTTCCTCCGCGTCCTCTGCGATCTCCGCGGTGAAATCAAAAGCCGGAAGCAGTTAGTCCTTATCCTCGGCAACAGGATCAAGGGCCGCTTCGGTGAACCTCGACCTGGTTTGCTCCAGAAACCACGAATAGAGTTCGGGGTTGCTGTACGTGGCCGTCCAGGAGTCGTGGCCCGCTTCCGGGTAAACGGTCACATTTACTATCCCGCCGCAAAGTCTGAGGGCAAGCACCATTCCCTGCGCCTCCGAAACCGGAAAGATCCGGTCCTTTGCCCCATGGAAAATCCACACCGGCAGATTCCTCAAAAAGCAGGCCTCATGCGGATCGCCGCCCCCACAAACCGGCGCCATTGCAGCAAAGCGGCTTGGACGTATCCCCGCAAGCCTCCAGGCCGCCGAAGCCCCCTCGCCTATTCCGGTCAGGTAAATGCGGTCAACATCGATGCGGTAGTCCTCGATGACTTGGTCAATGAGCCGGTCCAGTCTGTCCGGAGACCATTCCTCGTCGGCCGGGCATTGCGGCGATACTACCATGAATGGAAAATCCTTCCTTCCCTCAAGGTATTTCGGCAGACCGTTGGCCTTAAGCACCTCGATGTAATCGCCTTTGGCGCCTATCCCGTGCAGATATAGAATCGCCGGCCATTTCTGTCCCGTACCGTAGCCTTCGGGAAGATAAAGAAGATGATTGTATGTATTAGGGCTCCTAATTGCTCTTTGCATGATATTCTCCCCCTTTGAGACCGAAAAGGATCGCCGGTTCGATAGATTCATACCAGATAATATAAGCACAGGAGTTGCGAAGGCAGGCAAGGCGGGCACAGTACACTCGCCAGCTAATCGGAAGCCGCCGTCTTCGGCCTTATTGGTTAAGGGGCAAAGTAGCTTTGGCCTTGAGATTGAAGGGTCAGTGCGCTATATTTGTATAGCAAACCAAAGGAGAAGTGGATAATGCTCGCTATTCGACTTCCCGCCGAAATTGAGAAGCGGCTCGATGAATTGGCAAAGGCTACCGGAAGGACAAAGACCTTCTATGTACGCGAGGCAATTCTTGAGTATCTTGACGATCTGGAAGACATCTACCTTGCCGAGAAGCGCCTGGAAGACATTCGAGCAGGCAGCACCAGGACTGTTCCACTGGATGAAGTCATGAAGCGCCATGGCCTGGAAGGTTGAGTTCGGCCCTGCTGCAGAGCGGGATTTAGATCGACTTGATACTAAGGTTGCTCATCGCATCCTCAAATTTTTACACGAACGAGTTTCCCGCCTCGACGATCCCCGCGGCATCGGCAGCCCGTTGCATGGCCCTAAGTTCGGGGAATTCTGGAAATACAGAGTTGGTGACTGGCGCATCATCTGTAGAATCGAGGATGAACGCGTGACCGTGCTGGTCCTCCGGATAAGCACCGAAGCACGGCTTACCAGTAACAAAAAAGGGGGCAGCCCTGTATGAGCTGACCCCTTGGAATTTTCTGGAGGCGGCAACCGGATTTGAACCGGTGTATAACGGTTTTGCAGACCGCTCCCTTGCCACTTGGGTATGCCGCCTCTTCCTTAACCATTCACATTTAATTGAAATCAGAATGGGTGTCAAGCCGGAAAGCGCCTAGCCGTGCCGCGGCTCAGTCCGGCGCTTGGGGCTCAGATCCCCGCTTTTTCCATACCGCTTAGCCCTCCACCAAATGGAATGCCCCAAGACCGGCGTAGGTCCCGCTGTCTCCGAGTTCTTCCTCGATCCGTAACAGTTGGTTATATTTGGCCAGACGATCGGAACGGGAGAGCGAGCCGCTTTTTATCTGGCCGCTTCCGGCGGCAACGGCGAGATCGGCGATCGTGGTGTCCTCGGTCTCACCGGACCGGTGGGAGATAACGGTTGTGTATCCCGCCTTGTGCGCCATGTTGATCGCCTGCATGGTCTCGGTTATCGTACCGATCTGGTTCAGCTTTATCAGGACAGAGTTGGCGATGCCATCTGCAATGCCCTTTGCAATGAGCTTCGTATTGGTCACGAATACGTCGTCCCCAACCAGTTGAATCTTGTCCCCGAGCTTTTCAGTGACGATTTTCCAGCCCGCCCAGTCACCTTCGGCCATGCCGTCTTCGAGCGAGATCAGCGGGTAGCGCTCGGCCCAGGCGGCATAGTATTCGACCAACTCGGCGGGGCTTTTCGTGGGCTTGGCTTCAGCGGCAAGCACGTATTTACCGTCTTTGAAAAACTCGCTGGCCGCCGAGTCGATTGCTATGAAGATGTCCTCACCAGGCCTGTAGCCGGCGGTCTCGATAGCCCGCATGAGCATCTCCATCGCTTCTTCGTTGGACTTGAGATTGGGGGCGAATCCGCCTTCGTCCCCAACGGAAGTACCCAGCCCTTTTGACTTCAGGACCTTTTTCAGCGTATGGAAGGTTTCGGCGGCCATCCGCAGGGCTTCCCGATAGTTCGGAGCACCGGCCGGGACGATCATGAATTCCTGGATATCGAGGTTGTTGTCGGCGTGCGCGCCGCCGTTAAGCACGTTCATGAGCGGGACCGGCAGAAGTGTTGCCGATACTCCGCCAAGATACCTGTAGAGGGGCAGGCCGACCTCTGCCGCCGCGGCCTTCGCCAACGCCATGCTCACCGATAGGATCGCATTTGCCCCGAGCCTTGATTTATTCTCGGCCCCATCGAGTTCGATCATGTAGAGATCGATTCCAGCCTGGTCCTGGGCCTCAAAGCCTATTATCTTCGGGCCGATCTCTTCGTTTACATTGTTTACGGCCTTGAGCACGCCCTTCCCCATGTAGCGGTCAGTGTCGCCGTCGCGCAGTTCCAGGGCCTCACGCGATCCAGTGGATGCGCCGGAGGGAACCGCCGCCGTTCCCGTGTAGCCGCTGTCCAGGAGCACTTCCGTCTCCACTGTCGGATTCCCGCGTGAATCCAGAATCTCTCTTGCTACAACCGATAGGATCTCACTCATTTCTCCTCCTTTTAATATTTCGGCCGGGACTATGTCTTAGGCAAGCCCTTGAGCCGATTACTTCTGTTGCTAATCTTTTTCTGATCGACGCTGATCCTCTTTTTCCGGGCGAGGGTATTGGAAAGTAAACCTTCCATTTTTCACTACGTAGACCAGCAAGAACGCTAAAATGGGCCATGCTCCATACTGACTGAGGAGGTGGAAGAAGTCTTTCATCCATTGCTCGACTCCTTGTCCGGTTGGGATCGCAGTCGCTGGAAGTTTAAAACTGATTTCCATAGAAATCCACAATAAAGGAAAACTGTATTGACCGGCTCAAGAATCTTCTATTAAGATAAAAAATTTGAATGCGAAATAAATGGGGAGACGAAAGGATCGACAAAATGGGCGCCGTATTAACAGCAGGAGATTTACGCAAGGGGACCAAGCTCGAAATAGACGGAGAACCTTACCTGATAACAGATTTCGAGTTCTCGAAGCCCGGCAAGGGGCAGGCCCTCTACCGCTGCCGCCTCCGCAACATGATAACCGGGATACAATTCGACCGCACCTACCGCTCGGGGGATAAGTTCAATTCGGCGGACCTCGAAGAGCAGGGGATGCAGTATCTATATAACGACGGCTCGGTTTATCACCTGATGAACACATCGAGCTACGAACAAATCGAAATGCCGGCCGATCAGGTCGGGGATGCCTCCAATTTTCTGATCGAAAATCTCAATGTAAGCGTGCTCCTCTTCCAGGGACGCCCCATCGGCCTTACCCTTCCAAACTTCGTGGAACTCAGGATAACGAAATCCGATCCGGGAATTAAGGGAGATACCGCCTCGGGTTCGACCAAGCCCGCAACCCTCGAGACAGGCTATGTAATCCAGGTGCCGCTGTTCGTTGAAGAGGGCGAAGTGGTGCGGATCGACACTCGCACCGGACAGTACGTGGAGCGCGTAAAATCTTGATGAACGGGCGCGAGCGCGAAATTCTCGCGGGAAAGAAACGCTTCCTTGAGCTTCGTGCCCGTGCTCTCGGGCTTATCAGGATTTTTTTCGACCGTGAAGGTTTCCTGGAAATACAAACCCCGGCGCTTACCACCGCCCCTGCCCCCGAGCCCCACATAAAGGCTATTGCGGCGGGCGGCGGGCGCTTTCTTTCCACTAGCCCCGAACTCTACATGAAACGCCTCTTGGCGGCGGGATTCGACAAAATCTACCAGATCTGTCCCGCTTTCCGGTCCGGCGAGCGCGGCCGGCTCCACCATCCCGAATTCACAATACTTGAATGGTACCGCTTGGGGGCGGACTATAAAACCCTGCAGGATGACTGCCTGAAACTGGTCCGGAGCGTGTGCGAATCCGCCGGACCGGGCATCTTGCAGCGAAGGGGCGACCGGGTGCTCGATCCTTTCGGAGATTGGGGGCGAATCACGGTACGGGACGCTTTCGAGAGATTTGCCGGCTGGGTCCCCGAAGCCAATCCCGACCAGGACCGCTTCGATACCGACCTGGTTGAGAAAATCGAGCCGAACCTGGGCTTCCCGACCCCTTGCATCCTCGAGGATTACCCGGCGGGACAGGCGGCCCTTGCGCGCCTGAAACCCGGCGATCAGGAAACTGCCGAAAGATTCGAGCTTTACTGGGCAGGTATCGAGTTGGCAAACGGCTTTAGCGAACTGACCGAACCGTCAGAGCAGCGCGCCCGGTTCGAAACCGCAATCAAGCAAATGCAGGCCGAAGGCACCCGCCCCAACATGCCCGAAGCCTTCCTGGAATCCCTCGAATACCTCGCTCCCTGCGCCGGAATTGCCTTCGGTGTGGATCGTTTTGTAATGCTTCTCGCCGGGGCCGATGATATCGATTCGGTGGTCGCGTTCCCGCCGGAGATTGCATGAGGGACAAAGTTGCGCCGCGGTCTCCTGAGGCTGTTGCCCAAATAGCCTTTTTTTGAAACTGCTAGGTGGATAGGCAGGCGCGAGCCTAACAACATCATTCCCGCAGTGCTTCTGGGCGGGAATCCAGTGTCTTTGCTTCGGCAGGTCAACAACTTTGGGTTTAAAGCCGCTGGATTC
>DBMO01000063.1:12652-21759 GCA_002298995.1 Desulfarculales bacterium UBA696
GCAACAGCCCGTCCTGACCGCGCAATGCTATCGACCGAAGGTTTCCATCTCTTTAGGTACCAGTCGAGGGGCCTAAACCTATCACTGCTCCTGCAATGACCTTGGAAAAAATGAGCAGTGTCGGGTCGGATAACTTCCCACAATGGCAGGGTATGCCGGGAGACCTTCGGTCGATGCGGCNNGGTCGGGAGACCTTGCCGCAACCAGTATAGGCAAAGGTTTTATGTAGTCTTCAAAAATTATGGCGCCCGCACGTATTGGGCCTACTTGCGTTTCTTCACCTGAAGAGGAGACGAGACTCCCTGGCTGTTGGTTACATAGCCCTGCAACTGCTTGTGGTCGGAACTCAGGTTCAGGTTCAGCAGGACGGGAGTGTTGGCGTGGACAGGTTGACCGTCAACCGTCAGGTCACCGTCGTCGCTTCGCGCCGTGAGGGTATGCCCGTCCAGGGTCGCGCCGAAGTAGTATTTTTCGAAGCAATTATGGTAGCGGCCGTCGGGTCCCATTGCCTGATAGTTGCACCGGGAGACCATCTTCAGCTTGTCGCCGGGCAGTGTAACGTCAAGCGTCCCGTTAAAGGACTTCCCGAAATAGGTGATGGTAAAATCCCATTTTCCTTCCAGAAGCTCTTTATCCGATACCTTCTTGGGTGGTGGCGGCTCGGTTGTGGGAGGCTGGGTCGCCACGGGCTTTTTTGCGGCGGGCTGAGTTGCGGGAGGCTGAGCCGCCTGGGGTTGCGTTGAAGGGGTTGGGATACTCGCCAGGAATGCTTGAGCCGTGGTGTTTTTCGGGTTTATTTCAAGGCTCTGCTTTAAAAGGGGCTGCGCCTTGCTGTAGTCGCCTTTTTTGAAATGACAGAATCCGAGGTTTGCGAGAACCTCATCCTTGTTTCTGGGCTGGAGGATCAGGGATGACTCGAAAGACTGGATTGCTGAATCATATTGGCCCTGGGCCATGTAGAGGCTGCCAAGCTCGAAATGAACGTCGGAGGCGCGGCTGTCCAGGCTCAATGCATGTGTATACTGGCGGATAGCCGAGGGGTAATCTTTCCTGTAGGAAAGCATCCTGGCCATTGCGAGTGAGCAGTCATAGTTATTGGGCTCCAGGGAAAGAGCCTGTTCGAGCAGCTTCTGCGCGCGCTCGGGATCGCTCGTGAACAGCTTTCCGGCTTCGAGCAAGAGTGAATCCGCCGTTTGCCGAGGCTGAACAGGATGGGACTGGCTGGGCTGGGCAGATTGCGGCTGAGTGGCCGGCGGCATGGTCCCCGGAGTCGTTACCGTGGAGACAGGGGGCGATACTGGAGGGCTTGGCGTCCCCTTTATGTAATTGATCATCAAACCGACCACTACAAGCGCCACAACCACAACCAGCGCGATTGCCGCGGGGTTGGGCTTATTTTCTTTGCCGGCAGCGCTGGAATCTTTTGCAGACCGAGCTGCCCCAGAGGCCTTCGATTCCTTAGCTTTCACGGCTTTTGCCGCCGGCGCCGATGCCGGCTCCAGGTCTTCCTCATCCGAAGAGATATCAGCTTTTGCAGTGGCGCGGGCACTCTCGGAGCCGGCCGGCGCAGGTTCGTGCGAGACCGCATCCGCCTTTGCTTTTGCCTTCTCAAGCCGGGTAGCCAGGACCGTTCCTTCGATAGCTTCGCGCGAGACTACCTCGGTGCCCATAAAAGATGCATCGGAAAGGCTCCTCAGGTCGGCCAGCATTTGCGTCGGGTTCTGATAACGCCTGGTCGGGTCTTTGGTCAGTGCCTTCGTAATCATTGCCGAGAGCGGGTTCGGCACAAGGTTGTTGATGATGTTCGGGGGTACGGGATCGACTTGTATGATCTTATAGGTAAGCGTTGCGGTACTTTCCCCCGTAAAGGGTTTTTCCCCGGTCAGCGTTTCATAGATGACCGCACCCAGTGAGAAAATATCCGAGCGAATATCGACCTTCTGCCCTGAAATCTGTTCCGGTGACATGTAGAAAGGCGTTCCCAGCACCATCCCGGTAACTGTCATGTGAAGCGACGGGAGCTTGGCTATGCCGAAATCCATCACCTTGGCCCGGCCATCCTTCATAATCATGATGTTGGAGGGCTTTATGTCCCTGTGGACGATGCCTTCCTGGTCGGCTGCTTCCAGTGCCAGCAGAATATGTTCGAAGATCGGGATGGCCTCCTCCACCGGGATTTTTCCACGTTCCTTTAAAACCTCGGCCAGGGTCCTCCCGCTGATGTACTCCATGCAGATGTATTGAAAATCGTCAGTCTCTCCATAAGAATGGATCGTGACGATATTGGGATGGGCGAGCTTTCCGGCGGCTTTGGCTTCCTGTATAAGCCTTTTTCGTGCTTCTTCCCGGCCGATGTTGTCCATCTCGCTCGGATTGTCACCGGATGCCTTTGGGATCAGCTTCAGGGCCACCGTTCTCGCAAGCACTGAATCCATTGCCTTGAAAACCATGCCCATGGCACCCCTGGCAATGTAGCTCTCCAGAGTGAACTGATCTATCTTCTTTCCTATCAAATCTTCCGGTTTCGACATAATTGCCTTTCTGGCATGGCGCCGGCAATTGGTAGGACCTTAAATATCAGCGAATTGGTTTTTCAATCTGCACAGATATTACTTTTTTTGCTTCAATTTTCAAAGTTCTTCAGGACAAATTTGATAAGAAACCCTGATTTTCCCCGTTTTACAGGACCACTCCGCCGTGAACCAAGATCCACCCCTTACCCACGACTGTTGCAAATTGGGTCACCCCACCAAGCTGCCGCAATGCTTATTTTTAGTGTGAACTTCCGGACCTTTATAAATGTTTTGCTAATTTCACGCCGAAAGGAGCACTTATGGATTTCATTGGCAAAAACGAGATAAAAGAGCTCATGCTTTGGCGAAGCGATACTTGCGTATCGATATTCCTCCCCACCCACCGGGCCGGCAAAGAGATCGAACAGGACCCGATCAGGCTCGACAATCTACTGCGCCGGGCCGAAAAGGAACTTGCCTCGCGGGGTATGCGCTCGCCGGTTGCCCGTGAACTGCTGGCCCCCGCGTACGATTTGATGCGGGACGGTTACTTCACACGCCACCAGTCGGACGGTTTGGCCATTTTTGCGGCGCCGGGTTTTTTCAGATACTATCAAACCCCAATCCATTTTGGCGAAGTACTCTCCACCGGCCGTCGCTTTCATTTAAAGCAGCTCGTTCCAATGTTAAACGCCGGCAACAGGTTCTATATCCTTGCCGTGAGCCGAAAAACGGTGCGATTCCTCCAGTGCTCGGAATTTGGCGTAAGCGAAATCGAACTTGAAGGCGTCCCAAAGAACATGCAGGAGGCTCTAGGATACGACGACATGGAAGCAAGGCTTCTTTTCAGAACGGTGCCCCAGGCCCAGAACAACAGGGGCGCGCCGATGTTTCACGGGCATGGTGGAGGGGCCGAAGCCGATAAGGACTACCTCAGAAATTATTTTCTCAGACTAAGAGAAGGCCTGCACCAATACTTGAGAGATGAAAAGGCGCCCCTGGTTTTTGCCGGGGTGGATTACCTCTTCCCGTTCTTCAGACAGGCGAACATCTATCACCATACCATGCCGGAACCGGTTGATGGAAATCCCGATGACCAGCCGGCCGAGGCACTGCACTTGCGGGCACTCGAAATAGTTCGACCCTACCTCGATGAAGAAATAGTGAAGGCAATCAGGCGCTACGAGGATACTTCGTGTAACGGCCAGTGCACGAACCGGCTCGAAAAAATCCTCCGCGGGGCTTTCGAGGGGAGGATCGACACGCTGCTGGTGGACACCACCGCCCAAAAATGGGGAAAGTTCGATCCGGATTCGGGCAGGGTCGAAATCCACCCTGCACCGACCATTGAAGACGAAGACCTGATAGACCTTGCGACCGTTGAGACATTCCTCACCGGCGGGGCCGTATTTTCCCTGGAAACGGAAAGAATGCCGGGAGCAGCCGAGGTTTCAGCGATATTCAGATATTAAGGCCGTCTAAAGATTCCAGCTCTTAAGACCATCGATCATCGGGTAGCTGGTGAGATCATGCTGGATAGGTGTAACCGATATATAGCCGGCGGCCAGGACGTTAGAGTCGGCATCCGGGTCCGCATCCTCTTCGATCAAGGAGTTGCAAAGCCAGTAGTATGTATGGTTGCGTGGATCGATTCGCCGGTCGTATCTTTCCAGGCACTTCATGTTGCCTTGTCGGGTGATCCGGACTCCGCGCACTTCGGATGAGGGCAGGTTGGGGATATTCACATTGAGCGATATACCTGGTGGGAGACTCCGTTCGCCCACCATATTTACGAGCTTCGGGATGAACTCTTGCGCGGCGCTGAAATCCGCGGGCTCGAAGGAATCAATGGATACCGCTATCGAGGGGATACCGAGAACGGCGCCTTCCGTTGCAGCTGAAACGGTCCCCGAATAGATTACATTGACCCCTACATTGGCGCCGAGATTTATTCCCGACACCACAAGGTGCGGCATCTGGTCGAGCAGCTCGTTTATTGCGATCTTCACGCAATCGGCGGGAGTGCCGGTAAGGGCATAGCCGAAAAACGATCCGTTTCGCTTGATTAGGTTCGCGCGAAGGGGATTGAGCCACGTGATGGCGTGTCCGACTGCACTCTGCTCTGTTTCGGGGGCCACAACCGTAACATCGTGTTCCCTCGAAAGGGCGGTGTAGAGAACCTCTATTCCCTTGGCGTAAATCCCGTCATCATTGGTCAGAAGAATCCTCATATTCCTCGATTCCCGCTTTCTGCTTCATGGCATCTCTGGCAGCTTCGATCCCGATTTTGAGCGCTTTGCGGTTAAAGTCCTCGCTGCCTTTTGGTACCCTGTTCGTCAAGGCCGCTTCCAGACTCTTGAGCGAAACTACCCCGGAAAGCACTGCAATGGCTCCCAGGGCTATTATATTTGCCCCTATCTCCTTGCCAAGTTTTTCCCTGGCAAGCAGGGTGAAAGGGATTGACGTCGCCCTGGTCGTTGGAAGCTGGCGCACGAAGGTTGAATCGACAACCAGTATACCCCTGGGCTTCAAATCGAAAAAATAAGAATCGCAGGACTTCTGGTTCATTGCAAGAAGCAAGTCCGGCTTGACGCTTTTTGGATAATCGATTTCCTCATCGCTTATCACCACCTCGGCCTTGCTGGCTCCACCACGCGATTCCGGCCCGTAGCTCTGTGTCTGGCAAACAAATTTGCCGTCATGGATGCCGGCGGCCTCCGCCAGAACGATCCCGGCAAATATAAGCCCCTGCCCTCCCGAACCGCTCAGACGGATTTCATATCTCTGCATGCCTGGCCTGTCCTTCGTTTTCCCTTTTCCGCCTCTTGCCTTGGGCCTTCGCTTCTTCGCCTTCCGCCTTCCGCCCTCCGTCCATCATTTCCTTTGCGGCTTTGCGGACTTTTTCGTATTCCTCAGTGTAGACCGGCATTTCTCGGTCGGCGAGCACCCCTATGGTAAACCTGCCCCTCATTTCCTGTTCCGACATTTGGGCCGCTTTTTCGGCGCGGACAGCGGATTCTTTTTGCAGCCTCAGCATATCGACCGCATCGCCCATCTTGTTCCGCCTGCCGTACTGAACGTGGCAGTGGCTCATTACCTCCACGACGGCAAATCCCCGCCTGAGGATGGCTTTTTCTATCAGATCGTCGAGCATGGCCGCATGATAAACGGTGCCGCGCGAGACCATCCCGGCTCCCGCCATCACGGCAAGCTCGGCTATCGAGAAGGCGTGTTCGATGTTGCCGTACAGAGAGGTGGCAGCCATGGCACCGTAAGGGGTGGTCGGTGAGTACTGCCCGCCGGTCATGCCGTAGATGTTATTGTTAACCACGATCGCGGTCAGATCCAGGTTGCGGCGTGCGGCGTGGATGAAGTGGTTGCCTCCGATTGCGGTGGCGTCGCCGTCGCCCATGATGACGATCACGTTAAGCTTTGGGTTGGCAAGCTTTATGCCTGTTGCAAAGGTAAGTGCGCGCCCGTGGGTGGTGTGAACTGTGTTGAAGTCCACATAAACCGATAACCGCCCGGAACACCCGATGCCGGAGACTATCACAATGTCGTCTTTTTCAATCCCCGTGCGGTCGATCCCCCTGATAAGGGACCCCAGGAGAATGCCGTTTCCACATCCGGGGCACCAGACGTGCGGGAATTTCTTGTCGTGGCGAAGATATTTGTGAATCAGTTTTGTGGCCTCGGCCATTTCTCTTCCTCAATTTTTGGCGCTCACATCCTTAGCAGGCGGGTCAGTATTTCATTCGGACCGATAAGGCTTCCATCTATTCGGTTAAGGGTTTCGATTCTTGTCTGCCCCTGGTTCACTCTTTTAATTTCACGGGACATCTGCCCCATGTTGAGTTCGGGCACGAGTACCGCCCGCACCTGCCGCAAAATAGGCTCGACCGCCTGTCTCGGAAAAGGCCACAGGCTGATAAGCTGCACCAGTCCAGCTTTAATCCCCCGCTCCCTTGCCTCCCGGACTGCCCGGCGCGCCGATCTGGAGACCGAACCGTATGCCATTACAACCAACTCGGCATCTTCGATCATCTCCTCGCCTATTTGCTGGATATCGAAAAAGTTCTGGTTGATCTTGCGAAACAAGCGGTTCATGAATCCGACTATCTCTTCGGAGCGCTGGGTGGGAAAGCCCCGAACATCATGAACCAGGCCGGTGACATGGTATCGGTATCCCTCCCCGAAGGGGCTCATCGGAGGGACTCCACGGCTGTTGTCCTCGTAGGGTATGTACCAGTCGGGCGGCATGTTGGGCCTGATCCGGTCGATTACCTCTATTTCATCGGGATGCGGCAGGTAAATCTTCTCGCGCGTGTGGGCAACGACCTCGTCAAGCAGCAGAATCACCGGCGTGCGGTACTTCTCCGAGAGATTAAAAGCCCTCAAGGTAAGGCTGAAACAGTCCTGGGTGGTGGATGCCGCGAGCACAATTATGGGATGGTCGCCGTGAGTGCCCCACCTTGACTGCATCACGTCTCCCTGGCTCACGTTTGTTGGAAGACCAGTGCTGGGCCCTCCCCGCATTACATTTACCACCACGCAGGGCACTTCGGCAACGCAAGCGAAACCCAGATTTTCCTGCATGAGAGAAAAACCGGGACCGCTGGTGGCGGTCATCGACTTCACCCCGGCAAGGGATGCCCCTATAACCGCTCCGAGGCTTGCGATCTCATCTTCCATCTGGATAAAGGTGCCGTCAACCGCGGGAAGGCGGTAGGACATCACCTCGCTGATTTCGGTCGCGGGAGTGATGGGGTATCCGGCAAAGAATAGGCAACCCGCCGCAAGAGCGCCCTCGACTACTGCCTCATTTCCCTGGAGAAGGACCTGGCGTCCCGGAGATCTTTTTGCGGTCAACCTTTTTCCTCCGTCCTCCGCCCAGCGTCATCGATCTTCCGGACGCTAATGGCAAAATCAGGACAGTGCAGTTCGCACCATCCGCATCCGGTGCATTTCAGGCAATCCACTTGAGGGCTCCCCTCCTCGTCAAGCCGTATACACTCCCTGGGGCAAAAAGCGGCACAGATGCCGCAGCACTTGCACCACCCGCGAAAAATATCTATTTTGAAGCGAGCCTTCCCCTCGGCCTCACCACCGGCGGATTCGCGCTCCATATTCTTTTTGGGGGTGGAAGGCCCCTTTCCGGAGGCTCGTCCCGAGGGCTGGGTACTTTCCATGGTATTCCTCAATCCGGTGTCATTTGTGAACTTTACTTATAACCCAAAATCACGCGTTTTAGTATAAGCAGCGGCAGGCAATTCCGCTTTTAGATTTTCGCGTTGACAGCGGCCTTCCCGTAAAATTGACTAAACAGCCCGAGGTGGTTTACTTGGCATCAACCGGAAAATCGGAATCTTTTACATCGTCGGAACAGTCAATCAAGTGGAATCAAATCCTTGCTGACTTCGGCCGGCTACAATAAATTGGAAGGCCAGGCCGAATACGTCTCGGAGGGCCGTGTTCACACTACAAATAAAGTCGGCACGAGTGTGATGGTGGAAAAGTAGATCTTTGAGCCCGAAGCTGCAAACAAGTGGAGGAGCAGGAGTTGGAAGTCGGCCCTAGCCGCGGCCGCTTTACGGCACGTCGCCTTCCTCCCAGGCGATCATATTCAAATCGTCTATTTCTCTTTTCAATCGGTCGATAATTATCCCGAATCGTACGCTCTTTTTGCATGAGATCCTGAACCTGTAGCGCACTTTACCTGCTTGAAGGTCGAGGTGATAGTTGAGGAAGGTTATATCGAGTTCCTTGTACTCGGATAGGATTTTCTTTATCCGATTGAGTGGTTTTTCCGTGGTCGAGCACCCTATGGTGAGTATGGTCGGCACGTCGTGCGGAAAGAGGTGTTTCATGAACCGCAGGTTATATAGAATAGCCACGCTAATGAGAGATGCATAGACCGCGGGCAGAAAGTAGTTGGCCCCGATCGCCAGTCCGATTCCCGTGTTGAGCCACAGGCTTGCCGCCGTGGTAAGCCCCCTCACCGAGCCTTTGCCCTTCAAAATTGCACCGCCGCCCAGAAAACCCATACCCGCGACAGCGTACGATGCAATTCTTGCCGGGTCCACCCGAACACTCGATGTAGCATCAAGGCCGGAAAACAACTCCTCGATATGAAGTGAGAGCATCATCATCAGGCACGAACCCATGGTGACCAATAAATTCGTACGCAAACCGGCGGCTTGGCCGTGCGTCTCCCGCTCGAAACCGACCGCGCCCCCCAGAAGGGCTGCCAGCAAGAGTTTCCCCAACCACACAGAGGATTCGTACCAATCAAACATCAAATCTGACCTTTTTAATAAATCGGACCATGGCCGACATCAAAATGAATCCCAGCTTGCTTTTGTGCAAAAATTTTTTCACACCAACATGGCTTTATAAAAGAAATCGGTAGAAAAGAGAAGATCCGAGAGTTTTATTCAGCAAGGCTGCGGGACAGATAATGTGTAAATGATGGGCGGATTTTTCCGTTTGTCATGGAGGACCGTGAAGTAAGGAGTTTCCAACCCTCGGTCGAGAGGATGACGCGGTCAGGACGGGCTTGTTGCCCAAATAGCTTTTTTTGAAACTGCTAAGTGG
>DBMO01000001.1:0-399 GCA_002298995.1 Desulfarculales bacterium UBA696
ACAGCCCCAGGAGACCGCGCCATAACCATCCGTGGAAAACAGCGGAAATGACGGTACTAGGAATCATGCCGTTTACAGGAGCAATGTAGGGTGAGCACAGATTCGTCGTGCCCACCGCTTCAGTAGGTGGGCACTATAAAACGCCGTGCCCACCTGCATAAATTACTTCAATCAAAACTTTTCCCTGTGGACAAACTCGCCCGCTTCCTTTCTCTTTGGCGCTCCGGTCCCGCGAGCGGGGAATCCCAGGGGAAGCATTGCGACCAGTTCGTAATGCTCGGGAACTCCAAGTATCTGTTTGGCTTCGTCGTGATCGAACAGCCCTACCACCACCGTTCCGAGGCCCAGGTCGTGTGCGGCGAGGCCGAGGCTCTGGGTTGCAAGCCCCAGGTCGAACAT
>DBMO01000001.1:466-1188 GCA_002298995.1 Desulfarculales bacterium UBA696
GTTTGCTGGAGCTTGCTCTTGGTATCCGGGTCCTTTACCACGACAACTTCCCAGCACTGGGTATTTGCCCAGGAGGGCGACCAGCGCACCGCCTCGAATAACTGCTCAAGCATCTCTTCGGGCACGTCCTTACCGACGACATGGTTTCTTATGCTGCGCCGTCCCTTTAATACTTCCATAAACTCCGCCATACATACCTCCAGTGTAATCGGGTTTTGAAGCACGAATGGTGGGCGTCTTAGAAAGCCCGTGCCCACCTCACTTAGAGATCAAGGGGCCTGCTGAAGCACTCCGGGCGGGAGGGCCTTCTCCAGTTCATGCCAGTTCCAGGGGAGGCTCTGCTCGATTGGATCATCTGTCGGCCAGGGCCAGGAGCGGGGGATTGGGGAGGAGAAGCTCATTTTTTCGCCCCTCACAGGGTGCATTATTACCAGCTCTTTTGCGAAAAGTGCAATCTGCTTTTGCGGGAGCGGTGCTGGGGCCCCGTAGCGCAGGTCTCCCACCACCGGATGGCCCATGTGGGCGAACTGGACCCGTATCTGATGATGCCTTCCGGTTTCGAGTTTTACTCGCACCAGGGTGCGGCCTTCCAGTTTTTCCAAAACATTGAAATAAAGCCGCGCCTCCTGACTGCCGGGGGTCCTTTCCGGTACGACTATGCTTGAGCGTTTATCGCGCCTTTCAAGGAAGTTAAGCAGTCTGCCCGAATTTTCCTTCAATTC
>DBMO01000001.1:1283-1417 GCA_002298995.1 Desulfarculales bacterium UBA696
GGGTTTGCCGTAAATCTCCTTTACCCAGGCTTTCCCGAGATCCAGAAGGCTGGGCTCCCGCGTCTCGTCGGCTTGAGTGAGAAGCCCGGCGGGCTTATATAGGACCAACAGGTGATTATCCCTGTAAAATACCG
>DBMO01000001.1:1438-2178 GCA_002298995.1 Desulfarculales bacterium UBA696
ATGCCCGGCAGGGGCAAAACTCCTGTAAGAAAGATTAAAGAACCCGACGCGGAGGGGCTTTCCCGAATTCTGGAATCCTCCGGGATCGAACTCTCAGCCGAACAACTGGGCCAGCTTTGGAAATACCACCAGTTGCTTCGCAGATNNGCAGATACAACCAGGAACTTAATCTAACCAGAATTCACAACTTCCGTAACATGGCCCAGAAGCTATATGCAGACTCGATTTTGCCCGGCAAGCTGATCGAGTTGCCCTCACCCCTGCTCGATCTTGGCACCGGGGCGGGAATGCCCGGAATTCCACTCAAAATTGCCTTCCCCCATCTGGAGGTGCTGCTTGCCGAAAGCAGGCGCAACCGGGTCGAGTTTCTCGAACTGGCGCTGGAGGAACTCCGCCTCGGGAAGATTTCCGTAATAGGCCACGGAATCGGCGCCTCGACCGAGATTCCCGTAAAGGCTGTAATAACCCGCGCCGTGGGGACAATTTCACAGGCAATCGAACGGGTCACCGGATCACTTGAGCGTGAAGGCCTGGCAGTATTTATGAAAGGCCCGCAATGCGACGATGAGATAGAGGAAGCTCTGGCCCGATTCGGGAACCGGTTTCGGCTTGTAGACGACCATCATTACCAGATTCCTGACTCGCCCCATGAGCGCAGACTGGTTGTCTTCGAGCGTATTGACTCGCCGCCCTGGGCATTGAAGGCAGAATTTAGCCGGAAAGATCTTATGAAAACAATT
>DBMO01000001.1:2271-5635 GCA_002298995.1 Desulfarculales bacterium UBA696
TCTCCCCCGCCCGATTCCGCTCCTCCGAATCTTTCCTGGTACAGGCTCGCTCCGCCCCTGTTCGATGAACTGGATATGTTCGGGACTGCCTCCCCGCTTCTGCTGGTAAGGATTGACGAAATATCCGAGTGGCATGCATCGGAAGGCTTGCAGAAGGGGTGCACGCTCTTTGTTCCGTTCCAGGACCCTGAAAACGTCGGGGCCGTGATACGAACGGCGGTTGCTTTCGGAGTTTCCAGCATCATTTTGCTGGCCGAGGCCGCGAACCCCTACCACCCAAAGGCGATAAGGGCCTCGGGAGGAATAGTGTTTCGGGCGAACCTGTTCGAGGGCCCCTCGATAAAAGACCTTCCCGAGGACCTTCCCATTCGGCCCCTTTCAAAGGAAGGAGAAAGTATTTCGAATTTCCCGTTCCCGGAGAGCTTTGGGCTGTTGCCTGGAATGGAGGGCCCCGGCCTTCCCGAGCGCCTCAGACAAAGAGGCCTCTCCATTCCGATCCGGCCAGAGGTCGAGTCGCTGAACGCGGTAGTTGCCGCGGCAATAGCCCTTTTTGAATGGTCGAAGCGGTTTTCAAAAGAATAAAAGCGAAGGTTTCCGTACCTCGGGGCATTATTAAGCGGGCGGCAAGCTATAATCCTACTTCTTCGAAGAGCGCATCAATCTCGCTCTGATCGATTACGTCTTTTCTTTCCTTNNGATTTTTCCTTGGTCTTGCGCAGGGCCTCGGCCATCAGATAAACCTCGTAGACCTGCTCCTCGACCCGCTTTAGAGACCGTATTACCATTCTGATCTGCTGCCCCGTCAAGTCCTGGAAACTCAACTCGGTCANNGCGCCGTTCCCGTTCTGCGCGGAATCCCTTGCGTTCTGTATGAGAAGCTGCATCTGGTCGAGGCAGTCGAGTATGTTAAGTGTTGCTTTCTCAGTGGAACTGATAATGTCGTCCAGCACGGAGGTGGAGCAATCGAGCAGCCCCCCTTGGGTGTCTTCCTGGGATGAAGCGCCCTGCGATGAAGCTGCGCTCAGGTTTTTCTTGAAAGAACTTAACTCGCGGAAAATATTCTCTATTCCGGTAAATACCTCACTGCTGACTCCCCGGTGAAATTCCCCCTCGAACAATGCCGCGGCAAGGGCTTTGGATATCTCCCTCTGGACTATCTCGGAAAGGGAATCCTGTATGAGGGCGGCCACATTCTCCGTGACACTCGTGGTGAGCTTATCAACGATTTCCTTTTCGGTGATCACNNGCACGGTACATGGCCTCATCGGCGTTTTTCAGCAGTTCTTCCATATCTGTTCCGTCAAAAGGGAAACTGGCGATCCCTACGCTAGCTCCAACCTTTGCCGAAGCTGACTCATCGAGCGTGATATTTTGTGATACAGAGTATATAAGCCTTCTCGCAACAAGACATGGATGAAGCCGGTCTTTTACATCCCTTAGCAAGACGACGAATTCATCCCCGCCGAACCTGAAACAGATGTCATTGGCCCGAACGATCTTTGGCAGCCTTTCGGCCACGGTTTTCAGGACGATATCACCTTTTTCATGACCATAGGTATCNNCCATCCAGGTCAATGAAAAGAACCGACATAATCTCATTTTTCGATCTCGAACTTTCCAGCATGCCTTCAAAAAGGGATTCGAAGCATTCTCTGTTGAAAAGACCCGTAAGCGGATCGGTCGACAGGCTTATGCCTTTTTGCTCGGTTACGGTAACCAGAAGATGGTTTTCGTTGAGGTGTATCCTATGAGCGAGGAAAACAGCCTTATTGATCACCATTTCTTTAAATTTAACCGCCTCCGCCCCGTCTGAGAGCGTCCGAAAATCAACAGCTTCCATTGACTCATGGTAGAGTCTGTTAGCGAAAACGAGCTGATTGCAATTTATGAGGCATGCCGCGCTGGGAAAGTGATTGATGAAATCACAAATGGCGTCCAGGCTGACTGATATGTGTTTCGCTTTGGTAGAAGTCTGCATAAGGTTGTAGTCATCCTTCAAAGGCCTGGTTCATGACCCGGATTCACGTTCAAACTAATACCGTTCAGATTTTCGCCACGGCCCCATTATCTGTGGGGATGGCCGGAAAAGATGATCATTGGGAAAAAACCTGAATATTGATCGTGAATAAGGCCATGCAGGCCGCCTCAAATCCGCTGCCCCCAGGATCGCGGCAAACATGTGCCATTTTGAACCCATGGTCCGTACATTTCGAATAGTCGGAATAAAAATACAGAATCTGTAATTATTTTTTGGTATCTTTTCAGTCTGGATTGACCGGTTCAGGCTTTGTGGACCGGCATTCCGCCGGGGCTGCCCCCTCCCCTCGGACTTCCTCCCGGTATTCGGACCGGGCTCGGCACCATAAATCCTATCGGATCGAACACTATGCCGGCTGAAGAAAAATTTACGAGCGAAAGGGAAGAATCAGTAGCCCGAGGTGTCCGGAAACGGCTGACGGGCATCTTTTATCACCCCAGTTTCAGCCGCGGAAGCTATCTCACCCGGGGAGCCCGCCTCCAGGATTTTCCCGATGCGCTCGATGATCTTCTCGATGACGCCCGTTTCGTCCTCCACGAACCGGAACCCATTTCAGAGGAATTAATCCTTAAAGTACACTCCCGCAGGCTCCTCGATGGTGTCAAGCAGGACCCGCTCTGCTCTACCGCCTGGCACTCGGCTGGAGCGGTCGTGATGGGTGCGGAAAAGATAGCAGCCGGCGAGGTCCGAAACGGATTTTCCTTCATCGGGGCTGGCGGGCATCACTCCGGGAGAAATTTTTTCGGCGGCTGCTGCTGCTTTAACGACGTCGCGATAGCCATCCACGTCCTTCGAACGATGCATGGCATAAACAGGTTTGCCATACTGGACACCGACGCCCATCACGGGGACGGCACCCGCGAACTTGTCCGGAACGACTCCGCGGTCCTTCATGTCTGTGTCTGCTCTTATGACTACGAGTCCAGTGACGGCACGAATATCGATATAGGGGCTGCTGTCTCCGCTCTTGACAAGGCGCCTGATTGGCAGTATGCGCGGGCGGCATTAGATGGTTTCGCCGAACGCGCAAGGGCTTTTAAGCCTGAATTCCTGTTCTGGTATTTCGGATTCGATACCCACAGGGGCGACTACGGGGACCTCGGTCTTACGGTGGACGCCTATCTGGCTATTGGCGCCATGATGAAAAAGCTGTCCGACCAACTGTGCGGTGGACGCCTCGAAGTGGTTCTGGGTGGCGGATCGAGAAGCGATATCGCAAGATCGGTTATCCCTCCCGTAATCTCACTTCTTGGTTCTGAATAGCCTCATTGCCATTCCGGAAATGATTTTCAGCGGGCCCTGTTTCGGAATACCTTGAACTTTAGG
>DBMO01000001.1:5790-132994 GCA_002298995.1 Desulfarculales bacterium UBA696
TACCGAGGGTTCGAATCCCTCTCTCTCCGCCATTTTTATTCATTCGGTTAACGTATTCCGCTCCAGGCCTGGATTCTTCGTGCCCTTTGCGCTCTTCATGGTAAAATTACCCCCGTCATTTACGAAGAGCATTAAGAGTACGAAGGAGACGGGAAAAGGAATTCCCGGCGATTCGACCTATGCCCGATGAGCACTATAAGGTTCTAGCCATAGAGTGCCGGCCTCAGACTTTCGAGGAAGTGGTCGGACAACCGCATGTAACTCGCACGCTGCAAAATGCGATCAATCTAAAACGCATTGCCCATGCATATCTTTTTACCGGCGCACGCGGTGTCGGGAAGACCTCGATAGCGCGCGTCCTGGCCAAAGCCCTGAACTGCGAAAAAGATCCGGTCCCGACGCCCACACCCTGCAACCAGTGTTCGAACTGCCGCGAGATAACCAGGGGGAACTCGGTAGACGTGCTGGAGATCGACGGCGCCTCCAATCGCGGGATCGACAACATACGCGAACTGCGGGAAACGGTTCGCTACCGGCCCGCAAAGGGCCGCTACAAGGTCTACATTGTAGATGAAGTACACATGCTCACCACGGAAGCCTTCAACGCGCTTCTTAAAACACTCGAGGAACCGCCTCCGCACGTCGTCTTCATCTTTGCCACAACCGAACCGCATAAAATCCCGGCAACTATCCTGAGCCGCTGCCAGAGATTCGATTTCCGGCGCGTGTCGCTTTCAGCGATAGTAGAGCACCTCAAGAAGATTACGGATAAAGAACTCAGAAAAATCGCGGAAAAGGATGCCGGCAAGACCAAAGAGGCGGCGCTCTTTTCCGATTCGGTCCTCTACGCCGTCGCACGGGAGGCTGACGGGAGCATGAGGGATGCTCAGAGCCTTCTCGAACAGCTCCTTGCCTTCAGCGGCGACGGCCTGCCCGATGAGGAAATCCTCGATATTCTGGGGGTGATTGACAGGCGAAGCGTTCTGAGGGCCGGTGAGGCTGTGCTTTCAAGGAACGCCGAAGAATGCCTTGACCTGGTCGAAGACATCTACCGGCGCGGGATCGACAGCAGGCGTTTTTGCCGCCACCTCTGCGAGCATTTCCGAAACCTCCTGGTACTCTCGGCAGGCGATGCCCGCGAAAAGAAGCTCGACCTTCCAGACGAAGAGATTAAGCTCCTGAGGGAACAGACACTCAGGACAACACCCGAATCGCTCCACCTCTATTTCCAGATGCTGTTGAAAGGCGAAGAGGAAATCCACAGATCGAGCATGCCCAAGATCGCACTCGAAATGCTGCTTCTCCGCATGGCCCAACTCCCCACGCTGGAATCCCTCGACGCGGTGCTCGACCGGATCGCACAACTCGAAAGCATGCTGAGCGGAGAGTCCTCGAAAGCACCCGGCGAACCGGCGACTTCAAGGGATACCAGGCCGAGGGCCGCCGCACCTCAAGGAACTTCCAGGCCTTCATCGGCATCTCCGGTGCCGGCGCCGTGCGCAACCCGGGAACCGGCAGCCCCGCCGCCCCAGAACGTGAAACCCGAGGCAACGGATCTCAGGCCCAAAGGTGGCGCACAAAAAACAGAACAGCATCCCGGCTCCCGCGCCTACCCCGAAGAGGAGGACGCCCCGGCCGAGGCTTTTTCCGAGACTGATCTTGCCTCGGCGGCCCACTCTAAGTCCAGGGTCGTCGATCCGTCCAAAGCCGTCGAGAGGTGGCCCGGGTTCGTGCAATTTCTCGAAAACAGTTACCCAATGTTGTGGGCAAAACTTGCTCACTGCGGAGTAGGGGCCATAGTCGGGCAGGGCATCCAGATCGAGGTTCCCGAAATCTTCGCACAGAGCACAAGCGGTCCGGAATTCCTCGAAAAACTCGATGCGGCATCCCATGCTTTCTTTGGCTCGAAATTCGAGTGGGTTATAATCAAAAAAGAGACCGCTCAGAAAGGCGCGCCGGCAAGGGACCCGGTATCGAGGCCGTCGGGAAAGCAGGTTGTCAATCATCCCGCCGTCCAGCAGGCAATCGAGATACTCGGGGCCGAACTTATCGAGGTAAAGCCGTCCCGTACAACACCGGGCGCTCCAAGGGGCGACCGGAAGACCGGCCGGAGCTGAACATTGCATTTAGGAAAACATCTCATCTAAAAACCGGACCACAGGCGGGTCATTCCGGCGAAAACCGGAATAGAGGGTAACCAACGTGGGGAGGGCCGAAAGGCAGGCTGGAAAAGTTTGCCCCACGGTATTTTCCGTGGAAGGCCTTAAGTGAACCGTATTGATGTTAATCTCATGTTGGCGCCTGAAATTGACGCTATTGGGCTTTGGCCCGTCATTATCTTATGAAGTATCAGGCATTCGCGAGGCCGCCGTTCGGGCCCCGGAGTAAGGGCCTATAGTCCACAAAGTAGAGGAGAAAAGCTCATGGCGAAGGGATTCAATCCGCTCCAGCAGGTAAAGGCGTTGCAGGAAAAGATGGCCAAGATGCAGGCCGATCTGGCCTTGCGTACAGTCGAAGCAAGCGCCGGCGGCGGAATGGTTGTTGTAACCGTCAATGGAAAGCAGGAAGTGCTGAGCATGAGGATCGATCGCCAGGTGGTGGATCCTGAAGACATTGAAATGCTTCAGGATTTAATTGTAGCAGCCGTAAACGACGGGCTTCGAAAAGCTCAGGAGATGGCTGCCGAGGAAATGGGAAAACTGGCTGGCGGACTGAATATTCCGGGCATGAATATTCCGGGACTTTTCTGAGATATAATGAGCGCTTATCCACCGATTCTGAACAATCTCATCCGCAGGTTGAGCCGTCTTCCGGGCTTGGGCGAAAAAAGCGCCGCGCGCATTGCCATGTACCTTCTGAAGGCGCAGGGTGATGAGATCGAGGCACTTTCGGAAAATATCCGGCAGCTTAGGGACGGCATCCGCACCTGCGGGACATGCTTTCATTTCACTGACGCCCAGGTTTGCCCCTTGTGTGCCGACCCGGTTAGGAAGACCGGTGAGCTTTGCATAGTCGAGAGCACCTCTGACCTTCTGGCGATCGAGCAATCGGGCGCGTTCAGGGGCAGATACCACGTGCTGCAAGGGGTCCTGGCCCCACTGGACGGAATCGGGCCCGATCAGCTTCGAATAAAGGAGCTTTTCGCTCGAATCGGTTCCGAAGGAATAAGCGAGATCATTATAGCCACCAACCCGAGCAGCGAGGGCGAGGCAACGGCCCATTACCTGCTTCAGCTTTTAAAGAACCATCCTGTTCGGGTAACTCGAATCGCTTATGGAATTCCGATGGGGGGCGATCTTAAATATACCGATCGCATAACGCTCGAGAGGGCACTTAAAGGAAGGCAGATATTCTAACGCAGATTATTTGTAATCTTATTCACTTTCAAAATGTTGTCTCGTAATTTCCCAGAGAGATTATTCCCATTTTCCTTGTCATTCCAAGCAAATATTTCTTGCAAGCCCGCTCCAGCAAGTTATAATAATTTCCCCGAGACCCCAGCATTTCTTTCAAATCCATTTGAATCGGCGGGTATTTATCAGTCAGGGCTTAGGTGCAAGCAAAAAAGAAAAAAGCCTTGACTTTTTTTTCACAAAGCGGGATAAGCTCTCGGTTAGTGGGACATGTGTGGTTCGCCGTAGCTTGCTCAATTGAGGGCTTCCTGAGGTGAGCGCTATTTGACTTGCAACGTTAGTGTGGAGACAAATTATGGTTGAAATTCGATTTCATGGACGAGGAGGCCAGGGGGCCGTGACCTCTGCCGAATTGACGGCCCTGGCAGCAATTGGAGAAGGCAAATATGGTCAAGCTTTCCCAAGTTTCGGCCCGGAACGGCGTGGCGCGCCCGTCATGGCGTTTGTTCGGGTGAGCGAGACCCCGATCGTCACACGGGAAAAAGTGTACGAGCCCAATATCGTGGTTGTGCTCGACCCCACGCTTCTCAAGATCGTCAATGTGGAAGCAGGGCTGAAGAAGGGCGGAATCGTAATCCTGAATACGTCTAAGAGTGCAGAGCAGATCCGCAAGGAAACCGGGATCAAGGCCAAGTTGGCCATCGTCGATGCCTCGAAGATCGCTATGGAAACGATGCGTGTTCCCATCACCAACACTACCATGTTGGGCGCCATTGTCAAAGCCTCGGGAGTGATTGGACTGAAAGGGCTGGATGAGCCGATCAATCATCGCTTTGGACCGATCGCCCAGAAGAATATCAACGCATGTACCCGCGCTTTCGAAGAAACTAAGGTAGTGGAGGGATAACTGTGGCTAAAGAAACCGGAATCAAGAGCTGGAAAGAATTGACTCTCGGGATCGCCATCACCAACCCGGGCAATGCCGCCGAACTGAAGACCGGCGACTGGCGCTCGATGCGGCCTGAGACGAATCGCGAGAAGTGCACCAAGTGCGGCCAGTGCTACATTTTCTGCCCCGATATGGTCTACGCCAAGGATGCCGAGGGCTATTACGCACAAAATTACTATTGGTGCAAAGGCTGCGGCATTTGCGCCAAGGAATGCCCAGTAGATGCGATTACCATGATCCAGGAGGTCGACTAACATGTCCAAACGAATTGGAATCGAAGTCTCGATCGCTGTTGCTGATGCGGTAGGACTGTGTGATGTCGACGTTGTTGCGGCTTACCCAATCACCCCACAGACGCACATTGTCGAGCACCTCTCCGAACTGGTTGCCGACGGTCACCTTAATGCCGAGTTCGTGCCGGTCGAATCCGAGCACAGCGCGATGAGCGCATGCATCGGCTCTGCGGCTGCCGGAGCGCGCACATTCACGTCAACTTGCTCCCAGGGCTATGCTCTGATGTCGGAGCTTTGCTATATCGCCTCGGCGCTGAGGCTGCCCATCGTCATGGCCGTTGCAAACCGCGCTATAAGCGCTCCGATCAACATCTGGAACGACCATGCCGACCTGATGTATGCACGCGACACCGGCTGGATTCAGCTTATCGCCGAAAACGGCCAGGAAGCAGTCGACCTCTCGATTGCGGCCTTCCGGATCGCCGAAGACAAAAAGATACTCCTGCCGGTTCAGGTAAACCTGGACGGCTTTACCTTGAGCCATTTCATCGAACCGTTGACCATGCCCGAGCAGGCTGACGTCAAGAAATTCCTCCCGGCCTATAAGCCGGCCCTGCGCCTCGATCCCGACAAGCCCGTAACCTTTGGCCCCGTCGGTATGCCGGACATCTACACTGAAGCCCGGAAAGCCCAGGATGAGAATCTCAAGGCTTCCAAGCCGATTATCCAGGAAATCTTCAACGGATTCGCAAAGCAGTTCGGCCGCCAGTACAAACTGGTTGAAACATACAAGACCGAAGACGCCGAAACCATCATCGTGGGCATGGGCAGTATCGCTCAGACCGCAATGACCGCCATCGATGGCATGAGAGCCCAAGGCAAGAAGGTCGGCATGGCACGCGTGCGTGTTTTCAGACCTTTCCCGGCCAAGGAACTGATCGATGCGATAAAGGGTGCGAAGAACCTGGTACTCCTCGACAGGGTTACCGCGTTTGCCGGTGGCGAAGTTTCAGGGCCGGTTGCCCTCGAAATCAAGTCGGCCCTCTACGACAGGAAACTTACCCCGAAGGTGGGGAACTTCCTGGTGGGCCTCGGCGGCCGCGACATTACGATCCAGAACTTCGAGGAAATGGTGGAAAGAGTTGCCTCCGCTAAAGACGGTGAGCTTCCAGCCTACGAATTCATCAATGTGAGGGAATAAATGGGAATCGCATCTGACGCTCTGAAGAATTTCAAGGGGTTTAACCTCAAGAATTTGCCCGAGGTAGAGCCCGTTTCACCCGGTCATCGCGCGTGCCAGGGCTGCGGAGAGGTTTTGGCTTTGCGGCAGGCAATGAAAGCAGTCGGAACCAATGCTGTCGTCTGCAGCGCTACCGGGTGTATGGAAATCATCACTTCTCCCTGGCCGCAGTCGGCCTGGCGGGTGCCCTGGATTCACGTGGCATTCGAAAACGCGGCGGCGGTTGTAAGCGGCGCCGAAGCTGCTTTCAAGTCAATGAACCGCAAGAAGATAATTAATCAGCCCGATGTTACCTTCATCGCTTACGGCGGCGACGGCGCAACGGCTGACATCGGTATGCAGGCTTTGTCCGGCGCCCTTGAGCGCGGACACAACTTCATCTACTTCTGCTTCGACAACGAAGCTTACATGAACACGGGTATCCAGCGTTCTTCGTCGACTCCTTTTGGGGCATCGACGACCACGTCGCCAGCCGGCAAGAACAGCTCCGGCCAGTCGACCTGGAAAAAGAACATGGCGGAAATCGCGGTTGCCCACGGCGCTCCTTACGTCGCCACCGCAACCCCGGCATTCCCCATCGACCTGATGAACAAAGTTAAGAAGGCCTCGATGGTTCCCGGCCCTGCATACATCCACATCTACTCCCCCTGCCCCACCGGCTGGCGGTGTGGAATCGAAGAGAGCATCGAAGTGGCAAGGCTCGCCGTGCAGTCCAAGGTATTCCCCCTCTATGAAGTTATAGACGGCGAATACTACCTGTCGCGCAAGGTTGCCAAACCGAAGCCGATCACCGACTACTTCAAGATCCAGCGCCGGTTCAAACACCTGACCGACTCCGAAGTTTCTTACATCCAGGGCAGAGTCGACGCCCAGTACGAAGCGCTGCTCAAGAAGTGTGTTGTGGAAGACAAGAAGAAAGAAAAAGAGTAAGACTCGCCAGGGCAGGGATAAATTTGACCTGCCGAGGGGAACTAACTCTTAGGTTTGAGAACAGCGGGAGTCGAAAGATTCCCGCTGTTTTTTTTAACCTCTGGACTCTTGACAGAACTACGCCGGAAAAGCAAAGTCGCCTGATTCCCGTCAAAAGCATGCCCGGATGACGTGTTTACGAGACATGGATTGCCTGAAACGGGCATGCGGCTCAGACCCTAATCATTTCCAGCATCACTAACCTATAAAATCTTCTCGTAAAGATCATTCCAGTAAGGATTCATCTGCTCGATCAGTCTGATTTTCCAGTCTCGTTTCCATTTTTTCAGTTGTTTCTCTCGCGGGATAAGGGGCCAAAGCGGTTTGATGCAACTCATAATAGACAAGCATAGTGGTGCCGTATTTTTTGGAATATCCTCCTGTCGTCCCTTGTTTGTGCTGATATGTTCTTTTCACAAGGTCTGAAGTTACACCAACGTACAGCGTTCCGTTTCTGCCGTCGCTCATGATGTAAACATAAAATTGCTTTTCCACGGGAATATCCTTGGGAAATGAAGAGAATATCCTGGGAGATCGCTCGAATTATAGAATGGCAAAGCAAGATAAAGCCACCGGCTTCCCGCCCAGAAGCGCTGCGGGAATCCGGTGGCTTCTCGTTTTGTTGTCGCTGGAACTGGCGACGCAAAATTAGGACCCCAAACAAAAGGCAGTATCTACGTTTAGATTCTCCAGCATTTGCCGAATGGCAAACACCTCCCGAAAATCTCTGCCCCCTACCCTTCAATGGCCGTCGGATGCTTGCTTTCGGTGAGTTCGTCCTTGTATTCAACGCCGTAGATGTAGAGCATGATCATGGCGAAGCTGAGGATAAGGGGGCCGTAGAGTATGCCTCTAATTCCAAAGTATTGGACCCCTCCGAGAATCGCCAGGAAAATATAGAAAGGGGACATCTTGGATTTGCCCTTCATGAGCATGGGGCGTAAAACGTTATCTATTATCCCTACCAGCACCACCGACCAGACGGTCAGGAAGATCGCCGATTTGACCTGTCCGAGCAGGAGTAGGTAAAGGGCGATCGGGACACATACCAGGTAAGTCCCTACAAGCGGGATCAGTGAGGCCATTCCGGCCATGGTGCCCCAGAAAAGGCCCGGTACGCCAACGATCCTGAACCCGATACCGGCGGCAAGGCCCTGGCAGACCGCGGTAAGAAAGGTGCCCAGGAGCACGGATTTTGCCACCACCCTAATGCCATCGAAGATCCTGTCTTCCTGATCCGCCCGCAGAGGTGAGAAATACCTTGCGCGTTCGACCATTTCGAGGCCGTCCCGAACCAGGTAGAACGTGATGAAGATCATTATGAAGAACTGCGCAACGAGGTGAGCAACGTCCCCAAGAATAGAGGCCACTTTCGTCAGAAGAAACTGCCCGAGGTCCCGGCTGAGGCTTAGAAGACTATTAGCTATATCGGTCTTGTTCACTTCGATGAAAGGGACCCGCTGCTGGACCCAGGCGAGATACTCATTTATTCGCGGATCTTCGGTGAGTTTCTGGAGGTTTCCGGCCTTGAGCCATTCGTTTGCGTTGTTGACGGTTTCAAGCCCCTGGGCAACCAGGGTCGATGTGAAGAGAAAAATCGGGATGGCTATGGCGAAAGTTATTATAAATACTATGCAAGCGGCTGCCAGGTTCTTTTTGCCGTGGAGCACATTGGTCAGATATACCTGAAGCGGGTGAAAAAGAGATGCCGCGACTATGGCTAGAATCAAAGTATCCAAAAAGGGCAGAAGGATCAGGTAGCTCAGGTAAAAAGAGATAAAAAGAATTACTAAAAGAAAGGTCCTGTACCCTTTTACCCTCTTTTCGCCCTCCCATCGCGGCTTTTCGGACTTACTCATGAATGCTCATCCCGTTCAGCGTAATTCGGCCACTTTGCGCCGGTATTGCGAGGCTTTGGTGTTATCACCCGCTTCCTTGTACAGATCGGCTTCGAGCCGAAATACTTCCTTGAGCCTTGCGGGTTCGTCCTGGTAGAGGATTTCCGCCTTTTTCGCGAATTCGAGCGCTTTTTTCCTTGCGCCTTTCTGCCGCCATGCGCGTGCAAGGAGCAGGAATGCTTCCGGGTTTTGCACGTCAACCTGTATGGCGCGCTCAAGGACCGGAATGGCAAGATCGGGCTTGCCGCGGTCGAGCGGCTCGCGGGCCTCGTTCACAAGCTGCATGGAGGCGAGGAGTTGGGGCGTCTGTGGCTCAGTTTTTCTGGACGGTGCGGGCGCGGGCGGTGAGAACTGCGGCTGGTCACCCCGTGGAGGCTGCGCCTGTGGCGCGGGCACCGGTTGAGCGGGAGTTATCGTTGGAAGATCATGTTTTTTGAACTCGGAACTCCTGCCGATAAGCGGCCCCTGCTGCGCGGGCGCCCCTGGTGCGGCAGCGGGTTGCGGTGCCGAGTACCGGGGCTCAGGCGAGGGAGAGCTAAATTCAGTGGGAATATATACCGGCGGCCGGCTCAACGTGCAGGCCGGGGAAAAAAGAGCAAGAAATGCAAGGCCCACGATGTACAGTAAAGAGCCTTTGAAATATATCATCGAAACCCCTAATCGCCTTAAATCACCCAAATTCCTATCCCTAAAATTCCTAAAATCAGCGCCCCATTTTATTCAGCTGTGTGAAGAGTGCAAGGATCATTGAGCACGGTGTCGGATAAAAAGTACTCTATTTTTTGCTCTCGGCAGTGAATGGTGGCCAGCCGGCCCGATGTGGAGCATATTATTCTCTGGCAAACTCCCGGAGGAATGCGGAAATTCTGGGGATTTATCCATGGACGAACGGATTTCATGAATCTGGCCCAAATCCTTGCAGCCCCCTCGGCGCCGGTCAGGCCCGTGGGGCGATTGTCGTCGTAGCCCACCCAGACCAACACCAGAAGGTCGGTTGTATAGCCGGCGAACCATGAGTCACGGTACTCGCTGGTGGTGCCGGTTTTCCCGGCGCACTTGAAATCGATTCCGAGCTTTTTGAGGTTCTTTGCCGTCCCCCGCTGGATAACCCCTTCGAGTGCGGAGGTTACAAGGAATGCCTTTGCCGGTGAGGCCACGGAGGAAAATTCAACGGTTCGGCGCTCCTGCACGTCCCCGTTTTCGCCCACAATTTCCTTCAAACTAAGCAGATATGGTTTCTGGCCGTCATTGTCGAGGACGGCGTAGACGGCGGCAAGCTCCATCGGAGTCACTTCAAATGAGCCCAGAGCAAGCGATGGGACAGGCTGTAGGGGCGATTCGAAGCCAAGTTCTCTCAATGTCTGGATAACGTTCTCCAGTCCGGTTCCAATGGCCAGACTGACGGTTGCCGAGTTAAGGGACTGTTCGAGCGCCTCGCGCACCGAGACCTTGCCGCGATATTTGCCGTCAAAATTCTTAGGGATCCAAGGTCCCTCGGCAGTTTCATATTCGGTCGCGGTATCGGCCAGCTTGTCCGAGAGGCTGAAGCGGTCAAGAGCGCTCAGGAAGACGAACGGCTTCAGGGCCGATCCTGGCTGGCGGTGAGCATTGAGAGCGCGGTTGAAGGTGCTCTCGGAGTAATTCCTGCCGCCTATCAAGGCGTAAATGGCGCCGGTTTTGGGCTGAATAGCAATCAGCACCGCCTGAAGAGGTTCACTGTTGTCTTGGCCGACCCAGGCGGTGGGCGGCAAATCTTTTTCGAGTTCATGGAGGCCCTCACGCACGGCGGCATCCGCTGCAACCGCCATTTCGGGGTGCAGCGTCGTATAGACGGTCAGGTCCTCCGAAGCCAGCACCTCCGGCGCATAAAGCTCCTGTGCCTGCTTTCGCACGTAATCGATAAAATAGGGAGCAATGCCTGAAGCAATCGAGGGGTCGGCCAGACGGATTTGCTCGGAGCGAGATGATTCGTAGTCCGACGGAGAAATTTTTCGAAGGTCCAGCATGCGCTTCAGCACAATATTTCTTCTCTCAAAGGCATCTTCGGAATGGGTCAGGGGCGAGTAGGTATTCGGCCCGCAGATCATTCCCGCCAGGGTCGCCGCCTCTGAGAGACTGAGATCGTCAACGTTGCGGCCGAAATAGTACCTGGACGCCTCTCCCATTCCGTGAATAGCGATACCGCCCCTCTGGCCCATATAAATCTCATTCATGTACATCTCGAGGATCTCGTCCTTTTCGTAGAGCGTCTCGAGAATGAAGGCCATTGAGAGTTCGAGTGCTTTCCGGCGGAAACTGCGCTCAGATTCCAGGAAGTAGTTTTTCACCAGTTGCTGCGTTATTGTCGATCCGCCCTGGACCACCCGGCCCGCCATAAGATCGGCCCACCCCGCCCGCAGAATTCCAATGATGTCGATGCCGCTGTGATCGTAGAAACGGTGGTCCTCGATGCTGACTATCGCGTCGATGAGATGGCGTGGAACCTGGCGGATATTAATGAGCATCCTGCTCTCGCGCTGAGGTCCAAACAGGCGCGCAACCTCCATTGGTTCAATTTCGACGAAGTTTATCTCGCCCCTTGGGCCTCGAATTTTAGCAATATTATTTTTATTGAAATCGAACTGGATGCGCTGAGACGGCAGGAAGTGGCCGGGAAACTGGAAGTCGCGCAGGTGAACAATCAGGCTGCCGCCGGATATGCGGTACTCTCCGGCCGAGATGGGCTCCTTCGAAGCCTCTTTATATCTGCGCAGGTCCAGCATGTGCTTCAACCCGGAAATCGGCAGCTCCTGCCCGAAATATATTGGGACGGTGCCCGAGAAAACCCTGGCCGGAACACTCCACCTGCGCGAGGAGAATCGGCCCTTAACCTCGTTATGCATGTGATGGAAAAAAGCCGCCCCGAAAGCCGTCACGGAAATAATCACCATGAAAACGGCCGACAGAATTAGCTTTCGCGCACGAGATTTTTCTTTCTTAAATAGCCTCATTCAGGTTGCCGGTTGCGAGTTGGCAGTTGCCGGTTACTGGCAGGCCGGCTGGAAAGCCTGCCCCCACATGTCAGCCGGATCACGTGTTGCGGGTGCATATTACACCTTTCCGTTATCCGTCTTCTGTTTTCGGCCTTCCGTTTATCCGTTCTACGTCTTCCGATCCAGCATCATTACGCATTCTACGTGCGGGGTCTGGGGGAATAGGTCGAATGGCCGGATCGCCTTTATTTCATATGAATCAAGAAGCAGGGCCGCATCCCTGGCAAGGCTTGCCGGGTTGCACGAGACGGCTATTATCCGTTTGGGCGCGACATCGAGAAGCGTCTTTACCACCTTGGGGTGCATTCCAGCGCGCGGCGGGTCGGCTATCACCACATCGGGGCGACCGGCCTCCGCGGCCATTTTTATCATGTCCTTCAGGTCCCCAGCCAGAAAGGAGCAGTTACGCACGTTATTCAGACGGCAGTTTTCGTAGGCGTCATTTATCGCGTCGGCCACTATTTCAATTCCGGTAACCTTTTTTACGAGGGAGGCCACGTGGATGCCGATACTTCCCGTTCCGCAGTAGAGGTCCCAGACGTCTTCGGTCCCCTCGAACCCTGCAAACTCTTTTACGGTGTCGTAGAGCAGCTCGGCCGCAAGAGAGTTGGTCTGGAAAAATGAATTAGCGGAAATCCGGAACGTCCGCTCCCCCAATTTTTCCTCGATAAATCCCGGGCCGAAAAGAACGCGACTGGAGTTGCCGGCAGCCACCTGCGATTTGCTGTCGCTCGTTGAATGGATAAAGGTTGAAATCTCGGGAAAATCAGCTGCAAGCCGCCTTGATAGCGAATCGACGGCGCTTTCGGCATTTGGGTTGGCGGAGGTTATGAGGTGGACCAGCATTTGCCCGGTCCTCTTTGTTTCCCTTACCACCAGAAAACGCCAAAATCCATCATGGTTTCTTATGCTGTAGGCAGGCAACCCGCTTGCTTTCGCCAGCTCCCGGACCTTTTTCATTAAGGCGGCGGCGGCCGGTGATTCGAGTAAACACCCCCCGATATTGAATACCTTATCGAAGAAGCCCCGAACGTGGAGCCCCAGGGCGAAAAGTTCTTCCCGGTCAAAAGAGCCTTCCAGCTCATCGGGCAAAAGCCATCTCTTCGCCGAAAAAGTGAACTCCATTTTGTTTCTGTAGTGGAACTGCTCCGGAGAGGCCACTATGGGCTGGACGTCGGCCTCGCTCACTCCGGCAATGTGGCTTAGGCACTCTATTACGTGATTTCTCTTCCAGTGCAGTTGATGGCCGTATGAAATGTCCTGCCAGTGGCACCCGCCGCAGATACCGAAATGAGGGCATTCAGGCGGAATATAATACTGGGACTGGGAAAGTATCTCGACCACCCTGCCTTCGGCGTAGTTTTTCTTCTTCTTGCCGATCCTAGCCCTGACAGTCTGTCCGGGCACCGCCCTTTCCAGAAAGACGACAAACCCATCGACGCGCGCAACCGCCTTGCCGCCAAAAGCAAGCTTTTCGACAAAAAGCTCTATTTCCGATCCCTTGGTTACCTTTGGAATATTCTGATTGATGCCGATCTCCTTAATTGCCGCCGGAATGCGTCATTTAGAATTAAAAAAACAGGAAGGTCCCTCTCCGGGAGAGGATAAGAACCTCCCTTTCCTGATTTTATTACATTACTACCTCGAAAGGTACAGAATGTTCAAATAATGCGAATAGCAGTGGTGGGCAGTAGCATGATCGTGCGCACCGGGGTGAAATTGCCCCTGTTGGAAATACTGGTTGAAACAGGACAACATGTAGGGTTGGCAGCGGCTCCATCGCGCCCACCCTACGTTAGACGGAATTTGCATTATGATTCGATAGATTTGGAACACACACCAGCTAAACCCCGCGGCGCTCAGGAGACCGGCGAAAAGCTCCATAGAGCTTTTTGTCATGCCATTTGCCGTCAATGCACACCTTCAGGCGTCTCAAAATGAGGGCCTCGGAGCCGTGGGCATATACCTGGCCCTCATATTCACAGCTTTCTTTTCCAATCAGACCTTCCATTTGGATTACCTCAATGTTCAAAGTCTTGAAAAAATGCTTTTCTTCCTTAAAATCTTTTAACCACTTCGAAAGATAGCGGCAATCGGGCGCATTTTCCCCTGCCGCGGACGTTTCAGCAAAGGAGAAATTTATGGCGCTCTACCTGGTTCAGCATGGAAAGAGTCTGCCCAGGGATCAGGACAGTGAACAGGGACTCTCTACCGAAGGGAGAGCCGACATCGAGCGAATCAGCCAGGTGGCAAGGGGTTACGGCGTTCGACCGTCCGCCATCAGGCATAGCGGCAAGAAAAGAGCGCGCCAGAGCGCGGAAATGCTAGCAGAGTCCCTTTTGCCTGAAGGTCCGGTCGAGCAGATCTCGGGGATCGGCCCTCTGGACGATGTTACAATTCTTGCAAACCAGTTGAAAGCAGAGGATAATCTGATGCTCGTCGGGCATCTTCCCTTTATGGAGAGGTTGGCGGGATTTCTCATTACAGGATTGCCGGAGCGGCTGGTATTTAAGTTCCAGAATGGCGGGATCGTCTGCCTCGATAAAGATCCTGACAGCCCTTGGTGGTTCGTAAAGTGGGCGCTTATGCCTCGGGTAGGTTGAGTAGAGCCCTTCTTGCTGGAACGGGCAATTCGGAGGTGCATTCATGGCTGCCGAAAAGATTCGGGAATCCGTAATTGCCGGCGCCTGGTATCCTGGAGATCCGGCAAGCCTCCAGAGGCAAATATCAGGATATCTTAGCAAGGCAAAACCTCCCGCCATAAACGGAAGGCTCACAGGGATCATAAGTCCCCACGCCGGCTACGTATACTCGGGTGGAGTCGCCGCCTGGGCTTACAAGCTCCTTGCCGAGAATCCGGTCCAGCGAGTCGTGATAATTGCTCCGAGCCATCAGGCACGGTTTTCGGGATCCAGCATATATAATCTTGGCGGATACCGTACGCCGCTCGGAATCGTCCCGCTCGACTTCGAGATCATAGAGGCCATGTTCGAGCATTCTTCAGTTATACGGTACGTACCCCAAGCCGATCAGCGGGAGCATTCGCTCGAAATTCAGCTGCCTTTCCTGCAGTCTGTTCTCCCACAGTTCAAACTCGTGCCGATAATTATGGGAGACCAGGATTACCGCCATTGCAGTGAACTCGCCGAAATCCTTGCAGCCGTTCTCGGGAAAAAACCCACGCTCATGGTGGCGAGCACGGACCTTTCGCATTATCATCCATATGACGATGCGCGCGCTCTGGATAAGGTTTTGCTGGACCGCATCGAGACTTTTGACCCAGAAGGACTTGCCGAAGCTATTCGCAATCGCAGCTGTGAGGCTTGCGGGGCTGGCCCCGTCCTAACGATGATGCTTGCGGCAAGAAAAATGGGTGCGGACAGCGCTAAAGTGCTCCATTATGCAAACTCCGGCGACGTTACGGGAGACGTGACCGGAGGGGTGGTGGGATATATGGCCGCGGCCGTCTTTAAGGCAGAAAAATCAGACCGGCACCGCTCGCGTGACGGAGGAACAGACCTGGGATTCGACGCGCGGGAGAAGGAAACCCTTCGCAATCTGGCCTATCATGCGATCCGCAGCCGCTGCCTTGGAGAGCCGATGCCGGACATCCAGGCCGAGTCAGAAAACCTGCGGCAAAAAAGGGGAGCCTTCGTTTGCATCCGCAAGGGATCGGATCTCAGGGGGTGCATCGGCGTCATCGAACCTTATGCGCCGCTTGATGAAACCATCAAGAAGATGGCTGTGGAGGCCGCTTTTAACGATCCCAGATTCTGTTCGCTCGCCGAAGCGGAACTGGACGAGATAGACATAGAAATATCGGTTTTAACGCCCATGGAGCGAATAAGCGATCCATCGGCAATCGAGGTCGGCAGGCACGGCCTGTTTATCCGCCGGGGAAATCAGTCGGGGTTGCTTTTGCCCCAAGTTCCGGTGGAACAGGGATGGGACCGGACCCAATTTCTCGAATTTACATGCAGGAAAGCCGGTCTTCCGAAAGGCGCCTGGAAAGAACCCGGTGTGGAACTGTATGCTTTCTCGGCCGATATAATTTAGCAGCCGTGCTTCCATCAGGGGTTTAAATGGCCCAGATTCTCGATCTATTCGAATGCAAGCGCCATCTAACCGCGAAAAGGGGATTCGAGCCCTGGTCCAGGCGTTTTGGGAAGGCTTTTGAAGACGGCACCTCGATTCGCGACCTGGACAGCTCGATTGTGCGATACCTCATCCGGGGGGGAGAAGATTCTGCCATGGCGCTCTACGAGTTCATAATGGGCGTAATGGGGCTTGGCGCCGGGCCGCGATTTCACCATCTCGAAACCAATAACAAGATGGGGGTGACGGACATTACCCTTTTTCTTCTGGACCTGCTGCGGTTCGAGGCCATGTACCGACTGGGCTGGCTTGTTAACTACCGCTTTTTGACGGTTCCGCTTCTGGATCTGGTCCAGAATTTCAGGTCCCAATTTTCGGCGGCAAGACACCAGTCGCCTTCCCTTGCCCCTTCACATCCCAAGTACATCCTGTACCTTGCCCAGTTCGAGAGCGACCGCGGCAGCTTCGTGAGAAAGATGATACCTGAAGCCATTCAGGCTTTTTGCGCGACTGAAAACGATACCTCGAAATCCTAGCCGGCCGGCCATGCCAAAAGAACGATTCCACCTGTTTATAGCCGATGAGTACCTGCGGTCCTTTAAGGCCGGCTCAAGGATTCCCGGCCTGCCGCGGGCCGAGCGGATTGCATTTTTTCTCGGCGCCGTTTCCCCTGATATTTTCTTCTATGATTTGCCCACGTTTGCCCTCGGCAAGCTTGGCGATCGCCTGCACGACTTGATGAATCGGGATGGTCTTGCACCGATTCAATACTGGCTCTCAAGGCCCTGGATCGAGGTGAATCCGGTTTCGCGCGAAACCGCCCTGGCCTGGGCGCTTGGATTTGCGTCTCATTTCCTGGCCGATGCGCTGTGGCATCCGATTATAAACGACCTGGACGGGTCACTGGACTTTTGCCTAGGCAAAGGATTATCGGAAATCAATTGCCACCGTTTTATAGAAAGCGAGATGGAATCGTTTTGGCTTGGGCGGGTGGGCGCTTCAAAGCGCTATTCCGAAATGCTGAAAGAATTCGCATCGGATGAGGGCCTTTTTGGCCGGATCAGCTTGATTTACGGCAGCTTCCTTGCCGAGGTCGGATTAGCTCCTTATCCCACGGCAGGGCGGATACGCAGATGCTTTGTAATTCAGAATTTATTGCTGAGACTGTTTTCGAATCCCAAACTTGGAAGGTACAGGGACCGGTTACTCGACGCTCGCTTCGGCCGCTATCTCGGGGCGCTTATCGCGCCCGAGCGGCCGATATTGTTCGGGGAAAGCTTTCGAGCCCCCCAAACAGGAGGGTTGGTCGAGGCAGGCCGGAAAGCCTGTATAAGTGACCTGTTCACTGATGAGCCGACGAGAAGATATGTTACTTCGTTAACCGCTCGCCTGTCTGATTTTGCAGGACGGCTCGCACAATCCCCTCCCAGTTGATCCCTTCCAGCCGGTAGAGATCCTCGGGTTTGCCGGAAAGCCCGTATCCCCTGACACCGAGGCGCACAAATCGGCATGCGAGACCTTTTTCGGCGATGACTGCCGCTACCCTCGCCCCCAGGCCCGTATCAACATGGTGGTCTTCGGCGGTGATTATCAGGCCGGTTGCCGCGGCCCCCGCCACGGCCTCAATATCCATCGGCTTGATGGAAGCAAAATTCAAGACTGCAAGCTCGATTCCGTGAGTGGCGGCAAGTTCCTCGCGGGCCTTCAGCGCGTGGTGGATTATAGAGCCGTGGGAGAGGATCGCCCCGTCTTTTCCGCTTCGCAGCCGGTCGGCTTTTCCCGGAACAAATGTATAACCCTCGCCAAAAGCAGGCTTTCCGGATTCATCCAGAATTACCGGCACCTTCGATCTCCCCATCCCTACGAATACATTTCCCGCCTGCCAGGCCGCGTGCCGCACTATCCTGTCGGTCTGGTTCGGATCGGCCGGAAGGTATATCGAAAATCCGAAAAGGTTTTGCAAGAGGCCGATGTAGTCAATGCACTGGTGCGTCTGCCCGTCTTCGCCAACGTCCAACCCCAGGTGAGTGCAAACCAGCTTGAGGTTTGTGTGATTTACGTCGTTTAGCCTGAGCTGGTTATAAACTTCGGTAACACCGAAAGTGCCGAAAGTGCTGAAAAATGCCGCGAAACCTGCCCTGCTTGCCGATCCAGCCATTGTAGCCGTATGGTGTTCCTGAATGCCCGACTCGAAGAAGGCCTTTTCGGAAATTTTGTGGAAACCGTCCATTTTGACCGAGCCTTCGAGATCGCAGCTAAATGCGATTACCCTGGGGACCGCTCCCGCGTTATTGAGCCGGGCAAGGTCCTCGAGGGCCGCGCCGTAGGCCGAACGGTTATCCGTCATGATATCCGAGGCGTAGATTTTCGGTTCTCCCGCATCAATTTGCGGAAAGTCCGCGGGGCGATTGAAGGGGGTGCAGAAATCGAAGGTTGAGCGGCGCTTTTGTTTAAGTGCTTCGATGGGATTATCCAGCCCGAGCTCATCCAGCGCCTTGGCGGCATCGGCTTCGCTAAGCGTGCTCCCATGGTATTTCGCTTTGTTTTCCATAAACGAGACGCCCCTGCCCATCGTGGTGCGGGCAATGAGCGCGGTCGGAAAGCGGGGGTCGCCGGCCTTGTAGTGATGAATGCTTTTCATTGCTTCGAATATGCGGTCGAATTCGTGGCCGTTTTCAAGGTACAAAACGTTCCAGTGAGCGGCCTCGTATTCAGCCCGGATTTCCTGCGGCATGACCGCGTTGGTGCTTCCGCAGATCTGGAGGTAGTTGCGGTCAATGATGCAGGCCATATTGTTCAACCCGTATTTAACGGCGAATCTTCGCGCCTCGGATATCTGCCCTTTCTGCTGCTCGCCGTCGCCCATGAGCACGAAGACGCGATTTTTGAGGCCGCGAAGCTTGAGGCCCAACGCCATCCCCGTCCCGGCCGAGAGGCCCTGTCCAAGAACCCCCGTGTTCCACTCGACACCCGGAACGCAGCGTTCGACATGCCCTGTAAAAGAAGATCCAGCCCGCCGGAACTCGAGGCAAAAACTCTCCTCGTCGGCATACCCGTACTCGCACAGCACGCTGTAGAGGCCGGGGCTTATGTGGCCCATGCTGACCACCAGTCTGTCTCTTCCTTCCCAGCACGGATCCTTGCGGTCGTGAGCCATTGTCGCATAGAGCATGAGAAGCAGGTGCAGCGAGGACATCGATCCTCCCGGATGCCCGCTGCCGGCAAGCGTCGTGCTCACGATGATGCGCCTCATGCAGCGAAGCCACATCTCGTTCAGGGTCTTCTTCTGGTCTTCAGTCAGGGAAGGTTGATCCAATGAGATTTTCAACATCTTTTCAGGCCTTTACAGGTTTGTAGGTTGGGGTGGAGCTTGAGCGAAACCCAACATTGAGGATTATTCGTTTGACGCCAGTTTCTCGGTCCGCTCGATCCCGGAGAGAACCGCCTGGGCAAAATCATTTATCGCCGATGCAAACGGGCTTTGGGCGGCATCATCAAGGATCGGGGCCCCGCGGTCACCGCCTTCGACCACGCGCGGTTCGAAGGGAATTTCACCGAGGAAGGGTATGTTCATGGTATCGGAGGTCTTCAGCCCGCCACCGGTCCGGAAAATCGGAATGAATTCGTTGCAGTGCGGACAGAACAGCCCCGACATGTTTTCGACCAGCCCGAGCATGTCCAGATTGACTTTCCGGCAGAAATTGATGGATTTCCTGACGTCGGCTAGCGCCACTTCCTGTGGCGTCGTAACAATAATGGCCTTGACGCCCGGAATGAGCTTTACGATGGAAAGCGGCTCGTCGCCCGTGCCGGGCGGGGAATCGATTACGAGAAAATCCAGGTCGTCCCAGCGGCAGTCGGCGATAAACTGGGCTATCACCCCGTGTTTTACAGGTCCTCGCCAGATTATCGCGGAATCGGAATCCTCCATCATCGATTCAATGGAAACGATCTTGAGGTTGGGACTGTATTCGTGCGGGATAATTTCGCGCTCATCCGTAATATCCATTACCCCTTTGAGGCCAAACATCCTTGGGATACTCGGCCCGTGGAGGTCCACGTCCATAAGCCCTACCTGAAAGCCCTTCCGCGCAAGAGCCAAGGAAAGATACGAGGCAACGCTGCTCTTCCCTACTCCGCCTTTCCCGCTCATCACAACAATTTTATGCTTGATGCGCAACAGCTTGCACCTTACAAGCTCCTCCCTGGACTTCTTCTTCCCGTCCACCGTGCAGCTTGCGCATGACTTCTTGTCGCAGTCCATAATGCTCCTTTTTGATACCGGGAAATTGGGATTCGTAACCTTAAAAGGTATCCTTCCCGATGTCAACCTGTGTAAAAACCCCAGCAGAGTTTTGACCATTGCGGATTGTAACCCGTTTTCGCGGGATAATCCACGTACCACCCGGCACAGGTCTTCAAAGCTGATGCACCGGCTGCTTTTTCCCCGCCCTTTTTCCGCGCGGAACGATTGTACGCGGCGGCGCACGTGTTTACTTTCAAGTACAAGATCGGTCCAGCTTCTCTTTACGGGCCGGTATCGCGGCAGATAGCGGAGGCACAAAATCAACATGGCAGATGAAACAGGCAGGCTCACCAGACTGAACCCACAACTAGAGATCACCCACCTCAAGCCCGAGAAAAGGGTGGGGCTGGTGGTAGTGCTGACCGGCTACGGCAAGGGCAAAACTTCCTCGGCACTCGGGATGGTTGTTCGCGCCTGCGGGCACGGCATGAAGGTTTGCATGCTCCAGTTCATGAAAGGCGATATTTTTACAGGTGAATGGGAAGCGGTGAAGAAGCTCAACTGCGATATCGAAATAATCCCCACGGGCATGGGCTTTTGCGGGATCCAGGGCAACCCCTATCCGCACCCGGTACACCGGGAAGCCGCTCAGCGCGCCCTCAATATTGCCCGTGAGCGCATCAATTCCGGCAAATACGACCTGGTAGTGCTGGACGAAATAAATAATGCCATCCACCTGAAGCTGGTAGACCTCGAACAGGTAATCGATCTAGTAAAGAATAAGCCCACTCTAACCCACCTGGTGCTAACCGGCCGTGACGCAACCCCTGAGATAATCGAACTGGCCGACACGGTGAGTGAAGTTAAAGAAATCACCCACGCCTACAGAAAAGGAATAGAACCGCAGCCGGGGGTGGATTTTTAGCAGGATTGCCACACGATTGCGAGAAAGTGTATGGTAGGCGCAGGTTTGATCGTGCCACCCCAGACTCTCATTTCTCTACCTGTCTTCTCCTAACTGCCATTCTTATTGTTCTTGTGCGCCAGCTGCACCGAGAAATCGAGCAGTTCGGAACTCTCGCGGTACGCGCTTTTGCAGAAATCGCCCAGATGGCGGGCGCTTCGCTCGAAATCTTCCATGAAGCCTTCGAGGCTCCCGGCATTGTAGAACTGCTCGTAAGCTTGGAGCCCTTCTTTCAGGGCAGAAAATATCTCGCCGGAATGCGGGTTCATCTGGGTTATCGCGGCGTAGAGCCCGGGATTCTGGGCGAATATCCTTCCAACCAGGTTCATTTCTATCCGGTAGCTCGGACTCGTGTACTCCATGGTTTCCACGATATCGATGCCGAGATCTCTAAGGGCCCTGCCGATGAGCATGGTGGTCAGGTGAAAGAGCACCTGGATGATGCTCATCATCTTGTCATGTTCTTCCGGGGTGCATTCCTTGACACTAATGTCGCGTGAGGTGAAAAGTCCCTTCAGCCATTCCCAATCGGCGGGGCTGATGCGAACCGGGCATGCAGCAAGGGTTTGGCCGGTAAAGCTTGTGATCCTGCCGCCAAACATTGGATGCAGGCCGACGACAGATGCAGGTGATTCAAGCATTTCACGAACCGGGGATGACTTCAGGCTGGTCAAATCCATTAAGAGCTGGCTGGACCGGGTGTGCGGCACGAGCTTGCGGATTGTTTCGGAAGCCTGGTGCAGCGGGAGCGCGAACACTAGTATGTCGGCTTCCCTGATGGCCTGCTCGGGGGTAAGAGCGGTTTCCAGATCAGCTATTCCGACCGGGAAACCGAAATCTCGGAAAAAATTGGCAAAAAGCCGGCCCATCTCCCCCATTCCACCAATGACCGCAACGCTCGAATCGGTGCTCCAGCGGGGGCGTACCGGGGCAGAGCCGCTAAAGTGATGGTCATCCATCTTTTTTCCTCTTCCTCATTATCGGTGCACCCCCAGATGGGGTGGATCTCCGGTTTTCGCCGGGGCCGCTCCGTGCGCGGCAGGCTTTCCAGCCTGCCTTCTCAGCACATTCGCGACCTTACATGGATCTGCCGACCGCCTCGGCAACTCTGCGGCATTCCTCCACCATGGTTTTGAAAGCCGCCGGCCTAAGGGACTGCGGACCGTCGCTCATGGCTTCCTCGGGCCGCACGTGGACTTCCACCAGCAGCCCGTCAGCCCCGGCCGCAATCGCTGCCTTCGATACCGCGGAGACAAGGTCGGCCCTTCCGACCGCATGGCTCGGATCGACTATTACCGGCAGGTGGGTGAGCTTTTTGAGCAGCGGAACGGCGCTTATGTCCAGTGTATTTCGGGTCTCTGTCTCGAAGGTCCTGATCCCGCGCTCGCACAATATCACTTTTTCATTGCCCTGCGCCATTATGTATTCGGCCGACATGAGAAATTCCTTTATCGTCGCGCAGAGGCCGCGTTTGAGGATTACGGGCTTGTCGATATTGCCAACCTCGGTAAGCAACCGGAAGTTTTGCATATTTCGCGTGCCTATCTGAATAATGTCGGCATACTTGCAAACGAGAACCGTGTCCCTTGGGTCCATCAGCTCGGTTACAATCATCATCCCGAGCCGTTCGCGAACAGCAGCCAGATACTTGAGGCCCTTCTCGCCCCAGCCCTGGAATGCGTAGGGGGAGGTGCGGGGCTTGAAAGCGCCGCCGCGCAGGAAATGCACCCCGGATGGAACGAGTGCGTCGGCTATTTCTTCCAGCACCTCGCGACTTTCAACCGCGCAGGGGCCTGCCATTACCTGGATCTGAGGGCCGCCTATAGCCGACCCGTTTACCTGGATTACGGTATCGTCAGGCTTCATTTCTCTGCTCACGAGCTTGTAGGGTTTGAGAATCGGCAGTACCGACTCGACTCCGGGAAACGATTCCACCGGCAGTTCGTTCAGGATGCGCTCATCCCCGATCGCACCCACGATAGTCCTGTGCTCGCCCTTCGATATGTGAGCGCGCAAGCCAAGGTCCTCCAACCTGCGGATAATCCGTTGCAAGTCCTCTTCCTGGTGATCGGGCCCGAGTACGATAATCATTTGCTGTTCCTCCATTCGTTGCGTCTGAAATCTGATGTTGATCGATTTACCCCAGAAAACAAAAAAGCCGTGAGTGCCCCAGGGCACTCACGGCTTTTAATCCAATACTTTTTCAGACTATCGGAAGCTGAGCATACCTGAGGCGGTCCCTTCCCCGGGATAAAAATAAAAATAATAAAAGCAATAGAGACCGGTATGCATGCGAAGCCTTCCAATTAATTTCGTTGGTTGTGGCGAATAGAATCTATTATTCGGCTCATGTCAAGGCATTTTCCAGGAGGCATTTCAAAATAGTACCCAACCTCCGAGAAACAGCGCTACTTGTACTCCAACAGTTCGTTCAGGCCGCTCTCGTAGTCGTACTTGACCTGGCTGCAGCCGAAAACCAAATTGCGGTTGCGTGTCCTCGCCCAGATACATGCCTCTTTGTCGCTTGCCGTAACTCCCGCCGAATCGCCATCGAAATAGAGTACCAGATCAGGGATGCCGTCATTATTGATGTCGACCAGGCTGCGTTCGTACACTTGGGGATCGGATACGTCATCGATCGGGCGGACTTTTTGTGGACCGAACCAAACCGATTCCGGATCTACTGATCGAGGGTCGAAATCAAATCCGTCGTGCTCCTTTGTTGCGCTAAGGATCGCACCGGAAAAACGCATCGTTTCAAGATTGTTGTCGGTAACCGCCGACATGAGCACATTGATCCTTTTCTTACCCAACACAGAAATCCAGGGGTAAATTGCCGCCAACATGCACACTGCGATCACTGCCCCAACCAGGAAGGCCAGACCAAACATCGGCAGAAGGCTTATCCCGATGGGAATGAGTACAATCCCAATCGCCACCAAGATTATGCTGCGAATCAGGGTGCGATCTTTTTCCCGTTTGCCTGTTTTTAATTCCATTGTTCTACTCCTGATAGAGTTTATTGGTAATCTAATGAGGTGGGCGGCATTGTCAATGTCGGCATGGGCTGAGTGTGCGTGGAACTTAAGGGGCTTGGCCGGTTTACCGGTATCATTATCTAATCATTGTCGCTCCTGAATACTTTACCGGAATTCCAACACCTGTTTTCGCTGGACAATTTGGTACATTTTGGTTACTGCGTATTTGATTTTGCGGCTCCGGCGCAATACTGAAAGCGTGGAGGTAGTTTAAATGGCCCTTATTGTTCAAAAATATGGCGGGACATCCGTTGGCAATGCCGAGCGGATTGCCGCCGTTGCCACGAAAGTTATAGCGCGTCAGAAAAATGGTGACCGGTTGGTTGTCGTGCTTTCGGCGCGGGCTGGCGAGACGGACCGTCTGCTGGGTCTGAGCAGTGAGATTTGCCGTTCACCGGACCCGAGGGAGTTGGACGTTCTCCTTGCGACGGGCGAACAGACCAGCATCGCCCTTTTTTGCATGGCGGTGAAGGATATGGGATTTAAGGCCGTTTCCATGACCGGCTACCAGGCCGGGATCACAACCGACGCCAACTTTGGACAGGCCCGCATAAACTGCATACAGACCCAGTCGATCATCGACAGGCTCCAGGATGGAAATATAGTGGTCGTGGCCGGGTTCCAGGGAAACGACGAAGAGGGAAACATAACAACGCTGGGGCGCGGGGGGTCGGATACGACCGCCGTTGCGCTCGCGGCCGCGCTCGGGGCGGATGTTTGCGAGATTTACACCGACGTGGAGGGTGTGTTTACAACCGATCCCAACATTTGCTCGAAGGCCCGCAAACTGGAGAAGATCAGCTACGAGGAAATGCTCGAGATGGCCAGCATGGGCGCAAAGGTGCTGCACATTCGCTCGGTCGAATTCGGGATGAAGTACAACGTTCCCATCATGGTACTTTCCTCTTTCACCGACGCTCCAGGCACTCTTGTAACTCAGGAGGATAAAGATATGGAAAAAGTGGTTGTCTCGGGGATAACCTACAACAAGAATGAGGGACGGGTCACCATAACCAATGTTCCTGACCAGCCGGGGATTGCCGCAAAGGTTTTTCGGCCCATTTCCGAGGCAAACATAAACGTGGACCTGATAGTCCAGGGTGGCAGCGCCAGCCCCGGGAGGGCCGACATTTCCTTTACGGTCGCAAAAGGCTCATACGAAAAGACCCTCGAAATTCTCAACCAAGTCGCCCGCGAACTGGGGGATTGCAAAGTGTCGGGTGACCCGGGAATTGCCAAGATTTCTATCATAGGACTGGGCATGAGAAGCCACAGCGGCGTCGCCACCAAGATGTTTGACACCCTTTCCAAAGAAAATATCAATATCAAGATGATCGCCACTTCAGAGATCAAAGTCTCCTGCATTATCGACGAAAAATATACCGAACTCGCCGTGCGCGTCCTGCACGATGCCTTCGAACTGGACAAGAATTTCGAGACGCAGGGAACCGTTCGAGTGCAGGAAGAAAAGGAGTAGTTCGGATCCCGTTGCGGGTTGTGGGTCATGGGTTATGGGCCCCAAAAGCAGTGAAATGTCCGGCAACAGGCAATCCACAGCCAAAAAAATGTGTCCTCACGACGGCTGATAGTTTATCTTTATAGGGCGATCTTCCGGATTTACCCTTCTCTTATCTCGGCAATTCCCGATCTCTCCTCGCTCGATTCGCCAATTGTGTTTTTCCTGAAAAATGATTAACCGCAAAACGGCAGGGGCTTGCTCCAAACCCAAAGCGCAACTCGCAACCCCTGGTGGAGGCCGGACAGGATGGAAGTAAAAATCTACGACACCACGCTCAGGGACGGGACACAGGCCGAGGACTTCGCTTTTTCCGTCGACGATAAGCTCCGCATAGCCCTAAAGCTTGACGATCTCGGCATCCACTATATCGAGGGGGGCTGGCCCGGTTCGAACCCAAAGGACGCTTGTTTTTTCCGGGAAATCCGAAACTACCACCTGCAAAACGCACAGATTACCGCGTTCGGTGCGACTCACCACCCGTCGAAAAACGCAGCCTCGGACCCGAATATCAAAGCCCTGCTCCAGGCAGGAACGGAGATCGTGACCATCTTCGGCAAGTCCTGGACCGTGCACGTGCACGACGCTTTGCATACGACCAAGGATCGCAATCTGGACCTCATCTCGGATAGCATTGCCTTCCTTCGCCAGCGCGAAAAGAAGATTATCTACGATGCGGAACATTTCTTCGACGGATTCAAGGACGATCCGGAATACGCCCTGGCAACGATCGGGCGGGCGATGGAAGCCGGCGCGGAATGCGCGGTCCTGTGCGATACGAACGGCGGGAGCCTCCCGGGAATGCTCCGCGACAGCATACAGGCCGTAAAGGACAAATTCCCTGGAATACCTTTCGGGATTCACACCCATAACGACTCGGACCTCGCGGTGGCTAATTCGCTGATTGCAGTCGAGATGGGTGCCGTGCAGGTTCAGGGGACTATAAACGGGATAGGCGAGAGGTGCGGCAACGCCGACCTGTGTTCGATAATGTCCAATTTGTGCCTCAAGATGGGCGTAGGCTGCCTCTCGGATGGCAATCTAAAGAAACTGCGGCAGGTGAGCCGTTTTATCCTGGAGTTGGCAAACGTACCGCCCAATAGTTATCAGCCCTTCGTCGGCAGGAGCGCTTTCGCTCACAAGGGAGGCGTACACATAAGCGCGGTCGAGAAAAATCCCCTGACCTATGAGCACGTCGAACCGTCGAAGGTCGGCAACAGGCGGCGCATACTCGTATCGGATCTTTCCGGGCGGGCCACGATCAAGCGCAAGGCAGAGGATTTCGGCTTCAAACTCTCAAAGAGCGATCCCGTCGCCATGCAGGTCCTCGAAGAACTAAAGGAGCTTGAGCACCAGGGATTCCAGTTCGAGGCCTCCGAGGCCAGCTTCGAGCTTCTCATCAACAAGGCAATGGGGAAGAGCAAAAAATACTTCGAACTGGTGGGTTTCCGGGTAATGGACCAAAAGGTGAGCGAAGGCGAGGAGCCGGTCGCCGAGGCGACCATCCAGGTCCGGGTAGGAGGCCAGCTCGAGCATACCGCCGCCCACGGCAGGGGGCCGGTAAACGCCCTGGATAATGCGCTTCGAAAATCTCTCGAAAAATTCTATCCCGAACTCAAGGGAATGGAACTGAGCGATTACAAGGTCCGGGTCTTGCCCGGCATCGCCGGAACAGGCGCCAAGGTGCGGGTGCTGATCGAGTCCCACGACGAGACGGACCGTTGGGGAACGGTTGGCGTTTCCCACGACATCATCGAGGCAAGCTGGCAGGCACTCGTGGACAGTATCAACTATAAGATGTACAAGACGGAGAAAAAAAACGAGAGCGACGCTAAGAAGAAGTAGTGCCCTCCTCTGGTTAGTCAATCTTTGCGGAACGGCAGATCACGTGGGGTGGGCACAGGTTTTATCTTGCCCACCTTCTGTTCCGAATAGCAAATGGCGAGCACTATAAAACCTGTGCCCACCGTACTTATTTAACGTAACTAAAACCCTCAACCCGTCCGGCTAACCCAGCCCAAAAGCCTCCTCCAGTTTCCCAATCTCGCTTTCGGCCATTGACGCAGGCGATTTGCGGCCTTCCAGCATTGCGGCATGGTAGAGAATATTTGCCGCGTGTTCGAGTTCTTCCATCCTTGCAAGGGCCTCGCCAACCGTTTTCCCGAAGGTGATCGCTCCGTGCCGTTGGAGCAGTATGGCCCGGTGCCCCTCCAGGTAGGGGTCAATCGAGCGGGCGAGCGCATCGGTCGAAGGGGTCGCGTAGGTTGCCGTGGGCACGCGGCCGAGCATCACCCAGGCTTCTGGAAGCACTTTCGAGTTAAATTTGAACCCGGCCAGGGTAAGAGCAGTCGCGACCGGCGGATGGGCGTGCACGACCGCCCCGATGTCGGGCCTTTTCCGATAGGCATGGAGATGCATCCCCATTTCGCTCGAAGGCCTCCCAATGCCCTTCAATATCTTACCCTCAAAGCTGGCCGTGATCAGGTCATCCAGCCCGATGTCGGCCTTCGAAACCCCTCCGGGGGTAATTAGGATGCGGTCCTCACCGGCGCGGCAACTGACGTTTCCACCCATTGCCGATATCAGGTTCTTCCGGTCCAGTTTCCTGCAGGCTGCAACAATCTCGGACCTCGAAATACTCTCTTGACTATCCGTCATTCTAACTCCAATATTCCGCGTGCCCGGGGCGCAAGGGCGCCGGATGCCCGGAAGCGGCTCTGAAGGATTGGTGGAATTGTCAAAACCCCGGATTTGAGTTACCTGGAATCTATTCTTTAGAGCTGTTTTCGAAACAATTGCGAAACTAAACGTACCCAGGAGCAAAGAATACCATGTTGCGATGGTTCAGACGAAAGAACAAAAAGGAAACTGAAGAGGGACAGGAAAGGCAAGTCGGGGCCGAAGAGGAGCGCGAGGAGGATTCCTTTGCGGATTCCGAAGCTGCTGCTGAAGAAGAAATCGTGGCCGAATCCCGGGATGTTGAAGCGGAACTTCCCGAGAACGCCGAAGAGGCGGAGGTGCTCGAACCTGAGGAAGCCGCGGAAGAATATATCGAGCCTTCGGTCGATGATTTCACAAACGGCGCTGAAGAGCTTGCCGAACAGAGGGCGCCCGGGACAAGATTTTTCAGCCGCCTTCGGGAACGCCTCCAGAAAACCCGTGAAAAGTTCGTCGACCGCATAGACCGGCTCGTTCTGGGAAAAAAGGAAATCGATGAGGACCTGCTGGACGAGCTGGAGGAAATTCTGATCACGTCCGATCTGGGCGTAAAGACAACCGAGATGCTTCTTCGGGAAGTAGCGGACAAGGTCAAGCGCAAGGAACTTAGCGACCCGTCGAAGCTCAGGGAACAAATCCGCGAAGAGATCCTTTCGGTTTTGTCGGTTGATGCCCCGCCCCTGGACTACCGAGCCGACCGTCCGTTAGTGGTCATGGTCGTGGGAGTGAACGGTGTGGGCAAGACGACAACTATCGGAAAGCTGGCTGCCCGGTTGAAGCGCGAGAACCTGCACCCGACACTCGTTGCGGGCGACACCTTCCGGGCGGCTGCAATCGAGCAGCTAACGATCTGGGGGGAGCGAGTCGGGGCCCCCGTAATAAAACAGAAGAGCGGCTCGGACCCCTCCGCCGTGGTCTATGACGCCATGGACGCTGGTCTCGCGCGGGATGTGGATGTAATGTTGATCGACACAGCCGGGCGAATGCACACCAAGGTGAATCTGATGGAGGAGCTGAAGAAAATCCAGAGGGTGATAACGAAGAAGATGCCCGCTGCGCCGCATGAGGTCTTTTTGGTGCTTGACGCATCGACCGGACAGAATGCCCTCTCCCAGGCTCGCTTGTTCAAGGAGGGAATAGGATTAACAGGACTGATATTGACAAAGCTCGATGGTACGGCCAAAGGCGGCATAGTCGCCGCCATCTGCGACGAACTCAAGGTCCCGGTGCGCTACATAGGGATAGGCGAAGGGATAGACGACCTGCGGCCCTTTGACCCTGAAGAATTTACAAAGGCCCTCTTCTAAGATCTTGCAGGTTGTGTCGAGCGTTGATGTAATCCAGCGGGCGGAATTGCAAAAAGCGAAACCCAACAATCGACGCGAGTGTTGGGTTTCGCCTTCGAAAAAACGGTGGGCACATAGAATCCGTGCTCACCCCGCGCTCTCAAAACCACAGCCCTGGAAGATCTAATTGACCCGCGGGGCCTTTCTGTACGCTTCCACCGAATTTTTGCGAGCCATCGCATTCTTCAGCATCGTGTATATTTCGCCATAATCGAGAGCCGACGCATATACGATTGGCTTCAGGTTGTGTATGTCTTTCACGTGCACGTTGGCGTGGGCTGCGATCAGCAGTCTGACTACGTCTATACGGTTATGTATAGCGGCAACCGTAAGGGCGGTCCTTCCGAACTGGTCCTTAATTTCGGTTTTGGCACCTTGGGCGAGCAGCAATGCCACTATCTGGGGATATCCATTCTTTGCCGCGTAAATCAAGGCGGTCTGCCCTTCGTCGTCCTGATGGTTCAGCGGGACATCCTTCGACAAAAGGAAGCGGACAACGTCTGTCTTTCCAGTACTTGCCGCGGACATAAGGGCATTAACGCCCTTCTTTTTGAGCGTGGGGACTTGGACAGTGCTGCGAAGGCTCGGATCTGCCCCTCGTGATACCAAAAGTTCCACTATTTCCTCATGGCCCGCCCATGACGCCTGCATGAGGGCAGTAGTGCCAAAAATGTCTGCAATATCAACCTCGGCCCCCTTTGACAGGAGCAGATTTACTATTTCCACATTTCCGCGAACAGCTGCGTGAATGAGCGGGGTCATTCCCTCGCGGTCAGCGAAATTGACGCTCACACCCTCGGAAAGGAGCTTCTTCATCCTCGCAATGTCCTCGGTATCCACTGCTTCGATAAATTCCATTCTTTTTTGCTCGGCGAGGACGGCTTCAGCCTTGACCTCCTCCTGTGTCTTCTTGCCGGAAGTAGCCGCTTTTTGCTGAGCCGCGGCCGCGGCCGCAAAAAACATGAGGCAAATCAGGGAAATCCAGATTAGGTGCTTGCCCTTCATTTCTTTCCTCCCCACTCTTGAAAAACAGAATCTCTAGCCAACCCGGACAGGCGGGAACCCCTATTATCCAAAAGCCGATACGCGAAATTACAATCTGCCGAGCAAAAATCATTCCCGCCGCGACAGATAAAGTATAATCCTATTCGGCAGCCACACGGTTGATATTTAATCCCATTTTACGCGGCCATTTACAAGAAAATTCAAGGGAAACCCCGGATTTCAGGACTAAGACGATTCAAAATACATTAGGCGGAACTCGATTTCGTAATTCAGCTCCGACTTCCCGCGCCGAGTTTTCGCGATATTCTCTTCCCTAGCCGATTAGCTTCGTCAAGCACATCGGCTTCGTTTATCGCTACGACCTTACCCCGATCCACAACAAGAGCGCCGTCGATCCAGACAAAAGCCACCTCACTTCCGTTTGCCGAATAGACCACCTGGGAAACCGGGTCGTAGATCGGAACAAGATGCGGTCGGCGGCAGTCGACGGCAATTATATCGGCCTTCTTCCCCGGTTCTATGCTTCCGATCTCTTTTTCGAGGCCGATGGCCGCGGCGGCTTCGATGGTTGCCATCCTGAGCGCCTGGGTGGCGGGGCAGGCAAGCGGGTCGCCTTCGATGACCTTGTGGAGCTTGGCGGCGGTATCCATTTCCGAAAAGAGGTTGAGATCGTTGTTGCTGGCGGCGCTGTCGGTCCCAAGCCCTACTGTTACACCGGCGGAGACCAGGGCCCCAACAGGTGCGGTACCCGATCCGAGCTTCATGCTGCTCTGGGGACAGTGGGAGATGGATGACCCGGATTTTGCGAGTGTGGCAATTTCATCTCTTGAGAGCCAAATCCCGTGAGCGCAAAGGGTCATCTCATCGAGTACTCCGAGGCTGTCCAGGTGGGCAGCCGGCCTCCTCCCGTAGCGCCCCATAATCTCATCGACTTCCCAGGCCGATTCGGAAAGATGTGTCTGGAATAAAATCCCGGCCTGCCGGCACATTTCTTTGGCCCACTTCATCGTCTCGGGCGAACAGGTATAGGGCGCATGACAGAAAAGAGAAGGCCGCACGCGGCCGTCAATACCGCCAAACGATTCGAGAAATTCTTCCGCCCGAGCCCTGGATGCGCCGGGGCTGGCATGATCGGGGGTCGGAAAATCGAGTATCCCCTGGCCCAGGACCGCCCGCATCCCGGATTCGAACGCGGCGCGCGCCGCGGATTCCTCGAAAAAATAGCCGTCGCAAAACGTGGTTGTCCCGCTTTTTAGCATTTCCAGCGCTGAGAGCAGTGTCCCGAGATATACGGTATGGGAGTCTATGAAGGCCCCTTCCGCGGGAAAGATGGCTTCCTCGAGCCACTTCTTGAGCGGCAGGTCGTCGGCAAGGCCGCGAAAAATGCTCATCGCGGCGTGGGTGTGGGTGTTTATGAGGCCCGGCATTAGAAGATGGCCGGAAAGATCCAGTTCTTCGCGGCAAATGAAATTTTTCCTAATATCTTCCGTGCTCCCTACCGAAAGGATGTTCTCCCCGAGGACCGCCACGGCCCCGCCCTGCAGTCGGTCCATGCCCGGTGAGCAGGTAAGCACCCAGTCCGCGTTGAAAAGGAGCAGGTCGGCTTCTCCGGCAGGCTCATTTTCCGTTCTGTTTTGCGAATTCCCGGGCATGAGCGAAAATCTCTCCGAGATCGAGCGTGAGCAGTTTCCGGTCTTCCATGACGATCCTTCCGCCGATTAAGCTGGTGCGCACGTCCGCTGCTCCGGCAGCGTAGACAAGATGACTTATTGGGTTGTACATCGGCGTCAGGTGCGGCTTGGCAAAATCAACGATTATGATGTCCGCAAGCATGCCCGGGGCTATCCGGCCAAGGCGTCCCTCCCACCCGAGGGCGGCCGCGCCGTTCACGGTTGCCATTTGCAGGACGGTTTCGGCAGGCAGTACAGTCGGATCGAGTGTTGCCGCCTTGTGGAGCTTTGCGCAGGTATCCATCTCTCCAAACATGTCCAGGTTGTTGTTGCTGGCGCATCCGTCAGTTCCGAGCGCAACCGTTATCCCTGAATCCAGCAATCTGGGCACGGGCGCGATTCCGGAGGCGAGCTTCATATTGCTTTCGGGATTGTGGACAACCTTTACGTCGTTTGCGGCAAGAAGCGAGATATCGTTTTCATCGAGCGCGACGCAATGATCGGCAATGAGTCCCGGCCCTAGTATCCCGAGATTTGCCAGGTGCGGCACAGGGCGACTGCCGTAGCGCTCGACTATCTGCCGGACCTCGGCTTCGGTCTCCGAGAGGTGAATAATGAGCGGCGCCTGGTTTCGGCGGGCGATCTCACAGCACTGCTGCAAAAGCTTTGGCGAGCAGGTATAGAGCGCGTGCGGTTCGACGGCAATCCTTACGAGCGGATCTCCCCGCCACTTTTCTATCAGCAACTCGGTGTGCTTCAAGCCATTTTCAATCGGACCATAAGAGGGCGAAGGAAAATCATAGAGGACTTCCCCCACCAGGGCCCGCATCCCTGCGTCCTTCGCAGCTTCGGCCACCTTGTGCTCGAACAGGTACATATCGCAAAAAGTCGTTGTGCCGGAGAGGATCATCTCTGCGCATGCGAGCATGGTTCCCCAGTATACCCATTCTTCGGTAAGCCTTGCTTCAGCGGGAAAGATATGCTCGTTTAGCCAGTCCATCAGGGGGAGATCGTCGGCGAGGCCCCTGAAAAGCGTCATCGCGGCATGGGTATGAGAGTTGATGAGCCCCGGCAAAACAACGCAGCCCGAAGCATCGATTACCTTGGGCGCGCAGTAACTCGTCATTATCTTATTTGTCGGACCGACCGCATCGATTTTTCCATCCAGAACCGCGATCGCTCCGGAATCTATTCGCTGCTCCAACTCGGCATCGAGGGTCAGAACGACCCCGTTCAGGATAAGAATATCCGCTTTCTTTTTGACAGCCTGTTCCGGACCCGGCACTTTTTGCATCCTCTTCGGCGATAAGTTCTGGCTCTTTTAACAACGGTCCTGCATATTATTTTATTTTCCGGGAACAGCAATACCAAAATGGGTTCACCTGGCCATACAACATCTACGTAATACTCACCGGAAGGATTTATATGAAAGTATATGACGGCCTGCACGCCTTTATCTGGAATTCGATGTCCGCAAACAACTGCAACACCTATCTTATCGACAGCCCGGCAAGGGTGTTGATCGATCCTGGACATGCCCATCTTTTCGAGCACGTGGCGTCCGAACTCCGCGAATTGGGGCTTCAACTCTCCGATATCGACCTGGTAGTGGCAACTCACGCGCACCCGGACCATTTCGAGGCGGCCAGGCTCTTCAAGGACACACCCGCCAGATTCGCCATGAGCGCCGAGGACTGGCATACGATCGAGGAGGCTGCAAGGTACATGGGTGCGGCTTTTGATGTGGAAGCATACAGGCCGGATTTTTTCCTCGGCAGCGGAAATCTTGCGATAAAAGGCGTTGAGCTTGAAGTAATCCACGCGCCGGGGCATTCATGTGGATCGATCGCATTGTATCAGCAAGACAAAAAAGCCCTTTTTACGGGCGATGTAATCTTCCAGGACGGCCTGGGAAGAACCGATCTCCCCGGCGGCAACGGCGCGCAGCTAAAAGAGAGCATAAAGATGCTCTCGGCACTCGAAGCCGAGTATCTCCTGCCCGGCCACGGAGAAATCGTCTCGGGAAGCGCCGCCGTTAAAGCAAACTTCCGGAGAGTGGAGGAATTTTGGTTCGGATACATTTAGAACGGATTGAGGGATTTAGGAATTTCACGGATTTTGGGAATTAAAGGAATTCAGGTACTTTATTGAGTTGATCGTTTTGTAAGCGAGACGAACCGATGGAGGCAATAGCTCTTATTCCAGGGACGAAAAAGATCCGGCTGGTTGACCGCCCGGAACCGGTTATTACCGCCGACGATGAAATAAAGATTCGCATCATCAGGGTTGGAATCTGTGGAACGGACAGGGAAGAGATATCCGGGGGGCGGGCGATGGCCCCCGAAGGCTACAAAGACCTGGTGATCGGGCACGAGATGTTCGGACAGGTTATCGCGACGGGAAAGAACACGACCCGGGTAAAATCCGGAGATTTTGCCGTCCTTACAGTACGGCGAGGGTGCGGGAAGTGCCTGCCGTGCCATATGAACCGCTCCGATATGTGCGAAACCGGGGAATACAAGGAACGGGGCATTTGGGGGCTGGACGGCTATCAGGCGGAATTCGTGGTCGATCACGAACTGTATGCGGTAAAGGTGCCGGAAGAAATCGAGCCGACCGGCGTGCTGATAGAGCCTCTGTCAATCTCGGAAAAGGCAATCCACGAGGCGCTTGGATTGCAGTTCGCCAGGGTTCCCGGAGCAATGGCGACTCCTCTATGGCTTAACGGCAGGCGATGCCTGGTAGCAGGCCTCGGGCCTGTGGGGCTGCTTGCCGCAATGGCCCTCGTCTTAAGGGGCGCTGAAGTTTACGGTTTGGATATTGTGGATGCCAATTCGGTGCGTCCTAGGTGGCTGACCGCGATTGGAGGCCGGTATATAGACGGCAGACAGGTCCCGGCAGCGCGGCTTGGAAGCGAGGTGGGCAGCTTTGACCTGATACTTGAAGCAGCCGGCGCTCCGGACCTCGATTTCAATCTCCTGGAAGCACTCAACAGGAGCGGGATTTACATGGTGACGGGAATACCCGGACGGGAAAGCCCAATTAAAATTCCAGGGGCGGCTCTAATAAAGCAACTCGTGCTGAGTAATCAACTGATGGCAGGGAGTGTGAATGCATCGCTAGACCATTTTCAGATGGCCGTAAACGACCTGCTCACAGCCAATCTCAGCTGGCCGGGCCATGTCGAAAAGCTCATCACACACCGCTATCCATTTAAGGTTTTCCTTACCGCTTTTGCCGGTCACCCGGTAAACGAGATCAAGACAACAACCGAATGGTGGGGCGGCATGGAATAAGACCCGTATGGCCGCGTTTATTCCGCTTCAGTCCCCTTTTTCCCAGAGCCGATGAGTTCGGGGCCGGGCACTTCTTTTTCCTGGGCCTTACCAAGGTATAGCGCGGCATTAACGAGGCCCAGATGGCTGAATGCCTGCGGGAAATTCCCGATCTGATGTCCCGTTCGCGGGTCGATTTCCTCCGAGAAAAGCCCCAGCGGACTCCTGTAGCGCAGGATTCGCATAAATTCGTCCTGGGCCTCATCAAGCAGGCCTACCAGGGAAAGTGCCTGGACCAGCCAGAAAGAGCAGATCACGAAAACGCCTTCTTCGCCCGGCAAACCATCATCGCCTGTGTATCTGCGAAGCAGCCCCCCTTGGTTTAGCCCCTTCATTATGGCATCAATCGTTCCGAGCACTCGGGGATCATTGGCCGGCAAAAAACCCAGTCTGGGGATCAAAAGACTTGTGGCATCGAGTGCTTCGTAATCGAATGCCTGCACGAAGCTGTTCAGCTTTTTGTTGAAGCCCCTTTCGAGTATAGCCTTTTTGATCCGGCTGCGATTGCTGGTCCAGCGCTCCAAAGGCGCATCGAGCTTGTATTCGTTGGCAAGCTTTATTGCCCGGTCAAGCCCCACCCAACACATCAGTTTCGAGTGGGTAAATTGCCGACGCACAAACCTGACCTCCCAGATCCCGGAGTCTTCGTTTTGCCATGAGAGGCAGATATGATTGGCCAATCCGCTTATGAGGGGCCAAAATCTTGGCGCCAGCCGTTCCGAATACCTTTTAGCAAAAAAGAATGTGCTGATTACTTCGCCGTAAATATCCAACTGGTCTTGAACGGCCGCGGCGTTTCCGACTCTCACCGGCTTCGAGTGCAAATAGCCTGAAAGATGTGAGAGTTCTTCTTCCGGGGGGACATCCCGGCCGTCGAACCGGTAGGTTACTTTGATGTTGCCCGGGTCTTTTGCCTCGGATTTAACAACGCATATCTTGTTCAGCCACTCGAAATAGCTTATTGCCTCATCTCTGTAGCCTAATTGCTCTAATGCCTGTACGGTAAAGGATGAATCTCGGATCCAGGAATATCTGTAGTCCCAATTCCGGATACCCCCGATCCATTCGGGAATCGACGTTGTAGGCGCTGCAATCACCGCCCCGGTTTTTCTGTTCGTAAGCAGTTTCAAAAGCAGGGCGGAACGGGCTACCATGTCTTTCCAGGGCCCCTGGAAAAGCGGCCTCGATATAGCGGAGCCGTGAAGCCAGTCTACCCAGAAACGGCACGTCCGGTCCAGAAGCTCGTCCGGCGGAATCGAATCGAGAACTTTAGGATCGCCGTATCCGAGGACGAACCACAGCGCATCGCCATCTTTCATATCAAACGAAGAAAGCATTGCGCCGCTTTCAGCCCTAACAGGCACCGCACTTTTAAGAAAAAGCTCCTGGTCTTGCCACCTGGCTGCAATGGTTTTTCCACTTACGGTGCGTCGGCCGGGATCGCGCCCGTAGTCGAATTTAGGGTCAAATTCGACCTCAATGCGAATTTTCCCCCTTGTGCAGACCAGTTTCCTCATTATTGCACGATGCGAATCCTGGTCGGTGTCGGATACCGGCATGAAATCGGTTAGAATTGCGCTCCCGTCAGCGGCGTCAAACGTAGTGGTGAGAACGTTGGTGCTCCCGATATAGGCCTGGTGGGAATCGTAGCGCCCACTCGGGCAGATCCTGAAAAAGCCCCCTATGTCGAGATCGAGAATGGCTGCGAACACGCTCGGAGAATCGATATCCGGCAAACAGCACCAGTCAATCGAGCCATCATTTCCGATCAGCGCGCAAGTCTCCAGATTGCCGATTATTCCGTAGTCTTCGAGTTTTTTGAACGCAAGCTTCTTGGGCTTCATTTTCTTGTGGTGTAATTGGGTGAAGGCCTATATTTCACTGTCTCACGATAGGTCAGTGCGAAAAGTAATACAGCGCGCTCTAAATATCAGCCGCGGGGCCCATATTGTTTTAAATTCATGCCCGGAATCAGCCCTGACAATGGCCTAATTGGGGGTAAAGGAGGACTTCTGGACGATTTCACCGGAATAGAGACGACGGGAAAATCGCCTCCCGAGATAGAGCTGGAGTGGTTCGAGAAGGTTTACCGCGGCGGCATGCCTCAGCTTACCGCCAGGGCCATAATTATGGGCTCATTGCTCGGGGCGGTAATGAGCCTTTCCAATCTTTTCGTCGGTCTCAAGACGGGCTGGGGTCTCGGGATCGCGATTACCGCGTGCATCCTCTCGTTTACCATCGGCGCGGCCCTGAAGAGAATCGGCATCCTGAGGTCGAATCTTTCCATCCTTGAAAACAACTGCATGCAGTCCACAGCGAGTTCCGCAGGCTATTCGACCGGGAGCACGATAGTAGGAGCCGTATCAGCCCTGCTCCTGATCCAGGGATATCATCTGCCTTTCTGGACTCTGATGATCTGGACGCTGCTGCTTGCGATGCTCGGAGTTTTCATGGCCATCCCAATGAAGCGGCAGATGGTAAATATCGAGCAGCTGCCATTTCCGAGCGGCCTGGCGGCGGCTGAGACCCTGCGCTCGCTCTACGCGAAGGGAGAGGCGGCGGCGCGAAAGGCTAAGAGCCTCGGATTTGCAGCCGGTCTGGGCGGACTGGTCGCTTTTTTGCGCGAAAACCAGCTTGCCTGGTGGCCATCCTTTTTGAAAATCCCAGAGATGGTCTATTTTCCCGGTTCGCTAGCCGGCCGGCAAATGGCTTCTTGGACTATATCTTTCGAGATGAGCGCCATCATGATAGCCGCCGGGGCGATAATCGGCATGAGGGTAGCCTGTAGCATGCTCGCCGGAGGCGTGCTCAACTATTTTCTGCTTGCGCCCTACATCTACGAGCAGGGCATAATCCGCGACCTTGGCTACAAGAATATCGTCGCATGGAGCCTGTGGGGAGGGACAGCGCTTATGGTAAGCTCTGGGCTTCTCACCTTCGCTTTCCAGTGGAAGACCGTCTGGCGGGCGATTTCCGGAACCGGACGGATGCTGAGAAGATCCGGCGCGGGCACGACGGACCCGAAACAGGGACGAATGGATGAAATAGAAGTCCCCGGAAGCTGGTTTTTGTCCGGAGTTTTACTATCCGGGACCGCAATCGTCGTTGTCCAGGCAGTCAGCTTTTCAATCGACTGGTGGATGGGCGCCCTGGCCGTCTTAATGACCTTCTTCCTGTCGGTGGTTGCATGCCGCGCGACAGGTGAAACGGACATAACACCCATCGGAGCGATGGGAAAAATAACGCAGCTCACCTACGGGATGATCGCCCCGTCGAATATCACCGCCAACCTCATGACCGCCGGAGTTACTGCAGGCGCCGCGGCATCTTCCGCGGATCTTTTGACCGATCTCAAATCCGGGTACCTCCTTGGCGCAAATCCGCGAAAGCAGTTCATTGCCCAGTTTCTCGGAGTTTTTGCAGGCGCGGCGGTAGTCGTGCCCTCATTCTACCTGCTCGTGCCGACCCCTGACGTACTCGGTGGCGACAGATTTCCCGCGCCCAGCGCACAGGTATGGAAAGGGGTAGCCGAACTCCTTGCAAACGGCATCGAGAGCCTGCACCCATCCGCCCAACTGGCGCTCGCAATCGGGGCCGCCTCCGGAGCAATCCTTGCCATTCTCGACCGGTCCGCGCCGGTCCGCCTGCGGCCTTTCCTGCCCTCCGCGATGGGATTTGGCCTGGCCTTTGTCGTGCCATTCTGGAATACGCTCTCGATTTTTATCGGCGCGGGCGCGGCCTTTTTGATTCGAAAGACCCCGGCAGCTCCCTACACCATCCCGGTCGCATCCGGAATAATCGCCGGAGAGAGCTTGATAGGCGTGCTCATCGCCCTTTTTTCCGCAATGGGAATGCGGTGAGAACGAGGATTCGTGAATTAAAGAATTGAGGGGTTGAGAAATCACTCCGTCGTGGCAAGGTCTCCCGACCTTGACGGCGCTTCAAGCTCGGCAAGTCTTGCCTTTAGCGTCAGTTCCTTTTGCCTCTTTTCCGTGACATCTCGCATTATTGCAGCCGATCCCGCCGGTTCGCCTTCGGGATTGCGAAGCAGCGCTATGCTGAATTCCACCGAGATTCGGCTTCCGCTCTTGTGGATCGCCGGGACCGCCAGCAGCTTCTCTGCATAAGCGGTATGGCCTGTTTCCATAACCTTGCGGTATCCATCCCAGTGAACCCGGCGGTTCTTTTCAGGGATTATCAGGTCGAGCGAGTTGCCCACGGCTTCCTTCGCGGTGTATCCGAACATCCGCTCGGCTCCGGAATTCCAAACCCTGATAATTCCATCCCTGTCAGCGAAAACGACTGCATCCGGGGTCTTCTCGATAATTTGTCTGCAAATCGAGCCAAAATCCAGGTCCGACATAATGAATCCTGTCTTCTTCGCAAACTTTAAGCGGGAGGAAAGGCAGTTTTTCTCTTAAATGCCGGGCTGATTAGCCAGCACGCAAATAGAACTACTTCGATGGCGGCGTCGAGCAGGTAGATGGGCATAATTACCATTTGGGAGACATAGTAGGCTTCGACGGCTGCCAGGACGGCGGCCGAACCGGCCCCGAGGAGGAAGAATTCAAACGACCTTTTTCTTCGAAAACCGGCAATTAGCAGCACCGCGCCAATCACCGCCAGCAGCAGCCCAAGCGTTTTTACGAGCCACAGGTCGGTTTTTGGGCCGGTAACATTCATAAACGAGTGTACGTCGAAAAGCGGCCACAAGGCAGTTGGGAGGTAGTATATGCCTTGAATGAGCGCAGTATTCTCAAACGGCAGCCTTTTTAAAGACCGGGAAAATCCCATGGCCAGCTTCCAATATAATCGAAAGTGATTGATGGATTTCCAGCCGGCATTGACCGGTTTCAGCCGGCTCGCACCCGCACCTTTTCCCTCGAAAGATCGTAACAAAATATGGCAAGGCCGATCATCAGCACCACACCGGCGGACAGGAACAGCGTTTGGAAACCTGCCAGTTCACCGATATAGCCAAGAAGGATCGATCCCGTGAATGCCCCGGCGTCGATGCTTCCCGTATATGCGCCGGTAATTTTGCCTCTTATCGACTGGGCTTCTCCACGGATGGCCCGAGCATTGAGCGCCGGGTAGAGCAGGCCGTGTCCGCACCCGGTCAGAAAGCCGCTGGAGATCAGCAGAGCTTCTCCCTTCATGAACACCATCGCGAACAGCCCCGCGGCCATGATGAAAAGGCCCAGCGGGATAATTCTCTCCTCTCCCGTTCTATCCACGATGGTGCCGCCAAATACCCGTGTCAAGATGGCTGCCGCGGAATAGGCTATGTAGTAGAACGAAATGAAAGCAATCCGCCGCTCGCTTGCGAAGGGCGCAACGAATCCGTTTACCGCGGCCAGCCCGATCCCGAAAAGAAGAGCAATAATTGCGACCATCAGCACGTGTTTTTTCTGGAGGACCAGGAAGAAGGAAGAATCTGTGCTCCTGAATACGTGCACGTAGGTCTCTTTTAGCCAGAATTGTATGACCAGGCCGATGCATGCCATTGCCGATGCGGTAACAAAAAGAAGATCGAAGCCCGACCTGCGTATCACGAATTCGGCCAAAACCGGACCGGCAGCCGACCCGACCAGCCCCGAAACCCCGAACATCCCAAGACCCTCGTTTAGCCTCTCCTTCGGGATCACGTCCGCCATGTATGTGAAAGCCGCCGTTATGCATATCGCAAAGCCGACGCCGTGAATTACTCGCACCAGTATCAGCGGAACATAGAAACTGTAGAGATTCCCCTTGAAGAAAAGATAGGTCAGGGGAAGCACGGCCATAATCAGTGAGCCGAGGGCGTAGCTTTTCTTACGGCCGACCCGGTCTATCATATCGGAGATCCAGGGCCGGCACAAAACGGAGGCGAGCGAGAACGCCCCCATGGCAATCCCTATGTCGACCTGATCTCCGCCGTGGCCAGTAATGAAAAGTGGGAACAGAAAGAATGTCCCGAAGCTGGAAAGACACGCGAGATTGGCTACTGCCAGTGCGAAAAAAGTCGGAGAATAAAGCATCTGTGAAACGAAAATTGCCTCCTGAACTTCAACTCGAAAGAATCGGACTTATAAATGATATGACCTGATTCCAGGTTTGGTTGCCGCAAAACGGGGGTAATATTATCATGAGACCTGATCTTTTCCAGAACGATTCCCCTGCCGGTGCAGATTTCTACGCCCGGGTAGCTCCGATATACGATCCTCTGGTCGGACCGTTTCTGAGGCCGGTGCGGCGGGCGGTAAATGCAATAGCCCGCAACTGCGCGTGCGGAAGCATACTGGATATCGGGTGCGGGACCGGCGAACAGGCCCAGATGCTTGCAAACTCGGAAAGAAAAGTGGTCGGAATCGACCTCTCGCCATCGATGCTCGCCAAAGCATACGAGAGACTCGAGAAATCCCGTTCGCGGCAGGCCCCACGATTTGAATCGGAACCACCTAATGTGGGGCAGGCTTTGCAGCCTGCCGGCTCCGGACTTTCCTTCATCCTGGGGAGCGGGGAAAACCTGCCCTTCCCTTCAGCTTCCTTTGACTGCGCTCTGATCAGTCTGGCGCTCCACGAAATGGACTACACCTCCGCGCTCCAGGTAACCGATGAAGCCGTGAGGGTACTTGTTCCAAAGGGCAAACTGATCATCTTCGACTATTTTGAACCCTATGATCTTAAATCGCAAATCAGCCTCGCCCTGCTCCATGTGATCGAAAGATTCGCCGGCAAAACCCACTTCATGAATTTCAGGTATTTCGTGAAAGATGGTGGCCTTGACGGATTTTTAGGAAATTTTCCGCTCAGGCTCATCTACAGCCGGCCTTTTTTCGGCGGTGCGATCAGGCTTGTGGTTTGCGAGAGGCAGCTTTAGACCCGGTTTATCCCAGACATCAAGCGCTCTCTGTGTGGCCGGGGTGAGGTTTGCATTCACATGGACCGCAAAGGCAATCCTTACCGGGCTTGCCTCCGGGTGTGATAAGCGCCTTTATCGGGAGGTGGTCCGACGCCGCGCGGCTTAGGCGCGTGCGGTGGGTCTTTATTTCGACCAGGGCATCAAGGGGGCGGATCCAAATCCTGTCAAGCGGCAGGATAGGCATTACAGAGGGAAAAGTGCGGCGCGCGGGTGGTTTTCCAAAAAAACCGTTAATCCAGCAAAGCGGCTTGCGCAGCGGAATCCATTCATTAAAGTCCCCGAGCATGATCTCCATGCGGTCGTTTTCGGCGCAGAAAATTTCGAGCAGGCGCTTGATCTGCCGCCGTCTTTCCAGGATGCCAAGCCCAAGGTGTGCCACGATGATCCGAATAGTCTCTCCATGAACCAGCAGATCCACATCGAGCGCCCCTCGCGGCTCCCTGCTCGCAACGCTGAGGTCGATTCGCCGCACGTCCTTCACCGCGAGGGATGTGAGCAGGGCATTTCCGTAATGCCCGTTGCCGTTTCGCCTAGTCGGGCCGTGTACAACATCGAGCGAGGTAGTCTTGGTGAGGGCTTCGAGCTGATTGCCCGACCGGTAGAAATGCGAGTCGAGTTCTTGCATTCCGACGACCTGCGCCTTGCATTCATTTAGGACCCGGCCTACCCGCTCGGGGTCGAACTTGCCGTCGGTGCCCACGAATCGATGAACATTATAGCTTACCACCGAAAATGGCTCTGGGGAATCTTGCCGGGAAAGGGGGGTTTTGGGTTCCACTGGTGATCTTTGAATCCTTTGCGCGCACTCGATCAGTCATTATCTCTTAATCAATAATCATTATACATAACTCTTTTTCCGCCTCCATTCAAATAAATCCAGCATGACGGGAAGCGGTTTTTGTCCATGGACGATCAGGTTGACCGTGGAGGTGAAGTTCCTCCACCATGGCGTGGCCAGGAGGGGTTGTTGCCCAAAAGCGGAATCGAAAAGAACCCGCGGGAATTGAAGGGTGAACCCGTCATAACCTGCCGGCTGAGTCACAATCAGAAACTTGGGGAAACGGATTTGTAGGTGGGGTTGAGCGTTGAAGCAGCCCTGTCTGAAGGTGGGTTTCCAAAAGTGAAACCCACTCTGCAACCCGTGAGGTTCGATCATCCTTTGGCCGGGGGTTAGGAAACAATCCTTTTGCTCTTGCGCGTTATTCCATGTCAGGCGGAGGGCCGCCCGGGGCAATAAGCATGGTCTTCAATTCCTCGGGCTCGATAGTCCACTGGTATCCCAGCCTGGCAGCGGCGTTAAATATGAGGGGGCTCCGCACATGGAACCGCATGGCCCCTTTTTCCCTGTTAAACGAGACGATGGTCAAAACCAGAAGGTCGGCCTTATTCTCCAGCTTTACCAAAGAGATTTTTGACTCCGGTATTCTATACTCCAGGCCGATCACATCGGGCGGACAGACCACGAAAGCCACAGTTGGCTCTTCGACCGACTGCAGCCACTGGAAAGGGCCGTTCTTGTATTCCAGCAACACATAGCTCTTTAGTTCTTCGAATCCAGGAATTCCCCATGGGAAGGCGATAAGCTCGCTTTCATCTATTTCTATCGTACCGAATCGTGTGGTATTCACCTGCATGGATGCTCCTCGGGGGCTATACCTTTCAGGATCAATCTGGTTCGGAGGAATTCAGCTCCGGCTCAACGGAGTATTTTTGCAGCATGTTGTCCAGTTCATCCTTGTTTATGGACGCCGCGCCCCTGTTTTCCTCCTGGATTTTCCTGTAAAGCTCTTGTCTATATATCGGAATATGCGCCGGACTCTTTATTCCGACTTTAACCTTGTTCTGGTCGATTGATGTGATCGTTACTTCTATCTCGTCTCCGATCAGAATTGTTTCACCGGCCTTTCTGGTCAGAATCAGCATGGTTTTGCCTCTCTGCTAATATCGGTGTTTTGAATCCGGCCCTGAAAAGGTTTCGTTATAAAAACTCGACCAAATTCCGGGGACGAAGCAGGAATTACAGTGTGTTCGGTTAAGATACAACAATTCTTCCACGAGTTCACCTAATTATCGGGAAATGTGTTTTTCTTTGCCGCTTGAACGCCGGACTGTTATTAATTAGGCTTGAGCGGCGCAGTGCCAACCAATCAGGAAAGTGGAACATGCCTCCGGAGCGGATTGCAGAATCGGATTATAAGGTGCTGGGGCTCCGACCCGGCGCCAAACCGGCCGACATAAAGCGCGCCTATCGCACTTTGGCCAAGAAATGGCACCCCGACCGTTTCCACTCCGAATCGTTTGAGGCACGGGCACTTGCCGAACAAAGATTCCTTGAAATAGATGAGGCATACAGGCGCCTCATAAAGAATTGGGGAAAGGGGACGGGACCGGCAGGTAAAGCCGGGCCCCGCCAGGGCCGTGAGCGGGCGGCGGCGGGCGCGGAAAAAACCGCTGACGATTCCGGCGCGGAACCTCATGCGGACGGAACGGCAGCGTCAGGGCGAAAGCGCCGTTTTGGCCGGGCCACGGCGGCTGTGTACCGGAAAATTCAGGCATCCGGCAAGGCAAAGCTCTTCGTTATTGCCCTGTTTGCCGCGGCTCTTCTGGTGCAAGTCCACGCCTATTTCTGGAGTTCTCCACCCGAGACTGAGTCCGTCGCCCCGCTGGAAAAACCCGCCGCGCAACCCGAATCGGCACCGGGCGCTGCATCTTCGCCGGAAAAACTGCTATCCGAAATCAAACCACCTCCACCCCCACCACTGATGCAATCCGCACCCCAGCCAAATTCTTTTACCATCGGGTCAAGTTCCGCGGAAGTCCTCCGCATCCAGGGAAAACCTTCAAGAGTCCAGGGGCAGACCTGGTTTTACGGCTTATCCGAAATCCATTTCAGAAACGGCGTTGTCTGGCGTTTCAACAACTTCGACGGCTCACTCCAGGTGCAGATGCTGCCGGGCAGCCCCGAAAAAACGACACCTCCCCACTTCACCGTCGGCTCGACCCAGGATGAAGTTCTGCTCGTTCAGGGCACTCCCACCCGTATCGAACTGGACAAGTGGTTCTACGGATTTTCCGAAGTCCGATTCAAAGACGGACGTGTTAAGGAATACGATAACTATTTCGGCACACTCAAGGTGCGCCTTCTTCCGTCGCCTCTCGCCGGTTTCAGCCCGCAGAAGTACTTTTTTACCATCGGCTCGACCCAGGACGAGGTCATGGCCGTTCAGGGCACTCCCACAACGATTCAGGGCAATTCATGGTCCTACAATTTTTCATACATCTTTTTCCGCGAAGGCAAAGTGAGTAGCATAAGCGATACGGAGGGCAATCTCCGTTTCATAGCGCCGGAAAACCTTCCGAACGGTTCGGAACGAGGTCCGGCGGACAACTAGGGCAGTGAGGGCTTATGTTCCTTCAAAAGATTTACGCGGGAGAATTCGACCAGGGGCTTTTTCTCGCGTCCGGCCCGTTGCGGGATGAAACCAGGATCGCGGGGATAGTTGCCCGTTACCGGGAGATTCTTTTCAGAATTGCTCCGAACCCGATCGAGAACGAAGGGGGAATCCCAAGGGAGCTTTTAATCGATATGGGGCGGGCGGGCTTTTTCGGACTGAGCATCGATGAAAAATACGGCGGGCTGGGCCTGAACCTGTGGGAGCATCTGAAGGTGGTCGAAGAGATGGTAAAGATCGACATCTCGATTGCCATGGTTTTCCTGGCCCACCTCTCGATCGGCGTCAAGGCCATCCAGCTTTTCGGGACCGAGGAGCAGCGGCTAAAATATCTTTCCGCTGCCGCAACCGGTGAGATGATCTTCTCCTATGCCCTCACCGAGCCACGGATCGGCTCTGACGCCCAGCATATCGAGACGGTCGCCCTGCCGCGGGACGGCGGCTCCCACTACATCCTCAACGGCCAAAAAGCCTTCATTACGAATGCGAATTATGCCGGCGGACTCACCACGTTTGCCCAGCTCGATCCAAACCGGCCCGGCTTGATGGGGGCTTTCATAGTCGAGACCGGCTGGGAGGGGGTAAAAATCGGCCCCGAGATGCCCAAAATGGGGCTCAAGGCGAGTTCAACTGCCGCCATCCAGTTCAAAAACGTCCGCGTCCCGGCTGAGAACCTGATCGGCAGGCCCGGAGACGGGTTCAAGATCGCCATGTCCGTCCTGAACTACGGCCGCCTCGGCCTGGGGGCCGCTTCGACCGCAACGATGGAAGCCTCGGCAGCCGATATGCTCAAGCGGGCCTCCACCCGCAAGCAGTTTCAGGTGCCGATCAAAAACTTTCAACTGATACGGGAAAAAATTGTCCGGGGAAAAGTGAACGCCGCGGTAAGCTCCGCCATTACCGACTTCACGGCAGGCCTCCTTGACCGCGATCCGCTCATGAATACAGCCATCGAAACCTCCCACTGCAAGCTTTTCGGCACCACCAGAGCCTGGGATGCCGTCTACGATGCCCTTCAGGTGGCCGGCGGATCGGGCTACCTCAAGACTCTGCCCTTCGAGAAAAGGATGCGGGATTTCCGCGTGGCCACGGTATTCGAGGGGACCACGGAAATTCATTCGGTCTACCCTGCCCTTTTCGGTATGCGCCGGATCTCGGAAATAGTGAACGTGGCAGGCTCGTTCCGCGCGCGCGCGGCCCGGCTGCTCGGGCTTATGGTTCGAGAAAATAAGTGGCCCGCGCGATTTGACAACCGTGTGATGCAAAAAGCGCTGGGCGAGGCCAAGTCCTGCGCCACCTCCCTGCGCAGGCTTCTTTCCCTGGCAATTCTGATTTACGGAAAAAAAATAGCCCGCGGCGAGATCGCCGACCGGGAATTCCTGCTCCGGCGCATAACAACCATCAGCATGTACTTGTTCGGCATCCTGGCCCTTCTCTCCCGCATGTCCGGCAAGGAAAGGTCCGGCCGCTTAAGCACCGAAGAACTCAACATCCTTGAATACTTCACCGAAGAAGCCCGCCAGGCCCGAAAACAAAACAGCCGAGTATGGGATTCAAAAAAAGAGCGGCTGGGGACGGCTATATTTACAGGGCTGGAAAGAGAAGGCTCCACGGACAGGCAGGCGGATTAAGGAATGGTTTTTGCCGGCGAAAATGAACGAGCCAACCGTCGTCATCCTGGAGCTAACGGCTGATTACCTTTGCTCACGGTCCGGAGACTTTAAGCAGTTTTTCAAAACTCTCGTCCTTTTCTCTCCACAGTTTATCCAGCCAATTATCGAAATGACGGCGGAAGTCCCGGTCTTTGATGTAATCCCCCACAAGTTCATTAGTTACCGGCAATTGCCTTACCTGCACCTTGATTTTGATCGACCGGCAACACAGGAAATCCCAAATCTGCCTGACGCCTTCCGGATATACAATTGTAACGTCCAGTATGGAGTGAATTTGTTCGCCAAGGCTTCCAAGAACTAAAGCTATGCCCACGGACTTGGGTTTCAGCAGGTGCTTGTAGGGTGAATCCTGCTCTTGGTGTTTCTTGCTGGTGAACCGTGTCCCTTCCACGAAGTTCATTATGGATACGGGCGCGGATTTGAATTTCTCACATGCGTTGCGTGTCGTCTCCAGGTCTTTGCGAACCGAAGTGGAGCGCCGCAGGAAGGGGAATTCCAGGACCCACCAGGCAATTCCCAGGATCGGCACCCAGATCAGTTCTCTTTTCAAAAAGAACTTCAGCATCGGCGCTTTGCGATGGAAGGCTTTCTGCAAAACCACGATGTCGACCCATGACTGATGATTGGCAATCACCAGGTACCAGTTTTCCGCTTTTAGCCCATCGGCGCCCTGGATATCCCAGACTACGGTTTTTGTAAGCTCCAGGCCCAGATTATAACAGCCAACCCATGCCCGGGATATCGCCTGCATGACTCTGTCGCAAAGAAGCCTCCAGGATTGAATCGGAACAGCGGCCTTCAAAAGAGCCGTCAGGCACAGCAGGAGCGTCCAAAAAGTCGTACTGATCGTCAACACAAGCAAAGAGAAAGAGCCGCGAACCGCTTCCGGCATAAAATTCGGCATGGTACCAGGACCTTTCAAGTTCGTAACCGAACGATAAACATGGGACGTCGAAGTGTTGACAGTTGCACGGCGGGTCTTCCCCCGACCCTCTAAACACCTTCGACGGGCAGGTTTTTAAGCCATAACAACGCCAGGGGCAAGAAAAACATGCAGGACCGGTAAGTACGGGATGTGGAAGGTCCCGCGGCGGATCGCGGTCGGCATGGGTCCAAATGCTTTGAAAGCACCTCAAAACAGCGATATTGCGAACCGGATTCGCTTGTTGTAAAGTCTTCTCCCGGTGACACAAAGGTTATCAGGTTTGGTGGAGCAGGGATTCTCATGCTTACCCTTTATCCGGATAGGCGAAAACATAAGCGGTCGAGCACGGCCGGAAACTTTCAAAGGTTTCTTCCGGCCTACCGTCGATTTCTCTTGGCCGGAGTTATCGCCCTGCTCCTGGTGCTACTCCCGTGGCATGTCAATTACGCTCTCCATTTTTCTGATGCAAAGTTCGGGACGTCTTCGGTCCATCAAGAAAACCTGCGTAAACGAGCTATCAAAGACAATGACGCATTCTCGAATGTTCTGGTCCGCTTGCGATCCTTCCGGCATGCAATCAGAAATACGCGTTATCTAACCATCATAGATTACAGTAAACCGTCCAATGTGAAAAGAATGTACCTGATAGACATGAGGACGGGCAGAGTAGAAAAGTTCCTCGTCTCGCACGGCAAGAAGTCTGGCTGGGCGTATGCGACCGCTTTTTCAAACCGGCCCGAATCCTTCCGGAGCTGCCGTGGATTCTTTGTCACGGGCCAAAAATATTCCGGAAAGCACGGAACCGCGCTCCAGCTGTACGGGCTTGAAAAAGGGGTCAACGACAACGCGCTAAGGCGCGGAATCGTGATGCATGGGGCGGACTACGTCAGCATGCGCTCAGTGATGCTTAACGGGGGCAGACTGGGGCGAAGCCTGGGGTGTCCGGCAATCCCGGCTGAAGTGGCGGAATCGGTGATCAACCGGATAAAGGGCGGCAGCCTGATCTATATCTACGCGGGCGGCAAGGGCTGCCCCCCTGAGAGCTTGGCTAGCGTTGAAGCACGGAAATTGGGATCGCGGAAATTGATATCGTCGCAACGATCGGCTAAGGCCAGATGAGGTTGAGAGTATCCCGCCCCGAGGCATTCTGCCGTAACCGGGGCAACGATTGTCACTCAACGGGGTTTGACCCTAAAAGAACGTGACAAGGAAGTAGTAAGCCCCCGCGCTTGCCATCATAGCCACTGCCAGAAGGGCGATCGCCGGGCCAAGCGCCAGGACTTTTCCGAAAAACTTAGTGTAAATCCTTATGAAGGAAACCTTGAGAGCAAGGATGAGTATCACCGAAAGAGCGATTAAAGAATGGATTGTGACACGAGCTGAAAGTTCCTCTTTAGAAATGGCTATGTAGCGCAGGCAAAAGAAAGCAACGAAAAAGAATAAAAGGACGAAGAGTCGACCATTTATCCTGTGTATTTTTTTGAGTTTGGCAGGATCAAATTTTACCTGGGACCTCCCAAATACTTCGAGCATGAGGAGCATGTTAAAAATGGCCATAAGGGCCATTACCACTGATATGACGGATTTTAGCAGCAGAATGGACATCTGGGATTCATCCACCGAAGATGTCAATGGAAACAGCAACCGCCCACGGGTTCGAGTGGTTTCGATGCGAGGGCGCCAAATCCCTCGCACCGGTTCACCAGCCCCAACTTTCGTGGGCTATTCCGTTACGACGATCGTTCCCCTCATCTTGTCATGGCCGGTCCCGCAAAAGTTATCACAGTGAAATTCAAACGTGCCGGCCTTCTGAGGCGTAAATTCAACGGTGTTCGTTTTTCCAGGATTGATATCGCTTCGAATCCCCAGTCCCGGGCAGTCAAAACCATGTAGCCTGTCTAAAGAGGTGAATTCGAGCACCACCGGAACGCCCTTTTTAACGGTGATTGTGCTGGGTGAATATTCAAACTTCTTTGCCGTCACCTTGATCACCTGCTTTTCCTGCGCCACGGAAAAAGAACCGATAAATATCACCACCAGCACGATCGCGGCCAACCGCACCGCAAACACAGCTCTTCTTTTCAGTCTCATTTCATTACCTCCCCGTTTACTGAGTATTCCGTCAGATCATATTTTACAGGCTTCACATGAGCATCCAACGTCCGAAACCCGAGGCCCCGATAGGGCGCCGCGGGGTCCCATGGGACCGGCGCTTTTACAGGGACCGAACCGGGAGCGGGAAGCGGATACATCGACCCTTTGCAGGCATGGTGGGCGATATGTCCGGTCATATGATGATGCTCCTGATGAATATGGCCGTACAACGCCACGACATTCTCATACGGCATCAGCAGCTTAAGGGCCTCTGAACCATCTCGTGTATACCACTCCCATCCGGGTACCAGGTCGAAGAGCGGGCGATGGGTGAAAACGACTATCGGCGCCGCCTTGTCGAGCTTTTTCAAATCGGCCGCAAGCCACTCCAGTTGAGCCTCTCCAAGGACCGTCCTGGGGTCGGATACGTTGTCGAGGACAATAAAATGCACGCCCTTGTGATCGAAAACGTAGTGCATTTCCGGACCGAGTAATTCCTTGTAGGCTTCTCCCTCGTCCAGTGAAGCATCATGCTCGCCGGGCATCAATCTGACATCCTTTATTTTGAGTTCCGCGATGACCTTGCGAAACTCGGTCAAGCGTTTGCGCCGCTCCTGATCATCGTCAGTAACGTGCGTCAGATCGCCGCTGAACATGATGAAATCCGGTGGACTTTTGAGAGTGTTGATCGACGCAATCTCCTCTTTTAAAGTACCCGCAAAATCCGGGTTGATCTGCGGATTGCTAAAACCCCAGTGGGTATCCGATATCTGTAAGAAGACGAAATCGTCGCCCGCTGCAATGACCGAATTCTTCCAAAGGCCGGAGGCGAGCAGGGCACCGCCGATTCCGGCAACTTTCAAAAAATGTCGCCGGCCAATATCAAGTTTCATCGGGTTCTCCTTTGCAGGCATGGAAGTATTGGAAATGACAGGGTGACGCGGGAGACGTTACAAGAGCGGCTCTGCATCTTAGGACCTCCTCTCAGGTCCGCGATCTCATGAGGCAAAATTGCGTTGTTTGCGGCATGCGAAAAGCACACGGGCTATTCGCATGCGAACCCAAGGCGGGATTTCGCACTGCGGGTCATGCGGTATTTAAGTCGAAGTATCCACCATGTCAACGCGCGGGAGTCAAAGCAGATCAATCCCCGGGACTTGCCATGATCGAAAGAAATACGCTCTGCATGATCCGGTAAATAAATGATACGGCCAAGCGCCATTGGCGTCCGGGCGGAAAGGGATTTCCAGATCGGAGTTGACGGATTTTTGTAAAGGAGATAATGAGCAGTTTGGGGAAAATGCCCCAATCAAAAAGTCCCTCATTATTGACCCCAAAACTCACGGAAACAATTTGCGTTATTTTAATCTCTTTAAGAATCTGTCCAATTGGTGGCTCTACCTTGCGGTGAAGTTCGGCCTTACTGCTGTTGATCCTCTTGTATTCAGGACTCGACGAGGTATTTTGATCGAGGCGCCGCGCATGCTCATGGTGGAGTTTAAGGAGATCTTCATGTCCGAGAGCTACTTGCGTGGCATGAAGCTTGATCTTGGGAAAAATCCCGTGGTTATCGATATTGGCGCCAATATCGGATTTTTTACCCTCTTTATACTTACTCGGCTGCATGGTTCGAGGGTCTTTTCCTATGAACCGATGCCATCCAATTTTCGTCAATTGAAGCGAAATCTTCAGATGAATCCCGGCCTTCCCGTTACCTGTATCCAAAAAGCCGTGACTGGGCGCTCGGGGGACATAACCCTGCATTTCGATTCCAGCTGCAAATATACCACCGCCGCCACAATTCATGAAGTTGAGGGAAAAAATCCCGAAACGATCACGGTCGAAGGTGTTTCACTATCGGACGTGTTTAGGGAAAACAACCTGGAGCGGTGCGATCTTTTGAAGATGGACTGTGAGGGCGCGGAACTTGAAATCCTTTACAACTGCCCGCAGGAGATCATGGATCGAATCGGGAACATCGTAATGGAGGTCCACGGCGGACCGGAAGACTATCGTAATATTGAGGAGTACCTGAGAAGAATGGGCTTTGCCACTCAACGCCGCCCGGTCGGGATGCTCAGGGCATGGCGCAACTAATTGTCTGCTTCACATCCGCCCCGTGCGTCCTTTTAAGAATTAAGGCCAATCAGACTGAACAAAACGAGTATTATCAATACTTGCAGTATGATCCGGGAAGGTTGTGTTTCCCACTGCCCCTGCCGTTTCTCAACGGCAAGGAGAGGCATGCTGATTCTTTTCACTGCCCATGGGCTACTTAGTGGTTGAGACTTCGCTAAGTATTATGACATTTTTTGAGTGGGGATAGTCGCGCTATTCATACTTTCACCGCACTTTCACTTCCTCCATCAAGGTACGTCTACAGTGAAAGGAGTATGCCTTGTTCCATCCACATTTCCTCAACTTCCACCTTTTCCACTCTAAACCCTCCAGGGTTCCGCTCGATCTGTTCTGATACCATTACTCATTCCTTCCATAATCAAACAGAATGTCGTAAAATATCCAATTATTAGAAAGAGGGCGACCAGAGGATGAGCTTCAAAAAAGCATCAGCGATTTTTACTGGGGTCCTTGTTATATTCTGGGGTGGAATGACCATCCATCACCCCAAATGGTATAGTTTTGTTTATCACAGAGAATTTGATCTTACTGGTTTTAATATTCCTATTGGAATTGCACTAATTATATCGGGTGTCGTTATTATCTGGATCGACGTTATCAGGCCTAGAAAAGACAATCTAATTTGTCCCAAATGCGAGGAACTTTATCGATGGAAAAAATCGTTGGGGGATAAATGTCCTAAGTGTGGAACAATCTTGGAAGACCTCGAAGGGTTTTATGAAAGGCACCCGGAATTAAGGTACAAAAGAAAGATAAAATAGCTGGACAAAGCCCGCCAACTGTTTCTCAACATGGGACACTTTGAGGCAATTTGTCCAATCATGACAGCTGACACGGGCAACGGCTTTTTGTTGCCAGTGCCGGAGGCAAGAGAGATTATAAGCCACAACTATTTTCCTCCTGTCTAACGGACCCCGGCAAATAAACACTTGCCGGGGCCACCCGCCGGTTATTAATCTTTTTCCCCAAATTGGCTGAGATCCCCTATTATCTCAGCATAGTCTTCGGAATGAGAGATGCTCACAAAACGCTTCATTTCGTTAAGTGCTTCATCCTTTTTCCCCATTTTCCAAAGAGAATGGAACAAACCGAGAGAGGCCCATTCAGATTCCGGTCTGAGTCCGATAGCCAACTGGCAAAGATTGACAGCTCCATCGAGCGTTCCGAGATCCCAATGTATCTCAGCAGCAATCAACAGCAACTTATACTTTCCCGGATGTTCAACTATAAGCTGTTCAATGAGATTCAAGGCTTCATGCAGCCTTCCTTCATCGCGAAGCCTTAGAGCTTCTGCAAACGCAATTGGATCAACTTTGTCATTTTTGTCTTTTAACTCATCTGATTCCATGACCTGCCCCGCGGAAGGTAATAGGGAAGAGTAATAGGGGACGCCCCTTATATTTTTGCATTCAAGAGTAAGCCAATATCCAGCTTCTCATGCTCCGCGATTTTCATCCCTCTTTGCACCGCAATGCTGACAGTCGGCACGCAGACTTTCAGCCTGCCGGACAAATCGGTAAGCGACATACCCAATTCACTCTCTGCCCAATAGCATAGAAGACCGCTGGCGCGTACGCCTTGCCTCTGTTTGCCTGCCCCGGCCATGGCCTGCAAGAGAACTGCCGTCAACCCGGAAACCAGGCTGCGCCAATTGCTCATGGCCGACGCCCTCGGGGGGTGCAATGCCCCTGGTGCATCTATTATCGCTTGTCTCGGCATAATGCCTTCTGAATATGCACGACAGCTTAAGTAAATATAAAATATAAAGGGCGTCCCCTAATCCCGCCCTCACACCCTAGATGGTCCCAGTCAAAGAATCAAGCTTGTCGAGTTCTTTGATCGACAAAACCTGGTGAGCTATTATCTTGTCATCGAGGGGAAAGGGATTTCTGTCTTTGCCGCGGTGCCCCTTGACTTTCAGAGGAGATGGATGAGAGCGAAGATCAACCGCATCGGGTTTGCCTGCGTTACATACGAGCTGGGATATTCGACCACGCATTCATTCCGGATGAAAAACCTCAATGAAGAGAAGCTTCAAGAGGCAGTTTCCAAGAACCTCAACGACATGGAGGCGATTCTTGGCTGGATGGAACACTCCGGGCTCAGGATGTTTCGGATCGGATCATCTTTTGTCCCCTTCGCATCACATGAAAATATGCGCTGGGACTGGAAAAAGCTTTGCGCATCGCGCCTTCGCCAAATCGGCGGGAAGTATGCCGCGCTCGGATTTCGGTTTTCCATGCACCCGGGCCAGTACAACGTACTCAACTCCCCCAACCCGGAAGTTGCAAAAAGGTGCATCGCCGAGCTTGACTATTCCTGCATGGTGCTGGATCTAATGGGTCTGGATGCTTCAAGCAAGGTCATTATCCATGCCGGTGGTGTCTATGGAGACAGGGAGGCTAGTCTGAAACGAATCGTGACTCAAATTGGAAAGCTTAAACCGGCCATAAGGAAGCGGTTGGTCCTGGAAAATGACGACCGTCATTATACCTTCGAAGAGGTATTGCATGTCTCGCTCGAAACGGGAATCCCGGCCCTTTTCGATTTGCTGCACCATGTTCTGAACCCGTGTGACAATATTAAAAACCTGCTTCAAAAATCCAGGGCTATTTGGGGCATAATACCCGAGGTGCACATCTCATCCCAAAAAACGGGCGCAAGACCCGGGGCCCACGGCTTGTTCATCAACGATGCCGACCTGAGCCATCTACTCGACCTGTTGCCTTTCGAGGCTGATCTGATGGTTGAGGCTAAGGGCAAGGAGAAGGCGGCAATCGGGGCGATGGTTGCATTGCAGAAGATGGGTATGCGTGCGACAGCTTGAAACGATCCTGCAATCGCTTACCGTTACGCGGTAAAGATTATGGGCCAATTAACCACTTCTTTTGAGATCATCATGCCGAACGACCCGTCCCTTTAAACTCACCGGGAGCAAATTCTAGCGCCCGCGTCATGGAATCCCGGATAGGTGATTTCGGCGCTCACTGGCTGGCCCGCGCGTTCCCCTGTCAACTGCTTCACGTGTAGCCTCGCGGCCATCCGCGCATGACTCGGGGCCACTGTTCCCCCGTTCTCTTTCTGCTACCACGTCTGAGTTATGGAATTGGGCGTAACAGCCAATGTGGCGCGCAACCAATCGAATTTCGACTTTAGCAAATCAAAATCCGGTCCAGACGTTATGAACGCTGCCTTGCCTTTGACCAGGAAGCCTGCGCCCGCTCCATGCAAACCTTGCACTTTGCTGCTTGCCAAGGTAATCAATACGTCAGGGTTGAAGGCAACATTCGCCTCGGTGCGATGCATGTAACCGGCGGGAATCAGCAACCGGCCATCGGCGGATATTCGAACGTAGCTGGTCCACGTGTTGACCATATGCGGTCCATCCCGGCCCAGAGTAGCGATGGCAACGATACCGTCTTTTTTCAGTATTTCGAGAAGTTTTTCTGGGATCATTGGTACCATCTCCTTTAATTTGAGTTAGCATACGACCAGTTTTATGACTGGAACAGCTTATGTTTATTCTGAACAGCAAACGATACCGACCCGCTATACAAACACATTTATAATCATATACGAGAGCATGTGCTTTCGAAGAAACTACCCGTAAATTCCAAACTCCCGTCCGGCAGGGATTTGGCAGCCGAACTTTCGACCAGACTCAACACGGTTGTGCACGGTTTGGGGTCAGGTCTTGCGGGATGACATCATGGGACCCGGGAGAAATGCATCAGACAGGTATTGTAAACGTGTGGATTTCACCGCCGGAATGGTCCTACGTGGTTTCGTCTACGTTAGGAATTGTTACACCTAAAACCTCTTGGATTATCGCTGGGTTATATTTCCAGGGGATTTGAGAAGCTCATCACAAGCGGAGAACTAGGTGAAACCCAAGGAATTTTAGATATATGCATAGTGTGCGATAATCGATTTCATTTAAGGATAAATACTTGTATCAATGTTCGTATTCTTCAAGATGGGGAACAGTGGTTTGAATCTGAACTTCGAGAAGGATAAGAAAAGGCGGGCTCTCTCAGAAAAACCATTCGGATTCGACGGAGTTTTTGTCGGACAGGTGAAAACCATTGAGGCGTGAGGTGGACGAAGATTGCTCAACGAGGAACTCGATATATTCCTCTTCCTCCAGCTACGCGAGTTAACATATTCGAATCATTTTCGTTATGCACTCCGGCCACATCGGGATTTCTCACATTGGCAAGCAGTACGGATTTTTATACTCTATAACGGATGTAATGGGATGCAAGCGACTTGGCATGTTACAGAGGATAGGGTAGCCTGGGGGTAGACGTCTACCAGACGCTTCCCAACAATGCGAGTCGGGCATAGCGCCACGCTATGCCTGGCATGGTACTGCCTCAACCACGTCAATAATGTCCCAGATGTGGAATTGATTCGGAGTTATAGCCGCACTTGTGGCACGGCTTGGGATGGACTGAGCACTACGAGTTAGTGGTGGTCGGGATCAAATCGTGAGTCCCGCCTTCCTCAAACCATCAAGGATGTCATCCAGGAGATCAGCTGCCTTCACAAAATAGCCAAGGAGACGCCGCGCATAAATTGAGAAATCAGGCCTCAACTGGAGCAATTCGGCGAGGGCCATGCCGGCTTCATTCAATCTGCCCAGCTGCCCGAGCGCTGCAGCCCGCAACAGCGGGTCCCAGAAGAGTTGGGGCATGTTGAATAGGCGAGCGCTTTGAAGTGCTTCCTGGTATCTTCCCTGCCGAAAGAAGTTCAGACAGGGGGCAGCATGGTACCAACCCGGGAAAAAAGGGTTCAGCTCGATCGCTTTCTCCATCAGTGCAAGGCCATGTTCCCAGTCATCATACAGCGCCCTCAGCAACCCGATAAAGCCTACAATGGTTGGATTGTTCGGGTTGAGGGCTAAGGAGGCAGTTGCCTCCTGGAAAAAGCGTTCCCTGTCGTTGAGAAAGAACAGGATTTCAGCATGAATGGCTCGAACCCATTGATTGCCCGGTTCAAGGGAAACCCCTTTGCGAGCCATGGTAACAGCCGCTTCAAGGGTTTCAACCTGAGCGGTCCCCAGAACACACATATTGGCGTGGAGATTGGCAAAAAGAGACCAGGCTAACCCACTTTCCGGATCCTCGGTCACAGCTCGTTGCAGTGCAGTGAACGCTCTTGCCAGAGACTCCGGCGAAAGTGTTCTGTTATATTGGTGGAAATTCAAGAATGCGTCGTAGGTGTTTAGGCTATCAACCGGTTTCTTATTAAACTCCCTGGATAATCTTGTGGGGATGACACCATATAGGTCCCCGATGATTCCTGCGACCCTGCTGGCTATATCCTCCTGCAAGGCTATGAGGCTTTGAGCTTTTAGCTCGCGTAGGTATTCCTCCCCCCATATCTGAAGCCCATCCGTCGTGTCGATCAATCGAACTGAGAATTTCAGGTTGTCAGCCTCTCTGCGCAGCCCTCCCTCCACGAGAAACCGAGCCCTCAACCTCTGGCCGAGTTCCCTGGCGCCTGTCTTCTCTCCCTTCATCTGAATAGTGGAGTAACTGGCTACGACACGGATGCCCTGGAACCGCGCAAACCTACTAGTAAACTCTTCGGTCAAGCCATCACAGAAATATTCCTGTGCCGGGTCGCCGGTCAGATTCATCAGTGGCATGACGGCAATCACCGGTCCATATTGTGTGATGCATAACGAGTCTACCATTTCAAGGAGAGGTGCTCCCTCACAGTTTTCGGCCGCAGAAACCCTGCGGAAAATGGGCCCATAGCTTCCCTTCGGTATCTCAATTCTCACCGTATCGTGAGCACCGCCCGATAAATAATAACGTTCCAACGCGCGGCGGAGCCGTCCGGCCTGGATGCGGACAATGGAATCTTTTTGGCCGTCAAAATCATCATTCTTGCCAAATACCTCGATGGCTACCGTGTATTCCTTGATCTCACGACTCCGTCCAGCCAGGCTTTTTTCCACCACAAAAGAGAGAAAACTTCTTAATACAGCCCTTTCGGCGAACTCCGGGCTTGCAAGCACCTTTGCCAGCTGGTCGCGAATGGATTCGTTGGAGAGTCCCGAATCTTCAGCAGGGGCAGTTGTGGGTGGTCTTATTGTATTATCTCCTTTGGGAAATCCTTGGCAAAAATTGCAGTAATTAGAATGAGACAGGGAAGATGAACAGATCAGACTATGCAGACTGGCTCCCCTAAACAATGTCACCGTAACAATACTGGTGGAACCTTGACCAGTCGTATATTCCATTACTATAAGAGGAGCAGATTAAAAAATAAAGTGTGTAGCACGCCGGTCCTTTTTTCGCGATGATTCCAGATGATCGTTTTCCGGGGAAGATGTAGGGACTCGTTGGGGCCTACCTCCTCCAGGCAATGTCTCCAGCAAAATGTTCTGACTTGATTACACAGCCAAAGCAATAAAGCCTCAAAAGTGAGCGTCTGCACCTCTGTTTCAAATGACAGACAGACCAAAGCTATTCTTTGCTGCTCAGGGCCTGAGACAAATTCTGGTAACTGTTCATGTAATCCATGGCAGAGCCTATTGGAGAAAAAGCAGATGGCTGAAAAATCCTCATCTCTAGCCCTGATCATGATGCGCTTTCCTGAGCACCGTGAATGTTTGAAACGCCTTCACAGTGAAAACGATTCTTTCCAGTCACTCAGTGATGACTACCGGGATTGTCTGACTATGGTCGAACAGGAATCGCGGTCAACTGCAAAGCAGCCATCTTCCCATCGGGAGGAGTTGCTGGAATTGCTCGCTGAACTTGAGGAGGAAATTCTCGTGTATATCCGCGCGACAACAAGTTGTACGGGTTCCGGTGTATAGAGCCCGGGAAGAACTGACTTGCACTCAGATTTTCCCTTCCCAATGCGTGGCGGTCACAATCATATTCCCGTCACTGTATGGCGCCGAATCCGATATGTCCGGCGGCGGTTCCGCTCAGTATGGTTTGGACTTCGTTACTTTTTGAAGAACCTTAAGGATGTCTTTAACCACTAATAAAAGGGAAAAATTATGTTGAGAAATCTGCGAAGCATTTTCTTGTGCCTGGTCATAGCTCTGGCACTGGGTGGAAGTGTCTTTACATCCGCCGCACTTTCACAGGAAACAGCACCGATACTACTGCAAACTTCAGATGTTCTTTCCAGGGAATTGATATCAGGCAGCAATTATTCAGTCAAGCCAACGGTCATAAGCGATGGTTTCATCTGCACGTACGATCTGAACACCCTCTACGGGCCGCTCAGGGTGGAAAGCAAGGCCTTGCTGATGAAGCGGATCGGGGAACTCAATGCCCTCACGCAAATAGAGCAGATAAAGGGATCCAGCGCTTACATGAATGCCTTCAAACAGGTCGCTGCAGGCCCAATCAAAACCGCTGAAGGGTTGGCGACCGACCCGGCCGGGACGGTGACGAACGTGGTGAGTGGAATCGGACAGCTCTTCAGCAATGTCAGCAGCGCGGTTACCTCCGACAGCTCCTACAAGGGTAACGTCATGGACTCTGCCCTCGGGCAGGCAAATTACAAGCGGCAGTATGCCGCCCAGTTCGGGGTCGATCCTTACTCGAGTTACGAGCCCCTGCAAAAAGCACTTAATGATCTGTCTTGGGCAGCGGCAGCTGGAGGGTTGACGGTAAAGGCTGCCTTTATGGCGATACCCGGTGGTGCGGGTATCGCAGTTGGGGCCACCGGGAGTGCGGATACTCTTAGCGGCCTTCTGGGCGAGAAGACCCCCGCCGAAGTTGCAAGTATGAACCAGGCAACCCTTGCCGGCCTCGGGGTCTCCAATGCCTCCATCCAGTCTTTTCTGTACAACAGCCACTTCGATCCTTACGAACAGACGCTTCTGGTAAAAGCACTTGCGGGCATGCCCGCTGTGGCGAATTGCGGAATTTACATCGATAAGGCTGCCGGGGCATTCGAAGAGTCCGTGGCTGTCTTTTTGCGCACGCGTGCCCAACTGTTGAATCAGTACGCCGCCAAGACAGGAAATGTGCAGCGCTTTGTCGACGCCAACGGAATCCCGGTTTTCCAGACGGTCAATGGAAAGATCATCGCGATATTCCCTCTCGATTATATAGCGTGGACTCCGAATTTTGCGAGGAAAGCCGATGCGGTTTCGGCGGCTATCAAACAAATGCCGGGGGTTACCGGGAAAGAGTTCTGGGTCACGGGAAAGGTGAGTCCCGTTGCACGAAAGGCCATGGAGGCGAAGGGGTGGAAAGTGGAAGAGCGGGCCGATTTGAAACTGTCGGCCAGGTAGATTGAGCCGCCGGACAGCGGCGCCCCTTGATTGTGAGAACGTGGTCGGTGAATCTCTACTTGGTTGTGATGTCGATAATGAGTGGGCTTCCGAGGGGCTTCCCCAAAGTTGCCCGCTTTCAAGTTCTCCTGAGTTCACGATCTGGAGCCTGCTTGCATGGCACCATCAGTAAAATGGGGAGAAGTTATGAAAAGATTATTCCTGTTATTGGCGATCATCTTCTGTGTGTCGTACAGCGCAGGCCAGTGCTTTGCGGACGACTACGGTCCCGAGAGCCTTCAATGCGATTCCGGTCTGGTCGCCATAGGCGCCGCCAAGTCTGAGGTCCAGTCCAGTTGCGGCCAGCCCGTGAATAAATCGACAATCTCTGATGGGTCGGAAATCTGGACTTATAACTTTGGCCCGACCGATTTCGTGTACACCTTCACCTTTGTCAACGGCCAGTTAGACACGATTAAACAGGGGGACCGCGGTTATTGAAGGTGCGACTCTAATGAAGTTGCTGCGATCCCGCATCAATTAAAATCACTCAGCAAATGAGGATGGGAAAATGACTTTAGCTGGCGTGAGATTTCATAGAATGGCATCCCTACTGGCTACCATCACCGGTGTGTCTCTACTGTTGTTCACTGCCGTCCCAATTATGGCCCAGGGTGGCGCAGGGACTCCGGGCTCGCCCAGCGCCACCACCACCATCGACGGGAAACAGATCCCAGCGCCGCCGGCGAAGTTCGGCGGCAAGATCGAACGCACGACGGAGGGTTCCAAACCCTACTGGCCTGCGCGCATTGTCCCGCCAAAGGGAGCACCTAACATCCTCCTCATCATGACCGACGATTCGGGATACGGGGTGCCCAGCACCTTCGGCGGCGTCATCCCGACGCCAGCGCTGGACCGGATTGCCAACAACGGACTGCGCTACACCCAGTTCCACTCGACTGCACTTTGTTCGCCGACCCGCGCTGCGTTGATCACAGGCCGGAACCACCACTCAGTCGGATTTGGCGTGATCGCGGAGCAGGCCACAGGCTACCCGGGCTACGACAGCATCATCACCAAGGACAAGGCGACGATCGGGAAGATCCTGAAGGACAATGGCTATCATACATCATGGTTCGGAAAGAACCACAATACGCCCGCCTTCCAGGCATCCGAAGCGGGACCCTTCGACCAGTGGCCCGTCGGCATGGGCTTCGACTACTTCTACGGTTTCATGGGCGGCGACACCAACCAGTGGCAGCCGGCCAACCTGGCCCGCAACACGACCTACATCTACCCATTCCTGAACAACCCCGGTTTCAACCTGACCACCGCGATGGCCGACGAGGCAATCGACTACATGAACCGGATGAACACCCTGACGCCGGACCAGCCGTGGTTCATCTATTACGTGCCGGGCGGCACCCACGCGCCGCATCATGCGACTCCGGAGTGGATCAAGAAGATCAGCGACATGCACCTGTTCGACAAGGGGTGGAATGCCCTGCGCGAGCAGATCTTCGAGAACCAGAAGAAGCTCGGCGTGATCCCGAAGGACGCCAAGCTGACTCCCTGGCCTAAGGACCTGCTGAAGGAGTGGGACAAGCTTACACCTGACGAGAAGAAACTCTTCCTCCGCCAGGTGGACGTCTTTGCCGCGTATGTCGCCTATACCGATCACGAGATAGGCCGCGTCATCCAGGCGGTCGAGGACATTGGTAGACTCGACAACACGCTGATCATCTACATCAACGGCGACAATGGTACCAGTTCCGAAGGCACTCTCGTCGGCACGCCGAACGAAGTGGCGATGTTCAACAGCGTGGATGTGCCGGTGGAGGTGCAGCTCAAGGAATTCTATGACGTCTGGGGCTCGGACAAGACCTACAACCACATGGCGGTCGGCTGGGCGTGGGCGTTCGACACCCCGTTCTCCTGGACCAAACAGATTGTCTCGCACCTCGGCGGTGTCCGGCAGCCCATGGCGATTTCGTGGCCGAAAGCGATCACGGACAAAGGCGGAATCCGCCACCAGTTTCACCACGTGATCGATATCGTTCCGACGATTCTTGAAGCGACCGCCATCGCGCAGCCGGAGTTTGTCGACGGCATCAAGCAGAGCCCCATCGAAGGCGTGAGCATGCTGTACACCTTCGACAAGAAGAACGAGAGCGCTGCGTCGACGCACAAAACCCAGTACTTCGAGATGTTCGGAGACCGTGCAATCTACCACGAAGGTTGGCTGGCCGGCACCAAGGTCATGCGTGCTCCCTGGGTGCATTTCCCCCCCAAAGTGGGTGTGTTGGACTACCCATGGGAACTGTACGATCTGACCAGGGACTGGACGCAATCTGAAGATCTTGCCGCCAAGAACCCTGACAAGCTGAAGGCGATGCAGGAGCTATTCTGGAAGGAGGCGGAGAAGTACCAGGTGCTGCCCCTCGACGCGTCAGTGGCGGCACGACTCATCACACCGAGGCCCAGTATCACGGCCGGCCGCAACGTGTTCACCTGGACAAGACCGCTAACCGGTACACCGAATGGCGATGCACCGAGCATCCTGAACAGTTCGTATAACTTCAAGGCAGAGGTGGACATCCCGCAGAGCGGGGCTGAAGGCATGCTCATCACCCAGGGAGGGCGTTTCGGCGGTTATGGTTTCTATGTACTTAAGAACAAGCCGGTGTTCTTGTGGAACCTGGTCGATTTGAAGCGAGTACGCTGGGAGGGTCCTGAATTGACACCCGGCAAGCACGTGCTTGAATTCGACTTCAAGTACGACGGCTTGGGCATGGGTACGCTTGCGTTTGGCAACGTCTCCGGCATTGGCCGGGGCGGCACCGGTGTCCTCAAGGTTGACGGCAAGGAAGTCGCAACTCAGAAGATGGAGCACTCGCTGCCATTCACGGTACAGTGGGATGAGAACCTCGACATCGGCTCAGACACCGGCTCCCCGGTGGACGACAAAGACTACCAGGTGCCGTTCAAATTCACCGGAAAGTTCAGCAAGATCACTTTGACCATCGACCGGCCCAAGCTTACGCCAGAAGATGAGAAGAAGCTGATGGAGGCGATCCACAGCAAGAAGACGAGTGAGTAACATCCGAACAAGTGGGTGGCCCGCATGGGCCGCCCTCACTTCGTCGACGGCTCTGGGCGTTGTGACGGATCAAAGCAACCCGAGACTGGTCTCCCCACCGAGTCTCGCGCCAGAAGGGCGGAGCATGAGGGGGATTGGTGCCTGCCGAGCCCAGGACATGACAGAGCAGTCAATGAGATTCTCAGGCCGATCACAACTCGAAGGAGAAACACATGAGAAAAGGGTATTGCATTTTTGCTGTGGTAACTGTGTTGCTTTGCACCGGCAGCGCCGCTGCTCAGGAGTACCCGATCATGGATATGCTCGCCAACAAGGTGATCCAGAAATACCAACAGTCGAGTTGCCAGGAGTTGTGGCAGAAGAAAGGCAAGCCGAAATCAGCTCGAGAACAAAGGGTGATGGCGCTTCTGAGAAACGATCCCCAGATGCGCCAGGCATTCATCGATAAGGTTGCACCGCCGATTGCCAACAAGATGTTCGAATGCGGCATGATTCCATGAATATCGCTGCACGGCGACTTCAGATTGGTATCCGGCCGCCGTCGGATAAGACCAGCGTAAACGGAGGACAAACTCATGATCAGAAAAAAACCTTTTGGATGCACACTATTTCTCGTGGTCGCATTGGTTGCGTTCCTGGCCACAAGCGGGCATGCTGCGGAAACAAAGCAAGGGCCCAAAGCTTCGAAGACTTCCAAGTCAGCGAAGAAGGAAAACCCGCCCCCCGTTAAAATGGAACTCGAGCCGAAGGCCATCGAGATTCTTAAGGCTTCATGCGCAAAGTTGGCCGATGCCCGGGCCATGAGCTTCACAGCGGTGACCACTTACGAGAATCCAAGCCGACTTGGAACTCCCCTCGCCTACACGACTAAATCCGAGGTCACCCTAAAGCGGCCGGACAAGCTCCGGGTGATTACGCTCGCAGACGGTCCGGCTTCAGAGTTCTACTATGACGGCAAGGCAATGGTCGCGTTCGCACCTTCCGAGAACCTGGTGGCGATTGCCGGAGCACCGCCCACCATCGATGCAACGCTGAAGGAAGCCTACGACTCGGCAGCGATTTATTTCCCGTTTACTGACCTGATCGTCTCAGACCCGTACAAGGATATTGCAGATGGGCTGATCCTCGCCTTCTACATCGGTCAATCCCGGGTGATTGGAGGAACGACGACGGATATGGTTGCTTATGCCAACAATGATGTCTTTGTGCAGATCTGGATCGGCACTGAGGACAAACTGCCCCGGATGATCCGTGCGGTGTACCGCACAGATGCAGCGCGGCTGCGCCACCAGCTGGAGATCTCCAACTGGCAGCTCGACTCTGCGGTAACGGATGACGCTTTTGCTCCGAAAAAAACCGCCGGCGCTACACCCATGCCTTTCGCCCATCCTAAATCGAAGGTCGCACAAGTGGGCAAACCACCGGCCGGGGCCAAGCCGCCCAAAGGCAATTGAGGAGGTAAAACATCATGAAAAAGATCTTTATTGGTTTTTTGAGTCTTTCGATCATGGCCCTCTTTTCGGTGATGGTCTGGGCCTGGGGCCATGGGAACCGATATGGCGGCAGCACGTCGCACAGCTACGGCTCAACGAGCCACGAGAACCGGTGGGGAGGCAGTTCGTCACACTCTTTTGGTGAGGGTACCTCACATTCCAATGTATACGGCGGCAGCACGTCGCACGCTTATGGCGAGGGCACAACGCATACCAACATGTACGGCGGCAGCGCCTCGCACTACGCGGGAGGAGGCTGGTCGAAGACCGGCGCTTACGGTGGAACGGCATATGGCGACGCCCACTACGGCGGTGCGTACTACCATCCGGCGTCTGCAGCCTACGCTGGGTACCATCCACCTACCGTCGTGAATTCTTACGGGGCTGGGTGCTATAACTGCGGGGGCTGGGCAACGGCCGGTGCCGCAGCCGCGGGCGCAGCGGTCGGAATGGCCGCCAGTGCGGCAGCGGCTTCGGCCAATACCGCTGCGGCAACTTCCAGCGCCTACAGCGCCGGGGTAGCGGCAGGCGCGGCCAGTGCCGCGTACGTTATGGGTGCGGTCTACGCGACAATCCCTGCCGGCTGCGCAATGCCCAATGTGATGGGGACGACCTACTACCTGTGCGGCAACACCTGGTTCCAGCCGTCCTATGGAGCGAACGGCGTTTTTTACACTGTCGTGCCTGGGCCTTGAGCACGGTGGAGCACGGACAGGTCCCATGGTTATATCACCTTCTCTTTAGACTAACGGTCGAATACGGGAAATTCCAATGAGCGGACGAGCGAAACAAATGAAAAACAATGCCCCGACAGCGTTACCTCGCATGAAGGCAACTAAGAAGAAACGCATAATCGGAACGTTGGCCCTTATGAGCTTGGCTGCCTTATTTGGCTTGGGTCTTCTGATTAATCCATCGGATCCAGTGGCCATAGCCAATGCTGGTGAACCTGCCGACTCGCCGAAACCGGATTTGTCCGGAGCCGCCGCCTCTTCAAAGGCCGATGAGGGACATCTCCAGAAGCTCATGGGGCGCTGGGTCCGACCTGATGGCGGGTATATCATCGAAATCAAGGGAGTTGAAGATAACGGCAGGCTCAAGGCTGCTTACTACAATCCAAACCCCATTAATGTAGCTTGGGCCGAGGTCTCGGTGGAGGGCCCGGTGGTCAAAGTTTTCATTGAACTGCGCGATGTAAACTATCCCGGCGCCACCTACAAACTGACCTACCAGGTAGCTGAGGACCAGTTGACGGGCGAGTACTATCAACCAAAGCTGGGAGAAACTTTCAACGTCCGGTTCATCCGAGCGTCGCGATCGGGACCCATGTAATGGTTTAGCTGTTGGAGCATGATTTCTAAGATTGTTAATCAGGGGGAAATGAGATGAAGAAACTGGTGAGTTTGATCCTGCTGGCGTTAGCGCTCATTGTGACAACTGCCCCGGACAGTCTTGTCCTTGCCGCGGAGGGAGGGGTGGGGCATTACGTGCCCGGCGCAATGGCTGATTTTGGGGACATGGCTCCGCCATCCGGGTTTGCATTGCTTCAGTGGTACAACCACTATAACGGCAGCGCAGGTGATAACAGGCAATTCCAATTTGGTGGTCTTACCGCAGCAGGTATTAGCGCCACAAGCAACGCGGAAATGCTCGGAGCAGTCTACACCTCCCCCTGGGGTATCCTCGGCGGCAAGTTCTCTACCGGCGTGATTATCCCTTATGTCTGGCTGGACGTGACGGGCACCGTTACCGGCCCTCGTGGCAATTCGCTGACCCGCAAGGACACAGTAAATGGCATTGGCGACATAACATTTATGCCCTTCTGGCTCAGCTGGAATAGTGGAGATTTTAAGTGGGGTGTGCAACTCGATATCTATGCCCCAACGGGGGACTTCACTCCCGGTCAATTGGCCAACATCGGTCTCAACTACTGGACATTCGAACCCATGGTGTCGTTTAGCTACATAAGCAAGAAGATCGGGCTCGAAATCTCCGCTACCGCCGGTTTTGACTTCAACACAAAAAATAACGCGACCGATTATTTGAGCGGTAATGTCTTCCACATCGACACAACCATCGCCGAACATCTGCCTTTGTTCGGGTACGGCATTATAGGGGTCGGCGCCAATGCCTTTTACTGGGATCAGTTTACGGGGGACAGCGGATCCGGAGCGAAGCTTGGTCCCTTCGAAACCCGGATGATTGGAGTGGGACCGGTCCTTTCTTATATATCACCGCAGTTTTGTGGCGGTCACACCATCGTGGCCGAGGTTAAGTGGTTGCCTCAAATCGATACTGAGAAGACTCTCAAAGGCGACTACATCTGGTTTAAGCTGGCATATACCTTCTAGTTGGCCGACAGCCCTTGTCATCTGCAATGACCCGCGCAAAGCTACGTTTCAACTGGTAGTTCAAGGGCGATCGCAATAACGAGCCTTTCGATCGGATAACGGTGAATACCTCAGGACAGGCAGGGACGATGAATATAAGCAGCAGTCGGGACCAGGATAATACTTTTGTTGTGCGGCTTGGCGGAGACTGGAATATCGCTCATGGGCTGCCGTCAACTGAAGATATCCAGAAGCAGATTGCATCAACTCCGCACCCCGAAAGGGTTGTCTTCGATACTCGGGAACTCGGAGGGTGGGACAGCAGTCTGCTGACGTTTCTAAGCAAGCTCATCAAATTCTGCCGCGAGAAATCCATCCCGGTCTCAAACCAGGGGCTTCCTGGAGGGTTAGCGCGTCTCATCGATCTTTCTGCCGCTGTCCCGGAAAAAAAGGATGCGCGCAAAGAGAGCAAACGGCCCCCGTTTTTGTCCAGAGTGGGCGAGGCAACCCTGGAGGCTGGGAAATCCGCGGGAGAGATGGTTGCTTTTATTGGTGAGGCTTTTCTTGCTCTGGGCAAACTCTTGCGGGGCAAAGCCAGATTCCGGCGTTCCGATCTATTTTTACTGATCCAGGAATGCGGCGCCCAGGCACTGCCGATCGTTTCCCTTGTCAGTGTTTTGGTGGGACTGATCCTTGCTTTTGTGGGAGCCGTGCAGTTGAGACTATTCGGAGCGCAAATCTATGTAGCGGACCTCGTCGGTATAGGAATGGCTCGCGAGATGGGCGCGATGATGACGGCAATCGTCATGGCCGGGCGCACCGGGGCCGCCTTCGCCGCGCAGCTCGGAACCATGCAGGTAAATGAGGAAATCGATGCGCTGAAAACCCTGGGCATTTCACCCATGGAATTTCTCGTCCTGCCCCGGCTGCTGGCACTGGTACTCATGCTGCCCCTGCTGTGCCTGTACGCCGACCTGATGGGGATCCTCGGAGGTGGGCTGATCGGTGTCGGAATGCTCAACCTCTCGGTGGCGCAGTACTACCATGAAACCGTGGCTGCCCTGAACCTGACGCAGTTCCTACTGGGTCTTATCAAAGCCGGGGTCTTCGGCGTCCTTGTCGCACTCTCTGGTTGCCTTCGCGGCATGCAATGCGGTCGGAGCGCTTCCGCGGTCGGTGAGGCGGCGACCTCTTCGGTTGTGACCGCCATTGTTTCAATCATCGTCTCGGATGCCCTGCTGACAGTGATCTACGACAGAATGGGCGTGTAGGTCCTTTATGGAAAATAGTGCTAACCAGACAACAGCCCGCATCGAAGTGCGCGACCTCACCATGGCCTACGGAAGCTTCGTGATCCAGCGTGATCTCACTTTCACGGTAAAGAAGGGTGATATCTTCATCATCATGGGTGGGAGCGGTTGCGGCAAGAGCACGCTGCTCAGGCATCTTGTGGGGCTGAAGGAGCCTGCCAAGGGGAAGGTTTTCTACGATAACGTGAGTTTCTGGGATTTGGAGCCCGCCGGTAAAGATGCCGTCATGAGACGCTTTGGGGTCCTCTTTCAGGGCGGCGCGTTGTGGAGTTCCATGACCCTGGCTGAAAACGTGGCCTTGCCTCTGGCGGAATATACGGATCTGAACCCAGGTGACATCAGGGAGTTGGTTTCGGTCAAACTCGCCCTCGTCGGCCTGGCGGGATTTGAAGAATTCTATCCGTCCGAGATCAGCGGGGGGATGTGCAAACGTGCCGGCCTCGCCCGTGCCATGGCCCTCGACCCGGATATCCTTTTTTTCGATGAACCCTCGGCGGGATTGGATCCGATCAGCGCGCGGCGCCTCGATGAACTCATCCTTGAGCTTCGCGACAGCCTTGGGACAACAGTGGTCGTGGTGACCCATGAGCTGGCAAGCATTTTTGCCATCGGAAACAACTCTGTCTTCCTCGATGCGGAAACCAGGACGATGACTGCTGTTGGGGACCCCAACAAACTCCTTGCGGAAAGCACCGACCCCAAAATTCGGAGCTTCCTGACCAGGGGTGAGCAATGAAAATCACGGTGATTCCGGGCGGCGGTCGCCTGGCGGTGAACTGCGGCAAGCAATAATCCTGAACCTTCCGGAATAGGCTCGGAGAATCATGAGCAAACAGGCGAACACAAAGGTAATTGGCGGGTTTGTTATCGGCGCAGTCGTTCTGGTCATATCAGGAATACTGCTTTTCGGATCCGGCAAATTCTTCACTCATCAGAGAAAATTCGTTCTCTTTTTTGAAGATTCCGTAAAAGGGCTCAACATCGGGGCGCCGGTGGATTTCAGAGGAGTCAAGGTCGGGACGGTAACGGACATCAAGATAGTTCTGAAAAAAAAGGACCTCTCCCTGCAGATCCCGGTCTTTATAGAGATCGAGCCGGATCAGATCACCCTCGACGCCAGGATGAGCGAGCTGGAAAAACTTGTTGAAGAAAAAGGAACAAAAACATTTATACAGTTGCTGGTGAACCAGGGACTCAAAGCCCAACTTGCGATGCAAAGCCTTGTCACCGGCCAGCTTGGCATCCACTTGGATTTCTATCCGGATAAACCGCTAAGGCTTGTTGGTAAAGACCCGTCTTTCATGGAAATTCCCACGATTGAGTCGAGCCTTTCTGCACTTTCCAAAACCCTGGAGAACATTCCTCTCGCGGAAATTGCCGACAAGATCGCGAAAACCCTGGACGCTATTGAGAAGCTCGTTAGCGACCCGGAAATCAAAAAGACATTGGCCGCACTTCCTCAGACGGTCGAGCAAGCTAAAGCATTTCTGCGGGATTTGGATGGCCAGGTAAAACCATTGGCAGCACGTACGGAACTCACTCTCGGTGATGCACAAAAGATGTTTGTAAATGCCGCACAGTTGGCCCACAGTCTTGAGGCACGGATTCCATCGCTCATAGCGAGTCTGGAAAGCACCTCCAAGTCAGCCGGTGAGACCATGAAGGGGGCCAATAAGGCTGTGGACCAGCTTACCGGAGCCAATTCCCCCGTTCGTAGTGAACTCATTAAGACCCTGAGCGAGTTTTCCGCCGCGGCTCGTTCCTTCCGCGTCTTTGCGCAATACCTGGAAAGCCACCCAGAAGCTCTGATCAAGGGAAAAGGCAAGTAATAGAGCCGAAGATGCGACCGATCGATTCGGGCGCATGAGAAAGGAAGACGTATGGCTAGAGTTCTATATCCAGGGATTTCGGCAATCTTTCTGCTTTCTCTGCTGTTCCTAAGCGGCTGTGGGACCTCCAGGCCCGCAAATTACTACGTTCTGCATTCGCTTCAAAACGAGCCGTCAGGTGCAAAGATGCCGAGAGCAGACAGCGATCTGACCGTAGGGGTGGGTCCTATCAAGATCCCCGATTATCTCGACCGGCCGCAAATGGCCACCCGTACAACCCTTTCCAGCCTGCAACTAGCGGAGTTCGATAAATGGGCTGAGCCTCTGGAGAAGAACGTTACCCGTGTTCTTGCCGAGAACCTCTCCTTACTACTTTCGACAGATCGAGTTGTCGTTTTTCCGTGGGCGGGTTCCGTGAACGTGATGTACCAGGTAACCGTAGACGTTTCACAGCTGGAATATACGCCGGATGGCAAAGCAATACTCGTGGCCGGTTGGAGCGTTTTCGGCAATGAAGGCCAGAAACTGCTCACCATGAAGCGCTCAAGAATAATCGTGCCCGTACAAAACACCGGGTTTGAGGCAATAGCCTCTGCCCAGAGTCGGGCGGTAGAAGACATGAGCCGTGAAATAGCATTAACAATTCAGTCCCTGCGCTAGGTTGCGCATTGGTGCACCTGAGAATGTACGGAGTCTGAGAGGACCTGTTGTTTCATCTCAATTGTGGAGGCGGCGTTCATTTTTAGTCGAGTTGTTATGGCAACTATTCATATGAGGAGGACGTTCTATGAGAAAGTTCCTGATTTCATTGGTAGCCGTGTTGTTGGTCCTGGGTATTTTTTCAGTTGCAAGTGCCAAGAAGGAGGCAAAGCCCGGCGGGATCGCGGTTGAAGTAATCAAATTGGAGGCAACGATCAAGGCAATTGACTATGTGAAAAAGGTTGTGACCTTGAGCAGCGGCGACAAAGTTTTCACCGTGAATGCAAAAAACGCCAGAAATCTCGATCAGGTCCTGGTTGGGGATAAGGTGGTATTGGACTTGATCGAAGAGGTGGCGATTCTTGTCAGAAAAGCAGGTGGGTCGCCGCAAGCTGGGGCATCGCAGACTGTTGCCCTGACTCCCAAAGGTAAAATGCCGGGAGGAATCGTAGCCAATACGGTGGAAATTGAGGCCAATGTGGTGAGCATCGACTACAAGAAACACACACTCACTGTACAGGGGCCCCAGGGCAATACCCGGACGTTAAAAGTGGACAAAGATGTGAAGAATTTCAAGAACATTAAGAAGGACGATCAGGTTGTCCTGCAGATAACTGAGGCAATTGCTCTGAGCGTGGAGAAAAAGCCTCTATGAAGCAACGGCTCCTAATCAGATCCTCGGCTCGGATATAGTTGCTCAAAGAATGCTTTACCTGCAGAAGTTCCTCGAGGCTGACGGAGAAGTCGGGCCCCGTCGAAGGGCATGGTGCCAAGAGGGGCGAAAGGTCTGTTTGACTGATTTGCAAAACTAGATGAATTAAGGAGGATGTATGAAGGTTTCAGGGTTCAAAGCTGTTTGTTTGGTGGCGGTCGGTCTGCTTATCTGCGGGAATTTGGCTTTTGCCCAGACCCAGCAAAACGAGGGGCTCCCATGGGATGCGCTCATCGAGTTTTCCGGCGGGTCGATTGCCGCAGGCATTGGGTTCAGCTGGGGAAGCGGTACGTTGACCCAGGCGGGGAAAACCTACCCGTTGAAGATCGAGGGTCTGAGTGTGGGTAGTGTCGGCATAACCAAAGCAAGCGCATGGGGTAAAGTGTACAAGCTGAAGAGCCTCAGCGACATAAATGGTACGTATGCTGCCATCGGCACCGGAGCAACGGTTGGGGGAGGGGGCTCTGCCATAGCCTTGAAAAATCAGAAAGGGGTTGTAATAGATCTCTACACAACCACCGAGGGAGTAAGTTTTTCACTGGGGTCAGCCGGGGTCAAAGTAGAGCTGAAACAATAAACAGGCAGTGTTGAGTTCCGGTTTAGGATGATTGTCGTTGCGGGACAACGGCTTAGAATCTGAAGTCCCGCAGCCAACCTCCAGTTTTTTTTTGATTGAGCTGAACCATGAGAATGAGGATTGTTCTATCGATTCTGGTTTTGTGTTTGTTCGTCCTGGCGGGCTTCGGCTCTGCCCCCTGGAGTGCCGGTCCGTTCCCGTAGCAATTCTCCAGGACAACGGATCCGGCACCTGGCAGGGGAAAGACCTTTCAGTGGCTATTACCTGGTCTCGCAAGGTCGGGATGTTCAATCTTTCGGGCACTGTTAACTTCGGAGATGCTCTGAGCCTTGGATACACTGTTCTTTACGGTTTTCAATTGAGCGCGGTTTTCCTGGATGCCAATAGCGGGAGTCTGTCCACAACCGGTGTCGCCAACAATAGGGGCGCGACTTCAGTCCCATTCCTTTCACTGCACAGTTAGCCGTTCCAACCGGTGCTGTGGCTCTCTCCTTCAAGTATCAGGGTACTGCCGATCAAGGTTCTTGAAGAACTTAAGGGTACCGGCAGCCATGTGCTCCAGACCTTCCTCTCCCATGAGGACGAAGCCAAGCTCCAGGCGTCACTCGATGCAGCCAGAAGTTTAAGCTATGTGGCTCCGGCACTGTTTAAGGAGAGCATGAATGCATGCGCTAACCAAACTCTTCTGGTGGACTTTAGCAGTTGTGACATGCATCTGCATGACCCCTCTTCTGGCCTATGCAGTCAGCGTGAATACAGCTTTTTCCGGTAATCGTGTGAGAGTCTTTAAGTGAAGAATCAATACACAATGATGATCGGCCGGCGTTTTACATCTGTGAGAGGGAGCCTACAGAATCCGTCGAGGAGCGGCATGATGACGAGGAATAAGCGCATTTTGGTACTTCTTTTCTTAGCAGTCCTTGTCTGGTCAACGCAGACGATCGCGAAAGAAAAGCAAACCAGTGGATATGCCGGTTCACAGAGCTGCAGGGAGTGCCACGAGAAGTTCTACCAACTCTGGTCCACCTCCAGGCACGGGCTGGCAATGCAGCCCTACACGGCGGAATTTGCCCGCAAAGAACTCTCACCCCAGGGAAAAGAAATAAAGATTGGGAAGTCCTCGTACCGTGCCGACATGTCCGGCTTAACAGGGTTCGTGCGAGAACGCGGGCCAGGCAAGGACAAGAAATACCGGATCGAACAAGTCATGGGAGGAAAGAACGTTTACTATTTTCTGACGCCGCTGGAGAAGGGACGCCTGCAAACCCTCCCCGTCGCCTATGATGTCCACACGAAAGAGTGGTTCGATACCGCTGCGAGCGGTGTTCGCCACTTCCCAGGGGGCCAGGCGGGGCCGCCGGTCGACTGGAAAGACCCGGCCTACACATTCAATACCTCCTGCTACAGCTGTCACGTGAGCCAGCTTTCCACAAACTATGATCTAAAGACTAACACGTACAAGACCACCTGGGCCGAACCGGGCATCAACTGCGAGGCCTGCCACGGTCCGTCGGCGGAACACAACCGTGTCTTCCGGGAAGCCCCCAGGGGACAGAAGCCCGAAGACATCAAGATCATAAGCTGGAAAAACTTCACCCCCGAACAAAAAAACGCTGCGTGCTCGATTTGCCACGCGAAGGTGTCTTCGGTCACCACCACATTTGCGCCGGGTGATCGTTTTTTCGACCACTTCGATCTCACGACCTTGGAAGACCCCGACTTCTACCCCGACGGTCGCGACCTGGGAGAGAACTACACCTACACCTCATGGCTGTCGAGTCCCTGCGTAAAGTCCGGGAAGCTCGATTGTATCGCCTGCCACACATCGAGCGGACGCTACCGGTTCAAGGCCGAGGATAAGGCCAACGATGCCTGCATGCCCTGTCATGAAAACAATGTGAAAAACGCATCTGCACACACTCACCACCAGCAGGAGAGCACCGGGAACAAGTGCATCTCGTGTCACATGCCCATGACTTCCTTTGCCAGAATGAATCGCACCGACCATTCAATGCTGCCGCCCGCGCCCTCGGCAACCATTGCCCATAAGTCCCCCAATGCCTGCAATCTGTGCCATACCGATAAGGACGCTGCCTGGGCGGACAAATATGTGCGCGAGTGGCGCACGCGGGATTATCAGGCGCCGGTGCTGAAACGGGCGGCACTCATCGATAGTGCCCGCAAGCGGGACTGGAAGCAACTGCCCGAAATGCTCGATTACATAACCAGCAAAAGCCGCGATGAGATCTTTGCAACCTCGCTCATCCGACTGGTCCAGTCTTCCGGGGACCCACGAGTCGCTCCGGTGATGCTTGAGGCAATCAAAGACCCATCACCCCTGGTGCGCTCTGCGGCGGTAGTGGCCCTGCAAAACGTACCGTCGAAAGAAGCCGCACAGGCACTTGTGGAGGCGACCGGAGATGACTACCGCCTGGTACGTGTCCGGGCTGCTGCGTCTCTTGCGGGATACCAGAACCTCCCTCTGAATGATGCCCAAAAGAAAACCGTGGCAGCAGCACAAGAGGAGCACCTCGCCTCGATCCTCTCCCGTCCTGACCAGTGGACCTCTCACTACAATCTTGGCAACTACCATCTGGACCGCAGGGACTTCAAGCAGGCCGTTGCCTCGTATGACACGGCGCTTAAACTTGAGCCGAGGGCAGTCCTTGCCATGGTCAACGAATCGATGGCCTATGTGCGCATGGGAGAGAACAAGAAAGCCGACGAGTCTCTCAAAAAGGCTTTAAAGGCGGCCCCTGACAACGCTGCCGCAAACTTCAACATGGGCCTGCTAAAAGCAGAGATGAATGAGCCCAGGCAGGCTGAGACGTATCTCAGGGAGGCCATCAAGGCCGATCCCCAAATGGCGCAGGCCGCCTATAACCTCTGCGTCATTACTTCAAAAGACCGAATCAGCGAGGCGGTCGACTGGTGCCGAAAGGCAACGGAACTAAGGCCTCAGGAGCCCAAATACGCATTCACTCTTGCTTTCTATTTAAACCAGAAGGGAGACAGGGATGAGGCGGTCAGGACACTGAAAGAAATTGTTACAAAGTATCCGGGATTTAAGGATGCCGAGATGCTCCTGCAAAAGATCTCGGGCGGAAAGCAGTGAGTGATAACGATAGAAAGGCGGCCATTAAACCCTTGGCGTGATTTCGGCCGGTTCATTCACAAGCGTTTCTACGCCAGCTACAAACAAAGCTGGTCAATAATGCCACATTGCCATTGTAGCTGTGCTCCATGATCAGCACCTTTTCTCCCCCTTACCGAACTCATCTTGCGGTTGGATGGGAATGCACAGTCCGTTGCCTACTAGGTGTACTTGGCTTTCTTGTCCCGAATTGACGGGAGCGCAAGCCGAAAGGAACCCCTAATGACCGTAACCGGACGCGATATCACCAGCTCTTGTCTTTCGGTACTCTTTATTGGAGCTCTGATAGGGATGACGTTCTGGATCATCAGACCATTTCTGGGGGCCACCCTATGGGCTGTGATGATTGTGACTGCAACCTGGCCTTTGATGATCTCCCTTCAGACCCGGCTCTGGGGCCACCGTTCTCTAGCGGTGGCCGTAATGACTTTGCTCCTCCTCTGTATCCTGGTGGTACCTCTCTGGCTTGCTATCGGCACAATTGTGTCGCATGCCGATTGGATGGTAGAACGGGTGCAGTCGCTGTCAACCTTTGAATTTCCACCTCCACCGGCCTGGGTAAAATCTATTCCACTCTTCGGTGGGAATCTCGTGTCGATATGGGAAAAGCTTGCCGTAGCGGGAATCCAGGATTTCGTGAAAAAGCTTGTCCCTTACGGGGGTGATGCCATCCGCTGGTTCATCACGGAAGTGGGTGGTTTCGGGTCCCTGGTCCTGCAATTTCTACTAACCGTCGGGATTGCGGCACTCTTATTTGCCAATGGTGAACATGCGGCCTCCCGGATGAGGCTATTTGGACGCCGTTTGGCAGGCTCGTCAGGGGAAAATTACATCCGGCTGGCAGGACAGGCTGTGCGCGGCGTTGCACTCGGTGTTGTGGTGACCGCCCTTGCTCAGTCAGTCCTGGGGGGGATTGGTTTGGCCTTTGCCCGGGTTCCCTTTGCCGCAGTTCTAACCGCAGTGATGTTCATGCTGGCGATTGCCCAGGTGGGCCCACTCCTCGTGCTGATCCCCGCGGTGACCTGGCTTTTCTGGAATGGCAGCACAGGTTGGGGGACGTTTCTTCTCATCTGGACCCTGGTGGTCGGAACCATGGACAATTTCCTGCGTCCCTTTCTGATCAAGAAAGGAGCCGATCTCCCTCTGGTGCTGATTTTTGCCGGCGTGGTGGGCGGTCTGATCGGATTTGGCCTGATCGGCATCTTTGTCGGACCAGTGGTACTTGCCGTGGCCCACAGGTTGATATCTGCATGGGTTGATGAGGAGATCAGCGAAGTCAAAGTGCCCGGCCAAACCTGATGGACTTTGCGCCATCGCATTCTATTTCTGCGGTTGCACAAGTTTCAATACTTCTTTCGGACATAAAGAATTTGAAAACTGAAATCCTCGACGCTTCCGTTCAAACTTGGAATGAAGTGTAAAAACGATCACATGATGGAGGAGACATATGAAAATAAGTATCTCGCAATTCATGTTACTGGTACTGCTCCTTGCCGCCTTGCTCGCAGCCTCACAGGCCACGGCGCAGCAAGTTACCGGTGAGATGGGCTCACCCAGCGCCACCACAACCATCGACGGGAAACAACTTCCGCCGCCCGATCCGAAGTTCGGCGGGGTGATCAAGGAGAAAGCCTCGGAGTCGAAAGCCTGGTGGGCGCCGCGCGTCGTGCCGCCGAAAGGCGCGCCCAACGTGCTGCTCATCATGACGGACGACGCCGGCTTCGGCGCGCCGGGCACGTTCGGCGGCGTCGTTCCGACCCCGGCACTGGATCGCATCGCAAAGAACGGACTGCGTTATACGAATTTCCATTCCACGTCGCTTTGCTCGCCGACGCGCGCGGCCTTGATCACCGGGCGCAATCACCACGTGGCCGGCTTCGGCGTCGTGGGCGAAGCCGCGACGGGTTTTCCGGGCTACGATTCGGTCATCAGGAAGGAGAACGGCACCATCGGCGCCATCCTGAAGGAGAACGGGTACGCTACCTCGTGGTTCGGCAAGAATCACAACACGCCCTTCTACCAGGCGACCCAGGCAGGGCCCTTCGACCAGTGGCCGAACGGCATGGGCTTCGAGTACTTCTACGGCTTTGTCGGCGGCGATACCAGTCAGTGGACGCCGCACCTGTTCCGCAATACGACGGCCATCTACCCCTTCGAGGGCAAGCCGGGCTGGAACCTGACCACGGCCATGGCCGACGAGGCGATCCAGTACATGAAGCAGCTCAAGGAGATCGCTCCCGACAAGCCGTTCATGGTCTATTACGTGCCGGGCGGCACGCACGCCCCGCATCATCCGACGCCCGAGTGGATCAAGAAGATCGGCGACATGCATCTATTTGACGGCGGCTGGAACAAACTGCGCGAGACCATCTTCGCCAATCAGAAGCGGCTGGGCATCATGCCTGAGAACGCAAAGCTGACGCCGTGGCCGAAGGATCTGCCGGAGTGGGATTCCCTTAGTTGGGAGGAGAAGAAGCTCTTCATCAAGCAGGCCGACGTGTACGGGGCGTACCTCGCCTACACCGACCACGAGATCGGCCGGGTGATCCAGGCGGTCGAGGACCTGGGCCAGCTCGACAACACCCTGATCATCTACATCAGCGGCGACAACGGCGCGAGCGCGGAAGGCATGCTCAACGGCACGCCGAACGAGCTCACCTTCTTCAACGGCGTTCAGGTGCCGGTCAAGGACCAGTTCCTCTGGTACGAGTTCTGGGGGTCCGACCGAACCTTCCCACACTTCGCTGCTGGCTGGTCGTGGGCTATGGACACACCGTTCCAGTGGACCAAGCAGGTGGCGTCGCATTATGGCGGGACGGCCCAGGGCATGGCCATGTCGTGGCCCGGCCACATCAATGACGCGGGCGGCATCCGCCGCCAGTTTCACCACGTCATCGACATCGTTCCGACCATCCTCGAATCGACCGGCATCCCGATGCCGGACACGCTCAATGGCATCAAACAGCGCCCGATGGACGGAGTGAGCATGGCCTACACCTGGGACAAGGCGAACGCCAACGCGCCAACGCGGCACACCACGCAATATTTCGAGATGCTCGGCAACCGCGCCATCTACCACGACGGTTGGGTCGCGGCCACGACCCCGGCGAATCTCCCGTGGAAACCGAGCGCCGAGACGCCTCCCGACGTTATCACCGGGTACAAGTGGCAGCTCTACAACGTCACGCAGGATCCCACCCAGTCCAACAACGTGGCTGCCCAAATGCCGGACAAGCTCAAGCAGATGCAGGACCTGTTCTACGCCGAGGCGAAGAAGTACGACGTGCTGCCGCTCGATAATTCGACGCTCGCGCGCTTTATTACGCCGCGTCCGAGCCTGACAGAGGGACGAACGGTCTTCACTTACTCGGGAGAACTGATCGGCGTGCCTAACAGCGGCGCTCCGAGCATCCTGAACAAGTCGTACACCATCACCGCCGAGGTCACAATCCCCGAGGGCGGCGCGGAAGGCATGATCGTGACCGACGGCGGGCGCTTCGGCGGCTACGGGCTCTTCCTGAGCAAGGGCGAGTTGGGATTCCGCCGGGGCAAGCCGGTGTTCCTCTACAACCTGCTCGACCTCAAGCGCACGACGTGGGAAGGGCCTGAGTTGGGCGCCGGCAAGCACACCATCGTCTTCGACTTCAAGTCCGATGGTCCGGGCCTGGGCAAGGGAGGGACGGGCGTGCTCTCCGTGGACGGCAAGGAAGTGGCCAGGAACTCCATGGAACACACCACCCCGATCACGTTCCCGGAGGACGAAACCTTCGACATCGGCAGCGACACGCGCACCGGCGTCGCGATGCTGGAGTACCGCTACGACGTTCCGTTCAAGTTCACCGGCACGATCAACAAGCTAACCTTTAAACTCGGACAGGAGCAGTTGACGGCAGAAGAGAGCAAGGAGTTGCATAAAGCCCTCGCCCGGGCACGCGATGAGCTTTAGCCTCAGACCAGTGCAATTGGAGAAATAAGAGCGCTGGCAATATTCGGACACTACCCACGCGGTCGCCCCGCGCGAAAGACCAGGTGTTACCGGCACGATGAAATATACCTATTCTTGCCGCTGTGGGCGAAGCCGCGACTGGCGTGGCGCAAAGTGTTTGCCTAATGGGACGATATCCGCAACATTCCAAAGGACGCCGTCCCAAGCTTCCTCGACCAATCCTATCCGATCACAGCAAACTCTCGCGACGATCATTGCGTTCAAATGGTCGACGCGAGACTAATTAAAGCCGAAGCGAGGAGAGGCTATGAGATCTTTATTTAGTAATTGGAGAGCCGGAAGGCCGGTGGTTCTGCTTGCGGTCTGCCTGAGCCTGGTGATGTTCACGGTTGGCTGCGGGAAGGTGAGGGAAGGAGAAGGGGTTATCCGCGGGATGGAGGAGTACGTTTATGGCTACTCGCTGGTCATGATGGATGTGACCAGGGCGGTGATGACGGCAACGCCGAATTCCGGTGAGTACAGTGCTCCCATTAACCAGTTCGCCCGACTCCGCACAGTCGTGTCTCCGGATTTCAAGAACGTGGTTCGCATTAGCGTGAACTCGCTCTGGACGCACGGCTTCCTCGATCTCCAGAAGGAACCGATGATCGTGACCCTTCCAGACACCAATGGTCGCTACATCGTGATGCAGGCGATGAACATGTGGACCGACGATTTTGCCTCGGTCGGGACCCGCACCCCTGCAACGAACGCCGGCAATTACCTGATCGCCGGGCCCAGCTGGAACGGTACGGCACCGCCCGACGTGAAGGCGGTGTTCAGGTGTTCCACGCGTTATGCCTGGGTGTTGGTGCAGATCTCGGCGGGTGGACCTGAGGATTATCCGGCGATCCATAAACTCCAGGACCAGATTCAGGCCATACCTCTCAGTTCCTGGGGAAAGCCCTATACACCACCCAGAAATGTCCCCGTAGACCCCACCGCCGACATCACGGCGACCCCTTACGACCAGGTACGCCTGATGACCGGGGAGATGTTCTTTAAGCGACTGGCAGCATTGTTGAAGGACAATCCGCCCTATCCCGACGACACAAAAGCGGTCGAGGGGCTCAAGAAGATCGGCATCGAATCTGGCAAGGATTTCGATGCGAGCAAGCTCGACGCAGACACCCTCAAGGGCATCAACAAGGCGCCAGGGGTGGTTTGGCTGAAGTTCGCCCAAGGCGTCTACGAGGCACCGACGGTGAACGGATGGGTTAGCATTTTGAATGTCGGAAGATTTGGCACCGATTACCAGACGCGGGCTCTGATCGCCTGGATGGGACTGGGCGCTCTGACTTCCGACGACTGCGTCTATCCCTCCGCGTTCCTGGATAGCGACGGCAAAGTTCTGGATGGCGCCCAAAAATACATTATGCATTTCGAGAAGAACGGTGTGCCCCCTTCACATGTTGGAGTCTGGTCCATTTCACCTTACCGGGAGAACTTTTACGTCCACAACCCGATTGAGCGTTATGGGCTCCTCTCGGGGATGCCGCTCAAATATAATGCCGACGGCTCGCTCGATGTGTATATCCAGGCCAAATCGCCGGGACCGGACAAGGAGGTGAACTGGCTGCCCTGTCCGCCGAGCGGCCCGTTCAACCTGACCATCCGCGTTTACCAGCCGAAGAAAGAGCTCCTTGACGGCACTTACAAGCTGCCGCCCGTCAAGAAGGTGCAGCAATGAGTCCAACGTCGACATCAGCCCGACGGCTTTAAATACGAGGAGTCGAAGCATGGAGAAAGAGTTATGAAAAAGATGCTTGCCCTCGCCGCTGCAGGCGAAGCGGCGACGGGCTTGGTTTTGCTGGTCTATCCGCCAATTGTCGTGCGGCTGCTGTTCGGCGCGGACATCGCCGGTGCCGGCATCGTGATGAGCCGCATTGCAGGCATCACCCTGATCGCATTAGGGGTCGCTTGCTGGCCGGGTCCGCCGCTAGTAGGCATGTTGACCTACAGCGCGGTCGTTGCGCTATACCTTGCCTACGTCGGCTTCGCGGGCGGTTTGACCGGCATACTACTGTGGCCGGCGGTCGTCCTACACGTGATCCTGACTGCACTTTTGACTCGGGCATCAATAAGCGGCAAGGAGACGAAAACATAGAGGAACAGACCGTGCCCGCCTGGCCTTATCCGTAACGGGTCGCACTTTAGACCATAGCAGTGTTTCTTCGTAGCGCAGAGGGCAAGTCGGAAAGGCATCTTATCTCACTTAGTGCCGGAATTTCGTTATGATTTCAGATAGTCCAAAAGCCGATTTTGGCTAGGTGGCATGACCCATTGTTTCGGCCGGAATCGAGCACTACCGAAAAACCGGGTAAGGAGCATTTTTCGGGCAAGAATCCCGATCTCAACATGCAGTTTTGATGCATAGCGCAGAAATTGACGCATTAATCCGCCAATTCCACACAAAGGGAGATACAAAATCATGAAACCACTGAAAAGCCCTCGCCCTCGCCTTCACGATGGCATTCGTCGCGTCTTCCCTATTCACGGTGGCCCGAGCCCAAACCAGCGTTACACCCGTAGAGGCACGCGCCATCACCAAGGAAGCCTACATCTACGGCTACCCGATGGTGGATGCCTACCGCGTCCAATACGGCTACTTCGTGGATCGGCAGAATCCCGAATTCAAAGTGCCCTGGAACCAGATTCGCAACATCCCTCACGTCTATACGCCGGAGGACAAGGCAATTGTGTCGCCCAACTCGGATACGCCGTACTCTATGGTTGGCATGGACCTGCGCACCGAACCATTGGTACTCACTGTGCCGCAGATAGAGAAAAAACGTTATTTCAGCGTCCAGCTAATTGACGAATACACCTTCAACTTCGATTACATCGGGAGTCGCACCACCGGCAACGACGGCGGTAGCTTTCTCGTTGCGGGGCCTAACTGGAAAGGCAAGGCACCTAAGGGGGTGAAGAAAATATTTCGCTCTGAGACTGAGTTGGCGTTTGCCGTGTATCGGACGCAGTTGTTCAATCCGGGCGACATCGACAACGTGAAGAAGGTCCAGTCCGGAGACAAAGTGCAACCACTATCGGAATTTTTGCGTCAAGCTGCACCCAAGCCCGCTCCGGCGATTGATTTCATCAAGCCGCTCACGCCCGAGACACAGAAAACCTCACCCGAATTTTTCAACATCCTGAACTTCATCCTGCAAGTCTGCCCGACGAATTCGTCAGAGAAAGAACTCATGGCGCGTTTCGCCAAGATTGGTGTCGGCGCGGGGCAGACCTTCGACGCTGGAAAGCTCTCGCCCGAAATGAAGACTGCCATCGAGCAGGGCATGGCCGACGCCTGGACCGAGTTCGCGGACTTTAAGAAGAGCCGAGTTGATACGGGACAAGTGACCTCTGGCGACATGTTCGGCACGCGTCAGTATCTGAAGAACAATTACCTCTACCGCATGGCCGCCGGTGTGATCGGCCTCTATGGTAATTCGAAGCAGGAAGCGATGTATCCGTTCTATGGCGTCGATTCCGACAGGCAGTCGCTGGTTGGGACTAACCGCTACACCTTGCGCTTTGCGCCGGGAGAGCTACCGCCCGTCAACGCATTTTGGTCCCTGACGATGTACGAAATGCCGCAGAGCCTACTCTATGCGAATCCGCTCAACCGCTACCTGATCAACTCGCCGATGCTGCCGCAGTTGCAGCGCGACGCCGATGGCGGGCTAACGTTAATTATCCAGAACGAATCACCCAGCAAGGATAAGGAAGCCAACTGGCTGCCAGCGCCGAAGGGGCCATTTGTAATGGCCATGCGCCTTTACTGGCCGAAAGACGAAGCGCTCGATGGCAAGTGGACCGCGCCCCCGCTGAAGCGGATGCAATAGAACAACTGATCGCGCTGAGTGTTGCCGATGGTCAGGGCAGCGAACCCATAAAGATTGAGACGGCTCCATGCTTTTTGGGGGTCGTCTCATTCCTTTCTTCAAAAAGCCGAAGGGGGGTGCTCTACAGTCTCAAGCACAAATGCAAGATGTCTCTCCTCAACAGCGTTCTGATGGGGGTTCTCCAGAACCTTTCTATGTCTGGATCATACCTGCATTTTTCCTCTTTCCGAAAACACTGGGTAAATTGGATATGGGCTGGAGGCAGAAGTCCCCAGCCGCCTTCGGGGATGGTGCTCCCGGGTTGCCCGCCGCAGCGGTGGCACGCAAAGGAGATGGATGAGGTGGGCTGGCAGGCAAGAGTGTCGGCAGCTTGATGCCCCGTTACGTGGCGTTAAATCTGAGTCCATGGAAGAGGCATGCAAGAAAGCCGACCAAGTTATTGGTGATGAAGCGATCAAGACGGCCATGCGGGGTGGATCAGAGTATTAAGCCGACTTTCCCGACGAAATCATCGAAGCTTTGCTGGTTACCGCAATCAAACTGGCCCCGATGTGTCCCCTCGAAGCTAAGGGACTCTGAGTCACAAGCATAAAATTAAATGAATCCATTATCTTGTAGGTTTTTTGTAAATCTTTGGTCAGTCTAGAGATCCCCGTTTTCTTTGACCGCCTCTTGATGGCGTAATTTTCCGTAAGTCAAAAGTTGGGGCCCTTTGATAAAGATGCAAGTGCAAAGGCCCATTCAAAAAATGTCATAATTCCTAATGTGGATTCAACCATCGGGGAGCCCTCTACGCATACTCACTCGCCCGAAAGTCACCGAAGATCTGCCGCCCGGGGGATTCTCCTGCCATTTCGATAGCGCGAAAACAAAAAACCTAATGACGGCTGAGTTGATCACAATATGACGAAAAGCAACGCAAGCTCGGAATTAAACAGTTCCTATCTTTAAATCAAAGACAGGAGTTCAAAAAATGCAGAAACGCAAACTCGGAAAAAGCAATTTGGAAGTCTCGGCCATCGGGCTCGGCTGCATGGGAATGAGCTTTTCCTACGGCCCGCCCAAAGACAAACAGGAGATGACCGCTCTTCTCCGGGCAGCCGTCGAACGCTGCATCACATTCTTCGATACCGCCGAAGTCTACGGTCCGTACACCAACGAAGAGCTTGTTGGTGAAGCCCTCGCTCCATTCCGCAATCAGGTGATGATCGCCACCAAGTTCGGGTTCGACCTCAATCCGCATCTCGATCCCCGCGGGATGAAGGGTTTGCCGGGGCTGAACAGCCGTCCGGAGCACATCAAACAGGTCGCCGAGGGCTCGCTCAAACGGCTCAAGGTCGATGCTATCGATTTGTTCTATCAACACCGCGTTGACCCGGCCGTGCCGATCGAAGACGTGGCGGGGGCGGTGAAAGACCTGATTCGGGAAGGCAAGGTAAAGCACTTCGGTCTCTCAGAAGCGGGAGTAAAAACCATCCGCCGCGCCCACGCCGTCCAGCCGCTCACCGCCCTCCAGAGCGAATACTCGCTGTGGACGAGAACGCCTGAGAAGGAAGTGCTTCCGATCCTTGAAGAACTCGGAATCGGCTTTGTCCCCTACAGTCCCCTCGGCAAAGGTTTTCTCACGGGGAAGATGGACGAGAAAACGACCTTCGATAGCTCCGATTTTCGCAGCACCCTGCCTCGCTTCACCCCCGAGGCGCTCAAGGCGAACCAGGCCCTGATCGAGCTGCTCGCCAAGATCGGCGAGCTGAAGAAGGCGACGCCCGCCCAGATCGCACTCGCGTGGCTTCTGGCCCAGAAGCCGTGGATTGTTCCAATCCCGGGCACCACAAAGCTGCATCGCCTGGACGAGAATATCGGAGGGGTAGCAATCGAACTTACGACCGACGACCTGCGGGAGATCGATAGCGCCTCCTCGAAGATCACGGTGCATGGTGCCCGTTACCCCGAAAAACTGGAGCAAATGACCGGTCTTTGAGCGAAAAAATCTGTTCTCTGGTTATATTCCGGTCGCCGCCGCGGCCTAAAAGCGCAGGCCAAACGACTGCCGGCGCCAGATAAGGAATTCAGAAAATGGAAATCAAAAGAAGTGGCTCACAGCCCTCCAGCAAGGGACCGGCGGAGTATTTTACCGGCACTGTGCGCATTGACCCCCTCTTCCAGGCAAATGATCCCGCGCGCGCGCTCGGCGCAAGTGTCACGTTCGAGCCCGGCGCCCGCACTGCATGGCACACCCACCCGCTTGGTCAGATACTGATAGTGACAGCCGGCTGCGGTCTCGTGCAGCGATGGGGAGGCCGGGTGGAGGAAATTCGGCCGGGTGATGTTGTCTGGATACCGCCGGGTGAGAAACACTGGCACGGCGCAACAGCAACCACTGCCATGACGCACATCGCCATTCAGGAACAACTCGACGGTAAAGTTGTCGAGTGGATGGAAAAGGTCGGCGACGAGCAATACCGCAAGTGATTTTACGCCTTTTAAGGAAGACGGCACGGTAAGTATTATATTTGGCACAGTTCGGGGTTCGGCGAAAAAAACCGCTATGGTGGGCGCACAAACCCGAAAGAATCGAATGAAGGAGTCGAAAGATGAAAGCGACAATTTTTCACGCGCCTGGGGATTTGCGCGTTGAGAAAGTCCCCGACCCGGTAATCAAGGAACCGAGCGACGCGATTGTTCGTGTGACCCACGCCTGCATCTGCGGATCGGACCTGTGGTTTTACCGGGGGCTTACGCCCTACGAGCCGGGCTGGCGGACGGGACATGAGTGGATGGGAATTGTCGAGGAAGTCGGTCCCGGGGTCCGCGCCATCAGGAAGGGAGACCGCGTGATTGCCCCTTTCGCTTTTTCCGACGGAGACTGTGAATTCTGCCGGAAAGGCCTGCAGACCTCATGCATTCACGCTGGTTTCTGGGGAATGAAAAACGACGGAGGTCAGGGTGAAATGGTTCGCGCCCCTTATGCCGACTCCACTTTGGTGGTTTTGCCCCAAAGCATCGAAAATGATGCCGCGATGCTGAAATCCGTACTGCCCCTCACCGACGTAATGGGGACCGGGCACCATGCGGCAGTCTCCGCCGGCGTCCGCAAAGGCGCGACAGTTGCCGTTGTTGGAGACGGCGCGGTGGGATTGTGCGGCGTCCTTGCGGCGCGCAGGCTCGGCGCAGAGCGTATCATCGTCCTGGGTCACCGGGCCGGACGCATGGAACTGGCCCAAGGATTCGGGGCAACCGACCTCGTCATGAGCAGCGGCGATGAAGCAATTGGCCGGGTGCTGGAAATGACCAAAGGCGGGGCCGAAGCCGTGCTCGAATGCGTTGGAACGAGCGATTCCCTGAACACCGCGATAGGTATCTGCCGCCCTGGTTGCAGAGTGGGCTATGTTGGGGTGCCCCATCACGGCTCGGGCATGGATATCACAAAAATGTTCTTCCAGAACATTGCCTTGCACGGCGGAGTTGCGCCGGTGCGCGCCTATATCCCCGAACTTCTGGCCGATGTGCTGGCCGGCCGGCTCGATCCTTCCCCGGTCCTGGACCTCACGGTCGACCTCGCCGGCGTGCCCGAGGGCTACCTGGCTATGGATACGCGTAAGGCCATCAAGGTAATGGTCACCCTGTGACCCTGAAGTTCCGAGCCCCTGTTTTGCTTCACCAGCAATGGAGATCTTTGGGCGCAAAGCAAGAGATGGAAACGCGCATTCCGCCGATCGCGTCTTGGAGCTTATCACCTCTCTGGTTGAACGCTGCCGGTCTTGGTTCAAGCAGCTTTGGCTCCGGGGATGGAGGTGCGTCCTGAAATCGCAAAAACGGATCTCACTGAGATATCTTTTGTAAGTACGCTCTGAAAATCGTATGGTCATTATGGGTTTCAGGGTGGCGGAAGTTGTTCTCGGGCAAAAATCCGATCTCAACATGCGGTTCGGATGCATGGCGCAGAAGTTGGTGCATTACTCCGGATTCCATCATCTTTGCGTGAAGGCCATCAAACAGGCCGCGGTTGCGTCACTGGACCGGCGATAGCGGAAAGAAATGTCCCGGTATCGATAAACCAGATTCAGGAGAATAATTTGAAAATAGCCTTTATCATCCCTAAAAATGGCTCCGACAACGGTAGTAGTTTCTACGATTATAAATTTTATTCAACATTTCTGCTCTCCAAAAAGTATATTTCGTATCTATTGGCAATTCCCACATTAGCTGCACTAACGCCAGATAAGCATGACGTGAGAATATTCGATGAAAACATAGAAGATATTGATTACGAATGGAAAGCGGACATAGCTGGAATAAGTGTACGAACGATGTTCGCCAAGAGAGCCTACAGCATATCTGAAACATTTCGCAAATTAGGCGTCAAGACCGTTTTGGGGGGTATCCATCCCTCCATGTGCCCGGATGAGGCACTCCAATATTGCGACAGCGTAGTTATCGGAGAGGCTGAACATGTCTGGAGCAAGCTCCTGAAGGATGCCGAGGATGGAAACCTGCAAAGCATTTACAAAAGCGACAAATCTGTTGATTTAAAACTTCAGCCCGCTCCTGATAGATCGCCCCTTTCCAAGCAACGATACCTGTCTGATATTATACAGACTGCGAAAGGATGTCCATTCCACTGTGAGTTCTGTTCAGTACATGCCTTTGATGGACAGAAAATAAGAACCAAAACTGTTGACCAAGTGACAAGAGAGATACAGGGTATTAACAGTAACTCCAACGCACCTTATAAAACGAAAAAATCGATATTTTTCGTAGATGACAATATCATTGCAGATAAGCACTTCGCCATGGAATTGTTTCGTGCGCTCACTCCATTTAACATCAACTGGATGTGTCAGGCATCAATCAACATTTCAGAAGAGGAGGAAATCCTCAAAGCGATGAGGAAGAGTGGGTGTGGCGCAATCTTCATTGGATTTGAATCTATATCTAAAGATAATCTCGAAAGTATGCACAAATCTGTTAATGTTAAGTATAATTACCTTGATGCCGTTAAAAAAATCCAATCGCATGGGATATTGGTTCATGCTTCCTTCATACTGGGGTATGATTTCGATAGCGACAGGTCATTTGATGAGCTTATAGAGTTTATTCAGGAAGCAAATCTTTTAATGCCACTTGTTAATATCCTTACGCCTTTTCCGGGAACTAAATTGTTCAGCCGCTTAGAATCCGAGGGCCGGATAATGCATAGAGATTGGGATAAGTACGATAGCAGACATGTTGTGTTTAAACCTATGAATATGTCTGAGGGAGAGCTACTTGAAGGGTACAGAAAGGTCGTTAGATCGATATACTCTCATGAGTCCATCTATAGACGTTTGACTCATTACTGGGATATCGATTTTTGGAGATATCCCAATTTGCACGATCCGGTAAAGAATAAATATCGCCTCCTTTTCGCCGCACGCCTTTTCAGTCTGCTCTTGTCGACCAATATTAAGCGATCTAAGCTTATATTAAAGTTGTTACCCAGATCGTTTGATAGTCGTGCCAGGATATCAACGCTTTTGACACTAATGTCTTATAATGATTTCGCTTGCAGCTTGAAGGATGGTTAGGCTATCAGCATTGTACATGATACCGCAAGTAGATTCAAAATTCGCAGCCGCTCGATCAAATGCGAAGCTGGTTCAAGCCATTTCTGATCGGACCCATTTCGCATCGGCATTGCTGCTGCCCTTATACCCTTCAACACCATATCCGTTATATATTCGCTCCGCAATTGACGCCTCATGTGTTTTCCAATAGGTGGAATGAGTAAAGCTCACTGTGTCCATTGAGTGTAGTTATCCGCGGGACCGGCTCGGCATGCCCGTGCTGGTGTTGGGGCGCTAAACGGCACTTTATTGGTTCACAAAGCTCACCAACTCCTGATGGAAGCGTTCGGGAGCTTCAAAATGGGGTATATGCCCTACCCCTGGGATTTCGACGAGTTTAGCTCCGGGAATGAGTCTGGCTGTCTTCCTGCCCAATTCCGGGTACTGGCCAACCAGTGGTAAAAGCTCCTTTCTTACTTTGGCCTTACCGACAACGGTCCGGTCCGCCTGACCTATTACCAGTGAAGTCCTGGTTTTGACATCGGAGAACTCGTGGCAGACCGGCTGCTCGTAGATCATCCCGTACGTGAGCGCGGAAGCCATGGCCAGACGAGGAGATTCGGCGCTCATTTTCATACGGACGGCAACCATGACATACTCATCATAATCCGGTTTCCATGGGCCGATATAGTAAGTCTTGTGATAATTGCGGATACTTTCCTCGGAGGTATTCATTTCAGCATTGTAGACTTCTTCGAGTGGCTGGTAGGGTACGATTTCGCGGTAGTCCTCCAGGCCGATCGGGTTTTCCAGGACGAGGTGAGTGACCGTCTCGGGATACATCAGGGCAAAGCGGGTCGCGAGCATGCCCCCCATGGAGTGGCCGACCACCGCCACCTGTTTTATGCCCAGGGTGTCAATCAGTTTCTTGGTGTTGGCCGCCAGCAGGTGGAAGCTGTAATGAATATTTGGCTTCGATGACTTCCCGAACCCAATCTGGTCCGGCGCCACGACTCGAAAACCCTTCTGCGTAAGGAAATTGATTGTATCTTTCCAGTAGTTTCCGAAGAAATTCTTGCCATGCAGCAGTAAAACAGTTTTGCCGTTCGGCCCCCCTTGGGGGGGAACATCCATGTAGGCCATGCGAAGATTCTGACCTTCGATGACCAGGTCGAGAAGCGAAACCTTGAACGCGTAGTCGTAGCCTTCCATTGTGATGGAAAGAGGCTTGAGCTCATTTTCATCCGCAACGGCCGTGGACAAAACAGATGATGCAAGCAGTAGAACGAGAAATCCGGCCATTAATGTGATGAACTTGACCGCGCAATGCTTCATGGTTCCTCCCGTCAATTTTTCTGCTGCGCGGAGTGCCGCATTCAGATGTTTATTGGCCAGTGAGAATTATTGCTCATGATTCGGACCTGCCCGTTCAATGCTCAAATTCTAAGGGTCGAGGAGAGCTTTAGCAATTTCGCCGGCGCGGTTTCTCCTCTCGGCTCGCGGCTCGCCCCTCCGATGCTTTAAGCATTTTGGATAGATTCTCGATTGGGAAGAGCACAAATGAGGATTCCTGGAGATCCGGGGCTGAATGTCGCAAGTCCCGACGGCAAGCACTCGCCATGCCGTATTTCAGGACTTCTTTGGGCTCTTCTCGTGATTGAAGAGGTTTTGCTCAAGCCATGTCGCCACCGGGATTGTGCCGTTTTCGGTAATCACCAGATATTGTTTTCCGGAAAGAATACTCTGTGACGCACAAAGGCCGATGAAGTCCTTTGGAGTCTTAATTTTGGCGCGAAAGTAATCGTATTTCATTTTAATGTGCTCAGCAGCCTCTGCGGATGTATGCTTCTCGCCGTTCCTTATGAAGGTGAGATGCGATTGGGCAACCGCGTTAATCAAGAAATCGACCACTTGCGGCGTTGTCTCGGTTGGCGCCTGTGCATTACCCTCGGAAAAGCAGGCACAGAAGAGCAAAAGGGTTAGAAGATGGAAAAAAACAATTTTTATGCTCATCGTCGTTATGCTTTCAGATTTGCAATCCATACAGGACTGTTTGTAAGTATCCCTTAGTTTTTATGCCGGTCCGGGAATTTTACATTGCAAGTAATGATTCGGCAACGGGGGCAAACCGGGAAAGCAGCATCATTCAAAAATCCTGATCCCTCGGGTTTCAGCGGCTCTATCTCGCGCTGGAGTAAGGCGCGGCATTGCTTTGAAGCTTGTAGTTGTCTAAATTCAGGGTGCCAGGCGAAATCTGGCGGGAGGGTCGGATGATCCGCGGGAAATACATGGATTCCGCTAGAATATGTTGTGAGAATAGCAGTGGTTTTGGGTCCTACTTTTTCAAGGTGTGGGAGAGATTTGTACAGTCTTTGAATCTCCGATTCCCCTTGCCCGACGTTGCGACGAGTCGCCCCTTGCTCATTTTGATTAATTACTCTGCCCTTGTTGCCTGAATTAACTGCCACCCTAGATGCGATGCCCTAAAATTTGATTCTGGGTTATTGACTCTGAAGCCTGATAAGCCGCTATCAATATCATCTATTTTGACCGCCCAAAAATCGATAACACAGCTATATCTATTCAAAGTTTGTAAAGAAATCTTGACGTCTTCAACCTCCGCCCCGAGCAAGCGAGCGAGCTCGTCAACATTCAAGCATGCGCCAGTATCTTTACAATACCGCTCTGGAATTTCCAGATCAGTCAGCAACTCCAAAATTTTCGCATCCAAAGGTTCAAGGCCCCGGAGAATTTCTATATAGACCTTCTTCATGTTGAGCATGCGGGTTGGATCAGTGGCATTGGCGATAAGTCCAGCCCAGAGCAGTTGAAGGCTCTCTTCGCTTTCAAGTGTGGCACCCTCTATAAGGGGAAGTGAAAATTGCGGTGGTATAGGGATCACTTTGCCTTCAAGGTGACGATTTGCATGAACTGCAGCAATCTTATCACTTATTTTTAGAAAGTTGCGGTACCGATAGTAACAAGCCCAGTCGGCAATGGACCCTCCGAAATGCCTACATGACTCTCCGAAAATATCACCCAGGAATTTTCCGAGGCCCTGACTGACATCAAGAGCTTTGTTAGCGGCCTTCGCAACTTCCTGAACAGCTTTTGCCTCTTCGTCGAGCATTTATATCTCCTCAAAATCCAAAGTTCAGCTAAGCAGGGTAAACAAACGCTTTTCGTGTTCGCCGGCTTTCCAGTACCGAACGTATAAAAAAGAACGGGGTCAGCCCTTGAAAAAGGAAAATTACGATTGGACTTGAGGCGGAATATTCATTTCCAAAGGGCTGACCCCTTGTTTTCACTCAGCTAGTAACCATTGATATTATTTGTTCTTGTGTAGCAATACATGCAGAAGTCTCTCCTCAACAGAACGTTTCTTGTGATGATAAAGACTTGACGGGTGGCACGGATAAGGTTACCCGTGCACTTTGCGCAAGAGGCTTACGAGAGAAAACAGCAATTCAACTCCAACCGGGCCGTTTCAGTACATACCATTTGACTAAACCATAACAGGTCCTCTTGTGCTCCACACCCGGATAATTATCCGGGCCACCCGCCCAAGACACAAAATGGCGCGTGTCAACTCCTCAACTTGCGATACTCAGCTTTCGTTTTCACCAATCGACTCCACGAGTCGTCAGCCGCCAAACACCTACGATTATAGCCATAGCGTTCGTCCACAATGGTGCTGAATTATCGAGATGTTGCATCTAGGAAAAATATGTCCAGTCCGGCTCAAACGAAAGTTATCCGTTGTTTTCTTTCGCAGCAGTTTCCACTGAGCGCTTCAGCTTTCTTTTGAACTCCATCAACTTACTCGGAGCAACGTAGACATACTCCACAACTGCCCGAAAGAATTCATCGATAGCAAATGTTTGTAACGGATGAATTGACTCCCCAACGCCATGTGCACCAATGTTTCCGAGAATTCTGAGTGCTTCTGTCGCCTCTGCCAAGACAGGCGGTATTTCACCCTTTTCGGAAAGGTCCTTCAGTCGGACTTGTAGGTTTCCCCTCTTGGCTTTGCGATCCTCGCATAATGCCTCAATCGCACGGCGCAGTTGCACCGCGAAGGCATTGGGGGCAAGTGTTTTAATCCGATATGCCTCCTTGTAAACTTCGGCAATTGTCCCTGGTACTGAACGGTGGAGTTGTCCAGATTCAGGGTACACGAGATCGCTCAGATGGAACTTGCCGTCTTCCCATTGGTCACCTATATTGTCGTAGACCAAGAGATGGTCGCATGTTTCGCAGACTGCAACGAATGATGACCAAGGATGCTCATCTTCTACGCCATCCGTGGACCATGCCCTTTCGAAGTATTGCTGCCTATGCACCAATCTCTGAGGAGCTCGATTCCCACAATGAGGGCAATATGCAACTCGTCTGACTTCTGACATAAATTACTCCCGACCGCAGGCTAGCCAGGTGGGCACAACCTCTTTATCGCGCCCACCTTCTTTAATTTGTCCAGCTAGATCCAGTGGGCAAGATAGGGCCTTGCCTACCCTACACGACTGCCGTCATTGTGTTATTTTTCGCCAACCTTACGCAACTTGGCTAGATGGCTGGGCTCTTCCAGCAAAATGTTTTCCTCAAGTTGTTCTTGCGCTGCTGGAAGGTTAACACTTCTAGTGAATTCCAAATACCCTCTCCTGGAGTTCTCCGCAGTCTCTACGAAGAAGGTTTGGTCACCCGATGCAATCCGCATTGCATCAACTGCATCCACTATGAATTCTCCCTTTGAAAGCAAATGGTAAAAGGCCGAATACGCTACTGCTGTGTCTGACCAAAGTGGTTTTCCGGAATTTGCAACTATTGCATAGAAGGGATACCCTTCATCTTCTATGAACATGGCCATTCGAGTCCCAGCATATCCTTCACAGCAAGACAAACAGATGAGCAAACCGTTATTCAATGCTGAATTAATGGGAGCAAGAAGCTGCCTTAGGTAGGCCCAGGGGACCACTGTATTGTCAGATAGCTGTATGCCTTCGGTGTTCCCGTGTGCACTGATATGAAGAATAGGGATTAGTCCTTGAAAAATTTTCATTTCTTCAGTGAGGCCTATCTTCAGAGAGGCTTCAAAAGCTTCTAGATTAACTGCCGTCCTAACTATACATGGAATCTGATTAAGATTAACAGCTTGCCTGATGATCTCACCCTCGCTTCGCCTATGGTATAGGTCAACCGAGGAAGGAGACTCCACAACGAATACGAAAAACTTGAAACGTTGCTCTGGCGGTAGAGGCATTATTTTTCCTTATCTATAGACCATTAAGAAAGGAATCACATTCAGCTCCTTCAGAGAAGAACCATAATTCTTTTTCTCAAGGTTACGTGTTCGAGCCCGCCAGAACTTGCAAACGAATTTCTCGCGCTGAACGTGAATATGTTAGTGAATGTATGATCGAACATAATTTTCGTGGTCAGGCTCGAACTCTCCGGCCTATTCAGTTCCTGATTGCGTAATAGCCCGACACGATCTCCAATTCCCGGAAGGCTACTCACCCTCCGAAGCCTATCATTAAACCCCACTGTACGTAAGAAATTTCTTCAAACAGCCGCCAGCACGGACTTAACGAAAGTCCACACAGCTTGCCCAGCAGTGCAATCCGATCTGGCTATCTATTATGAAGGTATGATCCAGGTGTGTCGATTCACGAGTCTTAAGGAATTAAAAAAAGGGTCAGGAAAAGATGTAAGTCAGGTATCATCTTTCTCGGGGCGTTTTTTTGTGAGTGGATTTCACGCCGGCCGGTCAAGTTCCTTCCTGACAGCCATTCCGAGTTTTTCAAGCACATAGGGTTTCTTTACATAGGCGCCCGCACCCAGGGACTGAACTTTGCTCACTCGCTCGGTCTCGGCAAACCCGCTCACTATAATCGCCTTCTGGCCGGGATTGATTTCAAGTATCCTGGTATAAGTTTCCAGACCGTCAATGCCCGGGTCCAGAACCATGTCGAGGACGACCAGGTGAACGCTGTTCCGAGTCAGGTACTCAACGGCTTTTTCACCGCTCGCGACAGTGATTACGCGGTAATTGAGCTTTTTGAGCATCGCGGTTGCAAGATCGCGCTGTTCCTGCACATCATCGACAACCAGGATAGATTCACCATTTCCCATGTACTCAGGGACAGATGCGGAAATATTCTCCGGGGTCAGTTCCTCTCTTGTCACCGGAAAATAGAGGGAAAACGTGGTGCCTTTTCCCTCCTCGCTCTCCACGTTGATGTGGCCGGAGTGGTCCTTCACGGTTCCCCAGACCACCGCCAATCCCAGGCCCGTACCGCTTCTGCCCATGATCTTTTTCGTGTAAAACGGCTCGAAGATGCGCTTGAGATCAGACGCCGGTATTCCTTCGCCACAATCTGAAACGGAAAGGACGACGTGATCACCCTCCTTGACTTCGTCGTATCCACGAACGGGCTTGTCGAGGTACTGATTCCTCGTTTTTACCGCTATGATACCCCCGTCGGACATGGCTTCGGCAGCATTGGAAACCAGGTTCATGAAGGTTTTTCCCAAGTGAACGGAAGAGCCGGCGATATTAAGAAGATCCGGCTCGAAATCGGTTTTGATTTGCACCTTGGGATGGAATGAACACAGGCTTTCAAACTCGGGTGACTTCATACACTCCATGAGTATATTGTTCAGGTTCAAAATCCTTCTGCTGGGAACCCCTCGTCTTGCCAGAGTCAATAGATCCTGTACAATCGCCGCGGCCCTTTGTCCGGCTTTCAGAACCTCCATTGCCCTGGACCTTCCCGGACTTGGCTCCCCCAGGTCGAAGAGCAGCATTTCAGAATAACCGACAACAATGCCCAGTACATTATTAAGGTCATGTGCAACACCGCCGGCCATCGTTCCGAGCGCTTCCATCTTCTCCGCCCGCTGCAAACGCTCCTCCAGCTTCTCCTTTTCTTCCTCAGCCCGCTTCCGCCCGGTGATGTCGTTTCCGATGCACAAGATTTCCACGACTTTACCGTTGTTGTCCAAAATTGGTTTATTGGCCCAGGCTACCCAAACCCTTTTTCCATCACGACATACGTTCTCATTGACATTGCTGATGTAACCATCGGGGTTTGTGGCAATGTCTTTTATCATCAGCCTCAGGTCCCGCCCCGTGGATTCGATTTCAGGCACAATTGTTCCGATTACGTTTTTACCCAGTATCTCCTCTTCGCTGTAACCGAAAAAACGCTGCGCAAACCCATTCAGGAAGGTCACCCTTCCCGAAACGTCCCTTCTTAAAATGATGCTGTTGGCACTCTCAACCAGCTCACGATACTTTTCCTCACTTTCCTTTAATGCGGTCTCCGCCTGTTTTCGCTTTTCCTCTTCCTTCACAATCTTGAAGGCGCTGAAAACATAGGAGGTCCAAACAATCGTAGTGAGCATCAGCACCCCGATAATCAGGAACCACCTGTCCCGGAACCCTCGGATAACTTCCAGCACTTCATCGTCGGGGGTGGCCACCGCAATCGACCAGAAAGTGTTCCCGATGTGAACGGGGACATATACCGCGTGTTTATTCATTGGCGCGACGTAATCATCCCGGACCCGGTCAAAAGAATAGGTGGTTGTTCCGCGGTTGCCCTTTACCATTTCCCTGGCCATGGCAAGGAGTGCCGGAAAGCCTTTGCAGTTTTCGAAAACCGACCTTCCTATATGCCCCGGGACCGGGCAGTAGAGTTCGACACCCGTGCCGCTGATTATCCAGGCATACCCACCCCGGCCAATCTTGATTGGCTCGAGGTAGTGGCGCGACAGCTGATCGAAAGCTACAAGCAGTGCCAGAGATCCCGCGAATACTCCATTCTCGAAAATGGGGACATGGACCGCAATGGTTACAAAACCCTGAACCGAGCCAAATACGTCACTGATGACGGGCTGGTGGGTCCGCATGATCTCTCGAATATGTTTCTGGGAAGAAATATCGGCTCCAACTGCTTCGGGACGCTCAGGGAAAGTATAAATAATCCGCCCCGAGGCACTGACGCGAGTAATGCCTTTGACCTCACTCTCGTGAGCGCGGTACAGCGTCTGCATCAGATGTATGCCGTCATCGTTAACGGAGGCGATCCCTTTGGTTTCAGCGAGCTGAGTAAGAAGACCCGTATAATGTTCGAAAAAACTTTCGATGCCTCTGGCGGCCGTATCGGCCATGATTAACTGCTGGTTGTTGAGCTGATCGACGGCCCTATTTTTGACTTCGACGTAGGCTGAGCGTAAAAGCAAACCGCATACTACGACCAAAAAAAGCGGCATGATAAAGGTCTTTATTGATCTCATCCAATTCACTCCGTCATGGTCGGCTTCGGTCCCGATTTCTCATCCAAATATGGCGTGTGGTATTGCAGGGGTCAGCAAAAATTAATCTTTCGACTATTTACCCGGAATCATACCCCAGACTACCAAATAGTGGCGAAAAGTAAACTTCAAGGCAACGAAGAAGCAGGATTACCGAAGAGCTGAAAAGATTCCTTGAATCAAGGATAGAGAAGAATGCTGGAGTGATCAATGGTATTTTAATTAGTCAACTATTTGCCCAAAGCCGCATCAAGCCGCCGAGGAATCGGCTTGACTGTGTATTCTTCCGGTATTTCCATATTGCTGCTCGAATTTGTTCAATCCCCCTTGCCGAGGCAAATCTGTGTCGGCAGTTCCTGTAGTTATGTTGATGAAGCAAGGCCATACCATTGACCTGCCGGCCCCGTTCCTGGAGAAGATATATCCTCCGTAATACCGATTGCCTTCCTCGGATCTGCTATTTATAGGCGAAGGTAATCTGCTCAGGATTTCGAGGACGCATTTCGTGTGCGGTCCAATTCCTTTCTGACAGCCAATCCAAGCTTCTCTAAAACATACGGCTTCTTGACATAGGTACCAGCGCCCATGGACTGAGCTTCTTTTACCCGACCAGTCTCCGCAAATCCGCTGACGATAATTGCTTTCTGATCAGGATGGATTTGGAGTATTTTGGCATAAGCGTCCAGACCATCCATGCCAGGGTCCATAATCATATCCAGGACCACCAGATCGACCGTGTGCTGCTTTAAATACTCCACCGCTTCTTCGCCACTCGAAGCACTGACCACCGAGTAAACGAGCTTCTTGAGCATCGCGCCGGCAAGCTCTCGTTGCTCTTTCACATCATCCACAACCAGAATGGATTCACCGTTGCCCATATATTCCGAAGCGGAGACGCCTACTTCCTCTGGAGATAAGTCTTCTCTGGTTACCGGAAAATAGAGGGCGAAGGTGGTTCCTTTCCCTTCCTCACTCCGCACCGTGATATATCCGTCGTGATCCTTTACGGTACCCCACACCACGGCCAATCCCAATCCGGTGCCACTTCTCCCCATGATTTTCTTCGTGTAGAAGGGCTCGAAGATGTGCTTCAAATCGGACGCGGGTATGCCTTCACCCGTATCGGAAACACTGAGCACCACGTAATCTCCTTCCCGCACTTCATCGTATCCCGATATTGGTTTGTCGAGGTAATGGTTGGCTGTCTTTACGGTCAAGGTGCCTCCATTGGGCATTGCTTCAGCCGCATTGGAAAGCAGGTTTATGAAGGACTTCTCCAGATGAATGCCTGAACCCGAGATGTTCAACAGATCAGGCTCCAAATCCATCTTGATCCCTATGTTTGGATGGTAGGCGAGCGCTTTGGAGAATTCCGGGAGGTTCCGGGATTCCAAGACGATGCAATTAAAATTCAGAACCTTCCTGCTTTTCACTCCCCTCCTCGCCAGGGTCAACAGATCCTGAACAATTGCAGCGGCCCTCTGCCCGCCCTTAAGAATCTTCCTGGCTTCGGAACCGGCCGAACTGGACTCATCTAAATTATCAAGAAGCAGCTCGGAGTAGCCTACGACAATACCTAGAACATTGTTGAGATCATGGGCCACACCACCCGCCAGCGTCCCCAAGGCTTCCATTTTCTCGGCACGTTGCAAACGCTCTTCAGCGTGCTTTCGCTCGGTTATATCCTGCACTGTGCCAATCATCCGAGTTGCTTTACCGCTGACGTCATAGATGAATAGACCACGGGCTTCGATCCAACGCAAAGAGCCGTTAGGCATGACAATACGGTACTCTGCCACAAACAGCTTCCGCTCGGCCATTGACCGCTGAATACGTTGTTCAATGCGAGGAAGGTCATCGGGATGCACCCGATTGGCCCATTCTCGGTACGTGTGCATGGCGGAATTGGAAGTAGCAGGACAGCCGAAGATTACCTCATGCTGTTGTGTCCAGAATGACTCCTTCGTCAGCATATTCCAGTCAAACATGCCAATTTGTGTTGCATCGATCGCCAGGGCCAGTCTTTCCTCACTTTTACGCAGAGCATCCTCGGCCTTCTTGCGCTCAGTGATATCCACGAAGGATTCCAGAAGGCAAAACCTGTCCCCCAGGGTTATCGGCACCACGGTTTTGATAATGTGAACCTCCATGGCATCGGCGTTTATCAGCACCCGATCGGATTGGTCCACGGTTTGACCTTTGTCTGTGACGGGACAAGCTCCCTCTTCGTCTGGGCACATAAAACGATGGCAAACGTGCCCAACGATCTGTTCACGGGTTGCACCAATCAGTTTGCATGCCGCGGGGTTGGCTTCGATAATCTCGTGTGTTCCCGTGTCAATAATAATTACTCCGCTCTGCAACGATTGGAGGATCGTCTCCACCTGCCGCATGCTTTCACGTAACGCCTTCTCTGCCCCCTCACGTTTGGATTTCATAACATTGAATGCCGTGATTAGTTCCCTTACCTCCTGGCCCCCAGTACTCAGCCTGATCTCTTCCTCCGCGGTTCCTTCTGCAAAAGAATGCAATGAATCCGTTAAAATCCTGAGAGGATAGATAAAACGTCGGATCACGAAGATTCCAATCGAAACGCAAAATAGCGTGACAAAAAGGCTGAGAACCAGGAGGCGATCGCGAAGGCGGGTCACCATGTCATTCAATTGGTTTTTGTTTATGCCGATGTGCACGTGAGCAGGCATGCCTTTGACAAGCGGGCACGCAAGATCCAGAACAGGACCTGTCGAAGTTAAATAGGTGGCTGGTTCACCAGAACAAAACATTTCGTGCGTTATCTTTGCGAGATCTCTAGGAAAACCCTTTTCAAAGGAGTGTGCGAATATCTCGCCGTCGAATCCGATAACATAAGCATAGTCTACGCCATGTGTCGGGTTGATGATCTCTTGCAAAATATGTCTCGCGGGAATCACTTCGTTGTCTATTACATTCTGTGTAATACGATTTCCCACACTTTGGACTATTATCTCGGCCTCTTTCTTAAACTCTGCATTTATTGCCTCGCGCAGAATGCTGCCCCCCAGCAGACTGCAGCACAGACCTATGCCTACACCTAGACAAGTGACCAACAAGATAATCTTGGTGTGAAGTTTCACGGCCTGCGCTCCTCAACCTTGAAATTCGATATTAAATTGAGTTTTACAGCCCACTTCCTGAATTCCTCGTAATCCTCGTCCTTGGCCTCAATAAAGCCATTTGGCATCTCGGTCATGTCCCAATGATAAAGCGGTTCAGCGTCACGTCCCGTAGGCTGAAAATCAAGCAGGGCCCGCTTAACCGCGGTTAATACCGCGATTGGTACATTTCGATTGGCCGAAATTCCGCTGGATGGAAAGTATCTGGAGGTGTGGAGAATCTTTACCAGTCCTCTTGTTGCCAATTCTCTCCCCATCGTATCCTGAATTCCTCCCGCATCGAAGCGACCCGATGTAACCGAGTTGGCACACTCGAAATGAGAACCCGTAAATTCGTACGAACCTAAATCCTCCATCCCAAGGCCCTGCTCTGCAAGCATGATCCTTGGGATGATGTGCCCTTGAGTGGAATTGATGCCACCGAAAGCAAACCTTCTTCCCCGCAAATCTTTTATCTCTCGCAGCCCGCTATCGGGACGCACAATGATCATGGACTGATATTCACCTTTTCCAAGACTGTTTACTCCACGGGCAACAGGAATCACGTCGTGCTCTTGATGTGCTCTTAGGTAGCTGCCGGCGCCAATAGCGGCAAAGTCTACTTCTCCGGTTCCCAAAATTTGTACAATGTCTTTGTGTTTTGAAGTGAAACGTAGCGTGAAGCGATACCCGGTGGCATTCTCTAAATATTTCAGAAAGGGCAGATATTGCTTGGCATCCTCTTCGGGGGTCGCACGCAGATCAAAACCAAAAAGAAAGACATTGGGGTCCCGTTTCGGTTTTATTTGGCCCAGCTCTTTCTCGTTGATCACATTTTTCAGATCGACTCTTTTGAGTTCTGACTTAAACTCACAACCGACTAATAGACATGCAGTCGTGAACATTGCGATGATGCACGTGATGATCCCTAGAAAAACAATCGAATTGCACTTATCATGGATGGGCTTATCGATCATTTAGTAATTACTCCAAATAATGAGGAGAAGGCTGGGGACTTGAATAAGTCGGAATATATGGGCGGATAATGACTCCCTTTCCGAATGCGATAATGCAGCAGCAAGTGCAGCAAGGCTTCATATGACTCTAAAGCTTCTCGCATCTGACAAGGACTTTTCTGAAACGATTAAACCAAGAATGCGCTGCCTCGACACCCCATCCGCGGGCTGTGAAATTTGCATATGTTTCTTATATGATTTTCTTGCCAGCGCCGCTTCACGTGCGGAACGTATTCACGCTCCTTGATAGCTTTTTACGCTGACGCCCCTGCGTAAGTTTATCCGCGCAAAGGTGCCGTAAAATATTTGTTGGGACGGTAGATCATAATCCAGTCTAACACAACCTCGATTTGAGTGACAGCATGTCTGTTTACCCCTTTTTACGATTAGCGACAGCGGGACACCACCAACCGTTCACCAGGACATGGCGCCTGCTGCGATTTTTCTCCTATTTGTTGAATTCGGCTAAAAGCTTCCGGTGCAAGAGAACTTTGATCATTATGCCATCATTCTCCAAGAATGCATCCGATAATTCCCAATATCAAATTTTCGCCATTACCCTCCTGGCCGGCATATGGAACAAAGCCTGGATGCAACAAAGCAATGTGTAGGCGAGGGAAGCAGCACTGCCCAATTAGCCATACAATTTGATGAATGATCATAGAATCTTCATTCCGATCCGGTCTTTTTTTGCAGACTTGATACTCAATTCGAATTCATCTGTTCGGCAAAGAAGTGGGCGGCATTGACCGGGACCGGAGATCGCGTGCGGACAGCATGATTTCAAGCGGCTTGATTTTTCTCGGCTTCAAATGGTTTGGTGATGTGAATATTCAACGCTAAATATAAAAACCCCCGCCTGGATGCAGGCGGGGGTTTTTATATTTGCTGTTCCATAACCGCGAAAAGGCACGCCGGCCACTTCGCGGAATTCATTTTCAGTAGAGGCTATTTCTCTTTTTCCTGTTCCTTTTTGGCTGCGTCGATAATCTTTTCCTGGAGCGGGCCGGGGACTTCTTCGTAGTGGGAGAATTTCATGGTGAACATTCCGCGGCCTTGCGTCATCGAGCGAAGGTCGGGAGCGTATTTCAGAACCTCGGACTGCGGCACCATGGCTTTTACTATCTGCTTGGTGCCCCTGGTTTCCATGCCCAAAACCCTGCCGCGCCTCGAGTTCAGGTCGCCTATGATGTCTCCCATGTACTCATCGGGAACGGTAATCTCCATCTCCACCACGGGTTCGAGGATTGTCGGCTTGGCTTCGGCCATTGCCTTTTTGAAGGCCATCGAGCCGGCAATCTTGAATGCCATTTCAGATGAATCGACCGGATGGAACGAGCCGTCAACCAGGTCCACCTTGAAGTCTACAACTGGAAAACCTGCCAGGGTGCCTTCGTGCAGGGCCTCCGCAATGCCTTTTTCAACCGCCGGTATGTACTGCCTCGGGATCACGCCGCCCACGATTTTATCGAAGAACTGGAACCCTTCACCCCTGGGCAGCGGTTCCATTACGATATGGCAGTCGCCGTACTGGCCGCGGCCGCCTGATTGCTTCTTGTATTTGCCCTGTACGCGGACCTTGCCCTTGATGGTTTCCTTGTATGAAACACTGGGGAGCTTAAGGTTCACCTCGACGCCGAACTTGCGCCGCAGCTTGTCCACCACTGCTTCGATGTGGATTTCACCCATCCCGGAGAGGATCATCTCGCGGGTCTCTTCGTTTCTTTGCAGCTTAAGGGTGAGGTCTTCTTCCATCAGGCGGGAGAGTGAGGAGAAAATCTTTTCCTCATCGCCCTTTGCCTTGGGTTCGACCGAGAGCGAGTAGATCGCCGGGGGCAATTCTACGGCAGGGAATACGACAGCGTCGCGCTCGGAGCAAAGGGTATCCTGCGTGACGGTTTCCTTGAGCTTGGCAACGGCGACGATATCGCCGGGGGCGGCTTCCTGGACGGGTTCCTGGTTCTTTCCCTTGAGCCTTAGAATCTGCCCGAAGCGCTCCTTTGCTCCCTTTGTCGAGTTGAGCACCGTCGAATCGGGGGCAAGTGTTCCCGAGTATACGCGAAGGATCGACAGCCTTCCGGCATAAGGATCGGTCACGGTTTTTATTACAAGCGAGCTGAAAGGCGCGCCGGGATCCGGCTGCCTGACAACTTCGGCGTCGCCCTTTAAATTGAGGCCCTTTACACCGTCACGGTCAATGGGGGAAGGCATGACTTCGGCAATCAGGTCCAGCAGAGGCTGTACGCCAATGTTTGCAGTCCCCGAGCCGCATGTGATCGGGATAAGCTGGCCACCGATGACCGATGCGCGAAGGGCGCTCTTTATTTCCTCGGGACTAAGTTCACCGGTTTCAAGATATTTTTCGATCAGCTCATCACTGGATTCGGCCACATGCTCGACTATAGCCTCCCGGTACTGGTCCGCCATATCCTTGAGGTCGGCGGGCATGTCCTTTACTTCGAATTTTCCGGAATCACCCGAGCCGTAGATGTACGCCTTGCCGCTCAGAATATCGACCACGCCCTTAAACGATTCGGCTGAGCCGATCGGCACCTGGAGCGGGACACATGCCTTTCCGAAATTAGTCTGGATATCCTGGACGGTCTTGGCAAAATCGGCGCGCTCGCGGTCCATTTTGCCTATGAATATCATCCGCGGCTGCCCGAATTCGTTTGCGAACTCCCATACCTTTTCAGTCTGAACCCGCACGCCGTCAACTGCATCGGCAAGCACCACCACTCCATCACCGCCGCGAATCGACGTCTTGGTGTCGGAGATGAAGTTGAAGTCCCCAGGGGTGTCAATCAGCGTAAACTGCTGTTTTTTCCAGGTAAATGTGAAAATGGAACTGCTAAGGGTCGCCTTGCGCTTGATCTCCTCGGGCTCAAAATCGAGGACAGAACTGCTCTCGTCCACCTTGCCAAGCCGCGTGGTTGCGCCGGCGTCAAAGAGCATCGCCTCGGCAAGAGAGGTCTTTCCCGCGCCGCCATGCGATATTATTGCGAAAGTACGAACATTTGCGACGTCCTCTTTCATTAAGTTATCCTTTCATCTGAAATTGACGCCCGGGACGAGGGACGGGCATCCTCCCGCGCGATTCGTATTCTTGATGTAACTTATTCCGCGGCCCCCGCTGATATCGTCTCAAGGCCGCCGAAGAGACGGCAAATCAGAAATTCTTTGAGAACATGGATGACGTGAGCTCCAGGTTGGCCGGAGCTTAAAAGCTGTATGATTATGCCAGAGATCGTGAAATGTCAACCAATTGAGAGCACAACCAATAAGAGCGGGCGAAAATTTCTATGCATTTCCCGCCACCTGTGCTAATTGCCTTCCGCGGATGCAATGTGCAAAATCCCCGGACTTTTTATCGGTACAAAGAGGTGGGCGAAGATGCAAAGTCTCACCTGGGATGAAGCCGAGGCGCGCTTCCTGAAGTACCTCCAGCGCGAGCGAAACGTCAGCAAGGAGACCCTGAGAGCGTACGCGGGCGACCTCCGGCAGTTCGGCCGATTTCTTGCGGAAAAGGAAGGAAATCCGGGGAGCGGGCTGGACAGGATATCCCCCGACGTCATCAGAAGCTTCCTTGCATCCGTCCACCAAAAGCTCGAGAAAACCAGCCGCGCCCGCAAACTCTCCACCTTGCGCTCACTTTTTCGCTACCTGAACAGCAGCGGCATGTTCGCCGATAATCCCGCCGAGCTTGTGGCTCACCCCAAAGTAAAACAGAAAATGCCCCACTTCCTGCTGGTGGATGCGATCTTCCATTTCCTGGACTCCCTGGCAAACTCCGCCACCCGTGCGGGGATCTCATGGCGAAAGGCCCGCAACTGGGCAATATTCGAATCTTTGTACTCGACCGGGATTCGGGTCAGCGAGCTGGTGGGCCTTGAACAGGCAGACGTCTCTTACACCGAAGAAACGGTGCAGGTATTCGGAAAAGGCGCAAGAGAGAGAATTGTTCCAATTGGGCGGAAGGCAATCGATGCCCTCGGGTTCTACCTTCGTGCCCTGGATTTCCAGTTTCCAGGCGCCTTGGCCTCCTCGCCCGCGCTGTTTAGAAATGCCCGCGGCGGGAGGCTCAGCGCCAGGTCCGTTGACCGGATACTCAAGGCGGAAATGATTGCCTGCGGGCTTTGGCAGCACCTCAGCCCCCACGGGCTCCGCCACAGCTTCGCGACTCATCTCCTGAACGCCGGGGCCGATCTCCGAGCGATACAGGAGATGCTCGGACACCGCAATCTCTCCACCACCCAGAGATACACACATGTTGACATGAACCAGCTCATGAAAGTATATGACGCATCCCATCCCCGAAGCCGAAAGAAATAGGTCATCCGCCTGCCATTTTCCGAAAACTTATGATTTTCAGGACTGAAATTGCCGAAGATGACCAAAAAACCTGTTGCAGCTATTATTTGGATGTATACTCTTGATGGGTTGCGGGCTTTCTAGGGCCACTCCCGAGGGGATAGAGGCGCTCTAATGGGCCGATATTACATGCGATTCAAGCAGTGGTTAATATATGGTTTCGAATCAGAGGAGACATAATGGCGGATATAATTCGCTCGACAACGGTTTTCACTATCAGACGCAACGGCCAGGTGGTAATGGCTGGAGACGGCCAGGTCACCATGGGGGACACGGTGGTAAAACACCAGGCCAAAAAGATTCGCAGACTTTACCAGAACAAGATCCTGACGGGTTTTGCGGGATCGACCGCCGATGCTTTCACGCTTTTCGAGCGGCTCGAAGCAAAACTCGAGCAGTATAACGGCAATCTCAAAAGGGCCGCCGTCGAACTTGCAAAGGACTGGCGCATGGACCGCGCACTTCGAAGGCTCGAAGCCCTGCTCCTCGCCGCGGACAAGGATAACTCCTTCATCCTCAGCGGAACCGGCGACGTGATCGAACCCGATGACGATTTCGCGGCAATCGGCTCCGGCGCCCCCTATGCCCTTGCAGCCGCCCGCGCGCTCGGCCGGCACACCGATCTTTCAGCGCGGCAGATCGCGGAGGAGGCCATGTCGATAGCCGCTTCGATCTGTATATACACGAACCGGGAATTCGTAATCGAGGAGCTTTGATAGAATGCAGCAGCCGCTTACACCATCTGAAATAGTTCTCGAACTGGACAAATACATCATAGGCCAACAAGACGCCAAACGCATGGTGGCAATCGCCCTGCGAAACAGGTGGAGGCGCCAGCAGGTGCCCGAACACCTGCGGGACGAAATCGCGCCGAAAAACATCATAATGATCGGCCCGACAGGGGTGGGCAAGACCGAAATAGCACGCCGCCTTGCGCGCCTCGCGCAGTCTCCCTTCCTAAAAATCGAGGCGAGCAAGTTCACCGAGGTTGGATACGTCGGGCGTGACGTCGAGTCAATGATACGCGACCTCATGGAGCTTGCCGTCAGCATGGTGCGAAACGAGGAGATGGAAAGCGTAAAGGTTAAGGCCGAGGAGATCGCCGAGGAAAAGCTTCTCGATATCCTGCTGCCGCCCAAGAGGACCACCCCGGAGGTTCGCGAGCACCCATTTCCCGACGAGCCGACCGCGCTCATAGCAGCAAAGGAGGAAGCCGATCAGGCCGATACCACCCGCGAAAAGCTTCGCAAGCTCCTCCGGCAGGGTTCTCTCGACGACCGCTATGTAGAGGTCGACGTCCCGGACAAAAACTTTCCGATGATCGAAATTTTTGCCGGCGCCGGGATGGAGGAGATGGACTACAACCTGCGCGATATGCTCGGATCGATGCTTCCCCGGCGCACCAAGCGACGCAAGGTAAAGATCCCAGAGGCTAGGGAAATCCTGGTTGCTGAAGAATCCCAGCGCCTGATCGACATGGACAGGGTGATCAAGTCCGCAGTCGAGCGGGTCGAGCATTCCGGGATCATTTTTCTCGATGAAATCGACAAGATCGCCGGCCGCGAAAGCGGCGGCAGAGGCCCGGACGTATCCCGTGAGGGTGTCCAGCGAGACCTTCTCCCCATTGTCGAAGGCTCGACCGTCACCACCAAGTACGGAATGGTGCGAACCGATCACATACTCTTTATAGCATCCGGCGCTTTTCACATATCAAAGCCCTCGGACCTTATCCCCGAGCTTCAGGGCCGGTTCCCGATCCGTGTAGAACTCAGGTCGCTTTCCAAGGACGATTTCATTCGAATCCTGAAAGAGCCCGAAAATGCCCTGATAGTGCAGTACAAGGCGCTCCTGGAAACAGAGGAAGTGGAACTCGACTTTCAACCCGACGCAATCGAGGAGATAGCCGAAGTTGCCTACCAGGTAAATTCCAGAACCGAAAACATAGGCGCACGCCGCCTCCACACGATAATGGAAAAGCTCCTGTCGGACGTCTCCTTCGACGCCCCCCAGCTAAAAGGCCAATCCATCCGAATCGACCGCCAATACGTCAGGAATATTTTGCAGGATATAATAAAAGATGAGGATCTGAGCAGGTATATTCTCTAAATGCTTTAGTTTCGTGTGCCAATTCATAGGGCGAGCACGCTTTGGCGGGCTCGCCCAGCTTTCTTTCAGCACAATCCTGATTCTTCAGTGGTAATCCGCACTCCCCGATAAATCCATCTGTTCGGTTTCGAGATGGCCGGAATAGATCGAGCCGCTGCGGCCGTCGATGCTTATCAGGTCGCCTGTTTGGATTTGGGTGCCGTCGATCGTGCATTTCCTCTCGGATTCCCAGACTCTCATGCGGCTAACGCCGACAACGCATACCTTGCCGAGCCTGTGTGCTACGATTGCGGCGTGCGATGTGGCGCCGCCCTTGCCGGTGAGGATTCCGTCGGCCACGGACATTTCACGGATATCGTCCGGGACGGTGTCGGAGCGGATGAGGATTACCGGTTTACCGGGGTATTCTTGCTTGAGGAGCGTTATTGTTTCAAGGTCGAAGGCCACAATGCCGGAGAGCGCTCCGCCGCTTACGCCGATACCGCTTCCAAGATAGCGCGAATGCAGATCTTCGCGGGCTTTGAAAACCGGGTACGAGCGCTTTACTCTCGGGGTCATGTTACGGGACTGGAGGACGAAAACCCCGTCTTCCTCGGCGCCCTGGAAGGTGAATTCAACTTCCTGGGGCGCCCAGTTCTGCTCGTAGACCAGTTTCTTGCCGATTTCGGTAAGCCTTCTAAACACCTTCGGGAAGAGTTCTTCGAGTGAATTCTCCTTGCGCTCGCCTTCGCCGAGGCGCTGTTTTTCGGAAAGAGGCAGGGTCTTTACCAGACCGCCAACTACGTCCTCGCCTTGGTTTCCCCAGGTGAAATCTCCCACCGGCTCGACCTTGTCCTCCGAGGTCCGCGGGTTGTGGGAGAACATGACACCCGCCCCCGAGTGCGTATCCAGGTTGCCGAAAACCATGGCCTGGATGGTTACGGAGGTCCCCCAGTCATCGGAGACCATCATTATCTCCCGGTAGGTCTTTGCTTTCTGCTCGTCCCAGGATTTTACAACCTGCTGGATCGCGGTAAAAAGCTGCTCTTTGGGGTCGTCGGAAAACTCGATGTTGTGCCCGAGAAGCGCCTTACGATATGCGAGTGCGACCTCCCTCATTTCCGAGGGTGAGAATTCGCGCTTTACCTTCCTGCCGTATTTTGCCTTGTAGCCGTTCATTATGGCGTCGAATTCATCCCTTGGCATGCCAAACGACATTGCCCAGGACTGTATGAATCGCCTGTAGTTGTCCCACGCGAACCACGACTGCCCCATCTGAGCGATCAGGCCTTCGACGATTTGCTCGTTTATTCCCACATTAAGGAACGTGTTCATCATGCCCGGCATGGAAATGGCCGCACCGCTCCTTACCGAAAAAAGGAGCGGATTTCGGGGTTGGCCGAAGTTGCGTCCCGTGTCCGCTTCAACCCTGCGCACGAGCGACATCACGCGCTCCTCGAAATCCTCCCATAAGTGCGAGAAGCTTTCGACGACGCTCCTGCACCGGTGGTATTCCGTCGTAATCACGAGCGCCGGCGGGACCTTTATCCCGATTGAATGAAGCAGGGCCAGGGTATGGGCCTTGCTCCCCATGTGAATGATATCGAAGGTGCTCGGGTTGGGCGATTGTATGTAGGAGACCGTCTTTTTCGGATCGTAGCTCAACAGCAGGTCGAGGTTATCGGCGCTGAGTTCTTCGCGCTGGGTGGACAGGGTGGTAAGGATGCTCGTAATGAAATGATCGAAGTATTGCAGCCCGAAGGTCCTCGCTATCAAATCGCGAAGGAAGCTCTCCGAAACCCTCTGATTTTTCTCGGCAACCGTCTCCTCTTCTCTTTGGTAGCGGGGAAGGAGCTTGTCACGGCCGAGTTGCTTAATTACAAGGTCGAGAGTTTCATTGTGCACTGCATCATAATTGGTCTGGATTATCTGTTTTATTGCCTCGGAAAATCCGCGGAAAAGGTCCATGAACTGGGAATGGGAGAACCGGGGCATCTCCAGGGCCTTCATGAAAAGCTCTTTCTGGAGTTCGAGCCGGTTCGAGGTTATCCCGTCGATCTCCAGGGCCTTCATGAAAAGCGGAATATAGCGCGCAATATGGAAGAAAGTGGCCCTGGTAATGAAGCTCAGGTTAAACGAGTAGATGATCTCCTCGAAGAGCACGTTTGCCAGGTTTTCCAGGCGGAAGGTAAGCCCCAGGGCGTCGAAGCGCGGCTCGTTGTAGGAGCCGTACATAGAGGGAATATCCACGGCGATGTGGCGCTTGTAGTAGATGTTTTCCATTATGCGCAGGTCGCCTGGGGTGAGAATCACCTCTTTCAGTTCCAACAGGTAGTAGAGGATTGAGCGGAGCTTCTCGTGTATGTCGTCACTTTCGAGGGCACGAAGGAGTTTCCCCGGATCGGGAAGGCCGAGCGTAGCGGCGCGCTGCAGGTGAACTTTGATGTCCTTGAAGCTCAGCGCATATTTTTCATTTAGCAGCTGGTAGAACTCTATCATCAGGAAAGCGCGCTTGCGCTCGGAATCCGGCACGTCAGGCACTTTATCTATAAGGTAGCGGGCTTCGATTTCGGATAGTTCGAGCAGGTCCTGGATCTCGTTGACGGCGCTCGTGGTGAAGATGTAGTCGAATATTTTATGAATATCTTCCACCATTGGTCCCGACGTGGGCACATCGAAATATATCTCCGCGGGAACGAGGCCCTCTATGTGGCTCTTGTCCAGGGTGCGCCAATATTCGAGTATTTTCTGGATGAAGGTCACGACGATGTTATTGCTTTCGACGTGGCTTTGCTTTCGCAGAAAATGAATCAGCCTGTCGCTTCTTCCGGTGATCTCGTCAACTTCGGTTGAAACATTTCGCAACTGCCCTTCGGCGCCTATCTCATTGAAGTAAACCGGGAAAAGCTTTGTAAGCTGCTTTACCAGGTTGTAAGCGGGACGTATGGGGGCATTGAGAAGTTGGCTGACATCCTTTTGGAACAGATCGGTATCGCGTATGAATATTCCGCCAAGCGAGAGGTTCACGATAAGAGAGGAAAGCAAGGTCTTGGTGCGCAACGGGTTCGCTTTTATTATGTCGAGCCAGATCCTGACATTGAGCAGATGGGCGGGGTTGACCGGGATCTGCCAATGAGGGCTTACCTGCCCAAGCATCGGGGGCTGGAAGCCAAGGCGGATTATGCGCCTGACGAAAAAATTTATAAGAGGCCGGTCGTCGGTCTCCAGGATCTCGATGCCAATAGTACGGATTATCTGGAGCGCAGCCTGCGGGTAGTTGCGAAGAGAGATTTCGAGAACTTCGAAAATGCGCCCCAGGAGGATTTCGAGCTGATCGGTCCTCTCCCGCTTGATCCACCTTCCGATTTCGAAATTAATCTCCCTGAGGGTCTCTTCCTGTATAGCCTCGAGGCCCCTTATCTCGATTACCTTGAGGCGCATCACCATGGCCATGTGAGCTGCCTCGGGGCAGTCTTTCTGATACTGGGCGAGCTTTTCGGGAAGATGAAAATAGAGGAGCGTTATTTCATGGAAATCGGTCATCTCCGCGAGCATCTCGACGGCGTGGATCGGGTCGGGTTCGGAGGCGATTTTATCGATTCTGTCAAGGCGGGCCCGGATCTGCTCGTGCTTAAGAGTCAGACACTCCTCGAACCATGGAGTCGACGGGTCCACCTTGTGCCCCTGGGATTCGAGCCAGTCACACGGATCCTGCCTGTCCAGCCAAAAAAGGCAGGTTTGCCTTAAGAACCGTTGAAGGAAGGCCCTGAATTCGACAAAAGATGATGGATCTTTCCAAATATTTAGCAGCCTTGCCGCAAGACGCTTTGGCGGGTAAAAACTGCGCAGCAGGAATTCGAATGGGACATCGGGCAGTTGCGAAAGCTCGGCGAAAAAAGCCCTGAGAATCCCTTCGTGACAGGATGTATCGGTTTCGAAAAGCTTCTCGATATTTTCAATGGAAGCCCCCGCGGGCAGCGGTCTTGTGAGGTCCTCGGGCATTTCCTCCGTGAGCTTCAGCCAGAAAGCAAGCAGGTGGTCCGCCGCCATGCCGCGGATCTCGAACCTCTCCGATTCCTTAAGTGCATTAACGAGTATGCGCGACAGCAGGTAAATGACATTTCCGCTCAGCGGGTGGTTCTTGTAGATCCGGATGTTGCCCGTCGCATACCGTTGTGCCTCCTGCACCACGAAATGCCAGTTCCGGTACTTGTGATGGTATTCGAGCAGGAGTTCTCCCGCCTGTTTTTCTTTTCCGGCATATCCCCGCACGGCCTCTTCCAGCACCAGGAAAGAGCTGGGGATGAAGACCCTGACCTTCGTCAGGTCGAGGTTCCTCGTGAGGGCTTCTGATTCGATCCAATTATTTTCCATTCAGGAAAGACCTTTTGTTTTGCGAATTTTTCCGGGCTGTTCAGGACCAGGTTGCCGCCGTATGAAGCTCTAAAAGCCGGCCGGCCGATCTCATAGCGTCAGTTCCATCAGAATCGCGGGTTCTTTTTGCACTTCATAATAATCGGGGCGCTCTCCGACTATTCGAAAACCCATTGCTTCATAGAGACGGCGGGCCGCGATGTTACTCTTGCGAACCTCTAGCGTGGCCACCCTGGCCTTCCTCTCGCAGCCTTCCCGGATGGCATGGGCAAGCAGTGTACGCCCGATTGTGCGACGCCTTAATTTTTCGTGTACCGCGACATTGAGTATTTGAATTTCGTCGGCCACGCACCAGTAGCAAATATACCCCGCGATGCAACCCGGCTGGGGCTCGTCCCCTACTCCATGGTGATTCTCATTCAACTTTGCAACGAGCATATGCGAGTGAAGGCGTTCCAACTCCTCCAGGAAGGATCTCTCCGTCCACGGCTCGAGCTGGCCTTGCCTCTCTATTTCGATTACTGCCTCAATATCAGCCCTGGTCAGTGATGAGATTGTAATCGGGGCGCGCACTTTTTTATCCGTCAAGGGGTCTTTATCGAGCGGGAGAGCACCTCGCTTGCAAGGCTGATATGCCTCTGTCCGTACTCTTTCACCAGGGAGGCAGTCTCTTTGAGAGTGTGGCCGACCCGGCACCCGGCAAGCTTTATGAGCATGGGAAGATTCATGCCGCAGACGACCTCCACGCCCGGCCCGATGAAGGATAAGCTGATATTGGCCGGCGTGCCGCCGAAAAGGTCGGTCAAGATCAGCACCCCTTTGCCTTCATCGACCTCTTTTATCGAATCCTTTAGCAGTTTTATCATTTCCTCGACGGCCTGATCGGGCTGGAAGCAAATCGCCTTGCAGTTCTTGAGCGGTCCGACGATCATCTCGGCCACTCTGAGCATCTCCTCGGCAAGCATGCAGTGTGAAATCGCCACAACCCCGATGAGGCCTTTGTCGTTACCGTTGCTCAATTAAAGCCCCCTTCATTCCAGATTAATGTCCCGGTGGAACACGCTCAAATAGTAATTGTTGCGCCGCAGCATTTCGGCAAGTTGATCGGCTATCACCACCGATCGGTGCTTGCCTCCGGTACATCCAACAGCGATGGTAAGATAGCGTTTCCCTTCGCTAATGTAGCAAGGCAGCAGCTTCAGCACAAGCGAGGAGTAATCGGTCAGGAACTCCTGGACGGCCGGCCACTTCAGCACCCATGCCCGCACGGGGTCGGTCTGGCCGTTAAACTTCTTAAGTTCCTCGACAAAATATGGATTGGGCAAAAATCTTACATCTACAACCAGGTCGGCTTCGAGCGGAAGTCCGTACTTATAGCCGAAAGAAAGAAGCTGGATGCTCAACTGCTCACTCTCGCTGATATGAGAATACAGGCTTGTCAAATATTGCTTGAGCTGGTGCACGGAAAGCGTTCCGGTGTCGATGATTCTCGTGGCGCGACCTCGAAGGGCAAGCAGTTGTTGGCGCTCGAGGTGAATTGCGTCCAGGAGCACGGGTTCCGAATCCGTGGCGGCAGCCGGGTGTACGCGGCGTGTCTGACTGTAGCGCCTCTGGAGAACACCTTCTTCGGCTTCGAGGAAAATTATATCGAAGCCGTAGCCGGCGAGTTCCAGATCCGTGAAAATCGAATCATAGTCCTTGAGAAAAGTGCGTTCACGGATGTCTATCCCAAGCGCGATTCTGGTGATATCGGGCATGTCCTTTTCGCAAAGCGACAGGAAATTCCCCAGAAGCGGCACCGGAAGATTATCGATGCAAAAATAGCCGATGTCTTCGAAAACCTTTATCGCCGTGCTCTTGCCGGAGCCGGAAAGCCCTGTAACAACAACGACGTGCGGCTTGCCTGTTGTCATTCTACGTTCCTGTGATTTCGAAAGTAGTCGGCGGATTTAGACCGGGAAGGCCGCAAAACCGGCGGGCGCGAAGGTGAACCGGGAAAAGCCGGCCGGCTTTTCTCCGAAAGGAACTTCCAAGTTCAGAAATCCTCGTCTTCCTGTTGAATGATAGAGAAGATTTCCTCTCTGTTGTCCACCTTCCCCAGCCGCTTGCGCACCGTTCCGTTTTTCAGCAGCCTTGCAATCCTGGCCAGCGCTCGGAGATGAATTCCGGAACAGGTCTCGGGCGCCACGAGCAGGAAAAAGAGGTGGACCGGTTTTCCATCCATCGACTCGAAGTCAATTCCTTCAGTCGAGCGTCCAAAAGAGAGGACCAGTTGATCCAAATCCTTCAGCTTGCCATGGGGTATGGCTATGCCGTCCCCTATCCCGGTGCTGCCCAGCCGCTCCCTATCGAGCAGGACCTTCAGAAGCCTCTCGCGGTCAACTTGCGGCTTGTCCTGGGTTACGGCATCGATCAGCTCCTCGAGGACCTGCTTTTTCGTCCTGCCTCTTAATTCAGGGACAATGGAATTCATCGCCAGGATGTCGATTATTTTCATCAAACCCCTCTGCCGGCATCACCCGGGAAATTCCGGTCGTTTATAGAAAGAGTTCCGTATACGGAACATAATAGTCTAAGTTACTTTTCCAAGCCCGATAATAATAATCGAGCCGCGGCACTTTTCCACGACTTAAATTGAATCAGGGCGGGAAATATTCCCGCCCTACGCTGTCGGCTGAATGGTCTGTTCGGTATCTGACGGCCGCGGGTATGCTTTTTTTTCTACCCCACCGTCTCTATCAAACCGAGATGGCCGTCTTTCCTGCGGTAGAGCACATTCACTCGGCTGCTGCGCCTGTTTGTGAAGACCATGAACTCGCCGTTCGAGGCCTTTAGCTGCATAACGGCTTCATCGATGTCCATCGGTTTCGCATAGACCTGTTCTGCTCTGATGATCTGCTGCTCATCTTCATCCGGGACTTTCCGGGCCGGCGCACCAGCGGGTTCTTTTGCGCCACCGGTGGTCCTGTGACGCTTTACCTTTTCTTTTCCCTTCTTTGCCTGCACTTCCAGGCTGTCGACCAGAAGATCGATGCTCGAATACATATCGTCGGTCTCTTCGGCGCCGTTCAGATGCAGGCCCGGCGCGTCGATGCTAATTTCAGCAATGTGCCTGAATTTTTCAACTTTCAAGACGAGGTGGGCTTCGATCGGTTCGGCAAGAAATCTTTTAACTCTGGACAGCTTCTCCTCGGCATAGAGTTTCAAAGGATCTGATGGTTCAATGTGCCTGAAGGAAACATTTATCTGCATATTTCATCTCCTGAAAAGCTGTTGTTACCGGCATTCGCCCATGACACGAAATTTGTTTTCTCCTTTTCTGAATGATGGGCCAGGCCAGGATTTCAAACCGTTTGAGACATGCCGTCAGGTACCGGGAAAAACCCTCCCGCAACGGGTGTAAACTTTTATCACCAGGAGGATTTCTTCCTCCTGTTCGAGGGCAAAATACCCAGCATCTCACGGTATTTTGCAACCGTGCGCCGGGCTATGCAGATGTTCTCATTTTCAAGTATTTCCACTATTTCCTGGTCGCTATAGGGCTTCGACTCATTCTCCTCCCGAACGACCTGGCGGATACGCTCCTTCACGCTCTCGGAGGCTACCGCTTCCCCAACCACACTATTTATTGAACTATTGAAGAAATATTTCAACTCAAAAATCCCGTGGGGCGTATGCATGTATTTGCTTGCCGTTACACGGCTGATGGTGGACTCATGCATTCCCACATCCTCGGCGATGTCGCGCAGGACCATGGGCTTGAGACACGCCACCCCCCTTTCGAAAAAATCCGACTGGAGCTTTACGATGCTCTGGGATACCCGGTAGAGGGTCCGCTGCCGCTGATGTATGCTCTTTATGAGCCACGCGGCCGAACGCAGCTTGGTCTGGATGTAGTCCCGCGTCTCGGTCGGAAGGGATTCTCCTTCACCCAGGGCATCCTTGTAGTAGGGGCTGACCCTCAGTTTGGGCATTCCATCTTCATTCAGCAAGATGACCCATTCATCGTCGACCTTGAAAACGTATATGTCCGGGCTGATATACTCGACGGTTTCCTTGTTGAACGCGCTTCCGGGCCGGGGATCAAATCCCAGGATAATGTCAACGGCTGCCTTGACCTCCTCGGAACTTCGCTTGAGCGATCTGATCAGGGCCGCGTAATTCTTGGTCTCGAGATAATGGAGGTGGTCCTCGATAATACGAATAACCAGGGGATCCATAGGCTCGAGCGCCTTCGCCTGAACCAGCAGGCACTCCCTCAAATCCCTGGCGGCCACTCCGGTCGGATCGAAAGTCTGGACCCTTGCCAGCACCCGCTCGACCACCTCGGGGTCGGCCTCGGCCATTGCGGCGATTTCTTCTATGGTTGCGTCCAGGTACCCATCTTTATCTAGATTTCCGATTATCATGCCGCCGATTTCGCGCTCGTGCTCCGAGCAATCGGTCATGCGAAGCTGCCAGACCAGGTGGTCCTCGAGGGTCGTCGGCTCGCTCAGCCGGCTGTCGAAACTTGGCCACTCCTGGTTGGGATCGCTCTCAACGAGCACCGGCGTGCTCGTGTTATATTCATCGAGGTAGCCCTCCCAGTCAAAGTCCTCGCGTATGGTTGTTTCCGAGACCTGCACTTCCTGGAAAGGGGCTTCCGTGGTTGTCAGGGTCTCCAGTTCGGAATCCTGTTCGGTTTGAAGGTCTTCCTGGGTCTCTTCGAGCAGAGGGTTTGTTTCAAGTTCCTGGCTGATGGTCTCCAGAAGTTCGAGGCGCGAAAGCTGAAGCAGTTTTATCGCCTGCTGCAGCTGCGGGGTCATTATGAGTTGCTGGCTGAGTTTTAGTTGCTGTTTTAGTTCAAGTGCCATCAATTAATCCATTACAGGCTGAAATGGTCGCCCAGGTAAGTGCGTCGTGCAAGATCACTGCGGGCGATGTCTTGAGGATCTCCCTTTTCGAGAATTCGGCCCTCGTGCATAATATAAGCCCAATCGCAGACTTTAAGTGTTTCCCGCACATTATGGTCGGAAATTAAAACCCCGATCCCCTTGGCCTTGAGCGCCGTGATAAGTCCCTGGATTTCCGCAACCGCCAGTGGATCTATTCCCGCAAAGGGTTCGTCCAGCAAAATGAAACTGGGTTGGGTCACCAGGGCACGGGTGATCTCGACCCGCCTGCGCTCGCCGCCGGACAACCTGTCGGCCCTGTTGCCGGCCAGGTGCGTAATCCTCAGATCACCCAGAAGCTCTTTAAGCCTTCCCTGCCGTTCTTCCCTTCCGATCGGTAGCGTTTCGAGGATGGCCATTATGTTCTGTTCGACAGTCAGCTTTCGGAATATCGATGGCTCCTGGGAAAGATAGGTTATCCCTTTTCTCGCCCTCCGATACATCGGCTGATCGATTATGTTTTCCCCATTCAAAAGGACTGCGCCGCCGTCTGGGCGAATTATACCCACAATACTGAAAAAGGTCGTGGATTTTCCGGCCCCGTTGGGTCCGAGGAGACCGACGATCTGGGCCTCCTTCAACTCGAGGCTCACGTGATCAACCACGCACCGGCCCTTGTAGGTCTTTACCAGATCCACTATCTCCAGCCTCTTGGGCGATTGCGACACTTGCCTAATCCTTCTTGCCTGGTGACAAAATGGCCTGGACCGGCATTTCCTTACCGCCCTCCACGATACTCTTGCCTTGCTGGAGATAAACCGTGATGACACTGCCCGTTATTTTGTCCTTGCCCCTGGTTACAACCGGCTTCCCGCGCAGGATGATCTTCTGTTCCCTCTCATAATAGATCCCCTTATCAGCCGTCGCCGTGCGGTCTTGCTGGGTAACTTTAACATCTCCCTCTATTTCGATGTAGTCTATCTTCTCACTTATTTCCGAGGTTTTCGATTTATTGTCGTCCGGCAGGCCAACCACCTTGAGCCGGTTTCCGGTCAGGGTGACGTCATCCTGGGTAACGACTACGTGACCCTCGAATATGATCACTCTCTCCTGCTGCCGAGCCTCCATCCGATCCGCCGTGATATTGATGGGAGATTCGCTCTTACCTATTTTATCGGCCATTGGAGACTTTGGCTTGTCTTGTTTTTTTTCAGCAGCCCATGCGGAAGCCGTAAAAAAGGAAGAAAAAACCAGCACCGAAAAAATTGAAATGATTGCTGCCCATAAGGACTTCGAGAGGTTTGTTGCCATGTGACTCCTCTAAATACCCGGACTTGTTCTACTGTAGTTTATCCAGCCTAGTTCTTGCCAAGCCTCAATTTCGACATGATCAGCGACGCCTTTACCTTGGCAAGGTGGGCCGTGCGGCTGCCAATTTGATACTCCCACTTGCTCCCGTCAACTTCACCGCCCGGCCCGAACACCCGGATCGCGCTTTCGGATGAGACCATTCTGCGCAAATGATCGTAATCGGCGCTGTCGGTCAAAAGCACATAACCGCGAGGCAGGGTGGCACGGACATCTTTTCGCAGCTCGATGTTCTTGGTCCCGGAGTAAAGCACCCCTTCGCTGCTCTCAAGAATCACCTCACCCTCGTCGTTTTCGAGATGGAAGGTAAGGTGCACCGATTTCAACTTCGTCATCTGACGGTCGTGGAAGTAAACGGCCTCTGATGCCCGAAGGGTCCAGAACTGCTTCCCCTGTTCCATCTCGGTGAATTCTATGTCCGTTAGCTTCATCTCTGACTGGGAAGACTCTGGTTGAGGCGCTTCTTGGGACTTCTTGACGATCTTGCCCTTCAATAGCCCTCCGGCGAGGACGAGGCTTAATCCCCCCACGATCAAGAGGATTACAATCTGAGCGAATTTTCTGATATTGAGCATGGCCACGCCTCACTGATCCCATTAACCGGCGCATTGCGCATGATTTGTCAATCAAATTAATGCATTACAATTCGGCGAGTACTTTATCACGGGGGTTTTTGACTGTAAAGGCTTATTGCGTAAAGCTTCGGAAAATCGAAGAAAAATGAACGGCGGGAGCCCAAAGTGGCATGATTTTTGGGGATCGAGGAATTTAGGAATCAAGGAAAATGAGCAACCATTAATCACTTCACGGAGCCGGTGGATTTCGCACAAACCCGAAAAGGCAACCCCCAACCGGCATCCAGCAACATTGATCATCCAAGTATCTTGTTCACAATCCCCGTCGTGCTGAAACCCTGGGCAATCGGCACCAGCACCACCTTGCCCCCGTGTTGCTCGACCACGCCGCGTCCGACGACTTCCTCCAGCCTGTAATCGGCCCCTTTTACGAGGATATCTGGCTTCAGGGACTCGATCAGCCGAAGCGGAGTGTCTTCTTCGAATATCACGACCATGTCCACGCACGCAAGCGATGCGAGCAGGGCAGCCCTGTCCCGCTCGGACAGGATTGGTCTGGCATCTCCCTTCAGTCGCCGCACCGACACGTCGGAGTTGAGGCCGATAATCAGGCGCTCACCCAAATCCTTTGCCTGCTGGAGCAACTGAATATGTCCGGGGTGGAGCAAATCGAAACAACCGTTGGTGAAGACTATCCTGTTGCCGCTTGCCCGCCAGGATTTAATCTGCACGCCGGCGGCCTCCAGGCTGCAGATCTTGCTAATGCACGGGCCGTTCGCGGCCGGGCTGCTCAGCCTTGCCGTGCTTTGCAGCTCGCTTCTTCCGATGGGCTGGGTGCCGAGCTTTCCGACAACTATCCCTGCAGCCATATTGGCCAAAAAGGCCGATTCGGGAAAGGACAACCCGGATGCGACCCCAGCCGCAAGGGTTGCGATAACGGTGTCTCCAGCACCCGATACATCATACACTTCCCTGGCCGTGGCGGGTATCGTCAGTGGAGCGGACTCACCGTTAAAAAAACTCATTCCCCGCGAACCGCGGGTCACCAGCAGCCACTCGGCATCGCATCTCCGCAAAACCTCGCCCGCCAGCTTCTCGAAGAGATCTTCCTTTTCGGCACAACTACCCCCAACAGCCTCGAATTCCGACATGTTGGGCGTAATGCAGGCCGCCCCCTGGTAGCGCTCCCAATCCGTTCCCTTGGGATCGACAAGTACGGGGATTCCATGCTGCCGGGCGATCCCCATGGTTTTCTGAACAAATGAGCCTGATGCAAGCAGTCCTTTGCCGTAATCCGACAAAACAACGGCGCCGCACTCCGGCATTATTTTTTGGATCATATCCGAGACGAGTTCAAGGATTCCCTCACTCGGGACCTCTATTTGCTCTTCATCGAGCCTCAACAACTGCTGTCCCTGGGCCATGATACGGGTCTTGGTAATGGTCGGACGCAAGGGATCGGCTACAAGGCCGGATTGGATGCCGGATTTTTCAAGAAGTCCGCGGAGTAACTCCCCGGCGCTGTCCGCGCCCCGTATCCCGACGAGAAAAACCGGGCACTTTAAGCCCGCCAGATTGGCCGCCACGTTTCCCGCTCCTCCCAGCACTTCGGAGCGGTCCAGAACGCGCACGATCTGCACGGGCGCCTCGGGGGAAATTCGCCTGACCTCACCCCACACGTAGCGGTCGAGCATCACATCGCCAATCACAAGCACCTTGCCAGACCCGATTTTGCGCTCTGCCTCAACCAAATCCATCGCTCAGTCCCCTGCACATGTGCACGCCGTCGGTTTTTTGCGGATCTTATTAAATGAGTTCTACGTTTCCAGCGATTCTACCCCCTTGCGCTATATTCGCCAACAACGTTTTATCGCGTGAAAACGGCACAATAAAATATCTCGGGCGCCAGGGGCCAAGACAAGACGGTAAGGCGGAAAATAAAAATTCAAAAAAATACTGTTTTCCCCGACCTGGATGCCGACCAGCGGAAAAGCCGCTGTATAAAATTTCAACAAAAGACCCGTCTTTCGAAATTTTCTACAGTGAAAAATTGCAAAGTGTTGAAATCTTCAGCACCCAGCCATACTATCCAAGGACCAATCCTTGAAAAGAGGAATACTTGTGTTATCTATAACCCACCAGCTTTGCTATATATTCAATGCTTACTCCAAGCCTTTAGTCCAGTATGGCACAGGCTTTGTACTAGTAAAGGGGCGGACACAATCCAACAAACCCAGACTGGAGGAGTAAGTTACATGGAAATTCTAGCTCACATTCAGCAGGCGAAACAAGCCGAGTACCTCATCGCTCTAATTGGTCTATTCTCCTACATTGCGTTCTGGCGTGTGTTGAATGGGCCGGCCGTCGAGGTGGCTTCGATCAAGGAAACAGTGAAACCCATCTTAGAACGCATTGCCGGCTTCCTGGTTCCCAGTGACGTCATGTTCCATCCGGGTCACGCCTGGGCGAGAGTGGAAAGCAACGACATCGTAACAGTTGGAATGGATGACTTTGCCGCCAAACTGCTCGGCTCGGTTGACTCGATCTCGCTCCCCAAGGAAGGCTCAAAGGTGAAGCAGGGATCTTTCGGATGGCTGATGAAAACTGATTCCCAGGCGATCCACATGTTGTCGCCAATTGAAGGTGAAGTAGTAGCAATCAATGACGCAGTACTCGATTCTCCACACCTGGCTTTGACCGATCCTTATGGAAAGGGTTGGCTGCTCAAGGTCAGGAACGCCAATCTCACACCCAACCTGAAGAATATGGTTCCGACCGGCATGATCGCGAAGTGGTTCGAAAGCATCCGCGAGACGTTGGCCGGACTGCAGCCGGCCAGTGCGGCTGGACTGTACCAGGACGGTGGTGAGATCGTTTCGGGCCTGGCAAAGGCGCTCGATCCCAAGGGATGGGATGACCTGACCAGGGAGTTTTTCCTCACGAAGTAGGGATAAAGCCGCAAAATGTAAGCTGAAACGGCTTCAGTGAGGAACCTAAAAGGAATTAAATGTATGCGGTAAGGTCAAGGGACAAACGGGAGAGTGGCTGGTAAACGAGCTTTCTCGAAATTGACCGAACCCCCTGAAAGGAGAGTGTGTGATGGAAGGAAAAGTAAGCATACCTGATAGGATAGCCGGAATAATAGTCGCCACGGCCCTGATTGTGGTCGGGCTGGGCTTCATCGTCCTCGGAGTGAGCTTTCTTCCCGTAATCGGTATTCTTTTGGGTATCCCGGTTATGGCTCTTTCGGGCTACTTCCTGTTCCCGAAAGCAATCATGCTGCACAACCACGTTGCGGGATTCCTGGTGCCCAAGGACGTGATGTTTCATCCTGGCCATGCATGGGCGAGGATGGAGGGCAATGACATAGTAGCTATTGGGATGGATGATTTTGCCACCAAGCTGCTCGGCTCGGTCGATTCGATTTCTCTGCCCAAACCGGGGTCCAAGGTAAAGCAGGGATCCTTTGGCTGGCAGATGAAATCCGAATCAAGGGCAATCCACATGCTTTCCCCGATTGAAGGTGAAGTTGTAGCCATCAACGAGGAAGTGATCGACTCTCCTGCCCTGGCCTTTGAAGACCCTTACGGAAAGGGCTGGCTGCTCAAGGTCAGAAACAGCAACCTCACCCCCAACCTCAAGAACATGGTTCCTCCGGGAATGATCGGCAAATGGTTCGAGAATATCCGCGAGACGCTTGCCGGGATGCAGCCGGCGACGGCGGGGTCCGGGACCGGGTTGTTCCAGGATGGTGGTGAATTCGTATCGGGCATCGCCAAGGCCATCGACCCCCAGAGATGGGACGACATTGCCAGGGAGTTCTTCCTCACCAAATAAGGACGAAAACCGCCGCGAAAGCTCAACCGTGTACAACACGCGATAAGGGAAGAATAGAATGAGTACAAAGCTGATGAATACACCTGAGAAAGGCGCCTCCAGCTGCAGCAGGCGCAACTTCCTGAAACTTGCCGGAATAGGAGGGGCGGTAGCCCTGAGCGACCTGGCACACGCCTCGGAGCAAACCGCCTCTCCCGGCAAGGGAGCCAAAGGCGTACTGGTGGACACCACCCTGTGCGTTGGCTGCAGGCAGTGCGAAGAGGCCTGCAACAGCGCCAACCGGCTGCCCAAGCCCGACAAGGCTTTCGATGACGAATCGGCCCTTGACGAAATCCGCAAGACTACTCCGACCGCTTACACAGTGGTCAACAGGTACAACGTCGATAAGGTCTCGGTAACGAGAAAGCAGCAGTGCATGCACTGCGTCGAGCCGGCCTGTTCCTCGGCGTGCATCATTTACGCAATGGAAAAGCAGCCGAACGGGGCCGTCACATACCGCGACGATCTATGTCTCGGCTGCCGCTATTGCATGGTTTCATGTCCGTTCGACATGCCCAAGTTCGAGTACTCCAAGGCCGCCCCGCTCATCAAGAAATGCCAGTTCTGCTTCGACCGGCAGCTGGAAGGCCTGCAGCCGGCTTGTGTCGAGGCTTGCCCGATGGAGGCCTTGAAGTTCGGCAATCGCCTTGAGCTGATCGACGAAGCAAAATCGCGCATCTATACACAGCCGAACAACTACATTCACCATGTCTATGGCGAGCACGAAGCGGGCGGCACAAGCTGGCTCTATCTGGCCAACGTGCCGTTTGAAAAACTTGGCCTCCCCATGCTCAACAGTAAACCATACCCTGAAATGACCGCCGGCGCCATGAGCACCGTTCCCATGATAATGCTGCTCTGGCCCGTGTTGCTCATGGGGTTCCATCATTTCACGAGCGGTAATGACAATGCCCATGGCGGGCATTCGAACAGCCGGCATGTACGCTAGGGGGGGCAAGAGATGAAGAAGATAATTCACCTGTTCATGGGCGATCCAAAGAAGATGTTCACTCCGTTCAACATAGTGAGCGGAATAATACTGGCAATGGGATTTACCATTATCGTCATGAGGCTCATCTACGGCATCGGGGCGGTAACGAACCTCGACCAGGATACACCCTGGGGACTGTGGATCGGCTTTGATGTCCTTTGCGGCGTGGCCCTGGCCGCGGGCGGGTACAGCATCGCCGCAACCACTCACCTCTTCGGGCTCCATAAATACGAACCTCTGGTCAGGCCCGCAATTCTGACCGGGTTTCTGGGTTATGTCCTGGTCGTAATCGGCCTGGTCCTCGACCTCGGCCAACCCTGGCGCATGCCTTTTGTAATGCTCTTTCCCCGTGGCGTAACCTCGGTCCTGTTCGAGGTCGGCATGTGCGTGACAGCGTACACCACGGTTCAGCTCCTTGAGTTTATTCCGGCTTTCTGGGAATGGCTTGGACTGGAAAAGGTACGGCAGTTCTGGACCAAGATGACCATCTGGCTGTCGGCAATCGGTGTTGTGTTGAGCACCCTGCACCAGTCATCGCTTGGCTCGCTTTTCCTCATGGCGCCCACCAAGCTCCACCCGCTGTGGTACTCGAACTACCTGCCGGTCTATTTCTTTGTATCCAGCATTATCGCCGGCCTGTCCATGGTTATCGTCGAAAGCTCCGTTTCGCACAGGCTCTTTTCTTACAGACTTTCGCCGGGAGCCCATTTCGACCTTGACGAGCTTACGCTCGGACTTGGAAAAGCCGCTGCCGCGGTGCTCTACGTCTACTTTTTCATAAAGCTGATCGGCCTGGCCGAGGGCGGCCACTGGAACCTCCTCAACACCACTTACGGCTATATCTTCATTGCCGAGATGATCGGCTGCATATTTTTACCGTGTATGTTCTATGTGTACGGTGTGAGAACGGAAAATGCGGGCCTGGTTCGCATCGTCGGGCTCTGGACCGTCCTTGGAATCATGTTCAACCGGTTCAACGTTTCGATGGTAGCTTTGAACTGGCAGCTCACTCCTCATTACTACCCGAGCTGGATGGAAATAACGCTCTCGGCTTCGCTGGTTATCCTTGGGATCTGGGTTTTCAGGTGGATCGTCAACCGCCTGCCGATCATGTCCAACGAGATGCCGGTTGTCGGCACCAACACCTTCAAGGCACTTTGGGCGCAGGCCAAAGCACGTTAGGGTCAATGGCGGACAGGATCTATCGGATCTGCCCCGTTCAGAGAGGAGGATGACATGGAAAGCAGACTAATCAACAAAATAGCAGGAATGGTGGTTGCCGCGGCCCTGGTTGTGGTCGGCCTTGGCTTCATGCTCCTGGGTTTGAGTCTCTTTCCCATCGTCGGCATCCTCCTCGGCTTTACCCTGATGGCATTTGCCCTGAACTTCCTCGGACTCGAGGAAACCAAAGAAGAACGCGCACTTTACTGCACCTGGCCGCCAACTTCAGCCGAGGCCTGTATGGCTTGATGCTGGTGGAGTACATAGTAGCACACTCTCCGAAAACCCCTTCTCCCTTGTCCCGGGGAGAAGGGGTTCCAGGACTCGGCCGAACTCTTTGGGACATTGAGGTGCACCATGAGACCAACAATGGAAGATCAAGCTCCTTTCAAAGTTCTTTGCGACCGGATGGTTGAAAGATGCGATGAGTACCTGGAACTCAGGAGCATGCCCGAGCGCGGATGGGAAGCCGATGAAGTGAAGGAGGAAATAAAGGGGCTCTACCTGCAAATTTCAAGGTTGGCCTGCAAGAACTGATTACCCCGCTCTATCTGCCGCTGTGTCTACCGCCGAATCACTCAGCACCTAACCCCAATGGCAAACCCTGGACGAAAGCGCACGGACCTATATCTTTTCAAAGATCACGGGCATCGGCTCATTCATTTTGCACCGAGCCGGCCCCCATCTGCTTCGTGATATCATTCCTTGCTGGAAGCCGAAGTAAGCTCTTTTTTCCGCACTTTATCCGCACTTGTATTGCACCGTTGCCGCACCGTTAATGCACCATCTCCGCACCCTTGGCCGTGTTTCCCGTCCGGGTTTACATCAAGCTCAATCATCGTGCCCGCATTGCTCATTGGAGTCTTCATCGTCCGCTTCCCGCGAATGTCCGGACGGCATGCCGTTCAAGTCGATACTATAAAAGCGTGGAGGAATCCCTCCCCCGCTCTTTTATACTTTGAAAGGTGCCGTCTCTAACGCAACCTCGTACCAGATAACTGTTGATGCGCCGGCGGCCGCGCTTGCCTGCCAATCCTGAAGACGGCCAACGGCCTTCAATATCTCTCACTAAAGCCTTGCCTCCGGTGCGCTTAGCACACGTTTTTTTCACGTAGGGATAATTTGGCAACTGGTTGGGGTTTATTGAATTAACCCGGGAAGCGATGTAGAATCGTAATATTCGTAGGATGGGTGGAGCGAGCGCAACCCATCTATTTTCCATCTATTTTCCATTTACAACCATTGTGAATGTGATGATGACCAACTACCGCCGAAACCGCCTACCGGGAGCGACATATTTCTTCACATTAACAATTGCCCAAAGGCATCTCGATTTGTTGATAAGACACGTTCAATATCTGAAAACTGCATTTCGCGA
>DBMO01000019.1 GCA_002298995.1 Desulfarculales bacterium UBA696
CAGGGCGGCATGCAGGCTTCGCTGGGTAATTGTTGCAAGGGCGAGGGGGACTGCCCCGATGTGCACTTCGCCGATACGGTTAAGGGATCTGACTGGGGATGCGACCAGGAAGTAGCGCGCATGTTTGCTGAAACCGCGCCTATCGCGGTTCGCGAGATGGCTGCCTGGGGAATTCCCTGGAACCGCGTAGTACCCGGCAAGGGCATCTACTACAAAGCCGGTAAAGAATATGAAAAGACCGAAAAAGCGGAAATGGAAGGCCTGATCACGGCCCGTGACTTCGGCGGTACGGCTAAATGGCGTACATGCTACACCTCGGACGGCACCGGCCACACCCTTCTTTTCACGATGGATAACGAAGTGGTGCGCCTGGGCGTAACCGTTCACGACAGGGTGGAAGCCCTCTCATTGATCCACGACGGCCAGACCTGTATGGGCGTTGTCGCACGCTGCCTCAAGACCGGCAAAATTCGCGTCTACATGGCAAAGGCGACCCTGATCGCGACTGGCGGCTATGGCCGTATCTACCGCGAGACCACCAACGCCGTTATAAATACCGGCGACGGCGCTGTTATCGCCCTGGACACTGGGCTGGTCCCCATCGGCAACCCCGAGGCCATTCAGTTCCATCCCACCGGCATCGTGCCCACGAACATCCTGGTGACCGAAGGCTGCCGCGGTGACGGCGGGACGCTCAAGGATGTGAACGGCGAGCGTTTCATGCACATCTACGAGCCCGGAAAACAGGAACTTGCATCGCGCGACGTAGTTTCCCGCTGGATGACCCATCATATCCGCATCGGCAAGGGCGTACCCAGTCCTTACGGTGATCACCTGTGGCTCGATATCCGCCATCTGGGCGCTCATCACATAAAGACCAAGCTGCGCGAAGTCGAGGAAATCTGCAACGAGTTCCTTGATGTCGATCCGATTACGCAGATGATCCCGGTCCGTCCGGCCCACCATTACAGCATGGGCGGCGTGCGCACCAACAAGGACGGCGCGGCTTACGGCTTAAAGGGCCTCTTTGCGGCGGGCGAGGGTGCGTGCTGGGATATGCACGGATTCAACCGCCTGGGCGGCAACTCCCTGGCTGAAACCATCGTGGCGGGAAGAATCGTAGGTGAGAAGATTTCTGAATTCCTCCAAGGCTACGAGGTGGATTTCAAGTCGGCAGTAGTAGGCGATGAAGTCAAGAGGCAGCAGGCGCGAATAGATGACCTGATCAGCGGCAAGAACGGCAAAGAAAGCGCCTACGCCGTCCGCGACGCCTTCCAGACCGAGCTGATGGACAGGGTCGGCATCTTCCGTACGGGTCCCGAGCTGCAGAAGGCAGTCGATAATCTCCAGGAAATTTACCAGCGCTCCCTAAAGATTGGGCTCCATTCCACGTCGGCCGGCGCAAACCCGGAACTGGGTGTCGCACTGCGCGTGTCCGGCATGGCAAAGCTCTCTCTGATGGTGGCCTACGCCGCCCTTCAGCGCACCGAGAGCCGCGGCGCACATGCACGCGAAGACTTCCCGGAACGAAACGACAGAGACTGGCTCAAGCGTACATTGGCCTACTGGAAGAGCGAAAAAGACACCATGCCTACTCTCGAGTACGAAAAGCCCTCGAAGGTCTGGGAAATTCCGCCGGGCGAGCGAGGCTACGGCTCGACAAAGATTATTTGCACTGAGGACCCCGAGATTTGTACTCCTAAGCCGGAGACCAACTAAGCCAAGCGAGAGGTGTTTTAATGGGAAGAAGTCTAAAGTTTAATATATTCAGGTATAATCCGGAAGATCCGGCTTCGGTTCCCCACATGGATGCGTATTATCTCGAGGAAACCGATGCCATGACGCTCTATATTGCCCTGAACCGCATCAGGGAAGAGCAGGATCCCACACTGATCTATGACTTCATGTGCCGCGCGGGCATTTGCGGTTCCTGCGCCATGATGATCAATGGGCGGCCGGACCTTGCGTGCCACACCAAGACCAAGAATCTGCCGACCGAGATAACCCTGATGCCGCTGCCGGTCTTCAAGCTGGTCGGCGACCTGTCGGTTGATACCGGGACGTGGTTCCGCGGTATGAACGAAAAGGTTCAGTCCTGGGTTCACACCAAGAAGAAATTTGATGTCCAGGCGGAAGAAGAGCGGATGGACAATGCTCTGGCCGACGAAATCTACGAACTCGAGCGCTGCATCGAATGCGGCTGCTGCGTAGCGGCCTGCGGCAAGGCCAATATGCTTCCCGAAGGTTTCATGGGAGCCACGGCCTTCAACCGGCTCGCCCGATTCATGATGGATCCGCGCGACCAGAGATCCACGGAAGACTATTTCGAGGTTGTTGGCAACGAAGACGGAATCTTCGGCTGCCTCGGACTCCTCGGCTGCGAAGATGTTTGCCCGAAAAAGATCCCGCTCCAGGATCAGCTTGGCGTACTGCGCCGCAAGATGGGCTTCTCGCAGGTCAAGCACCTGTTCGATAACGTCAAGTTTGGAAAGAAGACCGCATAACGGTTAACTGACCGGCGGGACGGAATAATAGAAGCGGGGCGGCATTATTGCCGCCCCGCTTTTTATGTGGTGCGCCAGGCAGGGCGCACCCAGTTAATCGAGCCGTGCTCTCAAGCTACGGCTGCCTTCTCCTTTGGCTTCACCCATCCCGGGAGTTTTGCGGAAAGAATTCCGGCTACATTGCCGATCAGCATGCAAACCGCTGTGTTTACGAGAACGTCTATTAGTCCCCATTGTTGTGGCGCGTGGGCCGCAAAATTGCCGAAGAAAACCGCGGCTCCCACAAACTGACCCGGGATTGCGGAAAGAAGCGGAAGGTTCGCTTCAATGGTCATGACAAAGCAGAGCGCCCCAATCAATACGGACAGGACCACCATGCTGCCATTGCCAATATTGAGGAATAACCAGAAAAAAATCGCACCCTGAATCATGCCGGCGATGTTGGCCGCAATGGACTTGAGCAACGCATCTTCGTTGCCTCCGGCGTAATAGAAGCTCGCCCACCCCGCGAAACCCACCCAGGCAACTAGCCAGGTGACCTGGGTAGTGATAAAAAACCACAAGCCTGTAAGCACGCCGATACTTATGGAAATAGGTAAAAATGCCATGATTATGGATCCTTTCATCTAGTCCTGGGCTGGAAAATCATAAGGCGCCTAAATGGTCGCCTCGACCTGCCTGCACTCACCTCGAAAAATAATGCGAGATAATTAGTCCCGAGATCTTTCGGGAAATCCTGCCGTCAGGCTCGTAATTATTTCTCTCAGAGCTTCTCGTGGAAAAAGTGGGAGGAGCGGTTATGGAATAATTGCTGCGAAATGAAAAGGGAGGCGAATGCGCTTAAACTGCTCATTTCTCAGCGGCCCCTCAGCCCGGCCCGCCAGGGGCCGGGAGTCTTGCCGAGGCCACTTGCTGTACTGGTTAGGTGGTGAGTTTAAAAAACTTAAGGAAAAAACTCTGACGCTCTCTATCAAAACTCAAAGTGGAAAGATCCCCGCACCTCCTTTCTGAATATACCGGACGACGAATTGGTCCGGAAAGCGGCAGCCTCTAACGCCATGGGAAAGCCGTGCATTTCGTTGCTGAATCAAAAAATTCAAAGCACATCCTTATTTTTTCTGCACGAGGGTGCACCAGAAGTATCTTTACCATCAGAGTGTTGCCTGATGGCGACAAGCAGTAACAGGGAATGAAGCAGGGATGGATTGGTGGAAGATCTTGAACGGGGCGGCTTCCTGGATATGAGCAACTCCATGGTTATAGGTAATCAGAAAAGGCCTTGCGACACAATCCCTATAACTCACCATTTTTCAATAGCGATGGGTAACTAGAATTTACCTGATGGAAGCGGACTAACCTTCTCAAGGACTTGTCGGGCGACCGAAGTCTTTGGCGAATTCACGGGAGGGTGACCCGCGGATTTTACCTGCCCGGTTCATCCCGCGGACAATTCCTTGAGCTGCGAACCGGGTGTGCCGTTTGCTTGTCGGTAAAGGGGTATGCAGTGGGGGAGCAACGCGTAGGGTGGGCACGGTTTTATCGTGCCCACCTCATTCATTTTCTCCCGTTCAATGTACAGCCGTGTCGATCCGGCGGAATCAGCACAAGATTGTAAAACCCAGGTCCTCTATCATTTGCAGGTCCTCGGCTGGATTTCTGCCGGCAACGGTGAGGAGGTCGCCTATCATTATGCCGGTCGCCCCGGCATAGAACACCATCGACTGCAGGTCCCTCAGGTGAATGCGGCCGGCGCACACTTTCACCTCGGCCCGAGGGTTCATCAACCGGAACATGGATATTGTCCGGATCATATCCAGGGGCTTCATTATTTCGCTGTTTTCGAGCCGTGTTCCGGGAATCGGGATCAGGAAGTTCAGCGGTATAGAGTCCACTTCTTCTCGCGCTAGTATTGCCGCAAACTCGACCCTTTGCTCCAGGCTCTCTCCCATGCCCAGGATACCGCCGCAGCATATCTCCAGGCCCGCTTCTTTAACTGCGCGAACGGTGTCGATGCGCATCTGGTAGGAATGGGTCGAGCAGATATTGGGGAAAAAACTCTCCGAGGTCTCCAGGTTATGGTGAAATCGCTTGAAGCCGGCATCTTTCAGGGCCAGGAGAAGTTCTTCATCGAGGCATCCAAGAGATGCGCACCAGGTAAGGCGCGGGTCATTGGTTCTTTTGGCCGCGTCGCAGATAACCTGAATGTCTTTTTCCTTCAGGGCTTTTCCGCTTGTCACAACGCCGAAATGGCTGACCGGAAGCTGTGTTGCGTTTATGTATGCCGCCTCGATCTGCTCTGTTGAAGCGAGAGGGGAAATCTGGGAATTCGTTTTATGGTGGCCCGACTGGGCGCAGAAGGCACAGTCCTCGCTGCATGCGCCGCTTTTCGCGTTCATGATGGAACACATCAGGAGTCCATCTCCGAAGTGCCGTTTCCTCAAAAGTGACGCGCAAGCCATTATCTCCGGGATTTCCTCCGGCCCGCAGGCCAAGACCTCCAGCGCGATCTCCTCGGAAATCGGCGTATCTGCCTCGGCCAGGCGACGCATTTCCTTAATAGTGCCCTCTTTCATTTCCTGTCATTCCTTCCCGTGGTTCATAATTAGAGAGTGGAAAAATGGAGGATAGGGGCGGTTAACCTAACCCATCCATTGCGGTTAACCATAGCAGAACTATTTCTCTAAATCACCTAAAACTGTTAACCTGCCATCGAATTTGTTCCCGTCCTGCTTTAGATATCGATTGGCTGGGACACGCCCATCAGGTCCATATTGAAAGTTCTTTGCGGCTGGTATAAAAATCTTTTCCCACCGGTCCTTTCAACCGGCATTTCGAGCTCGGCGACAAAGTCTTCTAGAAAAGGGGAAGTATGAGATTTGGTAATTTTGGGATCTGTTTAGGTTCGACGATGATCTTGGCGCTTCTTTTTGCCTTTTCCGCTCGTGCGGACCTCTACTTCGAATATGAGAACGTCTCCAAAAACATTCCGCGCCAGCAGGACGGAACGAGGATCCAGAAAAATTACCTTACTTCGTACGCATCCCGCATCGAAACCGGGGACGGCAAAGTCATAATAGTCGACTATAACTCGTCCGTTCTCAACACCCTCAGTCCCCTGACCAGGTCCTACTCGCAGCTGAAAATTGACGACGTCCCAGGAGCCCCTGCCGATGCTTCCCCCGCTGAAAAGGAACAACTGGGCAAACTGATGGGAGGGATGATGCAGTTAAACGTCTCCCCGACCGCGGAAACCAAGACGGTTGATGGCTATAATTGCCGCAAATACCTGGTTGATCTGGCGATGACTCAGGGAGTTTACTGGGTATCAAAGGATGTGCCTGGATATTCCGAACTCAAGTCGATTGGAACCAAGCTGGGAGCCGTTAGCGCAAAGAATCCCCTGCTCCGGCAGATGAACGTAGCGGCAATTGTGGACAAGCTGGAGGGATTCCCTGTCCAGATTGTCACGAATGTAATGGGGGGAACGGTAACCAGCACCCTCAGGAAAGTCGAGCAAAAGCCCCTGAATCCTAATCTGTTCATAGTGCCGAGGGATTTTACGCTCAAGGGCAAATAGAGAAAATATTCCTTTGTAATGAAATTTGACTTCAGGTATACTGTTAGACCCGGCAGGGAGTATAATGCCGGGATTATCCCCACTCCGTTCCATGGCTGCATCTGCTCAAGAACTTTTTATCCAGCCGGTTGCAGCCCGTTAGCGCCGAGGCCGAATTTTCCGCCCCGATCGACTCTAGGGAAGCAGTACAGGGAGCCTCAAGCTCTTGATCATTTTTGGGTTCTGAAATATCAAGCATCTAACCTTCCGGTGGAGGCCCCGAGATGAATCCCATCGATCGCTCCGACGAAATCCTTGCCACAACCATTGAATTCAAGGAAATGAAAAAAGATCTCTATGAAAGCTCGGCCAGAAAATGCAGGGATGAGGCCGGGATTGAGACCTTCAGTTTCCTCAGAGACCGGGAATGCGAGCAGGTGGTGATTCTTGAAAGACAACGAGCCGCGGGGTCCGGAAAAGGCCGCTCCTCTTTCCCGTATTTGCCGCCCTGGGATTGGAAAAAGGTTGAATCGATAAGGAGTGCCATCTTTCAGGGCATAAGGCCCAATGGGCCCGGCGCCGAGGACGTGATCGCCCTGGAAAATTCGCTGACCATCGAACAGGCCTGCCTTCGATATTTCCTCTACTCCCTCGACGCGGCAGTTGAACCGCGGGAAAAGGCATTTTTGAACCGGATGATCTGGGAGAGCAAGGAGCGAATGGCTCTTCTCTCGGATCTGGGACTTCAATTCGCGGTTAGTGGAAAACCGATGCCGCAATCCCCGGAAATGGGCATTACAACCTAATCGCGGCTATTCATCCGGGTACCATGTTTTCCCTTCGTATTCTTCGAGCCCGGCCGTGTCAAACCCCGCAACATAAGTCCAAACCGTGAGCGGCGGTCCATCGACCGGGAGTACCTCCAAGAGCACCCTGAGGTAGGTTGAAGCCTCTCCGGGCCGAAATTCCTCGAGACTATCAACCAGCGGCAACCGTTTTTCCGGATCGCCGAAAAAAAGTATTTCTCCGTTGATCGTATTCCAGTTTCCATCGCTCCCGGATATTTCATTTCCCGGCGCTTCCGCGCGCGAGGCCCGCCCTGATTGCGCGAGCAACCGCATATCCTCGCCGATGTCCGCGGAACCGGAGGCAAGAATCACACTATCCGGAACTATCATCACCGGGATGTCGGGCAGAAGTTTGTAAAGCCTTCCGCGAAGGGTGGCGGGCACTATCCGCAGCACCCCCTTGCAATAGCTCTCGTGGTTTGAAAAACCCTTCTTGAGGGTCCCGTAGACGAAAATCCTGAGTTCGCTGTTCATCTGATTTCCCGGAAGAAGCAGGGATTTATGGGCAAAGCTGCCGTGATGGGGTTAAACTGGATATGATGATTGCGTGGCAATAAAAAAGGCGCCCGAAGGCGCCGGTCTACTTGGATGAGGCCCGCCTACTCGGCCTTCGGCCCATTCTGCGGGGTGGTCTGGGCCGCAGAAAGTCTACTCGGATGTACTCATGTTTATTTACAAATGAAACGAATACCCGATCTATGTTAAGCTCCTTTTGCACCACGGCCCGTATGAGTGCGGGATCTGAATATTTACTGATGCCATGTTTGCGATAATCGTCGGTTTTGATGTAAAGCGACATCGGGCAATCTCTCCGCTCAAAATTGGGGATTATTAACCCACGCCCCGAGCGGGGGCGAGAGGCATTGGCAAAGCCCCCTGACATTGACAAAGCCTTCATTTTTTATGATAACACGTCGCGGATTGTTGTCAAAATGAGCTTCGCCTTAGCTTCAAATTATACATTATAACCTGGATAAATGGTAAGACTTTTGCGAATTGAAAGTTGACCGCGGCTCAAAATTATGAGTGTACGACTCAAAGGATTGGTGGAAAGAATCACCTTTGCGAGCGAAGAAAACGGCTACTTTGTGATAAAGGTGCAGGTCCCGGGAAGGCGTGACCTGGTAACGGCCGTTGGAAACTTCGCATCCGTATCGCCCGGGGAGACACTCGTTATGGAGGGCGCGTGGGGAAACCATTCGCGCTTCGGCGAGCAGTTCCGGGTTGAACGCTATGAGACCGCCGCTCCTTCTAGCGTGGAGGGGATCAAGAAATATCTGGGTTCCGGGCTGATTAAGGGCATCGGCCCGAAGATGGCCGAGCGGATAGTAGAGAAGTTCGCCGAGCGCACCCTCGATATCATCGACTCGGACATAGGCAGGCTGGGTGAAATCGACGGAATAGGCAAGTTCCGCATAACACAGATACGCAAGGCATGGGACGAGCAGAAAGACATCCGGGAACTCATGGTATTCCTGCGCTCGAACGGGGCGAGCGCCGCTCTTGCCGTACGCATTTTCAAGCAGTATGGAAGGGAATCCCTTAAAATCGTAAGAGAAAACCCTTACCGCCTCGCAATGGAGGTCCACGGCGTGGGGTTTCTGACCGCGGACAAGCTTGCCGTAAACCTCGGGTTCGAACACGATTCGCCATTTCGGGCAGAAGCCGGGATCATCCATGTTCTGGGCGAGTCAAGCGATGAAGGCCACGCCTGTGTGCCGGTCGAGTTGCTTGTCGAACGCTGCTGCACCATGCTGGAAATAGACTCCTCGATTATCGAAGATGCTTTGCGGGTGCTTAAGGCCGATACCCGCATCCGCGAGCAGGCCCTCTCGCCATCCGTTGCCGATCAGTTCGGAGGGAGCCGCGCCGTCTATCTTCGCTCCCTGCACACCGCCGAGACTGGCGCCGCAAAGTACCTTGAATCCATCCGGCGCTTTCCCGCCCTTAGATCGGAAATAGATACCGGAAAGGCACTTGAATGGCTTCGTGGCAGACTCCCCTTTACCCTCGCACCGCTCCAGGAAGAGGCCGTAAAGCACGCTATATCCGAGAAAGTGGTAGTAATTACCGGGGGGCCGGGCACCGGGAAAACGACTCTCGTCCAGGCCATCCTGGCAATCTATGCGCAGATGGGCGCGCGCATAAAACTGGCCGCCCCGACCGGGCGCGCTGCAAAGCGCCTCTCCGAAGCAACCGGACGGCAGGCGGCAACCATCCACAGGCTGCTCGAATTCAGCCCTCAGGCGGGTGGATTTTTACGAAACGAGCAAAAGCAGCTTGCCGCCGATATCGTCGTTGTTGATGAAACATCAATGATGGACGTCGTTATCGCCCATCACTTACTAAAGGCTGTGCCGGCAAAGGCAGTCCTCGTCCTGGTGGGCGATGCCGACCAGCTCCCTTCTGTCGGGCCGGGCAACGTGCTGCGGGATATCATCGATTCGGGCAAATTTCCGGTGATAAGGCTTACGGAGATTTTCCGGCAGGCGAGCATGAGCCGGATCATAACCAATGCTCACCAAATCCGGTTGGGAAACTTCCCTGATTTGCGAATCAGCGCGGAGGAGGGCCAGGATTTCTACTTTATAGGCAGAGAGGACCCCGTCGAGGCCGCCGAAACGATCGTCAAACTGTGTACGCAGCGAATTCCCCGCAAGTTTGGACTCGATCCGATCGATGAGGTGCAGGTGCTAAGCCCGATGCATCGCGGGGTGATCGGCGCGCAAAGCCTCAACACGGCACTACAGGAGGCGCTCAACCCCAAGGGAGTAACCCTGGACCGGGGGGAGCGCACCTTCCGGGTAAACGACAAGGTAATGCAGATCAAAAACAACTACGACAAGGAAGTCTACAACGGCGATATCGGCCGCATCAGGCGGATAGACCGTGAAAACCAGGAAGTGAGAGTGGACTTCGACGGTCGGAGCGTAAGCTATGATTTTTCGGAACTCGATGAACTCGTTCTGGCGTACGCGATAAGCATTCACAAATCACAGGGAAGCGAATACCCGGCGGTTATTTTCCCGCTGCTGACCCAGCATTTTGTAATGCTGCAGCGAAACCTCCTCTACACGGCGGTAACCAGGGCAAAGAAGCTGGCCGTTATAGTCGGCTCGAAAAAAGCCCTGGCGATAGCCATCAAAAACAACAAAATGCAGTCGCGATTTACTCTCCTAAAAGAGCGCCTTGCCGGGCAGATTTGAAGCACACCCTCCTTTGTCCCTTGAATTCCGTAAGTATTTCTCCACCCCGAGCGTACTGATTATCATTATTCCATGAAGACCTTTCGAAATACTCATACGAGTAAAGAGAGACAGAAATGGATAAAACGTTGCTCAGCGAAAGATTTCGCCTTTTTGCAAAGAGGATCGCGGATTACTCTGGGTCTTTCCGGGTTTTTTTGGCCGCCTTGGCGGTAGTGATCGTTTGGGGCATTACCGGGCCTTTTTTTCATTTTTCGGATACATGGCAACTTGTAATAAACACCGGGACGACGATAGTCACATTCCTGATGGTATTCCTGATTCAAAACACCCAGAACAGGGACTCCAAGGCCATTCACCTTAAACTCGACGAGCTTATCCAGGCCACCAAAAAAGCCCGTGACGGCCTCATCGAAGCCGAAGACCTCTCGGACGAACAAATGAAGAAGCTGCACGAGCAATTTATTCGCATGGAGAAAAAGAAAGAGTCGGCAGGGAAGGACAAAGGGGCCGACAAGTCCGGGCGAAAGCCTCAAGCCAAGGAAGGGCCCGCGGCAAAAACAGCTCATTAATTGCTGCAATTGCAGCTCTGCAAACCCCGAGTGCAAGTGCGGGGTGGGTACAATAAAGTTGTGCCCACCCCGCATTTTTATCCTTTTGGGCAGCGGCTGGCTTCGGGTAAAAAGAGGGACTTGCTTTGATTCGGGTGTGCAGGTATTTATACACTTGTACCCAGGTTTGGCAACAACTTGAATGCAACTCGTTTCATGAATCTTTCAGCAACCAATCCAGGCGAATTAACATCATAAACAGGCGACCGGCGTTAACCTCTGGCGATTATCCTCTCGATGACTATAAAGCGTTTCGACATAGCTGTTTTTATATTGGTGGCAACCGAGTTAGTCCTGCTGATTTATTTTCCTCTCTCACTCATATTTGAACCAACCCTAATCGCTGGGGGCGACACTCCATCGCATTTCCTCTCGGCGCTTGCCATACGGAACCCGGGGTCCTTTTTCTCGCCGGTTACGTGGGTGCACGGGAATTTTGCCGGTTTTCCGCTTTTTCTACAATATTTTCCACTGCCGTTCGTGCTGATGAGGCTCATCTCGTTTGTCACATCCATACAAGTTGCATTCAAAATCGTTACGCTGTTTGCAATCATTCCACTTCCCGCTGCAGTCTATTACTGCCTTCGAAAATTAGGTTTCCGGGGGATTGTGCCTGCCCTGGGCGCCGTGCTTTGCCTGCCCTTCCTCTTTCAGCAGGGAAATCATATGTGGGGCGGCAACATGAGCAGCACGATGGCCGGGGAGTTTGCTTACGGCATCTCGTTTATTTTAATGGTCGTATATACCGGGAAAATTTTCGCCGATGTGCCGTTGCGCAGGTCGCTTGCGGTAAATTCCTTTATAGAGGCGCTGATCGCGCTTGGAAACGGCTATCCCATTCTCCAGGCCGGGACTGGAACGAGCTACTTTCTATTGAGGGGAGGATCTGTCCGCTACATACTCGCAATGCACGCCCTGGCATTCGGGCTTATCGGCTACTGGATTCTGCCTCTGCTGTGGTTTGCCTCCTGGAACACCCAATTTGCGCATTCGTGGGCCTTTCAGTCGCTCTACGAGGCTGTTCCCCATCTTATCTGGCCGTCGGTGGCGGGGGCGCTCATCGGCCTTGCGCCTCACCTCCGGAAAATCCCGCGACTCCTTTTGCACCCCTTGCAATCCATAAAATCCGAATCCGAAGCCGGACCCGAGCAATACCTTTGGTGGCAGTTTGGGATTGCGGTCCTGCTATTCGGTTTGGTCCCCGGGGTCGGGTTGGTGGACGCCAGGTTCCTCCCATTCGCGCAGATCATGCTGACTATGCTCGGTGCAATCGGGTGGGGCAAACTGATCTCGCGCCTGCCTTGCCCGAATGCCTGGTTGAGCGCATTTGCGGCGGCGGTTATCGCCTTTTCGGTGGCAAATTCTTCAACTGTAGATTGCTGGATTAAATACAACTACTCCGGGATGGAATCCAAGCGTTTGTGGCAGGCAGTCGCCAAGACAAATCAATTCCTTGGCGGGGACGAAAACAGCCCGAGGGTCGTTTGGGAACACTCGGAGGCCCTTGGCGATGCAGGGACGACGAGGGCGTTCGAGTTGCTGCCTTATTATTCCGGCCGCTCAACGCTCGAAGGCCTCTATATGCAGTCCAGCCTGACGGCCCCTTTTGTGTACTACGTCCAGTCGCAGGCGTCTCAGGTCCCGTCGACCCCGCTTCCGGACTATTTCTATTCACGCTTCGATCCGGCGGGCCTGGCCCGGAGCATGAGGCTGTTCAACGCAAACCAGGTGATCGCCATTTCCCCAAACATGCAAAATGGCCTGGATGAGTCGGAAGATTTCGAATTTCAGGCGGCTTTCCCGCCGTTCAGGGTTTACCTGCTAAAAGATGCCCAAAATTCCAACGTCGAGCCCCTGCGGTTCCAGCCTTTTCGCATCTCCGATGCCGACTGGAAGCGGGTCCAGTTCGAATGGTTCCGGAAATCTTCCTTGCGAACACCTCTGATTATAGCCAATGACGGCTGCGAGGGAGATTTCTGGAAGACGCTCACGAAGTTTGACGGCAGGCCTCAGGATTTGCCCGAAATACCTATTGCCTATGCCAAAGATGTCAGGGCGGATGCCGTATTTTCCGATAACAGGATCACTGTAAAAACCTCCTCACCCGGACATCCGCTCTGGTTGAAGACCTCCTATCATCCTTCGTGGCGGGTGGCCGAGGGCGAAGGTGAAATCTACGCCGCTTCTCCTTCATTTATTTTGCTGGTCCCGAAAAGTCCGGCAGTGGTCCTCGAATTCAATACCCGAAGCGGCATCTATCTAGCCGGCAGGGTCTCGAGCCTGATTGCCCTGGCTCTATGCCTGATCATACTTGCAGCCGGGTTTTTTCGAAAATCCCGCTGCCCGCAACCCGCAACCAGCAACTCGCAACCCGCAACCAGCAACGCCGGCCTTATCGCTTCGGCTGCCGCAATGGCGGTGATAATCTCGATATCGCTTTATTCAAGGATGGACGGCGATCCGCAGCTTTTGTACAACTGTGCGAATATAAAATTTGAACGACTTCAGGAAATCAAGGCGGAGGAATCCTCGGGGAAGGCCGAGCCTGGAATGGCCGGAGAGAAAGAAAATGTAATTTCGGAAATTCTTGCCCTGCTCCATCGGGCAATACTGAAATTCCCCGACAACTATGTATTCGATCATTGCTTTCTGCTAAAATCCTATCTTCTCTCGGATCGAATGAGCGGGCCCGATTTTCGCCAAACGATCGGGAAATACATTGAAGATCACCCGGATACACGCGTGTTGACCGACCTGCTCTACCTCGCCGGGGAGTCGCTTCTGCGGGAGGAAAAAGCCGGGGAGGCGGGGGACCTATACTATCAGGCAACGCTTATATGGCCTGAGTCGAATACTTCGATGCAGGCCGGCACGCGCCTTGTTGAGGTATTCGGCCCCGATGCCATATTCGAGCGGGCGTCGGAGTTCTATCAAGCCGGCGGATACACCGCTGCCTACCTGCTATTCAAGGCGCTTAGTTTAAGCCAGGATGAAGCGGCCAGGGAGAGGGGGACCCTTTTTCTTGCATATACCTCTTTCTATATGAACCGGTGGGAAGAGGCCTCGAATCTCTTTCTGGAATGGCTCAATGCAAACCTCGAATCCCCAGACTCGGGGGAGGTGCGCAAGGTACTTCTCCAGTGCAATATTTTGATGGATCAGAACAAGCTCTGGCAAAATTCCCCTGAAGATGGTATGCCCGACACGATAATTGGAAAGGTCCTGAGATTCTTCAACCTGGCCGGCTAAGATCGGCCCGGAGCTTCATCAGTAAAAGGCATCAGAAATGGGCGCCCCCGAACTTTCGATTTTAATCCCGCTCTACAACGAGGAACAGACCCTTATCGCAGGCGTCCGGCAACTCCTCCATTTCCTTCGACGGGAAGGAATAAATGCGGAGATCCTGCTGGGGTGCAATGGTTCCACTGATGCCACGGGGTTAATCGGAACACTGCTCGAAGGGGCGCTGCCCGATCAGGTCAGGTTTTTCCAGATTCCGGACCGCGGGCATCTTGGCCATATTTTCAGGATAGCAGCTGAAATGGCGACCTCGCCATTAATGGTCACCGTTGATGTTGATATGTCGGTCGGGGTGGATTTTATTCCGACGGCGATGGATTTGCTCAAGCACTACCAAATTGTTGTGGGATCGAAGCTCTCGGGCTCTCAGGACCGCTCGGCGGTCCGCAACGCGGGAACGGGCCTATACGCCCTGTGCGCGCAGGTCTTCCTGGGCTTGCCCTACGATGATTATTCTCCCGGCGCAAAAGGCTACAGGCTCGACTCGGTCCGCCCGCTGCTTGGCGATATAAGCAATGATACCGGCTACGTGCTCGATCTGCTCTGCGAGGCGGGGCATGCCGGTCTCAAGGTAGCGACGGTTCCCATTATTTGCCGGGATTTTCGGAAAAGCCGCTTCAACCTGATCGAACTCGGCATGGGCCGCTTCTTTCACCTTTTTCAGGTGTGGTTGAAAAACTCACGTAACAACAACTGCTCTCCATGCAAGCTTGATCAGCATTAAGCTGGGGTGAATCGGCTTTAGTTTTGAAGGCGGTGGGCACGAAAAGAGGGGCTGTTGCCCAAACCGGATGTGTTATTCACGCCCGAGTCGATCTTGAAAATCGTCATTTCCGCGGCGCTTCCGGGCGGGAACCCGGCGGCTTTAAAACCCGAAGTTATTGGCCTCGACAAACTTCCCCATTAAGCCACCATCACAACGTGAGTCCCGATGAATTCAGCCTCCAGGGAAGGTTCTATTCGCCTTTGAGGGCTTCCGACTGGAAGTAGGTTGCAAGGGGGTCTATCAGGTCGTCGAGAGCGCCGGAGAGGACCATGTCGAGTTTATAAAGGGTGAGGTTTATTCGGTGGTCCGAGATGCGGTTCTGTGGAAAATTGTAGGTGCGGATGCGCTCGCTGCGATCGCCGCTGCCGACCTGGCTTTTGCGGTCCTGGGCTATTTTGGCCTCCTGCTCGGCTTGCATTGCGTCGAGCAGGCGAGCGCGAAGGACCTTGAGGGCCTTGGCCTTGTTTTTGTGCTGAGATTTTTCATCCTGGCAGATTACAACCAGGCCTGTCGGTATGTGGGTAACGCGAACGGCGGAATCGGTTGTGTTGACGCTCTGCCCGCCGGGGCCGGATGAGCGGAAAACATCATAGCGGAGATCGTTTGGGTCGATGTAGACGTCCACCTCTTCGGCTTCGGGCAAAACGGCCACGGTAACAGCCGATGTGTGGATCCTCCCCTGGCTCTCGGTCACGGGTATGCGCTGAACCCGGTGAACGCCGCGCTCGAACTTGAGCCTGCTAAAGGCCCCTTTGCCGTTTATCGAGGCGATTATTTCCTTGAACCCGCCGATCCCGGTCTGGTTGGCGTCCATGATTTCCACCTTCCAGCGGCGGAGTTCCGCGTAGCGCGAATACATGCGAAAGAGGTCCGCGGCAAAAAGGGCCGCCTCTTCGCCTCCCGTGCCCGCCCTGATTTCAAGGATGACGTTTTTGTCATCGTTGGGGTCCTTGGGGGCCAGCATTAGTATTAGTGCGTTTTCAGTCGATTCGAGCTGTCTTTTGAGATCGGCAAGTTCTTCGCGGATCAGGTCACGCATTTCCGTGTCTTCCTCGCGTTCGAGCATCGCCTGGTTTTCTTTTACCTGTTCTTTAAGGCTCTTGTAGTGCCCATACTTCTCCACCACCGGGGCTATATCGGAGCGCTCCTTCACAACCTGCTGGTATTCTTTTTGATTGCTGAGCAGATCCGGGTTCCCGAGTTCTTCCTCGAGTTTTTGGAACCTTTGTACTACGCTTTCGAGCCTGTTAAACATTGGTGCGGTTTGCCTTTCCGGTCCTGGGCGGGCGAATGGGAAACCCTCGCTCGCAAAGCCCCGGCAAAAATAAAGAACCGGGATAAACCGGCTCGGATTGTGCCCGCGATCCGCTCCGGGCATGCTCGGTCCGACTGAAATCAGGCGGGATTATTCTTGGAACTGGAAATGCGGAGGCACTTATCCATCCCCCGCCTGTTCCAGGTTCGGATTCCGGATTTCAGGCATCGCAATCCAGAGGATCTCCGCCATCCGATTTCCGCGGCTTATTTTTCTTCGGGTTTCTGAAACTTTTCGTACTTCCGGCGGAACCTTTCGATGCGGCCGGCCGAGTCCACCAGTTTCTGTTTGCCGGTGTAGAAGGGGTGGCATTTGGAGCAGATTTCAACCCGGATTTCCTTTTTGGTCGAACCGGTTTGAATTTCGCTTCCACAAGCGCACTTGATGACGGTATCGAAGTAGTTTGGATGGATATTGTCTTTCATGTATCGCCTTCCTTCCTGATCTGATTACTGCTCAAACTATAAATTATACATCAGCAAACCTGTTTTGCAAAATGTTTTCGGCTGTAGCTTCATCTCCTCCCATCGATTACGGGACTGCGCATTATAGTATTTCCGGGGCCGGGAAGCAATCTTGTGCTTGGATTTGGCAGAGGCGAGCTTCGGAAATTAGTCCGGCAATGTCCCAGCATACAGGAAAGGGGGATACCGAATATCCCCCTTTGAGAAGATTGGGCAGCGAAAACTTTTCAAGGACTGATTACTGGACCTCAAACTTGGAAATCGCACAGGCTAAGCAGCTTTGCGGGGTATAGCCGCTTCGTGGCAAATAGGCCTTCCCATCACTGTCAGGGGGAAGTTCCTGAATATCCTGGCCCCATCCACATCAATAACCCTGCAAACATCCGATTGCTTGCGATCTGCCAGTGTGATCTGAAAAAGCGAGCCATACGAGCCCTTTACCATGTCTACCGGAACTTCCAGGGCGATGTATTTTGTGATTCCCTTCTCGCGAAGAGATTGGACAAGCTGGGGATCCTCGAACGAATCGCAGGCACTCAGAACCAATATGGCCCCGGTTCCGCTCATTATTACACCCGCTTTCATCTTTACCCCTTTCTTGCTTTTGAATTCCATCCAAGAGCAAAGTGCGGACAAACGTACACACCTTCAAGGTAAGGAGAGGCCGGGAGGGGGGCAAGAATATTCAATAAACGCCCAAGATATTGAAAAAAGTGTGTTTTCAAGGTGAGTGCAGGTTTACGCGGGGCGGACAGGAACTTATTGTTTCCCGAAACGCATTGGAAACCTTTTTGTCCTCCAGGTGCGTGCAGATGCGCACCGTTGCTGGACCTTTTACAAGGAGAAAATTATGCGATTTGTGTTCCTGCCGATTCTGGCGCTTGTTTGCTGCTTTTGCTTTTTTCAACCGGGTAGTGCCTATGGTGAAAGATCCGGAGCCGAGATTTTCGAATCCCTCAAGTGTGGCGCCTGCCATAAGCCCGATGTGGATTCGGCGGGGTTCTCCCTGGTCCAAATAGCAAAGGCGTACCAGACAAAGGACAAGCTGGCCGGGTTCATGAAAAGCGGGTTCGAGCCGATAATGGAAAGCGAGAAAAAAGGTATGATGCGGGGCCAGATGCAAAAGCTTGCCGCGCTTGGGGAAGAAGAACGGGAAGCACTGGCCGGCTACATCCTGAGCTTTAAATAGGGGCTGAGCCGCGGGCCGGGGATTCGGCCGTGGGGCATGGCATTCGCCTTGTCCAATCTTGGGAGATGCGGTGGAGGTGAACTGGGGCATGTTGCCGAGTCGCCGAGCTGCCCGGAGGAGTTTTTGGTGCGAAATTCCCCTCCCTTGACGGGAGGGCCAGGGGAGGGTGTCGGAAAAGTCTGACGATTTCAGTCCCCTCCCCCGACCCCTCCCACAAGGGGAGGGGAGCTTTTCTCGATTCCGGCCTTAATTTTTCTCGATTCGCCTTTGGGCAACCAGCCCCATCGGTTCCCCCAACCGATTACTATTGTCCGGGAACATACCCCGGCTCACCGGGCTTCTTCTTCTGCTGATTAGCCGGCGGTGTCTTTACCGGCGGTGCCGTCAGCACGGGCCGATTTATCTGCGGGGCAACCGGAGGCCGTGTAACCGGAGGCGCGTTAAGCTTTGGCTGCGTAACCGGAGCATTAAACCTTGGCTGGGTAACCGCGGGAGCAGTAAACCTTGGCTGGGTAACCGCGGGAGCAGTAAACCTCGGCTGCGTAACCGGGGCATTAAACTTTGGCTGTGTAACCGGAGGTGCGGTAAAGCGCGGCTGTGTAACCGCAGGCGCGGTAAACCTCGGCTGTGTAACCGAAGGAGAAGTAAACTTTGGCTGTGTAACCGAAGGCGCATTAAACTTCGGCTGCGTAACCGAAGGCGCGGTAATTCGCGGTTGCGTAACCGGAGCATTATAGCGGGGCTGCGTGGTCAAGGGAGCATTATAGCGCGGCCGAGTCGCCGAAGGAGAGTTTATCAGCGGCTGTGTGTTCAAGGTCTTTGGCTGCGTTCCCTGGAACGACGGGCTGCTCGGCATGGTTCTCAACGTCGGCGCGGTCCCCTTGGGCATGGTTCCGCCCGTTGCCCCCGGCTGCATTACGCCTGCAGGAGTTTGGGTAGTCCCCGTGTTTCCCTTGAATGTCGGGGGAGGCAGCTGGGTTCGCGGCGAAGGAATTCCAGAAGGTCCTGTCACGGAGGGCTGCGTCAGCGGGGTTGCCGGCTTGAAAGCTGGAGGCGTGGGACGTCCCTGCAATGTCGGTTGCGTTACCGCTCCCGGTACGGTGTTGGTGAGGCCCGGAGCTACAGGTTTTACGCCGGAAGGCAAAGCCGTGCCCGGTAGTGCCGGGCGTCCTCCGGGCGCGCCGGTAAATGCCGGTGTGCTGATGGGCGCGGGCTTTGGATTTACTTTAATGTCGGCTGCTTTGAACTGAATCTGGTTTTTGGGAGCTGTCACCATATTGGACGGCACGATTTTATTCGTCACCTGGGGTGGTGGCAACTTAATCTGCTGCTGCAACTGGAGCGGGACCGAGGGAGCTTTGGCCGCAATTGCTTCCTGCTTTACCATTGCAGCGTTCATCCTCGGGGCCTGCTGAATCGCCAATTGATTGTGTTCAATTCTTTGCAGCACCTCCACATGCGGTTTGGCCGCTACCGCCATGGGCGTGAAGTTGTACCTGTTTGGAGCAGTGCTGTAGTTGGGTATGACAGTATTTATTGCCGGAGCGGTCCGGTAGTTGTTGATGATCATTGTCCTGTCGATATTTGCCACCTGGACCCTGCTGTAGTCGCGCACTCCCCAGAAATGGGTTTGAGGAACAATTACCGCCGCACCGGCAAAGGCCAGCGCTCCCACGGTGATCGCGGCAACCGGGGCGGCCCCGATAACGACTGCCTGAGGTCCCCAGTGCCTGTGCGAGTAATAGACTTCGGAGGGGGCAAGGGGTACCCAGCCAATGTTGGGGCCGCTCGATATCCAGGCCACACGGCCGGGATACCAGCCGTAGTCTATAACCGGGACCGCCGTCACCACCGCAACACGCGGGACGGGCGGCGCCCAGAACCACCTTCCGCCTATAATCACCCAGTTTCCGTAGTGATGGGTCACATATCCGAAAGGTTCATCGGGTACCCAGCACTGGTCGCCGTACCACTCGGTCCACCTGCCTACTGTAAAAGGCCGCCAGTCATCCGCAACATGAGTAGGCCGCCAATAATTCCGGTATTCGCCTTCGTAATAAACCCTTTCCCATTTTCCGTTTTGTTCGAATTCGTACGCGTCATCATGGAGTTGGGGCGGCAGGTAGGTTATCGAATCGCCTTTCACCTGTGTTCTTTTCGACCACAGGCTGTCCCTGGTGGCATTCCAGTCGTCCCAGGATGCGTCGACGGTCGAATCGCCCGCCGCGGCGCGGTCCGCGCTGGCGATTATCGAACCTGAACCTTGAGCGACCTCATATCTGGTGTTGGTTGCGTGGATGAATTCCACTTTGCCGTCCAGGGCCAGCACTTCAAGCGACTGGTCACCGACGTAGAGGTCGAACGAGGAACCGGGCTCGGAGAGGATATAACCATACGGGGTCGTTACCTTGAGCGCCGCATTGGGGCTCTTGTTGTAGAATCGCGCAACTCCGGCGGCAACGTCCATATCGCAGATGTCGTTTTTGAGCACGATGAGCTGAATCTGGGTAGTTCCGCCTATGCGTGTCCAGATCCCGTTGGGCATGATGAACTCGCCCCGGCCCACCTGGTCTGAGTAGAGCGCATCGTTGATCCCGAACGGGGCGTCTTTTACCGTTGCCACCCAGTCCTTGTTGTCCGGTATATATCGAAGAACCTGGCCTTCGATATATCCTATCCGTCCTACCAGGATCGGTTCATCGACTGAGGCCGCAAAGGCGGGAATCGAAAAAGACAGGACAGCAAGAAAAAGCGCCAGGACCGGCCCAAATGATTTTCTATTGATACCCATACTACCTCCCCATGAAAACGAACTCAGAGTTGATTCCCATTTTGCAGGATAACTGCCCGGCGGGTCCGGGGTCAATCCCGCCGGTTTCCTGCATGGCCGGCCTTCCAGCCTGCCGCTAAAAACGCGTATATAATAACCGAAAAAAGTTAAACGTGTGGTTTAACCTTATAAAATTTTACGCCACAGCATTCGGGCAATAACGGACATGCCGGGTAAGACGCCCGACGGGGGAATAGGGACGACAAGAAACGATAAATACTGCTACTCATCATAAATATCTCTGAAAATATCACTAATCGTACGCGGTTTTTTTGCCGATTTTAATTTGAGGTCCAAGAATCTTTCCGGCCATCATGCGAATAATAGAAGGATTAATTCTCCTGTGCTCGGTGTTGAAGCGCTTTCTGTTTGGCTCTGGGAAGGATTAATAGCCTGATGATACAAAAATTCAGCACTTTTGATCTGAACAGAAGGCCAGGATGGAGTCACTCAGGACTTTCCCTGGTCTTGGTGTTTCTGATCCTTGGAGCCTTTTCCCTTACCGTCAATGCACCCGCATTCGCCTGGACGACAACGGGAAGTCTGATAACTGGGCGGGCCGGCCATACGGCCACCTTGCTGCAAGACGGCAAAGTGCTTGTAGTTGGGGGATATGAGGATGCTCTTTGGAGCGATTTTTCAAGCTGCGAAATCTATGATCCATCCACCGGAACCTGGACGGCAACCGGAAGCCTTGCCATTGCGCGAGAATTTCCTACGGCTACACTCCTTCCGAATGGGAAGGTGCTGGTTACTGGAGGGTTCATCTACGGTGGGGGGTACACGTCGAGCTGCGAAATCTACGATCCATCCACCGGCGTCTGGACGGCAGCGGGAAACCTATCGACTGGGCTCTATGGCCATACGGCTACACTCCTTCCAAACGGAAAGGTGTTGGTAGCTGGAGGGTACAACGGAGCCAGCAGTACTTCGAGCTGCGAAATCTATGATCCATCCACCGGTGCATGGATGACAACAGGAAGTCTGATAACTGGACGGGACGGCCATACGGCAACACTACTTGCAAACGGGAAGGTGCTGGTAGCCGGAGGAGGCGATTTGCCCGATGCATCGATTTGCGAACTCTATGACTCCGCAACAGGTGTTTGGACATCGACGGGCAAAATAATTACTGCACGTGCGGGTCACACTGCCACCAGGCTATTAAACGGCAAAGTGTTGGTGACGGGGGGGTGTTCCATTACCGCCTATGATATTCCCGGTTGTGAGCTATACGATCCCAACACTGGGGCCTGGACTGTGGCCGGAAGCCTTGTCACCGGTCGTTCGATTCACACCGCCACGTTGTTGCCAAACGGAAAGGTGCTCGTGACAGGGGGATGGAGAGATATAGCTTTATCCAGTTGTGAAATTTATGATCCCTCAACTGGCGCATGGACAACAACCCAGAGCCTTAGCGCTGCTCGTTGGCGCCACGCGACCTCGCTCCTTTCGAACGGCATGGTGCTCGTATCCGGAGGGGTTTTGTCGGTGTTTAATCTCAATTCTATTTCCGTCTGTGAGCTCTTTGATTCATCAATCACGGTCACCAGCCCCGGAACTCCTTCAGAGGTTAGTGCAAAGGCGGGGAACAGGCAGGCAACAGTTGCATTCACTGCTCCTGAATTAGATGGCGGAAGTCCAATTACCTCATACACGGTGACATCGAACCCCGGAAACATTCAAAAATCCGGAGCAGCAAGCCCGATCACAGTAACAGGCCTCACCAACGGGAAAACCTATACGTTCACGGTGACCGCCACCAACAAAATCGGCATTGGACAATCCTCGGCAGCCTCTAATCCGGTAACACCGGTTGACAAAGCATTAATGTCCTTTCTTTATCCCCTCCTCGATTAGATTTGGCGCCCCTTCCGCCGACTTCGGCCTGGCGATCTGTACTTTCAATTTCATGGACCATCGATGTTTTCCTGTTCAAATCCGTAGGAAAATCACTCGGGCCGGTTTTAAGAATGCCGTTTCTTTCCACGCTGTTGGGCTGTTGGCTGGAATTAGCTGAACTATCGCGCATGGGGCATTTCTATTGACACTTGGCCGGCTAGAGGGAATAAAGAGCAACACTCAAAATTGGTTTTTAAAAATTGAGGGCCCGCGGGAGCGGGGCCTTTTTGATAGTCCGGGCGTTTCCCGCGCGGCGGAGGGATTTTGCAGGGCATGGATGTGGCAACTATACTTGGCGCCGGCGAAAAACAGGGCAGGCGATATCTGATAGCCTCCGCCATTGCCTGGATTTTGCCTTTCCTGGCGGTTGCCGCGATGGTGGCGGCCGATCCGGCCAAGAATACCGTAACTCCCGTCTATCACGCCGCGACAAGCGCATGGTGGGGGAGTCAGTCGTTATACACGTATGGTGCGCACCTCTATTTTTACTTCCCGCAGTTTGCAATCGTGTTCACGCCTTTCCACATGCTTCCGATGTGGCTGGGGGACAACCTGTGGCGGCTCATATCGATGGGACTGTTTGCCTGGGCCATCCGGCGGCTTGTGGGGTGCTTTGAATGGCGCGACTCTGAAAAAGTTTTTCTGATTTGTTCTCTCCTGGCGATATTGCCGTCGCTGGGAGCGTTGCGCTGCGGACAGGCCAATCTCACTTTCGCGGCAGTCCTGGTTCACTTCGCGGTCTTTCTTGCAAAGGAGCGCTGGACGGCGGCCTCTTTTTGCATGATGGTGCTGCTGCTCCTGAAACCTATTGCGCTGGCTCCCATGCTGCTCGCGCTGGTTATCTACCGGCCCATGGTGAGGTCGCTCTGCCTGTCGCTTGTCGTGTTTCTTGTTTTCCCATTTTTTTTCGGCTCCCCTGAATATGTCCTGAGCCAGTACCGCGAACTCGCCGGACGGCTGCTGACTTTTTCCGTCACGACAAACCATATTTTTGCGGACCTGAACGGACTGCTGAGGACACTCGGAGTGCCGCTTACCGGAGCGGCGTCTCAGCTGGTGAGGCTTGCGGCCGGGCTGGCGACACTGGGGCTCTGGATCGCGGGGGCGAAAGGCACGGAAGAACCCAAGCGGGCCATGATTTTGCTCGCCCTTTCATCGGCCTACCTGATGGTTTTTAACCCGATGACCGAGGTGAACGGCTACGCGATTGCCGCGCCCGCGCTGGCGATTTTTGCGCTATATTACATGGAGATCGAGGTTCGCGCCGGGATTGCGTGGTGGCTGGTATTCGTGAATTCTTCCATTTCATTTTTCCCGGAAATCTTTCGCCGGGTGGACGGTAATTTTGGTCTTTGGTGGGACCCGCTGGTGATGCTGATCTCGATGGGGCTGCTCGCCTGGGGGATTGCTGCAAAAAAGGTATTCAACGAAAAAAGCCGATCCGAAGCGGCGGCTACCTGATCAGCTTATCGGCATGCAGTTTAACGCCTGCCGCCATTTTGTCCAGATCAACTCCGGCAAGACATTCCGGCAGGCCGACTCTTTGGTTTATATTTGTGCATTTGCTTTTCCAGCAGGGAGAGCAAGCGAGGTCCTCCCGGTAGAACTTGATCCCGTTGTCGTGGAGATCTATTTCCGTCCAGCATGATGTCCCGTACCACGAGATCGTATACAACCCAAGGGCGATCCCGATGTGGAGCGCCGAGGTGTCTCCGGTTATCATCCCGTCGCATGCCGCAATATAGAGAATCCCGCGCCGGAGGCCTTCAGTTGTTGGCGTTTCGATGACGCGGCACTTCACGCCTTCTGCCCTGCACCTGCCTGCGATTTCCGAATTTCGCCCGGTCTCCTGCTTTCCTCCGAGAAGCAAAACGGCAACCCCTTCCGCCGCTTCCCCAATTTTTCTGATAAGGGCCACGTGCTGGTTGATAGTGAGCTTCTTGTTCGGGTAGATCTCTGAGCAGCCGGTATTGATGCCCACGGCATAAGCATCCGGTGATATGCCCACTGAGGCCCTGTACTCCGCGACAAACCTTTTCTCTTCGTCCGTCAGCACCAGCGTATAAGGGTCGCGGCGGTATTCCAGCCCCATGCTTTCGGCAAGAAGCTGCTGGCCGGTTTTCCGGTTGACCCGGAATTTCTCGAAATCATCTATGCCGAGCCTGTAGGCGTATTCTGCTTCGGGGTTGAAAAAAGTCACCTGCCCAAATCCGTTCATGCCGTAGCCGCGCTTGTCGGAGCAGGATATTAGCTCGGCGACAGCGCACGATCTGCGGCCTTTATCAACCGAGATAAGCAGGTCGTAATCCCTATCCAGCAGATCGGCAACCGCGCTGTCGCCAAACGCAAAGGCCTGGTCAAGCAGGGGGTTGTGCCGGAGCACTTCTTTTGCGTAAGGCTCGGTTAGCCAGTGAATGTTTGAATCGGGCCGGGCTCTCTTTATGGCCGGAAGGATCGAGGTCGTCATCAAAACGTCCCCGAGGGCGTCCAGGTTTATAATGAGGATGCGATGGCTGTTGCCGGGTCGTGCTTGATGGGGCCGCTCCCGCAGCTCTCTCAATTCACCGCCGAGCATGACAAACTTGCCTGCCGGCGGTCCTGAAAGCCGCTCGACAAGAGCATGCGTCAAAGGATCGTTGCCCGGCGCGTGAATGTGGTCGAACCGCATCACGTTCAGCATGCAGACTGTCTCGAATGATGCGGGAAACGCCAGGTCAACCAGGGGATGAGACGCAAAAAGGGAAACCTCTTCGGGGTGCACCACCGCGACGACCTGAGTGTGGGGGTGGTGGGCTTCCAGATTATTCAGCAAAGCAGGATCGTCAAGCATCCGGCCGGATCTTGCGGGACTCAGCAGCAGCCACTGAGAATCGAACGCGGAGCAATCATCGGAAATCCCGGTGCACAACCTGTATGGCGCGCAAGGCCGGTATCCGGTAAATTTTCTACATTTTGGTATATGAATCATTGAGCCTGTTGCCTGTTCGCCCCTCGTTTGTCTTATTTGCGCTCTCCGGTCTCTCTCACAATAACCGCGGCAAAATCTCACCCGATTTGCCTGAAATTGAAATCTGGTATGTGTCGGTATAGGGGGTCGGCTCAAGGTTTACTTCGGCAACCGTTGCGCCGGACCTTTTTGCCTGAACTCCCATCGAGGCGGCGGGCTGTACCGTTCCCGACGTTCCGGCAACGATCATCAGATCGCAGTTGCTGATAGCCTCATAGGCGGCATTAAGGACCTGGGGGTCCAGCATCTCGCCAAACCAGACAACATTGGGCCTTAGCAAAGCGCCGCAGGTGGGGCATTCCGGCATTTCGGGAAGAGGGACCCTCAGGTCCTCCATCAGCTTGCCGCAGCCTGTGCAGCGTACCCACCAGATGTTGCCGTGGAGTTCGATTACATCAGTGCTGCCGGCCTTGCGGTGAAGACCGTCTATATTTTGCGTAACCAGTGTGAAGCGGGGAATTCTGCGCTGCATTTCGGCAAGAGCGTAGTGGCCCGGATTTGGGCTAAGGGGGGCGAGCAGTTCGCGGCGCCAGTTATAGAACTCCCAGACTAGCTTTGGGTCGCGGGAGAAGGCTTCCGGAGTCGCCAATTCCATTACCGAGTAGCGCTTCCAAAGGCCCCCTTCGCCCCGGAAGGTGGGTACGCCGGATTCCGCCGAAATGCCGGCGCCGGTAAGCACCACCACCTGCCGTGCCTGCCACAGCTTCTCCCTGAGTTCGCTGATTCCTTCATCAGTTTTGTTCGTCATTTTCAACTCCCGCTGGAGAATCATCCAAGAGTCGTATTGATGACCGCAATCAACCCCGAAGAATCTGCATACGGATCTCTCCTGAGCGAGCCGCGGCTAAAGTGTGCCGATTAACTGCGGAAGGCAAAAATTCTTACCACACTTGCCGCTAAAGATCATCGAAATTTCCGGCCGGACAAAGACTCGGGAGCGCCCCCTCGGCCCCGAGCGCCAGAAAAAAGGGCAGACCGGAAAACTTGTCCCGGCCTGCCCTGCAAAAGATCCGGACCTGCTTTGGATCAGAACTTTTTCAGCACGCTATGCTTTCCTTCCTCCTTCAGGAGGTCGTCAAAGTATGCAATCGTTTTTCCAAGACCTTCTTTCAGGGGAATGGTGGGCTGCCAACCGAGTTTTTCTTTTGCGACGGTGATATCAGGCCTGCGCATTACCGGATCGTCCTGGGGCAAGGGCCTTCGTGTCAGCTCGGATTTGGAGCCGGTCATTTCCAGAACCATTTCGGCAAGCTCTATGATTGTGAATTCCACGGGATTGCCGAGGTTAACCGGCCCCGTGAAGCCGTCCGGGGTGGACATAAGTCTTGTGAAGCCCTCGATGAGGTCATCGACGTAGCAAAACGAGCGGGTCTGCTGGCCGTCGCCGTAGATGGTCAGGGGCTGATCGGTAAGGGCCTGGACTATGAAATTGGAAACCACCCGGCCGTCGTTTGGGTGCATGCGGGGGCCGTATGTATTGAAGATCCTGGCTACCTTGATGTTCAGGTTGTGTTGCCGGTGATAATCGAAGAAAAGTGTCTCGGCGCAGCGCTTGCCCTCGTCATAGCAGGACCTGGGCCCCACGCAGTTGACGTTTCCCCAGTAGGTTTCCCGCTGCGGGTGCTCGATCGGGTTTCCGTAAACTTCCGAGGTGGAGGCCTGCATTATCTTGATCTTGAGACGCTTTGCCAGCCCGAGCATGTTTATCGAACCGTGCACGTTTACTTTCGTCGTCTGCACGGGGTCGTTCTGATAGTGAATTGGAGAGGCCGGACATGCCAGATTGAATATTTCGTCGACTTCGATGTAGAGCGGATAGGTGATGTCGTGCCGGTAGAGCTCGAAATAGGGGTTGTTGAGAAGCTTGATGATATTGCGCTTGCTCCCCGTATATAGATTGTCTATGCAAATCACGTCGTGGCCGTCATTAAGGAGTCTCTCACAAAGGTGGGAGCCAAGAAAGCCGGCCCCGCCCGTAACTGCGCTTCGTTTTCGAAGGTGCATGGATTTTTTCCTTCAAAATTTTGGTATCAATTCAAAAATGCCCGAAAATAAAACGGTTCCAGGCAGCCGGCAGGTTTTCAGCGGGCGTATTATATCCCTTTGTAAACCTTTGACAATCTATAGTTGGGGATTTGAGGGATTTTGGGAATTTAAGGGATTTAAGCAGTTTTCCCCATGGCTCAAACCGGTGGATCTGAAATCGAGAAAGTGCCGCAACGCCCGGCGAGTAGCGAAAAGCCGATCCCGCTTAAAAAAGCAGCAAAGGGATCTATCGGAGTAGTTGGCCCGGAGGGACACAACTAAACCGCCTTCACATTTTTTTGATAAGCAGGATAGGCGGGAGCAATGCTTCCAGAGGAAATAAGTTACAACAGCGTGTCATTCCGAATTGCACGGTTATCTAATCTTTCGAGTGCGTTACCCATTTTCCCCAAATGAGAGAAGTTCAAAGCATTTTCGCATCAACTTTGTTAGCCTCCCTTAAATGATACAAAAATTATTCTTTAGATGCCTTCCGCCGCCGCCGATTTAAATGACGTCTCCTATGATTCTGTAGAAAATGCTCGCTCAAGCTCGAGCCGTAGATTCTCACCCTCTTCCGGAAGGAGCACCCGATGTTCGGCAACCTTAAGCTCAGCAGCAAGATGATTGTAGGTTTCACAATGGTTCTAGTCCCTTTTATGATTGCGATCTTAATCTATCACGACGCAGTAACTTCATCGAACAAATCTTTCCAAAACCTTATGAAGGAGGACATGGCAATAGCCCAATATTCTCGGGATGTTGACATAGGTATGCTGCAATGCCGGCGTAACGAAAAGGATTTCCTGCTCCGGCACGATAAAAAGTACAGCTCAATGTTCGCCAAAGACATCGAGGGTTTGAGAAAAAACGCGCAGGAGCTTCTCGCTCTTAGCCAGAAATCGGGCAATATGGAGATTGCGGGGAAGACCGAATCGATCGTTGCCAATGTACAGGAGTATGGGAAAGCTTTTAATCAGGTGGCGCTTTCCTGGGAAGAACGTGGACTCGACCAGGATTCCGGTTTGCAGGGAAAGTTCAGGGAAATTGTGCACGTGCTTGAAAAATCAATACTGGAACTCTCGGCAGCCGAAGCAGAAGTGCTACTGCTCCAAGTCCGCAGAAACGAAAAAGATTACCTGCTGCGAGGCGATCAGAAATATGTAAAAGCAACGGTTCAGTCGCTGGAAAAGCTGGGGGAAGCCCTGAAGAAAATCGCGCCCCCGGCAGTGATTTCAGGGCTCGATAAGAATATTAAAGATTACAGGTCAAGCTTTGAGGCACTGGCTGCAAAGGACCAGAAGATAGCTGCCGATACCGAAACCATGCGCATTGCGGTCCACAAGATCGAGCCGGTAGTAGCGGAGATCACCGATGCTGCTTCGAAGTCCGCGACTGCGAAGGCTGAGATGGTTAACGATCAGGTCCGGTACGAAACCACTGTGGCCATGGCTGTCGTAGCCGGGGCCGTTCTGATATCCATACTGCTCATATTTCTCGTGACCCGCAGCATCTCGAAGCCGGTTATACAAATAACAAAAGGTCTTACCGAGTCCTCGGATCTGGTTTCATCTGCTTCGAGCCAGGTCTCGTCAGCAAGCCAGCAATTGGCCGAAGGCTCATCCGAGCAGGCATCCGCGCTTGAAGAGATCTCATCATCGCTCGAAGAAATGTCTTCGATGACAAAGCAGAACGCAGAGAACGCCAATCAGGCCAATCTTCTGATGTCCGGGACGAATGAGACAGTTGCGCGGGCCTCCCAGTCGATGGGACAGTTGACGACCTCGATGGGTGAGATTTCGAAGGCCAGCGAGGAGACCTCGAAAATTATCAGGACAATTGATGAGATTGCATTCCAGACGAATCTGCTCGCATTGAATGCAGCTGTTGAAGCGGCCCGTGCCGGAGAAGCCGGGGCCGGTTTTGCAGTCGTTGCGGATGAGGTGAGAAATCTCGCAATGAGGGCTGCTGAAGCGGCGAAAAATACCGCCGTTCTGATAGAGGGCACCGTCAGGAAGGTGTCCGAGGGCTCCCAAGTGGTCGAAAGAACCAACAATGAATTCCGAGAGGTCGCCGGAAGTGTTGAAAAATCGGGTGAATTGGTCGGAGAAATCACCGCGGCATCTCTGGAACAGGCAGAGGGCATTGCACAGATTTCCAAAGCAGTTAGCGAGATGGACAAAGTGGTTCAGCAAAATGCCGCCAATGCCGAAGAATCTGCTGCAGCCTCGGAGGAGTTGAATTCACAGGCACAGCAAATGACCTTTTTTACTGGAGATTTGAAGTCCCTGATCGACGGGAACTCAAGTGGCCGGAAGGGCACGGCTGTGCCAGGAGAGAAAAACGCCCGGAATTCAGCGAAAGCGCTGACCTCCCCCGCAAACAAAGAAACAGCCTTGGAATACCGGGCCTGGAATTAAGAAGTATTTATCCGATCAGGGGCAGGCTTGTAGCGTTTTTCAGCGCTATTCCTGCCCTTGATTGCCGGCCGGCCTCAAGTGCGTGTGCTTTGTCTGGAGATCTCTCAAGGTGGGTTATTCTGTTTCCCTGCCTCTACTTTTGGCCTCGTAGAGTGCGGCATCCGCCCTGGCTATTATGCTCTCGGGCGTGGCGTCCGTTTGTTCGACCTGGGCCGCGCCGGCGCTGATTGCAAGCTGGATTTGCGCATCCTGGTATATGAAACGTGTATTTGATATGGCGTTGGATAATTTCGTGGCCACGAAATCGGCGGACTTGAGATCGGTCATGGGAAGGCAGACTACGAACTCGTCCCCGCCGAAGCGCGCTATGAAATCCGATTCGCGCAGGTTCTGTTTCACCCTTTCAACAACGTAGCTGATACACTTGTCTCCCACCCAGTGGCCGTAGGTATCGTTGACCTTCTTGAAATCGTCTATGTCGAAAAATACGAGCGAGAAGGTGGTATTGTGCCGCTTGAATTTCTTGATTTCCTTTCTTAGATGCCGGTCCAGGCCCCTGCGGTTGGCGATTCCGGTGAGCGGGTCTATCAATACTTCCAGCTCCAGGACCCTCCTTCTGCGCTGGTCACGGGCGACCCGCTCCTGCATTTCCTTGAGGTTGTTGGTAAGCCTCTCTATATCCGACTCGAAGCGGCGCTCCCGAAGCCGGTCCTCGGTCTTTTTTCTTTCCAATGCCCTTTTGATTGTTTCCAGCTTTGTTTTGACTATTCTTCTGATATCGGAAAGATTTTTGCTGGAGTCGGCCATTTCCTCCATATCATTTACATGCGAATCCATCATGGTGTTGAACATATTGTTGGCACGGTGGGTCATTGTGGTGTCCTGGATGAGCCCCAGACACTTGTTTTCCACATCGCACAGCTGGGCGCCGATTTCGACGATGAGACCTGAAAACGCCCGCTTGTCTTCAGCGACCATTGAGCTGTAATCCTGAACAAGATCGATTATATCGTCGCGCAGTACACGAAAAGAATTGAAGTTCGGTGCCTCGTGTATCCTGGAGAGAATACCGCAAAAGCGATCCCTGAATTCCTCGCCCGCATGGTGTCCGAGTTCGGCCAAAACTTTTGAATAGGCGCCCTTGAGTTCATTGAGACAGCCCTGGACTCCAAGCAAATCGAGAATTCCGGACCTGTACGACAGCGCATCGTGCAGGCTTGATTCCGAGAGCCCGTGCCGGGTCGAGGAAAGATTCTTGAGTTCCTCGATTATCATCTGGCAAAGGAAGCCCAGTACTGCCGGTTGTTCAGTCCCGTTCCTGTCACCCATTTTCCTGCTCCGAATATACATAAGCCGGCGGCTGTGCGTTCCAAACGGATGTTTGCATCGCACTCATTATTGTTGCCCTATCCGCAATGAGCTTCCGAGATCACACATAGAATCGGGAATTCCTGCATATTCCTCAAGAATTTTTAGGAAAGACGGAATTCCTCGGATTCCTTCGACAATTCTTCGGGAGTGTTTTGAGCGAAAACGACTGCCGTCTGGAGAGCAAGCGACTGGCGTAGCGAGACAAATACCGCCTTGAAAGTAGTTCTCATCAAATCCTCCTTTTTTGAAGCGCGAGTTGGAAAAAGAATCCCTCGCTCTATAACCGCTCTGATGCCTTGTTTTGTGGGATTCTTCGACGGGAGCGGATTGGTGCGGCGCTGAGTCTTAACGTGAATGGAATGGGAAAGCCGGAAGATGAGCGTCCGTCGCTTATCCATTCGGACGAATATGACACTTCCTGAAGCACTTTTTCATTAAATAAATCCCTGGGATGCGGCAGATCAATGATCTTGGGAGGATACAAAGTGTGATGTCAAACATTCCGCCTGGATAATTGCCGCGTATGAGCTTTGGTGTTTCCTGTAAGGGTGAGCCGGGAATCCCGCCTGGCACCAGATAAGCGTCGACGACTACGGAGTGGGGTTCGACGAAAAGTATGTCGATCTGATATGCCGGCCATTCCAGCGACTTCACCTGGATGCCAAGTACGATGGAGCGGACATGGGGCATGCCATCTGCCACAAGATAGCCGAACTGCACGGAGGCGAAATAACCGCAAAAGCCAGGTCGCAAAATGTCGAGATTTATTGTAACCCTTCCTTTCACCCCTACAGACGGATTCCACCCATAACCATTTTCCGGAAAAGACATTTTTGCTGGCTTAGCGCCCGCACGCTGGAAGGCCTGCCCAATTTGTGTTTGCAGCCACGAATCTGCCTCTAAATGCTAATTAAAACGAGCACTTCAAAAAATTCTCAGCCTCAACCCCACGTTTTTTTCCGGAAAGTGAAGTCGAAAACCTTCGCTGGTGTAGGTGAATCCCTTCACATTTGGTGAAAGTAGGATTTCCCCTACTTTAGCGCCAGTGGTTCTACTCCGCCGAGTTTAGTCCTACCTGCCTTACCGGAGGCGGATTCAGGCGGCATTCAGGGCTCAAATTAGATTCAAACAATGATTACAAGGCCTTGATTGAAACAGGCGCGCCCTGGCATGGACCATGCATTCTTCTTGGCGAATGACTCTCCGTCACTATTCACTATCCGAAGCCTCTTGCAACCAGCAAGATTCAACAAGAGCCTTCCGAGGCGTAAAATTCCAAACATATGGAGGAAGTATGTACAAAGGAAGAACCCGATTCAAAGCACTTATCTGTTTAACCCTTCTTCTCGGGCTTGTGGCTGGAGTTGCGGCAACTGCTCATGCAAACAGCGGCTACTGGCTTGCTTTCGAGGCTGCGTACCCGGCGGCGAAAGGAAGTAGAATAGATACGTGCAGTCTTTGCCACACATCCGCACCGGCAGTGAACTCCTATGGTAGTGATTACTTAAACAACGGCTACTCCTTTACAGCAATTGCCAATCTGGATTCGGATGGCGATGGTTTTACCAACGCCGTCGAAATCGCTGCCCTTACCTTTCCGGGTAATGCCGCAGACAAGCCGGCAGCACCGGCTGTAACGTTATCGAGCATCGCGATCAGCGGCCCGGCATCGGTAAACTCAGGCGCGAGCGCGACCTACAGCGCGACTGCCACCTACAGCAACGCTACGACCAAGGCCGTATCGGCAACCTTCTCGCTGGGTGCGACCACCTACGCCAGCATCACCAGCGCCGGTGCTCTAACAGCGGGAACAGTCACCGCAAACCAGACCGTCACGGTCAATGCCTCCTACACTGAAGGCACAGTTACCAAGACGGCGAGCCAGAGCGTAACCATCGTCGCCCCTGCGGTGACCCTGTCGAGCATCGCGATCAGCGGCCCGGCATCGGTAAACTCAGGCGCGAGCGCGACCTACAGCGCGACGGCCACTTACAGTGACGCGACTACGAAGGCCGTATCGGCAACCTTCTCGCTGGGTGCGACCACCTACGCCAGCATCACCAGCGCCGGTGCTCTAACAGCGGGAACAGTTACCGCAAATCAGACCGTTATGGTTAACGCCTCCTACACCGAGGGCGCGGTCACCAAGACGGCAAGCCAGAGCGTGACAATAGTTGCTCCGGCGGTGACCCTGTCGAGCATCGCGATCAGCGGCCCGGCTTCGGTTAACTCGGGCGCGAGCGGGACCTACAGCGCAACGGCCACCTACAGCAACGCCACCACCAAGGCGGTATCGGCAACCTTCTCACTGGGTGCGACCACCTATGCCAGCATCACCGGCGCCGGAGCTCTTACAGCAGGAACAGTTACCGCAAATCAGACCGTTATGGTTAACGCCTCCTACACCGAGGGCGCGGTCACCAAGACGGCAAGCCAGAGCGTAACAATAGTTGCCCCGGCAGTGACCCTGTCGAGCATCGCGATCAGCGGTCCGGCTTCAGTAAACTCGGGCGCGAGCGCGACCTACAGCGCAACCGCCACTTACAGCAACGCCACGACCAAGGCAGTAACGGCAACCTTCTCGCTTGGTTCGACCACCTACGCGACCATCACCGGCGCCGGTGCTCTAACAGCGGGAACAGTCACGGCAAA
>DBMO01000039.1:0-362 GCA_002298995.1 Desulfarculales bacterium UBA696
GAGATTATCCAGCTTGCCGGATACACCGAATTTGACAAGATGAATATTGCCAGAAACTATCTTATCAAAAAGCAGTGCAAGGCAAATGGAATCAGTGCCGAAAATGTCGAGTTCTCGGATGAGAATCTTCTCTATATCATCCGCCACTACACCAAAGAGGCGGGTGTGAGAAACCTGGAGCGCGAAATCGCGACTGTTTGCCGAAAGGTGGCCAAGGAAGTCGTCCACAACGGCAGCCAGACAAGGATAGTGCTCACCGAGGATTTCATTCAGGACTACCTCGGCATACCCAAGTTCCATTACGGCCGCGCCGAAGAAAAGGACGAGATCGGCCTTGCCATGGGACTTGCCTGGACGGAGTT
>DBMO01000039.1:390-761 GCA_002298995.1 Desulfarculales bacterium UBA696
ATGCAGGAATCCGCTCAGGCGGCCCTGAGCTATGTGCGCTCGCGCGCCAAGCAGCTTGGGTTGGAACCCGATTTCCACCAGAGCGTCGATATCCACGTGCACGTACCCGAAGGGGGAATCCCCAAGGATGGGCCGTCAGCCGGCATTACCATGGCGACTTCGATTGTCTCCGCCCTTGGGAAAATTCCGGTTCGAAGCGAAGTTGCCATGACCGGTGAAATAACCCTGAGGGGCCGCGTTCTCCCGATCGGGGGTCTCAAGGAAAAAATCCTGGCCGCTCACCGCGCTCTTATTAAGACGGTGCTCGTGCCGAAGGAAAACGCCAAGGACCTCAAGGAGATCCCGGCAAAGATCCTCGAAGAGATAAATAT
>DBMO01000039.1:768-1093 GCA_002298995.1 Desulfarculales bacterium UBA696
GTGATGCTCAAAGAGCCCGAAACCCCCGCCAAGGCGGTGATCTTCGAGCCAAAGGATGTTAGCGATGAAATCCGCGCCCACTAACGTTGGGCTGCGCCTGCGCTGTTTTTGACAGGGCGCGATAGGATTGTATTTCGAACTCGAATCCCCCTTCCCTCGTGGAAGGGGGATTCGTTTTTTGGGGGCTATTGCGCAAACGGGACTCAGCCGGTATCTTTGGGGCGCCGGAGGACTAAATCCGGCTTGACATTTTGTCCGAGCATCGCCATAATAGCTTTTCTGGCCGCATCCTGATTCGCGGTCAGCAGGAGGGCGGGTAGCTCAG
>DBMO01000039.1:1158-4925 GCA_002298995.1 Desulfarculales bacterium UBA696
AAGTCCCTTCGACCCCGCCAGTTAAATCAAAAGGGTTACGCGAATAGCGTAGCCCTTTTGATGTTTTAGGGGGTACGCTGGTGGGTACGAGCCCCGGTGAGTACGCTTCCAGCCTAGTGTAGCGGGTGTGGGAAATTCTCATCCGACAACTTCGGGATGGTTCGGTCATAAGAACGTTGCATGTAATTCCTGGTTAGATTTGACAAACTGATCCAAATTTCGTAATCCTTTAACATATTAAAATACCAGATTTTTTTGAAAAGCAATCCCGGGAGGTTTCATGCCCAAACGAACCAGCATGTCTGGCAGTGAACTCTTCATTGTGGACAACAGCGACCAGGTATGCTTTGGCGTGGAATTTATCCTTCCGATTTACTCGGCACTCGATTTTACCCGAGCGGATTGCACCGACTATGGAGGGTACGCCCTGCAGAAAGTCGTTCTTCTCCTTTTCCGATTCCAGGCTAGAGTCGAGGCGGCCTGTTATAGTCCGAAGCCCCTGTTCGAACGCTTTCTTGGTTCGCCTGGAAACTTCGTCACCCATCAGAATGCGGATTTTGTCAACTTATGAGGGGGAAAACATGCAGAAGAGGAAAGCTATCATCACTATATCGGTTTTTTTATGCTGTTCATTGATGCTGTTGAGTTGGGTTGGAAATGTTCTGTCGGCGACTGAGGGTAGCACAGCATCAGGTGAGCTGAAATTGAACGATGAAAAAATAAAACTCGCCTTCGCCTATGTCGATTTGGTCAACCTGGATGAGCCTATCGTGGTTTTATGCGACAAAGAGCTGCCTCCAGGCGACTTCTCTATCTCTCTGCTTACCGAAAGCTTCATAAGACAACAAAATGTGCATGCCGTCCTCTTCAGCCTTTCCCCCAAGGAGAAAAAACTCTCGGGATCTCTTAACTTCCTTTATTTTCCTGGCGAAAAATCGCACTTCATTGCTTTGGGGGAGAGTGCCGAACTGTCAATCACCCGGTTCGATGAAACTGCAATAATAGGGAAGTACAAGACTCCAAAACCGGTAACCGAAGACTTTGATGAGGTCACGTTTTCCTTTGACGCTTCTTTTCAGGTAAATTTGGGAAAAGCGCTGGCGGGTCAGATCCCTTCAAAGAAATAACTGTGAAAGGTGATGGCAGGCCACCGGCCAAGGTATACGTTGAATATTACAGGGGGTACATAATGGGGTGCGAGCCATGCCGGAGGCAGAGGGTTCAAGTCCCTTCGACCCCGCCAGTTGGAAGAGGGCTAACCCATATGGGCTAGCCCTCTTTCCATCGCAATTCTGGTTGCCTTCGAGATCAGTTCTGTTCCTTTTCCGGCCATTTCCGACCTAAGTGCGCTGTTTTTTGGCCGGTATGACCAACATTTTTCTTGTTTTCGATAGATTCTTTCGTATACTGGACCATCAAGTGCCGGAGAAAATTGGTTTTGCAGGCCTCGTCGGCCCCTTCGTTTTCATTATCAGTCCTGGTATTTCGGCCAAACCGGCCATTCCTTTGCTGTACAATGCCCCGCGGAGTGAAGGCTTGCCGTGGGTGAGTACATATATCAGGTAAGTCCTGTTATTTTACCAAACCTGGGAGGGTTGCCATGAAAAGGTGGGCTATTTTCATCTTCCTGGCTTTGTTGCTTGGGACCCCGGTCGGGCTTAATGCATCGGAGGATCCGTTTGATACCGGCAGGTCCAGCATGTCGGGAACCGAAGCGCTTTTCAGCATGGGTATCTGGGCGCTGACTCACCCGGAGTCTGTCAAGGGAGCGCTCGACGGCCCAAAACAGGAACCTAAGAAAAAAGAAGATCTTGTAGTGGACAAGAAGGTGGACGAAGCTATTAAGAAGGCATGGGAAGAAAAAAATCAGTAACAGCCGTCGTCCTCCAGGCTTTACTCTAGTCAGTCTCCCATCACGGCCTTATAAAACCGCTGCCCCTGGTAGGTAAAGACTGCGCCTTCAGGTGTTATCTCCTCAACTTTGAGACCCGCTGAAACTTCCTGACCTTCACGCATTTTCGTGCCGTTTACGTTTATCCATCTATCACCGGATTTCTTGGAATATAGAAGCATCGAGATGGATAGTTTAGGCATTGCACCGCGGACCTGCGAGGAAAGCTCGTGGTAGCGCAGAGCTTTTCTTGAAACAGTCGCGGTTTCGGTTTGTGGTTCACCGCCGGTGAGGGCCTGGAGATCCATGATCAGTTCCTTGCTTCCGGCGATTCCTTTTTGCTGAGTTTTTTCCCGCCTTTTGGCGATATCCGCCGATTTTTCCTGCAGCGCGACTTCTTTTATTTTTGCCGGCTCATCGGATACCAAGCCGGCGGGCGATGAGGGCTTTGCAGGCAATACCTGTACAGGGGCCGGTGGAGGCGCGGAAGCGGGGCGCGGCGTTGGAGTTTCCGCCGGCCTGCTCTCCCCGGTAAGCGGGGCCTTTGGCGCCGGAGGTGTATCCTGAACTTGAACTCTTGTGGCCTGTGAAGAGGCAGCAACAGGTGCAGGGCCGGTTTGGGGCGAATCCGGCAATCGATCGGCCGGTTTGGGAGTATTGACCGCGACCGTGGAAGGGGAGGGCGCGGTAGCGGCATCCGGGGTGGAGGGCGGTGGCCCAGCTTGAGCCGGAGGAGGCGCAATTGCGGGCGCCGGGGGCGCGGAGTTCTTCTCTGGGGATACCCGCGCAGTCTTTACCGGAGCGGGTGCGGGAGTTGCGGGAGAAGGTGAGATCGTCTCGGGTGCTGCTGTAGCCGAAGGTGATGATTTTGCCGCCGTTTGAGTTTGGGCTGCCATTCTCTTTTCAGGCACCCCTTCCGATAAGCCGCCAGTTTGCCAGGGGCGCAGCCACCAGACGAGAAGTCCAGCGTTTAAAAACAACGCGGCGGCTATGATGTAGCGCCAGCGCATTGTCCTCACCGGCTGAACCGGTTCCGGCGAGCGTAATGAGCCGGCGCCCGAGGGCTTTCGCCGCCGGCGCTCCTCGTCAGATTTTTTCAATGCATCAAGAATGTAGGACATAGGTCATCTCGGCGTTTGATAGCGTTTTTTGAACCATCCATTTTTTGGACCACCCCGACAATGCGGCCCTGGTATTGCAACAGCGCCGGTCCGGCGAAAGCCGGAACAAAGGCCATGTAATCAACGGAAAGTCCGTATAAATGTGGGTGGACACGGTAAAGCCTGTGCCCACCCCACGTTATCTCTGGTCTGGCAAGTATCCCCCAGCATGGTGCAAGACATGAAAATGCCTGATAATGGGACGAAGTTCAATTTGGGTTACAGCCCCTTTAATGTCCCCACCGTCTTTCACCAGTCGCCGGTGGAGGGGACCCAACTGTTTGCAATATCTGTTCGGGCCGTTCAACCTGCCTGGTTGTTTCGGATTGCCCGTCGGCCTTGTCTCCATCTGCCTGGCCGGCATGTTCAACCTGTTTTACCTCTTCAATTTGCTTTTCCCGGCCGGTGGTTTCATTTTCCAGTGGGGGCGGCAGTGGACGGAGTATAGTCTGCTTTTGGGCATCGACCGCAAGGAGCCTGATCGGAAAAGGAAAATCCGGTTTCAGATAATAGATGAGAGCGGCGGCAAACAGCATGGCTATTCCGGCCGCGGCCATGGCTGTTTTCCCGCGGTGCCGGACGGCCTCCAGGAAAGGCCGTCCAAGGATTTCTCCCGCGGCCTGGTCGATCGTTTTGGTGTCCACGGTCGTTTTCCCGCGCGCGTAAGCCCCAAGGAGGGCGCGGTCGCAAATGGTGTTTATAAGGCGCGGGATGCC
>DBMO01000039.1:5013-5309 GCA_002298995.1 Desulfarculales bacterium UBA696
AGTTTTTCCCGCAGTTCCGGCTGACCGATGAGTATTATCTGGAGGAGCTTGCGCTGACTTGTTTCGAGGTTTGTCAGGAGCCTAACCTGTTCGAGGACCTCGTTGCTGAGGTTCTGTGCCTCGTCGATTACCAGGATCGCCCTTCGCCGGTTGGCGTGGGTTGCAAGAAGATAGTTGTTAATGCAGTCGGTGAAGATTTTTATGCTCGTGGATTTTTTTGGATACTTTATGCCGAATTCGTCGCAGATGGCTGCCAGCAGTTCGTCCGAGGAAAGAGTCGGGTTTATCACATAGGC
>DBMO01000039.1:5391-7360 GCA_002298995.1 Desulfarculales bacterium UBA696
CTCATGTAAAGATAGCGGGGGTCAGGCGCGATCGAGAAGGGCGCTTTTCTGATGCCGAAGTATTTTTTGTACATTCTTCTTCCAGCAGGTGAGACATTGCTGCATGCACGATTATATTGAACGGGTGCAAATATCACAAATCATAATTTGCAGGATTTATTGCGCCGGGTTTTCGGTTAATATGGTCATTCCCGGCCCGGTGGCGCAAGCCCACCAGTTTTTATTCAAGGTTTTTTCGGTGCGATCCGATTGAATAATTGAAAAATAATTTCCACGCATGAGGAAATGCCTGGAAATTCCGGAGTTTCTTCCGGCTGGCCGCTTTCCCGGAAAATGGGAAAGCGAGTTGATGAGAGTCTACAGTGACGGTTATTAAATCTCCCATGAAATACTTGGGAGCTGTTATCGCGATCTTTCTATTATGTGGCACAGGCGGCTGCATGTACAGCCGGATCAAAGCTGGATCAACCCGTCCCGTCGAAGGCAAAATGGACGTGATAGTCTATTCTGCGATCGAGAGGCACACGATGGATAGCCTGGGGTTGTTCCCGTTCGAAGCTCCTCCGGAGAGCGCCGCTGTCTCGGGTCCGGTGACCGCTGCTTACCAGGCGAATCTGGTTCAAAAACGCCCGTTCCGCGATTTGAGGGTGGTCCCGGCGACGGTAAGGTCCGATGCGGAAGCCCTGTGGTATGGAAGGAACGCCGGCTGCGATCTTATTATGGTGCCGGCTGTCATTTATGCAATGGATGGGTCCGGCGCGATGCCAACGCGCCTGATTCTGAGGTGCAGGATTCTGGATGCGAGAACCGGCATGGTCCTGTGGGATATTCAGCAGGAAGCGGTTTCTGAACCCGGCGCCGACATCGACCTTTTCTGGAACACTGTTTCGGGACAGCCGGCCCAGAGGCTTTCGGCCCTTGCCGATACGCTGGCCCGGCAATTCTCGGATTTTCTGGTTCAACCTCTGGAGAGGGAGAAGCAAGGGCTTGGTAGCCCGCAATAGAACAGTGTAAGAAACAGGAACGACATGGATGTTAGGCAAAAGTCCACCAAGGGTATGGAGGCCCGCAATGGGAAATAACACGGGAGAAATTCAACCGGTCACGAGGGACGTCTGGCTGCAGCCCGAGCAGAGCACTCGAGATGCTCGCACTGTCATCCCCCCTGTTGCCAAGGCAGAGGGAGCAAAGACCAAAAAGGTTGCCGACGATCGCGCCGATCGTGGGGACCGAGGGGACAGCACCCACCCGGGAATCGTCGAAAAAAACGAGAAGCTTGTGGAGCAGCTGCAGGCATTTATTGACGAGGCCCTGAACGTTCAGCTCAATTTCAAGGTGGATAACCAAACGAAGGAGACTGTCGTCCAGGTGGTTGACCGCGAAAGTGGAAAGATCATCCGCCAGATCCCCACCCACAACCTCCAGAATTTGCGTCAAAAATTGGAGGAGTTGCGGGGCATAATGTTTGACGGCAGGGTTTGAAAGCTTTGACAGACGATATGGACATAAACGGAGTGGCCACACGGGTGTTGGTGGCCGATGACGACGAAGTGTTCCAGGGAATCCTGGCTGAAGCCGTCCAGGATGCAGGGGGAGAAGTGACCCTTGCCTCCGATGGTGTCGCTGCCCTGGAACGACTGAGCGAGGCGGATTTTGACATCCTCCTGACCGACCTCAACATGCCGCGAATGGACGGCCTGGCCCTCCTGAATCATGTCCGCGCGATGTACCCACATATGGTAGCTATCCTGATCACCGGGTTCGGGAGCCTGGAGTCGGCAATCGAAGCATTGCGGCTTGGGGTCTACGACTATTTGCAAAAGCCATTTCGGGCTGAGCAGGTTGCGGTTACAATCAGGAACGCAATCGAAAGAGTGAGAATTTTCAAGGAAAGAGCTGCCCTACTCGAAAAAATCGAGAAGCTTCACAAAAAGCTTTGTTTGGCGGAAGGAAAAAGATACCCTGAGTA
>DBMO01000039.1:7499-7741 GCA_002298995.1 Desulfarculales bacterium UBA696
AGAGTACTGATCGTCGAAGACGATGTCATTTTAGGCGAGCTTCTGCAGGAGTACCTGCTCAGACTTGATCATGAGCGGGTGCAGCTATGCCTCACCGGCCGGGATGCCTGCTCCGCGGTTGCCGAGCAGACTTTCGACTGCGCATTCGTGGACCTGCGGCTTCCCGACATGGACGGGCTGCGCTTGCTCGATAGAATAAAAGGGGAGGACCACGGTCTGCCCGTTGTTATGATGAGCGGCTA
>DBMO01000022.1 GCA_002298995.1 Desulfarculales bacterium UBA696
CTAATAACGTCATTCCCGCGGCGCTTCTGGGCGGGAATCCAGTGTCTTTGCTTCGGCAGGTCAACAACTTTGGGTTTAAAGCCGCTGGATTCCCGCCAGAAGCACCGCGGGAATGACGATTTTCGATACGTCCCGGACGTGAATCCAAATCTGGTTTGGGCAACAGGCCGAGGAAACCGCCCCATAACCGGAGCAACCGGAACCCATAACCGCGCGCACCCACAACCCGCAACAGGAATAGACATGACTCTTGTTCACGGCGGAAATGTTTACGAGCTTGCTTCCAGGAGCGGATGCTCACCGGAAGATATCCTGGACTTCAGCGCCAGCATCAATCCCCTGGGGCCGCCTCGTGGGCTGGATGAACTTATCTCCCGCTATTTTTGCAGGCTTCAGCACTATCCGGACATAAACAACCGGCTTCTGATAGACTCGCTCTCCGGGCTGCATGAGGTCCCCGCCGAATGCATCGTGCCGGGAAATGGTTCCACGGAACTGATCTACTGGCTGCCCAAGGCGCTCGGAATCGGCAGCGCGGTTGCCGTGATGCCCACCTTCAGCGAATACTGCAAAGCCTTCGAATTGCAGGGGGTCGATGTCCACAAACTTGTCTGCTCGGTGGATAACTTTTTCCAGCCAACCGTCGTCCAGATTGAAGATGCGGTCGCCCGACACCGGCCCGAGGCCGTTTTGCTAACCCATCCCGGAAGCCCTTCCGGCTCTCTCCTCCCCCCCGATCTTATCGACTGGGTGGCCTCGAACAGCAATGGGGCCTTCAAGATTATAATTGACGAAGTATTTATCGATTTCTGCGAGGAAAAATCCCTGAAGCGACTTTTGGAAAATTCGTCCAGCCTCCTTTTGATCCGCTCCCTTACCAAGTTTTACGGCCTTCCCGGTCTGCGGATCGGCTACATTCTCACCTCGGCGCCGCTTGCAGACGCCGTGCGGCGATTCGTTCCTCCCTGGTCGGTTAACACTCTCGCACAGGCCGCCGGCGCTTACTGCATGCACCAGGAAGACTACAGGGCCAAGACGCTTGAGGTCGTTGAAAGGGAAAGGCGAAAAATTTCGGAGAGGCTATCAGGGATGCCGGGGCTAAGGGTCTTTCCGGGCGAGGCGAACTATCTTCTGGTCGAACTGGACCGCCGCCTGCCCTCATCCGAAGTGCTCAAGCGGGACCTTTTCGATTCCGGGCTGGTGCTGATCCGCAACTGCGGCTCGTTCGAGGGCTTGGACGATTTCTACTTCAGAGTTGCCGTGCGGCTTCCACAGCAAAACGAAAAGCTTATCGAGGGCATAAGAGGCTGGATGGCAAGCCACTCTCATTTGCTCTCGTCGTGATGGTGAGGGTGTTCGTCTTTTAGAAACAGCCTATGGTACTCCTCGTCGTCGAGGTGCCTGCGCATCAAGTCGGAGATAAGCGCAAAGCAGGCGTTGATCTCCTCGTCAGAGAGTCGAGGCGTCAGAGTTTTTACCAGGTCGTCGTCCGAGAACTTCTGCAGGTAGTACATCAGCGATTTTTCATCGATCTCCCTCGAAAATCCGAACGCAACCATATCCTCATATTCTTCCACGAAATTGTGTTTGTGCTTACCCATGTTTTTCCTTTGACCCCGGCGGCGGCAGACCGGAAAGCCTGCCCCAAATGTAAATTGAAGTTTCACGGGAGCATAACTAAATATCAAGAATAACCAGCGTTTCCCAGCCCCGCTCCGTCCGCTCGACCTTGAATTTGTGGAGAGTGACGGCTTTTACGTCAACTATCAGGTCGTGCTTGAGCGGGTCGATTTTTTCCCCGTAAGCCTTTGATCTCGCCGAGTAGACGCCGTCCTTTTCATCGATATTAACCTCTTCGACCCGCAGCAGGAGAATTTCGGCGTCTTTGTAGAAGATAAGTTCCTGGAGGAAGGCAAAAAGTAGCATGTCGAGCGCATCGGCTTCGACCTCGATATCGCGGCTCTCAATGCGCTCGACGGTGTCGAGGTCCGCGACCATCACGTTCATGGTCGCATCGGCCGCCGCTGTGAAAAGCACCCCGGGGGTGTTTCCCCACGCCTCGAAAGCGACGTCCGCCGTCGCCATTTCTTCAATGAACCTGTAGGGCATGGTTTAATCCAGCTATCCGAGTACTTCGGCCGCCTTTTCGAGCACCCCGGAATCGATCAGCCATTCCAGGCTCCACGCGATCAGGAACGGCCCGTTTAGCAGGTTTTCCTTGTTGTAGACAAAGGGCTTTCCAAAAAAATCGACCATCGTCCCGCCAGCCGCGGTAACGATTGCCTGCCCGGCCCCCGTGTCCCACTCCCACGTTGGGCCGAAGCGGGGATAAAAGTCCGCGTCGCCGCGGGCAACGGCGCAAAACTTTATCGAGCTTCCCCGGTTCACGATCTCGTGTCTGGGTATAAGCGAAAGGATTTTCAGCAAATCCGGCGAAGGATGCGACCGGCTCCTAACTATTCTCACCACGCCGTTGGGCGGCCCATCAGAGATCTTAATCGGCTTGCGCAGGCCCTCGGATTCTTCCCAGCAGCCTTCCCGGACATCGCCAAAAAAAAGCCGGTCCTGGACGGGAATGTATATCAGGCCGGCAACCGGCACGCTTTTTTCGACTAGGGCGATGTTGACGGTAAATTCGCCGTTGCGATTGACGAATTCCTTGGTGCCGTCCAAAGGATCGACCAGCCAGAACCGCTCCCAGGCCTTCCTTGTCTCATAGGGAACCGACCTTCCCTCTTCGGAAAGTACCGGAATGCCGGGATAGCGGGACCGGAGCGCGTCCGCGATGATCCTGTGCGAGCGCGTGTCGGCAAGCGTCAGGGGCGAATAGTCATCCTTTCGCTGGACCTCGAAATCGGTGTCGTAGACGTCGAGAATAGCCCTCCCGGCCTCCCTGGCAAGAGCGGCAAGGAAATCGAAATCAATCATGAATCTCCTTTTCTGTCTTTCCACTCCCAGCCTTTTATCCTCAGTTCATCATCATCCGTACACTGTCTTGCGCCTTCCATCCTCCGGCTCGCTCAGCCTTGATGAAAACGCTGCGTATCAGCTCGAAATGGTTGGCATGATTTCTTATTTTCCACCACACGGCCCCACGGCGGGCGATTGACCAGGAAGGACGGACAAGCGCCCCGGTCCCGGAAAGCAGGCCGGTGATATTTTCGAGCGCCGGGCCGGAAAAATTCCCGTCCGGGGTCCCTCCGAGCCAATTCTCCGGCGGGCAGACTTCCTCGGACCATGAAAACGGATCGGATATGAGAAGCTGTGCCTGCCGCAACCTCGCCACCCGGCTCGTCTCGAGCAAGTGATCGAGCGGCCTTGACACCTTATCGAGTATATTCAGAGAGGCCACCCCGGCAAAAGCTCCCGAGCGGAAAGGAAGCGCGTGGGCGTCTGCCACGATGAATTCCAGGTTAATAGGCCGCCAGCGAAGCACTATTTCCCGCTCCGAACAGATAAGGCCCTCTTCGCGCACCTGGAATTTGAGCTTTCCTGTCCGAAGTAACTTGCGGGCAGCCGATACGAATGACATGGACCGGTCGATACCCACTGCAAAATCGAATTTGCGCGCCAGCTCGAATGTAAGCCTGCCGGTTGCGCAACCCGCATCGAGCGCGGTCCCGGCCGATGCCGAAAACTCCCCGGCCCACTCAGTGTATGATGTCGAGGCTTCCGGGTCTTGAAACATATCGGCGTAATGGCTCCAGAGATACTCGGAAAGCATGGCGGGATCTTCGTAGCGGGCAGCGGTTCCATCGGGGAAAACCATGCTAGGCGGAACAATTTCAGCCACACCGCTCTTGATAGGATAAATAGTCCCGCAGCGCCCGCATTCCAGGCTTCCATCGATTACGTCCGAGCCGCTGGAATCCCTCTCGATGAGTGCAGGCGGGACCTCATCGGGCAGACATGCCGGGCATACAAGAAATTCAAGTATTTGTCGCTTCATCGAAGATTACCTGCCGGTCAGTAAGCGTGACGGAAAATCGAATGGTATGGTTCAAGTAATATAATCACGGCAGGCGCCGGTCCGTAGCAAATTGGCATTCTAAAGCCGCTGGATTCCAGCCCGAAAGCGCCGCGGGAATGACGATTTCATACTGTCGCTTTCGTGAATCACGCAACTCGGTTGTGGCACGGTCTCCCGACACCTGGTTGTGGCACGGTCTCCCGACCGTGCCACCCACGCCGGACCGAAGGTCTCCCAGGACTGCGTAATCAAAAGCAGAAGGCCCTCAATCGGGAGCATGGGCGCGGTCAGGAGGGCGCGTTGCCCGAATGCGCCCTGCAGGGTGGGCACGCACCGCCCGGTCGCGATACCAAAATAACGGTGGGCACAATGAAACCGTGCCCACCCTACGGGATCGCATCAGGCTAATATTTGCGCAACGGCCGCTCTCACCAGCGGCTTTTTCGGACTCCCGGCAACTGGCAGCCTGCTCATTTGACCGGCGAAATCCCTTCCGCCTTCATCACCTTGGCCCAGGTATCGCGCAGGGTTACCGTGCGGTTGAAAACACGGCGCGACGGGGTGGAATCCTGGTCCACGCAGAAGTATCCGAGCCGCTCGAACTGGTAGCGGCTGCCGGGAGGGGCCTCTTCGAGGCTTGGCTCCAATTTGGCGGCTTCAACTACTTCGAGGGATTTCGGATTGAGTTTTTCCATGAAATCGTCGCCCGGTTCGGGCTCGGTAAAGAGCTTGTCATAGAGGCGCACTTCGGCATCGATTGCGTGCGGGGCCGATACCCAGTGCAGGGTCGCCTTTACCTTGCGCCCGTCCGGGGAATCTCCGCCCTTTGTTGCCGAGTCGTATGTACAGCGCAGCTCGACGACCTCTCCCTTATCGTTCTTTACGACACCGGTGCAGGTGATGAAGTAAGCATAGCGGAGCCGCACTTCCCTTCCCGGGGAGAGCCTGTAGAACTTCTTCGGGGGATCTTCCATGAAGTCTTCGCGCTCGACATAAAGTTCGCGCGAAAAGGGCACCTGACGCACCCCGGCAGACGGGTCTTCGGGATTGTTTATTGCGTCCAGATATTCGGTCTGCCCCTCCGGATAGTTTTCGATAACGACTTTGAGCGGGTTCAGGACACCCATCACGCGGGGGGCCTTCAGGTTAAGATCCTCGCGAATCGAGTATTCGAGAAACGCCAGGTCAACGGTGCTTTCCTTCTTGCCCACACCTATGCGCTCGCAAAAGGCCCTGATAGATTCCGGGGTATATCCGCGGCGCCGAATTCCGGCAAGGGTCGGCATCCTGGGATCGTCCCAGCCGGCGACCTTTCGTTCCCGGACGAGCCGGAGGAGTTTCCGCTTGCTCATGACGGTGTAGCTGAGGTTCAAACGGGCGAACTCAATCTGTCGGGGCCGGCTCGGCACGTTGATGTTATCGAGAAACCAGTCATAGAGCGGCCTGTGGTCCTCGTACTCCATCGTGCAGATCGAGTGGGTAATGCCTTCGAGCGCGTCCGACTGGCCGTGGGCATAGTCATACATCGGATAGATGCACCACTTGTCACCGGTGCGCCAGTGAGACATCTTGCGGATGCGGTAGAGAACGGGGTCTCGCAAGTTGAGGTTGGGCGAAGCCATGTCGATCCTGGCGCGTAGCACGCACTGCCCGTCCTCGAACTCGCCCGCGCGCATTTTTTGAAAAAGATCGAGGTTCTCTGCGACCGCACGGTTGCGGTATGGGCTTTCCTTGCCCGGCTCGGTGAGGGTGCCGCGGGTCTCCCGGATCTCGTCCGCGCTCAGGCTGTCCACGAAAGCCTTGCCGTCCCTGATGAGGTCCAGCGCCCACTTGTAGAGCTGCTCGAAGTAATCCGACGCATGGAAGAGGCGCTCATCCCAGTCGAAGCCCAGCCAGCGCACATCGTTCATTATCGAGTCTACATACTCGATCTCCTCCTTGCCAGGATTCGTGTCGTCGAAACGGAAGTTGCAAAGCCCCCCGAATTCGGACGCAAGCCCGAAATTGAGGCAGATCGACTTGGCATGGCCTATATGCAGGTAGCCGTTCGGCTCCGGTGGAAAACGGGTCAGCACCCGTCCTCCGTGTTTTCCGGATTTCACGTCTTCGGCTACTATTGTGCTGATAAAATTGGGCGGGAGTTTGGTTTCAACGCCGTTCATTGGATCACTCCAATCAGTGAATTGATTACAGATGGCTCCGGGATTGCTAAATGTTTAAAGGCGGTCGATATGTCTGCCGGAAATACTGTCCAAAATAGTCATTTCCCGGTGCAGTTCTCCACTGTTATGCAAGTTTTTCGCAGAAAAAGCTATTAGCGGGAACGGCCTCAGGAGTCAATATTATAAATTATTATGTTTATTGGGAAAACCTGAGTCGCCAGTCCCTTTGGGCAGAACCGGAGCGCTTATGAGGGAGGCTAAATGTAGGATCGGGTTAAGCGCGAGCTAAACCCAACATAAAACGTAACGAAAATCGGCTCTATATTAGCCGAACACTGCATTAAAACGATGGTAAAACCGGGCGCATAACCGGTCGATAAAATCGATCGCGCAACCCAAGATACCCGGGAGCCCCATTGCGGGTTTCGCCCGCGCTCAACCCGACCAACACGCGCGGCTAAGTCATCGGGACCAGCTTTGCCACCTGCCGGTGTACGCTCGCGTATATTTCCTCGTCGGTTCCGAACATCTCGACTATGCACTTGTGGTCGATAAGTTTCTCGACGATAAAGGCGGTCAGGTATAGGCTCACGAAATGGGGCCTTGGCACAAGCGCTCGCAGGTTGGCGGTCGCGTATTGGACATCGAATTCTTCCGCATCTTGCAGCTTTTCCATGGCTGAATGGATCTGCTCTTCCAGGGCCGCCTTGCTGGTGGTCTCAACCAGCCGCTCTTCAATCAGTTTTATGGCGATCAGCGCCGCCAGTTCGTCCATGTTCTCGCGCAGATTATTCATTGCATGGTAGCGCTGCGATTCCTTGGCATGGTCCAGCCTGGATATCACTGCTGATTCTCTTACATTAGGCCTGTATTCTCTTGCCACTATAATGGTTCCTTTCAGCTATTCATAATTGCGGCAGACTGAAAAGTCCGCTTGAGGTCCCTCGGGCTCATTGTCCCGCGCGACGGACTGTCGATTTATTACCCCGGCCAGATACCCTGCTCCAAAGCCGTTGTCTATGTTGACCACCGAAACCCCCGGAGAACAGGAGTTGAGCATCCCGAGCAGGGCGGCTATTCCTCCAAAACTTGCTCCGTAGCCGACGCTCGTCGGCACTGCGATAACGGGTCCGCGCACAAGCCCCGAAACGACGCTCGGCAGCGCGCCCTCCATTCCCGCGACAACGACGTAGACCGTGCCCTTGCGGAGCTCTTCCAGGCAATTGAGAAGCCGGTGAATGCCGGCTACCCCTATGTCGAAGTTGCGCTTTACCTTGTTTCCCATGAATTCGGCAGTAACGGCCGCCTCCTCGGCAACGGGAACATCCGAGGACCCCGCGCAGATTACCTGGATCGTACCCTCGGGAACAGGAGCCGTTTCCTCCTGTTTCAAAGTTAAGGCCCGAGCATCCGCGTGATAGACCATATCGCCGATTTTTGCCATTATTTCCGAGGCTTTTTCAGGATTTACCCTGGTCACCAGCACACTTGCTCCGAATTCTATCATGGATTGGGTAATTGCTACGATCTGCCCGGCCGTTTTCCCCTCGCCGTAAATAACCTCGGAGCACCCGCGTCGAAGGCCCCTGTGATGGTCCACCTTGGCAAAGCACAGGTCCTCGAAAGGGAGTTTTTCAAGGTATTCGAGGACTTCGGACATGCTCTTCGAGCCGTCCTTGAATTCCTTGAGAATTTCTTCGAGTCTTGTCATATCAGATCGCCCCGGGCGTCATTTTTCGAAAGTATTTCCACGATGAGCTCGACCTGCCTGTCCACAACGCCTCGAAAGGTGCCGAGGGCCTCCGCAGCCCGCAACCCGCGCTCTTCAAGCTCATCGGGTTTAACTACTAATCTTTTCCACTGCGCCAGAAGGTCTTGCTCATCAGCTACAGGGAAGCTTCCGCCTAAACTGTGGAGGATTCTATGCTCGTGGTTTACCTTTTTCAAGTACGGTCCGTAAAAAACAGTCTTTCCCCATGCAGCCGGCTCGAGAATATTGTGCCCGCCGACCGGCTCCAGGGTGCCCCCGCAGAAGATGAGGTCCCCCACCGAATAAATCTCGAAAAGCGCGCCTATCCGGTCAACCAGCACAACGGGCGCGGTCCTTTGCCTCCTGCCCCCTTCGATATCGCTAAGCAGGTCGTAGCCTATATTCATGTCGCAAAGCAACCGCACCATTTTGGGAATATTGTAGAGGTGCCTCGGGGCAAAGATGCCGACAAGGCCCGGCGAAATTTTTTGAAGCTCATTGAAAATTCGCGGAATTTTAAAGCATTCCGACCCGCGAAGGCTCCCGCCAACAACCACCGGACCTACTTCATGAAGTCTTAGCAGGTTTTTCCAGTAATCGGCACGTTCCGGGCGGACCTTTTGAGTCAGCCCCTCATACTTCGAACTCCCCAGCACCAGGACTTTTTCCGGCGGAGCACCGATTCGAACCACCCTTTCCGCATCCTCCCCGGAGCGCATCGCCAAGCGATGGAATCTTTCAAAAACCGGGTCTAGTAGGGGTGAGAACCATGTGTAGAAGCGCTCGGAAGACTCCGATACCCTGCCGTTTAGAAGCAGCGCGGGAATATTCCCCGAGGCGAGGCGCCGGTAAAAGTTGGGCCAGAATTCAGTTTCAAAGGCCACGAAAAGATCTGGGCGAACCGCCGCAACAGCCCTTGCCACGCACTTTGGAAAATCCAGCGGAAAAGGAAAAACGGATACCTGCCGCGGGACCTGCCCCCTGGCAAATTTAAGGCCCTGTAATGTGCCCGCTGAAAGGAAAAAAGCGGCATCGGGCAGCTTATTCATTAAAGAGAGCAGAGTTGGAACAGCCCCGGTAACCTCTCCAACCGAAACTGCGTGAAACCAGATCTTCGGTCTACTATCCTTATCGGAAACCTCATCGACATACCCCAGCCTTCCTCTCCGGAATTCGGGGTCCTTCATCGATTTCCAGGACAGAAAAGCCAGGATTTCGTAGCCGAAAACCTTCAGCAGGAAATTGTAGGTATCAAGGTATAAATCCAGGACCGGCCTCCGGGAGTTGTGGTATCATTCAGTCTCTTCTTCCGCGCAATCATAGTCCGGCGGTTCCGGAAAGCCGTCCCATTGGCAGCCTTCAGTCCCGCAAGGCGATACAAAGGCGCCTTCTTTCAGCGCTCGCTCGCAATCCTCCAGCGGGATTTCGGGTTTTGGATCTTTGCTGGCATGCTCGCTCATTCCATCCTCCTCTGGAAGGTTGCAATATCCGGAATCTAGCAGGAATGGACCGAGGATGGAATCCTCAAAACTATGTCGGATAGTTTAAAAGAGCTGTCGGGGATTGTTCAAAAATTGTTCAAAACTCTCTTCGAGGTCTGGGAAGGACCGGCAAAGTGGGAAAAGTGTAGGCTCATTGTTAAATCAGATTCCCTTTAGAATCGGCAGGTTAACAAACTTTTTGACAATCTTGAGGCCCCTTATTAAGATTGTTATCTCTTTCATGTATAAAAAACCAATAAACCATAAAAACCTCACAACCGGGGGTTCCAATGAAATTCCAGGTCGACAAGGCAAACCTTATCCAGATACTACAAAGGGTGCAGAGTATTACCGAGAGAAAATCCAACATGCCGATTCTGAACAACTGCCTGGTAAAGGCATTGAAAGACGGCGCCGTCGAGGTATCGGCAACCGACCTGGAATTGAACGTCTGGACCAAAATGGGCGCTGAAGTAAGCGTCGAGGGCCAGACAACTGTTTCCGCAAAGAAGCTCCTGGAAATCGTGCGCGAAATCCCTAAAGACCAGATCCTGCTCGAAGCCCTTCCCAACAGCAAACTGGTAATCAAGTCCGGGCGATCCAAGTTCGAGCTTTCGACAATCGCTGCCGAGGACTTCCCCTATGTAAATCTCTACCAGGACATCGCGACTTTCACATGCGATGCCCAGCAGTTGAGACGGGCCCTGCAAAAGACTTCCTTCAGCATTCCGTCCGAAGAAGATACGTTTACCGCACCGGGGCTTTTGTGGCATTCCTTCGAGGACGAGGATGCATTCCGGTTCGTTTCCTCGGATGGGCACCGTCTTACCTATTTCGAGGTGCCGGCGGAGGTTTTCAAGGGTTTCCAGGTGAAGAGCGGCGGAATAATAATCCCGAGGAAAGCGGTCCAGGAGATGATCAAGCTGCTTGAAAAGGAGACCGAAGCCCAGATTGGAACGGATGAAAAGTCGCTAGTTCTTCGGACCCCGAGCACCTTCTTGAGCACTCTGCTGCTCGATGCCGAATTTCCCGAATACGAAGCCATAATTCCCGACGAGAGGCCAAACGGTTTTACACTGGAAACCGATGTAATCTACCCCGCGCTGAAACGGGTAGCGGTCCTTACCGATACGACCTACAGGCATGTAAGGTTCAATATAACGAAGGATTCGCTGGAACTCGAATCGGGGAACCCCGAGCTGGGAAACGCAAATGATGTTCTCGATATCGACTACAGCGGAGAAGATTTCAGCGTGGCATTCAATTTAAAATACGTCCTCGATTCGATCCAGGCGATGGAGAGTCCAACCTTCCGCTTCGAGTGGGTCGACCAGTACCACGGCGGAATTTTTCTGGCCCCCGAAGATCCCGGCTATCTGAGTCTTATAATGCCCATGGTTTTGTAGACAGGGATCCAAAACTTTTCCAGAGATCCACCCTACATTCCTCTGGCGCAGGGTTTGTTGTGTTTGGCTGTTGTCCGAACGAGAAGTTCCACGCCGGTTGTGGCACGGTCTCCTGGGCGTGCCGGTTATTGCCGACCGAAGGTCTCCAAATTGTTCGCGACAAAAGGGCTGGAGACCTTCGGTCGAGAGCATGACGTGGTCAGGAGACCACGCCATAACGCCTGGAAAAAACACCATAACTCCATGAAACCACGCCATACCCCGGGACTTGGATCTGCTTACGACTGGTCGCATTCGATCCATTGCAACAGACCTCATCACTACTGCCTTAGCGCTGGGTATCCCGCCTCCGCAATCCTTCACTTTGGACAAGAATTGCGCCAGGGCTTATATTCCTGATACCATGGATGATGCTTTTAGCACCCACCATGCAAACCGGTGGGTTTTGCCATAGCTGAAATCGACTTACAGCTACACTTGCGCTCAAATCAAGTGAAGAGGAGACAAATGGCAGCCGCCGACAAGTTCGAACTTCTATTCGAAAAGAATATCCCGGAGCTTAAGACCTTCGCCCGCTTTTACAGGCATTTGAAAACAGGGGCCGAAGTCCTGTCACTGATAAACGAGGATGAAAACAAGGTCTTTGGAATATCTTTCCGGACCCCTCCATCCGATTCCACCGGTGTCGCCCATATACTGGAACACTCCGTTTTGTGCGGATCGAGGAAATATCCGGTAAAGGAACCCTTCGTCGAGCTTCTCAAGGGCTCGCTAAAGACTTTTCTAAATGCATTCACCTATCCGGACAAGACATGCTATCCGGTTGCAAGCCAGAACGTTCGAGATTTCTACAACCTCATCGACGTCTACCTGGACGCCGTTTTTTACCCCCGCATCTCGCCGCCCATATTAGAGCAGGAGGGCTGGCACTATGAACTGGACAGCCCTGAGGCGCCCCTTTCGATAAAGGGAGTAGTCTATAATGAGATGAAGGGAGCTTATTCCTCCCCTGACAGCCGGATAGCGGAGCTTTCGCAGCAGTCGATTTTCCCGGATACGACATACGGACTGGACTCGGGCGGCGACCCGAAAGCCATTCCAACCCTGACGTACGACAATTTTAAGGCATTTCACGACAGGCTTTATCACCCTTCGAATTCGAGGATCTTTTTCTACGGAGATGACGACCCGGAAAAGAGGCTCGAAATTCTGGAAGAATATCTCCGGGATTTCGAAAAGAGTAATCCCGGCTCGCAGATTGCGCTCCAGCCGGAAAGGAACGAGCGGCGGCTGATAGTCCGCCCGTTCGCCGCGGGTAGTGACGGCGGCGCGGCAGCGGGGGGCCTCAAGGGGATGGTTACGCTAAACTGGCTCTTGCCGGAAATGACCGATCCAGTGGTTAGCCTGGGTCTTCAGGTACTTGAGTATATTTTGCTTGGAATGCCTGGATCTCCTCTTAGAAAAGCCCTGATAGAATCGGGGCTGGGCGAGGACCTGGCGGGAAGCGGCGTCGAAGTAGAGCTTCGCCAGGGATTTTTATCGACGGGTCTAAAGGGAATCAATACGGAGGACGCCGAAAGAGTCGAACTCCTTATTTTCGAAGTATTGACGGCCCTTGTGCGAGACGGAATAGATCCGGCAACAATCGAAGCAGGCCTCAATACGATCGAATTTCGCTACCGCGAAAACAATTACGGAAATTTCCCCCAGGGTCTTGTCCTGATGCTTCATTCCCTGTCCAGCTGGCTCTACGATGCCGACCCGACAGCCCTCCTGGCTTTCGAAAGACCACTCGAGGCTTTGAAAGCAAAAGTTAAAGAGGGAAATTATTTCGAAGGGCTGATCCGCCGGCATCTTCTCGAAAACGGCCACTGGTCCGTCGTTTTGCTAAAACCCGAGCCCGGCCTTGCGACGAAGGAAGTTGAAGAGGAGGCTGCCCGACTGGCGGATCTGAAAAGGACCTTTTCCAGGGAGCAAATCGAACGGATTATGAAAAATGCCCGGGAACTGCGCGAGCTTCAATCCAGGCCCGATCCGCCCGAGGCTTTGGCCAAAATTCCCACTCTCCGGATATCGGACCTCAACCGGGAAAATAAGCAAATTCCGGCTGAAACCGGAGAGATAGAGGGGGTCAGGTCCTTTTATCACGACATATTTACAAATGGGGTAACTTACCTCGATACGGGGTTTGACCTGCGGCATCTGTCGCGGGAGGACCTCCAGTACGCCCCGCTTTTTGGGCGCGCGCTGCTTGAGATGGGCACCCGGACGCGCGACTTTGTGTCTCTTTCGCAAACAATCAGCCAGAAAACGGGCGGCATACGGCCGGAGATATTTACCTCGGCGATAAAGGGGTCGAGCGATCCCGCGGCTTGGCTTTTTTTACGCGCCAAAAGCATGGCCCCCCGCACGGGCGAGCTTTGCGACATTCTGGCCGAAGCACTCACTTCGGTAAAGCTCGATAACAGGGACCGTTTCCTCCAGATCGTCCTGGAAGAAAAAGGCAGACAGGAACGAAAAATGGTCCCGAGCGGCCATCAGATGGTGAACCAGAGGATTCGGGCCCACCTGCATCGGGCCGACTGGGTTGGGGAGCAAACTAGCGGCATCAGCTATTATCTTTTCCTGGTAAAGCTCGCCGAACAGATCGAGAAGGACTGGGGAAAGGTGCTGTCCGATCTCGAAAGAATTCGCCGGGAGCTTATAAGCCGCCGGGCCATGGTAATAAATTTTACAATCGACGAGAAGGGCCGCACCCTTGTCCAGCAGCCGGTTGGCAGACTAGCCGCATCCATTCCCGATACCGCCCCCGAAATAAAGTCATGGGTACCGGAGCTTTTCCCGGAATTCGAGGGCATCACGATTCCCGCCCAGGTCAACTTCGTCGGCAAAGGGGCAAACCTCTATCGGGAAGGCTATCAATTCAGCGGATCTGCCAAGGTTATCACGGGCTATCTTCGCACCTCGTGGCTCTGGGAAAAGGTCCGGGTGCAGGGCGGGGCATACGGCGGCTTTTGCCTCTTCGACCGCCTCTCGGGGGGATTTACGTTCCTCTCCTACCGCGACCCAAACCTTTTGAAGACTCTCGAGGTTTACGACGCCTCGGCCGACTTTCTAAGAACGGCCGAACTTCCCGACGAGGAAATCAGAAAAGCGATAATCGGCTCGATAGGTGAAATCGATGCTTACATGCTTCCCGACATGCGCGGTTACGTATCGATGCTTCGCCGCCTGACAAAAGACGACGATGAGGGACGCCAGAAAATGCGGGAGCAGATCCTGGCTACAACGCAGCGAGATTTCAGGGACTTTGCGGATTATCTAGAAAAAGTTGCAAAAGTTGGAATAGTAAAGGTGATCGGCCCCCAGGCCGCAATCGCCGCGGCCCTGGACGAGCGGCCTGGACTTCTCGAAACATTGAGACTGCTGTAAGGGCACTTCGCCGCTGAGAACGCAGAGTGCGCTGAGAAACCAGGTTTATTTGCTGGCTGGGCTCAGTATTGTGGGAATGTAGGGTGGGCACGGGTTTTCTCGTGCCCACCGCCTTTGGCCGACGAGGTATGCAAAAGCCGGTGGGCACGGTAAAACCCGTGCCCACTTTACAGCCTAATCTATTTTCCTCAATCTTTTCTTAACGTTCTCCGCGCCCTCTGCGGTGAATACAGCCCTACCAGTTTTCGGCCATTTCTCGGTTCAGGAGGTACTTGGCAACGGCTGCTTCGAGGGAGTATGCGGTGGGTTTGCCCTCGATTGAGGCTTGCAGCACTTCCAGGTCGGATTTCCAGGCGACGTCTCCGGGCGCGAGCAGGCAAATGCTGCCCGGCATGTAGGAAGTCGATAATTTTCCGGGCCGGAAATAGTAATGCTCCTCGCTGTGGCCGGTCGTAAAGGCCCTCTTCGCCGGGGGCATGTCATTGGGTTTGAACCACAGCTTGATCTCGCGTTCCGCGTCTTCAGGATTTGCAGAGGCGTGGATGAGGTTATCCATTCTGTCGCCGACCATTTTTCCCGATTCGTCGAAAATTGGCACCACGGTACCGAGCGACCGGATGGAGCCGGGCTTTTCATCCCTTGCGACGTGAGGATTGGTCGGACCGCAAACTTCCCGGACCTTGGCGATTGCCCCCGGTCCTTCATATATTATCGCAATCACCCTCTGTTTGTCGGAATCGTTCGGGTAGTGAAGGTGGCCGGTTATCATCTCGAGCAGCGAAGGAAAGAAGACTTTTCCGACGTGTTCGGCATAGTGGGCCTCAGCGAGCAGCTTCGTTACTTTTACTACCTTGGTGGCTGCGAATATGAGGGAGGTGTGGTATTCCGACAATTGGGACAGGACGTATCCCGTAAGGGAGTTTTTCAAGGCATCGGGCTTAATCAGCACGAGCGTCTGTTGAACATCTTTCCGCATTAATTTTTCCTCCGGACTAAAGATTTTCATGTGAATAGCTGTAACCTTAGATTCTAATCCGTTCCGAAGCGGTTGTGGAGCCCCCTGGCCCGGACATCCGCCGAAATCGGCGTGGGCATTATGCAGCCGAGCGCGGCAACTTACAAGGATTTGTTGGCTTTTCGGGGTACCAGGGGACCGTCCCGTGCTGTTTACAGCCTGATAAAGAAATCCCCCTGGCGCTCAGGCCGCCAGGGGGATTTCTTTATCTTCCGACCATGTGGTTTAGTTGTCCATGGCCGGTCCGGGATAGAGCTTGAGGGCCGGTCTTTTCCCGTCGAGGATCGTGAGCGACTGGGCGAAATTCTCGATCGCCGCTTCGCAGCTCGCATCGTCATTTACGGGCAGGCCCTGGGCGAACACGCTGAACCAGAAAGACAGCTCGAAGCAGGGCATATCCCGTCGGAAAGGAAAAGATTCGAGGTTGGTGTGTCCCGGAAATTTCTCGCAGACATATATCCCGGCCCCCCCGGCATCCAGGTCGTACTCGCATGCCAGGTTGGCGCAGTTGAGACAGCTCAGGCCGGATGAGCGCTGGTGCGGAGCTATCAGCTTTTTGAGTTCCATTTCTTCTCCTCGTCTTGCCGCATTACGATGTTGATTCACTCAAAATTTCGAATATGCCGGTTAACAGTGCGCAGCCGTGACTTACGGGCCCACATAGACTGAAAAACCCGGAAAATAGATGCCGATCGGGATCCCTGCGCCATAGGCCGGGATTGGAGCCTCAGACCAGTGGCGATGGCGTTCCGGGTACCAGGCCCTCGAAGTCCAGCCGTTCCACGCCGGGTCTCCGTACACACGGTTCTCGTAGGCGTAGCCGGAATAGTGGCGGTGATGGGGCCTGTCCCATCCGCGATTTCCGTCATGAGTCCATGAATAAGCGGGGGCAGCCAATATGAAGACGGCCGCTGCCGCAACCATCAACGTTTTTAATTTCAGAAAGAATTTCATTGCCGATCTCCTTGCTGGTGAATCCTGCGCCAGCATCGTCCGAAACAATTGCATTTGCGCTCGCGGTACCTGCACACTTGCCGGTATCGTTTCGAATTACTGCATATTACTAGGCAAAAGATGTGCCATCGATGCAAATGCTTTTGTGGAGCGGCTTTTGAAGGTGGAGCACCCGGCAGGGCCATTTGAAAGTTACGATGTTTGCACTCGGCCATGCAGATTTTTGCACGTTTTGAGCATTAAAAGTTGGTCCTTAGGGAAGATTCCGGCATTTCGCGAATTGTACTCGGGCTGGGTTGAGCGCGGCCGGCATCAGAACCAAAATTGATTTCACGAAAAACAAAACCCAACAACTCCCGTTCCGGAGTTGTTGGGTTTTGTTTTTACCAATTCCATCAAAGCTTGCCCGATCAGGCAAGCGAGCGGTCGAAAGTAACTATCATTGCCCTTACGGGGCAAGTTTTTACGCAGGCCTCGCAGGCGCTGCACCTTTCGGACTCGAAAAGAACTTCCATTTCCGGCCGGCTGATGTGGAGCGCCCCGGTCGGGCAAACAGCGGTACAGGACCCGCACTGGTAACACCTGTCGTTATCGCGCCTTATACCCTGGCCGACGGCATCGACTTCGACCCCGACATCTTCGAGGTATTTCAGCCCCCGGTCAAAGTCCTCCCTCTCCCCGCGCAGCTCCATAACAATCATTCCCTCACGGCGGGGGGAAATCTGGGCCTTCAAAATATTGAAGCTCAGGTGATGGGCGCTCACCATGTTGCTGATGATAGGCTGATCCACAACATCTTTGGAAAACCTCAGTAAAAGCATTTTCGAATACATCTTGCTGCTCCTTCCGCCGGACGGCAAATATTTTTAGGCTCGATCCGGCTACGTTTGGGGAGATGAGACAATCTACAATAACATTGCCCGAACTCAAGTCTCAATCTTTTTTGGACTCTTGCTGGCAGGTTCCACCTTCTTATAATGCACGGTGGGCGCTCGCCTTGTTTTCCTTGACCCGTGGTTCCTAAAGGCTATACTTCACTCGAATCCGATGATTGGAAAAAGTTTCGGTCTTTTTCATGCCGTTTGGGCAATTTCGCAATTCGCCGTCTCGGCCCGTAGTCCGTTTCCATGGTGAATTTTCGAAGGTCTTGACGATTTTCCGGAAACGATCCGGATCCTAAAGAAGCTGGTTATGAAATTGTCTACTAGGAGCCGATACGGCGTCCGCCTGATGCTGGATATGGCCCTGCATAGCAACGGCGGGCCTGCTAGGCTTGGTGACATTGCCAGGAGGCAGGAGATCCCGTTAAAGTACCTGGAGCAGATAATCATAAGTCTCAAGAAGGCCGGGTATGTAAAAAGCATTAGGGGGCCAAAGGGCGGGCATTTGCCGGCAAAACCTCTCGAAAAAATCACCGTGGGCGAGGTCGTGGCGGTCCTTGAAGGGGGCATAAAGCTTACCAGGTGCACAGATCAGCCAGAGGTCTGCGATCGCTCCGCATCGTGCGTAACCCGGTTTCTCTGGAAAGAGGCAACCGATGCCATGCTGGAGCGGCTTGACGCGGTGACCTTCTCTGATTTGGTGGAAATGTCGGCTGCGGGCGGTGAGTTGACCGGATGTGGTGAGTCGGCCGGCACAAGCCACCGGGCAAGGGTCCCCGAACGATCCGAGGATTGATGGTTTAATGCGGGACTCTCGGAAATAAAACGCGGGAAAGGGAAATGCTCGATGAAGATTAAGTCGATTGCTGTCAGCAAGAAAAAGGGAACGCGCAAGGAATGCGTCGAGCAGGCGACTCTCCTAAAGGAACACGGCATAGAAGGCGACGCGCATGCCGGGCCGTGGCACAGGCAGGTGAGCTTTCTGGCCATGGAGAGTATAGAAAAGGCTAAGGCTGCCGGCCTTACGGTTGATTTTGGCGATTTTGCCGAAAATATAGCAACGGAAGGAATCGACTGGCCCAATATCCCGCTGGGCTCGAGGTTCAAACTGGGGGAATCGGTCCTTGTGGAGGTTACCCAGATTGGCAAGGAATGCCACAAAAAATGTGCAATCTACTACCAGGCCGGTGACTGCATCATGCCGCGCGAGGGGGTATTCGCAAGAGTTCTCGAAGGCGGCATCATCCGCCGTGAAGACCCGGTGGTCGCCCTGGGGAAGTCGCCCGCCTCCGATTAACGGCCCAGCCAAGCCCTGAGGTCCCGGATCGAGCCTTAAAGGGCAATTCTCTCGCACGTGGGACAGGCTTACCTGCCAGCCTCCGGATTTTTGCCGTTCCACCCTTAAATTCCTGGATTTCCCCTTTCTTTTCCACCACACTTTCCCTTGCAAATCTGATATTTATCATAGCTAATGTATACTGAGGGCAGACAAAGATACTTTTGAACCGAGGTACCCCGATATACGCGGAGAAGTGCATCCGGTCCGATCGATAGGCGCCGGCGGATTTTAGTGGTCGATTTCATAAATTCGGTAACGAATTGAACTGTAGGGTGGTCACAGGCTT
>DBMO01000043.1 GCA_002298995.1 Desulfarculales bacterium UBA696
CCCTCCCGCCAGGGGAGGGGAGCTTTCCTCCGATTCCCGCAATATTTTTCCGATTCAGCTTTTAGGCAACAGCCCCTGAAGCTGTGCCCACCCTACATGGCTACATGGCTGCTTGAGGACCTCCACTGAACGAGTTGGAGACCTTCGGTCGGGAGCATGGAGCGGTCGGGAGACCGCTCCATAACAGTGTTTGCCATGGCTGTTTCCCTACCCTTACGGGAGGGGCTGGAAGAGGTCTGTCAAGCCGGATTTTTTTCGAGAAACCTGTAGAGTGTGGCGCGGCCGACGCCGAGAAGTTTTGCGGCCCTGGAGCGGTTTCCGCCGGTTTGGCCGAGGGCTTCTGAAACGGCTTCGGCGCTGAGGCGGCATTCGGGGCCGGGTTTTGCGGGCGAGCAGGTCATTTTGCGCACTTCGAGCGGGAGGTGTTCGGGCTGGATTCTGCCGGATCGGCATTTTACGAGGGCAAAATGGATCGCGTTCTGGAGTTCCCTGACGTTTCCCGGCCAGGGATAATCCAGCATGAGAGACAGGGCTTCATCGGAGATGCCGGAGGGCTTTTTTCCGCTTTTGGCCGAAAGTTTCAGGAAATGTGAAACCAGGAGCGGTATGTCGGTTTTGCGCTCGCGCAGGACCGGAATTCGCACCGGAACGACGCTCAGGCGGTAGTAGAGGTCTTCCCTGAAGTTTCCTCTTTCCATCTCCTTGCGCAAGTCCTTGTTGGTTGCGCTGATAACGCGGACATCAACCGAGACGGTCCTTTCGCCCCCGACCCGTTCGAAGCACCCCTCCTGCAGAACGCGAAGGAGCTTTACCTGCATGTGACGGGGAAGCTCCGAGACTTCATCCAGGAAGATCGTTCCGCCGTGGGCAAGTTCGAAGCGGCCTTTCTTGTCGCGGATTGCGCCCGAAAAAGCCCCCTTGACGTGTCCGAAAAGTTCGCTTTCGAGAAGCCCCTCGGGCAATGCGCCGCAGTTCACGGGCACGAATGGACCACCCGCGCGGCCGCTCTCGTTATGTATGGCGTTTGCCACCAGTTCCTTGCCGGTTCCCGTATCGCCGGTGATGTGCACGGGATAGTCGGTGGCGGCGAGATTTTTTATCTGCTCGAAGAGTTCCAGCATGCGCTTGTCGCGGCCGATAATGCCGGAAAAGCTGGTCAGCTCTCCCAGCCGCAGCTTGAGGCTTATAATGTCTGTCAGGTCGCGAAAGGCCGCCAGAACGCCCACGAAATTTCCGCCCTCATCATGCATGCCGGTAACCGACATCTCTATCTGGCGGGTTTCTCCGGTCCGGGTATTGGTGTTGATCGTGTAGGTACTATGTCCCAGCGTCTCCGGCGGCATCCCGCAAAAGGAACACTTTGCCCCGCAAAAAGGATTTCCAAACACCATGTGGCAGTCGCGCCCGATTACCTCTTCGCGCGGATATCCGGTAATCCGTTCCGCCGCCCGGTTGAAAAAAAGGATGCGGCGCTGCACGTCATGGGCAATTATGCCTTCCAGCAGGTTATCGAGTATATTTTGGAGGTTTTTCTGCCTGGCGATTAAATCCCGCAGATTTGTGAGTTCATCTAGACCACTGACGGCCATGGATTTCCTTTCCAGCGCATTTTCATCCATTTTTCGGGCCCAATTATAGCCCGTTTGACGAAGAAACCCTACAATCCGGCGGACTGAACCAGTTTGCCAATATACCATGCCGCGTACGCCGCGAAAGAGTATTCCTGCAAAGTATGGCTGCGCCTGGACATAGGAGAGAAGCCTTGCCTGATGCGGTTTGCGGCAAATGGTCGCGGCAAGTTTTGTGCCCCGGTTTTCGTGGCTCGCTAAATATCCTGACCGTCAAGAGAAAAACAGATTTGACATTGTGAGAAGTTTCATTTAGAGATAGCTAGTTGCGAAGCAGATGCTTATTGGACTAGGGCTCTCGTTGTTGAGACACTATCTGCACACGATGGAGTTGTTTCGGGATAGCGAGGAGAAAAATGAAGATTCACGAGTATCAAGCCAAAGAATTGTTCCAAAAGTACGGGGTTCCCACTCCGCGCGGCAAAGCTGCCTTCAGCGTTGACGAAGCGAAAAAGATCGCAGCAGAGCTGGGAGTTTTCCCTGTGGTTGTAAAAGCCCAGATTCATGCCGGTGGACGCGGAAAGGGCGGCGGAGTAAAGCTTGCCAAAAATGCGGCTGAGGTAAACCAGTACGCCTCCAGCATCCTGGGAATGACCCTGGTGACACACCAGACAGGACCCGAGGGCAGGCTGGTAAAGAAGCTCCTTGTTGAAGAGGGGCTGCCCATCGAAAAAGAGCTTTACCTCAGCGTTCTTCCCGACCGAGGCACCGCCAAGATCGTTTTCATGGCCAGTGAAGCCGGCGGCATGGACATCGAGGAAGTTGCAGCGAAGACCCCCGAGAAGATAATCAAGGTCTACATCGACCCTCTGCTCGGCATGAAGGGCTATCATGCAAATGAACTCGCTTTCGGCCTGAATCTTTCCGGCGACCTCGCAAAGCAGTTCAGCGCCATGGCTACCAAGCTCTACAAGCTTTGCGTCGAAACCGACGCCTCCCTGGTCGAGATCAACCCCCTCATCCTGACAAAGGACGGCAGGGTTATCGCGCTGGACGGCAAGATCAACTTCGACGACAACGCAATGTATCGTCATAAAGATATCGCCGAATACAGGGACCTCGACGAAGAAGATCCCGCCGAGGTTGAGGCTTCCAAGTACGAACTCAATTATATCAAGATGCCCAGCGGCAACATCGGCAACATGGTAAACGGCGCGGGCCTTGCCATGGCGACCATGGACATCATTCAGCTCGCCGGCGCTACCCCGGCGAACTTCCTTGACGTAGGCGGCGGCGCAAGCGCGGAACAGGTCGAAAACGGCTTCCGCATCATCTTGTCCGATCCTTCGGTTAAGGGCGTGCTCATCAATATCTTCGGCGGAATTCTGCGGTGCGACAGGCTGGCCAACGGTGTTGTCGAAGCGGCGAAAAAAGTCGGCATAAAGATCCCGGTTGTAATTCGTATGGAAGGGACCAATGTCGAAGAGGGCCGTGAGATCCTGGCAAAATCAGGGCTCAATTTAACAACGGCCAAAGACATTTCTGACGCCGCCCAAAAAATCGCGGAAATTGCAAAGAGATAGGAAGGGGGAAAAAATGAGCATTTGGGTGGATCGAAATACAAAGCTGGTGGTTCAGGGTATTACTGGCAAAGAAGGCCAGTTTCACACCCTCAATTGTAAAGCTTATGGAACCAATGTTGTTGCAGGTGTAACCCCCGGCAAGGGCGGTCTTAATGTCGAGGGTATCCCGGTTTTCAACACGGTTGCAAAAGCTGTCAAGGAAACGGGCGCAAATGCGGCCATGGTTTTTGTTCCGCCTCCTTTCTGCGCGGACGCCATTCTCGAAGATATCGAAGCGGGAATTCCGCTGATCGTTGCCATTACCGAAGGTATCCCGGTAATGGATATGCTGAAGGTAAAGAATTACCTCAAGGCCAGCAACAGCCGACTCATCGGCCCCAACTGCCCGGGCATCATCACCCCCGGCCAGTGTAAGATCGGTATCCAGCCGGGCCACATCCACTCGCCCGGTCCGGTCGGGATCGTATCCCGCTCCGGAACCCTTACCTACGAAGCCGTGCACCAGATTCAGCAGTTCGGGATCGGCCAGAGCACGGTTGTCGGTATTGGTGGAGACCCGGTAAACGGCACCAACTTCATCGATTGCCTCACCGCCTTCCAGGCTGACCCCGAGACGAAGGCCATAATCATGGTCGGCGAGATCGGCGGTTCGGCTGAAGAAGAAGCAGCGGATTTCATCAAGAAGAACGTGACGAAGCCTGTAATCGGCTTCATCGCCGGTCTTACCGCACCTCCGGGACGCCGCATGGGCCATGCCGGTGCGATCATCAGCGGATCGAGCGGAACGGCGCAGGGCAAAATCAAGGCCATGCGCGAAGCCGGGATAGCCATCGTTGAAAACCTCGGCCAGATGGGTGAAATCGCGAAGGAAGCTTTCGCTTCAGTAGTTGGCAAGATAGCGAAGAAATAACCTGGGATCGGCCGCACCCGCGGCACTATCTCGGTGATGAATTTGCGAGAGCCTGACCGGGGAAGCGCATCGAGCGCTTCCCCGGTTTTTTTGTGACGAAGGGCTTCCGACCCGGTTGCTGCAATGTCTCTCGGACCCGTTGCCCAAATGGAAAGTTCCGC
>DBMO01000072.1 GCA_002298995.1 Desulfarculales bacterium UBA696
AGGGGCGGGCTGAAAAGCCCGCCCCTTGGCGTTCTATTTGGTGATTTGCACGTGAGAGCTTCCATCCTCATCTCACGTGGCTTATCGTTTTGGCTTTTCAGCAAATCTGGCTGCTTCTTCGGTGCACTCCAGTATTGCTTCCCGAATATCCGGTTCAGTGGAAGGTGAGATGCCTGCCTGCTTGCCTTCTCGTGCGAAGCCGGGTATGTGCTCGAATTCATGGCGAATAAAAAGCACGAGAGGGATGGCAAGGATCAGCCCCGGAATGCCGAATATGGCCTCGCTCAACACCAGGGCTGCCAATGAAACGGCCATCGGAAGGCTGACGATTCCTCCAATTATTCGCGAATTGAGAAAATATTCAAGTTTGTGAATGCTTATCAGCAGCGCCAGGCATACAGCGGCGCCCCAAATTCCAATCGATACGAACGCAGTGAACACCAGGACGCTGTTCGAGATCAGGTTGCCAATTACCGGAAAAAGGCCGCAGAAAAAGACGATGAAAACCAGCAGAAATGGGTGAGGAAGCCCGAGGGTGAAGATTACGGCGCTCGATATCACCGTATTAATCAGCGATATAATTACCTGCCCGCCCATCACTCGCCTGAAATAAGCATAAAATATCCTCAGCCGCACCTGTATGAAGCGGTAGGCAAAGGCCATCAGGCTGCTCGGATTTCGGACAAATGTGTACTCAACCCTCTCTGCCTCAAAATAGAAAAGAAGATTTATAGCCAATGCGAAGACAAACTGAATGAAGCCTTTGTAGATTGGAGTAAGGCTGTCGAGAAGAAAGTGGAAAATCCTGGTGTTGGCCTGTTGCACCGCATCTTTAACCTGTTCCAGGTCGATGTAGGCGAAGAGGTCCCACCTCTCGGAGGATTCGCTCAGTTCCTCGACGATCTGCGTCTGAAGCTTGCTGCTAAGCTCCGGGAAATTCTTGGCAAGAAGGGGGACCACTTTGTAGGAAATCAGAAAAAGTGACAGGATTACCAGGAGATACAGAATAGAGAACAACAGGCTCTTGGGTATAAAAGGCGCCAGCCTGTGAACATCCCGCGTCATGAAATCGGATATGAAGAAGAGAAAAAGAAGTGATATGGAGAAAACCATGAGGTGAGAAAGCGAGAGTATGGCGACAATGCACAGAACAAAGGCATATCCGCATATATAAGGGTGACTTTCGACTACGGAATTGCGTTGTTTTTCCCAGATCGCCTCGGCTCCGACCTGGTGCCTCATTGTGCAGATCATCTCGTCAAGGTTGCCTCTGCGGGAGTCGGAGGTTGCTGATGTTTTCTCATCCATGGGTGTTTTCCGCCTTACATGAGAGAACCTGACGTTTTTGGACCCTGGAAGGAGCCTTTCCAGCAGTCTTAGTCCTTTCAACAGAGTCCTACTAAGACTTATGAAAATATATCACGATATGGGCTTTGGCATCTCTAAAGTTCATTTTGTCGGAACTCCAGGGAAATAAAAAAAGCGCCCGTGGGCGGATGCCATGGGCGCTTTAGTTTAAGCAGATTATCTATCTTGTTCTACTCGATAGGCTCGTTGGCCACCAGGTCCCAAACTCCGCAGGGGCAGGCGCCGGCGCAGAAGCCGCAGCCGATGCACTTTTCGGGGTCGGCAACCATTTCGAAAGCATCGCCTTCAAGTTTGACGACAGTTTTGCGCGATATGGCCGCCTGCGGGCATATGGTTGCGCATATTCCGCAGTCGCGGCAGGTGCCGCACGACGAGCAATTCGATGCGCACGACTCGACCCCGTCGAAGCCGGCCATGCGTGGATCGAAATACTCCAGCTTTACGCGGGAATAGTCGATTTTTCTGCGCTGTTCCAGATCCTGTGGATCGCGGCCGGCCAGGATGGCGTCCATCTTTTCCGCGGCCTTGCGCCCAGCACCGATCGCATCGGTAAGGAGACCGAGTTTGACGGCGTCGCCAACCGCGAAAATCTTCGGGTCGGAGGTGCGGAAATCCTTGTCAACCTTGATGAATCCGCGCTCGGTTGCGACGCTTTCAGGCAGAAAATCCAGGTCGGGCGTGTCGCCAACCGATATGATCACCGTATCGGCCGGGACCACCTCGCCGGATGTAAGCTCCAGTCCCTCATCGGTTACTGCCTTGCTGAAGCAGGGCCACCGAAATTTAGCGCCGGCGGCTTCGGCTTCCTTGCGTTCCTTGCCAAACGAGAGGGGTTCCTGGATATCGACCAGGGTAATCTCTTGCGCCCCGAGCCTGTGGGCTTCGGTGGCTGCATCGCAGCCCACGTTCCCCGCGCCGATAATCACCACGCGCTTCCCTACCTTGATCTTATTCTGCTTGCTCCGGCGAAGGAATTCGAGCGCCGGAATCAACTTTTCTTTTCCGGGGATCGGAATCACCCGGGGTTTCTGCGCCCCGGCGGCCACCACTATGAAGTCGAACTCCTCCTTCATATCTTCTATTTCAGATCGATCAAGGTGCCGGCTGAGGTTGACGTGAGGTATCGCTTTCTTTACGCGCTTGATCTCGGCGTCCACGACCTCGTCGGGTATTCTGGAACGGGGGATGAGGGCGGAGATTTTGCCGCCAAGCTCGGGCTGCATATCGTAGATGACAGTCTCGTGGCCCATCCGGCGAAGCTGCCAGGCAATGGATATGCCGGCCGGTCCACCGCCGATTACGGCGATCTTTTTGCCGGTTTGAGGCGGGAGTTCGGGGGTTTTTGCGTTGATGCTTGCCCTGCCAAGCTGGCTGACATCCACAGGCGCCATCCGGGCGCTTTGCCTTGTGCAACTTTGCATGCAAAGGTTGGGGCAAAGATAGCCGCAAACCGATGCGGGAAAGGGCGTAAAGGCGAGGGCCAGGTCAACCGCCTCATCCACCCTGCCTTCGCGGATAAGCCGCCAGCGCTCATGGACGGGTATTCCGGTTGGGCAGCTCGACTCGCATGGGGCGAGGAATTTGCGGTTTTCCCAAACCGGCACGTAGCGGCGCATATTGCCGTTGGTAATAAGGGGAATCGGACCCCTGTCGAACTCTACGAGGTCGCCGATCAATCCACCGCGCCCAAGTTCGGAATCCCAGACATTGCCGCGGAAATCGGCCATCGAGCGCCTGGGCTTTGCAACTTTTTCCTTCGGCGTGCGGGCCTCGAGCAACTGCCATTCGTCGCGGTTGGCGAGTTGGCCCAGCAGGTCTTTCTTCCCTATGGCCGCAAGGTATTTTTCGAGATTCCGAGCCAGCCATTCCCAATCATGGTCAAGAATAGGGATCTGCTTTGCATCGCGCTTGCTGTAGCCCTTGTGAGGCCCTCGAAAATAGATCCTGCCGCCCACCATTCCAACACCGGGCCGATGGCCGAGAACATTCTCGGTGTTCTGAGGGTTGTAGCCGCATACGACAGCTATACCGCCGGCCATGAATTCCGCGAAGTAGTCGCCCACGCCTCCGAGCACCCAAAGTTCGGGGGCCTCGAAACGGGGATTTTGCTTGGTCATTGTCATGCCGCGCGAGCCAATGTTTCCGGCGACGTATATCTTCCCCTGGGCCATGGCGTTTGCGGTACCGTTGGTCCCATTGCCGTGGACGATTATTTCCGCCCCGGCGTTGAGCCATCCAGTGTCATCGGAGGCCGGCCCAAAAACTTCGATGAGGGTGTTCGGAAAGCCCATAGACCCGACGCGCTGGCCGGGCGATCCTGTAATGGTGATGTGGACTTTTTCGTTTCCGGCCTTCCACAGCCTGCCCCCGATCCCGTGTTGACCGAAGGCCTCAATTTCCATGGTGCGGAATCCGCGCTCGACACCTTGCTGCATCCTCTCTTCCAGGATGCGAGACTCAATTCTATGCCCATCCTCCATTCCGGACAGGCGTAGTACCTTCTGGCTCTCCATTTGCTACTCCGTCAGGGGCGGTTTGGACCACTGCCGCCCTTTTTCGCACGATTCTAGACCACGTAATTTATGTTGAGACGCTGCGCCGCATTGAAATCGTCTATGGCCAGTGCGTCAGACATTCCTATTGGAAGCGAGGTAGACCTGCCAAGAGGCGCGACGATCTTCCTCAATTCGACGTCGAAAGAGAGGAATACGTCAACCAGTCGCTCTGCCACCTTTTCCGGATCGAGCCGCCTGTAAAGGCGCGGGTCCTGAGAAGTGATGCCCTTCGGACACAATCCGATGTTGCAGATATTGCACCGGTCGCCTTCAGATCCAACACAGCCGGCCGCGGCCTGCATGAGGTACTTGCCGGTCTGCACACCGCTTGCGCCAAGCATGATGAGAGCGGCTGCATTGGCGGCGAGTTTTCCGTTCTTGCCGGCGCCCCCGCCCGCAAAAATGGGGATTTCATTCTGTTTGCCGAGCTTTACAAGGTTGAGGTAGCAGTCGCGGATATTGCTTGCGATCGGGTGCCCCATGTTATCCATCGAAACGGAGTAGGCAGCGCCGGTTCCTCCGTCCTCGCCGCAAATGGAAAGGCCTCCCGCGTAGGCGTTTCTGGTGAGATTGTTAAGGACGGCAAGGGCGGTCGAGGTCCCGGAAATCTTGGGATAGACAGGCACCCTGAATCCCCAGGCCATGTACATGGACTGGATCATCTTGGCAACAGCTTCCTCGATCGAGTATTTCGTCTGATGGGTCGGCGGGCTTGGCAGGCTCACACCCGGCGGCACTCCGCGGATAGCCGCGATAAGCTTGTTCACCTTGTACCACATGAGCAATCCGCCGTCGCCCGGCTTGGCCCCCTGGCCGTACTTGATCTCGATTGCGCAAGGGTCTTCCTTCATCTCGGGCAGGGCATGTATTATCTCGTCCCAGCCGAAATAGCCGCTGGCAATCTGGAGTATCGTGTACTTCAAAAATCGGGAGCGAAGGAGGCGGGGCGGGCAGCCGCCTTCACCGGTGCACATCCGCACCGGCATTCCCAATTCCTCATTGAGGTATGCGATACCCATCTGGAGCCCTTCCCACATATTGGGAGAAAGCGCTCCGAAGGACATGCTGCCGATTATGAGGGGATAAATTTCCCGGACCGGCGGTATCCAGCCCTGTTCGCGATAGAGCTTGAGGTTCTCTTCCGGAGGAAGGATGCGGCCAAGGAGCGTCCGAAGCTCGAATTCGTGGCGTCCGGCATCGAGGGCCGGGTCGGTAAGCATCGAGATACGGGTGAACTTTATGCGGTCGAGCGTACCCTGGTTGAGCACATCTGGCGCGTTCCTGCGCCCGCCGCGGGTCCTCGGCTGGCCGCCTCGATTGATATGGTAGCGCTGCTTGTCGATTTCATCTGATTTGAGCGGAGTTATCGCACCGTTGGGGCATACAAGATTGCACATGGCGCAGCCCACGCATGCGTAGGCCGGATCCGTTTTCTGGCGAATCCCGTGGTAGACCGAGTAAACATTCGACGAGGTGGTCGATGGGCCGATTTCGGCAAGCGAAGGGATCTGGACCGCCCTCTTCCTGTGAACGCCGAGTTCGATTGCCTGAACGGGGCACACAGCCGTGCAACTCCCGCACAGCGTGCATTTTTCCTTGTTCCACTGAATCTGCCAAAGCAGGTCCTTCACGCTTAGTGAAGAAGGGCTAATGGCTCCGTTTGCGAACATATCCGGACCTCCGAACGGTCTGAAGGAATTATGACCGTGTCTAGATGCATGGGCTGAAAATCTTTGCTCTTATCGCGATCGGGAATGGCAACGTCGAGGCCGCACATTTCCGAGGAAAAAACGAATACGCCCTTTTTGCCCCCCGCTACCGCCGGCCGCAGCTTTTTGCGGTCCTGGACGAGGAAGATGCTGTTGTCGGGCAGGCGGCCCATGACGCAGTTCGGACCGTCTATGATGAGCCTGCGGCAGGTGTGCTTAAGCTGCTTGAGGAAATCACCATCGGGGTGGGCGAGAAGGTCCTCGTCCTGGAGCGGGGTGATGATGTGTTTGTATGACTCGATCCCCAATCCAAGGCGGCGCACCGTATAGTGGGCTATATGGGTGAAAACCTCGGAGTCGGACTGGTAGCCAACGTATCCGGGGAAGCCGCGCGACTGGAGAAACTCGCGAATGGGCACAAACGCCGTATTCTCGCCGTTTGTCATTGATGCAATTCCCTGAACGAAAAAGGGATGACAGGCGTAGAGATTGATGGCGTAATTCGTATTCTGGCGGCCCTGGGCAAGAATTACCCGCGCCCGAAGCTCCTCGTGATCCAGGCCCAGGTATTCGGCAACCTTCAGCGGATCGCCAATTTCCTTTATCATTATCACGTCGGGCCAGAAGCTATAGACGATCATATCCTCGTGCTCTTCGCCCATGCGCCTTAGCTGGAGCCGGGTCTGCATGAGGCGAAGTTCGATCTCCGCCTGCGCGAGTCCTTCCCAGGATTCCGGATACTCGTAGGCGCGGATGAGATACACGTCACGCTTGGGGGTGAGGGGCGGTGGCGTCTTGGGAGTCTTTACCGAAATCTTGTGCTTGGTCATGAAGCCAAGATTCATCATGAACTGATCGAGGCGCTTGAGTCCTTCATTGGTAAATATACCGGAAAGGATCGGGGCGCCCTTCAGTTCCTCGAAAGTCCCGCCAAGGTCGCTCAGAAATAGACCCACACCGGACCCGTCGTGCCCCTCGCGCATAACGTCCAGGGCATTTATGGCCACAATGGGGGACTGAGGCTCTTCACTGGTTATACTGAACAAACGGCACATTGAACCCAGTTCTCCTTGAAGAAAATACGCTCACCCGTTCCGGAGTGAGCGAGCAGATGGCCTGATGAGGTCGGGGCGCAGTAAAAGCCGGAAAACCTCACTGGAGCAACCCATGCAGTCCTGAGCGGAAAATATATCCGGTCAAGGAAAGTCAAGGTGCGCTGAAAAAAGCCGAGCTGAATTAGCAAAACTGAACAACTCTAGAATTTTTCAGTAATAATTAATTCCGGATGGCCAAATTATCAAATAAAACCGCATATTAGCAAGCCAAATCTGACGGCCTATATTCGAGAATTTGCTGAACGGCGAATTTTTCCAATCGGCTGCGCCTTACTGCTGGATAGCGCCTCGGGAATAAGAACCGTTGCAGGAATATCCGAAAAGCTTTGATGGATAAATAAATAACATTTTGTTGCGAAAAGTATAGGCGTATTTATTCCTGCAGTGGGACATGGCCGAATCAGAGTTGTCGAGCCCGTGGAGAAGAATAATCAGGAAGACAACGGCCAATGTCTCGAACACGGGTGCCCTGCCGTTTGTGGCGCGGCTGAGTAGGGAACCAATCATAAAGGCGAGAATTACGTCGAAGGGTGCAAGTTTCCCGAAAGACCGCCCGTGCGCAAATCGCGGGATGAGAACAGATGCAATGAAGACAATGGCTGCCACCATCGACATCTGCACTTGGCGGGTTAAACCTTCATAGCTCCCTTGAGCGAATATCAAGTTGATGAAGTCCTCCATTTTGCGCTCTCATCCGAGGTGGGATTTGGGGGCGGCGAGAGACGATGTCCTCAGCGCTTGAATTCATGGACCAGCGGCGACTTGCCGGCAGTCCAGATCCCTTTTGCTGTGTTTGTCCCGGCCGCAAAGGCTAGATAGCTGTACTGGCCGTAGTGTGTGATCTTGCGGGCCGCAGCCGAAACTGAATCGCTGCCCGCTCTCGATGTGGGCACAAACAGGGCGGTTAGATTATTTCCGGGGCCGGTAAATACAATGAAGAGGCAATCGGAATTTTCGCTCGAAACTGAATCCCCCAAGGAGAATTTATCGGAGGATACCTTCAGTTCGGGTGGTGCTGCTGAAAACCTTTCTCTGAGCTTGCCGGATTGTGGAAAGCCGAAAAATAGAACGTCCTTATTCGCAATCTGATTCAGGTTAATGTCCTTTTCCGGAATAATCTGCGTGTGAGGCTTGTTCAAACCTGCCAGCAGGACCTCGAAATGGGAGGCCGCAGCGGCCGGAATCGCTGCGGAAAGGACTGCCACAAGGTCTTTCGATCCTTTGAGACTGTTTACGGTAGCTGGAATTTCTTCCGGGTAGAGGAGCCTGAAAAGGTCCGTGTCAGGGTCGAGTACAAGCTTTTGAGGCTCGCTACGACTATCGATTGCAAATTGCGATGACTGGCCGCTTATTTTCACGTCCTTGTCTATTCTTTCGCCGGTTGGGTCAAAAAGGGCGACCTTTGCGTCCAGGTCGAAATACGGCGTAGTTTGTACAACCGTCCCGCTGACCCTCCATCCCGCTGCGATCTTCTTTGCCGTAACATTCTGGAGCTTTAGTTTCGGGGCGCCTTCCCTGAGCAGCCACTGATCGAAAAACCGCTTCGATTCGCGCTCATTCCATCTGTTTTCCGAGGCGAAGACTTTCCTGAAATCTTCCCAAGACGTTAACATCTGGAACCTCTGTGAGTAGATCCGCATAAGAGAGTTCCAGAAGGAATCATCCCCTATCTTCTTGCGAATCATGTGGAAAACAAAAGCTGCCTTCCCATATCCGACTGCCTTGGTGGCGGGGTCGGTACGCGCTGCAAAGCGAATGAGGGGGAAATCGCCGTGGGATGACGCAAGTGTTGCGAACTCCCTTAGTATCTGGCGCCGGTAATCCTGACCCTCCTTTGAGGAGGCTATCTCGCGGGAGAGATAATCCGCAACGTAGGTAGTGAGTCCTTCGCACCAGTTTCCCGCATTGTAGTCAACCAGCACGCCGTTTCCCCACCAGCAGTGGGCGATTTCGTGACGCAGACTCGTTTGCGGGATGAAGGGGAGGCGCAGGACCTGCGTGCCTAGCAGGGTATAAGAAGGGAAGCCGTATCCGGTCGGGAAGAAATTCTCCACGGCTGCAAATTTCGGAAAACCGTAAGGCCCGTGGAGCGAGCTATAAAATGCAACGTGAGACGATGAGGCTTTGATGTAGGTGTCGGAGAGATCGTCCGACTCGGGAAAAAAGAAGGTGTAAAGGGGAACTTTTCCTTCCTTGCCTGACCTGATCGAGTATCTTCCCGCCGAGAGTGAAATTCCGTGCCTTAATCCATCTATCTTCCACGACGACACGCTGTGCTTGTCCTCGTCGGTATTCCCAAGAAATTCGCCTGCCGTAACCGCATAGACCCCGCGCGGGGCAGTAACCTTTATTTTAAACGAGCTTAGACCAACGATTCGCGGATACCATCCCGATTCAGGAAGCAGGAAAACGCCTTTATCGGAGATCGTCCCTTCGACACCGAATCCCGGATTGTCAAAGCTGGCTGGAGCAGATTCAACCTGGTCGTTGAATACGGCCAGGTAGCTAATATCCACGGTAATTGTTTTACCACTGAAGGAACGATCGGGCCAGATCGTAAGTTCCCCGGAATGGAATGCATAGCTGGCCCCCGCACCCCCAATTGAGACCGAGCGGATATCTGCCCCCTGCGCTACCGAGAATTTAAGTTCGCGGTTTCCCCAGTCATCAATTGAAACCTGGTCCCGGACAAGTGCGGAGTGGGATTCCAGGTTAAGTTCCACGGACAAATCGTGCCGTGAAACCGCTGCCAGCGCATTATTATCGGCAGCGAGCATTAGAAGGACCGCCGCCACTGTAAGATATCCAATTAAGCTTGATGCAGAGGGTTTCATGGGATGGTAAGCCGCGAATAGGTTTTTTGGTCGGGGCACGTAGGGTGAGCACTGTCAAATCGTGCCCACCATGTCGGGTGCGATTCTGAGAAGACGGAGGGCATAAGAACCCGTGCCCACCCTAAATCAACCTATTTGGATTTAGTTTACAATCTTCCTCAACGTATCTGCCACGTAGGACAGGTTGGAATCGCTCATGCCGGGATAGAAGGGGAGGGATATCGTCGAATCTCCGATGTGCTCGGCAATTGGAAAAGCTCCAGGCTCAAAGCCGTAGTTTTGTGCGAAGTAGCTTAGCAGGTGAATGGCCCTGTAGTTTACCGTGGCGCCCACTCCATTTTCTCCCAGTTTCCGGAGGATATGGTCTCTTTTGTCTTTGTCAACCCAGATGGTAAACAGGTGGAGGGCGCTTTTCGAATTCGTGGCGATTTCGGGGCAGCGTATTCCGGGTATTTTTTCGATTACCCGGACATACTTCTCCCACAGATCGGCGCGCTTTTTCCAGGTGGAATCGATCTTTTCAAGCTGGGGCAGAAGCAGCGCCGCGCGGATATTGTCCATGTTGTATTTCCACCCGCACTCGACCATGTCCCAGTGCCGGTAGTTGCCCTTGTGCCGGTCGGCGGCTTCACTCGACATGCCGTGCTGGCGAAGCATCAGCACTTTCCTGCCAAGGTCCTCGGATCTCGTGGCAACCGCGCCGCCTTCACCGCAGGTTATGTTCTTGGTCGCATAAAAGCTGAAACAGGCACTGTCGCCGAGTTGTCCCGGCCTGATCCCGTCGCGCTCACCCTCGATACAGTGCGCAGCGTCTTCGATGATCTTCAACCCGTGCTTGTCGGCGACTGCTTTTATCTTTTTCATGTCGCACATCTGGCCGTAGAGGTGCACGGGGATTATCGCCTTTGTTCTCGGCGTAATCGCCGCCTCAATTTTTGAAGGATCTATCAGACCGGTATGAGGCTCGACATCCACGAAAACCGGATGCGCTCCCGTGTGTATCACGGCTGTTGCGGTGGCGATAAAAGTCATGGGAGTGGTAATTACCTCATCCCCGCTGCCGATCCCCATTGCCAGGAGTGAGAGATGAAGCGCGGCGGTGCAGCTGGTGAGCCCTACAGCGTAATCCAGTCCCGTGTAGCGCGCAAAATTGGTCTCGAACTCACTGACATACGACCCGGTGGTTAAAAAGATCCCATCCAGGCACTCCAGGATCTTTTCTTTTTCATCGCGGCCGAGGCCGTGTTTGAAGAATTCAACTTTCAATGCCGTTCCACCCTGCCGTTGCGCGTCATGACCTTTATGTCTTTCATCCACTCGATAGGCTTCCACCACTCCCGGTTCTGGTCATACCAGCGAATGGTTTGTTCCAATCCCTCATCGAAAGCTCGGCCGGGGCCGATATCGACGACACCGCCAACTTTATCGGTAGACGATATATGGTGCTGGACCTGCCCCAGCCTGTCACCCACGAATGTGATAAGGTCATCGGAGCGGCCGGTCGCGGCAAGTACCTTCCTTGCGATGGTAAGGACATCGAGATCGAAGCCCGAGCCAATGTTGAAGACCTGCCCGCATACATTCTCCAACGGGGCGTGAATCAAGGCGTCGAGCCTTTCGCAGGTATCGTGCACATGAAGCCAGTCCCGCCTTGCGGAGCCTTCGCCGTGTACGGTCAGCGGCTCGTTTTTTATGGCGCTGGTTATAAACCGGGGAATCACCTTCTCAAGGTGCTGACGCGGCCCGTACTGGTTGAATGGGCGCACGATTACCGCCGGAATTTGGTAGGTGGCCCAGTACGAGTAGACCAGCCTGTCGGCGCCGGCCTTCGCGCTTGCGTATGGAGACATCGGATTTAAAGGGTGCTCTTCGGTCATCGGCTCTGTCAGGGCGGTGCCGTAGACCTCCGAAGTCGATATGTGAATAAATCTTTCGACGTGGTTCATGTGTTTGAGGACGGCATTGGAAACGGTCTGAGTGCCGATAACATCGGTCATGAAGAATTCTTTGTTGTCGAAAATGGACCTCGCGACGTGAGATTCCGCCGCGAAGTGGACCACCAAGTCGCATTTTCCGACTAGCGTATTTACAAGCTCATCGTTTCTGACATTGCCGTACCAGAATTCCACGCGGGGAGATTCTTTGAAGAGCGCCGGCAGATTATGCGGATTTCCGGCGTAGGTGAGCGCATCGAGGATGATAATCCGATCTTCGCTATACTTGTTTAGCCAGTATTCGACGAAGTTGCTTCCGATGAATCCCGCCCCTCCGGTGACGAGGAGTTTTCTCATTTCTGTGCTCCGCTGAAGGGAATAAACTTCGCCTTTTCCGGCAGAAGGTAATGCATAAAATTGCGTTCGATTTCGGTGTTTCTTTTCGTGTAAGTCCTGTCTGCCACGTTGAAATAAGTCCTTCCGGGATCTGGTTGTTCCGGATACCCGTTGACTACCTCAATATCATGGTTCCGCGCCTGCCCAAGTCCGGCCAGAAAATCATCGAGATATTCGTTCATTTTGGTGAATTTGGTTTCGGCCGGGACTTCCTCGAACTGCGGCCCGAGCTTGTGGGTTAAATCTACCGCCGGTACGCCGGCATAAATCCTGTTTTCGAGCATATCGTTCAGCACCACCGAACCCGCCAACGCCATGCTCTTTTTATGCGCATGTATCGGAGCGACCACGCACTGTCCAGCTATCCACACGTCGTCTTCGATAACCATCGGCCTGGTGGAGTTAAACCGGCATCCTTCAAGGGTGTCGCCGAATTTAATATGAGTCCACAGCTGTGTGTAAGCGGCGATACAGACGTTGTTGCCAAGCCTTAATTCAGCTTCGGCGTTCAGTATTACATTCTGTCCTATCCAGCAGTTATGTCCTATTGTTATCGGAAAAGGGGCGAAGATGAAAGTATGATTGTGGATCTTCGTGTAATCAAGAATCGTTACTTGATTTCCGATGATTTTGACCTCTTCGCCTATGAAGACGTTATCGCCGAAGGTAAAGGATTTTGGTTCGTCACCGATGCCCAGGATCCTGACATTATTTTCCACTGTTAAATTGCTGCCTATGGATATTTCGCTTTCTTTTACACCATGGCATGGCAGATCTTTGCAAAATACCATGAAAACCTCTCTTCAGGTCCTTTTTTCTACCACGTATAGCGGTCTTTGCTTCACGTCCATATAGATTCTGCCGATGTACTCGCCCACAATGCCAATCGCAAGCAGCTGGACGCCGCCCAAAAAAAGCATGCCGGCGATCAGGCAGGCCCATCCCGTAGCTGCATCACCAAGGAAAAGCCATTTTAAAATTAAATAGATCCCGGGCGGAAAACTGAGCAACGTTACGATAAATCCGATTCCCGTGGCAAGCCGAAGAGGCAGGTTCGAGAATGCTATTATGGTTTCAACTCCAAGCTTCATGAGCTTGGAAAGAGTGTACTGTGTCTCTCCCGCTTCCCTTTCCGGCCTGTCGACATCGACATAGTCGGACGAAAATCCCATCCAGTCGATCAAGCCGGGAATAAACCTTGCCTGCTCCCTCATTTGCACGACATGGTTGCAAACCCGCCTGGTGATTATCCGGAAAACGCCGACGTCCGGCCTTATCTGAAACGAGCTGAGCTTGTTAAAGACCGAATAGAAGATCCTGCTGGAGAGCTTTTTGCCGGCAGAATCGGCGCGGGAACGCCGCCTGGCGTAAACGACCTCAAAACCCTGTTTGCACCGTTCGAGCATTTTGGGAATCTCTTCGGGCCGGTCCTGCAGGTCGGCATCCATCAAGACGACATAATCGCCGCGAGCGTTGTCCAAAGCCGCGGTTATCGCCACATGCTGCCCGAAATTCCTGGAAAATTTGATGCCTCTTACGTTGGGATCATCTCCGCATATTTCCTCGATCTTTTTCCAGGAACCATCCTTGCTGCCATCATCCACCAAGACAATTTCATAGCGGCCGGCAACAGTCTTGAGAACAGCGGCGAGCCTTCGGCACAATTCCGGTAAAATCCGCTCCTCGTTATAAACGGCGACCGCGGCTGAGATTTCCACCCGACTCTCGCAGGCGGCATTTTCTTCGTTCATATCCACCAAAGTCCCGTTCGTATCAGAGATGTCTGTAGATCATCAAATCGTCGATTATCCGGACAAGTTCATAATCTGTGAAAAGCTTCCCTGCTAGGAGTTCGAGCGCCGCCGGGTGCGGTTTAAGATAGCGCACGTTTACAGGCTTTACGATAAAGGCAGGCTCTTTGGCAAGTATTTCCGCAAGTTCCGATTCAACCGTGGCCGAAGGTCCGTGGAATGCCTTGACCAGGTACTCCCGGCCGATATTGCTCGGGTGGGTGGTTATGGCTGCAATGGGCTTGGTATTCTGAAACCAGTGCACGATGTGCCCGGCCATGAAATAAACAGGGGCATTATCTGGGTTTTCATTTTTGAGAAATTCGTGGAGTTCGTAAGCCGGACCGTAGGTGAGCCTTTCTCCGGCCATGGCCCGAGGTGCCACCGGCCTGTATGCGTCAACCACGGCCCATGCGGGGAAAATCAGCAGGGTGGAGGAGGCCAAGGCGATTACAATCCCTGCTCTAAAACTTAAAAGGAAGTCCAGAAAAAGGGCCGCGATCAGCGCAATAAATGGAAAAACCTGCACCAGGTAATGTTCGTACGCTTGGCCGGTTCGAAGGATTGAGAGGCCCGTTGCGGCGAGGAAGAAAAGTATGATTGGAAGGCGCGAGCGGATTGCCTCGGAGAAATTGCGCCACGATAGGGCCGCGTAGGCCAGGCCACAAAGAAAAAAGCCGGCAAGAAACACGTTTTGAGAAAGATATTTGAAATCGATGAATCGACCCAGGTAAGTGAATACCGCCTGTGAGGTTCCGAGCTGCGAAACCGAATAGCTGAGGGGGGCTCTGTAGAGAGTGGTTATGAAAAGCTCTGAATTACCTGTCGATAGGTAAGGGAGAAAGAAGAAGGCAACCGGAGCGATGCCTCCGGCAGCGTATGCCGCTGCGGATTTAAGCGTCGAGGTGTTTGTCCTGATTAATCTTCCACATAGAACAAACGGAACGCTCAACATGGCCAGGTAGATCAGGTTGAGGCGGATCAGGCAGGCGCATGAAACCAGCAATCCGGCAAAGAAAAAATCGCGCGTTCGGAATTTCTCCTTGAGGAGCAAAAGCAAAGCTCCCGTGAGCGGAGCGATTGCGAGCGTCTCCGAGGTCGTCCCTCCCCCCGAGAGCGAAATGGTGCTGTAGAGGATGAGCAAGAGCGCCGCTATAAGGCCCGTGCGGGAATTTTTCAGTTTTTCTCCCGAGAGATAGACAAACCAGGCCGCCAGCAGCATAAATAGGGCCCCGCCCAGGCGGATGCCGGGAATTGTTTTGCCGAAGGTGATAATCATTGTCGCGAAACAATATATGGAAAGAGGGGGCATAAAAGCCCACAGCTTCACATAGGGAAGATTTCCGTCCACAACGTCTTGTCCCATCAGGATATAAGTGCTCTCGTCGGGATCTATAACGTCGGGAAAGAAGAATGGCAGGCGCACCAGGAGCGTTACCGCGGCAAGAATCAAAAAAACCTTCATTTCGTGCGAGAACCCTCCTGAACCCTGCTTCGCGGAATCCGTGCCTTAAACCTGATCCGGCAAAAATGAGAAGGCGGCGATGAAGAAACCGGCAGCCTTGCCCGAATTGCCTGCTGTTCGTGAAATATCGGTCAACTGTGCCAAAAATCTTCTTGTCTAACAAGAAATAAATTGAAGTCTCGGGAATGGTCCCTTGAAGGTTGGGTTTCGCTACTCCACCTGGTGGTGCCTGTTGCTTGAGGACCCCGTTTGACCGATCATGTAGATAAAGGCGGCGTCGGCGAGAAGCGAACCAATGGTCTCGATGGTTTTGCGGAATGGTGTGTTCCGCACGTGCTCCCACCGGGTGTCGCCGCTAAAGTTTTCAGGCATTTTGATATTGTAGAGAACCGGGGGCTGCAGTTCGCGAAAATTCGATGCATGCACCCTCAGCCAGGCATCGCCGGTCGGCATGACATCGGTCAAGTATTCGACCATTACATGGCCGTTATCGAATATGCTCGTCGTAAGCTTTTGCCCCGCATCAAAATTGCCGATGGTTGCATCCGGAATTACCTGGGCAAGATGCCAGCCGGCCAGGACAAGGTTTTTTCCCATATGGTTGATGCTGGAGGGAACTCCTTCAGCAATGTCGCTCATTATGGCATCTTTGAGCTTTCCCGCCGAATAGACCATTCGTTCCATGAATCCCTTGGGACCTTCAGCCCTGTCCGGATGAAAAGCTCCAAAGCTTAGGGCGCTTCCCAGGTCCTTAAAAAAATCAGCGACGGCTCCCGTAAAGCCTCTCGTTTTCCCTTCTTGGATCTCATTATTCTGGTCCCTGTAGAGAAACTTCGAGCCGAGAAAAATATTTCCCGCAAAGTTCCTGATGTTTCCAGCTACCGCCGAAACCGTTTTCCCCAACCTGCCCATAAACGACTTCTGATCGGGTGGATTCTCGACGACCTTTTTCTCTTCGAGATAGTAGTTGCTTCCTCCGGGGTTGCGCAGTAGTTGGTCGTCCTTGTACTTTTCGAAGTCGCTCATTTGGGGACGGCCGGTAGAAGTTTCAGTCGCGTTACCCTCAGCCGCATTCGGGGCGACAGCACTGTGCATATTCTGCTCGTAGGCGGCGGCAACTTTTGCCACGTTGGGCTTTGGGTTTGCTATTGTTTCAGGTGCTGGAATCGATGCAGAGTTGGCGGGGGTTCCGGGTCGAATCTGCTGTTGAGACTGTTCGATGGGGCGGGCCTCGGACATGAGATTTGGGCCGGGATTTTCCAATGAGGCAGCCTGGAGGGCCCTGTCAAAGCCCTGACCCTCACCCGGAGGAGCTTTGGCGGCAGAGCCGGACGAAAGTTCAGTAAAGTCCGCATTGGAGACCGAATTTAGTTTCATCGATCGCTCGTAGTATAAATAGCAGTCCAAGTATAGGAGATATTCGAAAGAATTTTAAGCAATCCTTGTGCCAGGCTCTTGCGGCTATGTGCGGGATTGGGCAGGCGGTAAAATCATCATGCTTGACACCGTCGATCTCAGTAATGAGATTCGAAGTGGTGACACCGGATTGTTATTGGTCAGCGCTCTTTCATCAACTATCTTGAATCACTGCCAAGAAGGGAGATTAAAAATGGGAGAACTGATTCACAGGTCGAAAATACAAATCACCAGGGAATCGGGTCCGACCCGGAAGGCTGTCATCGAAGGACTCGGCGAACCGGTTTTCTACGGAGTCCACGGCGGCATCAAAGACTTCTACAAAGTCAATGTTGAAAAGGAGCACGCCGCCACTTTGGACCATATAGTCGGCGCGGTGGCCGGCTGAATGATGGGCACACTGGCCGCGGAGCTGGCCGGAAAAGGAATCAGGACCCACAAGGAAGTTTACAGGGCCGAAGCCTCGGGTGATATCGAAGACGTCGGCGGAATTCTGAAAATCACAAAGATCGTTGTAAACTACTACCTGAGAACGCCTGAAGAAAAATATCCCCAAGCGCGGGAAGCTTTCGATGCCTATCTTTCCAAATGTCCCGCGGCACAGAGCGTCGTGGGCTGCATCGAATTAAACCACGATTTGTATCTGGAAATTCCTTAGGCGGATGTCGGATGTCCCGTGCCGGAAATGGGGATGGAGATCAGCGGGCTGTAGTCGGGAGTTGGTCTTTATATTACCGCAACTTGCTTGTCCGGGCGGAACGGCATCCCCTGGGCATGACATGCTGTATCCAGCACCCGGCGCCTGTCAAAGAAGCGATTTAAGATTGTATTCAAGCTGGTATTTTGGCAGGGCGCCAACCAGACTGTTTACAACGCGGCCGTCCTTTAACAGCAAAGTGACGGGCACGCTTTGTACCTGAAATTGGGTTGCAGTGGCCGGGTTCTTGTCCAGTTCTATTTTGGCGAATTTGATGTAGCCGGAAAACTCTGAGGCGAGTTCGTCGAAAACCGGCAGAAGACGTCTGCAGTGGCCGCACCAGGGCGCCCAGAACAGCACCGCCACCGGCCCGTGAAAGCTAAGGACTTCACTAGAGAAGGTCCGGTCCGAGACCTCCACCGGGTGCTCGGTGAAACCGGCGGCGGGTTGTAGGGGCGTTCGGCATTTGCCACAGATAGGTTGCCGGTCCTTTCGGGAAGGCGGGATGCGATTTTTTGCGCCGCAGTTTGGACATCGGACAATGAAGTTGTCTTGAACCATTGCTTACGGACCCCTTTTATTCTAGAATGCTGTTCTGGATGCGGTACTAATGTTTACGGGTAATCATGAAATCATTGTCGCGCAAGAAAATGGCCGATTCAGCCGCAGTTCTACTGCTCATGCTCCCCGCACCCTCTCCCGATTTTTCCCGCTCTTTACATTATTCCCATGTAATTTCCGGGATATAATCCAATCTCCTGCTGAAATGAGGTAATAAATTGCCAAGAATCGATGATTACAAGGAATCATTCCGTCTGGCCGCGCTCGACTTGAAGAAAAAGGACCCGATGAGTCTGGCAAAGGCCGCCGGTGTCGAAGTTTCGATTGGCGAAATGTCAAGCGAGCTGATTGTCCCCTATCTCGGAGGCACATACCTGGTCGAGATCGGCGCCGAGGTTGATGTGCGCAGAAAAGAGGAAGGGCCGGAAGTCTCTCTTCCCGATATGATCCTTATCGCGCATTACCTGCTTGGGGCCTCAGGTTCCAAACCGCGTGGCAGGCTGATAACTTTTCGCCAGGTCCTTGACGGATCGTTCTATTTCGAAGCTTTTCAGAAGCGCGCCCGTGATCCATTTCTTTCTTTCTTCGGCGGCAACGGCAAGTTATTCCGCAAATGCGCCGAAATTATGGGCGGCACTCATATCGAAAGCGGCGATTTTGGGATGGAATTTCGCGTTTTCCCTCAAATCTTCGTACAACTGCTCCTTTGGGAAGGGGACGAGGAATTCCCGCCGGATGCTACAGTGCTGTTCGATGAGAGTATTCAGCGCCATTTGTCCGCGGAAGATATAGCCGTACTGAGCGGCGCGCTTGTCTACCGCCTGATCGGTCTTGGACGAAAGATTCAATCCGGAGGATAAACCGGGTTTATGGATGGGGAGTTGCTGAATTGAAAATTGCGATTAGCGGAAAAGGCGGAGTCGGAAAGACCACATTATCGGCTTTCCTGGTGAGATGGTTTGCAGAAGCGGGCAACAGTGTGTTGGCTATCGATGCCGATCCCGATGCCAATCTGGCACACGCGTTGGGAATAGAGGGCGCTTCAACCCTTATGCCCATTTCGCAGATGAAGGAACTGATTTCTGAACGGACCGAGGCTGTGCCGGGCACCTACGGGGGATTTTTCAAGCTCAACCCTAAAGTGGATGACCTGCCTGAAAGGCTTTCCGTACGGCAGGGTGACAATATCCGGCTGATGGTGATGGGCGGAGTGAAAAAGGGCGGAACCGGGTGTGTGTGTCCCGAGAGCGTCCTGCTGAAAAACCTTGTTCAGCACCTTATACTAAGGCGCGACGAGGTGGTTATAATGGACATGGAAGCCGGTGTAGAGCACCTTGGGCGAGCAACTTCCAAGTATGTCGACTGGCTTATAACCGTGGTTGAACCTGGACAGCGAAGCATCGAGACCGCGGCCAGGATAAAGGAACTCGGGAAAGATATCGGGCTGACGCGTTTCGGGCTTGTTGGCAACAAAGTACGGAATGAAGCGGACCGGGCATTCTTGAGAAAGGTCCTGAGCGGTCAGTTGATTTTGGGATTTATTCCCTACGACGACCAGATAATTGAAGCCGACCTCCGGGCCGAATTTGCCGGGAACGTAAATCCTCAGACGAAGACGAGCCTTGAAAAAATCATAAAGAACCTACTGGAGGCATCAAAGGCGGACGGATTGTAGCCGCGGGAGGATGGACCGGTATGATCGACGTACAAAACCAATCGGACCACCGCAATATAGGCATCGACAAAGTAGGTGTTAAGGACATTCGCTACCCTGTCACGGTCATGGACAGGAGCAACGGCGTCCAGCATACCGTGGCTTCGATCAATATGTACGTGAATCTGCCGCGTCATTTCAAGGGCGCTCACATGAGCCGGTTCATCGAGATTTTGAATGAATTTCACGGGAACCTCGATATAAGGGAGTTCTCGAACGTACTGCTGGCTTTACAGGAACATCTCCAGGCGGAGTCGGCGCACATGGAGATGACATTTCCCTATTTTATTCGAAAACTCTCGCCGGTGACCGAAAGCGCCGGGTTGATGGAATACAGGTGCCGTGTGTCCGGGTCTCTGTCGGGCAAAGACGGCGCGTACGATCTTGTGGTCGAGGTTAATGTTCCGATCTCGACCGTTTGTCCATGCTCGAAGGAGATCAGCGATCACGGCGCGCACAACCAGCGGGGCCTTGTGAGGCTTGCCGTTCGATTCAAGCGCTTCATCTGGATCGAAGACCTCATTCATCTTGTCGAAAATGCGGCATCGTGTGAAGTCTATTCGGTCCTCAAAAGGCCCGATGAGAAATACGTCACTGAAAGCGCCTATAATAATCCCAAGTTCGTCGAGGACGTAGTACGGGACATCGCCTTTGAGCTGAAAAACGACCACAACATCCGGTGGTTCATGGTTGACGTGGAAAACTTCGAATCCATTCACAACCACAGCGCATACGCCTGTATCGAAAGAACGCAAAGCGTTCCCATCGGCTTTATGCCAATGGATCACTCACCGCCTGTCAGAGTCGAGAAGCCCCCTAGAAAAGCAATCTGACCGATAAAATGCCCTCCGGCCTCCGCTCTCTTCCTCGCCTCCTCCCCCGCCGCGCCCCGAATGGGCGGTTATTATGATATAGTGAAGCATTCGGCGAGTTCTGCTCCAATTGCTCCTCATAATGAGGAAACCTTCCGTGGGCGACGTAAAAACTTTCGAGGAAATCTGCAGGGCAATGTCGGACCCCGGTTTTTATCCACATCCGGTCTCGGGATTGAAGAGGAGGGACTCGCACATCTCCGCCGTATTTCTGACAGGTGAGTGGGTGTACAAGCTCAAGAAGCCTTTTAACTTCGGCTTTCTGGATTACACGGAACTCGATACCCGCCGAATAATGTGCGAACGTGAGGTGGAGCTTAACCGGAGGCTCTCCGTCGGGATATACGAGGGTGTTGTCGAGATCCGCGGAGGCGGTGGAAAGTACCACCTCGACGGTCCCGGCCGGGTGGTGGAATACGCGGTCAAAATGAGACAGCTGCCCGACGAGGGCTCGCTTGCGCGCCTGATTGCCTCTGGCCGCATCAGTCGGGATGAAATGGTTTGGCTGGGGCGGCGGCTGGGAGATTTTTATGCGAAAGGCTGTCAGGTCCAGGAAGTTGCCCGGTTTGGGCGAGCCGATGTCATCAGGTTTAACTTGGAGGAGAATTTCCGGCAGGTGCTGCCTTTTGTCGGCAGCCTTCTCGAAAAAGAGCCCCTTGATTTCATAGAAAAGGCAAGCCTGGGATTTTTTAGTGATTGCCGGCGCCTTTTCGACCACCGGATAGCCGAGGGAAGGATCTGCGACGGACATGGCGATCTCAGGGCCGAACACATCTACTTTGCCGAGCAAATCCAGATAATCGACTGCATCGAGTTTAACGACAGGTTCAGGTACGGCGATGTGGCGTCCGATCTGGCCTTTCTTCACATGGACATGGAGCGGCTAGGCCGTCCGGATCTGAGCCATCCGGTGCTCTCCAACTACATTGAAAAGACGCTGGATTTCGGTATCTATACGCTGCTGGATTTTTACGCATGTTATCGATCGATAGTGAAGATGAAGGTCTCGTGCCTGAGCTGGAGCGAACTCGACGACAGTCCCCGCCGAACTGAAATGAAGGGGAGGGTCTCACTATACCTCGATCTTGCCCTCCGCTATGCTGTTCGATTCAGCAGGCCAACCATCTGGGTTTTTTGCGGCCTGCCCGGCACGGGCAAATCCACGCTGGCCGAGAAGGTAGGGGAGACCTTCGACATTAAGCTTTTACGCTCCGACGCGGTTAGACGGAAACTTCCCGAATACCACTCCCACTCCGGACCGGTGTCTCTTGGCACGGGTATCTACAAACCGGAGCTTAAGGGCAGGGTTTACGCCCACATGCTTGCAATGGCCCATGATCAGCTGAAGAATGGCTGGTCGGTGATTCTCGACGCGACATTTTCCAGCCGCAAGTGGCGCCAGGAGGTAAGAAGGCTTTCCGAAGATCTTGATGTAAATATTCTGTTTTTCGAATGCACGAGCAGCGAACAAATTATGACGGAGCGTCTGGGGCGGAGAAAAACGGTCGCTGAGAGCCTTTCTGATGCGCGGCCCGAACACCTCTCCGGGCTGATAGGTGAATTTGAAGATATAGACGAGCTTCCGCCGGCAATTTACGTCCGCATGGACACGGAGAAAGGCGGTCCCGACGAGCTTTTGCGGGAAATTTTGGGGAAAGCATATGAAATGAGACGGATACAGGTAGAGCTGGCGATGGAGAGGTTTTAGGTGCTGACGCCCAAAAGAATGTCTCGGAAAGAGAAATTAGTGGTGTCAGGTCGCCGCAGGCTTGAAGAGGACGAAAAGAAGCGATCCGGATCGTGTGCCGCGGGCCGGTTTGCTCTGCTTTCAACCATCAAACGATTTCGTGGTGTACTAAGTCAAACTTTTCAGTGTTGTTACCCCGGCCAATCGTTTGGAGCGGTTCATCCACCACCATGAACCGACTATCGTTAAGGTTGTGATAACGGCAACCAGAGGCTTGGCGAAAGGCAGGAAACCCGTGCCGAAAAGGCTCATATAAACCCCAAGCATGGGGGAGCCGCAACAGCCCAGTAGATAGCATCCAGCAAACGCAAGGAAGCCGGAAAAAGTTAGACCGCCAACTGCAAAACCACCCGCGGAACGAATGCGCTTCTCGCGGTAACTCCGGAAGGCGACGGTAGCAAAGGAAATCGCCAAAGCGTAAGAGTATCCGAGAAAATAACTCCCTTCATCAATGTAGAGACCCAACGCGGATGAAGTTTGAGGAACTGTTTCCCAGCGGCTCTGTGCAGGGTCGGCTTCGGGGAAGAAATGGAGCCAGACAAAATGAAAAAGAGCCACACCTGTAAAAACCGCCACGGGGAGGATTGCTCTCCGAACCCTCATTTAGACCCTCCCGACTGTGAAGCGGCGCCTTGAAGCGTTTTCGCCTCAAAAAAGAGTTTGCCTCTGTTCTCTTTAATCTCCCCCTCAATCCGAACTTGGTCTTTAATGGACGGCATCGTTCCAGACCAGCGAACCGGAAGAGTAAGCGTGGCGCAGGTAACAACAGCGCATTTATTGAATTCTTGAGTGTCTATGAGAGAAAGCATATGGTCCTTGGAAGAGACCGCGCTTACCACACCTTCAACATTGATTGAGCCACGGTGCTTATCAACATTTTTCATCAATTGGTCCACACCGACAGTCGCACCGGTTTCCGATTCGGCGGCATATGCCGGTGGCAATGCTACACCAGTCCGCCCCAAATTATAGGCCAGAGCCAATGAAATCGTTATTGTGAAAAGAACAAAGAAAACAAAACGCTTCATAAAGTGCTCCCTCCACAGTCGCAGTTTGCGCTGCATTTCATTCAATGAACAAGCGCAAAGAAGTTCCAATCCCCATAGGTTTCTTTCCGCGTATCGATTTTGAAGCCGTTTGCCCTGGAAGTTTGGTGGTGAATTAACCGCTCGAATCGATTGGCTGGGGTAACGGCACTGGAAAGTTTGGCATCGAATTTTGTCGAAGGGCAATGAATCAGCCTGAAATCCCGGTGTGGATTTCAGGCCGGGAATGGTCCCACGTGGTCTACACCATCCCGGAGCTTCTATTCCGGCTATCTATTTTTCCATCGCCAGCCCGATCAGTCTGTCCAATAGCTCGGTAAATCCTATACCCACCGCGGCCGCGGCCTGTGGGAAAAGGCTCGTGGCGGTCATTCCAGGTATGGTATTCGTTTCGAGCACAAAGAGTTCGTCACCTGCCACTATCATGTCGGTTCTGCTGTAGCCCCTGCAATGGAGGGCCTTGTGAGCGCGCTTTGCGTAATCCTGGGCCTTCATTGCAACTGCGGGAGGGATGCGGGCCGGGCAGACCTCTTTCGATGCTCCGGGTGTATACTTGGCCGCGTAGTCAAAAAATTCATAGGAGTCTCCAGGAATTATTTCGATGAGCGGCAGGGCCTGGAGGTCATCGTTTCCGAGGACTCCAGCGGTGATCTCGGTTCCGGAAACATATCTTTCGACCAGGCAGCGCTTATCGAATTCCCACGCTGTTTGGAATGCGCTCTCGACCTTCGCCGGGTCCTTTACTATGCTAAGGCCTATGCTCGATCCTTCGTGCTCCGGCTTTACCACCAGGGGAAGCCCCAGTTCGAGTATGATTTGTGAGGTCGGGGGCGGTGCGCCTCTTTCCACTATTACGTAAGGTGCTGTCTGGAGCCCGGCCTGGATGTACAATTGCTTGCTGAGTATCTTGTTCATTGCCAAGGCGCTTCCGAGGACCCCGCTTCCCTGGTAGGGAATGCCAAGGGAGTCGAGCATCCCCTGAATGGTGCCGTCCTCGCCCAGTCTGCCGTGAAGGATGATCAGGGCAACGTCGATCTTCGATGCATCACGCGCGAGGGAAGGAAGATCGGTGGCCGGATCGTATCTCAATATTTCGTAGCGCTCCTTATCGAGCGCCTGGTAAACCTGTGCACCGCTCTTGAGGGAAACTTCCCGCTCAGCCGATTTCCCTCCCGCCAGCAACGCCACGGTCAATTTTTTTGCATCGCTCATGTTTCGGAACCACTCCTTCCGTATTATTAAAGCTTAAGTTCCATTATCTCCGGTCCCTGGGGGTCGATTGCCAGGTGAGAAAAAATCTTTTCTTCAAGCGCGAGATAGAGTTTTAGTTTTTCGAGCAGGCGCTGGCGGTGGAAAGGGGTTTTTGCATATCGGGCGATGAGGTCGTTATATCGCGCCTGAACCGACACGACCTGTTCGTGCATGACCCTTTTATCCGAATAATTTACCAGAATTGATTCAGTGAGCGGGCCCTCGACCTGGACCGGTTCAAGCAAAATGTGCTCGCGAACGATCCTAACGACAGCTGGGGCAACGATTCCCACAAGCATTTCGGCGCCGACCTGCGCATGATCATGACCGGTGGCAAGGGTGGGCTCTTTGCCGACGTCGTGCAGGAGCGCGCCCGTTTCAACGAGGTCAAGGTCGAAATTCGACCCGTTGCGGTTCAGCAACTCACACAAAAAAAGGGCCACTTTGGCAACCAGCATGCTGTGCCTGCGGATATGCCTTGGCATGTCGATCTTATCGAGGTATTCAAGGCACTGCTTACGCGAATGCATGTTTGTCACTATGGGAAACTGTCCCTTTGTCATAAAATGAAGATGCGCTTCATCGGGTTCGGTCGGAGGCGGCGAGCATGGCGGAAAAGGGGCGGCGCAGCGAACCATGGCGCGGATCTTTTATACAGTAAAAAAAAGAGCAATGAAAGCAAAGGAAGAGCGGTCACCATCCATAAATAACCTTGTCGCACAGGGCGCGCGCCCTAATTTGACTGCTTCCTGTAGAACTTGATCCAAGGCTGTCTCTCTGTTTCCTTAAGATCCAGGAGGGCGGCCTTTAGGGCCTTGACGGCCAGTTCGGCACAATGGCGCTCCTTTTGCGGCAGTGTTTCCAGGAAAGCGACCAAATGCCGTGGAGTGATCGTCCAGGCATTTGTAACCGATTTTCCTTCGATCATACCGATCATCGCATTCGCGCATGCCACGGTGTATATGCAGCCCTCGGTGTAGAACGAGGCCGATCTGATGTCGCCGTTTCGCGCCAGGAGAAATATTTCGAGAGTGTCGCCGCAATCCCTGGTGTATTTCCCGTATCCGTCGGGGTGCTCTATCTTTTCGAATTTATCGTTTTTTAGCGCCATTTCGAGAAAGTTTGCCGAGTGATCACGAAAGAATTCGACAGCGTTTTGATCCATTTTTTACCTCTGTTTCGAGCTCCAAGATGAAAGGTGCCCCTCCTGCTGCTTTTCGAAGGGCAGGTCCATGTTTCCTCCGGCATGGCCCGGACGGTGCGTTTAATGTCACAGTCATAGATCGCCTGAAATGTACCGATATCCTATGAAATGTATCTCAATCCGAGTTTTTTTCAAAGTGCCCAGATAAGGATCGTTGTGTCGAAATGAAAATTGGATACAGGAAAAGCTCAACCGCGGGAAAAACATCGGTCGGTTCCTTTCTGCTAAATTCCTGGTTCTGGATCGCAGCTATCTTTTTTGGCCAGGCCTTATGCTCGGTCCTTTTCTCAGCCATCATGAAGATCCCGGCCGGCGAGATCTACCTCCCGATTTTGGTTTTATTCCTCGGAGGAATGTTCGGGCTGCTGTTCCTGATCTTCGGCGGCTCCGTTGACGGCTTTAAATGGCAATTGATCGTACCGGCGCTCGCATATGGGACTTTTATCTACATGATGTCGAACAGGAGGTTTGCCGGTGTCGAAACTGGGTTCGATACGAGCTATTTTCATCCGGTGGAATTTGCCACTCTTGGCTTGTTGCTGGGAAGGCTCTGGTACTCGATAATCGAGAGCAGCGGATTTTTTGCATTCTCGCTAAAAGTACTCGCTGCCGGCGCTATTTTCGCGAGTGCTGACGAAATACACCAGGCATTTGTGCCGGGTAGGACACCCGAGTGGAAAGACCTCATGTTCGATATTGCCGGTATCCTGATTTCGTTGCTGATAATAGCCGCGGTGCGGCGCTTTATCCTGACGCAGCCTGCTGTAATCCGGCCAGATTGAGGATTAACAGCCCGAGCAGATTTGCGTAAACCCCCGCTCCCACGTCGTCCATCATGACCGCCAGTCCGCCTCCAAGCCTGTCCTGGAACAGGCGCAGCGGCCAGGGTTTCCATATATCGAAGAGGCGAAAGAGAGCAAATCCGGTGAGGATGGACCAAAATGTTACCGGGTGGCCGATCATTGCGATGAGAAATCCGCAAAGCTCGTCCATTACGATCTCAGAGGCATCAACCTTTCCCAGTTCGATTTCGGCCTTGCCCGAAGAGAGTATTCCGACTGCAAGCAGGGCCGCGGCTATAAGGGCCTGCGAAGGCGGGCCAAGGTGGCCGATGATAAGGAAGCACGGAACGCCGGCCGCCAAAGTTGCCACGGTGCCCGGCGCAAACCTTGCCCTGCCAAGGCCGAATATAGTGGCGGCCGAAACATGCAACGAGTATCTTTTGTCCATCAGAAAATTCCAGCGGAGCTGCGTGAAAGGATGTGTTAATGAAAAGATCGGGAGAAACTCTTATAATTTATCTATTTGAGGCTGCCAAGAGGTTTGGATGAACGAGAACTCGAAATCGTACGGGCATTCGGCGGGGGTTGAGGGAACCGAGGCTTTTCTTCGCCTGATAAATCCCGATGATTACCCAAAGTTCGGCATAAATCCGGAAGACGTCCCCATGGGAACGTTTGCCGCGGAGGACCATCCTGGATTTCTCCCCAGCCGCTTCGGAGGCAATGCTTACGGGCTTGGGCTGATCGAGCGCGACGTGCTGACCAGGGCAGATATCGACTTTTTGGAAAGCATCGATCTGGAAAGCCCGAAGGAACTTCGCAAGCATTCCCAGAAGCTCAACGCCATATACCAGAAACTTGGACTGCTCATTCGATTCAGTGCCGGCGGGAAACGATATTTTCTGATCCCCATTAACCTGGTTGCTCACTCTTTCCAGGTGGTCAAGACAAAAGCCGACCAGGTGGAAGCTCTGATAAAGCGACATTTAAGCGAGACACACTCCGAGAGAGTCGATATCGGTCTTGTCGTATCGCCCCACGATCTCATAATTCACGAACTCACGGCAAGATTTCCCAATCAGAGGATCCACGTTTTCGATTCGCTGGAAAAGCTGCGCTCATGGAGAATTCCACTCGATATTATCGTGCTGCCGAGGGAGCCTTTTAAGTTTCTGCGCGAACAACGCTTCCCGGGCCATTCGGGAAGGGCGGTGCGAAAGAGGGACTTGAGCGGCCTTGCCGCCTACCTGGCGGCAAAACTCTTCGACCTGCTAGAAAAAGACGGCAGGTTGCACATCCTGGCACATTCACCGGCCCCATATCTTGATGAAGTTTGCCGCGTAACCTTCAAATACGAAGACGAGCTGAAGCGATTTTTGCTTTTTTCGCACACCTTTAAGACAAAGGGAAAATACTCTGTCAGGCAATCCGGGTTGGAGCTTAACGTCCACGTCTCGGACCTTCACTACTACCTGAACAGGTTTGCTTTTTCGGAACCCGAACTCAAAAGGCTCCTCGACCAAAGAAGGCCCGAGGACCTAAGCATGGAGGCGATATCCAGCCTTCAGCACCTCGACATTCCATTGGGGACCCCCGAAAAAAGTGATCCCGAGAGGGAATGGAGGAAGATATTCGAGCCTTTTTTCCAAATTGAATCCCTGGAGAATAAATCACCGCAGGTTTGGGAGGACTACTGGAAAGAGCGGCTCGAGGCCGACAGGAAACTTCCGGAGAGCCTTTTGATGATGGTGGCGACACGCCGGCAGCCCGCGGTTACGGTCGCCGAGATCGAGGAAGAAATCAAGGATTCCGGGACACAGGGGTGTTCTCTTGCGCTGACAGCCGAGTACAGGAAGAATTTCGGATTCGTCCTGAAGGTGCTGAAGCTGCTCGGCGGGTTTCGCGACCGGAATGTGCCTGTTCTCTCCGATGCCGATCTGAGTCGGGTTGCAAACCCGTTTCGAACCAGGAGCGGAAACCTCCATGTAATCCTGCAGTTGCTCGAACAGGTCCCAAAGCTCGAGAAAATCCGCCAGATCCTCAACCCGAATCAATGCGAGGGACCGGATATATCGATTATCGAAAACATTGAAAAGCTCTCGATGCTCGGCTTTTCAGCAGCGGAGTTGCGGGAAATTTTGCTCATTATCGTGGGCCATACAACCATGAGCCGGGTTGTTTTCGGAAAGATTCCGGCCAAATCGCTAAAGCCGATAACCGACCGCGCGCGCGATGAAGAGCGGGAAGAAATAATAGATCTTCTCAGGTTTTGCAGGCTTATGAGCATGGCCGAGATCCTCGCCGCCGTGGGCGAGGCCTTCATGCCTGAGCAGGCGGCGGAGCTTTTCCGACTCTATGACGATGCCGTTGCCGTCACTGCCGACCCTGAAATGGAATGGGACAGGCTCGACGACCTGCGCATAAGCGCCGGGGGTGGCGTACAGAACCGGGCTATCCGCAAGATAATGAAATTTTTCAACCTCTTCGAGTTTCTTAATACTTGGCAGGAGTATTTGAGCAAGGGGCCGCTGCAAAAGCAGGTCATCTGCGACTACGATTCGAAGACCCTGTCCAGGATGGAAGAGGCGCTGGAGATTGCGCGGGTTGCCGAAGAGTTCAAACAAAAATTTCTCGGAGACTATATCTTCGGGCAGTCCTATTTTTTCAGACAATTGCTCGATACCGAATTTCACGGCACCGGCCCCATATTCAGGAAAATCGGGATCAGGGCAGGGTTGGTCCTGCTCTGGATTGCCGTAAATACATCCGATAAGAACATCATTGACTTTAACCCCATATTTGCCGGAATTCCTCCGGAAAACCATGCCCAGCGCCTCGAAAAGCTAAAGAAAGCCCTTCTCTCGATCCCCGTTGACCGGCTGCATCCCAAATTTTTCGAGGAACTAAGGGACAACTTCGCCAAGCGGCGACCGGCCTTTATCTTCGACAGCGGCCTTCGGCTCATTCTCGACGCCGAGACGCGAGCACTGGAAATCTCGTTCGTCGATGTCGAGGAAGATATCCGAAAAATCGAGGGGCTTATCGAGGTATTCGAGTCGCGAAAGCTCAGGAATATCTCCCTGGGGCACCTTCGAGAGATGGAGCGGCGTTTTTCGGAGCTTATGAGCTTTCGGCAGTACCTCGAGCGTGAAGGCTGCAATATACAGTGTGGGGTGTTCGAATCCCTGGGGGGCATCGAGCGCAAGAGCCGCGAGATTTATGAAATCGAAGTGCGGCTCAAGATGATTCTGCGCAACCAGATATTCATCCCCGAAGAAATTTTCGAGAGCTTAAACCTCCTGCACAAACACTGCCCGGTTATCCTGGGATTTATCGTCCCGGAGCTTCGCGGAATGGGTTTTCTCGGCGGTATTTCGCCGGACCCCGGAAGCGGAACGCTCGAAGATTACGTGATGCGCTGTCTTCAAAAATACCAGGCACTGGTTAATCGCGACAGGAATGCATTTCAGGATAAAAATGCTTTCTACAGGCTTGCCAAACAGGAATTCGGCCCGCTTGCCGAAGAGGGCATCGGGGCAAGCCACCCACAGCTCGAAGCACTCGAATTCTATATCGACCGCGTCCGTGAAAAACCTTCACTGCAGCAGGCTCTGACCTTCGCCTTGCTTTTTCAGGAGATCGGAAAGCTCGAAAAGTTCTCGGACATAGATGAGAATTACTGGACCCATGGCCGGCAGGGCGCGGAAATTTTGCGAAAGCACGAAATCCTTAAAAAACACCACCTGGAGCAACAGGTCGAGGAACTCGCCATATTCATGGTCCGATATCACGGGTTGCTCGGCCATGTCATCCTGGGCGATGAACCTGTCACTTCGCTCGAACAGATTACACGCGAAAACGATACCCACCTGCTTGACGCCTTTCTGGTGCATTCAGTGCTTGCGTCCGCCGCGGTGAAGGAAGGCGCGATGGTCTCCGACCTCCTCGACAGCTTCATACATTACAGGTCCGTTGCACTCGAAGTCATAAAATCCAGGACCACCTGGGTGGGCTACCTCAAGGAGGTGCTGGAGGAAAAGGGCAGGGCGGTAATCAACGAATTTCAGTTCCGATCCGGCGAGAAAAAGATGCTGAAGGTCGAACAGGTTGATTTTTGCGGCATCGAGGATGGCTCCGAAGAAAACCAGATCCTGTGGCAGGGGCGCCAAAGCGCTGCCCTGGAGCGGTTGCTAAAGCTGGCCGGCTCGCTCTGGGTGGACTACGAAGACATCCAGATGTATCTTAGCGAAATTCCAGTAAACTTCATCTATCACAAGAAGAAACTTAAAAGTGTCGGCCCGGCCTCTTTCGAAAAGCAGCTCGCGCGAGGAGTCGAGCTTCTCAAGGTGGTCTCCTCGCTGGCCCCAGAGGTTCGATCATATCTTTTCTACTGCCTGGATCAACTCGGCGGCCAGATGAGGATATACGATTTCCAGAAACTGCCCGACCATTTCGGTCTCAGCGAGAGCCTTAAACTCCTGATCATATCGCTGCAGTCGTTTCACCATTACTTTGGGATAGCACGGCAAGGTGGCCTGATAAGCTTTACGACCCTTGCCCGCGAATCTGGAAGCAGGCAGGAAATCCTCCGCAACGCCCTGGGCGAGTTGGCTTTCCCCACCAAGTGTTTCGAGGGACAGAAGATAATATTTACGCCGGATCGCTTCGGGGAACTCAGGTTTGAGGCCGGTGCCCAGGAGCGGGCAATTAATGTCACCTATCGCGACACCGTGCGCTTTGATTCCATGCTGCAGTCCCTCGACGAAATCTGGGACAATCAGACTCTAAATCAAACCTTTGATGATGGTCTGGCTGAGATCAGGAAAAGAATGCCCGCCGGCGCGGAGGAACTGGAAATAGACCTTCTGAGCGCCTTTCGCGCGCAGCAGAAAAGAATTGGCGAGCGCGCCCTAAAGGATTTCCAGGAAAAGCTCGGTGGTGCGGCAGGCATCCCGGAATTTGAAAAGGCACGCCAAGAAATCGAAGAGCTGAAATCAAAGTTCGCCTTCACCGAAGAGCAGCTGTTTTTACTCGACGAAATGTCGGAGTTTAACCGCTTGAGGGTACGTGAATCTTTTCTTCAAACAATTTACCGGGAAATCAGCAATATCAAATCGCGGGACAGCATCCTTGCCTATTGGGATGTAGTAAAGCGCGAATTATTCACGTACCGCTCGTTTATCGGAAAAGAATACGAAACCCTTATAGCTAAATTCATTGACGAGAGGCTGGAGAACCCAAGGGCCGCGGTCGACGAGGATGGCAAAACGCTTGCTCATGACACATTATAGGAAAGCTGATGACCTCGGGTAATACAGGAGATCCGCAGCGATACAGCCCGGCGGACCGGTCAACGGAGTACGTAATGCAATACAGTGAAGGCACCATGGGGCGCGTGTTTACAATAAGGCTCGGGACTGGCGACCGTCTCCCCGACTCCATCGAGGCTTTCGCCCTGGAACAAGGGATCAGCCGCGCAATGGTGGTCTACGTCGGGGGTGCGGGAGATGGCAGCCGCGTTGTGGTCGGCCCCGAAGAAGGCCGCGGTGAAGAGATTGTCCCCATAATCCATGCACTCTCGGGTGCTCGGGAAGTCCTGGGGGTCGGAACGATCTTCCCAGGAGAATCCGGAAACCCGATACTCCACATGCACGCCGGCCTTGGCCGCGAAGGAGATGCGACTGTGGGCTGCGTCCGTGCGGGAGTAAACGTCTGGCTAGTAGGGGAGGTGATTATCCTGGAAATCCTAGGAGCCGGCGGACGGCGGGCAAAGGGTGAGTCGGGGCTGGAGTTGCTTCAGTTCTAATATCTGTATGAAACTGCTTTAGTGAGTATGACAAATACTTTGGCATTTACTACTACGTCTGGGGCTTCTCCCAGCGAGCGATCAGGAAAGCCCCGCTGTCCAGGCCCCTGGCGGTTCCATCGCTTTCCATGAGTTTCGCGGTATTCGGGTCGTCGGTTTTTAGGAAGTGAACCGCGCTTCTTATCAGCGCGGGCAGGGGAACAAGGTCCGCCATATCGGCAGGGGACCTGAACCGGGCATGTTTGAATACGGGGTGTCCTTCTTTGGCGGCGGCTTTTCGCCGGGCGGCCCATGGGCTGAGGCTGTTAAGTGTCGCAACTGCTATCAAACCACCGGGTTTTGTAACGCGGAAAAACTCGGAAATGGTCATGCCGGCGTCTTCCAGGAACTCGATGGCCGTAACTGATACGGTTTTATCAAAGGAATTGTCTGCAAAAGGGAGAATGCGCATGTCGGCACGGATCATTTCGAACGGCATCCCGGCCGCCTTTTGCCCCGCTCGCCGCAGCATGGGGAGTGAGAGCTCCAATCCCGTGACGATCGATCCAGCGGCGAGAAGGTAGGCCGTAAAAACCCCCGTGCCGCATCCCACGTCCAGTATGCGCTCGCCTTTGGCCGGACGGAGCATTTCCATTAAAAGCCGGCCCTCGTATTCCCTGACCAGGCTGCCTATCGGGGTCTCGAACCATTGATCGTATTTTTCGGGCCATTCATCGAAAATTCCCGTCATATTCCAGTCCTTTTTTATGCCACTGGAAACCTTCGCCCAGGAAGATCAAGCAGAGAAATGAAAGATCTCGGAGGCTTCACGGGCTGCCTTCCATCCCTTTGCGCAGCGTAATCACCGTCACTTCACCTTTGGTATTGAAACGAACGGGTACACCGGATACTCCCGCGCCTCCGCTGGTATAGCCGCGCATTGCGCCGTATGTCCAGTGGCCGGCGAACATGTGGCGCGGAGCGCTGCTGTGGGTGAAAATCGGACCGATGCGGGGAAACAGAATCTGCCCGCCGTGACTATGACCGCAGATGTAGAGCTTGGGCGAATATTCCAAAGCTTCTCGGTAAATCTCGTTCGAATGGGCGAAAAAGATTGAAAATTCGCCAGGTGGCACATCGCTGAATGCATCGGCCAGATTATGGCATTTGAAATAGTGGGGGTCATCGACCCCTACAAGCCATATACGCCTGCCGTCGCGCTCGATGGCCTGGGCGTCGTTTATCAGGAAGTATATGCCGTCCTCCCGCAAGGTTTCTACAATTTCGACGCAGTCATGGTTTCCAAGGATTGCGAAAATACCGTCACTGGTGCGGATTTCCGGTAAAAGCCTGCGGAGTTGATATAGCGCTTCGGCAAAGGGGCCGTATGTCTCCATCCTGTAATCGCCGCCGAGCACGCACAGGTCTGCCGGAATTTTCCGTACGATGTTCAAGAGCTTTTCAGTGAACCCTTCGATTCCATCGAGGTGGAGATCGACCAGAAAGAGAATCTTGTAGCCATCGAAGGCGGACGGGAGATCGGGAAAAGTAAAGACTATCTCCTTTACTTCTATTTCCAGAGCATTCTTAACGCCTCGCTCGTAGATACCCAACAACTTAAAGGCCGATTTCATGAACAGGTGGTAATAGAAGGCATCTTCGAAATTGACCAGATAATGAAGAGGATTCGAAATTATTTGGCATGAGAGGAGTTCCCGGATTCTTGTGACTGGGCGGACTTTACGGGGGTAGGACTCGAAGGGCTTTTCCATAACCACGTCGTTTAGGAAGATCGAGCCTACGAAAGCACCGGCGCCGAAGACCAGGGCGCATCCAAGAACGTAGGGAAGGGACAGATCGAAATAGGGTGCAAGGAGCAGAAACGGAAACAGACCTTCGGGCGCCTGATCTATCCCCGGTACGACGTCTCCGCTGAAAAATGACATCCGCCTCTTGATAAAGCTGGAAAAGAGGTCACCCGCCATGCTCAAAGTACCTGCGCCCAGGCCTAGCCACCAGGGGAATCCAAGAACAAGAGCGGTCGCCAGACCGGCGGCGATTCCAGCCAAAACGCCGCGGACGGTTTTGTGGCTTCCAAACAACGGCCGTCCATCAGGCAGGACATATTCGCCGTCAAAAGGTTTGGCCCATTTGCGCTCGAAAACAAGGGCCGCAAGCGGCGGGGCGAAATTAACGCACCAGAGCAGCAGGAGCAGTTTTAAAAACAGGATCATGATTTTTGCCCCGCAAATCCTTTTTCTCCGGTCGTCGGTTCAACATCTTGTGTCATTTGTTCCACGGGATACTTGAGCATCAAAGTCACCAAGAATCCAATCACGGGCAGCACTCCAATACACTTCATGGCGAAGGGCACCCCGAAATGGTCAGCGATCAATCCAAGCAGCGTCACGCCAATTCCGCCGGCGCCTATCGCGAATCCGGCCACAAGGCCCGATGCAACTCCGAGGTTCTGGGGAAAAAGGTTCTGCCCCATGACAATAGTTACGGAGAAACTGGAGATTAAGATGACCCCAAAAAGGAATAAAGTCGCTAAAAGTGCCGCACCTTCAAGCATGAAGATGAGAGGGAACAACAGCGCGCAGCACAACATGGTGAAGCCGAGCCAGAACTTGTGGCCCCACCTGTCGGCAAGTGGTGCGCCCGTAATAGTGCCAAACGCTCCGCCCAGCAAAAAGACGCTGACGAGTTGCCCGGCGAAGACTGGGTTGCCCCTGAGATGGTTTATGTAATAGAACGGGATGTAGGTCATCATTCCCACTTGGACCCATGTCCTCGTTATGATCACGCATATAATCGTGAAAAGTGCACGGTAGGCTAGCCGCGGCACGTTTGCCGGTCCGGCGGCGCCCACTGTTTTTCGGGATTCGGGGATGGCGATGGACCGATGAAGGATGAGGATGAGTATAAAAAAGACGAGCGCGGGCAATACCATCAAAGAAAGGGATGAAAAGCCAAGATAGTTAACGATCGAGAGTGCGGCAATAGGTCCCAGGGCCATGCCGGCATTGCCGCCCACCGTGAAAACCGACATCCCCGTGGCCATCTTTTCACCGGTAAAAAAGCGCGCGGTCTTGAAGCCTTCCGGATGATAGCTTGCGACGCCAAGGCCGCTTATCATTACCAGGAGCAGCACAGCAGCAAAATTTGACGTCAGGGGCAGAAGGCTGAAGCCGGCGCCGGCAAGAAGAGCGCCCATCGGGAGAAGGAAGGCTTTTTCCTTTTTGTCGGAGAGCAGCCCGAAAATTGGCTGTATTATGGAAGACGTAAGATTAGCCATTATAAGAACGACCCCGGCGAGGGTATAAGAGAGATTCAGGTTATCTTTTATGAAGGGCAAAATCGCGGGCAGGGCGGACTGGTAGAGGTCTACCACCATATGTCCGCTGGACAGGAGCAAAAGGACCTTCAAATTGAGTTTTCGGGTCATAATGGGTATCCAAAAAAACCATAAAATATGTTGCCGTAAAGATTGCGTCCGGTTAAACCGGCGGGGCGCGAAGGGTATAGAGCTAACCCGATTCCAGCGGGAGTTCAACAGTTATCCGCGCCTTTTCAGGCGGGAGGTCCTTAGATGAGCCCTCCTGGCGGCCACAAAACATACCTGGCAATCCTGCTGGTTGCAGTCGTTGTTTTCTCGATGTTGCTCCGGAGATCTTTCTTCGGCGCTCAGCCGCCCCGGTCGGATGCTCCAGCAACGGTTGCGGTAGAAGTGTCGGGGGAGGTCCCCTCTCCCGGAATTTACCTAGTGTCTCGGGATCGGGCCACGGTTTCCAATGCACTTTTGACTGCCGGGTTGAGCGGTATTGAAGCCGATGGCATGCGCAAACTCGAATCCGGGGAATCTTTGGCGGTGGTGAAAACCGAAAATGGTTTTCGGGTGATCGCGGGACAAATGCAAGCTTCGGCGCGACTGGCCCTGGGCCTTAAAATAGATGTTAACTCGGCATCAGAGGAAGATCTTATGCTGGTACCCCAGATGCGCCCGGAGTTTGCGGCGGCCATCGTTAAGGGCCGCATCGACAGGCCTTGGGAAAAGGTAGAGGATCTTGCCCAGATACACGGAATTGGGCCTAAAACAGTCCAAAAATTCGAGGAGTTCCTGGATGCATCACCACGGGGACGCAAATGAAGGCGCGGGGAAGCCGATCTCTCTGGGGTCTGAACGAATCGTTGCCGGAGGCGGAATTTCCGCCTTGGCCCCTCTTTGCGACCCTACATTCGGGTGATGTGGGTTGCAAATGTGGTATCGAATGTAGGGACGTGGATGCAAAAAACAGCTAGATTCTAACCATGTTGCTCATCCGCCTGAGGAAGTGTTTTATTCGCCGGGATAGGGAAGACTTCTGCTTTCGAGGGGTTATTTTCCTGAGGTGGTCGGCGGCCCAACTCGGGAAAACCCCACTTCGGACTATTTCGGAAACAAAGGACGCATAACTGTAATTCCAATGCGTCCTGTCCTTTTGCGAAACGGTGGTGCCGCCGTGGCGGGAAACCCCGGCGATGAGCAGCGGGACGTTTATTACGGTGGCCGAAGAGCTTGCAATCAAAAAAAGCGCATAATCCTCGCAGTAATCTCCCGTCAGGGTGAACCTTGAACAAATATCTTTCAGCATGGCCGCGGGATAAATAACCGAGCAAAATGGTATCGGATTTTCTCCAAGGACGCACTCCTGGTAGTCATCCGATTTGTAAATGCCGACTTTTCTGGACTTTATCGGGAAAGTGTCCTCTCCGGACCACTCTTCGTCGAATATTGCCGAGTCGCCCACGAAAACTGTTTTCCGCGACAAGAAGGGCGGCAGATACGGCAGGGATTCGGGGTAGACGAAATCGTCATCATCAACGAACCATACGAACGAATCAGCGTCTATACAATCGACAGCGCTCTTGATGGCGCAAACCCTGGGGTATGAGCCCCGTGACGGGTTTTCGCGGGGGATGGTGAACTCGATGTCTGGGTAATCAGCTGATATCCAGTCAGTCCCGACAGTCGATGGAGCAAGGTTGTTTGCCGCCAGCACGACTTTGAGGTCAAGCATATCCCGGCTGAATGAGTCCGCCATGCGAACAGTATCAAGAAGGCGCCTCAGCCGATTCGGCCTCTCGAGGCGGGTCCTGACCACTATGTTCAGTGTCGGTTTGGGTTTAGACCTGTAAAGGTCCTTGATCACCGAGGCAACATGGGAATAGTAGTCAAGGCGGGTATCGTCGCTGTTTTTTCTCAGATGCTCGACGCTGTTGTCCAGCTTTATCGCGCCGTAAACGGTATCGATGGACTTGTTTAAAAATGTTGCTGACCAGTATTTTCTGAATTTCGATTTACTCGACTCGGCTTTGCAGGAATATTCATCCACGTCTGTCTGGTCGAATACGTACAAGGCCGAATCCGCCGCCGAGACAAGGCCTCTTCTGTAGCCTTCCATAACCAGCACGAGTCCCGGTACGGACAATCCGCGCAGGTCGTCGGGGATTCTTACCGAGCGCTCTCTTAAATTCCGGATATTTAAAAGCAGTGTGTTTCCGTCAAGGGCTGTTACCGGCCGGGGTTTTCCAGAGCATGGAGGAATGATTTTGCAAAAACGGGTTTGAAGGTATTGGACTTTGCGGTGGGATATGAACTCAATTCCGCAGTTTCCGATAACGGCCCACCGTGTCGCGCCGAATTCCTCGTTCGCCGCCTCGATTGCCGAATCAACAGCCGATCCGATGCCGACGGGCCAGAAAATTTTACCCCTGCTCACCAGCGCGTAGTCGCTAGTGCAATTCTCGATAATCGAGTTGATAAGCTTGCAGTAGTCGCCGCCACGGACCGCCTCGATCGGGCCAAAACCGTATTTTTCACCGGATTCGAGCGCCGCGGATTTGAGTTTCCCGCTATAAACGAACCTGTATAAGGAAACACTGTACTTTGAATCCACTACGAAAATCTTTCACGGTGGTAGAGGTTAAAGCCCGTTATTTTCACCTTGTCCGAGAGCTTGCGATGGATATTCCCACCGATGAGGGGGGCTCGGCCGGGCAGATCTCTTTTCAGCTGCTCGTAGGATTTCATCACTTCCTGCTTGAAGTTGGCGGGGTAAGACCTTCGCAGGAATTTGGCGATAGCTTTTCTCTCGGCTCTTTCCCCCCAGTATTTGTAGGCGAGGTAGATGAAATTGCGTGCGGTCCAGAAATTTTCCAAGTAGTAGCGGTGGGCTTTATATTCGAAATGAGCCCCGGTGAAATGGTATCCAACCGCCCTTGGGCAGTAAACAACTTTAAAGCCGTTTAGCCACGCCCTCCATGAAAGATCGACGTCTTCGCAATACATCCAGAAGTTTTCGTCAAAGCCCCCAACCTGCCTGAAAAAGGAAGAGTCTATCAGCAGAAAAAACCCACTCGCCCAGGGAGTGTATCCGGTTGACTCATCATATTCCTTCGGATGCTCGAATGGCTGTTGCCTGGCTTCTACAAGCGCTGCGTCCGGATTGGCGGCTCGGGTGCTCATAAGCTCGGAGATGCAGAACTGGTGGCAATAAACGTCTGGATTGGCAATAATGAAGAAATCTTTCGGCTCTGCCTTGGAATATGCGAAATTATGTGCCTCGCCGAAGCCGCAGGGAACTCCTTTGCTCAGTTCCTCGATCCTGAGATTTCCGATTCGGGTAGGCCCGTCGTAGATACTGTCCATGCCCGTGTAATTTACGAGGTACAGGCAAATCTCAGGCACATTCTTCTGGTTGCAAAGCGATGGAATGAGCCATGCGCGGAGCTTTTCCACCTCTTTGGACGAGGCGGAACAGAATATGCTTATGGTTTCACTCACTAGTTCCCCGTTGCCGATAAAAGGAGAGAGCCAACACCGGTGAGCACGATAAAACCGTGCCCACCTTACACCCCCTAGCAAAAATTTTGGCACTCGTTTATAAAACAGGATCAGCACAGCGCGTAAAGCATACCATACTTCTTGTCCAGGTAATCGATCAAGTGCCTCGGGTTCAATTCCTCGCCGGTAACCGTTTTTACAAGTGCACGTGGAAGATAACGGCTTCCCTGGGAGTAAATTTTCCCTCGAAACCAGGCAAGGAATGGGCCGAAATGGCCGGCTTCGAAAAATGATTCGGGATCTCCAATGTCTTTTGCCGCTTTTGCGTAAAATTGGGCCGCGTAGACAGTCCCGAGTGCGTAGCTTGGAAAATACCCGAAAGCCCCGGCGGCCCAGTGCACGTCCTGCATCACCCCTTGTGCGTAATCGGGAGGTTTTATGAGGAGGTATTTTTTCATTTTCTCATTCCAGGCATGCGGCAGGTCCTCGACTTCGATTTCACGCCCGATGAGCGCCTTTTCGAGTTCGAATCGCAATATCACGTGCAGGTTGTAGGTTACCTCGTCGGCCTCGGTGCGGATTAAACCAGGCTGAACACGGTTAACGGCGAAATGAAATGAATCCCGCGGTATGGACTCCAGCCATGGAAAATGCGTTTGCAGCGACGGATAAAACATTTTCCAGAACCCGGTGGAGCGCGCTATCATGTTTTCCCACATCAGTGACTGGGATTCGTGTATTGCCATTGAGACGGCAGTGCCGCGCGGAGTGCCCCAGTGTTCGGGGGGAAGCCCCTGTTCGTATAGGGCATGGCCCGATTCGTGGATTGCGCTGAAGAGTGCCTCGGCAAAGGAATCTGCCCTGTACCGGGTGGTGATGCGAACGTCACCGGGGCCAATTGCTGAAGTAAAGGGATGAGAGGAGCGGTCGATCTGGCCCGAATCAAGGTCATATCCTACCCGCCCGGTAATTTGGCGAATCAGCTCTTTCTGCTTCCAGATGGGTGAATATCCCTGCAAAATCTCCGGGTCGGGCTGAAAAGGGCTCTCGCGAATTTCATTGGTGAGATCGATAAGGGGCTTTACCATTTTGCTGAAAATGGCCGCTAAGCTCTCAGCGGTTTCTCCTGGTTCAAACTGTTTGATAAGACTGTCATAGGCGGTGCCTGTAGTGGTTAGCCGACCCGCTTCCTCGCGCTTTAATTCGACCAGGGACCCGAGATGCGGCATAAAAGATTGCCAGTCGTTTGCCTGCCGCGCTGACTGCCAGGCCATTTCGCATTCGGATGAAATCCTGGCAATCTGGACGGCAAGCCATTCGGGTATCTTTTTTGCCCGGTCGTAAGCCCTTCGCCACTCTCGCACGTTCACGGCCTCATCGGATAGCTTGTTGCGAACAAGGCTCGATCCTTCGACGTCTCCCAGCATGTCGCCGATCTTGGGATCTGTTTTCCTCCCGCTTATAAGTCCGGCTAGTGTCGTGATCTGGGCTGCACGATTGGCCTGGCCTCCCTTGGGGAGGTGGGTGCGCTGGTCCCACCCCAGGAGTTCTCTTATGGAATCATACCGCGCATTTATCCTGTGGTGCTCGACAAGCCACTCATAAGCCTTCCTCGGCCTCATTTTCCCCCTCCCCGAGTTCCTGATGGCGTGAGCACGAACAAAGCTGCGCGGACTGGCTGAACCGAGGCCAGGCGCGGTCTCGGAAGCAGGGCTGCCGCGGCAGCTTTTCTTGACTTTTTTCCCCACGTTCTTAGATTCCACCTACTTCAGACGGCTCCCGGAAGGCCAAAATCGAGCGATTACCCATTGTTAACGTGGCAGTCGGCACGCGAGCCGCAGGGAGAAGAATAATACACAAAATGCCGGACGATGCTAACATTATGCGAGTCCGTCATTCATCACCGCGGCGATTTTGACCTCTTCCCGAAGGGCTTTTATGGAATCCCTGCCTCAGAACGCGGCGCAATTGATGTCGCCGTGGAACCCCGGAGTCTTTGCCCTGGCGGTTTACACCGGTGTGGTGATCGTGATGATCGCTCTCCTTCTCTATGTCACCGGCCGTCTTGGGCCGAGGCGGCAAAATCCGATAAAAGAAAGCCCCTACGAGAGCGGAATGTCCCCCACAGGATCGGCCAGGTTCCTTTACCCCGTGCCGTTCTACCTTGTGGCGACATTCTTTTTGGTATTCGACGTCGAGGCGGTCTACATATTCTCGTGGGCCGTCGCATTCAGGGGCCTTGGCTGGGTCGGGTGGCTCCAGATGAGCTTTTTCATAATCGTGCTTTTTCTAAGCCTCATATACATCTGGAAAAAAGGAGGGCTTGATTGGGGACCCGAGGCCGGCGGGGGGACGGGGATACGCAAACCCGGACTCTAAAACGGCTTGACCAGGTATTTAACTGGGCTCACGAAAACAGCCTCTGGCCAATGTTTTTCGGGTTGTCGTGCTGTTTTATCGAAGAAGCGGCGACCCTTACAGCCCGCTACGACTTGGCCCGGTTCGGGGCCGAGGTGATGCGCGGCTCTCCAAGACAGTCCGATCTGCTCATAGTCTCCGGCACGGTGTTCAAAAAAATGGCCCCGGTCGTCCTCAGGCTCTACGAACAGATGGCCGATCCGAAATGGGTAATTTCGATGGGCTCGTGCTCCAATTCCGGCGGAATGTACGACGTTTACAGCGTCGTGCAAGGCGTTGACCAGATAATTCCGGTGGACGTCTATGTTCCGGGCTGTCCGCCGCGCCCGGAAGCCCTCCTGCAGGGGATTATCCTGCTAAAGCAGAAGATAGAGGCCCGCGAGAGGCCCGCGGCACCCGTTCTGGGAAAGCCCGGAGGCACACAGGGTACCGATGGTCCAATACTCGTGGACGGGTTGAATAAATCCAGGGATACGCGGGGGCCGGGCTATGAAGGAGTGCCTAAAAGGGGAACGTCACTCACACCGCCGCTTTTTCCGGGGAGCCGTTCCGACCTGATGTGGGTGCCTCCCGCGCCTAGAATCCGGTTAAGCGATGCGGATAGGTCACTTGCCTCCGCGCTTGGCGAAAAGTTCGGCGACTCGGTCCGCCAGATTCCGCAGACAACCGACATGCCGGCGTTCACTGTCGATGCAGGCAGTCTGAGAGAAGTTCTGGGCTATCTCAAAAACGAGTCGAAACCGGCCTATCAGCGCCTGGACGACCTTACTGCAATAGATGAATCCGCCCGGCGCCGCAGGCATCCTGAATGCATCGAAGGCCCGGTATGCGATCGGGAGGTCGGCCTCTCCGATTTCACAATGGTCTACCACTTGCTCTCGATGGATTCGGCCAAACGCTTGAGAATCAAGACAGGGCTTCGCGGGGACAGACCTGTCGCGCCCACTGTGACCGGCATCTGGCCGTCGGCCGACTGGTACGAGCGAGAAGCCTACGATATGTTTGGCATCCGGTTCGATGGCCACCCGGACCTCAGGCGCATTCTCATGCCGCCCGATTGGGAAGGGCATCCATTGCTCAAGAGCCATCCCTACCGGGCAACCGAAATGCCGCCCTATACGCGCCTCGATGCGGAAGTACACCGTTCTTTGGACGCAAGCTACTTGGTCGAAGGTGCCGAGCGCAAGGACACCATTCTGCTTAATTACGGTCCCCAGCATCTCGGGACGCACGGGGTGATTCGCTTTGTCCTGGCGCTGCGGGGTGAGCAGATTACCGATGTGGGAACCGACATAGGCTATCACCACCGAGCCGCCGAAAAGATAGGAGAGCGCCAGTCCTGGCATCAGTACATTCCGTACACCGACCGGGTCGATTACATGAACGGGGTCGGGAACAATCTCGCATATCTCGGCTCTGTCGAAACCCTTGCGGGCATAAAAGTCCCGGACCGCGCAAAGTATATCCGCGTGATGCTTGCCGAGTTTTTCAGGATTAACAGCCATCTTATATGGGTTGGGACCTTCCTGCACGACATCGGCATGATGAGCCTTAACTTCTACGCGTTCCGCGAGCGCGAGCAGATAATGGACATCATCGAGATGATTACGGGCGGGAGGCTGCACCCGTCGTGGTTTCGGATAGGTGGTGTGGCGGCCGATCTGCCGGACGGTTGGAAAGGGGCTGTCGAAGCCTTTGTGAGCATCTTCCCAGCTCGAATTCGCGAGTACGAAAAGCTGGTAAACAGAAATCCGATCGTAAAGGCGAGGACGGTTGGAATCGGCCCGCTCACTGCGCGGGAGGCAATCGATTGGGGCGTCACCGGACCCAACCTCAGGGCGACAGGCGTCGAGTGGGACCTGCGAAAGAAAATCCCGTATTCGGCCTACGACGCTTTCGACTTCGAGATACCCGTGCAGAGCGCGGGCGACTGCCATGCCCGCTACCTGGTTAGGATGGAGGAGATGCGCCAGAGTCTTCGCATAATCGAGCAGGCGGCGCGAGACATGCCCCCCGGCAGACATATCACCGATGAATACCGCTACACCTTGCCGGACAAGAACGACACGCTAAAAGATATCGACAGCCTCATACATCATTTCATAAATGTCACGCGCGGGCCGAAGATGCCCGTGGGGGAGGCATACTCGGCTGCCGAGGTCTCACGCGGAGAGCAGGGATATTATCTGGTGAGCGATGGTATGAACATGCCTTACAGGCTGCGTATTCGCGGCCCGGACTTTGCCAATTTGCAGGTGCTTCCGCGCACCGCCATAGGGCGTTCGATATCGGACTTTCAGGCAGTTCTTGGCTCGATGGATTACATCATGCCGGACTGTGACCGCTGATTCAATCAAACCGGAAGGATGCGCATGCTTTCGGAAGAGCTGAAGCAAAAATTGAGGACAATGATAGCCGATGCCGAGTCGCCCCGTGAAAAGGCGGTGGACGTCATGCTGGAAATCCAGGAACGCCACCTATGGATGAGCGACGAGGCAATGGAGGAGGCATCTGATCTGCTCGGAATGAGTCCTTTGGAACTCGACGAGCTTGCAACTTTCTATGATTTCATCTACCGAAGCCCGGTAGGAAATTACGTGATCCACGTGTGCGACAGCGCCATGTGCTGGCTGGAAGGCCACCAGCGCGTGATGGACTATATAAGCATTCGCGCAAATGTGCCGATTGGCGGGACCAGCCCCGACGGCCTTTTTACGCTCCTTCCTGTCTGCTGCATAGGATATTGCGACCGCGCGCCGGCCATGGTCATAAACAGGAGGGTTTACGGCAAGCTCACCCCTGAGAAGATTGACCGTATACTGGACAAGCTTGCCGGCGAAAACGAATTCCATCCTCCGGAGTGATCCCATGGCTCAACCGCTGGTACTTTTCAAAAATCGCCATCCGAACCGGGCCGCCACACTCGACGAATACAAACAAAGCGGCGGCTACGAGGCGCTGCAAAAATTCGTGGGCGGGAAAGTGGACCCCGGCGAGGTGATCCGGTTGGTCGATGAGTCGGGCTTGCGAGGACGCGGCGGAGCGGGTTTTCCCGCCGGCAAGAAATGGGAGGCGGTGCCCAAAGACGCTCCTTTTCCCCGCTATCTTGTCGCAAATGCCGATGAAATGGAACCTGGCACGTTCAAAGACCGGATTTTGCTCCACACCGATCCGCACTGCATTATCGAGGGCATGATCCTTGCCGCTTACGCCTTCTCCGCAACAAAAGGGTTCTTCTTTGTAAGGCCCTCATACGACAGCAGCGCCGTGATCATGGAGCGCGAGTTGGAAGTCGCACGGGGGGCCGGCTTCCTTGGAAAAAATATCCTCGGATCCGGATATTCATTCGATATCGTCGTGCACCGAAGCGGCGGGCGCTATATCTGCGGCGAGGCAACGGCACTTCTGAACGCGATCATGGGCAAGCGCCCAAACCCGATCAAACCTCCGCCCTATCCGACTGAAAAGGGACTCTGGGACAGGCCGACCGTCGTAAACAACGTCGAAACCCTGGCCTGCGTTCCGCATATTCTGAGAAACGGTCCGCAGTGGTTCAAAGATCTCGCGATTACTCCCAAAGGCGCCGGGACCAAGCTTTTCTGTGTCAGCGGAAAAGTAAACTCCCCCGGGGCTGAAGAGCTGCCAATGGGCACTCCGTTAAGAGAAATAATAGAGAAACACTTCGGCGGCATGATCCCAGGCTCTGAATTCAAAGCTTGCCTGCCTGGAGGCGCATCAACGCGGTTTCTCACCAGGGATCATTATGACGTGCCCATGGATTTTGAAGACCTGAAGGCAATCGGCAACAGGCTCGGTACGGCCGCCATAATGATTTTCGACCAGAAAACGTGCATGGTCGCAACTGCTCATAATCTCATGCGATTTTTCGCGCGTGAATCGTGTGGCTGGTGTACGCCCTGCCGAGAGGGGTTGCCCTATATGCGCGAACTTCTCTGGCTGATCGAGAACGGGGAAGGCAAAGAGGAATACATCGATACGCTCCGGTCCATGTGCAAGCAGGTGTGGAATTCCTACTGCGCCCTGGCGCCCGGTGCCGCCGAGCCCGTTATAAGCCTTCTCGACTTTTTTGAGGACGAAGTGCGGGAACATATCAGGCTGAAAGGATGCCCGTTCCATGCCAAGGCTGGTAATTGACGATCTTGAAATAGAGGTCCCGAAAGGGACGAAGGTGATTGATGCGGCCGAGCGGCTCGGCATCATGATTCCTCGATTTTGCTACCATGAGGCGCTGGGAGCGGTCGGCGCCTGCCGGATGTGCGCCGTAAAATTCATCCAAGGCCCGTTCAAGGGTATTCAGATGAGTTGCATGATAGATGCCCAGGACGGGATGATCGTCTCGACAACCGACCAGGAAGCCGTCGATTTCAGGAAAAGGGTAATCGAGTGGCTGATGATAAACCACCCCCATGACTGCCCGGTCTGCGATGAGGGCGGCCAATGCCTTCTACAGGACGAAACCGTTTCCAGCGGCCATGCGAGGAGGCGTTATCCAGGAAAGAAGCGCACCTATCGCAATCAATACCTCGGGCCCTTCATCGCGCATGAGATGAACCGGTGCATCCACTGCTACAGGTGTTCGCGCTATTACCAGGAGTTTTCAGGCTACCGCGACCTCGGCCCGCTTCAAATCGGAAATCGGCTCTATTTCGGACGGTTCAAGGAGGGGCGGCTGGAAAGCCCATATTCCGGGAACCTGGTGGATATCTGCCCGACAGGCGTCTATACGGACATTCCCGCCAGGTACAAGGTGCGAAGATGGGACCTCCAGCGGTCGCCTTCGGTTTGCATACACTGCGCGCTCGGATGCAACACCATCGGAAACGCTCACTACAGGGCGGTAATGCGTGTCGAGGCGCGCATGAACCCGTATGTGAACGGCTATTTTTTATGCGACGAGGGCCGATTCGGATTTTCGTACACAAACGGCGGGGCCGACCACGCGCAACGCCCCTGGACCTCGAAAATCGGCGGGGCGGATGTCACGGTGGAAGCAGCGCTGGCCGAGTCGTCATCAAAGCTTTCAGAAATTGCCGCTGTTTATGGTCCCGAGGCGATCGTAGCGCTCGGTTCGGCCCGAAACAGCCTCGAAACCCAGAGCATGCTTAGCCGATTATGCCGCAGAAAGGGGTGGCTGGGACCTGTCTGGTTTACCGATACGGCAGTCTACCGCAAAGTGAGATCGGCGGTCGAAAGGCTGGATAGCGGCATTGCGGTTTCAATGCGGGAGATCGAGTTTGCCGATTTCGTCATAATTGCCGGCGCCGACCTGCTGAATGAAGCGCCGATGGCGGCGATTGCTGTCAGGCAGGCATCGAGAAAAAACGCCCAGATCGTTGTAATAGATCCGCGCCCGATTTCGCTTCCATTCGAATTCCGTCATGTTCCGGCGGTACCCGGGCAGATCGAAAGATGCCTCGGGTCGCTGGTGAAAGGATCTATTTCGAAAGAGGAGTTAAAAGGGCTGGATTCCGCTGCAAAAGGGTTTTGCAAGGCGCTTCCGGCAAAGTTTGGCGACAAGGAAAGCGGGATTTCCATACCGGAGCTTGCCGATCAACTGATGGCGAGCAGAAGGCCGGTTATCGTATGCGGTACGGGAATCGTGAGCGAATCCACTCCCGCTCTTGCCGCGGACTGCGCCCAACTGCTTCGCGAATCCGGAAAGAAGGCCGGGCTTTTCTATATCCTGCCTGGTGCCTCCTCGTTTAGTTCAGCCCTGCTTTCCGGTCCCGATGCAAAGGGTTTCGCGGAGATACTTTCTGAAATAGAACAGGGTTCGATAAAGGCGCTGATCGCGGCAGAAAGCGATCCTTTCCGGGATTTTCCGGACAGGGAAAGACTGGATAAGGCCCTATCTCAACTCGATCTTCTTGTCGCGATTGATTACCTGCCAACCGAGACGGTCAAGAGGGCGTCGGTTTTCCTGCCTTCCTCGACCGTCTTCGAGATGAATTCAACATTCGTTAACCCGGAGGGCAGGGTCCAGCATGCAGAGCGTGTTCATGCCGGAGGAGTGCCTATCTGGGGGGCGCACCCGCCGCGGATCGTCAGAAACTTCATCCCCGGCGGCGACCACCAACCAGCCTGGGAGATCCTCTGGAAAATATCGGCTGAAACGAGCGTACTGGAATCGGTGCTTACCCTTGGCGAACTGATTGCGGCGGAGATGCCGGCATTCGAAGCAACCGGGAAGGCACAATATCCGGTGAACCAAGCGAGAATTATCCCGGAAAAATCCGAAGGCTCCTTCGTCAAGCCCAAAACCAGGCCCGAACAAGGGCAAAAGCCCAAGGGGTTTAACCTGCTTCTTACCGATAGAATCTTTGCCTCGCGTGAGCCGTCAGTATACGCGGATACTTTGGAGGGCGTTTTTCCCGAACCGGCCCTTTTCATGCACTCAGAAGATGCGGCCGCGGCCGGTCTTTCTGACGGCGACACTGTTTCAGTCGGACTCGAACCGGGCAGCATCGAGGTAAAACTCTCGGTTTCGGAAAGGATGGCCAGAGGCGTTTTGATTCTTCCGCGCCAAAAAGGGATCGAATGGCAAAGGATGAAGGATTTCTCGGCGTGGATAGCCCTGGAGCGGATAAGGAAGATTTAGGCCTTCGAATACCAATTTGCACAACAATGAGGCTTTATCATGTGGTGGATCTTGGGGCTGGTGCTCCTGATTATGAAACTGATCATAGTCATAAGCGTGCTTTTCGGTTTCGCGGCATACATGGTGCTCGTCGAACGAAAGCTCCTGGGCCGGTTTCAGATCCGCTACGGTCCTAACAGGGTAGGCCCGTTTGGACTCTTGCAGCCGCTTGCCGACGGCATCAAGCTGATCATAAAGGAAGATTTCGTACCGAGGACGGCGGACCGCCTGGTTTTTTTAACCGCACCGGCGGTTGTTGCCGCGGTCCCACTTGTAATCACGGCGGTCATTCCCTTTTCGGACGATCTCACCATTGGCGGGACGCGCATTCCGATGGTGATAACCGACCTCAATATAGGGATGCTTTTCGTCCTGGCGCTTGCCTCGCTGGCTGTCTACGGGATTGCGCTCGGCGGCTGGGCGTCTAACTCGAAGTATAGCTTGCTTGGGGCAATTCGCGGGTCGGCCCAGCTGATAAGCTATGAACTCTCAATGGGGCTTTCACTCGTTCCCGTCGTTATGCTCGCGGGCTCTTTCAGCCTTGTTGATATTGTCAATGCCCAGGAACGATTGCCGTTCATCCTGGTGCAGCCGGTTTCCTTCGTTATTTTTCTGATAAGCGCCATGGCCGAATCAAACCGGATTCCATTCGACCTGCCGGAGTCCGAGAACGAACTAATCGGGGGCTTTCACACCGAATACAGCGGAATGCGGTTCGGACTGTTTTTCGTCGGCGAATACGTGAGCATGATCGTACTCGGGGCGCTTACCGCGGTGTTTTTCCTGGGCGGATGGCGAGGGCCTATTTTGCCATCCCTCTTCTGGTTTCTACTCAAGACAATGCTGATCCCGCTGTTTTTTATCTGGACCAGGGCGACGCTGCCGAGGCTTCGCTACGACCAGTTGATGCACCTTGGCTGGAAGTTTCTCCTTCCGGTGGCGCTGGTCAACATTGTAGTGACAGGCGGCGTCATGCTCTTTATGGGCTGGTGATATGGCAAAAGAGAAATCAGTTCTTCGCGACCTGCTGGACGATGTCATGGGGCTTGCCGATTCTTACGCGGTCACCCTAAAGCATCTTTTCAGAAAGCCGATCACGGAGCAGTACCCGGATTTCAAAAGACTGCTTCCGGCGAGATCTCGTGGCCGGATCATACTTACGCGCGACCCGGAGGGCGAGGAGCGGTGCGTTGCCTGCTACCTGTGTTCGGCGGTGTGCCCAACCGACTGCATCTCGATCGAGGGCGCGGAGCGCAAGGACGGCAGGCGCTATCCACTGTGGTTTCGCATAAATTTTGCCCGCTGCATCTATTGCGGCATGTGCGAGGAGGCCTGCCCGACCCTGGCCATTCAGCTTACGCCGGATTTTGAGTTCTCGAAATACGGAGTACTCGATTTCCTCTATGAAAAAGAGGACCTTCTCGTGGATCATCAGGGCAAGAACGCCGACTACGACTACTACCGGCACGCCGGGGTCTCGGTCGAGGGCGACAAGGGCGAGCACATAAACGAAAAACCGCCGGTGGATGTGAAGAGCAATTTGCCGTAGCACCTTATTTTGATTTCATACCTGGGCGACATTCCCTTAAAGGGCGCCCACCCGACAATTAAGCCAGGTTAAAAAAGGGTTCTTATGATCTCCCTGAGGATCACATTCTATATTCTCTCCGTCGTCATCCTGACGGCTACCGCAATGGCCATAACCAGGAAGAACCTGGTTCATGCGGTCCTCTATCTTATCCAGTCATTTTTTGCCACCGCCATTCTGTTCTATCTTCTGGGCGCGCCTCTTCTTGCTGCGCTCGAGGTGATCATCTATGCCGGGGCAATAATGGTCCTGTTTCTGTTTATCATCATGACGCTGATAGGAGGAGAGACACAGGCGGGACATGGACGGCGGCAGTGGATTTTCCCCGCAATTCTTGGGACCGTATCAATTCTGGTCGCCTTTTTTCTGATTTACGAATCCCCCGCAACGCAGGCTGGGCTTGAGCCGGCAATGGTGCGCCCGATAGTTTTCGGGCAGTATCTTTTCTCGACCTACTGGCTCCCGGTCGAGATCGTATCTCTTCTGCTTTTTGTTGCGCTGGCGGGTGCGCTCTATCTGGGCAGGCACAAAGCTGCCAGCCCCGCGGAAACCGAGGTCGGGCAATGATTGCGCCATATAATGAAGTGATTATGCTGTCGATTTTTGTTTTCTTCCTGGGCGCGGTATGCTCGGTCTCACGGCGAAACCTCATCATGATTCTTGTAGGGGTCGAGATAATGCTAAACGCCGCCGGAATCGCGCTGATAGGGGGATCGCTTCGCTGGGGCGTACTGGACGGCCAGGTCTTTGTAATTTTTATCATGGCCCTGGCGGCCGCGGAGGTCTCGGTGGGCCTGGCGCTCATAATCTACTCGCATAAGAGGACCGGGTCGGTCAACTCGGATGCCTACAGCCAATTGAGAGGGTAATTAATTGAAATCAATCCTCGCGCTCATGCTGCTGTTTCCACTGACCGGGGCGGTATTTCAAGCCCTGTTCGGGCGAAAAGTTGCGAGGCGCGTATCGGAGGCAGCAGCCTGTCTGGCTGTAGGTGGATCTTTTATGCTCGCCCTGGCCGCGTTTATTCTCGGATGGGGTGCCACATTCACTCTCAGCTTTTTCGAATGGATAGCGGTAGATAGTTTTCGAGTCGCAGCGGACGTTTTATTTAACCCCCTCTCGGCCCTTATGGCCCTGATGGTGACCTTCGTCTCGACGATAATTCACATATACTCGGTCGGCTACATGCACGAGGACCGAGATTATACGCGGTATTTTTGCTACCTCAACATCTTCGTTTTTTCGATGCTGATAATCGCGCTGGCCGACAATCTTGTGTTCTTGTTCGTCGGCTGGGAGGGCGTCGGGTTTTGTTCCTATGTACTGATCGGGTTCTGGTACTCGGATATTCCCAGGGCAACAGCAGGACGTAAGGCATTTCTCTTGACGCGGATAGGCGACGTTGCTTTTGGAATCGCGATAGGTCTTTTCTTTGCCCGGTTCAACAGCACGGCGATTTCTTTCATAAATGCTCATGCCGCCGAACTGGATGCCGGGGCGGCAACGATTTTTGGACTTCTGCTGCTATGGTCGGCAATGGGCAAATCGGCCCAGTTGCCGCTAACGGTCTGGCTGCCGGACGCCATGGCTGGTCCAACGCCGGTTTCTGCCCTGATCCACGCCGCAACGATGGTAACCGCCGGCGTTTACCTGCTGATGCGGCTATATCCGGTACTCTCCCTCTCTTCTACCGCCATGGCGGCCGTAGCGGGTGTGGGGATGGTGACGGCGCTATATGCCGCCCTTTCTGCCCTCGGGCAGCGCGATATCAAGAAGGTCCTCGCCTACTCGACAATAAGCCAGCTCGGGTACATGTTCGTGGCCATTGGAGCAGGGGACATAATCGGGTCCATGGCATTCCTGCTTTCTCACGCATTCTATAAATCGCTCCTCTTCCTCTGCGCCGGGTGCATCCTTCATGCCCTGCACGAACAGGGTGACATTTTCATGATGGGCGGTCTCAAAGCCTACATGCCGAAGGTGTTTTGGGTATTCCTTGCCGGTGCATTGTCCCTTGCGGCAATTCCAGCCACCGGCGGCTTTTGGAATAAGGACCGGCTGCTGCTTGCGATCCTGAATAACCCGGGTGATTTCTTCAATCTCATATGGCTGGGGGCGCTGGCTGCGTCGTTTCTCACCTCGTTATACACCTTCAGGCTCTTTTTTGCGGTGTTTGCAAAGCCGGTTGGGTTGGCGGTCGAAGAAGTGCGGCCCATCCCACGGATTATGACCGATACGCTCTGGCCGCTGGCCTTCCTTGGGCTCACCGCCGGGTATCTAAACCTATCGCCCGAATGGGGTGGAGACGAGTGGCTGGCTGGATACCTTGCCCACGTGCAGGGCGCGATCGAGCACATCGGGGCGGACCCCGCGCTTGAATCGCAAACGGCATTGTATGACTCAGCCCTGGCTTTGGCCGGAGTGGCTGTAGCCTACATGCTCCATGGACCCAGAGAGTTTTTTTCTTTCCGGCAGCTGGTTGAATGGTTTCGAGCGGCAAGCGGCGCGGCCCTGGCTGGGTTCTACCTTGACCGGTTCTACACCGTGATGATCGCTCGCCCTTACAAGAAGCTTTCAGAACTGCTCTGGGTCTATGCGGATGAAAAGATGCTGGATGGCGGCATCGTGGGCTCCGGCAGGACCTTGCCCGAGTTCGCTTCCGTACTCAGGCTCTGGACTACGGGACGAATTTCAACTTACCTCGGAATGCTTTTTCTGGGTTTTGCCGCGCTCGCATGCGGACTGGCGATAAGTTTTTACGTGGCTTTCTAGGAGCAAGGGTGGAAGGCTAAAACATGCTGACGGTCATCATTTTTCTACCTTTCGCGGGGGCGATCGCTGCTCTGGCGCTCTGGCGCGAACCTAAAATGTGCCGGCGGATGAGCCTTTGCGTAGCCCTTGCCGATCTACTCCTTGTCACCTCGCTTTTCTTTGCCGCCCTCAGGCCCTGTCCGGCCGGAAGCTGGCTGCTTCTCGAAGACCACTCCTGGATTGAAAGCCTTAATGTGAGGTACAGCCTGGGACTTGACGGCATCAGTCTTTTGCTGGTCCTTTTGACGGCGCTCCTTGGGGTCCTTTCCATTCTGGTATCCTGGAAACAAATAGATGAAAAGGTCGGCCTGTTCCATTTTTTCCTGCTCTCGATGCAGGCGGGCGTGATGGGCGTATTCCTGGCAACAGACCTTTTTCTATTCTACCTCTTCTGGGAGCTTCAGATAATCCCGATGTTTTTTATAATCGGGATCTGGGGGCACGCAGAAAGGATATTTGCAACCGTAAAATTCGTGATGTTTTCCATCGCGGGAAGCCTGCTGATGCTGGTTGCTCTTGTTTCGCTCTATATACTGCACGGGCAGGCAACCGGTCATTACACCTTCTCGCTATTCATGCTGACCGGATTTCCTATGTCCAAGACAGCTGAACTCCTAATTTTTTCGGCCTTCCTGCTCGCATTCGCTATAAAGATTCCGGTTTTTCCCGTGCACACGTGGCTTCCAGACGCACATACCGAAGCTCCCACCGCCGGAAGCGTGATTCTTGCCGGGTTATTGCTCAAAACCGGGGCCTACGCCGTGCTCCGTTTTGCATTTCCCCTTTTTCCGAATGCCGCGTTTGCATCCGTTCCATTTCTAATAGCTGTCGGGCTGATCGGACTTTTTTACGCCTCTTGGATAGCCTTTGCGCAGCGCGACATGAAAAGGCTCGTCGCCTATTCGAGCATCGCGCACATGGGACTGATCGTGATTGGCCTGGCTGTCTGGAACCGGATCACTGTTTCGGGCGCGGTGCTGCAGATGATAAACCACGGGATAACCACCTCGGCCCTTTTTATCCTGGTGGGGATGCTCGATGAGCGCACGCGAACGCGCGACCTCTCCGAGATGGGCGGCATCTGGACCCGCATGCCGATTTTCAGTGCTTTTTTCCTGCTTTTCGCAATGTCATCCATCGGGCTTCCGGGCCTGAATAATTTCATCGGCGAAATACTGATCCTGGCAGGGGCCTTCGCTACACATCCAGGCGCCGCGGTGATCGCATTCGGCGGGATGGTGGTTACCCTGGTCTATATTTTGCGGCTTGTGCAGGAAACTTTATACGGAGTGCCGAGGCGGGAATTCGCTGAAATGTGTGACCTCAGCGGCCGCGAGGCGGCAATTTTAGTCCCGCTGGCATTGGCGGTGCTGGCGATCGGGTTTTACCCCGGCCCGGTATTGGATCTCCTGCAGGGCCCGATACATTCGATCGTTGGAGTTGGGGTCGGCAGAATGGCGGCATTGCCGTGAAAAAGCCACCAACAGCGAGGTTGATGAGCGATGCCGGCTGACTGGGTGATTCTTCTTCCATACATCTTCCTGGCCGGCGGAGGCCTCTTTATCTTTTGCGCCGCGATTTTGCGGCCCGATGCGTCTGGACTCTACTTTGCGATTGCCCTGATCGCCGTTGTGGTGGCTGGGATTGCAGCGGCTTTACATCCTCCGGGCATCAGTTTTGGCGGCATGATAGATGCCGGCGGCTACGCCAGGTTTTTTGCGGTTTTGGTCTGCGTTGTTGCAAGCTTTACTCTTCTTTTATCACTCAGGTATGCCCAAAAAAGGGGAATAGCAGGCGACGAATACTTCGCCCTCATCCTTTTCGCGGCCCTTGGCATGTGTCTTACGGCAAGCGCGACTAACTGGATCGTTTTCTTTCTCGGTCTCGAGCTGCTATCCATATCGCTCTACGTGCTAATCGGATCGTCCCATGACGAGCCGGCGTCGAACGAGGCGGCGCTCAAGTACTTCATCATGGGATCGGTGGCGAGCGGATTCTTTACGTTCGGGGTTGCCCTGCTCTTTACCGCAACGGGTTCCCTGGATATTGCCACTAGCCTTGCAAAGATACCACCCGATTCCGCGGCGCTCGCCCTGCTTGGCCTTGGCCTGATTGCTGCCGGGATAGGTTTCAAGGTCTCTATCGTCCCGTTTCATCTCTGGACCCCAGATGTCTATCAGGGGGCGCCCGCGCCCATTACCGCCTTTCTCTCGACCGGTTCAAAAGTTGCCCTTTTCGCCGCGCTGCTACGGTTTTCCCTTGTTATGTCGCCGGAGCTTTTCTCCTATGTGACTCCGATTTTGTGGGGGCTTGCCGCTCTTACCATGATTGTCGGAAATATTACCGCGCTTGCGCAGACGCATATCAAGCGGCTTCTTGCCTATTCTTCCATTGCCCAGATGGGATATGTGCTGATGGCCCTGCTCTCCGTAAAGCATGAGGGCGGTTCGGCGGTGGTGTTCTACCTTGCCGCCTATGCCGTTATGGACCTCGGGGCGTTCGGAACCGTGGCGCTTCTTTCACGGGGCGGGTCGGATCTCGATGCAGTGCGGGATTATCAGGGAATAGGGTATTCCAATCCATGGGCCTCGGCCCTTCTTGCGGTCTGTCTTCTCTCCCTTGCCGGCCTGCCGCCTACAGCGGGATTTATTGGAAAAATCATAATCTTTAAGTCGGTGGTCGGCGCGGGATTCATCTACCTGGCGATTATCGGCATCCTGAGCGCTATTGTTTCCGTCTACTTTTACCTGAGTGTAATCGTGACGATGTTCATGAAGCCCGAAGAAGTTCCGGCGGGCGCAGCTGTTCGCGTAGATACGCTGGGTGCGGCGCTTAGCGGGTGCATACTCCTTGCGGTAATACTGCTTGGTATTATTCCCTCTCCGCTGTTATCGCTGATCGAAAGTGTCCTGTACTCCTTCAGGATTTGATTGGCGCGGTAAGAGCGGCAAGATTTGGATGTTTAGAATGAATACGGCCAATTTCGCTATAGGCGTCGATCTCGGCGGAACCAAGATAGCCCTTGGCAGGGTTGATGCCAAGGGGCGCGTGCTGGAGATGCTGCGGATCGAGACCCAGGCAGGAATTGGGCCGGCCGAGATTATTCGACGGATCGAAAAGGGGGTGGCGCAGCTAATACGAGGTGGCGGAAAGACAGCAGGTATCGGGATCGGGGTTGCAGGTCAGGTCGAAGCGGGCACGGGCACGGTTATTTTTGCGCCAAATCTCGATTGGCATGACGTGGCTCTTGGATCGGAATTGGAGAAGAAGCTGGGGCTTCATGTTGCGGTCACCAACGACGTCCGCGCCGCATTACTGGGTGAGTGGCTTTTCGGCGCCGGGCGGGGCGCCGGCGACCTCCTTTGTATTTTCGTCGGTACCGGAATCGGGGGCGGGATAGTATCGGGAGGGGCGTTGCTTGAAGGATGCAGCAATACTGCCGGGGAGATCGGGCATATAACCGTCGATTTGCACGGACCGATCTGCAGTTGCGGAAACCGCGGCTGCATGGAAGCCATTGCCGGTGGTTGGGCAATATCCAAGAGGGCCAAAGAAATGGTCAGGACTCATCCCATTGCCGGCGCCCCCATACTCAAGATGGCCGGTGGAATTATGGATGATATCAGCGCCCGCGCTGTCATACAGTCATTTTATGCGGGAGACCCTCTTGCGCGGGAAATTATTGACGATGCGGCGGAGGCGCTGGCCGCTGGAATTTCTAGCCTGGTCAATACTCTCAATCCGTGCCGCATAGTGCTTGGAGGAGGAATAATCGAGGGAATGCCGGAGATGGTTGCCCGAGTCGAGCAGGCCGTAAGAGAGCGCGCCCTCGAAGCAGCCGCAAAGAAACTCACCATACTGCCGTCACAGCTTGGGACCGACGCCGGAGTGATCGGCGCCGCAATGCTCGCAATGAGGGCCAAGCCGTAGGCGCCAGGAAAACCAATTGCGCCGGGTCGGGCGCGCGTATATGATTGCAGGCCGTAAATGTCTTTTCACCACGAAGAAAACGAAGTACACAAAGAAAAGCCGAGATAAGCGCGGGTGGGCACCTTGGGGACTGGGTAGCAGACCCTTTTACCCTGCCGGTTTTTGATCACCCTTCGTGCTCTTCGTGGGGGGAATAACAATTAGGAGAAACGGATGGTACTTGGAGGAATTGAGGCCAGCCTTAAGGGGTTCGAGGCGGAGGTTGGCAAGGCGATAAACGGGCTTGATGAGGCTCGCTTCAGTGACCGGCTATGGAATAAAGATCCCACTCTGTGGAAGATGGAGGCCGACCAGCAAAAGATCATTTCGAACTCGCTCGGTTGGCTGGAATCTCCCAGAAAAATATTACCCGATATCGATAACCTCCTGTCGTTTGCTTCAGAGCTGAAGGGTTCGGGAATCCGCCACGTGCTCCACATGGGGATGGGGGGGAGCAGTCTTGCGCCGCTCGTCTTGCTAAAGACATTGGGGTCGCAGTCTCGCGGCCTGCCTCTGGAAGTGCTCGACACCACAAACCCTGCCGACATACTTGCCGTCGAGCGTAGACTGCCGCTGACAGACACTTTTTTCATCGAGGCGAGTAAATCCGGAACGACCATCGAGAGCCGCTCCCTGGGGGAATATTTCTATCATAAACTTGAGGGGCTAAAGACAAAGACCGCGGGCCGGAATTTCGCCGTTATAACCGATCCTGGCTCGATGTTGGAAAAGCTCGCCGTCGAGCGTTCATTTCGGAAGATATTTTTGAATTACCCCGACATCGGGGGCCGCTATTCCGCCCTATCTTATTTCGGGCTAGTCCCGGCCGCACTTATGGGAATAGATGTTTCCGGCCTGCTTGAAAGGGTTTACCTGATGATGGCTGCCTGCGGGCCCGGTGTGCCTGTTGCCGCAAATCCCGGGGCCGCGCTCGGTGCCGCCATCGGAGCTTTGGCGCTTCAAGGCTTAAACAAGCTGACTTTCGTCATGCCCGATGCAATAGGCTCACTTGGGATGTGGCTCGAACAGCTCATCGCTGAAAGCACGGGAAAAGACGGGGTTGGCGTTGTGCCCATTGCGGAGGCGACGGCAGGTCCACCGGAGGTTTACTCGAATGACCGGCTGTTCGTCGAGTTCAGGATTCAAAATGAGCCTGACTCGGCTCTGGAAGCGCGGGTTGACGCTCTCCGCGCCGCGGGGAAGCCGGTAATTACCATTTTGATGCGTGACAGGCTTGATATCGGGGCGCAGTTTTTCCTCTGGGAAGTAGCGACTGCGACAGCCGGGGCCGTGCTGCGGATAAATCCGTTCGACCAGCCAAACGTACAGGAGACAAAAACACTTACCGGAAAAATACTCGAAGAGGTAAAGCGCGAGGGCAGGGTGCCCGAGGCCCCGATGGAACTGGCCGAGGGGCCGCTTCGACTCTACCGGGCCGGCGGCGCATCGAGCGTTCGGCAGGCCCTTTCTCTTTTCTTCGACCAGGGTGCACCCGGCGACTATGCCGTTTTGCTGGCCTATCTGAGTGAAAACCAGGCGACCGTTGAGGCGCTCGAAAGCCTTGGTGGCCTGATCCGGGACAGGCTTCGAATGGCGACCGGTATCGGCTTCGGTCCGCGATACCTGCACTCCACCGGCCAACTCCATAAGGGCGGCCCTAATACCGGGCTTTTCCTTCTGCTGACCTCGGATTTAGCCGAAGACGCCCCTATGCCGGGGCAGCCTTATACATTTGGGATGCTGCTGCGGGCGCAGGCCCTCGGCGATTTCGAGGCGCTAAGGAAGCATCGTGGAAGAGTTATAAGAATACACCTTGCGGGAAGCGCCCCAGAAGCAGTAAAAGCTCTCGAAGAGGAATTGAAGGCGATTCTTCCACGGTAGGTAGAGCTGTGCCGGGGGCAACCGGGTTTGGCTCGCGTTTTTAAAGGTGCAATTCTATCATTAACCAAGCTGGAATGGGCCATGATGAAAAAGCTTGCAGCATCCATACTTTCCGCCGATTTCGGCAAGCTTGCCGAGGATGTTGCGGCAGTCGAAGCTGCCGGAGCGGACTGGATTCACGTTGACGTAATGGACGGCCATTTCGTCCCGAACATAACAATCGGGCCTGAAGTGGTCCGGGCGATTCGAAAGGCGACAAGCCTGCCGTTGGACGTGCACCTCATGATCGAAAAACCTGGGCGATACTTCAAAGATTTTATAGATGCGGGGGCGAATTGGCTAGGCGTCCACATCGAGGCCTGTACGCATCTCCACCGGTCCATCCAGCAGATAAAGGAAATGGGGGCAAAGGCAGTGGTTGCCCTCAACCCGGCGACCCCTGTTTCGCTGATCGAACCGGTACTGCCGGATATTGATATGGTTTTGTTGATGACTGTGAACCCAGGGTTTGGCGGCCAGGCTTTCATACGGAGCATGCTGCCCAAGATACGTCAGTGCCGCGCAATGATTGACGGGGCCGGGCTGTCCACGCTGCTGGAGGTGGACGGAGGGGTCAACGGGCAAACCGTCGGAGAGCTTGCAGAAGCTGGAGTGGATGTATTTGTGGCAGGATCGGCTGTGTTCAAAGGAAATTTCCGGGAGAACATAAAGGAGTTGAAGCGATTCATCTAAAATTCGGACCACCGAATCACTTTTGCAGCAGTTTCTCGAAAACAGCCCGCATGCAGGACAAAACGAGATTGGTGGAAAGGATTGCAATAGCCAGAGTGAAGCTGGCCGTAGCAAACATTTTGGCGCGCCTCCCGAACTGGATTTTGGTATCCTTGATGACCCTCATTCCCGCGGGCGGAAACCTGCCTGCTCCCAGTATCCTCATTCCCAGGTCCGCGAAATAGAGTGCCAGTGCTAGCGATAGGACTGCATTAACTACTCGAACCGTGGTCAGCAGCGAATCGAACATATTCAGCGCCTGCATCTGGTCCGACCGGCTCACCTGAACTATTTGATCCAAATATTTAGATACACCCATTATGAACAGGGCGCAGGCCAGGGAAAAGATTACAATTCCGAACAGGACCTGTTGCCTCAGCAGCTTATCGGCTCGAACAATCCCATTTTCTTCCATGTTTTGCACTCTTCGCCAGATTCCTCTTTTACCCAATAACTATCAAATGTCGATATCAAGCTCGCCCAGCATTTTGTCCGCGTAGTCCAATATGTAGTCGCGCTGCCTGCTGTCGGCGTAGCGAATGCAACTGCAGCGCAAAATCTGCCGGCTTCGGATGAGCAATTCGAAATCCACCCTGTCCTCCGAGAGATTAACGGCGAAGTAGAAAGGGGGGCATTCCGGGTGTTCCTTCTGGGTATCGGTATAAAGATCCTCTGGGATGTTGAGCCAGAAAACATCGCTGAATACGGTCGCATCGGCGTTCTTCTTCAAGAACTCGTGAATCCGTTGATGGTCTTCTTCTCTCAGCTGGTCGATCACGTATTGCTTCATGGAGTTCCTTTTAGGCTCTGTTGGAGTAGAGACGAAATCGCGCCACTTTAATGCTTTCCGCGCTGCTGCAGGTAGCTCAGTGAAGCCATTATAAAAAATGACAGTACCAGCAGGATGATACTAAGTCCCGCAGCCAGTTCGAATTTGCCCTTGGATACTTCCAGCACGGTGGCTGTAGTGAGAACTCTGGTGTAGCCGCGGATGTTTCCCCCGACCATCATGGAGGCCCCGACTTCGCTAATGACGCCGCCAAAACCGGCGATTATGGCCGCGAGAATGCCGAGCCTTGCCTCCCAGAGTAGTATGAGCAGATATTGGAGGCGAGTTGCGCCCAGGGACAATATTTGAAGGCGGAGTTTGGGATTGATCGACTGCACCGCGGCAAGGGTAAACCCCGCTACGATAGGTGAAGCAATAATTGCCTGTGCGACTATCATGGCCGTGGGTGTATAAAGAAGTCCCAGGGCTCCCAGGGGGCCATACCGCATGAGAAAGATCCAGGTAAAGAAGCCCACCACGACGGGCGGCAGCCCCATTCCGAAATTAATCACGCTTACGGTGAATGTTCGCCCGAAAAAGCGGGTAAGGGCCAGGATCGTGCCGATAGGAATCCCGATCAGAATGCTTATTACCGTGGCTATGCCCGAAACATAAAGCGTCCTGTACGTAATGTCGAGAACATCGGGATCCAGAGTTATCAAAAGCCGAAAAGCCTCGGCAAATCCGCTTATTATTGTATCCATTCAATCACCCGGGCCCGGTCTTGCAGGGCTGCTCAGATTCTCATTTGCCGGAGTTCAAATCGCTGAACTCAGATGCCTGACACGTCCGCGTATTTAAAATGTTTATCCCCAATTTATCAATAGCTTTTCAGCCGAAGCATACTATGCGAGGGAAGGGCTTGATCCGGACCTTTGTGCACAAGCTATTTACAATGCAATTGACATATTCCCCTCCACCTCATATAGGTTCCAATGTATGGTGCGGCTAAATCGGCAGGTTGGAAAGGCCGCCATGCCGGGCGCCAAGAGAGGAGTCCTTGGCGGAATCGACAGGATGGCTTCCATTTGCAGTTAAGAAAGGCTGCGTTTTTTTATCGGATTGCCGGCCGGTTTTGCGGCAGGCAGTGCCATTATTTCCTCATTGGATTGACATAGCAGCGAGTGATGGTGAGCTTTACCGACGAATCCGGGCATGAACTCGAAAAGCGAAAAGCGGCTGAATGCTCAGCGACGGATAAGAATCGGGCCGTATTGGATCGTGTTTTTGTCAATATGCCCTGGACTTATCTGCACCGATACATTGATTTGATTCTGGAAAGACGTATCAATATAGAAATAGGCTTTGGGGCCGATGAACTTGACAATGCTCCAATAAGCGAGATTGCCGCCGCACTGGCCAGGATTCGGGAAGGGGGATGCCGGATAACAGCCCACGGGCCTTTCTGGGATCTTTGCCCCGGAAGCATAGATCCACGGATAAGGGAGGTCTCACGGTCCAGGATAGTACGGTTTTTCGAAATCCTGGAACATGTTCGGCCCGAGCAGGTCGTCTGCCACACCGGCTTCGACCCGAGGCATCATCGGTCGCACAGGGCTGCTTTCATAGACAATAGCGTTTCGGTCTGGGCAGGTATCATCGAGTCAGCTGAAAGATTGGGTGCCCCGGTTGTCCTTGAAAATGTGTGGGAGGACGATCCGGCCCTTCACGTCGAGATGCTTGAAAGAATAGCGTCCCCCTGGTTTGGATTTTGCCTGGACACCGGCCATCAGCACGCATTCTCCAAAACGAAGCTCGATAACTGGTTGGAAGCAACGGCGCATCACTTAAAGGAAATTCACCTGCACGATAACGACGGCTCTTTTGATTATCACCTCCCGTTTGGGCAGGGCAGCATAGATTTTGATTATTTGTTCGGGTTTCTCAAAACCAAGGATTTGAAGCCCGTTCTCACAATCGAGCCTCACAGGGAGGAACATCTTTACCAGAGCCTTGATGCACTCTCGAATATGGATTCATTTGGGTGGCTTTTGTAACTAAAAGGAAAGGATGATTCAGATGGCGGTTGTTGAACTCAGCATCGTGCCGATCGGAGTCGAGAATACCAGCCTTAGTTCTTATGTAGCCAACGCCCTGAAGGTTCTCAAGTCAACGTCTCTTGAATACCATCTCACCGCCATGGGGACCATAATTTCAGGCGATCTTGACGAAATTTTGAAAACCATCCGGTTGATGCATGAGAGCTGCTTCGAGGCTGGAGCCATGCGGGTGCTGACCCAGATAAAGGTGGATGACCGCAGGGACAAAAAAGGCAGTCCAGGGCAGAAAATCAAGTCGGTAATGGACAAATTGGGCGAGTAACCGGTCTCCGCCGGTTTGCCGTCCGGGAGGATAAAAGTGGCGCTTAAGGATTTGGCTGAATATCTCATAAAATCTCTTGCCGATCATCCGGAAGAAGTTGAACTCAATGAGCGGGAAGAGGATGACACCATACTGATCGAACTTAAAATATCACAGGAAGACCTCGGCAAGATTATCGGCAAGAATGGAAACACCATAAATGCAATACGCACGGTTTTGCAGACCGCTGCGTCGAGCCGCAAGAAAAGGGCCAAGCTGGAAGTATTGGGGCAGGCTGACATTCCCGAAGAGAAAAACGGGGAAGAAGAGCCCGAAGCCTGATTCGATTTCAAGGATATTTGGACGCGACTTATCAGAACGGAGGACGCAAATCCTATGGCTAAACAGGTCCAGGCACTGCCCGCGCATGAACTGCGCGCCCACTTTGGGCCGGAGCTGCTCTCATTCGATTCGACCGCCTCCCTCGAAGCTCTCGAGGACAGGGTAGTGGGACAAGAACGCGCGATCGACGCCATCAAATTCGGCATGGGGATGAGGGAACATGGCTACAATATTTTCATAGCGGGTCCTTCGAAGGCCGGTCTCACCTATATTGCCAAGACCTTTATAGAGGATCAGGCAAAGCAGCAGGAAACGCCGCCCGACTGGTGTTACGTGTTCAACTTTAAAGAGCAGGACAAGCCCAAGTGTCTCAAGGTTTCCGCAGGCCGGGGGAAGATGCTCAAGAAGGACATGAACGAGTTTATAGACACTCTGCAGGCGAAGATCCCCGAGGTATTCGACAGCGACGATTACCGCGCCAAGGAAGGCGAGGTGCACCAGGCCTTCGAGAAGAAACGGCGTGAGTACATAGACGCGCTTTCGCAGGAAGCCCGCGAGCAGGGTTTTATACTCCAATTCTCGCAGGTCGGCATGGTCATCATCCCTTCGAACAAGGAAGGGGAGCCGATGACCCAGGAAGATCTGCGCCATCTGAGCGAAGAAGAACGCCATGAGCTTCGCGCGAAAAGCGATGAGCTTCATGAAAAAATGAAAGAGGCCATCAAGCAGATTCGTGAGGCCGAAAACGAATTCAAGGAAAAGCACAGCAAACTGGATAACGAGATCGCTTTATTTGTAGTCGGGCAACTGATGGATTCATACGAAGAGAAGTACCAGGACGACCCGCAGGTTCTCGAATATCTGAAAGAAGCCCAGGAAGATATCCTGGAAAACATCGACGATTTCAAGAAAAAGCCCGAAGCAGCTCAGCAGGTGCCTCCTGGGCAGCCGGCAGGTCCTTTCCCGGTTCCGCCGAGGGAGACAAATTTTCGAAAATACGATGTGAACATCCTCATAGACAACTCGGAAACGCAGGGCGCGCCGGTCATTATCGAATCCAACCCCGCCTACCCGAACCTTTTTGGCACAATCGAGAGGCAGGCGTGGTTTGGAGCGCTATTCACCGATCATACCATGATAAAGCCAGGCTCGCTCCATAAGGCAAACGGGGGCTACCTGGTCATGAAGGCCCTCGATCTGCTCAAATGGTTCATTTCGTATGAAGCCCTCAAAAGGGCGCTAAGAGACGGTGAGATCAGGATAGAGGACCTCGGGGAACTCTACGGTATTTTCAGCACCCGAACAATCCGGCCCGAGCCGATCCCGCTCGATGTGAAGATAGTTCTCACGGGCGACCCGTACATCTACCAACTGCTCTACAGCCTTGACGACAGGTTCCAGAAGCTTTTCAAGGTCAAGGCTCACATGAGCGATCAGATGGAGCGCAAGGACGACAAGGTAATCGAGTGCTCGAGGATGATCAGCCGCTACTGCAAGGATCACAAAATCAAGCATCTGGACAATTCCGGTGTTGCGAGGGTCCTTGAGTACAGCATCGAACTTACCGAGGACAGAGATAAGCTGACACTGGAACTCGGCACGATAACCGACCTTTTGCGTGAGTCCAACTACTTTGCCGGACTCGATAATTCCGACCTGATCCAGCGAAGGCACGTCGAGGAAGCAATAAAGAAGCGCATCTACCGCTCCAACCTCATCGAAGAGCGCGTAAAGGAATACATCGCCAAGGATATAATGTGGGTCGAGACCCAGGGCGATAAAGTCGGGCAGGTAAACGCACTCTCAGTCTTGATGACCGGAGACCATGAATTCGGAAGGCCAAACCGCGTCACGGCAACGGTATCGGTTGGACGGGAGGGCACCGTCTCGATCGACCGGGAATCGAAAATGAGCGGCGCCACCCACACCAAGGGACTCATGATCCTTAGCAGCCTTTTCCGCGAGCGCTTCGCTCAAAAGAAGCCGATTTCGTTTACGGCATCCCTGTGTTTCGAGCAGAGCTACGGCATGATAGACGGCGACTCGGCCTCCAGTACCGAGTTCTACGTCCTGGTAAGCGCCATCGGAAATATTCCGATCAAGCAGGGGATCGCCGTCACCGGTTCAGTCAGTCAAAAAGGCGAAATTCAACCGATTGGCGGCGTCAACCATAAGATAAAAGGCTTCTTCGACATCTGCAAAGTGAAGGGTCTGACCGGCGACCAGGGTGTGATGATTCCGGAGAAAAATATCCGAAACCTGATGCTCGACCAGGAAGTTGTCGATGCAGTCGCCGACGGCAAGTTTAACATCTGGCCGATTACGACCGTCGAGGAAGGAATACAGGTTCTTACGGGAGTAGATGCCGGGAAACTCCAGGAAGACGGCACCTACCCGGAAGGGACCGCATACCGGATGGTCGACGACAGGCTCAAGGAAATATCGGAGATCGTGCGCAAGTTCGGCAAGGAGTCGGAAGAAGACAAAAAGTCCGGCGAAGAGGAGGGACAGCCGGGCTGCCCGCATTGTAATCACTGATCAGGAATGGATTTAAATAGAAATAGTAAGGGCGGGATGGTTCCCGCCCTTCCTGGAGCATAGTGGTATGTAGCGTGGGGAGCGTGGCTCTCCACGCTTTTTTTTGCTTCTAGTCCTTTGCGGATGAGCGGATTACCTCTTCGACCGAGGTAACCCCTTCCTTGAGTTTGTTTATTCCGCTTCGACGAAGAGTCAGCATTCCAAGCCGGATGGATTCCTTCTTTATTTCGGCCGCCGAGGCTCCCATCAGCACCAGCTCCCGGATCTGATCGTGCAGCGGCATGACCTCGTAGAGGGCGATTCGGCCGCGATATCCGGTATCGTTACAGATAATACATCCCTCGCCGCGGTAACACTTGAAGGTGCCAAGCTCATCTTCCCTCACCCCAAGCTCCAGCAGGGCTTCAGGTGGGACGTCCTCGACCATTTTACATTCGCTGCACACGCGGCGGACAAGCCTTTGCGCCAGTACAAGATTTACGGCCGATGCGACCAGGAAGGCCTCCACACCCATATTGAGCAGCCGGTTTATGGTGCTTGGAGCATCGTTCGTATGAAGGGTGCTCAGGACCAAATGGCCCGTCAGGGCGGCCTTAACCGCGATTTCAGCTGTTTCGAAGTCGCGGATTTCGCCTACCATTATGATGTCGGGGTCCTGTCGCAAGAATGCGCGCAGAGCCGCTGCGAAGGATAGCCCGATCGATTCCTGGATTTGCACCTGGTTGATACCGGTCAGGTTGTACTCAACCGGGTCCTCGGCAGTCGAAATGTTTTCGGAGGTCTTGTTCAAATCGGACAGGGCGCTATAGAGAGTCGTGGTTTTGCCGCTTCCTGTCGGCCCTGTAACAAGCACCATTCCAAAGGGCTGGTAAATGGCGTCTTTGAAGTGTTTGTATTGGCTCTCTTCGAAGCCGAGCTTTGTCATGTCAAGTTGCAGGCCGGATTTATCGAGCAGACGAAGTACCACCTTTTCACCGAAAAGGGTGGGAAGAACCGAGACGCGGAAATCCATCTCCCGCCCCTTCGCCTTGAGCTTTATACGACCGTCCTGGGGCAGCCTGCGCTCGGCGATATCAAGTCGGGACATGATCTTGAGGCGCGAGATCATGGCATTTTTCAACTGGTAAGGCGGGCGCATGACCTCATAGAGCACACCGTCGATCCTGAAACGCACCCTGATCGATTTTTCGTAGCATTCGAGGTGAATATCGCTTGCCTGCTTGCGGATTGCGTCCATCAGAATCAGGTTCACGAGCTTTACAACCGGGGCCTGCTCCGCGGCGTCTTCGAGAAGAGCGAGGTCCATCTCATCGGAAGCCTGCACCAGGTCGAGTTCGACCTCTTCCTTTAGCATGCCGAGGACGTCGCTGAGGGAATCGTCGCCCGCGTTTATTTGGGCGATTACCCTGCGGATCGCCTTGTCGGACGCTACGTGTACCTGTATGTTTTTCCTGGTTAAAAATCGCAGGTCATCTATTACGAAAAGATTCCCCGGATCGGCTATGGCGATATTAAGTGTATTGCCCATCAGGCCGAAAGGCACGGCGTGGTATTTCTGTGCGACGTCCAGGGGAATGACGTTGATGACATCCTTGGGGATTGAAAGTTTTGCTATGTTTACCTGCGGAACCTGGAATTGCCGGGCAATGAATTCAACGAGCACGTCCTCGCTTACCATACCCATGCTCATGAGAACGGTGCCGAGGCGCTCGTTGTTTTTTTGCTGTTCCTCAAGGGCCTGGTCGAGTTGCTCGGGTGTGAGCATGCCCTCCTGGACCAGCAGTTCTCCTATCTTCTTTGTTGCCACGGTTTCCTTTCCAGTACAACCACGCGGGAGCCCCCCTTGGGGTATACGTCGCCGTTTTTCTCGAATCTGAGAAATTCGGCGTCATTTTAATTAATCGGTCACTAGTAGTCCAATATCCATATAAAAAAAATTAATTCAACAGAAGCTAAAAATCCCGAATACGCTTGACAGCAGGGAAAACCCGGTTATTATTCGGCTCGTTTTCTCCGCGGAGGAGAAAGCTAATATGATAACCGGACTGGAGGTGATTACAATGGTTTGTTCAACGATGAAGGCGGGATCGGAATGCGCCTTCATGACCAAGACGGGCTGCGGGTACAATGGCGGATCGTGCCTTACCGTAGTGGAACAGTGCGAGGGCTGCCAACGCAGCGTCGAATTCCCTGCCGGAAAATTTTGCAGCAGCTTCCCCAATCCTTCAATAAAGTGGAGAACCAGCGCCTGCAATTTCGCAACCCATGCGAAAATGGAAACAAAAGCCGAGCAGAAGGTCAATCCTCTCAAAGCTTCCAAGAGAAACAATAAGAAAAAATAGCTGGTCTCGATACGGAGGACGGAAGACGGAAGACAGAGTCGGCAGACGGAAGTCTGATGACCCGGTCTAAACGTCTACGCCCCGTCCTCCGTCCCTTCTCCGTTCTGCCGAAAAGTTTATTGACTTACCCGGCTCCAATCCGTTATGGGATACACGCGGGTTAGAGACGCGGGTATTCCATTTTTTTCGATTCCGCCCTCCGTCCTCCAAGATCCGTCCTCCGACATCAGTTATCCGTATAAGAAAGGGCACCAGTGGAACGTAATGTGATAATAAACGGTGCGCAGGCGGCGGCCGAGGCGGCAAGGCTTTGCCGCGTTCAAGTGGTTGCCGCATATCCCATCACGCCCCAGTCGAAGATCCCGGAAACGCTTTCCGACTATGTCGAAAGAGGGGAACTGAAGGCTGAATTCGTCCGAGTGGAAAGCGAACATTCCGCAATGGCCGTCTGTACGGCGGCATCCATTGTGGGCGCGAGGTCCTTTACCGCTACCGCGGCCAACGGGCTTGCCTATATGCACGAACAGCTCCACTGGGCGGCCGGTGCACGGCTTCCCATAGTGATGCCCGTCACCAACCGCGGCATGGGCGCCCCCTGGACCATTTTAAACGATACCCAGGATACCATCTCCCAGCGCGATACCGGCTGGATGCAGTTCTACTGCATGAACAACCAGGAAGTCCTGGATATGGTAATCATTGCCTTCAGGGCTGCGGAGCAACTCCTCGTGCCCTGTATGGTTTGCTTTGACGGCTTTCGGCTCTCGCACACACTGATGCCGGTTACTGTTCCCGACCAGAAGAAGGTGGACTCATACCTCCCGCCTTATGTGCCGTATCATAAGCTCGACCCCGACGCCCCGGTAAATATCAACCCGGTGGTCATGAGTGATCCCATACCCGATCCCAATGGCGTACTGTCGCCGGGATACATGGGTTTTAGATACCGCCTGCAACAATCCCTCGAAGGCGCGCTTCCGGTCATTTCCGAAGCAGGCGCCCGTTACGGCGAGATTTTCGGGCGCTCCTATGCCGACCCGCTATACCGCTACCTTACCGAGGACGCGGAATTTTTGTTTATTACGATGGGCTCCCTTGCCAGCGAAGCAAGCGACATTGTCGACATGCTCCGTGAGGAAGGCATCAGGGCCGGCGTGATCGGCGTTCGCGTCTACAGACCGTTTCCGGCAGCGGCGCTCACCGAAGCGGTAAAAGATATCCAGGTCGCGGCAGTACTTGAAAAGGCAATTAGCTACGGGTACGAAGGGCCGCTTATGACGGAACTCAAGGCAGCGCTCTACGAGCAAAAAGGAAACCGGCCCGCTCTTTCGAATTTCATATTCGGACTTGGCGGCAAGGATGTCCCCTCGGGGGATCTGCTCGATACGGCCCGCGAGACAATAGCCGCGGCAAAAGCAGGCAAGCCGGGCGGAGTGCCGACCTGGATCGGCTACGGCATTTAAATTCATCATAGGAAAGAATAGCAATGTCAGTGCAACCAGCGATTCTTGAATATCCCGAAGCGGAAAGAATTCTTCCCGGCACCCGAACCTGCGCGGGATGCGGCGTGCCGATTGCCTATCGCTTTATTCTCAAAGCACTTGGGCCGAAGACCATAATATCCGTGCCGGCCTGTTGCGTGACGATCCTGCACGGAATCTATCCAAAGACCCCGATTTCGGCAAACACGGTCAATACTACATTCGCGAGCGCCGCGTCTACCGCGACTGGACTGGTGGCGGGCCTCAAGGCAACCGGGCGCGATGACTGGACGGTGCTTGCAATGGCGGGCGACGGCGGCACCTTCGATATGGGCATCCAGTCGCTTAGCGGGGCTGCCGAACGCGCAACGGATTTCATCTATGTGTGCTACGACAACGAAGCTTACATGAATACCGGTGTACAGCGATCAAGCGCCACGCCCCAGGGCGCCCTGACGACCACCACTCCGGTTATTCCCAAGCAACAGCAGAAAAAGGACTTCATGCAGATAATGGAGGCTCACCATATGCCATACCTGGCAACGGCCTCCTCCTCCTATCCGGCGGACGTCTTCGAGAAGTTCGAAAAAGCGAAGGATATAAAGGGAACGAGGTTTTTCCATCTCTCGGCGCCGTGTCCGACAGGCTGGTGGTATCCGACCAAAGATACCGTAAAGATCGGGCGCATGATGGTAGAATCATGCGTGTTCGTACTCTATGAAATAGAGAACGGGGAGTTCCGCCTCACTGGAAAGAGCCTAAACATCGCTAAAACCGGCAAAAAGAAGCCGGTGGACGAATACATCGCCCTTCAGGGCCGATTCAAGAAAATGACTCCCGACCAAATCGCCGCCTTCCAGCGCAACGTTGATGCCCAATGGGAAGCGATTTTGAAGAGGGCTGGTTTTTAGCAGTTTGGGAACATGCACTACAGAGAACTGTAAGGTGGGCACGGGTTTTTTCGTGCCCACCTTTTGTTTTAATGAACACTGGTGATCGCTTGGCGCAAATGCCCGGCATGGCAGGCTGGAAAGCCTGCCTCAAAACTGCTGCGGGGATCTACGGCAGCTCTATTGAATCGAGTATTTCCTGTATATCCCCCAAATTATTTACGCCGGCCAACTGTTTCCTGATCTTGCCCGCGTCGGGGACGCTCTGGATATACCAGCATAGGTGTTTTCGCATTTCCAGCATTCCGCGGCGGCCCTTGAGTTCTTCGGCCATTTTTGCGTGTTTTAGCGCAACCCGGAAAATATCAGCGGGCGCAATCGGCTGTCTTGGGCCTCCGTTCAACAGAGCCTTCATTTCGCGGAATATCCAGGGCCTTCCGAGCGCTCCGCGGGCAACTCCCACGCCGTCCGCCCCGGTTTGCTGAAGCAATTCGATGCCATTTGCCGCGTTGGTCGCGCCGCCATTAGCCAGCAGGATTCCCGAAAAGTGCCGGCGCGCTTCCCGCGTCTTTTCAATGTCAATAGGACCCGAAAACCTCTGGGTGAGGGTCCGGCCGTGAAGCATGAGGGCTTTTATATCAAGGCCGGCCATGTATTCAAGAAATGCGGAGATTTCTATCTCTTTTGACTTGATGCGCGTTTTGATCGAAACCGGGAGATGAGTATTTTCGATGACCGCGCTTATAACCTCTCGGGCCTGCGGCAGGTTCGACATTAGTGAAGCGCCGGCGCCCTGCCTGATTACTTTCGGAACGGGGCACCCGAAGTTGATATCGATTCCGTCCGGCCTCAGCACTTCGGTTACCAGCCTGGCGGCTTTCGCGAAATACTCCGGGTTGTATCCGAAAAGCTGGGCAACGTATGGGCGCTCGGATTCATCGAATCGCAGCAGCTCAAGGGTGGTCCTCGGATTATGGGCGAGCGCGGTCGTACTGGCCAGTTCGCTGTAGACGACATCTGCCCCAAATTCCCTGCATATTCGGCGAAACGGGCTGTCGGTCACACCTGAGAGAGGCGCAAGGGCAAAAATAGGTTTTTCGAGTTTTTCCCAGAAGCTCATGATAAGTCAGTATAACATTCTGTATTGATTGGCAATATGCCGGTTGCGAGTCGCCTGTTGCGAATTCATCCAGCGGCAGATGATCGGATTCCAAGTTAAATCCAGCGTGCAAATAGCGTTGTTTTGAAGCCGTTAATCATATACCCGAGATCACCAATCCCGCAACCGGCAACTGGACTTGAACAGCTGCCTACCCGCTACTCACGACTCACAACTCACTTGAAGCCGACCGTTATCCAAGCACTGGAACGCGAACTTCTGCCTGTATTCAAGCTCGGCTGGCGTACCCACCGACGCCTCAGATTCAAAATGGACAGCAAGCACCCAATTGGTGCCTCGCATCACCAAAAGATCGTGGTGATCGACGATTCGGTCGCTTTCGCCGGAGGCTTCGACCTCACGAAGTGCCGATGGGACACACCGAAGCACTCCGAGGACGATCCAAGGAGAACCGATCCGGGATGTGCGCGGTGTTGGCTCGAAAAACGCGCGCAAAACGGCGGTAATCCACGATCATAAGGGATAAACGGTATTAGCAGTGCCTGTTTCTTAAAATCACCTCAGTGTCCGATTGTGCCGAAATTCTCCTTGACAATTCGTTGCCTCAATTGTTAAAGAATCAGCAACTCACATTTTTAGGATGAAAAGATGCATCTCGTTTCAGCAAGAAATTTTTGGTTTTGGTGGCTTTTTTGGCGGGGAGGTGCGCGCCTGACCGGTTAGCCATCAATTCACGATAGAATTGTCCGGGACCGTGGGCCGCATCGAGGCCCACGGTCCCTTTTAGTTTCTAGGGGACCGTGGAAAAAATCCGCGGTCCCTTTTTTTTATCCAGGCAAAAACAGCGGAAAAGAAAAGAGAAAGCCATGCTGGTCGTAATGAGAAAGAATGCCGCGCCCGCCGAGATCGAACTCGTCACCAAAGCGATCGAGCAGAAAGGTTACTCGGCTCGACCTATTCCCGGAGGCGAAAGGGTTGCCATTTGCGTACTCTACAACAAAGGCCCCGTGGACGCCTCTTACCTGTCATCACTTCCCGGCGTAAAGGAAGCCATACCGGTAACGCGCCAGTACAAGCTGGTGAGCCGCGAATCGCAGTCCTGGGACACCGTTATCGATGTAGGAGGTGTCCTCGTCGGAAACGGGCACTTGACGATCATGGCCGGTCCTTGCGCGGTGGAGAGCGAACTCCAAATGATGACCATAGCAGAGGCGGTGAAAAAAGCCGGCGCCCAGATCCTGAGAGGCGGCGCCTTCAAGCCGCGGACATCTCCTTACGCATTTCAGGGATTGGGAGAGGAAGGGCTGAAAATCCTCGCAAAAGTCCGCTCCGAAACCGGGATGCCCGTGGTTACCGAAGCAGTAGACCACGAGGTCCTGGACATGGTCGAAGAGTATGCGGACATAATCCAGATCGGTGCGCGAAACATGCAGAACTTCAGCCTGCTTCGTCGAGCCGGCAAGGCAAGAAAACCGGTACTGCTGAAAAGAGGAATGTCGGCCACCATTGAAGAGCTTCTCATGGCCGCCGAGTATATCATGGAGGGCGGAAACGACCAGGTAATCCTTTGCGAGCGCGGGGTGAGGACTTTTGCCCACCACAGCCGAAACACACTGGACCTCTCGGCAATCCCGGTTGTCCGCCAGGAAACCCACCTGCCGGTAATCGTCGACCCGAGCCACGCGGCGGGCCGGCGCGACCAGGTAATACCGCTTAGCAGGGCGGCGGTGGCCGTGGGTTGCCACGGGCTTATGGTCGAAGTGCATAACGCGCCCGAGACGGCCCTGAGCGACGGTCCACAGTCGCTTTACCCAGATCAGTTCGATGATCTGTGCAGACAAATCAGCCCTATTTTCGATGTCTACAAAGCTTCGACAAACGGGTGCGCGGAAAATCGGCAGGCTGAAAAGCCTGCCCCACTTGATGCAGGTATGGTCTGATTCGAGGCTTAGCGCTGTTCTCACTGTAGGGTGGGCACAGCTTCACCGTGCCCACCGATAGCCGGTTGAAATCGGGAGCCGCGGACACGATAGGAGATGAAATGGAATTGGGGTTTTATCCGGAAAGATCGGAATTCAGGAATATGGCTGAGAGTGGAAACGTGATTCCGGTATGCCTTGAAATCCTTGCCGACACTGAAACGCCCGTATCGGCCCTGGCAAAAATCTATAAAGGCGAGGGGCCTGTCTTCCTGCTCGAGAGCATGGAAGGGGGCGAGCGCTGGGGGAGGTACAGCTTTCTCGGAAACTCAGCGCTCAAATCAATACAGGTTTTTCGAGATGAGGTTGTGATAGCGGAGGGCGCCAAGAAGGAGCGCGTCCGGCATGAAGGCAAGCCGCTGGAAGTCCTGCGCCGCATAATGTCCCGATACACTCCCGTTGCGCAATCGCGCCTTCCACGTTTCTGGGGCGGGATGGTCGGATTTTTCACATACGAATTCGTCTCCTTTTTTGAAAAGATTGCAAACAACTTGGCCGATGATGTGCCGCTAGCGCATTTTATCCTGCCGGGGCAGCTATTCATCTTTGACAATGTGCGGCACACGCTGACCCTGGTTGCATACGGAATGGTGGAAGACGGAAAGGCAGATGAAGCCTACGACCGGGCACTGGATACGCTTGTTGAAATGCGCGCCAAGCTGGCAAAAGGTGTGGATGAGAGGGTGCACACCGTTCCCGGACCCTTTCCGCTAGGGACGGAAACCGATCCTGGGAAATTCCGGGCGGGTGTCGCCAGGATAAAAGAGTACATAACCGAAGGCGACATAATCCAATCGGTCTACTCCCAGCGATTTACATGCCCGACTCCGCCCGATCCGTGGTCCCTCTACCGCGCCCAGCGTTTCATAAATCCTTCCCCATACCTCTACTTCCTGCATTTTGACGAAACGGTCCTGGTGGGCTCGTCTCCCGAGGCAATGGTCCGGCTCGAAAACGGCACGGCGACCCTGCGCCCGATCGCGGGGACCCGGCCACGCGGCAAGACGGAGCAGGAGGACCGCAAACTGGCGGACGAACTGCTCCAGGACGAAAAGGAGCGCGCCGAGCACCTCATGCTTGTCGATCTTGGTCGAAACGACCTCGGTCGGATAGCCGAAACGGGCACCGTGCAGGTTACCGACCTCATGGTCGTCGAGCGTTATTCCCACGTGATGCACCTGGTCTCGAACATTAACTGCGACCTGCGCGAAGGCTTCGATGCCTTCGATCTTTTCCAGTCAACATTTCCGGCCGGGACCCTGAGCGGCGCCCCAAAAGTTCGGGCAATGGAAATTATAGCCGAACTGGAGGACTCCGCGCGCGGCCCTTATGGAGGAGCAATAGGATACGTTTCGTTCAACGGCAACATGGACCTGGCGATTGTCATCCGAACGGCATGCATACGGGACGGGGTCATGACGGTGAGAGCCGGAGCGGGGATAGTGGCCGATTCGGACCCCGAGCGTGAGAGGCAGGAGACCATCAACAAGGCCATGTCGATCCAGAAGGCGCTGCAGATGCTCGATGGTAGCGATTCTGCGATAAGGAAGAAGGCTGTGCCTGAAGCCCATGCGGCTGCATGATTTGCCCGGGAAGGAGATATCAGAGATGCTTTTCATGATCGATAACTACGACTCTTTTACCTACAATCTGTATCAGTATTTTCGGATGCTTGGCGCTGAAGTCGAAGTGGCCCGAAACGATTCGGTAACCGTGGATGATATCCGCAAAGCCTCACCTGACGCTATAGTGATATCTCCAGGGCCATGCCGCCCCGAAGACGCCGGGGTATCGATGAAGGCGATCACCGAGTTTTCGGGAAAAACTCCTATTCTTGGGATATGTCTCGGACATCAGGCAATTGCGGCCGCTTTCGGCGCAAGCGTAATTCATGCGAAAAGACTCATGCACGGGAAGACTTCGACGGTAACCACGGACGGCCAAACAATATACAAAGGTATCGGAAATCCATTCCAGGCGATGCGGTATCATTCTTTGGCGGTATCGGAAGATGGGTTTCCGGACTGCCTCGAAATTACCGCTCATTCCGAGGACGGCGAAATTATGGGTATTCGCCACCGGAGTCACATGACCGAAGGTGTTCAGTTTCACCCCGAATCGATCATGACCCCGGTTGGCAAACGGCTGCTCCGAAATTTTCTGGAATTGGCAAACCATACGGAACAGGAAGGGAACGGCAGATGATTCGTGAAAGCCTTGGCAGGCTCATTCACAGGCAGGATCTTCAGGAAGAGGAAATGGCAGGGCTGATGGGCCAAATAATGTCCGGAAACGCGACCGACGCCCAGATTGGTGCGGTGATGGCGGCATTGGCTACAAAAGGCGAAACCTTTTCCGAGCTTGCCGGGGCGGCGCGCGCGATGCGCCGGAAGGCCACCCGGATCCAGACCAACGCGGACGTTGTGGTGGACACCTGCGGGACTGGCGGTGACTCTCTAAATACCTTCAATATCTCCACCACTGCCGCCTTTGTCGTGGCAGGCTGCGGCGTCACCGTTGCAAAACACGGAAACCGTTCGGTCTCGAGCAAATGCGGGAGCGCGGATCTGCTCGAGGCCCTGGGTGTTAATCTCGAAATCGGCCCCGAGGTGGTCGAAGAGGCGGTCCGGGAGATGGGGATCGGGTTTCTTTTCGCCCCCAAATTTCACGGTGCGATGCGGCATGCGGCAAAAGCCAGGAAGGAACTCGGCGTTCGATCCATCTTCAACATGCTCGGGCCGCTTACCAATCCGGCCGGAGCGAACTGCCAATTGATAGGGGTTTATTCACCGACACTTACCGAAATGTTTGCCCAGGCCCTGAAACTTCTCGGCGCAAGGCGAGCCCTTGTGGTGCACGGGCATGAGGGGCTGGACGAAATCAGCGTTTGCGCATCGACCAGGATCTCGGAGCTGAATAACGGAACGATCCGCACCTTCGACGTCACACCTGAGCAGCTTGTCGGGCGCAGGTCGGAGCAGGGCGATATGTCAGGGGGAAATCCCGTGGAGAATGCGGTAATTACACGAAAAGTTCTTGAAGGAACAAAAGGGCCCAAAAGGGACGTCGTCGTCGTAAATGCCGGCGCGGCGCTGGTTGTGGCCGGAATTGCAGACGACTTCGCGGGAGGCATCAGGATGGCCCGGGAAGCAATCGACGAGGGCAGGGCGCTTTCGAAACTCGACCAACTTGTCAGATTCACCAATTCGAACAGCTAAACGGATTTAGAAGAATGTCTGATTTCCTATCAAAGATTCTGAAACAAAAAAGACGAGAAATCGTGGCGGCTTCACGGAAAGTTCCCGAAGTACTCTTGCGGCGCGAGGCAGAGAAGCCGAACGGCAGACGCTCGCTACTCTACAGACTTGCTTCGCCGGGGGCCTTCGGAATGAACGTTATAGCGGAAATAAAGCGCGCCTCACCGTCAAAGGGGCCGATTCGAGAAGGGATCGAGCCCAAGGTATTTGCCGAAAGCTACCAGAGGGGAGGGGCGGCGGCAATATCAGTCCTTACCGAGAGCGAGTTCTTTAGTGGAAGCAGGGATGACCTTCGCAGCGTCCGCAGCGTCGCCTCGGTGCCAGTGCTGAGAAAAGATTTTATTGTAAGTACTTACCAGGTCTACGAGTCGGCGGCAATTGGCGCGGACGCCGTTTTGCTGATAGTCAGGGCGCTTTCACCCAAATTTCTGCGCGAGCTGATTTCCATTTGCGACAGTGTGGCGCTCGATCCGCTTGTCGAAGTGCATGACGAAGGCGAACTCGAAACGGCAATGTCCGCGGGTGCGCGGCTCATTGGAATAAATAACCGGGATCTCGCTACCTTTCGCACAGACATTCAAACCTCGATAAACCTCGCTCGCCTTGTCGGAGAGGAGCATGTAGTCGTATCCGAGAGCGGAATTCGCGGCAGGGATGATATCGAGAAGCTGCTGGAGGCGGGTATCTTCAACTTCCTAATCGGAGAGAGCCTGATGAGGTCGGATGATCCTGAACTGCATCTAAAAACATTATATGGAGCTGTGCCATAAATGGAAAAAGACTCTCCGGAATCTTATGGGTCGCGTGTCCAGGTGAAAGTGTGCGGGCTGACCAGAGTTGATGATGCTGTCGCGTGCGCGAGGGCCGGCGTCGATGCAATCGGCCTGGTGTTCTATCCGCCCAGTTCCCGCTTTATTGACGACACGCTTGCGCGTGAAATTTCCGCGTGCCTGCCCGAGTCGGTCTGCCCCGTCGGAGTGTTCGTGGATGAGCCTTTATCCGTGATCATGAAAAGAGTTGAAAAATGCCGGCTTCGAGCAGTCCAACTGCACGGCTTCGAGCCCCCGTACCTGGTCTATGAACTGCTCGCCGCCGGCGTACACGTCATCAAGACATTTTTCGCGAACAGGCGCCCGGCGTTTGCAGATCTATCTTCCTATCCCATGTCGGCCTGCCTGGTCGAGTCTGGGGCGGGACAGCAGCCGGGTGGAAACGCCCTGGCGTGGAACTGGCGCTCAGCCAAGGGAAAACTTGAAGGCAGGTCTATTATCCTTGCCGGCGGCTTGGACCCTGAAAATGTCACCGATGCAATAAACGAAGTCTTCCCAGATGCTGTCGATGTCAGCTCAGGTGTCGAATCCGCGCCGGGGCGAAAAGATATGGAAAAAGTCAGAGCTTTCGTGGAAGCTGCCCTGAAAACAAAGCCGGGGCGCAAACTCAGGAGGATATTCCAATGAAACTTGCGGAATCTATCACGGCCGGAGCTAAATCGGCACTCGCCAAAAATTTGCTGCCGGATGAAACGGGGCATTTCGGGGTCTACGGCGGACGATATGTGGCCGAAACCTTGATGCCGGCTATAATCGAACTCGATGAAGCTTACAGGTCGATTTGTTTGAAGGCCAACTTCCAGGCTGAATTGGCCCGGCTGCTCAAGGATTACGCGGGGAGGCCGACGCCGCTGTTCCGTGCGGCTCGATTAACCAAGAGTCTTGGCGGGGCCACCATCTACCTGAAACGGGAAGACCTGGCCCACACAGGGGCGCACAAGATCAATAACACACTTGGACAGGCGCTCCTTGCAAGGTGGATGGGCAAATCGAAGGTGATCGCCGAGACCGGCGCGGGTCAGCACGGCGTGGCAACCGCCACTGCCGCGGCACTGTTCGGCATGGAGTGCAAGGTCTTTATGGGAAGGGAAGATATCGCAAGGCAGGCCCCTAATGTGCAAAGGATGAAACTGCTGGGGGCCGAGGTTGTCCAAGTCGATTCAGGTACCGGCACGCTCAAGGACGCAATGAACGAAGCGCTGCGATACTGGGTCGGCGCGGTTCGGGATACCTTCTATATTATCGGATCGGTTGCCGGCCCTCATCCCTATCCCGCAATGGTTCGCGACTTCCAGCGAGTGATAGGAGATGAGGCGCGTGAGCAGATACTCGAAGCCGAAGGATCATTTCCGGGCATGCTGATAGCATGTGTCGGGGGCGGGAGCAACGCAATGGGCCTCTTCTATCCTTTCCTGGACCTTCCAGTCGAGATGGTCGGGGTCGAAGCCGCTGGCCACGGAATAAAAACCGGCAAGCATGCTGTAACCCTTGGGGCCGGTTCGGTTGGCGTGCTTCATGGTTCGAAGTCCTATGTACTTCAGGATGAATGCGGGCAGATAAAAGAGGCGCACTCGGTTTCCGCCGGGCTGGACTACCCGGGAGTTGGGCCGGAACATGCCTGGCTCAAGGACACGGGCCGGGTGAGGTATGAATCCATCAAAGACGATCAGGCCCTGAGTGCCTTTCAAATGCTCTGCTCGCTTGAAGGCATAATCCCGGCCCTCGAAAGTTCCCATGCGGTCGCACAGGCGATAATAGAAGCCGTGCGGCGTCCGCCAACCGACATTATTATCGTCAATCTTTCGGGACGCGGAGACAAGGACCTTGGCATAGTTTCGGAATTTCTGCCAAACGGCAATTGAAAGCGGGACGGATACCGTCTTCCACGGGAGATATTCCGAAAACGAAATGGAGAAATGAGGATCTATGAGCAGGATAGCAGAAGTATTTCGAAAGCTGCGACAAAATGGAGAAAAGGCTCTCGTAGGCTTTGTCACCGCCGGGGACCCGAGCGTTCCGGAATCCATTGAAATCATAAAGGAAATGTGCCGATCCGGGCTTGATGTGCTTGAACTCGGGGTGCCTTTTTCCGACCCTACGGCAGACGGGCCGGTGATCCAGCGGTCATCTGGACGCGCCATACAAGCGGGGGTCACCATGTCCTCCGTTCTGGGGATGGTCGAAAAGATAAGAGAATTCAGCACCGTACCGATAGTGCTTTTCAGCTACTACAATCCCATCCTGGCATACGGAGCGGCGGAATTTTACCGTGATTCGGTTAGGGTCGGGGCCGACGGGGTATTGGTGGTGGACCTGCCCCCCGAGGAATCCGATGAGCTTACCGACGAATGGGGTAGCGATCTTGATTTCATTAGACTTGTCGCGCCAACCACACCCGTTCAGCGGATGGCGAAAATAGCCTCCAGGGCGACCGGTTTTATTTATCTGGTCTCCATGACCGGGGTGACCGGCAGCGGGGGATTGGACGTGAGCGCGATTGAGCGTGTTGCCGCTGATCTCAAGGCATCCTGCAACGGGCTTCCCGTTTGCATAGGGTTTGGCATCTCGACCCCCGAACAGGCTGCGCGGCTCTGCCCGATAGCCGACGGCGTGGTCATTGGAAGTGCCTTCGAGCGCATTATGGAGACGTGTCCCGGAAGTGGGGCAGCCGCGCAGGTAGCTGAACTGGTATCTTCGATGAAAAAGGCGATGGCCGGCGCAGCCATAGGCTAGAAAGATTCCACGAAGGGCACGAAAAGGGCGAGGCCTATTTGTCCAACCGGCCGTACTGGTCGTCGAACCTGCAGATATCGTCTTCGCCCAGATAGCTTCCTGTTTGCACTTCGATCAGCTCCAGGGGGATCTTGCCGGGGTTTTCCAAACGGTGGTTTGTCCCAGGCGGGATGTAGGTGCTCTCGTCCTCGTTTAGCAGGAAATCCTCGTCTCCTTTTATGATTCGGGCGGTGCCCTTGACGACAATCCAGTGCTCCGCACGGTGGTAATGCATCTGGAGCGAGAGGGCGGAGCCGGCATTGACGGTAATTCTCTTTACCTTGAATCGCTGCCCCGCATCTATATTTTCAAACGAGCCCCAGGGCCGATAGGCTCGAAGATGGGTCAGGGCTTCTTCGCGGTTTTCTTCCTTTAGCCTGTTGACTATCAGCTTGACGTCCTGTGACCTCTCGATCGAGGAAACAAGTACGGCGTCCTTTGTCTCGATGATTATCTGGTTTTCTACCCCGAGCGCGGCGACGAGCCTGTTTTCTGAGTGGATGTAGCAGTTGCATACGTCTTCGGCGATGACATCTCCGCTGATGAAGTTGCGGCATTCGTCTTTGGAGCAAACATCGTGCAGGGACAGCCAGCTTCCGACGTCGCTCCAGCCGATTTCCAGCGGAATCACCACGGCAAGGGAGGTCTTTTCCAAAACAGCGTAGTCAACCGAATTGGCGGGGCATGAGGTGAAGCATTCTTCATCCAGGCGGATGAAATCCAGGTCGCGCCGGGCTTTTTCATAAGCTTTGCGGCAGGAGTCGAGTATCGAGGGTGCGAACTGTTCGAGTTCCCGAAGGAAAACGGAAGGCTTGAACATGAACATGCCGCTGTTCCAAAGGTAATTTCCGGATTCCAGGTATGAGCGGGCCCTTTCTAGGTCGGGCTTTTCCGAGAACTCGCTAACAAGAAAGGCGCTGCCGTCCGCACTTTGGCCGGTTCGAAAGCTTTCGCCTTTTTTGATGTACCCGTAGCCGGTCTCGGGCCGATTGGGAACGATGCCGAAGGTAATGATTTTGCCGGCTTCGGCTATCGTATTCCCGATCTCGACAGCCGATGCGAAAAGATCGGAGTCCGTTATAAGGTGATCGGCTGGCATTACGAGCAGGACCGGATCGGCCCCGTTTTTGGCTGCATCGAGGGTGGCGACTGCAATCGCCGGGCAGGTGTTTCGCCCGACAGGTTCGAGAATAATCGTTTCGGGATTCATGTTGACCGCCTGCATCTGGGCGGCGATCATGAAGCGATGGTTTTCGTTGCAGACAATGATCGAGGGACCTATTTCGGAAATGCCCGAAATCCTGATCAGGGTCTCCTGGAACAGGGAATATTCTCCGCCGGTAAGAGGCATCAGTTGTTTGGGGAAGTGCTCCCTGGAAAGGGGCCACAGCCTTGATCCAACGCCTCCTGACATAACTACCGGCACTATCATATCGTCCTCGTATGCGGCGGCCAGTCCGCGACCTGGGAGCAGGCCCGAAAGGGGTGGAAGAATTCAGGATGTTATAAAATATGCGGATCGGGCTATCAAGAGCAATGAGAAACCGAGGCCGGCGCTTTATAATCAGGCTTGAATCAAGTCGGCGGGAGCAGCAGCCATCTTATGTCGTCCGAGCACTCTATATCGAAATCGGGAGGTATCTCGAATGTGCGGACTTTGCCGCCGGCAGGAATATACCTGCGTATGCCCCGGAACTTTATATCGATTATGAAACTCTCCATGGGGCTTTCGACGACCCCAAGAGATTCGCTGGCGGCGTGAACAACCGTGCCGGATTCGGTAACGATGCCGACGTGCCCGATCCCGTTGGGGATGTCCTGGCGGTAGTAGTTCTTGATCCCAGTGGTAAATACCAAATCCATGGCCATTGCTTCACCAGGTTGTACCGGATCTCCGTAGTCGCGCTGCTGGACCGAACGACGCGGCAGCCAGATCCCGCACTGGGCGAAGAGCCATTTTGTGAAGCTGGAGCAGTCGACGACCTCCGGCGCCAGAGACATCCTTGGGCCGCGAACGAATTTGCTCCTGCCCAGGTGCTCCCTGGCAAGGCCCACCATATCAACGTCTATTAACCTGAATCCCTTTAATCGCAGCTTTTCCAATGCCTCTTCATTGGTCAACGGTAGCTGTAGCGACTCCAATATAACTGCGCAGCGATTTCCCACCGAACGGTATATCATGGATCCCCTGGAAATGATGGTCAGGAAGTTGATTTAACCTCGCGGCTTCATAAAGGTGGAGAAGGCTCTCCAGCCTGCCGTTGATCCAGCGCCCGAAATTGAAAAGCGCGCAATGATATCAAAGAATGCGCCTTGAACAAAGGCATTGTGTCTTTTTTCCTGACCTTTCAATCGAGCATTCCGATTGACTTCCATGAAGGTGATACAAATTTTGCCACCCGCCGGGCTAAAGTGGGAAAAAATTTGTAGTTTCGGCAATTTAGTTCCAGGCAAAGCACCTGTTTTCACCTCTCCCGGGCTCACCAATCCTTGGCAGATAAGCACTCCCCGCGGCAATAAATTAGACTCCACGGGTGGCACGCTTTATGCCTTACATAGGACTGACTCGGTTGGAAGGCATGGATAAAGCCTCTGCCCGATTCACTCCGGACTGGATATCCGGAGCTAATTTCCTTCAATTGCTCCCTGATCTAAGCGGGAGAGGAGGCGGAAATGTAGAGGGCCATTTGGCAATAGTGCGTGAGGATGGGACTCAAAGGAAAATACAGTTCGGAACCAAAGCAATTCGACGGAATCGAATCAGGAGAACGAGATGAAAAAGATAACGAAAATTATCGGAATTGGAGCTATCGCAATGGCGGTTGGGCTCTCCCCGGCTTTCGCGCAGCAGAGTAAACCTCAGGAATCGACAAGTCCACAGGTAACAGTTCAGCCAAAGGCCGATGAAAAGGCCCCTCTGCCGGGCTCCACTGGCAAGAGTGAAACCGGTGTTCCCGCAAAACCGGGTACCGATATGAAAAGCGAAACCAAGTCAATGCCCGCGGACCACGGGACAGATACTAAGATGATCGGCACTGAAAAGAGGAGCGAGAATGCTCCGGCAAAAATCGGCGCCGATGTTAAAACCGGCGCGGTTCAGGGCAAGAGCGAAACGGGCGCCAAAGATGACAGGGCCGCAACCGTTAAAACGGGAGCTGATGTAAAGAGCGGCCATAAAGAGAGCGCGATGAAGTCGGACGGCAAAGTCACCTCCGACAAAGCGTCTCATCCCGCAAAAGACTCGGTTAAGGTGGATTCATCGAAGGATTTGAAAAATAAACACGAGAAGTCAAAGGACGCCGATGCCAAGGCCGGGTCGAGCAACCCAACGACTTCCACCACTAAGTAGCGGGTAAAAAGAGGAGGCTCATATAGACAATTTAAGTTTGGGATAAAGTAGCGTAGCAGGTTTTCAGCAAAGAAATCCCCGAGGCAGCCAATATAGAGGCGCCCGGGGATTTTTGATTCACTTCCGCGGAGTGGAGCGGCACGCGCGGATTCAAAGCCGGCCCTACTCAGGGGGATGAGGGCGTGACAGGATAACCAAAGGATTTATCTTTTAAGGTAAGCTATGGAAACCATTACTTATTAACGCGACCGGCCCAACGGACCGGCCAAAATACCTTAAAGGAGCGGTAAAATGCTGAAGGATGTTAATTATGACATCGTTACGATGATAGCCGAGGACTCCCAGACACTCCACAGGATAGATGCCTATATGAAGGATTCCTCCGATTGCAAACCCTGCCAGGACATCTGGAAGAAAATAAGAGACAACCGCGAAAACGAACTGGCCATGCTCATGGATCAACTGAAAAAGCACATCCAGGCGGGAGCCTCCCCGCACGAAAAAAGGGCTGCCGCCTAACCCGATTTCTGCTTCACCACACACGGATGTGTAAAATGTTAGTGAAATCGCGCTCGCGCCGGACCATGGGGCGCGATTTCAATTTCCCGGCTTTGTGATAACGGCCATCGAACTCGGTACCTCCCAGGAACTTTTTTTCCATCAGAACTTTGCGTTAATTCATGATATATGAAAATGAACACCTTCGAGTGGGTGGTCCACTCCGTGCGTTTTCCGCTCTTTTCGGGCATCTGCAACGGCAAGAATTCAGTGGAGCGATAAACTATGCTCGATCTGACGGCAGGTTGCTGCCAATTCTCAGTCAAACCCGCCGACATAGACGCGAACCTGAAGACAGTCGAATGCGCCTTGTCGGAATTGGCGGACAGGAATTGCCGGCTGGCCGTTTTGCCGGAGATGTGGTCCTGCTCTTTCCCCTATCCGGTGCTTCCCGCCATGGCCCAAAGGACACCTGAAGTAATAGAGCGCATCGGAAAAATTGCCCGCGAAAAAGGAATGGTGATAGTCGGCAGCCTTCCGGAAGCCGAAGGCGAAACTTTATACAATACGAGCTACGTCATTGACGCGGACGGCAAAACTTCCGGCACATACAGGAAGGTCCACCTTTTCTCGCTTCATCGCGAACACGAGAACTTCGGAAGGGGTACAACCGCCGGGGTATTCGATACGAGCATAGGCAAAATTGGAGTTATGATCTGCTACGATTTGCGGTTTCCGGAACTTGCGCGCAAAATGGCCCTGGAGGGCGCCGAAATCCTGTGTGTTTCAGCGCTCTGGCCGCTCGTGCGGATAAAACACTGGTCGGTGCTGCTCAGGGCTCGTGCCGTTGAAAACCAGCTTTTTGTTGCCGCTGCAAACGGGTGCGGGTTTGGGGAAAAGATTGTCTGGGGCGGCGGCTCGGCACTCGTTTCACCTTTGGGGGAAGTTTTGATCGGCGCGGGAAGAAGCGACGAAAATATATCGGCCGATTTCAAGGCACGCGATCTTTTGGAGTTCCGCAAGTTGATACCCTGCTTTGATGACCGTTTCCCTTCCGCCTACTAAGGCGTGGGGACGGGCTAAATCCCAGTATAATAGTATGGATTGCCGGGGCGGGCCATTGAGGGTATTATGGCTCTATCCGGATTGCCCCTTGGGGGGCATTTCGTCTTTTAACAAAATGGATTGGTGAGAGCTATGGGATCAGTCAAGAAGACCTACCGGGAAATTAATGAGAAGATCGCCAAGGGCAGGGCGGTTGTCGTTACCGCCGATGAAATGATCGGGATAGTAAAGAAGAAAGGTCCTGCCGCGGCTGCCAAAGAGGTTGACGTGGTAACCACGGGTACTTTCGCCCCGATGTGTTCTTCGGGCGCTTTCATTAACTTCGGTCATACCAACCCTCCCATAAAAGCTTCCAAGGTGTGGCTAAATGACGTTCCGTCCTATGGCGGGCTCGCCGCCGTGGATACATATATTGGCGCGACCGAACCGGTCGAGGACGATCCGCTGAACAAGATCCACCCGGGGACCTTCGAGTATGGCGGCGGGCATGTGATTCACGATCTGGTGAGCGGAAAGAAGGTAAGGCTTCGCGCGGAGGCTTACGGCACCGATTGTTACCCGAACCGGTACGTCGAGATGGACCTGACGCTCGACGATTTGCCCTACGCTGTCCTGTGCAATCCCAGAAACGCCTACCAGAACTACAACTGCGCGGTAAACCTGTCGAAGAAGACGATCTACACCTACATGGGTACCCTGAAGCCGGAAATGGGAAATGCTAACTACTCGACCGCCGGCCAATTGAGTCCACTCCTTAACGACCCGTACTACCGAACGCTTGGCCTCGGGACCCGCATCTTTCTTGGAGGCGCACAGGGGTATATAGTCTGGCACGGTTCACAGCACAAACCGGAGGCAGCCCGCACAGAAAACGGTGTGCCGCGAAGCCCCGCCGGCACCCTGATGGTGGTTGGCGACCTCAAGGAAATGAGCCCGAGATGGCTTATCGGCACGAGCCTGCTCGGCTACGGGTGCTCGCTTGCGGTCGGTATAGGCATTCCTATCCCGATACTCGATGAGGAAATGGCGCTCTTCACCTCGGTTTCCAACCGCGATATAGTCACCCAGGTAAAGGACTACAGCTTCACGCGGTCTAGTCCGATTCGCGAGGTTAACTACGAAGAACTGCTTTCGGGATCGATCAAGGTCGATGGGGTGGAAGTTCCGACTGCGCCGCTATCGAGCTATGTTCGCGCAAAGGAAATAGCATCGCTGCTAAAGGAGTGGATCGAAAAGGGAGAATTTCTTATCGGAGAGCCCCAGAAACTCCTGCCTTCAGCGCCGAGGGTTTCAGAGGCCTCCGCGGGGGCTAAGAAGGCTTAAATTTGATGTCTTTAGAACGACTCGACGGAAAATGCATGGAAATTGGGCGCTCCGTCGAAGATATAAATAGAATCGGAGTTGCCTACTCCGGAGGTGTGGATAGTACTTTTATCGCCTGGTACCTCAGGGAGAAGCTCGGCAAGGAAGTAATCGCATTTTTCGCGGACACGGTATTCATTTCCGCAGCGGAACGGCTAAACGCATTGCGCACCGCCGAAGAGCTCGGTCTTGAGCTTGAAATTCTCTCCTTCGACCCCCTGGATTCGGCGGCGGTGAGAGCAAATCCCGTGGATCGCTGCTATCATTGCAAAAAGGAAGTCTTTAGCCGCATCATCTCCCAAGCCGCCCGGTTTGGCTGCCTTGCCGTTGTGGACGGCTCCCATGCCGGAGACATGGGGGGCTATCGTCCGGGAAAGAAGGCCCTCCGCGAGCTTGGAGTAATCAGTCCGCTTGCCGCCGCCGGTCTGGTAAAGGATGAAATCCGCCTGTTGAGCCGTAATGCCGGCATTTCCAACTGGAACAAACCATCCCAGTCCTGCCTCGCAACGCGCGTCCCGTATGGGTCTCCCTTATCCAGGGAACTCCTTGAAAGAATCGAAAAGGCCGAAGACCTGCTGCACGATCTTGGCTGTGTCCAGGTAAGGGTGCGCTGCCACGGCGATCTCGCAAGGATTGAGGCGGAGCAGCACGATTTTGCCAAAATTATGGCGCCCGAAACCCGCTCAATCATAATCAAGAGATTTGCCGAACTCGGGTTTGCTTATAGCTCGCTCGATCTTGCCGGCTTCCGAAGTGGAAGCTGGGATACGGACCTTGCCCATGAGTAAAAAGGTCAAGGGAATAGGGCTTCTTTCCGGCGGCCTTGACAGCATGTTGGCGGCACGGGTGCTTGTGGAGCAGGGGATCGAGGTGCTCGGGATTACCTTCGTTACGCCATTCTTCGGCGCCGAGAAGGGTCTGAAGGCGGGGGAACAAATCGGAATCCCGATGCTCGCCCTGGATATTTCGGAGAAGCACCTGAAGATGCTCAAAAATCCCAGGTACGGCTACGGCAGCCAGATGAACCCATGCATCGACTGCCACGGGCTTATGCTGAGCGAAGCCGGAAAAATCATGGAAGAGCAGGGTGCGGATTTTCTTTTCACCGGCGAGGTTCTGGGGCAGCGGCCAATGAGCCAGCGACGCGACGCGATGAGAAGCGTAGAGAAACTTTCGGGCTATCCCGGGCTCATCCTTCGGCCTCTAAGCGCCAAACTTCTTTCCGCGACCCTGGTCGAGGAGAACGGATTGGTGGACCGGTCGCGTCTTCTCGATATCCAGGGACGCTCGCGAAGGCGGCAGACTGAACTTGCGCGCTCCTTCGGCCTCACGGATTATCCTCAGCCGGGAGGCGGATGTCTGCTTACCAACGAAGGCTTCTCGAACAGGCTTCGCGAACTGTTCCGAATAAATCCCGGAGCCTCGGTAAGGGAAGTCGAAATTATCAAATACGGGCGTGCATTCATATTGCCGGGCCAGAGCATGTGCATGGTGGGGCGCAACGAGGGTGATAACCTCACGCTCGAAAAACTGGCAGGCAAAGATGAAGTCAGGCTCCGTCCCGCCGATCATCCCGGTCCTACCGGGATCATATTTACCTCACCCCAACCCCTTGAAGATCTTAAAACAGCAGCCGAGATCATCGCATCCTACAGCAACATTCCGGGAAACACCACCACCCGCATCCACTGGCAATATGGAGAACAAAGCGGAACAGTTGCCGCTGAAGCGCGGAGCAAGGACGATCTCAAGCAGATGCTGATCGCTTAGATTAAATACGTTGGTCAACTGACGTCGAAGAATGTCTCATGCATCAGGGCCCAAAGTCCTACAAGTACTGAGACCTAGATGTCAGTTGCTATCTAAAGCTACGTTTTGAATTTGCGGTTTAGCGTGCTATTTCATAATCTACTTTAAATTCAACAATATGGCCTAACGGCTTAATGCTTCGGTATACTACTAGCGCATCGGTTTCTTGTTCTTGATGAAATTCCCGGCTCTGTATTCATCGAAAGCGACCTTCAGTTCCTCCTGAGTATTCATCACGATGGGGCCATACCAGGCAATCGGTTCGCCAATGGGTCTGCCCGAAACAAGCAGGAACCGCAGAAGACTATCTTTAGCGCTGATCGAGACCTGTTCTCCGTCCTCGTAAAGGACCAGATCGCCATTGCCGCAGATGCACTCACGGTCAAGATCAAAGTAGTTCCTGCCAACCACTTCATGGGAAAACGAATCCTGGTCGTCATCGAAGTAGCCCTTACCTTCGATGACATATGCAAAAGCGGTATGACCCCGTTTGACCGGGTGAATGAAAGTGGAGCCCGACGGTACGGAGACATCGAGATATTCGGGGTCGATAACGATATCGCGTACTGGACCTTGGACACCGTTAACATCCCCGCAGATTACTTTGACCTTTATGCCATTATCCAGTGATGCCTCAGGTATCTGCTCGTTTCTCACGTCACGATAGCGAGGCTCCATCATTTTCATGGAGGCAGGCAGATTGGCCCAAAGCTGAAACCCGCCCATGCGGCCAGATTTGTCTCCCTTGGGCATTTCCTGATGGATAATGCCGCTGCCGGCAGTCATCCATTGGACATCCCCCACTGTGATATCACCCTTGTTACCCATGCTGTCGCCATGCTCCACATCCCCCTCAATTACGTACGTAATTGTCTCGATCCCTCTGTGAGGATGCCATGGGAAGCCGGGAAGAAATTTCGCGGGATCGTCTGAACGAAAATCATCCAGCAGAAGAAAGGGATCAAAACTGGGGACTTGGTAGTAGCCGAAAGCTCTCTTGAGATGAACACCCGCGCCTTCAACTGTGGGTTTGCTCTTGGAGACCGCCTTTATCTTTCTGGTGCCGGTCATTGCTGATCCTCCCTGAATGGATGCTCGCTGTATAGTGCCAGCTTGTATAAACCCCTGTTCTTTAAGAACCGTTCAAGAAGTTGTCCAGACAGTAAGATCAACCATTAGCTGGGGAAGGGCCACACGGAGCAAAGGTCCATCATGCGGAAATGCTCACTTCCAGGGTTCCATCTCTGGCGCCATACTTCACCTGATAGCCAAGTTCCAGAAGTATTTTCATCATAGCTTTGTTGCTGGGGTCCATCATGCTTTTGAAATGTGAAATACCGTGTTCTTTGGCTATGGCAATAGTTATCCTCAACAGCGATTTTCCAAGGCCAAGACGCTGCCAGTCATCTCGAACAGCAACACCAAGATCGGTCTGATCAGTACTTGAATCATATAAATAACGCCCTACCGCGATAATTGCTTCCTTCCCATCCTCTTCAATTACAGCTGCCATGGCGAAATCATTTCTGTAGTCGATATGCGTGAACCGATGGAGCATATCTTCAGGAATCACATCAAGTCGCCACAGAAAACGAAGATAAAGAGACTGTGAGGACATTTTTTTGGACAAATCGATCAAAAGATAACCGTCGGTGTGCCTGATTGGTCTGAGAAAGACCTCTTTCCCGTTTTTGAGCGAGAGCCTGCTTTCATATTGATGGGGATAGCTATTTTCGAATTCTGCCGGCATGTTTTTCCCCAGCTAAATCATCTAAGCGCAAATGATACCAAAACCAAAACTGAACCCGGATGAAAACGGGTCCGCACGGGGCGTCCGCACGGGGTCGGGCCAAGATAACAGGTTAAAATGGCTTGAAATGTTGCTCAAAGCGTGGCTTATAAGGGCCTTAGAGTTCATTTATGGCACTGAAAGTAAACGTCTAAGAGATGCGATTTAGCCATGCTCAGAGCAAAACGACACTCGGTATCAGTCCTAAACTAATATGGTGCTGTGAAAATTGGAATGGCCGAGCAGGTTTTTTAAAACCGCTATGGGAACCCCCTTGCGAAGCAAGTGTATGGCATAGGAATGCCGGAAAGTGTGCGGGTGTGCCCGCTAGCCGGTAAAAACCCGCCGGGTGGCAAGCATCCCTGACGGTCCGGTAGAACGTGGATTAGCCGCGTGGCTTAACTGAAATCAAGGACCCTTCGAATACAGTGTGATAATTCTTCGTTTATAAGCGGCTTCATCAGGAATTCACGAATCCCCATTTTATAGGACTGCTCGGCGGACATGGTTTCGCTGAAGCCGGTTACAAGTATTACAGGTATGTCCTGGCGAAGTTGGAGGAGCTTTTCGGCAAGTTCGATACCTGTCATGTAGGGCATTGTGAAATCTGTCAGGACGAGGTCGAACTTGGTCGGGTCCGCGCGGAATACTTCGAGTGCGTGAAGGGCGCCGACGCTTGGGATTACTCGGTAGCCGAGATTTTCGAGAAGCTTCTTGCCGACATCCACAAGCTCCGGTTCGTCATCGACCAGAAGGATTGTCTCCGCGCCATGGAGCGGCGGGCGGAGGTGTTTCTCTCCCACGGTGGCGGCATGCTTGCACGAAGGGAAATAGACGTGGAATTCCGTGCCGCTTTCTTTATTGCTTGAGACCTTTATTGCTCCCTTATGGCTTTTCACTATCCCGTAGACCACCGACAGGCCCATTCCGGTTCCCTCGCCGGGACCCTTGGTTGAAAAGAAAGGTTCGAAAATTCTTTCCATGACGGACTGAGTCATACCATGCCCCGTATCGCTCACGGTAAGGCACGCATAGGGCCCGGGGTGGAGATCGGGCTGGTCGATTTCATCTTGCGACAACACCTTTTGAGAGAGGCCGATGTGCAGAGTTCCGCCGTGTTCGCGCATCGCATGGACGGCGTTGGTGCAAAGGTTCATCAGGACCTGTTGTATTTGGGTGGGGTCGGCCTGAATGAGCTCGCTTTCAGCTGCCGGCTCTATTTCCTGCGTGATTTCTATTACCGAAGGCACTGCGGCCCGGAGCAGCTTGTATGTTTCAAGCATGATCGAGCTGGGGCGCACGGGCCGGGATACCGGGTCGGTGTGCCGGCTGAAGGTGAGGATCTGCTTTACAAGCTCCTTGGCCCGGTAGATCGCCTTCTGGACCTGTTCGAGCTGGTAGTACACACTGTTTTCCCTGGCGGTCCCGGTAAGGGCCAGTTCGGAGTACCCCAGGATGATTCCGAGAATATTGTTGAAATCGTGGGCGATTCCTCCGGCAAGAGTTCCTATGGCCTCCATTTTCTGGCCGTGCCGGATTTGCCTCTCGAGTTTTCGGTACTCGGTGAGGTCCCTGGTTACGTTTATCGCATGAATCGTGTTTCCCTGATCATCCTTTACGGGAACTGACCTGACCTCGAGGGTCCGGCCGTCGATGGTCGATATTTCCCCGTCAACACCGCGTCCAGTTGCGAATACCTCCGCCATGGGGCAGCCGTCGCACGGTTTTTCGAGCTTATGCCATTGCTCGTGGCAACGCGTACCGATAAGGGATGGAATGTCGTCTTCCATCTGGATCTCGGCGGCGGCGGCCCGGTTCGCCCAGACAACCCTGTAGTCGCGGTCCTGTAAAAGCAGGCGGTCGGGGATTGCGTCAAGCAGTGCATGATATTCCTGGAAGAGGTTCCGATATTTTCTTTCTTTTTCTCGCGAGATCGCTTCGGAGTGTCTCAGGGCCTCCTCGGTTTCGAGCCTCAACTCGATTTCGCTGCGAAGGTCCTCGACTATTTTTTTCAAGGGACTTGGGTCGCGTGATACGCACACGCTTCCGAAAACCTTGCCGGCCATGTCCTTCAGAAGCGCTATTGAAAGTTCGTAGAGACCAACGTGGCCGTCCTTGCAGCGGATGTGGATCTCATGTTTCTTTACGGTCCCCAGGGCGCGCAGTTCGGCGAGCATCCGTTCGAGTTCCGCGCCGTCTGGATACATTTTGTGAGCGGATTTTCCCTCTATCTCCTCGAAAGTATAGCCGTAGAGGTCATGAGCCATCCTGTTCCATCGGATGAATTTGCCGTTGCGGTCCACGATTCCTATCGCATCGGGGGAGCTTTCGAGGATGTTCTCTAGGTACTCGTTGGTGCGCTGGAGGTCGAGCGCTGCCCGCAAATTCTGGGCGGCCATGGCGTAGAGGGCTGCCAGTCCACGGAGCAGTGCCGCATCGTGTTCCGTGTAATCACGGGGGGAATTCGCAAGAACAATCCGCCCGACCAACTTGTCCTTTGCTATGGCCGGAACGGAGAGGACCTTGAAGAGTGGAAAATGCCCATCGGAAGATAAACCGAGCAGTGTCGGATCTTGCAACCCGTTTGCCAGCACGGTTTCGTCGCGAGAAGAGGTCCACTGTGAAAAATCTTGAAAAGCCTTCAGCAGATCGCCGTCGCAAAAAGGATAAGCGTCTTCGCCCACGAAAGCCGGAGAGACGATGGTTGCGGTTTCAAGATCGATGTGGCCGATAAATCCCAGAGGGCTGAGGGTGAGTTTCTTGGCATTTTCGAGCACCAGCATGGCGATATCATCGAGGGAGTCAAGCTCCATGAGTTTGCGGGATAACTCGGCCATTATCGAATTTACTTCCACTTCCCATGAGAGCGCCTGGTTCTTGCGCCTCAATTCGTCTCCGACCCGCTTGATGTCCGTTATGTCGCTTCCGACGCACAGGATCTCCCTGATGCGTCCCTCCTCATCGATGATCCTCCTGTTTTTCCAATTAACCCAGACCCGCTCGCCATTGCGCCGGACGTTCTCGCATTCATTGTCGGGGATTCGCTTCGAGTCGGGATTTGCAATATCGAGCGTATTGCCGAAATAATCCGGACTATATTCAGTCGTCGGAGGAAAGGTGACTATAATGTTTCGGCCAACCAACCCGCCTTCCGGATAACCGAAGAATTCCTGGGCGAATTCATTGACGAAAATTATATTGCCCATGGGATCGGTCCTGATAATGATGCTTTGGGCATTTTCGACCACTTCCCTGTAGCGCCGCTCGCTTTCACGCAACTCCGCCTCGGTTTTCCTCAGATCGGTGATATCGGTGAGCACTCCGACGAAGCCGGCCGGCTCCGGGCTCCCAAACACAGTCTTTTTGAACATCATTAGCCGGCTGCCTTGAGGAGATGGGGCCTGAAGTTCATAGATCTGATCGCCGCCGCTGCGCAGCAGGTTCATGTCTGTTTCTTGATAGACGCGGGCAAGTTCCCGGGGTGCGAGTTGGTAGGAGGAGTTTCCGACGAGTTCTCTTCTGCTGTAGCCGAAATATTCCTCGAAGGCCGAGTTGCATCCGAGAAAAACGCCCTCGGTATTTTTGTAGAAAACCGGACACGGGATAGCATCCAGGAGGAATTGGAAAAGGTCCCGATCTTCCGCCCACCCTGCGGTGGGACCCGCGGGCGCAACCGGGAAGAATTTATTTTTGCCCTGGCCCGGGACGGGCGAATCGGCGGTCTTCCTCGAGCTGATATCAAGAAGGGTGCCGGTAAACCACACTGGTTCGCCACGGTCGGACCATTCCACGACCTTGCCCCTGGTGAGTACCCACAGCCATTTTCCAGACCGGTGAAGAACGCGGTATTCGAATTGGATCTCGGATAATTTGCCCTGCAAGTAGAGTTCAAAATTTTCGATCAGAAGTGGAAGGTCATCCGGGTGGACGAATGTTTTGCAGTCGTCGAGGGTGGAAGGAAGGGCTTTTTCGGTGTATCCGAGGATCTCCAGACAGCCATGGTCCGCAAAACACTGCCCGGTTTCGAGGCAAATGTCGAACATGCCAAGGCCGGATGTTCCAAGCGCCAGTTCAAGGCGCTGTCTCATATGCTGTTCGCCGCGATTGGAGTTGCGTGAAGAAGTTGCCTTCAATTCACCCCCGTCACGTGTGACGAGTGGCATGGTTGATTCACCAAAATCAAACGGCATTAGTTTTGAACTCACCCCTTCGGGCACCTTGGCACTCCCTTAAAAGCGATGCAAATTGCTGGATTAGTTTTCTTGACCGGTTTTTAAACACGGAAGTTTATTTCACTTTCTGAATCGGAATCATTTTGCACATACATTACTAAAAAGCCCATGTCTGACAGTTTTTTAGCACCTGGAAACAAGATGGGTGAAAATGGGACCCGACGTTGCCTTCGAACTTCGCAATTATTGATAACGATGTGGATTCCCCGATATGGGAAATTAAAGGCGAATTGAAAAGAAACCGATGAATTCTAAAGTGCAAGGGTTGAAGATTTGGGACAGAAATTCGGCATTGGGGCCGCAGAAATAGCTCGGCAAGTTTGCGAGGTTTTGCAGAGGAGTATATGAATTTCTCGTCCAGGGTACTTCTCGTAGAAGATGGCCAAATCAACCGGGAGGTTGGGCGGGCGATGCTGGAGAATTTTGGGTGCAGGGTGGAGATCGCTTCCAATGGCCTCGAAGCGGTTCGACTCGTCGAGTCCGACAGGTTCGACCTGATCCTGATGGATTGCCAGATGCCGGAGATGGATGGGTGGGAGGCCGCAAGGAAGATCAGGGAGGTCGAAAAGGGAGGGCCCGTCACCCCCATAATTGCGATGACCGCGTTTATGATGGAAGCGGAAATAAAGCGGTGCAGGGATGCGGGCATGGACGATTATCTTGGAAAACCATTCAGCCTGCGCGATCTATGTGGAGTCCTCAACCGTTGGCTCCTTCCATCCGAAGTGGTGGATACGATTCAGGGGGGAGCTGGTCTAAGGGCCGGATCCGACGCCGAACAGGGGAGAGTTGATAAAGCCCCGCACAGCATAGATCTTGAAGTGCTCAATAAGACTTGTCGGATGCTCGGATCTGCCGCGCCATCCATGATGCAAAACATTATCGAAATCTACCTGGCCGATTCGCATCGACTGGTTCAAGAGCTGCGAAGGGCTTTCGAGTCGCAGGAACCTGATGCACTGGGGGTTGCTGCGCACACGCTCAAATCGTCAAGTGCGAACCTGGGCGCCAACGTGCTGGCAGGACTTTGTGGGGAGGCCGAGAGGCTGACTCGGTCCGGATCAACCCTGGGGACCGGGGTTATAGTCGGCAGGATGGAAGAAGAATTTATAAAAGTCGAACACGCACTCAGGGCATACCTTGAGAAGGGGGATTAGCAATGGAGATTCCTTTGGATGAGCGCCCTGTCGCTCTGGTGATCGATGATGACAGTGCCTCGCGTCTGCTGGCATCATCATTGCTGGAGGAGACCGGGTTCATCGTCCAACTGGCATCAGATGGTCTGGAAGGTTGTGAAGCTTTCGAGCGCTTCAAGCCCGGCATCGTCCTCCTCGACTTAGTCATGCCAAAGATGGACGGATTTTCCGTCTGTAGAAGGATCAGGTCCTCTCCGGCGGGTGAGCACCTTCCGGTGCTCATGATGACGGGACTGGATGATATCGATTCCATTAACCGCGGATACCAGGCCGGCGCGACGGACTTCATCACAAAACCCATTAACTGGACTATCCTTCAGCACAGGCTGCGCTATATGTGGCGCGGAAGCCTGATAAGCTACAACTTGCGAAAGAGCGAAGCCAAGACGCGGGCGCTTGTAAACGCTCTCCCCGACCTCCTTATTCAGGTAGGAAAGAATGGCGTCATTCAGGATATAAAGTTCCAGGATGATAACTACAGATTCTTTAGCCCCGAAAGTTTATTGCACAGGAGAATAGACCAGGTTTTCCCGGATGACGTCTCAAAGCCGATAATGGAGCACCTCGGCCGAGCGCTCTCTAATGGGGAGATTCAGTTTTTCGAGCATAAACTCGATCTGCCCGAGGGCCTTCATCACTACGAGTGGAGAATTGTAAACAGTGGTTCCGATGAAGCCCTGGCCATAGTTCGCGATATCACCGAACGCAAGCTGACACAGGAAAAAATCGCCCTGCTGGCTTATCAAGATCCTTTAACCGGGTTGCTCAACCGACATTCTTTCAAAGAGCACCTGAACCAGGCTCTTAATCAGGCAAAGAGGCGCGGCCATTATGTTGGCACTCTGTTCCTGGACCTGGACAGATTCAAGAGGATAAACGACACGCTTGGCTATAATGTTGGGGACATTTTGCTCCAGGGCGTCGCGGATCGGATACAGGATTGCATCCGGAAGGGCGACTGCACGGCCCGGCAGGTGAGCGACCCGAGCACCGGCAGCATCTCCAGGCTTGGAGGTGACGAGTTCACGATCCTTTTGCCGGAAATAAAGCAGGTTCAGGATTCGGGCAAGGTTGCCCAACGCATCATGGAGAGCCTGTCGCGGCCATTTGTCGTAGCCGGCCACGAGGTATTCGTAACGGCGAGCATGGGGATCACCATTTATCCGCTTGATGGCGAGGATGCCGACAGTTTGCTCAAAAACGCCGATTCTGCAATGTATAACGCCAAAGAGCAGGGCAGGAACAACTACCAGTTTTATTCCGAATCCATGAACGCCTCATCGCTCAAGAGGCTGGCGCTTGAGACGAGCATGAGAAAGGCGCTCGACAGGGAAGAATTCGTTCTGTATTACCAGCCGCAGATAAACGTAGTTTCGGGCAAAACGGTCGGGATGGAGGCGCTTATTCGCTGGAATCATCCCCAGATGGGCCTTGTACAACCCCTGGACTTTATCCCGCTCGCGGAAGAAACCGGACTGATCGTCTCCATTGGGGAATGGGTGATGTGTGCCGCCTGCATTCGCAACAAGGCCCTCGTGGAGATGGGACTCGAACCCAGGCGAGTGGCTGTAAACATCTCCAGCCTGCAGTTCAGACCCTACAGCCTGGTAAGTATGATAAGAAAGGCTCTGGATCTATCCGGCCTGAATCCGGAATTCCTCGAGCTGGAACTCACCGAAAGCTCGATCATGAAAAACATGGAGGTATCGTCGAAGATACTAATTGAGCTGAAGTCCATGGGTGTGGGGCTTGCGATAGACGATTTCGGGACCGGCTACTCTTCGCTTGCGTACTTGAAGCGTTTTCCGCTGGATGTGTTGAAAATCGACCGCTCCTTCATAAAGGGAATACCCGAAGATCAGGACAGCGCGGCGATTGCCGCCGCTATCATAGCGATGGCTCACACCCTCAACCTCAAGGTTGTAGCCGAGGGCGTGGAGACCGAGGAACAGCTCTCGTTCCTGAGGGGACAGGGCTGCGACGAGATCCAGGGATTCCTTTTCAGCCCGGCCCTGCCGCCCGACGAAATCGAGGTCTATTTAAGGAGGGAGGCGAAAGCCGGCCTGTCAGAAAAGAAGAGGAACCGAGTCGAATAGGCGAAGCTCCGCGATCCGTAGAGGACTTGGGATCTATTACCGGTTTAATCCGCCTTTTCCACGAGAAAATCATTCAAGGCGGATTCGGTGAATTTCATGAAGCTTTGAAAGAACTCTTCAGAGTAGTCCCGAACGAAATTCTCCCCTTCCGAGCTGATGGCAGTGTACATGTAGCAGACTTCAGCATCGGTTTCTCCGGCTTCATTCTCAATAAGCTTTATTCTTATCTTGCCGACGGTCATGCCGGGAGTGACTTTCACGATCTCAAGCCAATGGTCACTGAAATCAAATCGGGTAATGATCCAGATAGAGTCGGGATCTTGGTCTCCGGTTGTGAATACGCAGTCTTTTTCAGCAAAACCTGATTTTGTGAAGACGGAAAGAGGATCCCAGCCGGCAATCCACTCTGCTTCCCTGACTGGGCACAGCAGCGGGAAGATGATATCGGGTTTTCCACGAAGTTTTTGGGTATAGGATCTTTCAACGCGCACTGGATCAACTATTTGCATTGAATTCACTCCCTTATTGGAATTTGCGGAGTTGAACATCCCGCCGGAGCGCGGCTGTCCCAATCCGTCAAAAGGTTTTTTGATTATCTCTACTCAAATTAAGGGTTCGCAGCGGTGCGGCAAATAACTAAACTTGCGGTGTGTCAACTGAAATAGTCGAAAAGCTTTCGGAAATCGATTCCGCCGGGACTCAGGTCCTTGTACTGTTGGTATATCAGATCTTTGCCCTCCACGAGATGGTGGGACTGTATGCCGTGACTTATCGAAAGAGAGGCCTCGATGAAGGCGGCCAGCTTGTCACATGCTTTTATCATGTCGCCGTCGATCGGCGAGAAACGGTCCTCATTGTAGAGTTCCAGCATTTCGCTCCCAGAAATACCCTTTCTAACCTTGTGGCCCTCTTTTATCCGGTTTGAAAACTCATCCTCGATAAAATAGATCAACTCCTCGCGTATGGGTGGCGGTAGCAGGGGCAAAATTCTTTCCTCGAACTGCATTCTCTCGTATTCCTTGATGATCGCGTCAAGACCCTCGACCACGGTTTTTACGGGGGAGACAATGTCTCGAGTAAGGACCTCGGGCAGGTCATGGAAAAGGCCGCAGAAAAAATTGTTGCAGATGCGCCGGGGGCATGCGTTCATCTGAATCGAGCAAAAGTAGGACATCATCGCCACTATCATCATGTGCCCCAGGACCGAGGTCTTGGGTACGCGCTGCGAATGGGCCCACCTTTGCTGAAACCTGAGCTGCGCGCAGAGGTCGATGAAGCCGAAGGACTTTTTCCTGAGAGAAATCTTCTGAACGCCGATAAGGTCGTAGTGGTCTTCTATCTGGTTTTCGATCTCTTCCTTGGTCTTGTCTATGCCATACACGAAGGGTGCGGTGTTATAGATGATTTGGAACTCCCAGTTTGTCGCGAGGTAGTGGGCGGCCTTAAGAATGCGTTTCTCGAATCGCGCATAGTCGTCATCAAAAAGGTAGTTTTTGAATTTTTCACTAAAACCGCCCCGCAGGCCCCGGATGTCAGGTTCGAGCTTCTTCAGGACCAGCGCATTTATTTCGCGCCCCTTGCGGCTCATCAGCTTATGAAAGACCGGCGCTTTGATGTCTGTGAGTATAATCCGCGGGAAGAACTCGAATATGCCGCCTTCTATGAGCTTAAGCCAGTCGATTTCGGCCTGCCGCTCTGACTCCTCAAGCTTCGCCAGCACGTACGCCAGGATCATCTTGTGCGCTTGTTTGTCGAGTTCGGTAAATTCGACGGGTCGCACGTGGTCGTTCCACCTCTGGATGCTTGCGGCCTCGTAGAGCTTCTCAAGCAAACCTTTTGTAATCATGCACCATCCTTTGAAGGATTATCCTCGGTTCAGGACAGAGATCCTTTTTGTTAAATGCCGGGAATATAACATCTAAAGGGAAGTATTGAAATGGTACTCGTTAGCGGCGAGATCGAAAGGCGGCTGATAGTGAGTTGTTGCCCAAATCAGTAGCGTGTTTCACGCACGCGACATTGTCGGAAACAGAAATGTCGAAGTCTCTAAACGCGACCGGCAGAAGGAGCTTCGGGAGTATCAATCCGGCCCCGGAACACGGCTATTGTAAGGCAGATTCAGGGTGTACCCGCGGTCTTCCGCATCGATCCTCGTCGTAGAGCCCACCGGGACCTTCATCTTCGAATTTGCGGATCCACGACCGAACAGTCGCCGGGCTTACCTCGAAAAGCATTGCTATGCGGGGTACAGCCCAGCGTTTCGCGGAAAGGATGATCATGTGGGCGCGCTGACTGACACGTCCGATCTCCTTGCGCTTCATGTCCTTGAGTTCGCGGTATTCGTCGTCTGCCAAATCTCTTACATAGATCATGGGCATCTCCCACTCTTGGGGGGTAAGAGTGCCTGATGACTGACATACAGAAAAGAAAATCAGAAGCACCTACAGAAGAATTCTTCCTTCGTTATCCGAACAGGCGCAGGCGGCATCTCGTAGAATCTGAACATGGCTGCTGAGGGCCGAATGATTTGGAAAAGCGCGTAAGTCTCGACGCCGCCGCTCCTGCTCGTCCATTGGCATAGAAGCACAAAAGGGTCAAAGTTGTCAAGAAGTTCTTCACAATCAGCCAAGAGAATTGTCCCGTTCAACGCCGCAAAAGGCACCACTGCCTGGAGCGCGGGTATGTGACTATCTGTTGTAAATTCCAAGACATGAATGGATGGAGATCACCGGAATCTGCTCCTTGTCTGCTATGTGCATTTCAGACTATTATGCACAAAGGGAGTAGCTCCTCCTGCATTTGCCGATCTCGTGAGCACCCGCCGATCATTCAGGTCTGGAGGATGCCTTCCTTCGTATCATCTAATCTTTCAAGTGGGCAATTTTATTAAATAAGCATATGCGACCAATAAGCCGTTGATGATGCAGTTGCAGCCGGTTGGTAATCGTACAAGCTATCTTCCACGGCAATTCCTGCCGTCACGGCATATTTTGCACTTCCTGTTCGCTCATCATGCGATTGTCCTTATGATTCCAGAATCTTATTCGAAAGTAATTAGTAGCGGCGGGTATTTTTATCGAGGTTCGGGCGTGTAATTCGCGGGGCTGGCTCAATAAAGATGGTGCCCGCCCCACGAGGTGTCCTCAGTACCGGCAGGGCGATAAAACTCTGCATCGATGATTTAAATAGAAAAAAACGGCGAAAAATTGGATTGATGGATCTCCTTTGGATTACGAGTCTAGGTGAAACTTGTGCAAAAACCGGTGAAGTATCGGGGCGGCTAAAACGCCCATGGAAATGAGGAAGACTACGCCCGAGAAAAGAGCGTACAGGGAGGCGAAAAGCTTGCCTTCAAATGTGTGAAGCTCGCCAACAGGGCCCATTCCTCCAAGAATCATCGAAGCATTGAGGAGAGCATCTATCCAGGGCATGCCTTCAAACATCCGGTAGCAAATGACACCAATTCCGAGCGAGACCGCCATGATGAGGAATGCAATGACTCCATGCTTTGCGAGGCGTTGAATAAAAACATTGCGCGGCAGCAAGTTTTGGCGGCGCTTCTCATACATTCTCTAAACCCTGACTCTGGGTTCTCGCGGGAAATATCCCTTCGGCACAACGACAATTCCTCGGGCCGTTACGGTGAATCTCTCCCGATCCACGAGAGGATTTATGCCTATCTCGGTATTGGGTGGAATGATGTTGTGCTTGTCGATGATAGCTTTTTTGATCCTGCAGTGCCGCCCGATTTCAACGTTGTCCATTATTACTGATTCGTCCACCTGGGCCCAACTGCGCACCGTGACGTTATAGGAAAGCACGGAGCTGCGCACGGTCCCGCCGCTTATTATGCATCCATGGGAAACCATCGAATCCACAGCCGTGCCCGTGCGCGGATTGGTAGGGTCGGGCTGGTTGAAAACGAACTTTGCCGGGGGGTATTGCCGCTGCAGGGTACGGATAGGCCAAAGGCTGCCGTAAAGGTTAAAAAAAGGGTCGATCCCGGTGAGATCCATATTGGCGTTCCAGTAGGCGTCCAGGGTTCCAACGTCTCGCCAATATTGGGAATCCCTGGTGTTTTCGACCAGCTGGAGCCGCCTCGAACCGTCCGGGTCCATGACATGGATATAGTCTCTTATCCGGTTTAACCGGCGGTAAGGATAGGCGAAGATTTTAAGGTCAGGTATGATTTTTGGAATTATGTCCCCGCCGAAATCGTCATCTTCGGTTTTGCGCAACAAATCCAGCAGAAGATCCGTGCGGAAAAGATAAATTCCCATCGAAGCGAGGCAGTGTTCCGGGTCGTCAGGAATCGGTTTGGGGTCCTTGGGCTTTTCGGCCCAGGCCCGAATCCTGAACTCGTTGTCAACTTCCGCTATGCCAAATTCGGAACCCTGGGACCTGTCAACTTCAAGCAGTCCAACCGTGACGTCGGCGCCTTTTTGTTCATGGTATTGCCGAAACGCGGTGTAGTCCATTTTGTAAACGTGATCGCCGGAGAGTATCAGGACGTATCGCGGCTTGTCGCGCTCGATCAGGTACATATTCTGGCGCACACAGTCCGCGGTTCCCCGGTACCACTCCGCGCCCAACCGCTGCTGTGGCGCGGCTATGCGCAAATAGTGGCCCAAATCGCCGGAAAAGATATTCCATCCCTCTTCGATGTGGTCCACCATCGATTGCGACATATACTGCGGAAAGATCAGTATCTTGTAGAGCTGCGAGTTTATGCAGTTGCTAAGAGGGATGTCTATGAGCCGGTAGATCCCGCCGAAAGGGACCGCCGGTTTGGACCGGTCCTGGGTGAGGGGCATAAGTCGCTGCCCTCTCCCGCCGGCCATTATGACTGTGAGGACGTCTTTCATTTTGGAGCCCCTGATTTTCTGTTTGGCTTACTGTTTTAGAAGCGCCATGGGATCGGACGGCAAGTTGTTGCCGCTGAACTTTATGACTCCATCCCTGTCGATAAGGACGAAGTGGGGTATACCAAAAATTTTGAACGAACGGGCCGTCTTCCCATTGGCGTCATATAGCACCGTGAAGGGGGCCGGATTAGCTTCTTCGTAGCGCTTTAGTCTTTCCAGAGTATCACTGCCGCCTACGTTTACCGCCAGAACGCCGAGGTCGGTCTGGGGCACCTTGTTGCGCAATTTAATCACTTCCGGGCGCACTGAAATGCAGTAAGGACACCAGGTAGCCCAAAAGTAAAGAAGTAGAGGCTTTTGCCCTTTGAAGTTGGAGAGCGAAACGCTCGATCCGTTAAGATCTGGAAGCTCAAAATCTGGGGCGGAAGCGGGTGGCTCGGCAGCAGCGGCAACCCTGGCGGAAAATGCCGGGAGGAGGATTAAAGAGAAGACAAGAAGAGATGTCAAAGAGGCCCAGAGCAAGCGGTTCAATATACTTCTTACGCAGGTCATAACAAAAATTCTCCAGTCTTTATGAGAAAATACTCTGCTGCCAGGATCATCAGGATCCCAAATATCCTCTGGACCCTCAGCATCCAGATCCCTGAGCGCGGCAGAGAGGCGAGTAGTCCGGTGAACGTGCCAACGACGATTACAAGTGATCCAAGGCCGAAGGAGAAGGCAAAAAGCATTCCAGCGCCAAGAAGTATCTGGTGCTTTGAGGCAACGAACGCCAGAAGAACGCCCAAAACGGGTGTGGTACAGGTGCTTACCACGAGAGCGGAAGCCCCACCAAGGACAATGCTGGTAAGTATATCATGTCCTCTCAATTCTGAAACTTTCCACCTGTTCAGGAAAGCGGGAGGAGAAAGAGGAACGGCTTCGAGCATTACCAGCCCGAAAAAGAGGCAGATATTGCCCATGGCCAGGTAGGTCCATGGACTCGCTGTAATGGTGCCGAAAAGTTGTCCTGTCAGGGCGGCGAAAATGCCAAGCGAGGAATATACGATCGCCATGCCAAAAACGTAGAAGACCGACAGCATAAACCCTTTTCGCTTGCTGCCCTGGGCTTTTCCGCCGATAAAGGCGACCGTAATAGGCATCATCGGGTAGGTGCAAGGGGTGAAAGCGGCCAGGACGCCGCCTGCAAAGGCCATGGCCAGCGCAAGTGCGGGGGAGCTGTGAGCTATAGCCTCGAGCTGGCTAACCCATTCCATCTTTTATTTATGCCTCGATTCTTAACGAAATGGGGTGTTTTGTACCCCGTTCCGAGGGTCCATCAAAGTAGCCCGGCGACCCACACCCTGATCGGTGCCATCGCCTTGTTAACACATTGACGGCAAAATCTGCTCGATCACCTTCAGACTGCGGATTTCCTTTCCCGTATGGTGTCGAATCCAGTCCAAAAGCGAATCCAAAACGGGAGTTTTTATTTCCTGCCGCATACGCAACCGCCAGATCTTATCCAGCGGTATTTTCCTGGCATGGTCGATCAGGGCCAACGTCCCAAGGTCGAGGGCAGTGCAGCCGTGAGCGCGCTGAAAATGGTCCGGGCACAAAAGGTTGCCCCGGCAAGATTCCCAGTACCATTTCAATGAAGTCTTCAGCCCGCGTCCGCATACCGAACAGCCATCCAGGGCAGGCATATATCCCAAAAGTGCCTGAAACCTCAACAGTGCCAATATTAGCACGTTCCACGGGTCTTTGTCTTTTTCTAAACCGCCAAGCATTTCCTTGTGAAGGAGGAAAAGATCCGCCTGATGCTCGCCTTCGGGCACCATATCGAGGATGACCTCGGAGAAAAGCGCGGCCAGCGCCCATTTCTGAATATCCGCGCGCATTGAAATAAATGGCTCAACGAGTTTGCATGTTTCGATCCATACGAGGGAATTCTTCTCGCGCCATTCCAATTCCACAAGGCTGCAAGGTTCGAAGGTGTTGACGAATCTTTTCCTGCTCTTCCTGGCCCCCTTGGCTATGCCCCTTATCTTTCCGCAGCTGGCGGTATGAAAGAATACCAGACGGTCCGATTCCCCATAATCGCGGGTGGTTAGAACAATTGCCTCGGAGGCCTGTATTTTCATTCCAGTTCCAAATAACCGGGGAAATCCTGTTCATTCCACTCGGTAGTAACAAATTTAGGGCCAGGAGGCCTGCGCAAAGAGAGGGGCCAATACACCCGAGGCAAGCCACAGTAGGAGCTTGGACGAATTGGTCAAAGAACCTGTATTGTAAACGGGATGGCGAGTTTGTTCAAGAAAGGGCGGCCAATGAAATCGGGTTTTGGGGAGAACGCCTGCCGGTGTGAAAAAAAGGGGAGAACGCTCTGCTGCGCTATTCGATTTTTTCCACGGGATTGAATTCACGTATCGTGCGCCTGATGTCTGCACTGATTTTATCGGTTTCCTGCGCCCATGATGGGGGAAGAAGCTTTTTGAGCTCATCGGAGGCCTCTTCGGCAGGCTTGCCGGACATCAGGAAATAGTAAGCAGCCTTTATGGCTCGGGCTGCGGCAAGCTCAGGGGCTTGGCGTTTGCGAGAGGCCGCGAGCGCCGATTGCCGTGCCTCAGTAAAAAGAGGCTCATAGAACCGGCTGAATTCTCCCCGTGCATCCGGGCGCCACTTGCCTGCCTCAAATACGAGCAGTCGGGTCATCCCTGGTGAATCGGCAAAGGACAGCTGAAGACCGGTACCTTCAACAACATAATAGGCGAACTGCCAGTCTGTCACCCTGATGGCCCTGGCTTCATCGGTTCCGGGATTGAAGAATTTTACTTCGGAATCGGAGTGGGCCAGGTCGATTAGATCAAGCCCTTTTTCTGAACCGCAGGAGGTTGCTATGATAAGGGACGTGCAGCAGTGCGCGCCACCCGAAAAGCAATAGGCAAGAAGAGATCGGCAGTTCGGACCCGGAATTCCGGAAATGATTTGCGGTTCATGTAGATGAAAAGCACACTCTTCGCTGTAAACGATTTTGCCCTGCCTCGAAAAAGCCAGATTGTATTCGCCGCCAAGAAAATCCTGCGAGGGATTTTTGGAAATCGTCAGCTCAAGGTCTTCGAACAGGATCTTTTTCTCAGCGGGAAGACCGCGTCCACGCACACCGGCAGAGCAAATCCCATAAGAACTTAAGATGAGGAGGAGGAAAAAAACCAAAAACTGGTTTGGCGACACATCAGCTCCATGCGACATCGGAGATTTTCAAACAAAAAGCCTAAATCAGGCGAGAGCGGGAGAGAGCAGGGGAGGTTCAACATCAGCCGGCTCCGCCAACCACCCCTCGATGGTCGGGGGCTCGAAGACAAGCTGGCTGATCGGTTCCCATTCCGCCCTCGCGGTAAGATCAATGCCTCCATGGATTACCGAAACCGGACGGTCCGAGGAGACAACCACGACGATAATGTTTTCGTGTTCGGCGGTAAACCGCAGGGCTGAATTGAATCTTGCTCCGCGCGCGCGGTTCTCGCCGACAATAGACCTTCCGTCCAATAGGCACGCGAATGCGTGCAGGCAAAGATCGGCGCCGATATGAAGCGCCCCGTCGACTTTGGAGAGCGACTTGGCGAGATCGAGCATCTGCGGATCACACAAATTGATCGGAGTCTCGAGCCGCTGGCCGGAAAAGTTTATGGGCTTGGTATTCAGGTCGATAACAATTGAAGCCCCGTGGCGCTGCTCTCCAGCCCGCAGCACTATGCCCGAAACTATCTTAAAAAGATCATGCCGGTCGCCGCTCTGTAACCCCGGGCCAAGCAGAAGTTCCTCGAGTTGGACAAGATTTGGCCTGCGGTTGGAAGAATGAAAACTCCCGTCGGAAAAACTGCAAATCAGCTCGCCTGAAAATCGCAGGAAGCCATGGCCGCCGCGAAACTCAGCCGTTATTCGGCAATCAGGCAGTCCTTTGTAATTGGCGACCCCGATAATGAAGCGCCCATCGGAGACCAGCCTGCGCTCGGAGTTTTCAACGGACAGTATGAGCTTCCGGACGTGCTTGAAATTAGATAGCCTGAGTTTTTCCGGATTGGGAAAACGCACCAGGAACTCGGTGGACGAAATCATGGAGGGATCGACGAATACAAGGGTGCCGCGGGGCCATGCGCCTTCCTCGCGAGTTTTGGAGATCCCAAGCACGGCGTCGAGAATTGGATAGACCTCGATGCGGCTGTCGAGCCCGAACTTTAGATCGAGTTCGTCCCGAATATAATCGCGCACTGCATGGGTGGCGTACTCGCGAAGCACGTACTGAGAGTTGCGCGTGGAGAACCAGTCTTCGTTCGAGCAGTCATGGGCCAGCAAACATGCCGCATGTTCGAGCCACCTTTCCGTCGGACCGGTCGAACACATGGTCGGATGATGCTCGGTAAACCAAGCCTGGTGGAAAATGGCACGCGTCCTGCCGCCGCATGATATCAGTCCGGACGGCTCAGGGCTTTTTTCGGGGAATATCTGGCCGAATAGCCTTCCCTGGTGCACTTCGGGGGTGTTTTTGCGCCAATGATCTGATTTGAGGTAAATCTTTTCGATAAAGGGCTGGTGTCCCTCCAGCAGATTTTGAGGATCGTATATGCGGGGATCTGAATCGCATAAATCGGCATAGATGATCGCTGCCCGGCTTGGGCCCGAAAAATGCGATAGACCTCTGCAAAGCCCATCATGGACATGGAAGATGCTCTGTAGCTTTGTGGCGAGATTCATTCTTTCGGTACCGATGGTTTGAAGTAGCCCCTGAAAGATCAGACCAGATATTATCTGACTACAATTATAACGGCAGAATTTCAAGCCTCGATGAGCGGGTATTGTGAAAAATAAGAAAAAAGAGCCGGGGCCCTCTCCTGGATCCGCCCTGAATGATTATTTGATTGATGTTGACCGGTGGTAGACCACAATATCAACGGAGAGGATCATTCCATGAAACAATTTGGGGACATCGATTATTACCTGTGCGAAGACCTTCTCTCCGATCATGAAAGGGGGATCAGGGACAACGTACGATCCTGGGTCGAGTCAAGGTACCTTCCCAGGGCCGCGGACTATTTCGAGCAGGGGACGTTTCCGCTCGATCTGGTTCCCGAGATGGCCCAAATGGGTCTTTTTGGTTTTAAGATGAAGGATTACGGGGGACGAGGAGAGAATAACACAGCCTTTGGCGTTGTTTGCCGGGAGTTGGAACGTGGAGACAGCGGCCTTCGTTCTTTCGTATCCGTTATGAACTCCCTGGTGATGTTTCCCATACATGAATACGGAAGCCAAGAACAAAAGGAGAGATGGCTGCCGCTGCTCGCCTCCGGAAATGCAATCGGCTGCTTTGGCCTGACAGAGCCTGATGCGGGATCGGACCCACAGAGCATGCGTACCACGGCAGAGCGTGATGGCGAACGCTTCATTCTTAGAGGCCGGAAAATGTGGATCACAAACGGCAGCATCGCCGACATTGCCGTGGTGTGGGCGAAAACGGACGGCGGCGGAGGCCCCATCCGTGGATTTCTGATCGAGAAGGGGACCCCGGGGTTCTCAGCCCATGACATTTCGCGCAAGTTTTCATTGCGCGCGTCAGTTACATCGGCCCTGGTCTTGGACGATGTCGCAATCCCGGCCGAAAACCTGCTGCCGGGCGCCCACGGTCTGGGATCTGCTCTCGGGTGCCTTAATGAAGCACGCTATGGAATTGCCTGGGGGGCGGTCGGAGCGGCCATGGCCTGCTTCGAGACCGCGCTAAACTATGCACGGTCCCGTACTCAGTTCAATGCGCCGCTTGCATCGTTTCAGCTAGTACAGCAAAAACTCGCCTGGATGCTTACCGAAATAACAAAGGCTCAGCTTCTCTGCACCCGCCTGGGCCGCCTCAAGGATGAAGGCAAAGCTCGCCACACGCACATCTCGATGGCAAAAATGAATAATGCCGGCCAAGCCCTCAAAATCGCGAGGACCGCCAGGGACATCCTCGGCGCAAACGGCATTAGCCTGGGCTATCCGCCTATCCGACACATGCTGAACCTGGAAACCGTGAATACTTACGAAGGCACAGAGGACATTCACACCTTGATTATCGGCCGCGACATCACCGGCATGGATTCCTTCAGTTGAAAATCATGGACCTCGACAACGGAGCGCGTAGTAGGGTCGAAATAGCCTGTGGAAGAGAACTCATCGATACATTAACTTAAACCGGCCAGTACCGGTCTGCCGCCTGCGGCTTCCGATCCGATACTTTATCCGGAGACGGCGCAAACTCACCGCTTAAGCGCAGTATCGCAATCGAGATATTTGCCTGCCGCTAACCTGTTGACAATGCCCTGTGCGCATGCCCATCCCAAGAAGGAAGAGGCGGAGTTTAAATTGCGATTGTAGTGTGCATCCTTTCCGCAATTAATGCCCGAATCATACCTCAAGATGCCTGGAGTTAAAGGAGTTGGCAAGCAAGGTGGAGCAGAACAGCTGATAAGTAAAATAAGAATCTGACCGGGATGTAGCTCGTATATACGGTTTGTATGCTCGAAACATACAGTCTCCACCTACTTGTTGTCCAAGCCAGCGATCTCGTAAAAGTACAAGGTATAATTCTAACTTCTCGCTCAAATTTCCATATCCCGTAGGAGGTGTGAACCCCTGAGCTTTGAAAACGGCTTCGCTGTAACATTGGGTCATCCCTATATTTTTCATCGAAGGTGATCCAGTTCCGGCATATCTTCTGGCCGAATTCGGAGGAGTTCCGGAACCTCCCCTTGTTAGAGGAGATGCCAGGCTGGATGGTGGGAAACGACCTCCTCGGGTTCCACCTACAGCACCAATGTCAACAACTGCCTCGGCACCGTGGAGCGGGGCATCGAGGCGCTCGTGAACCATGACTACTTCCGGGTACGGCAGGGAGGCCATTCCGCGCCTTTGGGTCTTCGACTTCGACGGAACGATCTCATCTATCGTCCCCGACCGGCAATCCGCTCGTTTGCACCCGGAGTGGCGTAAGCTCCTCGATGATCTCTCGCGAACACCCGGTAGTTCCGTGGCTGTCCTTTCCAGCAGGTCAATCGAGGATCTTTCACGGCGGGTTCCATCGCCCGGCGTCATCCTTGGGGGGGCCAGCGGGCTCGTGTGGCGTCTTCCAGGGGGGCACGAAATCCGTCCGGGAAACGTTGCGAAGACCAGGCGGGAAAAATCCCGCGCGGTCCTCGCGCCGCTGCTCTCCAGGCTTTGCTCGTTTCCAGGGGTAGACGTTGAAGACAAGGGCTGGTCGGTGGCCGTCCATTATCGTCACGTCCGTCCCGAAGCTTCAGCCATGCTGGAACCGCTGCTGGAGGAACTCAACCAGACGCCTGGAATCCGTGTTTTCCGGGGGCCGTCAGTTTCTGAGGTGCAATTGCTTCCCCAGGTGAACAAGTCCTTCGGTGTGCGCCGATTGTGCCGGTTCCTGGGGATCGATCCTTCCAAGGCTCAACTTCTCTATGCCGGAGACGACGAGAACGATGCCGTCGCGGTCCGATGGGTTTTGGGAAAGGGAGGGATCGCTTTTTGTGTGGGAAAGCCAATGAACATTCCCGGGGTGCGGTTTGTGGAAACTCCGGTTGACTTGGCGCGGGCGGTCCGTGAACTGGCCGTCATCGTGCCTCGGTAAAACGAGAGAAAATGGAGCAAGGTGGTGGCATGAAGACTTTCAAAGTAAAGGGCCGCGCGCTCCTCATGAAGACGAGCGACCTACCCCCAGCGATGAACTTGCGAGAACTGCGGGACCGGATCGCGGCATGCGGCGAAAACGTGCCGTATCACCACTTTTGCGAGACCACCCTCCGATCAACGTAGGAGAAACTAAAGCCGGTCAAAGGGTTTTTTGAGGCCTGGTTTTCAATCGAGCCCGGAAAGAACTGAGAGCTTATGCGAGAACGAAGATTGGTCGTTGTTTCAAACCGTCTGCCGATCGTTCTGGAACGTCAAAAAGCCGGGAAATGGAACATCGGCCCGGGTGCGGGTGGACTGATAACCGCCCTTGGACCGGTGCTCCGAAACAGAGGAGGTCTGTGGATTGGCTGGCTGGGAACTCCGTCGGAAAAACTGGCCGATTTTTCCGGCCTGGATGAGTTGCTGCAAAGAGGCGCGGAAGAAACCGGCTATGCGCTCAGTCCAGTTCACCTGAGTACGGAAGAGGTTCAGAATTTCTATTTTGGCTTCTCAAACCAGATACTGTGGCCTCTTTTTCACGATTTTCCCACCCGCTGCAATTTCGATCCAGCCTACTGGCAAGCCTACGAGTGGGTAAACAGGAAATTTGCGCGGGCTATCGTGGATAACACCACGGAGGAAGACTTCGTATGGGTACACGACTATCAGCTCATCCTTGCAGGTTCCGAGCTTATGAAGCTGGGTCGGAAACGGCATACCGGATTTTTCCTGCACATACCGTTTCCTCCGCTGGATGTTTTCATCAACCTGCCTTGGCGGTTCGCAATTCTGGACGCCCTGATGCAGTACGATCTCATTGGATTCCAGACCGAGCGCGACCGCCTCAACTTCATTGCCTGTGTTCGCGCGCTCACTCGCGGGGTAAGGGTTCTGGGAAAGGGGCATGTCTGTAAGCTGGTTGTTCCCGGTCGGGAGGCGCGAGTCGGAAGCTTTCCCATCAGCATCGACTTCAAGGAGTTCGCCGGCCTGTCGGCAAGTCTCGAGACGGCCGAGCAGGCCAAAACAATACGGGACAACCTGCCAAACCGCAAACTCATCTTCGGAGTCGACAGACTCGACTACACGAAAGGCATCCCGAACCGGCTCAACGCTCTGGTCAATGCCCTCGAGAGATACCCCGACCTGCGCCGCAGGATCACACTCATCCAGGTAATAGTGCCGAGTCGCGAGGTGATCGAGGAATACGGCAGGATCAAAAAAGAAATTGAACGCATGATCGGTGAGATAAACGGGAGGTACACCGAAGTCGGGTGGACCCCGATCACTTACATCTTCGGCTCATTGAGCCGGCCCGAACTCGTGAGTTATTACCAGGCTTGCGAAATCGCCCTGATTACGCCCCTGAAAGACGGAATGAACTTGGTCGCCAAGGAGTATTGCGCAAGCAAAATCCACGAAGACGGCGCGCTCATCCTGAGTGAATTTGCCGGGGCGGCCGCAAGCCTGCACCATGGAGCGCTCCTGGTGAATCCGTACGATATTGAAGGTGTGGCTGACGCCATTCACCAGGCATACATAATGAATCCGAATGAGAGGCGCAAGAGAATGAGGGGCCTGCGGCGCACCATCCGCGGAAACGACGTTTACCGTTGGGTCGCTTCGTTCCTCGAAGCCGGGCTTGCCGAGGACATGAGGCAATTTCCCCTTATGGAGTTATTCGTCCCGAGGCGCAGGCAGGACTTCTTGCCGAAGCAGTCACCAAAGCGCGTGCTCCGGGCGGATCAAAATCGGTTGGTTCCTCTTCCGCGATCTGCCCAGCCGGGAAAAAATGCGGTCGTTTTTAAAAGTAAGTTCGTGTCCTCTTGAGAGATTTCCGCGCGGACTCTTGGAATCCACGCTGGAGACTTCATGATGTAAAGTTGCGATCAGTTTTTCGCGCAATCAGCACTGCATGCTCTATAGCATCTGGTGCATCGTTACGTGGTGAAAAGCGAAAACTCATGCGTTGGAGGCAATACCATGAAAACCGCGAAAAAACAGCCGTGCTTACGGCATAAACTGGACGAATCGCTTCTGAGGGTGATTGCTGTGCAGGTCTTGGACTCCTTGGGCAAGGCCGGCCTAATCGAAAGCGCACTGGAAAATTTCCTGGCCAGATACCCCTACTACGAGGTCCACAGGGCAGATCTGAAATCAGAATGTGAGGTGTCCTGTGCGGGTTGCGCTATAATGGCTTCCTACATCAGCGCCTGCAGAACCGCCGGAGACGCTGTCAGGGCGGGGGATTTGAATTGGTTTATGAAACACCGCGCGGGCCACCAAAAATTTCAGACGAGGGCTTTGCGCGCTGTTGAACAACGCCGTTTAGCACGGGTCGAGTCATACGTGGGGATCTTCCTTTATGTTTATGACAAGTCCGGGCGCAAATTCGAAGAAAGCGGCGGCGCCATGTCAGCGCTGTCCGCAATGGCCTTCTGTGCAGCTGCTCACGCCTTGGGACGAAATCATCAGAACGACTTGATGCACCAAGAGATCCATCACGTAATTCACGAGTGCATAATGCCTTTACTTGAATCAACATTCCAAATCTTCGGCGGATCGGGGACCAAGACGATAGCTTCACAATATGATCAGCTAAAGACATTTGATGGATGGCTCCCCCCCGGATCGAAAAACAGGAGAGCTGTGTGAAGTTTCCCTTCTCCAGAGTTCACCGGCCCGCCACGGCAAGCGCGGCGTTGCCGTCGACGGTCCGGTGCGACTGTTGTTGGGCGTCACGTTCGTATACTTCAGGCGAGCACCTCCTCGTTACGCTACAGTCAACATATCTTTCCATAACGGGACATCCTCGGAGCAAGCGGCATCAGCCTCGGTTATAGTCCATTTTGCATTTCCCTTGTTTGCGCTCCTTGCCCGAAAATTCAAAGCTGCCCGGACCACGCCTTTTAATACACTAGATTTGTTCTGTTTTTCGTTGACCTTTCGAGTCGGGCTGGTTAAATGGCACCGGTGTGATATTTCTCACACCTGAACTGCTGAAAAGCACTATCAGCCTGCCAAATCCAATTTCCCTTTTTCCCCGGAGAAACCAACCATGAGCATTGAAAATCTCCTCCTGCCCAGGAAAAAGGAATTACTGAAGAGCTGGTTCGATCTGTTTGTCCGGGCGTACGCGCCCGAGGCGGCCGTAATGCTTAAAGGGGAATCCAACCAATTTGCAAATCCGGTTGGGCAAACTTCTCTAAGTGCAATGGCCGATATCCTGGATGAATTTCTCAATGAATGCCGGATAGATAAAATATTGCCGCCGCTGGGTAGGATTATCCGCATTAGGGCTGTGCAGGATTTGGCTCCATCACGGGCGCTTGCTTTCATTTTCTTACTGAAAGGCCTGGTCCGCCAGATCCTCGATGGCGAAACAGCCGCCGGCAAGGTGTCGCATGCGGACCTCGCCGAGTTTGACGAAAGGGTGGACGGATTGGCCCTTGCAGCCATGGACATTTATTCGAAATGCCGCGACTCCCTGTATGAGATAAGAATCGGCGAAATAAAAAACAGGACAAACAGGCTTCTGCTAAAGGCTCAAATCATCGCCGAAGTCCCGGAACACAAGTCCGAACGCCATGATAACTAAAATGCAGCACTTGAAAATCAGTTTGAATGGAAACGGGTTTTTTAAATGAACTTCATCATGTCTTTGGTGGCAGTGCTGGCGCTGGTCCTGACCGCCTTTTTAGGCATTGAGGCGGCTGGACTGAGGACGTTTTTTAGCATGGCAGTGCCCTATGTGGCATTCACTCTCTTCATTGCCGGCACTGTTTACCGAGTTCTTGCATGGGCGAGTTCGCCCGTCCCTTTCCGGATTCCGACTACCGCCGGCCAGCAAAAAACATTCCCGTGGATCAAGCGGAACAGGTTCGATAATCCTGCCAACAAGAAGGAAGTGCTGGGCAGAATGATCCTGGAAGTGCTCCTTTTCAGGTCGCTTTTCAGGAATACCAAAGCAGAAATCGAAAAAGGCCCGAAGCTTTACTATCAGTGGGAAAAATGGCTCTGGGTCGGCGGATTGGCCTTGCACTACTCTTTTCTTGTTATACTCCTTCGGCATTTGAGGTTTTTCACGGAACCCGTGCCGTTTTTCGTGCAGGCGCTGGGCGGGATGGACAGCTTCCTGCAAGTCGGGCTGCCTGGGATCTATATATCGGACTCTGTTTTTATGTTAGCCGTAATATATCTTCTCGTAAGAAGACTCATCATCCCGACGGTCCGATACATTTCGCTCCCTGGCGATTATTTTCCGCTGATTCTGATGCTGGCCATAGGAGTAACCGGAATCCTTACACGTTATTTCACAAGGGTTGACCTGCTCAAAGTAAAACAGCTCGCGCTTGGGCTTGCCAAATTTCAATCCTCGGCGCCGGAGCAAGTGGGGACTATATTCTATATACACCTTCTCCTGGTATGCACCCTGATCGCTTATTTCCCCTTCAGCAAGCTCATGCACGCAGGGGGTATCTTTCTGAGTCCGACCAGGAACCTGCCAAACGACAGCCGCATTCGCCGTCATGTAAACCCGTGGGATTATCCCGTCGAGGTGCAAACCTATGCCGAATACGAGGAGCGTTTCAGGGAGAAGATGATCGAGGCCGGGCTGCCGGTGGCAAAAGAAATTGCCGCCGGGGGACCCGCGGTATACCCGCTGACAAAGAAGTAGGCTGTCCGTGGCAAAACTCCCAAAACCAAGCGAACTCGCACTTGATTACACTCTCCCGAAAAAAGGGTGGATGGATGCCGCCGTCGATTTTCGTCCGGGCACTTGGAGCCATGCAGCAAGGGCCAAAAACCTTGAAGCGGCAGGACTTCCCAATGCCAGGCAGTGGTCTCCCGCGGACAGTGATTGGAAACTTCCCTCGAACTGGAAGCAAATCATCTTCGAAGGCATGCGGGAGCGGCTTGAAAAATTTCGGTCCCTTCGGATTTTCATGGATATCTGCGTCCGTTGCGGCGCCTGCGCAGACAAATGCCACTTCTACCTAGGTTCGGGCGATCCCAAAAACATGCCCGTTTTGCGCTCCGAGCTGCTAAGGTCAATTTACCGCGGGGAATTTACGCTTGCCGGGAAAATCATGGGCAGCATTGCGGGAGCCCGCGAACTGACCGAGAATGTCATCAAGGAGTGGTTCTATTATTTTTTCCAGTGTACCGAATGCCGCAGGTGTTCGGTTTTTTGCCCGTTCGGGATCGACACGGCAGAGATAACCATGATCGGCCGCGAGTTGCTGAACCTTCTCGGCCTCAACATCGATTGGATCGCCGGATCGGTCGCCAACTGCCGCCACACCGGAAATCACCTCGGAATTCAACCTCACGCCTTCAAGAACATGATTGAATTCCTCGCGGACGAGATAGAGGCGGTATCCGGGGTGCGAGTCCAGCCGACCTTTAACCGCAAGGGCGCGGAAATACTTTTCATCACCCCATCGGGCGATGCGTTCGCCGACCCCGGCACCTACACCATGATGGGCTATCTGATGCTTTTCCACGAAATGGGGCTCGACTACACATTTAGCACTTACGCCTCAGAGGGCGGAAACTTCGGCATGTTCACATCGCACGAGATGATGAAAAGGTTGAACGCAAAAATGTATGCCGAAGCCGGGCGCCTGGGAGTAAAATGGCTGCTGGGCGGAGAGTGCGGCCACATGTGGCGCGCCGTCAACCAGTATATGGATACGATGAACGGGCCGGCCGACTTCCTTGAAGTTCCGAAATCCCCGGTTACGGGAACGATTTTTGACAATGCCGCTTCCACAAAGATGGTACATATAGTCGAGTTTACCGCCGACCTCATCAGAAACGGAAAGCTCAAACTCGACCCCGCCCGCAACGACAACCTGGTCATGACCTACCATGATTCGTGCAACACCTCGCGCGGGATGGGATTTTTCGAAGAGCCCCGTTACGTGATAAAGTCGGTGTGCAATAAGTTCCATGAGATGCCGCCCGAAACTATCAGGGAGCAGACCTTCTGTTGCGGCAGCGGCTCCGGCCTCAATAACGACGAATTTATCGAGATGAGAATGCGGGGCGGCCTTCCCAGGGCGAACGCGGTTCGCCACGTTGAAGAGAGACACGGTGTCAACGCGCTCTCCTGCATCTGTGCAATCGATCGTTCGGCGCTTACCACCCTCATGGATTACTGGGTTCCCGACGTTACAGTTTACGGGGTCCACGAGCTGGTTGGGAATGCACTGGTGATGAAAGGTGAGTCCGAGAGGACGAGCGATCTTCGGGGAGATCCTCTGCCCGGGATGGAGGCCTCTGAAGATGAAAATATATGACGGGAAATTTATAATCGCAGGCTTGGTAGCCTTCATCGGCCTTGCGACCTTCCCGATCTGGTCGAATATCGGCAAGGCTTCTCCTCTCCCTGAGCCGAAGCTTGATACGCCAGCCATCCAGCAAATGGAGCAGAAGCAGTGTGTTTTGACAAGGGATGAGATGCGCACCGGGCACATGCGGCTTCTGGACGAATGGAGGATCGAGGTCGTGCGCAATGGCGGGAGAATTTACACGGCCACGGACGGCAAGATCTATGAAATGAGTCTTCAGAACGAATGCATGAGGTGCCACTCCAATAAAACAAGGTTTTGCGACGCATGTCACAGCTACGTGGGACTTCCGAATTCGACGCCTTATTGCTGGACGTGCCACATTGCCCCCAGGGAGAAAGACTGATGGAGGCAAGTAGAAGGAAATTTTTGAGAATCGGCGGGGCATGCGCCCTGGGGCTGGGTGCCCTAGGGATTTCGGACGCACTCGCTGGAAGTTCTGAAGAGCGGGAGACAAAAAGAGCGGAGGCGCTTAGCGCCGCGCGCTGGGGCATGGCGATCGATATGAAAAAATGCTGGGAGAATGGGAAGCCGGGCTGCATTGAATGCATTCTGGCCTGCCACGCCTGCCATAATGTGCCAGATATCGGAAACCGTAAGGAAGAGATCAAGTGGCTCTGGACAGAAAAGTACGAAAATGCGTTCCCGGGCCAGCTAAGCGGGCTTGAGCCGCCGGCGTTTCGAGAAAGGCCTTTCCTGGTCCTGTGCAATCACTGCGCAAACGCCCCCTGTGCCAGAGTATGCCCGACAAGGGCCACATTCAAAAGAGCCGACGGCATCACGATGATAGATTACCACCGCTGCATAGGCTGCCGCTACTGCATGGCAGCCTGTCCCTACGGGGCCAGGAGCTTTAACTTCAAGGAGCCGCGGGAACACATAAAGACCGAACTCAACCGCGCTTTTCCGACCAGGGAACGCGGCGTGGTCGAAAACTGCAACTTTTGCGAAGAACGTCTGGGGGCCGGGAAGGTTCCCGCGTGCGTCGAAGCCTGCGAAAAGCAAAATTGCGGGGCAATGGTATTTGGAGACCTTGAAGATCCCGGCAGCAAGGTGCGCAAGCTTCTTGCGGCACATTTCTCGATTAGACGGAAGCCCGAACTCGGAACGGAGCCCGGCGTCTACTACATAATCCAGGGGGCGCATTATGCTTGATAGGGCACTGACCGGAAGCTCGATGTACTACAAGTTGCTCGGCGTACTGCTCATCCTTGCGGCCATGGGTTTGGCGGCATTCTGCATTCAGTATTCACGTGGCCTCACGGTCACCGGGATGAGCAGGGACGTATCCTGGGGAATTTATATCGCGCAGTTCACCTTTCTTGTGGGAATTGCGGCATCGGCTGTTGTTGTGGTTCTCCCCTTATACATTCACAATATGAAGGAGTTCGGAAAAATCACCGTCCTTGCCGAATTCCTTGCCGCGGCATCGGTTGTGATGAGTCTTCTATTCGTTTTCGTGGATCTTGGCAAACCTTCGCGAATTCTGAACATCATCCTCTATCCATCTGCCGGCTCCATTCTGTTCTGGGACGTTGTTGCGCTGAGCGGATACCTGCTGCTGAACCTGGTTATCGGTTGGAACACATTGGAGGCTGAGCGCAGGGGAACTGCTCTGCCCAGGTGGGTGACGCCGTTAATATACATCTCCATTCCGTGGGCAGTTTCGATTCACACGGTGACGGCTTTCATATACGCTGGGCTTCCCGCCCGGCAATACTGGCTGAGTGCAATCTTGGCAGCCCGTTTTCTTGCATCAGCGTTTTGCTCCGGCCCCGCGCTGCTGATCGTACTCTGTTGGCTGGTCAAAAAACACAGCAGGTTCGATCCGGGAAAAGATGCAATCGGCAAGCTTGCTATTATTATGACCTACGCAATGCTTACCAGCCTGTTCTTTCTCGGGCTGGAATTTTTCACGGCCTTCTATAGCGGCATTCCTTCGCATATGGAGGCCCTGAAATACCTCTTCATCGGTCTGAATGGACACAGCGGTCTCGTCACGCTGTCATGGCTGTTCGTGGCGCTTGCCGCAGCCGCGGTGGTGCTTCTTCTCAGTCCCAACACCCGGAAAAACGAGGGAATGCTCGCTGCCGCGGCCGGATGCGTTTTTGCTTCCATGTGGATCGAGAAGGGAGTGACGCTTGTTGTGGCGGGTTTTATCCCGAATCCGCTCGGTAAGATATTCGAATATGCACCTACATTTCCCGAGTTGACGATTGCGCTGGGGGTCTGGGCGGTTGGATTTTTCATTTTGGCGGCACTTTACAGAATTGCTGTCTCTGTCAAAGTAGAAGCCGCCGGGCAAGCGGTATTCAGGATTGACTAAATGGTCTCAAAACTTAGACTAAGCGTAAAATCCGAGCGGCTCCAGGTTCTCTCCTCGCTGCTTCAGCGAGGATTTATTGTGGAGTTTTCACCTGGTTTGAATCTGCAGGACCTTCTTCTCGGTGTCGGGTTTCCGGCAAGATACCTTGAGGAAAGGGTGCAAACAATCTTCCTGAATGGCAGTGTCATCGATAACCCTGAATCCGAAACTCCAGCCGACGGCGCTGTCATAGCGCTTTCCGCTGCCTTGCCCGGTTTGGCGGGGGCGATATTTCGAAAAGGCAGCCCGGGGAATATCATCCTCGCAAATCTGCGTACTCCAACACGGAAGCGGCAGGGGGTCGAGGAGAGGCAACTCCGGCTGGCCCATGCTCGAATAAAGTTATTCAACCTCGTTGCCGACGAAATGGGACCCGAACTGCTGCGCGCGGGTGTGAGCCTGATCCGCTCCGAAATAGAAGAAGCATTTGCTGCCAGGCGCTCCATACTTGAAAGTGCGGTAACCGGGGCCGAATTGGACGGAAAGATTATCGAAGCAGACGCCCTGTTCGCAGGAAATTTGACCAGCTCGGAGTATGTACTCCTGTCCGTGAATGAGTAAATTTGCAGGCTTTTATGGTTTCGCGCCGGGTTACCGAATAGATCATGATTTGGCAGGGTACTAATGTGATAACCTCTTTCTGCCGATTCATTTTATGGACCAAAACGCATTGTGAATGGATAAGGAATTCTAATTGTCGGGTGGCGGCCAAATGCAGGAAGCAAAGCAAAGAATTATCGCGAAGCTCGAATCTGGTTACTCATTGCCGCCGCTATCGGTGGTTGCGGTCAAGTTGCTGGAGCTGGCCTCCGATGACAATACCTCGGTTGCCCAGGTCGTACGGCTGATCGAAAAAGATCCGTCCCTTACAATTCGCCTCATAAATCTTGCCAACAGCGCCTTTTTCGGGCCTGGACACAGCGCCGGCTCCCTGTCTCATGCAGTGATGAAGCTCGGCTTCAATCAAATCAGGTTGATGGTCCTCTCCATTTCCCTTCGAGGTGCCTTTCCCATGGGGAAAGTGGAAGGGTTCGACTATGAGCTGTTCTGGCGGGTGTCTCTATACCGGGCGCTTGTGGCCAGGGCGATGGCCCTGCGGTCGAAGGCCGCCGACCCGGACGAGGCTTTTCTTGCCGGGCTCATCTCCGAAATAGGCCTGCCCATAATTTTCGACCTGCTCGTAAAAGGCAATACAGGTGAGTTTAGTCTTAACATCGAGCCCTTAAAGAAGCAGCTGGAAAAGGAAATGGATTCGTTCGGCGTGGACCATCGCGAAATCGGTGCGGCTGCGCTCAGGTACTGGAGATTCCCGGAACATATTGTGGTGTGCCAGGAGTTCCATGATGAAGGTGCGCGGTCCCCCGGAGCTCCCGTTCTTTGTGTGATCTGCGATCTCGCGAGGCTGTTTTCGAGGATTCTTCTTAAGGCTCCCGGAGCTTTCCGGAAGTTCTACACGGAGGCGGAAAGACTTCTGGGATTGCGCAGGGAAGCGGTCCACGAAATCGTGCTCGAAACATTCACCCAGGTCGAGGATATAGCGAGGGGCCTGAAGCTGGAAATAAATAAAGAAACGGACCTCATGGTTATCATGGAGCGTGCAAACCTGGCGCTTGGCCGAATATCCCTGGCAGCCTCGCAGCTCTCGGCGGATGAATATCCCAGAAAGCTCCCCTCCTTTGTGACTATCGATCAGAAGGAAAAAGCCGTTGCCGATACCCTCCAAGCGGTAGCGCACGAGATACGTAATCCTCTCATGGCGGTCGGCGGTTTTGCCCGAAGACTCGCAACTTCGCTGGACCCCGAATCCGACGCGGGGCGGTATGCAAAAATGATTATGAAAGAAGCGGAAAGGCTCGAGAAGGTCCTCGCCCAAATGCCGCCCGGTCCCACGGCGGTTGAGCCTTTAAAAGCCAACTGACCCCTGACCCGTTGGGGTCATGTCTTCGTGCTCATTTACCTCAGGTTTACTGGGAAGCAAAACGAGGATTCAGATTAACTGAATCCTCGTTCTCGTTGTGGTCCGCCGTAAAGCAGCCGAAAGTTAGCCAACGAATTCGAGAAGGGGATCAAGCTGATTTTGGTTTCCTGACGGCCGAAGCCTAAGGAGAAACCTTTGCCGAGCCAAGCCACCGACAGGGCGCTTAAAATTTCGCTGGTGAGCTGTCACCTTGCTGGGAAAAAATAACCCGCCCTTTCATGGCAGGATGACTCAGATTGCTGAATAGTCCTCGTCATCAGGCAGGGTTAAATCATCCTTGCTGCGATTGCCCTGGCATGGGCGAGTGATTATTGTTGGCAAGAAGTTATTTGAATGCTTGGCTCGCAAAATACTGACGAATTGCTCCAGGATTTTCGATGGGGCGGGAGGATATCATGGAAGATGCAAAAAGATCGTGTACTCTCGATGGAAAAGTTTATGCCAGTGGAGAAAACATCTCCAATTTTGCTGACCTCTACATCTGTGAAGACGGCGAGTGGAAATTTCGGAGTCTTGATTTTCTCTACGTAGTCGGCCCGTAATTCTCATGGGCCGGCACTCGACTATTTTTTTACAATAGTTTTTCGGCCAAGGTTCTCAATACCCAAAAGGGCTGGTCTCAATAGATCAGCCCCTTTTTTTGAACTCAAGTTAAATATCCTTGATTGAAAGAGTGGTGGGTGTGCTGCCGCGGATGTCGGTGATGATGATTTCAAACAGGGATCTTGGCGGGTCCGAAGGAGGTTTTGAGCCTGTTCCGGTAAGGGGCCTTCATGGGATTGGGCGGAAATGAACGGTACTTTAAGTGAACCCTCACGCTCAATTGCGAGGTTCATAGTGAACTGTTCCACAACCAACTTGCCGAAACGGACAGTTCGATCAAAAAGGCCCGATGGTTTGAATTCCAGAACGAGTTTTTCGAATCCTGCAAGCGGGGCACCGTCCGGCCCATTGATTTTGAAATCGTGCGCCTCGCTTGTCGGCAAAAAGGGATTGAAACTGAGCTTGCCGATTCGACCCGTACAGTTGAGGCTATTCTTGCAGTACCATTGGAAAGCATGCATTGATGAACCATCTGTAAGTCGTCGGTTGTCCTCCGAAAAGTGGCCCTTCCAAGATAAATTCTAAGTACCACGCCTGGGATATGCTATTCACGGGCGGTAAGAAGCAGTAAATGTTAAAATATACTCTGATCGGCCTTGGACCGCGATTTAGAAAAATATCGAGCGCTTTCTCGGCTCGGCGGGCATCGGAATCAGGCTGACATAAAGGGTACATCCTAACTGTCAGGGACGGAAATTTTAATATTTCCGAGTGACGAATTTTCATATACATATTCAATCCCGACCGGTCGGGAGTGCTGACTTCATGGAATTGCCCAGCGCGGCACGGTCGTGAAGCATTTGGTGAGGGGCGGCAATCTTTAGAGGGACCTTCAGAATGAGAATCATCATTGGAGCGGATCACGGTGGATATCAGCTAAAGGCGACAATCATATCGTTCCTAAGAAAAGAGGGCTTCGATGATGTCGTGGATATCGGCACTAACAGCGCTGATTCTGTGGATTACCCGGTCTACGGGCTCAAGGTGGCGCGGGCGGTGGCCGCGGGGGAGGCTGACCGGGGAATCCTGGTTTGCGGAAGCGGCATCGGGATGTGCATGAGTGCAAACAGGATTCCTGGAGCGCGGGCAGCGGCGGCATACGAGCCTTTCGCGGCCAAAATGAGCCGGCGCCATAATAACTGCAACATCCTGTGCCTCGGTGAACGATTTACGGGGCGCGACCTGGCCCTCGAAATCGTTTCCGTGTGGCTTAGAGAAGAATTCGAAGGCGGCCGCCACGCAAGAAGAACCGAGTTGCTGGACCAGTGAGCGAGTTGCGTATTGCGGGTTATGGGCTGCCGTTTTCCGGCGGCCTCCCAATCTGGACAAAAGGGCGGTTGCTGGTCTGGTGCAGCAAATACGCTGGAACACCCATACCCGGCAACCCCTGACTCGCAACTCAAATCCCGTAACCCGCAACCCGCAAGGCGCAACCCTTTTCCCTTGACATCCGGTTAGTTGCGCCCATATATCAAAATTCCCCTTAACTTTTTAAAAGAAGTGCATCCGGCGGAATGCCGGAGGTTTTTCTACTTTTGTTTTCGAAGGAGTAAAAATGACATTCCAGGAACTGATACTCGCGCTGAACAAGTTCTGGGCGGACAAAGGCTGCCTTATCCAGCAGCCCTACGACCTGGAGGTTGGCGCAGGGACGTTCAATCCCGCTACTTTTCTTAGAGTGCTCGGGCCGGAGCCGTACAATGTTGCCTACGTGGAACCGTCCCGGCGGCCTACGGACGGCCGCTACGGTGAGAACCCCAATCGGCTTCAGCACTATTACCAGTACCAGGTGATCCTGAAGCCCTCTCCTGAAGACTCCCAGGGCATTTACCTGGAAAGCATGAAAAGCTTCGGGATCGACCCGCTCGAACACGACATCCGCTTCGTGGAGGACGATTGGGAGTCGCCGACCCTTGGCGCATCGGGCCTCGGTTGGGAGGTTTGGCTGGACGGAATGGAAATCACCCAGTTTACCTATTTTCAGCAGGTCGGAGGCATTCCGCTTCAACCCGTAAGTCTCGAGCTTACCTACGGCCTCGAGCGCATCGCAATGTACCTTCAGGGCGTCAACAGCGTCTATGACCTGATCTGGAGCGGGGATGTGACCTACGGCGACGTCCATCACAAAGGCGAGGTGGAGTGGTCGCACTACAACTTCGAAGAGGCTAACATCGACATGCTCCTCAGCCTCTTCAATATGTACGAGGCCGAATCGATTCGCATGAACGAGCGCGGACTGGTGCTTCCGAGCTACGACTATACGCTCAAGTGTTCCCATGTATTCAACCTGTTGGATGCGCGGGGCGCCATCAGCGTTACCGAGAGGACAAACTACATCGCCAGGGTAAGAAACCTCGCGCGGCTGGTAGCTCACGCGTACTACGCGCAACGCGAGCAGATGGGATTTCCCCTTCTTAATAAGTGGCGGGCATAGGAGCAGGCGGAGGATAAAATGACGGAAGCGCTGTTCATCGAAATAGGAACCGAAGAAATACCGGCAAGCTACATAATCCCTGCCCTGGAATCTATGTCGCTCCAGATGACCCGTTTTCTGGATGAAAACAGGATCTCTCATGGAGAACCGACCATGGCAGGCACGCCGCGCCGCCTGGTGCTAAACATTCCCGATGTGGCAACTTCGCAGGAAGCCGTGACAATCGAGGTTATCGGGCCTCCGAAACAGGCGGGATTCGACGCGCATGGAAACCCCACCAAAGCGGCCGAAGGATTCGCCCGAGGGCAGGGTGTTGCCGTCCAGGATCTCAAAATTAAGGAAACGGCCAAGGGCGAGTATCTTTGCGTCTATCGCGAGGAGAGCGGTTCTTCCACGCGCGATCTGATCGAGAAGATGCTGCCCGATTTCATCGGCCGGATTCCTTTCCCCAAGTCGATGCATTGGGGGAGTTTGGTCGTTACATTCGCGAGGCCGATAAGGTGGATCGCAGCCCTTCTGGGCCGAGAGGTCCTCGACTGCGAATACGGCCATGTGCGAAGCTCGAACAAGTCCGGCGGGCACCGTTTCATGAGCCCGGAATCCTTCGAGGTAAAAGATTTCGAAAGCCACCGCGAAAACCTCAGGCATCGCTTCGTAATTCTCGATCCGGCTGAGCGCAAAAAGCTGATCGCCGACGGCGCCGATTCCGCCGCGAAAGGGGTTGGCGGAAGCATTCTGGTCGATGAGGACCTGCTCGATGAGGTGACTCAGCTGGTTGAATTTCCCCAGCCGCTTGTCGGCCAATTCGAGGAAAAATACCTCGAACTGCCTCCGGAACTACTTATCACCGTCATAAAGAAGCACCAGCGCTATTTTGCCATTACCGGCCCCAACGGAGCGCTGCTTCCATATTTCGTTACGATATCGAATACCGTGCCAAAGGACTTCGGCCTGGTTGCCGCCGGCAATGCGCGAGTGGTTAGGGCCCGGCTCGAGGATGCCCGCTTTTACTACAGGGAGGACCAGAAAGTCCGTCTGGACGAGCGGGCCGAGCAGCTCAAGGGCGTGGTCTTTCACTCCAAAATGGGTACGAGCCATGAAAAGGTCGAACGCTTCAGAGAGCTTGCCAAATGGCTGGCCGAAAGGATCTCCCCTGAGAGCCTGGAGACTGTCCTTCGCGCATCCTATCTCTGCAAGGCCGACCTCGTAACCGGCGTCGTGGGCGAGTTTCCCGAACTGCAGGGGATCATGGGCAAAACTTATGCTCTCTTGCAGGGCGAGCCGAAACCGGTTGCCGACGTCATCTACGAGCACTACCTTCCAAACCGCGCCGGAGGGCCGATCCCGGAAAGCGTGGGAGGCTCGATTGTAAGTATCGCCGATAAAATAGACACCATTGCCGCTTGCTTCGGAGTCGGGCTCATCCCGACGGGAACGGCCGATCCATTTGCGTTGCGGCGACAGACACTCGGAATTATCCGGATCGTTCTTGAGCATCCGTTCCGCATTTCGCTCGGGGCCCTTCTTGATAAGGCACTTGAACTGCTTGCGCCCAAGCTCGTGCAGCCCGCGGCAAACGTAAAGCAGGACGTTCTCGATTTCTTCCAGGGCCGCCTGCAAAACTTCCTGGTGGGCCAGGAAGGCTTTGGCGCGGACGTTGTGGAAGCCGCCCTCGCAATCGGAATTGACGATATCGTCGACGCGGTGGAGCGCGCCAAAGCGCTTGCCGGCTTCACGAAGCGGCCCGATTTCGCCCCTCTTGCGACGGCCTTCAAGCGAGTGGCAAACATCATAAAGGAACCCGAAACAGCCCCCATCGATACCGGACTCCTCCAGGTCGCCGCCGAGCAGTCGCTCTACAGCGCTTTGCAGGCTACTGAATCGGCAGTCGAGGGGCTTTTTGCCAAATCCGATTATGCGGGCGCACTCGAAACTCTGGCCCAGCTGAAGGGAGCGGTTGATTCGTTTTTCGACTCGGTCCTTGTTATGGACAAGGACGAATCGGTTCGCCGAAACCGGCTCGCGCTGCTTACGCGCATACAGGGACTTTTCTCTCGAATAGGCGATTTCAGGAAAATACAAACTCCTTAGCTGGAAAATAAGCCTGCAGGTAATTACCTTGGGCTGGAAGGCGATGCTGCGTGACCGCAGGCGCTTTCCGGCCCTTTTTATTTTTTGCATCTAAATTTTATGCGGCAATACACGGGAATCATTGGAGGCGTCCTGCCGCAATCGCCTTTAATCGTCTTGCCCAAGGAGGGACTCGACTATGCTCGATAAACGTACCCTGCACATGAAGGTTCAGGAACAGTGCGACTGTTTTGCCGAAACCGACCCGCTAAGAGAAATGGCCGCCCTTAAGTCGGAGCCCGACGTCGAGGAGGGCGCTCTCAAATGGCTTGCCCTCGCCGTTTTGCATGGAATTAACGACAACGCCAAGAAGATCTCCGTCTCCCTGTCCGCTGACGGTGAAGTAACCGTTACCGCCAAGTACCGTGAAACCGAACTCCCTTCGCCCGGCTCCTCTATTGGAAGCAAGATATTCGATGTGGCAAAAGGAATAGCGCACATCGAGGGCGACCAGGGAAAGATGCCAATTGTAATCGGCATTCGGGACAGCAGCATTGAAGTGGAGTTTAAACTGAAGCACGATAAAGAGGAAAACAAGGTGGTTATCGAGTTCCCGGAATAGTTTTCCGACCCGTTGCAAAACCGGACCCTGCTACATTCGTGGCCCTTCGCGCCTTTTCTGAAACAGAGGGGCAGGGGTCACGTTTCGTTAAAGCTATGTCCTACACGAATTGGAAGGCGTATCTGTTGGTTTACTTCGCCATGGTTGCTGAGCTAAGCCGTTCTTTGGTTCGGAAGACAACATCTTGGCCAATGTTTCTTTTCTTGCCGGTCCGCGGGTCAAGAGACGAAATGCGATAAACGGCCGCCGGAAGTCAGATCCTTAACCGCCTTGAAGTGTCCATCGAGACTAAAGAGCTCTAGCTTATGCTGCAATGCTGAAGCGGCAGTCCGCTTAAATCGGTTGCCTTTCTCGGTTGCCTTTCTTGACAAAGCACCTGTAATGCCGCAATAATGTTGCATAAACGGACCGGATTTGTTTTTTGTGACACCATTTATCGGCCATTCCGGCGGGAGCTTTTAATGGACCGGCTGACTGAACTTATTAAACAAATTGATGCCTACTTCACCGGCAAGCCCGAGGTGCTTGCGGGGTACGTCTTCGGCTCCGTGGCGAACAACAGGCAGCGGGCCGGCAGTGACCTGGATATTGCAATCCTTCTACAGTACAGTCTTGGCAAAAATGAACGTGGCGAGTTGCTCGACCGATTATTTATCGATCTTAGCAATCTGCTGAGGCAGGACATTCATCTGCTTTTACTCAATGATTCGTCGCTTGTTATCAGGATGCAGGTTCTCTATCGAGGGGTGCTTGCTCACGTAAAGGATCGAACCGGGCTAGCAGAGTTTCGCACTGCCAGCTTTTCTATGTACGCTGATTTTGCCCCCACCCTGCGCGGACTGCAGGAGAGGCTCGTCGAGGGGTTTGGAGAAGAGCATGGTCAATAGTGACGTTCTGTTGGCGAAAGCAGGCCAGTTGAAAAAGCATCTCGACAGGGTACGTGAGGACAATCGGATTACCCATGACGAGTTCGTGAAAGATAGGAGACTTGCAGACGCTCTTCTGTTCAATATTGAATTGGCGATTCAGAACTGCATAGACATCGCTTCCCACGTCGTGAGCGACGAAAATCTGGGTTTGGCAGGGAGCAATACCGAGTTGTTTCATCTTCTTCAGGAGAACGGATTCATCGATGCGCAAACAGCCGAAAGGATGATAGGAGCGGTTGGATTCAGAAATGTGATAGCACATGAATACGTCCATCTCGACTGGGATACGGCATACAAAGTTGTGACGCACCGTTACCGTGATCTTGAAAACTTCGCACGAGAAATTCTTCGGAAATTTAATTTGCAAGCTGCGCCCTAATTTCGCATTCCTCATATATAACGATTCACCTGACAACGAGAGGCAACTCGAAAAATTCTGCGAAACAGCCCCCCGATGCTTCCTGTCTTAATTATCTTACTTGCCGGCTTTACGGCTTCCGTCGGGCAGATTCTTGTCCTGCGTGAGTCGCTCGTTTTGTTTTACGGCAATGAGCTTTCCACGGGGCTTGTTCTGGCTTGCTGGATGATTTGGACTGCTGCCGGGAGCGGGGTTGCCGGGCGGATATCGAGAAAAAGTGCGGCAGGACCGGGCATGCTGATTGTGGGGGCTGGTGTGCTGTCACTGAGCCTTCCCGCGACGATTTTATGGATCAGGGCTACGCGAACGGTTTGGGGCATTCCGGCTGGAGAGCTTGTTTCACCGGGGGCAATGCTTGCAATTGCTTCGAGCGCAACGGCCTTTTTCTGTTTTGCTTCCGGTGCGCTGTTCGCCTTGTGCTGGTCTTATGCCGCATCATCGACTGTACGCGGCGGGGGGAGAGACGCCATTGGGGTTTACCTGGCCGAGGCGGCCGGGGCAGCCATTGGAGGGCTCTTATACTATTTCCTGCTTCTTCCGGCGCTTACATCGTTTGCAGCAAGCATCATAACGAGTATTGCCGTTGCGGGATGCTCGTTTGCCGCTCTATTCGCGGCCAAGCAGAAGTTTCGGGGCAAGGTTCCGGCCCTGGTATTTGCTTTGGCGGTGCTGATTGTTAATTGCGCCCTGCTGTTTTTTTCGGAACGAATCGACCTTTCCGCGCGAAGGATTCAATGGGGTGAGGGTTTTCGGGAATCGATCGATACGCCCTTCCACAACCTAGCGTTTCTCGAAAGACAAGGCCAGTATTCACTTTTTTGCAACGGGCTGTGGCTTTGCTCGATACCCGATCCGCAAACCGCCGAGCCTGCCGCTCATCTGCCGTTGCTCCAGCACCCCAGCCCGGAAAGCGTCCTCCTGATCGGAGATTTTTCGCCGGGACTCATCGCCGAAATTCTAAAACATCCCGGAATCGGAGATCTTGACTGCGTACAGCCCGACTTTCGGATGCTCGCGTTTGCACGCCGTGTAGTTCCAGCACGGTTTCTCGAATATTCCGCCGACCCCCGGCTCCACATCCACCACCTTGACCCGAAGCGATTCATGGCTTCCGCGAAGGGTCGATACAGCGTAATTATCATGGGAGCGGGCGAACCGGTAAATGCAGAAATGAACAGGTTCTATACGGTCGAGTTCTTCTCTGGTGTGAGGAATTTGCTCGAAGGCGGGGGCGTTTTTTCCTTCGCTATTCCGAGCGCGCCGGATGTAATCGGCCCGAGGCAAGCGGCGCTTTTGCGCTCCCTAAAGAAAACGCTCGATCAGGTTTTTAGCTCGGTTCTGGCCGTGCCCGGCGAGAGTGCACACTTCTTTGCCGGCGGCCCCGGGTCGGTTGCGAAAGATCCGGAGATCCTTATCGACCGCATGCGAATTCGCGGCCTCGAAATCCAGTATCTCCGCGATTTCCATTTGCTGGAGCTGTTTGATCCATTGAGAATTTCGTATATGGAATCAGTACTCGGCGACGGCGGCGGAATACTGATAAACAGGGATTTCCAGCCGGTTTGCTATCTTTTCGGATTAAACCTTTGGGGTGCTCAGATCCACCCTGCGATTGGACGCTCATTTGAGTGGATATCCGGCGAAGGGCGTGGATGGGTTCCCGTGATGATGATCGCGGGCATTTTTGCGGCGGTGTTGATTTCGCGCGTCAAGCGGGGCCCGGCCGGTGCCATCGCGCTAAACACCGCTGTAAGCGGGGCCGCCCTCATCATCCTGGAAATCGTACTGATCCTATCCTACCAGATCATAAGCGGAGCGATGTACCGTGAGGTCGCGCTGATAGTCTCCCTTTTCATGGGAGGGCTGGCCGTCGGGGGCGGTATCGGGCGGGGAATCGCTCGGCGTTCACCAAATAAATTAAGAATCTTGTTCGTCGCGCAGGCGGCAATTGCCGCTTATGCAGTGGTTCTCATCCCGAGCCTCGAAATTTTGAGAGGATTTTCGGCCCTGGAATCGGTCGGAGCCATATTCGCGTTTCTTGCACTGTTCGCTGGGACCCTCGGCGGCTTGCAATTCGCGGCGGCGGTTGCAGCCAAGGCCGGTTGCGGTTTAAGTTCCGAGGGTGCGGACCTTTACGCCGCTGACCTGATGGGGTCCGCCGGGGGTGCTGTTATCGCGTCTCTTTTCCTTCTGCCGGTAATGGGAATTCCCAATACGCTGCTGATAGCGGCTCTGAGCGGTCTTGCCGCATCAGTGGGAATTTTCGGGAGAGGGAAGAATGCGACGTGAAAGTAATCTTTCACCACGAAGGGTACGAAGGACACCCTGCGTGGTAGATCAGCCGACCTTCCAGATGCCCGGAATCTCGCGCCCGCAGCCCGAACATTTTCCGTCTTTGAGGGAAACTTTCTTGATGCTGTGTCCCATGCGTTCGATGACGGGCTGTCCGCATTTGGGACAACTCGTATTTTCGGCCGGATGCCCCGGAACATTGCCGATATAGGCGAAGTGGAGGCCCTCCTGGCGGGCGGCTTTCCAGGCATCCTCCAGTGTCGATATAGGGGTCGGTTCGAGGCTTTTCAGTTTGTATAGCGGATAGAACCGTGTGAAATGAACCGGAACATCCGGTCCTAGTTCCTTTATTATCCACTGCGACATGGCCTTGATGCGGCCAATGTCGTCGTTTTTCCCGGTTACGACAAGGTTGACTATTTCGGTATGAATGCCGCGGCGCTTGAGGTGCTTCAAGGTGTCGAGCACCGGTTCGAGCCTGCCTCCGCTCATATCCCTGTAGTAGTCGTCAGTGAAGCCTTTCAAGTCGATGCAGGCGGCATCAAGGTAGTTGCACAGGTCGTCCAGCGGTCCCGGATTAATGTAGCCGTTGGAATGCACTACATTCAAAATCCGCAATGGTTTTGCAGCCTTGAAAATATCGAGCATGTATTCGATGAAAATGGTGGGCTCGACGTAGGTACATGCAATCGAAGCACACTTTCGCTGGGAGGCCATGTAGACGACTTGTTCGGGCGATAGGCTGTAATTGAGAGTATCTTCCGGCCTTGCCTGGGAGATTTCCCAGTTCTGGCAAAACTTGCAGTCGAAATTGCACCCGGCGGTGGCCAGCGAAAATGAAGTGGTGGACGGCAGCACGTGAAAGAAGGGCTTCTTTTCGACGGGGTCGATGTGAACGGCGCAGGGGTTGCCGTAGACAAGAGAGTAATACTTACCGTCGCGGTTTTCACGTACCCGGCAGCGCCCGCGCTCTCCCATGGCTGCCTCGCATCCGTTAGGGCAGAGGGTGCAGCGGACCCGTCCCAGGGGCAGCGGTTCAAAATAGGGGGAAAGCCTGCTTCCCAAAAGCCCTTTGCTTATTTGCTGAGCGTTGGCGAGGGAGGAAAGGGCGCTGCAATTGAGCACCTTGGACCCTAAGACGAATAAGGCGCACCGGCCGCAGCAATCGAGAAAAGCGCGCCTCGAAATCCCACTGTTTTCTGTAAGAGATAAATTCATTTGAAAACTACCCCTTATTGATCTATTGAGACTCATTATCTTAGGGACTTCATTCTAGAGGTTCCAGAACGAAATGTCGATGAGCATGTCGGCCCCGATGGTAAGGAATCAAGGATTTTTGATGCAATTATTAATACTGCTTCTGCTTCTGATCGCTGTTCCAGCCCAGCTTCTTGCCCAGGAGAGCGCAGTCGGTTTTGACGTTCTGATCAGGAACGGCACGGTATACGACGGCTCCGGCGGCGCCGGCCTGAGGGCAGACGTCGGAATAAAAGGTGATCGGATCGCGGCAATCGGCGATCTCGCCGGAGCAGAGGCTGCCGCTGTAATAGATGCCAATGGGCTTGCTGTCGCGCCGGGATTCATAAATATGCTCTCATGGTCCACTGCCTCTTTGCTTGTGGACGGGCGGTCTCAGAGTGAAATCCACCAGGGTGTCACAACCGAGATCATGGGCGAGGGCGCCTCCATGGGGCCGCTTACCGATGAGATGAAGCAGCGTACGCTCTCGCGCCAGGGCGATCTAAAATTCGAAATTACCTGGACAACCCTTTCAGAGTACCTTGATCAGCTCGAAAAGCGCGGGGTATCGCCAAATGTCGCATCTTTTATAGGTTCAGGAACTATCCGCGAGTACGTCATGGGGCTTCAAAACAGAAGGCCGACCGCGGATGAAATGACGCATATGTGCGAAGTTGTGCGCCGCGAAATGGAAGGGGGGGCGCTCGGGATCGGTTCCGCTCTTCTCTATACGCCGGATGCGTACAATGCCACCGATGATCTGATTAAAATGTGCAGGGTTGCCGCAACGTATGGCGGAATATACATCTCGCACATGCGAAGTGAGGGCGAGAGGCTGATCGAATCCGTCAATGATCTCATCCGGATAAGCAGCGAAGCAGATATTCCCGCGGAGATCTACCACATGAAAGCGGGCGGCGCCGCAAACTGGAACAAAATGGACCGTGTGATCGCGATGATAAATGCGGCGCGCCGACGCGGGCTGAGCATATCCGCCAACATTTACCTCTACACCGCAACCTCGAACAGGCTCACCTCCAGAATACCGGCATGGGCACAGGAAGGAGGGGACGAGGCCCTGGTAAAGAGGCTCCAGGACCGTGTGGTGCGTGAAAAAGTAGCTTCGGAGATGCGCGGCAGGGGCCACTTTCCCAAAACAATTCTCATAGGATTTGAGTCGAAGCGGCTTCGGCAGCTCACCGGGAAAACACTCGAGGAAATTGCCCTCATGCACGGCAAGGATGAAGTGGAAACCCTGCTTGACACTGTAATCGAGGACAATGCCTTTACGAGGATTGTGAGTTTTACCATTAACGAGAAGAACATTGCAAAAGAGCTGAAGCAGCCATGGGTATCGCTTGGATCCGACGCCGCCTCCATTGCATCCGAAGGTGTTTTCATAAAGTCCCTGACGCACCCTAGAGCTTACGGCAATTTCGCAAGACTTTTCGGGAAATACGTTCGAGAGGAGAAAGTCCTTTCACTGCCGGAAGCGGTGCGAAGGGTAACGGGCCTTCCCGCATCACATATCGGGCTCGACCACCGCGGGTTGATCCGCGAAGGCTACTTTGCTGACGTGGTGGTCTTCGACCCCGAAAAATTCACCGATCTTGCCACGTTCGATGACCCTCACCGCTATGCGACCGGCATGAACCATGTGTTTGTGAACGGGGTTCAGGTACTAAAAGATGGTGACCACACCGGCGCAAAACCCGGGCGAGCGCTAAAGGGGCCGGGCTGGAAGCCGGGAAAGACCGAGGGTGCGGGAGCTTCAATTATCGATTGATGCTTCGAAAGCCCGGCGCCCATCCTAGTAGTGGAAATCAACCGCAAGGATGCTTTCGGCTATCGCTCTAATCTTGACGACTACGGCTTGGTGAGTCGGATGAACTTGATAGCGGTTCAACTCGTCGAGGCCGTCGAAACTCGATACGAGCGCCAAATCATACGACCGCTCCGAGTGAATGACGTCCCTTCCGAATACGAACTCCTTGATTTCCGGAATTGCAGACGGGAGCCCGCCGAGTCCTTCTTCAACTTCGGTTATGGCAGATTCGGGAGCATCCTTCCTGAACTTTAAAAATACCACGTGCTTCAGCATGTGTTGTTCTCCGCTTCTATCTTGAAACAGGATGGCGCAGGATAGTCCTGAGCTTTTCGGGAGCGGTCCTGCGCGGGTCGCTCATGTATATCTCATGGTGCCGGCCTCGTAGCGAGCACGCCTCATCTTCAACGAATTTGTGCATTGCGGCTATGGTGGGCCCTTCATCGGAATAGGGGCCGACGTAAAGAGTCTGAACGCAGAGGCCCTCATCGAGAATCTCAAGCCTTAGACGCTCCCAGAGACCTCTTTTGCCCTTTGCGACCAATTCAGATACAGCTGAGTCCACCGTCTCCTTCTTAATATGCGGCGGTTGGGCGATCATCAAAGTCCATCGCCAGATTTCCCTGTTATTCTGGTCAAAGCCCTCAATCCCGTCACACCACCATAGCCCATCCAATGGAGCCAGGGAGTATTCCGGTCCGATGCCCGCCTTTTTCAGCGAGAACTTCAACGTGTAGGCGGCGCCATAGAGCGTTTCGATTGCCGGCTGGAATTCGGGGGCGGTGTTCGGGTCCCCTGCGCCGTCTACCATAAGGTAGGCAATGGGGGGAACTTCCACAAAAGTAAATGCACCGCGAGGTGGATTGTAGAGGGCCTTGAAATCCTTTTTGAAGTCGATCTTTTCCACTGCAGTTCTCCTGGACTAGGGGCATAGGGCACACACTTTGTGGCGGGACCTCCTGACCGCGCCATACCTACAAGGCCGGTGCATTTTCCACGATATGCGCCGCAATTGCCAGAGAAGAGGTTGCGGCGGGGGAGGGGGCATTTAGGACGTGAACCATTCTCTCGCCGCGCAGGACCACGAAGTCATCGAGAAGCCGTCCGTCGGGGCCGACTGCCTGCGCCCGAACGCCGGCCCCTCCGGGAGCAAGATCATCCTCGGATACTTCGGGAATGAGTTCCCGCAGGCTCTTCGCAAACAATTTTATGGAAAAAGAACGTGCCATCTCGGACATGCCGCTCTTCCAATATCTCGATACCATGCGCCTAAAACCCGGATAGCAAAGTATCTCGAAAAGCTCGCCGAAATCAACCGTTGTGCGGCTATAGCCCTCGCGCGCAAAAGCCAGGACCGCGTTCGGGCCGGCCTCGATCTTCCGGTCGATCATCCTGGTGAAGTGCACGCCAAGAAACGGAAACGCCGGGTCTGGGACAGGGTAGACGAGGTTTTTCACAAGGTAGCCGCGCTCGGCTTTTATTCTGTAATATTCGCCGCGAAAGGGGATGATCGCGCAGGGTGGGGCGAACCCGGCACAGCGCGCAACGTGGTCCGAATAGAGGCCTGCGCAGTTTATGAGCGATTTGCTGAAAATTTCTCCACCGGTTGTCTCGATGCGCAGTCCGCCGGATTCTTTGCTTATGCGAAGTACCTTTCGTCCGGGCAAAATCTTTCCGCCGGCTTTTTCAAAAACATGCGCGTAGGCTTTTGCGACCTCGGCATAATCTATAATTCCCGTAGTTGGAACCAGCAGTCCGCGAACGCACCTGACATGCGGTTCGAAGTCGCGCATTTCGGCGGGGCTGAGCATTTTGAGGCCGGGTACCCCGTTTTCTCTGCCGCGCCGGTAGAGTTCATCAAGTGCTGGGAGCTGATTTTCATCGGTTGCGGCGACAACTTTCCCGCAAATCTCATGCGCAACCCCGTGCTCGGAGCAAAAGGAGACCAGTTCTTTCGATCCCGATACGCAGAGGCGAGCCTTGAGAGAATTAGGTCTGTAATAAATACCGGAGTGGATCACGCCGCTGTTATGGCCGGTCTGATGAACGGCGATGCGGTCTTCCTTTTCGATTACAACGGCGCTAATGCCGGGATTAGCCTCCACGAGTTTCATGCCGGTTGCGAGTCCGATAATTCCCGCACCGACTATCGCCGTATCGAAGGATGTCACTTTCATCCGGTCTCCTTCTCATTCGAGCCTTTTGCGAAATCTTGCGGTGCTAAGCGCGATTATTGTTATTCCGAGCGCGAGCAAGGCGGCCATCTGGGGCCAGAGTAGACTGAATCCGATTCCTTTCAAAAAGATGCCCCTAATGATGACAAGGAAATACCTCAGTGGATTGATATAGGTAATGTATTGGAAAACCGGGGGCATGTTGTCGATAGGGAAGACGAACCCGGAGAGCAGCAAAGCCGGCATGTAGAAAAACATCGCCGCCATCATCGCCTGCTGCTGGGTCCGGGAGATCGTGGAAATAAAAAGGCCTATTCCCAGCACCGAGAGCAGGTATATCCCGGTGCACAGAAAAAGCAGCGGAAGAAAGCCCTTTATCGGCACATCGAACCAGAAAACTCCCGTTACCGTTACGAGCATCATATCGAAATAGCCGATTGCCGCAAATGGGATGGTCTTTCCCAGTATAAGTTCGAAAGGTCTTATGGGTGTAACCATGAGTTGCTCGATAGTGCCGGTTTCCCTCTCGCGCACAACGGCCATCGAAGTTAGCATGAGTCCGACAATCATGACAATGGATGCGATCACTCCGGGCAAATTATAGTTTCGGCTCTTGAGGTCTGGGTTGTACCAGATCCTCGTTCGAGCATCGACGCCGGGCAGCCGCTCATGGTTTATCAATGCGACTTTTGATGTATCCAGCCCGAACCTGGCGGCTATACGGGCAGCATAACTTACCGTTATCATTGCCGTGTTGGAATCAGTCCCATCGGCGATGATCTGGATTGGCGAGGGAAGACCCTTTAGCATATCCTTTTCGAAGTTTCTATTTATCTGTATCGCACACGAAACTTCTCCCTTGTCGAGAAGATATCTGATCTCTTCGGGTGATTCCGGAGTACTTACGATCTCGAAATATCCGGAAGCGACAAGGCTTCGCGCGAGTTCCCTGCTTGATTGGGATTTGTCCAGGTCATAGAGCGCCGTGCGGACGTTGGTGACGTCAGTCGTTACCACATACCCGAACATGAGAAGCTGGATCACGGGGGCGGCCAAAATCATGAGCACCATGCGCTTGTCCCGGAAAACCTGTGCGAACTCCTTCACGATCATCTGATGGATTCGCTCGAACATCTTACATGATCCTTTTGACCAGCTTGCGGTTTGCCACCACAAATACCGCTACGGCATAGACGACCAGCAAAAGGGCCTCGACTCCGATCAGGGCAAGCGTACTGCCTTTGAGGAAGATGGATTTGACAATCGAGACGAAATAACGGGCCGGTATTGCATAGGTTAGCACCTGGAGCGGTTTCGGCATATTCGAGATGGCGAACATGAATCCTGAGAGAAGAAAAGCAGGCAGAAAAGTGCCGATCATCGCCATCTGGGAAGCAAGTACCTGAGATTTTGCAACAATTGAGATAAGAATTCCAAAGCTCAAGCTGCCAAACAAAAAGACGGAAGAAAGTGCGATGAGCAGCACGATGCTGCCACGAAGAGCCACATCGAACACGAAAACGCTCATGCCGATTGCCACAAGCGTATCGATCAACCCAATCACAAAGTAGGGTATGAGTTTCCCGAGGATCAGTTCACGGGTCTTTACCGGGGTCGAGATGAGCTGTTCCATCGTGCCACGTTCCCATTCCCGAGCAATGGTAAGCGAAGTGAGAAGGGCCACGATTACCGACATGATTACGGCGATCAGTCCGGGCACGATGAAGTTGCGCGATCTTAATTCCGTGTTGTACCAGACGCGGATGCGGGCATCCACGCGCGGCGCCACCCGTACTCCGCCAAACTTGGCGTTGAACTGCTCTGTGATTGCCAGAATGTAGCCCTGTGCGATAGTGGCGGTGTTCGAATCGCTTCCGTCCAGGATAATCTGCACTGGTGAATCAATGCGGGTCTGAAGTTTTTTTGAAAAATCGTTTGGGACCCAGATTGCGGCGAAGGCTTCTCCGGAATCAAGCTTACGGTCTATATCCCTTTGGTCCTGGAGATAGGCTTCGATGGTGAAGTAGCCGGAGTCGCGAAACCGCGAAATAAGTTCCCGGCTCTCGGCGCTCTTGTCCTGATCGTAGACGACCGTGCGGATGTTATTTACGTCCAGCGTGATAGCATAGCCAAAAATAACCAAGAGCATTACAGGCATGAGGAAAGCCATCAGAAGGCTGAACGGGTCGCGTCCCACCTGGATGAATTCCTTTTTGGCAATTGCTTTGACCCTCAGCATGCTCATTGGGCTGCTCTCATGAAGACTCGATAAGCGAAACGAATACGTCTTCCAGCGACGGCAGGATCTTTTCGATTTTTCCGGCCTTAATGCTCCCCGCGGAAAGTATTCTTTCGATCCGCGGGACAGCGGCGTCGGCATCCTCTACGACCACGTGAAGGGTGCTTCCAAATATTGACGACTCGATACCCTCTTTTTCGAGGGCTTCCAGCGCCTCGACGGGACGGTCAACGGGAATTTCGAGTACATCCTGTTTCATAAACCGGTGGCGCAGAACGGCGGGCGTGCCCTCCGCGATAATTCTTCCGCGGTAAATCAGGGCGAGCCTTCCGCAATAATCGGCCTCGTCCATGTAGTGCGTGGTGACGAAGACGGTCGTGCCACGACCGGCCATATCGTAGATAAGCTTCCAGAAATTGCGGCGCGACATCGGGTCTACCCCGGAGGTAGGCTCATCGAGGAAGAGGATGGAAGGATCGTGCAGAACCGCACAACCCAGTGCAAGGCGTTGCTTGAAACCCGTGGGAAGATTTCTCGTAAGCTCTTCCTTCCTTTCGTGAAGGCCGGAGATCGAGAGTATCCAATCCTTGCGCTCGGCCCTTTTTTGCCTTGGGACGTTGTAGATGCCGCTGAAAAAATTAATGTTTTCCTCTATCGTCAGGTCGTCGTAGAGCGAGAATCTTTGCGACATGTAGCCGATGCTTTTCTTTATGCTCTCCGATTCGCGCAAGATGTCGAAACCAGCAACGCTCCCTCCCCCGGACGTGGGACTTAGCAGCCCGCAAAGCATCCTTATGGTGGTTGATTTTCCTGCACCGTTGGGACCAAGAAAGCCGAATATTTCTCCCTTTTCGACTCTCAGGCTGATGTCGTCCACGGCGACAAAGCTCCCAAAGGTACGCCGGAGGTCCTTTACCTCGACTGCGATACCGTTTTCACTCATGCCCGACCCTTGATATGAAAACGTCTTCCAGGGACGGCACGATCTCCCGGATCGACTCGATCCTTATTCCATGCGATTCGAGTGCGCCGGATACGGCATCGAACGAGTCGGGTTTTCTCAAGCCCACGTGAATCCTGTCTCCGTAGACGCTCAGTGCCGCAATTCCCTCCACTCCTTCCAGAACCTGGGCGGCGCGGCGGATGTTGTCAGGCCGGATTTCCAGCATCTTCATGTCGAGCGAGCGCCGCAGCAATGCCGGCTGATCTTCGAGAAGAATCCGACCGGCGTGGATCAAACCAATCCGGGTGCACCGCTCGGCTTCGTCGAGATAGGCGGTGGAGAGGAATATAGTTATTTTCTCGCGCAGCAGGTCGTAGAGAATTTTCCAAAAATCCCTTCGCGAGACCGGGTCGACTCCATTAGTCGGTTCATCGAGCAAAAGCACTTCAGGGGTGTGGATAAGGGCGCAGGCAAGGCCGAGCTTCTGTTTCATTCCGCCGGAAAGGTTTCCGGCAAGCCTGTCTTTAAAAGGGGTCAAATTACTGAATCCAAGGAGCCTCTCGATCCTTGGCGGGCGCTTTTTTGCCGGGACTTCGAAAAGATCGGCGTAAAAATGGATATTTTCGATTACCGTGAGGTCCTCATACAAGCCGAACCTTTGGGACATGTACCCGATCTTTTCCTTTACCCGCTCGGGCTCGTTCACAACCGAATGCGCCGCGACCAGGGCATCCCCTGAAGTCGGCAGCATCACCCCGGAAAGAATCCGCATGGTGGTGGTTTTCCCCGCCCCGTCCGGCCCGACCAACCCATAGAGTTCGCCGCGCCGGATTCCCAGGTCAAGTCCTGAGAGGGCAACGGTTTTGCCGAATGTACGTGTAAGGCCACGAGCCGCAATTGCGGGAGGCTCATTCATCTACGACTATCCTGACGTCGGCCGGCATGCCGGGCTTAAGCTCCCCGTTGGTGTTCTTCACTTTTACCTTTACGGCAAAAACGAGCTTTACACGCTCTTCGCGGGTCTGGACATTTCGGGGAGTAAACTCGGCCTCCTTTGATATGAAGCTCACCACGCCGTCGTAGATCTTGTTGGGGAAGGTGTCGGTGGTAACGAGCGCCTTTTGCCCGACTTTTACGAGCCCCGACTTGTCCTCCTTTACGTAGACTCTTATCCAGGGATTTTCCATGTCTCCCAGAATAAAAAGGGGCGCCCCCGGCGAAACCGTCTCCCCCAGTTCAACGTCTTTTCTTAAAATGAGGCCGGAGATCGGGGCATGGAGAAGAGTATCTTTAAGCCTCTCCTCGGCGGCTCCCAGGGCAGCCGTGGCTTGGGCGACCCGGTATTCGGCGGCCTTGATTTCTTCCTGCCGGACCCCTTCCTTCATGAGACTCAGGCGCTCGGAGGCTTCCTTTCTCCGCGCAAGAGCCGACTGATAGGCGCTGAGGGCCGCATCGTAGCGCGATGGCGGCATTACCCCTGTTTTGCTGAGCGCCTCCATTCTTTCAAAATCCTTCTTTAATTTGACCAGTTCGGCCTCGACCTGGCGAAGATTTGCCTGTGCCTGTTCGATTTCCTGGCTGCGATATCCCGCACGGCTCTCAACGAGCCTTTCCTGGGCCTCGTCCAGTGCCGCACGGCCCTGTTTGACTGCAAATTCGAGTTCCGCGCTGTCGAGCGCCGAAAGCCGCTGCCCCTTCCAAACCCAGCTTCCCTCGTCCGCATCCAGGACCGCAACCCTGCCGGCCATTTTGAAACCGAGTCTTAGTTCGGTTACTTCCATATTGCCCGATAAAAACAGCCCCTTATCCTCGGCTTCCCTTCCGAAATGAAGATACGCGGCGGCGGCCATTACAATTATCAATGGAACCAGGATAGGGAAAATCTTTCTCATTAAAATCTCCGGACCTGCGCGAAAGATGGACGAAAGCTAGCGCCAAGCTTGGCTGGTCTTAGCTCTATACAACCGATTCCCTTGAGCGTAAATCCCGAAAATGGGTCGCGTGAAACGAAAAAGGCCGTGGAACACTGTTCCACGGCCTCGCTAAACGAAATCATGCTGTTTTCAGCAAAGGACAACGGTGCGGGAGGGATTTCGCTCCCGCCCCAGCGGTTTCTACGGTGCGACTATCTGCACGATAGCGGCTTTCCCCGCCCTGTGGTCCACAACTCCAAGATTTATCTTCTTGTGCGACGGCGCCGTCCCGAGAATGGTCGCGAACTGTTCCAGGCTTTCAATCCGCTCATCTCCGACCTGAAGTATGATATCTCCCGGTTCCATGCGTCCTTTGGCAAAAGGACCCTTGGGGGCGACCTGGGTAACGATGACGCCTTTGGCGGAGGGGAGGTGGGCCCGCTTGGCGTCTTTCTCGGTGAGCGCCTTAACAGTTACTCCGAAGCGGTCTTTAATCGACTCGAGAAGGGCGCGCTCCTGTTCCTGGTCGCTTCCGGTGCTAACCTGGATCTCAAGCCTTTTGCCGTCACGAATGAAGGTGAGCGTCACTTTTTGTGAAATGGGGGCGGTGGCCACCTGGTTGCGAAAATCGGCCGAATCGAGAATTTCCTTTCGCTCGTATTGAACTATTACATCTCCCCTCTTTATGCCGGCCCTATCAGCTGGACCGTCCCTGAATACGTTTGCGACGAGCACGCCACGGGTGTTGGGCGAATTGAAGGAGCGGGCAAGCTCGGGTGTGATATCCTGGATCGTCAGGCCCAGCCAGCCCCGCTCGACCTTGCCCTTCGAGATGATTTCCTTTGCGACGTGCAGGGCCATATTGCTTGGAATGGCGAAACCTATCCCCTCGAAGCCCCCGGACTGCGAAACTATCGCCGCATTCACCCCGATTACCTCTCCGTTGAGATTGAGAAGCGGTCCGCCGCTGTTTCCGGGATTAATTGCAGCATCGGTCTGAAGGAAATCCTGGTAGCTGGAAGGGTCTGCAATGCCCCGCCTGTGCATCGCGCTGATAATTCCCTGGGTGACCGTCTGGTCGAGTCCCTGGGGATGACCGATGGCCACCACCCACTGACCAATCTCCACCTTGTCCGAGTCACCGAATTTTGCGAACGGAAAGGACTGGCCGTCGATTATGCGGATAACTCCGAGGTCGGTTTTCGAATCGGTGCCGATGACTTTTACCGTATCTTCCGAATAACGCCGGCCGTCCGACAAAACGACGTTGATCTTGGTCGCGCCGCCAATGACGTGGCTGTTGGTGAGTATATATCCCTTCTCATCCATTAGTATTCCGCTTCCCAGACCCTTCACTTCGCGCTCCATCGGCTTCTGGTTCTTGGGAATGCTGAAGAAGTGCCTGAAAAAGGGATCGTCGGCAAAAGGCAGTAGAGGGTTTACAAACTGCTGTTTTTCGGTGACTTCCACGTGAACCACTGCCGGTATATTTTTCCTGGCGACGTCCTGAATTGCTGTCACCAGGTTGGTTTCGGCCCCGGCATTCACAACCAGACCCCCGGCGGCAAAAAGAAAGATGACCGTTGCCGCAAACACCCGTCGCCGTGCACAATGGAACAAAAGTTGTCTTTTCACCAAGATCCTCCTTGCGGGCATCCGCGACTCCCAAGCTCTCGAGGCCGGCCTGTCGCATGGACCTGTTGCGGGTCGGTACTGATATAGACGTTTGATCGCCGGTACAGCGTTTGTCGGTACTATAATTACCTGGCCATACAGGTGCTACACCAAGGGGACAAATTAGGACCCTTTAAAAGGCCGGTCATTATAGAAACCTAGAGATCTTGCGGATTGGAGAAAGCGTTGAAGAAAAGTATCGGTACCCGATTTGCATCTGACGGAGCGTGATTATATTTGGCAAAGTCCACGAAGACCGAATCATTATAGTAGATACCATTGACACCGTTCCGCTTCATTTCTGAATTATTAAAAGGAGACCTGAGATGGCTGAACAAAGAACAGAAGAATGCCACTGCGAAAAATGCGGCAACGAAGCCGAGATGACTATCTCCTGCACTAATGTTGAGGTTAAGAGTGCATCCGGCAAGATCGAGCAAAAGAAAAAGGAGACCCGGACCTGCAAGGTTTGTGGGAACGAAGCCGATATGATTATCGATTTCGATTGATCCATCCGGACCGAATGATCCACTCCGGACGAAAGAAATTTCCCGGATAGAAGCGATTTCCTCGCTTGAGAGAAACGGGCTGCCCATCCAAAATGGAGGCGGCCCGTTTATTTTTTATGCACTTGTGGGTTCGGCGTCTACACGCCGATATCCAAGTTCCTGTAATGATGATTATAATAGCTTTATGGGCACGCTGTCTCCAGCCGTGTTGACATCAATCGCGATCTGGCGTATACTTTCAAATTACTGCCGCGGGGTGGAGCAGCCAGGTAGCTCGTCGGGCTCATAACCCGAAGGTCACAGGTTCAAATCCTGTCCCCGCTATCACAGCAAGAGAAATGGGGGCTAATTTTAGCCCCCATTTCTTTTCGGTCAATTTAAATCCCCAACATCATCCCCAACAGACTCTTCACAATCCGGCTTTGACAGCGGCATGCCGGCGAAGCATTGCACACTCTAAAATGCTCATGTCCGGTGGTTCCATATAGATCAGCCAACATGAAACACACTATCCCACGGCCGGGGGCAGGAGCAGCCCTTTCCGCCAAAATATCCACCGCCAACGGTGCCAATTGCGATAGTATTTTGAAGAGACAACATTTCGTGACTTTAAGCAAAACTTAATTATCTGTTTCTTTTAAATGCGTGCAATTACTTATCAACTGCATGCCATCGGGTAGGGTAACTACCCAATTCATACCCACTGATTTACCCTTGAGTTTCGTATTATTGGGTAGTATCAGGAAATGGTCGGTAACATACCTCGTTATATTTCCAGTTATTTAAATCCTAGCTGAACGAACGTGGAGGGGGAAATGAGAAGAATATTTGAATTGGTGGTCATATTCCTCACAATATTTATGGCGGCCACTTCAGCCAAAGCCACCATTACCCAGTTCTCAGACCGCGCGTCTTTTATCTCATCGTCTTCGGACCTGACAAATTTGACCTTTGATGGACCCCCAAACAACTCTATTCCATACCCGGATGGGCTAACAGAAGAGGGAGTCAGTTTTAGAATTGAGGGAAATGGTTATCTCTATGAGATCGGCCCCGGCTATGGCCCGGCATGGTATGACTGGGGTTCCGGCGGTGTTCTAAGTGCCCAAAATTCTTATGAACCTAATGACGATGGCGATATAGTGGTAGGTGAGCCTGGCGTAACTCTAAATGCAACTTTGCCAAGCGGAATACGAGCGGTTGGATCGGATTTCATGAGCTTTGCACCTTATGGAAGCACATTTCAAATAACCCTTGCAACTGGTGGCGTTTTTACGTTTGAGTTCCAGTCGCTGGACTATCCAAATCGTGCTTTCGCTGGTTTTGTATCTGATGTAGATATTTCTTCTATACATTTTCAGAACGAGGATGGCCAATTTCTGAATATTGACAATTTCGCTTTTGGAAATGCCAGGTTGCCGGTTCCCGAACCCTCGGCTTTTCTGCTGCTCGGACTTGGCCTTGCGGGTCTTGGCGCATACAGAATCAGGAGTCGAGCCTAAATTCGCGGTAGTGTCTGAAAGCTCTACAACTCTTAGGCAGGGCCACAAATCGGTCCTGCCTTTTTCTTTTGGTGCTCTCGAATCTCGGTAAATTCCCTCCGATCTTTTCCGGGAATGGGCTTGCTCTGATTTTCCTGTCTAAATTCCATCCTTCACATGCGGTTAGCACCCCGACGATCTTGAACACGGATTGACCGGCGGCCCGGAATCAATTCAGGGGGCGGAGCGGAAGAGGTATTAGTGACAGCCTTCGGTTAAATACCACTTGACTATGCCCCGGTCAGCCTGCTGACAATATCCTCTAAGAGAGATGAACCTAATAAAGCCCGTCATTCAAAACAGCGATATCAGATTGTCATAAGCAATGAAATTTGTTCCATCAGATATTATGTTTACAGGGTGACAAGCTTCCCGGGTTGGGCACATTCCGCCACGTTCGGTACCGCGGCACGGCCTTCTTTGATATCACGCAAATTGTGTGAAGCGAGCCTCTCTGGATGAGATTGTCCGCATCCGAAAGGGACACATGGAAGATATCCAGCAACACGAACGAACTCAGGTCGAGTTGCTAAAACAGGCTCTGAAATTAGCCCCTGTTGCTGTTTTTGCAACTCTCCTGAACTCAACCATTCTTGTTGTGGTCTTGTGGCAAGTCACTTCACACAAATCATTGATCATTTGGCTTGTGATTACTTTTGGGCTTGCGGTTCAGCGTTTCTTGTTTTTGTACAGGTATAGGGGAGCGGCTCTCCAATCCCATGAAGCTGCGCAGGTTGCTAGAAAATTTGTGGTCTCCATCGGTTTAGCCGGCATAACCTGGGGTTACGTTGGATTTTTCCTATTCCCCTTGGATTCACCTACACACCAAACCCTCATTGTCTTTGTCCTTTGCGGGATGGTGGCTGGTGCCGCGGAAACATTTTCTCCCCTGTTTCCGGCATTTATAGCGTTTGTGCTGTCAGCACTGGTTCCATTATTTATTCGTTTCGTTACCATTGGAGAGGCCGTTTACTATGCAATGAGCGTCATGACGCTTCTGTATATAGCTCTTACATTAATCATAGCAAAGCGTATAAATGTCACAAGCAATAGATTGGTCGAACTTAAAGAACATTTCTCCCGGATGGTGGAGGAACGTACAGCCTCCAACGCAAAGCTTCAGGAACGAACTGCTGAACTGAGTGTTTCCAATAAGGCGCTCCGGGAATATGCCGAGAGGCTTGAAAAGCTTAACTAAGAGTTGCAGGATTTTGCGTTTGTTGCCTCTCACGACTTGCAGGAGCCGTTGAGAAAAATCCAGGCTTTCTGTGACATGACTAAAATAAGATGTTCACAAAGTCTCGACAGCGCCGGACACGAATACCTGAGCGTGGTCATTAATTCGGCATCACGCATGCGGCAACTACTGAACGACTTGCTTGAGTTTTCGCGGGTGGCTTCGATATCCGAGCCATTCAAAGCAATAGATCCCCAAAGGATCGCGCGGGAAGCAGCAGACATTTTTGAAGATATTATTGAGAAAACAGGCGGACTGATCGAAATCAAAAACATGCCTGCCATAGAAGCCGATGAAACCCAGATTCGGCGCCTGTTTCAAAACCTGATCGGTAATGCGCTCAAGTTCCGGCGCGATGAGCCACCCAGAATTTCAATTTACGCCAGGCAGGAGGAGCAGGGGATTTGCAAAATCTTTGTAAAGGACAATGGCATTGGATTCGACACGCAGTTTGCCGAACGCATTTTCAAGCCTTTCCAGAGATTGCATACGCGCGGTGAGTATGAAGGCACCGGAATGGGGCTTACGATATGCCGGAAAATAGCTGAGCGTCACGGGGGAACTATCAGCGCGGAGAGCGAACCGGGGAAGGGCTCGATATTTATAGTCAGTCTGCCCGTAAAACAAGGCCGTGGGGAGGACGTGTAAGTTCTGTTGCCGCCTCGACGGCATGCAGCGGCAATACACAGGTCAGTCCATTTTGAATACGGATTTAAAATGATGATTTAAGGTGTGGCTGGGGTTCGTCCTATCGCCTGTGTACAAACAATTATACCTCTCTTAAAAACCCGTCATGTTGGAAGAACGGCCCTCAGGGAGAAATTAGTTGACTTGATACTTTTGCTCCTGTTACGGTTTCCGAAATTCCCATCCTGGCAACATTTGTAATTTGGAGTATGAAATGCGTGTTTTTATTGGTCTTCTGGTTGGTGCGTGTCTAGTCCTGGGCACTACCATTCCGGCAATGGCTGCAAGCGAGGAGGCCATGAAGCTTCGAAAAGCCGATTCGCTTCGCGAATTTACCCCGCCTCAATCATTCCTGAACGGTAATTTCGTTGCTGACGAGATGGACCCGGCTTTCATTTTTGGCAAGATTTCTGATTTTGTAAAATCCCGCCCCTGCTCGACCGCATGGCTAATCGAGGAGCGTGAAAAAGCGAGGCTGGAATCGCTCGACAAGCAGTCGGGGCCTGGTGAATACACTCTCTATCTTGAACAGGACTGCGGTGGAAAGGTTGTCCACTACGTTTTCGTGGACAGGTCGCAGGCCAACACTGCCCAGTGGCTCGAGTGGCGGAAGCTGTTTCACAAGAGCAAGGCCGAGCCTGAATTCGGAGCCGCAAAGGAGGGCCTGGACAAAGCAACGAGGGACGGTTTTCCCGTCGATGCCGAGCTGCGATTCGTTGATGCCTCGGGAAATCTTGAATTGAAAAAACCCGAAGAAACCTTGACGGGGGAACTGAAAGTTAAGCCGATTTACGACATAAAACAGGGCAAAGCCCTTGGGCGTTAGCACCGATGAAACGCGGAACGCGGCGGCATGTGCGGGCTTGTCGAGTATTTTGCACTTGCTGAATATCGCGCTATAAATCAAGGAGCAGCAAAATGTCAGAGAAGAAGGATGGCCTTACACGCCGCGACTTCATAAAGACAGTTGGTCTTGGCGGGCTGGCGGCAACCGGTATGGACTCGGCCATGGCAATCTCGGCCTCCGCTCAGAGCGTGGAAAAGACTGCCTCCATGCCCAGGCGCAAGCTCGGCAAGACTGGTGTGGAGCTGTCTATCCTGACGTTGGGCGGGATGTTCGATACCGTGAACAATCAGCTACTGATTCGCCAGGCTTTCAACTGGGGGGTAAACTGCTTCGATACCGCCGAGGCTTACGGAAATGGGCTTAGCGAAGAAGGGTTCGGCCGCTTTTTTGCCAAAAATCCAGAAGCCCGCAAGGAGATTTTTCTCATAACAAAGCTCAAGGCCTCGACGCCCGACCGCCTAAGCGAGGGCCTCGACAAATGCTTAAAGCGCCTGAATACCGATTACGTGGACCTGTTTTTCATCCACGGCATAGGCGATCTTAAAGAGATCGATTTGCCCATGCGCGACTGGGCCGCCCGGATGAAATCATCCGGCAAGATGAAATTTTTCGGCTTCAGCTGCCATTCCAATATGGAAGACTGCCTACTTGCTTCCTCCAAAACTGACTGGGTGGATGTGGCCATGTTGGCCTTCAATTTCCGTCTGATGCATACCCCCAAGATGAAAGATGCGGTGAATGCCTGCTCGGATGCCGGCATTGGCCTTATTGCCATGAAGACTCAGGGGGGCGGTCCGGTGAAGGCCGAAAGTGAGGCTGAAGCCGCTCTGATTGGAAAGCTCATGGAACGCGGGTTCAATGATAAGCAGGCAAAGCTTAAGGCGGTGTGGGAAGATCCAAAAATCGCGAGCATCTGTTCTCAGATGCCAAATCTATACATCCTCTCCGCTAACGTGGCCGCGGCAAAAGACCTTACCAGGCTAAGCGGCTCGGAGCTGCGCCACCTCGAAAACTTCGCCTGCCAGACCCGCGCAAGCTATTGCGCGGGGTGCGGCAACATCTGCGCCGAGGCGCTCGGCGGCGTTATCCCTGTAAATGATGTGCTGCGCTGCCTCATGTACTACCGCGAATATGGGGAAAGAGATCTCGCGCGGGAATTGTTCGCGGCATTCCCGGGCGAGGTGCGTGATCGAATCTGCGAGACGGACTATACGATTGCCGAGCGCACCTGCCCTCAAGGCTTGAACATAGCAAAACTCATGAAGGATGCTTCACGGCTGCTGGGATAAATTGGGAATCGCGCCTGGTAGGCATGGATCTTTAGGCCGCTGTTGTCCGAATGGGGAATTCCGCGAAGCTACAAGCTATGGAACGTATGGGGATAGAAGGGTATCCCGCATTTATAGCCGGGCTGCCCAGTGCTTGGAACCCCGAGGACTCATTCAGCGATAACACCGCATCGTGCCCGGCATAGCTGTCAAGAAGTTCGGATCTGACGGCTTGGTGCGGGCACAATCGTTCCAGAACACACGCGAGCCGACCTGACTTTTGAGCTATTTGATGCCGGATATAAAAATCTCCTTAAAAAACATCTGCATGTCCGCCCATGAGCGCATGTCGGCTGCCTTGTTATAGGACAGGCCGGGTAAATTGTGCTTGTCCGCGTCGGGATTGGTGAAACTGTGCTCGGCTCCGCCGTTTATTATGAGTCGCCAGTCCAGATTTGTTCTGTTCATCGCCTCGATGTATTCCTTGACCTTGTCCGAAGTTACCATGTGATCGGAGGACCCGTGTTCGATCAGGAATTTTACTTTTACTCGCTCTGCCTGTTCATCCGGCGGACTCACCAATGAGCCGTGAAAGCTGACCACTCCTTTGACGGGAGCCCCGGAGAAAGCCAACTGCTGGACGGTGGATCCGCCAAAACAGAATCCGATGGCGGCTATTCGGGCCGGGTCGGTATTGGGATCTTTCTTCAAAACCTCAAGGCCGGCCTTCGCGCGGTCCCGCCAAGTTTCGATATTACTCATCACCTCTTTTGACCATTCGCCGGCCTCTTTTGGATGTTGAGTAACCTTGCCTTTCCCGTAAATGTCCGCGGCAAAAGCAACGAATCCCAGCTGGGCGAGCATATCGGCCCGCCTCTTGATGTATTCGTTCAGGCCCCACCATTCATGAATGACCAGCACTCCGGGCCTCTTGCCCTGGATGGAATCGTCATAGGCCAGATAGCCATTGAGTTCCGCATCGCCCTGATGATACGAAACGCTCTTCGATACCAGCCTGGCATCGGCATTTACTGCCGTCAGGCCAAGCAATGCAATCGCGATCAACAGTGAACCAAGAATTTTCATATTTGCCTCGGCATTATCTCTATCGTTTTTGTTGGCCGGATAGGCTCCGGACGGCCAGAATTCAAGATTGTGGGGCCGGGATCGGCGTTTTCGAAATTGCGCAACTGTTTCCTCATGTCGTCGATCCCTCTTGATTCCAATCCATCAACTCATCAATGCACTTCAAAGATAAATCACGTCGATGGAGAATTTAAGGAACTTAGGAATTTAGTAATGAAAGAGGGAAGAATTTTAATAATAAAACGATGGAGGGATAAAGGCATTTGGATTCTGAAACCTGGTGTTACGACAGGGTGGGCACGGGTTTGGGGCTCCCGTGGTTTCAGGTATGAGAGTTGTCTTATGCCCTTCGGAATCGGTGAAAACTGCCGAGACAAACAACCCGGCAAATTTTGACGAAAGCTGACGAAATTTCGGAATAATGGTTAATTTGTGCCGAGCCGATATTATCAATAAATGGGCAAAAATGCCCTGATTCTTCAATTATGTACATAAGTAAGCGCAAAGCACAAAAGAAGTGTGGCGCACTAATTGCAACCTTGATTTTGCGAAAAATTCATGGAATAAGCGTTATCACTTAGTAGACATTTGTCCAAACGGAGAATCTTTAGCATGAAGGGATGCCTCAATGTTTACCGGGAAGGCTAATCGAGTTCTGAGCCTACTTTTCCTGCTGAGTGCTTTTTCCTTTGTACTCTATTGGTCGCAAAACGCCTCGGCCAATCAAGTTGAAATCGATCAAATAAACCGCCTGATTCAGGAGCAGGGTGCTCAGTGGGAGGCGGGAGAAACCTCCGTTTCACGCCTTAGCCCTGAAGTGCGGAAAATGCGACTTGGCCTTGCAAAGCAGGCAACCGCTCCTGCCCAGGGGGCGCAATCCTTCGGAGCTTCGTCGTCACTTTTGAGTGCGCCTTCCGGAAGCTTCGACTGGCGTAATTACGGTTACGTCACACCGCCCAAGGAGCAGGGAAACTGCGGGGCCTGCTGGGCATTTGCCGCCGCCGGTGCGCTTGAATCCCAGGTCGCGATGTCCACCGGATCGCTTGTGGACCTATCGGAACAGGTGCTCGTTTCATGCAGTGGGGCCAATGCCACCGGCGGAGGTTGCAACGGCGGTTATCTGGACAGAGTCTCGAATTATGTGAAAAGTACCGGGATTCCGGTCGAAGAATGTTTCCCCTATACGCAGTCGAATAACAACTGCGCCAACGCCGCTTGTCCCTACTGGCAAAGCGATGCTTACAAAATTACTGGCTGGCACTATGTCGCCCCTACCGTCACCTACTTGAAAAACGCCCTCTACACTTACGGCCCGCTAATTGTGTCCATGGACGTCTACGGCGATTTCTATTCCTACACGAAAGGTTTGTATAAATACACGAGCGGCACCTACCAGGGCGGCCACGCAATACTGCTGGTGGGCTACGATGATTCGCAGCAGTGTTTCATAGTAAAGAACAGTTGGGGTGCGGATTGGGGAGAAAACGGTTATTTCAGGATAGCCTACAGCGAGATTAGTTCTGTTGTCAGTTTCGCTCAGGAAACCATTGCCTACGAGGGCTACACACATTCGCAGACCCAATGCAGCTATTCGCTTTCAGGCACCAGTGGAGCGCTTGGTTCGGCGGGCGGCATTATTACCGTCAATGTTAGCGCCAATAACGGCTGCTGGTGGACCGCGGTAAGCAATACTCCCTGGATAACGGTCTCATCCGGCGCAAGTGTCAACGGCGCCGGATCCGTGCAACTATCGGTCCCGCGGTATACCGGTCCGACCAGGACGGGGACTGCTACGATTGCAGGTACTACTTTCACCCTAACTCAAGGGGTGACCTCGGTGGTGCCGTATGTGGCCGTTGACCTGGGTTCGCGGGGAGTGTGGATGCTGCAGGGCGGTGCCTGGCAGCAGATGTCGCAATCTTCGCCCACTCAGATGGCTACATTCGGCCAAAGAGTTGTTGCAAGCTTCTCGGGCGACGGTATTTACCAATATGACGGCTCGACCGTTACGAAAATCTCATCGAACGGCAGTGTCGAAAACATGATTGGAGCCGACAACATATACACGGATTCCGGCGGGCTCTGGCAATGGAACGGTTCATGGGTATCACTTTCCTCCAGCGACCCGAAAAACATTGCTGCCTCGGGATCGATCGTCTATGCCGACTTCACCCCATGGGGACTCTGGCAATGGAACGGAACCACCTGGATGCAAATCGATACCAAGGCGCCCATCTCCATGGTTGCCGCCGATACAAACCTCTACGCTGACTACGGTGGCTGGGGGCTCTTTAAGTGGAACGGCAGCGCGTGGAGCCAAATTTCACCTACAACCCCCAAAAACATGGTTGCGGCAGGCTCCCTCCTATACGTGGATTTTTCACCGTGGGGCCTGTGGCAATATGATGGCGCGTCCTGGCAGCAGATAGACCACAATTCGCCGGCCTCCATGATTGCGGCGGGATCCAACCTTTATGCCACCTATACGGGTTGGGGATTATGGATGTGGAACGGAGCGGGTTGGAGCCAGCTTACCTCTTCAAACCCAACCGATATGGCCGTATCGGGTTTGAACCTGTATGGAACTTTCGGCTCCCTTGGAATATGGCAGTATAACGGCACCTCATGGGGGCAGATATCCACTTCGGTTGGAGGAAGAATCGTCGCCACGGGCAACTAATGCCTGGAGGGGACTGAAACCTGCCTCAATAGCAAAGAACAGCCAAAACACCGCCCGTCTGACTCAAAGCCAGACGGGCGGTGTTATTTCGACCAGGCGAAAAAGGATTGCCGCACTGCAAAGTCAAATGCACTGCATACGTCGGTGAGCTCTAGTCGGTGAGCAAAAAAAAAAGCCCGGACGCTGCAGGCATCCGGGCTGTGGAGGGGTTAGAAAACCTTGAGGGGTTACAAAGAAGAACGGCAGCTCTCGTTGGTTACTTTAATGAAAAATCATTGCGTATAGAAAAAACGGATTTGCGGAGCATATGCCGCGGGCAGGACATGTTGGGGCTTATCCGGCCGCTTTGAGGTCTCTCAATCTTCTTACCTCGCCAACCCGAATAGTAATCTTCTGGGCGTCGAAATACTCGAGAAGGGGGATGGTGTACTTGCGGCTGGCCTGGGTCATCTCTTTGAACTGGGTCGTTGTGATCTCACCATGCTCCCTCAGCCACGCTATGAGGCGCTGCTGGAAATCGGACAGAATGGAGGAATGAAAGTAGATATCGTCCTTGGTCTTTACCAGCATACCCTTTGCGAGCATCCATTCGAGCACTTCCTGGTGCTGTTTTGGAGTGCCTGGAAGGCTGGCGGCGATTTCGCGGAAAAAGGGCGGTTGCAATCCGGAATCCCGGATAATCTTTTCTATTTTCTCGCGAATCGACTCTTCCGCTTTGCTTAGGGCCACCTTGTGAGAAACGAGGCGCACCCACTCCATCTCCTGAACAATCTCCTGCGCTTCGGCAAGCCTGCGCAGGACGAAGTTGTAGAGCTTGTTTTCGATTGGTTTGGAAAGAAGCGCTGGAATTTCCTCCTTGGCCATACCAGGCTTGAGAGGGGATTTAAGGTGGTAGTCGGCAACGATTTCCTTGATGGACGTTTCGATTTCCGCGAGCGCCTCAGGGTGTATGAAGCGCCTGTTCTCCTTGTCGTAAATGACCGCTTTTTTGTTGCTGGTAAACTGCTGGAGTGTTTTCTCGAGAAATTTATGAGGCAGGTTGGCGCGGATTCGCAGCTCCTGCTCCCCAAGGCCGGCCCAGCCGGCGTCTTCTATGTGCCAGAGAATTATCTCCGGGTCTTCGCTTTTGAAAAGCAGCTCAAGTGCTTTGGCCGCCTCACGTTTGGCCGATCCCTTGTGCTTTCGGGGGAGCGGGTGGAGGATAGTGCCGCCGCCGATGGTCTGGACTGGGGAGTAGGAGCGCAGAACAAACCGGTCGCCCCGGAGAACGGCCGTCGGCTGGTCCAGGCGCACCTGGGCGAAGGTGCTCTCACCCGGCTTAAGTTCGGCGCGGTCCAGAAGCACAATGGTTGCCAGGTGTTCGGCTGTGCCTGAGTGGAAGCGGATTTTTGCCCGGTGTTTTAGCGGGCGCGGAGCGCTTTTAAGAAGTTCGAGCTGGATATCCACCATGTGAGAGGCGGTAAGGGCGCCGGGTGAGGCCAGAACGTCGCCTCGCTGGATTAGTTCGCGCTCCATCCCCTGCAGGTTTACGGCGGTCCTCTGGCCTGGCAGCACTTCCTGGACGTCGAGATTGTGAACCTGCAGCCCGCGCACCTTGCTTTTCAATTCAGATGGATAGATAAAGACGGGGTCGCCGATCTGGAGCCGCCCGGAGATGCTCGTGCCCGTTATGACTGTGCCGAAGCCGCGCATTGTAAATACGCGATCCACCGGCAGTCGGAACGGGCCGTCGGGGCTTTTGGGCTCGATGTCTTTAAAGAGGCTTGAAAGAGACTGTTTGAGATCGTTGATTCCCTCGCCGGTTGCTGACGATACTGAAACAATTTCGCAGCCTTCGAGAAAAGTCCCTTTCAAAAAATCCACTATGTCTTCACGGACCATGTCAATCCAGTCCGGATCTTCAACCAGGTCCGTTTTGGTGAGGACCACCAGTCCTTTTTTCACCCTGAGCAGTTCGCATATTTCCAGATGCTCGCGGGTCTGGGGCATTATGCCTTCATCGGCGGCAATCACTAGGGCTACCAAGTCGATTCCGGTTGCGCCGGCAACCATGTGCTTTACGAATTTTTCGTGCCCGGGAACATCCACGATCCCAAGGCGCTCGCCCCCTGCAAGGTCCATGTGGGCAAAGCCGAGTTCGATTGTTATGCCGCGCAGCTTCTCCTCTTTGAGGCGGTCGGTGTCGATTCCGGTCAGTGCCCTGATAAGAGAAGTTTTGCCGTGGTCTATGTGCCCGGCCGTTCCCAGTATGACCTGTTTCATGGAATAGTCTTTCCGAGTTGTATGTATGTTAAAGACGCCCATAAAGTTAGCAGAATCAGGACATTCTGCACAAGTTTTTAGCGTCTGGTACTTATTAGAACACCCGAGGTGGTTCAAACAAAGTACGAGGGGCGGCAAAACCGCTGGCTAAAACGGTTGCGTATCAGGGTGGAGGTTGGAGGGATGCAGCGATTTCTTTGCGAAATATTTTGACATTTCGGCTTCGGAGATATTATCCTTCCTTGATTCACGAGCCACAGGGAGAGAGAAAATGAAGTTCAATATTGCCGAACGAAGCCGAATGCACCGGTTGCCCCCATATGTGTTTGCGGAGGTGAACGCGCTCAAAATGGAGAAACGATGGGCCGGTGAAGACATAATAGACCTTGGCATGGGAAATCCTGACCTTGCAGCGCCAAAACATATAATCGACAAGCTGGTTGAAGCGGCGAGGAAGAAGCACAATCACCGCTATTCGGCATCCAAAGGAATAACGAGGCTGCGGGAAGGCATTGCGGAGTGGTATAAAAGAGGCTACGACGTTGACATAGACCCCGAGAGGGAAGCTGTTGTCACCATCGGGGCCAAGGAAGGCCTTTCGCACCTGGTGCTGGTATTGATAAGCCCCGGGGACGTGGTTTTTGCGCCCAATCCGACCTATCCGATTCATCCCTATTCAGCGATTATCGCGGGGGGCGACGTGCGCTCGGTTCCCATAGGTCCGGACCGCAATTTTCTCGAAGACCTCCAGACGGCCGTAAAGCAAACCTGGCCCAGGCCGAAACTGCTAATAATCTCCTTCCCGCACAATCCGACAACAACCGTCGTCGATCTGGACTTTTTCTATAAGATCGTGGAGTTTGCCAAGGAAAACAAAATGATGGTGATCCACGACCTCGCCTACGCGGATCTCACCTTTGACGGCTACAAGGCGCCGAGTTTTCTCCAAGTGCCGGAAGCAAGAGAGGTCGGGGTCGAGTTCTTCTCAATGTCGAAGAGCTATAGCATGGCCGGTTGGCGTGTAGGCTTTTGCGTGGGAAACCCAGAGATGGTTGCGGGTCTTACACGGATAAAGAGTTATCTGGACTATGGAGTGTTTCAGCCTATCCAGATCGCCGCAACAGTTGCGCTCAAAGGTGACCAGTCATGCGTTTCCGAGATCGTCTCGACCTATCAGTCGCGACGTGACATACTGGTTGACGGCCTGAATCGTCTCGGGTGGCATACTGAAAAGCCGAAGGGGACAATGTTCGTCTGGGCGCACATCCCCGAACAATTTCGCCACATGGGATCGGTTAAGTTCTCCAAATATCTGATTGAAGAAGGAAAAGTGGCGGTGTCTCCGGGCCTTGGATTCGGAGAGTATGGGGACGAATACGTCAGGTTTGCCCTGGTCGAAAACGAACTGCGGACCAAACAGGCGATAAGAGGCATGCGGCGCGCCCTTCAAAAATCCCAGAGTGAGATTAAAAAGGTAAGAACCGGCTAGATTCAGCGGGCCGGACACCTTGAAGAACCGAAGGGTCGATGCAGGGTGGGCCGGGCTCCATGGCATCGTTCCGGTGCGCACGGGCAGACGGTGGGCATGATGGAGCCGTGCCGGCCTACATTTTTATAGTTGTTGATGTCTCCGAGCGCCTGCCTGCGGCCAATTACGACCATGCGGGCGGGTTTGGCATTTACAGAGGTTGATATGAGAAAAATCGGGGTTGGACTGATCGGATGGGGAACTGTTGGCAGCGGTGTTGTGCGGGTTCTTTTGGAAAATGCCGAGATAATTGAAAGCCGTCTTGGAGCGCCTATAGAACTCAAGCGCATAGCCGACCGCGATATCGAGCGCAGAAGAGCTGTCAAGGTCCCTCGGGAAATGCTCACTACAAACATAGACGACATCCTAGATGACCCCGAGATCGACATTGCGATAGAACTCATGGGCGGCATCGACTTTCCCAGGGGAGTTATTGCCAAGGCGCTCGCAAAGGGTAAGTACGTGGTGACGGCCAATAAGGCGCTGCTGGCGCACCACGGCAACGAACTTTTCGACCTTGCGCGGAACAAGGGACGGGCAATAGGCTTCGAGGCGTCGGTGGCCGGCGGAATACCCCTCATCAAATCCATTCGCGAAGGTCTAGCCGGAAACCGCATCAACAAAATTTTCGGTATTCTGAACGGCACGGCAAACTATATTCTCACCCGCATGACCGATTCCGGCCTCTCATTCGGTGACGCCCTAAAAGAAGCCCAGGAACTCGGGTACGCTGAAGCGGACCCTACCCTGGACATCGAAGGCATGGATACCGCCCACAAACTGGCAATTGCAAGCGCCATAGCATTTGGAACGCCCATCCAGTTAGATGAGGTCCACGTTGAGGGAATCTCGGGAATCGACTCTCTAGATATACAGTACGCGGAGGAATTAGGTTATCAGTTGAAGTTGCTCGCAATTGCGCGAAATATCGAGGGCCGTCTGGAAATGCGCGTGCATCCGACCCTTATTCCGAAAAACCATGTGCTGGCAAGTGTAAAGGGCGCCTACAACGCAGTGCACATCGAGGGCAACGCCGTGGGAGACATCATGCTCTACGGCATGGGGGCCGGAATGATGCCGACCGGGAGCGCCGTGGTCGGCGATATCATTGACATTGCCCGCGACATTGTCTGCGGTACTCCCTGCCGCATTCCAGCACTCGCCTTCCAGCCCGAGCGGCTCGAAAAGATTGAAATAAGGCCCATGTCCGACGTCTCCACCTGTTACTATCTCCGGTTTCAGGCACTTGACCGCCCAGGCGTGCTTTCTAAGATTTCCGGCATACTCGGCAAGCACCAGATAAGCATCGCGGCAGTCATTCAGAAAGGCCGCCATGAGCAGGAATGGGTGCCGCTGATCATGATCACGCACGAAGCGGTCGAGAGCAACATAAGGAAGGCGCTCGACGAGATTTACGGTTTGGACGTAGTACTTGCCCCGACCCCGCTTATTCGGATTGAAAACCATAACTGAGCCTTTCCTGCACTCATTTGGACTTTATCGGCTGCGAGTTAACTGAGATGGATCGTAAATATATCATTCTGGTCGGCGACGGGATGGGTGATTACCCGCTGGATCGACTAGGTGGGCGTACTCCCATGGAAGCCGCGCGGACGCCTAATATGGACCGACTTGCCCAGGCCGGGAAGATGGGTACGGCGCAAACCATTCCGCGGGGCATGGCGCCGGGAAGCGACGTGGCCAACATGAGCCTGCTCGGCTATGACCCGGCCGTCTATCACACCGGAAGAGGTCCGCTGGAAGCGGCAAGCATGGGTGTGCTGCTGGAACGGGAAGATGTTGCATTCAGGTGCAACCTGGTTTTCCTTGATCGTGACTCTTCTGGGGAAACGATTATGGGGGACTACTCCGCCGGACACATTTCAACCCCGGAGGCGCAAAGGATAATAGGCTCCCTGCAAGGCGCGGTATCCGGGGCCCCCCTGGCCCTGTATGCGGGCGTCAGCTACCGTCATCTGCTGGTCTGGAAGGGCGGACGAGACGGCCTGGCGACAAAACCTCCTCACGACATAATAGGACAGCCGATCGAAGCTTTTGACGGCTTTTCATCCGAGCCGGTACTGCGCGCTTTCGCCGAGAAGGCCGGCAGGATACTCGAATCTCATCCCGTAAACGCCGAAAGGAAAAGATCCGGCGAATTGCCCGCAAATGCTATTTGGCTTTGGGGACAGGGAAGGGCGCCAGCCATGCCGCGCCTTGGCGAGAGGTTCGGAATTTCCGGGGTTATGGTTTCGGCTGTCGATCTGCTTAAGGGCATCGGTGCTTATGCCGGATTGGACCCGGTGGCAGTCCCGGGAGCAACAGGCTACCTGGACACGAATTACGCCGGCAAGGTCGAAGCGGCGCTTGGCGCACTTGAAGGCGGCAATTTTGCCTACCTTCACGTGGAAGCGCCCGACGAGGCCGGCCATCAGGGGAGCCTGGAAGATAAAATCGAGGCCATCGAAAGATTCGACAAACTCGTAGTCGGCCCTGTCCTAAAAGGGGTGCAAAATTTTTCGAAGGTGCGAATCCTGCTCGTTACCGATCATTATACCCCGGTATCGCTAAGGACTCACACCACGGATCCTGTCCCGTTCCTGCTCCTTGACATTGAAGGGCCTGAAAGTCTTCCCGCAAAAGGCGGCGGCGCCGAATTCTCTGAGCGAAGCGCTAAAGCTGCCGGCCTGCACCTCAATTCCGGCGTGGAGCTTTTTGAAATGCTGATGTCTAAATAACGCAAGTCGTGAGAATACAAGAGGGTTTGTAATTGCCGACTCAAGCTCAACTCAGGGTTATATACGCGGATACTGACGCGATGGGCATTGCCTACTACGGCAACTATCTCAAATGGTTCGAAATCGGCCGCTCCGAATGGTTCCGCAAAACCGGCACGTCATACAGGGAGTTGGAGAAGGATGGAATCAATCTGCCCGTTGTCGAGGCGCACTGTTCCTACAAACGGTCCGCATACTACGATGACCTGCTGACCATCAGCACATCATTTTCCTTTGCCGGCCCAGCTCGTCTAAGATTCGATTACGAGATCCTCCGAGGAGATGAACTCATTGCAAAAGGCTACACCGTGCACGCATGCGTGAATAGTGAGCATAAGGTGCATAAGCCACCCGAATATTTGCGAAAACTACTCGAATCAGCAAAAAACCAGTAGATCTGAGTACAATTTGGCTTCGATAAATTGTGCTCTCGTTCAAGAGAGTGAAGATGATTATTTTTCCGGCAATTGATATCAAAGGCGGCCTGTGCGTTCGCCTTAAGCAGGGCGACCCCGACCGGGCAACGGTTTACGGCGAAGACCCGGTTGCGGTCGCAAGACACTGGGAGTCCCAGGGGGCCGAATGGCTTCATGTGGTTGACCTCGACGGGGCATTTTCGAAGCAGCCGGTAAATAGTGTCGCGATAAAGGCTATTGCCCGGTCGATTTCCATCCCCGTGCAGGTTGGGGGAGGTATCCGCACAATCGAGAACGTGAAGGACTATCTTGATGCCGGTGTAGAGAGGGTTATCCTTGGGACGGCCGCCCTCCGTGACCCCTCAATGGTTGCAGAGGCGTGCTCCTTGTATCCTGGACGCATCGCCCTTGGTCTGGACGCCAGGGACGGCCTTGTAGCCGTCGAAGGCTGGAAGGAAGCAACCCGGACCGATGCGGTTTCGCTGGTGCGCGGCTTCGAGCACCTTGAGCTTGCGGCAATTATATATACCGATATCCACAGAGACGGCATGCAGACCGGGGTAAACATCGAGGCTACCCAAAGACTCATTCAGACAACCCGAGTGCCTGTTATCGCATCGGGGGGAGTTTCAAGTCTTGGTGACATAATGAACTTGCTGCCGCTTGTTCCGCAGGGGCTTCTCGGCGTCATTACCGGAAGGGCAATATACGAGGGGACCCTCGATCTGCGGGAGGCGATTGCCGGCGCAAGTGGGCAGGCGAGCGATTCGAACAAGAATTGAGGTGAGGTTCGCGATGGAACTGCACGAGCAAATAGAGCATGCACTGAAAGACGCGATGAGGGAGAAAAACGAAATAAAACGGGATGCGTTGCGAATGCTGCTGACCGCCCTCAAGGTGAAGGAAAAGGAAATCCGGCGCAAGCCCGCCGAAGCAGAGATCCAGCAGACCCTGACGAACCTCATCAAGCAGCGGCGCGACTCCGCCGAACAGTTCCGGGTTGGTGGCCGCGAAGAACTCGCGAAGAAGGAAGAGCAGGAAATAATTTTTCTCCAGGTATTTTTGCCCGAGCAACTCTTGCCCGAGGAACTCGAAAAACTGGTCGATGAGGCCATTGCCGAAAGCGGCGCCTCTTCACCTAAAGAAATGGGCAAAGTAATGAAAGTCCTAGTGCCGAAAACCACGGGACGGGCGGATGGAAAGCAGGTAAACGAACTGGTTCGCAAAAAGCTCGGTGGCTGATCGCGGGGCGTGCGGGTTGCACTGCATTTGCCTTTGCAACTGGATCGGCGAAATTCTCAGGGGCATCTAAATTCAAAGAATCTTCATCATTCTCTCTAAAAAAATCACAAATAGCTTGATTTGAAGGGAGCTGAAGGCTAAAAATCTTTGGTTTTCCTGTTGAGTTGGTTTTATCCTTTCTCTTTCTATGTCTAAGGCGGGCGGCTGAAGTGTCTGTTTCCGGAATCGCCAGTCTGGTTAAACAGGCGGTGGATATCGTCGAAGTTATTGGCCGGGCGGTGCCGCTGCGCCGCTCCGGTAATAAACACCTAGGCCTGTGCCCGTTTCACCAAGAAAAAACGCCGTCCTTTCAAGTAGATGCAGAAAATCAGCTGTATTATTGCTTCGGTTGCGCTACCGGTGGCGACGTAATCAGCTTCGTTATGAAGCATCAGAGCCTCACGTTCATGGACGCGGTCAAGTATTTGGCCGAAAGATACAATATAGCACTGCCCAGCGAGGATCGTGGGGATGGCGATTCGTCGCTTCTCGAGGCCAGCCGGAAGGAGCGCGATGAAATAATTGCCGCGCTGGAATGCGCAGCTGTTTTTTTTCATCGCGAATTGCGGCTTAGTCCCGAAGGCAAAATCGCCCGCGATTACATCATAAAGCGCGAACTTCCCGACGAGGTCGTCGAGTCTGAGAGAATCGGATACGCACCCGCGCGCTGGGACGCTCTTTTGGCTCATTTAAAAAATAACGGCGTGGACCCTGAACTTGGGGTCAAAGCTGGACTTCTGAGCCGCGGCGGGACTGATTCGTCGAAATTTTATGACCGCTTCAGAAACAGACTCATGTTTCCGATCACGGACGAGCGGGGCAGGGTGGTCGCATTCGGGGGACGCATCCTGGCTTCAGGCGAACAGAACGAGGCGAAATACCTGAACAGCCCAGAGACCCCGGTTTTCCACAAGGGGCGGATGCTCTACCAATATGGGGCGGCGCGGGATGCCTGCCGACAGGTGCGGCAGGTGCTGTTGGTGGAAGGCTATATGGACCTACTGGCCTTTCACTCGCGAAATTTTCGACGCGTTGCCGCCACCCTTGGAACTGCGCTTACCAGCCAGCAGGTGCGGCTGCTTTCGCGCATTTCAGACGAAGTCGTGCTGGCATACGACGGGGATGATGCGGGAGAGAAGGCAATGCTGCGCTCACTCCCTATTTTTTTGCAGGAGGAGGTCTCGGTAAGCTGCATTCGGTTCCCAGACGGTATGGATCCTGATGATTTCTTGAAAAAATACGGGATTGCCGAACTGGAAAATCTCATCGCGCGCCGTATCGAGCTTGGCGCGTATGCGGTAAGAAAAGCCGTCCAGGGATGGGACGGAAGCGCGGCGGGAAGATCTAAAATATTTTCCGATCTACAGCCTATTTTTCAAACTGTTCGCCAGCCGCTCCTACAGTCGGAATACTTGCGCATTATCGCCGACAGGTTCTCGGTAAGCGAAAATATTGCCAGGGCCCAGCTTCTGCACGACAAGAGCGGGAAGAGTGAAAAGGAGCACAGGTCGTTCAGGAAGGCTTACGCTCCCAAAGCTCCCGAAATTGATTCACTCGAAGAAAAAATCGTACGATTGATTATCAAATATCCTGAATTCGCCGATTCCGTTAGAAGCTGCGGCGCACTTACCTGCTTTCGGGAGTCGAAGCTCTTTGCGGTAGCCATGGAAATCTGCCGCGACGGCGTTTGCGAAGGGGTTGAGATGAACTCGTCGCAAGTCTATGACTCGCTTGCCGAAGCCGATTTGCAGGAACTTTATACGAGGTACCTGCTCGAACCATACGAGATTCACGAGCCTGAGATGCAGCTACGGGATTGGATCGAAGCCCTGATCAAGCGCGAAGAAAAGCAGAGAAGAAAGGTGCTGGAAAGCGCCCTCCGGGAAGCCGAGCAACAGGGAGACACATCGAGAATCAGAAATATCCTGATGGAAATAAGAGACCTTACGTCCAAGACCAAAGATTGCGATTTTTCCGATAATGTTCAGGAGATACGGCCAAATGACGGATAAGGATTCAAAGCAAAGGCGCGAACCCGCACACAAGCCCGAAGTCGACGACTTGAACCGCTTGATCGCGGCCGGCAAGGAGAAGGGCTATCTTACCCTCGACGAGGTGAACGAAGCCCTGCCTGAAGAGATCGTAACGGCGGATAAGCTGGACGATATGATGATGATTTTCGATGAAATGGACATCGAAATCGTTGATTCCGAGCAGCAGGTGCAGGTTGTGCGCGGTCCCTCCGCCGACCCGGAATGCCTCATCGAGGAAGAAGAGGATGAACTTCAGCTCGAGGCTGATTCAGCCAGCCGGGTGACCGATCCGGTCAAGATGTACCTTCGGGAAATGGGACAGGTGTCTTTGCTTACGCGGGACGGCGAGGTCGAGATCGCCAAGAGGATAGAAGCCGGGGAGCGTGAGATTTTTAACGCCATAATGGAATCCTCGATTGGCATCAGGGAGATAATGAGTCTCAAGGACAAGCTCGAAAACGAGGCATACCGTCTAAATGAGGTCGTCCGCGAGATGGAGGAGGAAATAAGCGAGGAGGAGGAGACGGTCCATAAACAGCGGATCATCTCAATTCTCGAAGAGGTCCAGCGGCTCGATGAGCAGAACAAAACGATGCAGGTGACGTTGCTGGGTGAAAGCCTCGATCCTGAAAGCGAATTCGGGCTCAAAAACCAGGTGCAGCAGAACAAGGAACGGGTGGTAAACCTGTTAAAGGGCCTTCAGCTTAGCCGCCGCCACATAGACAGCATCATAGACAAGCTCACGCAGCACCTTTTAACCATCGACGAATCGGAGCGGACACTCAGGGACTGCGCGGCGCGGCTTGGAAACAAAGATGTAAGCGAGCTTAAGCTTGTTGTTGAATCAGGCGACGTGGAGAGGATGAGGGAGTTCGCGGACGGAAGCAAGTTTGGCCCTAAAGAGATCGAAACGTTTTTCAACCGCTCGAAAGAAGCACGGCTGCGGATTGCGGGGCTTGAGGTGGAGGCAAAGATGGATTCTAAATCTTTGCGCCAGATTTTGAGCCGGGTAAAGAATGGGGCTATAAGGGCAAAGCTGGCTAAAAGCGAACTCATCGAGGCCAACCTGCGCCTTGTGGTAAGCATAGCGAAGAAGTACACCAACCGTGGACTTCAGTTTCTGGACTTGATCCAGGAAGGCAACATCGGCCTGATGAAAGCGGTTGATAAGTTCGAATACCAGCGTGGCTATAAATTCAGTACATACGCCACATGGTGGATTCGGCAGGCTATAACCCGGGCCATAGCCGATCAGGCTCGCACGATTCGCATTCCAGTACACATGATCGAGACCATCAACAAGCTGATACGGACCTCACGCTATTTGGTCCAGGAACTCGGGCGCGAGCCGGTGCCGGAGGAAATAGCGGAAAAGATGGAATTCCCGGTGGACAAGGTGCGCAAGGTGCTGAAAATCGCCAAGGAACCCATCAGCCTGGAGACGCCGATCGGCGAGGAAGAAGACAGCCATCTGGGCGATTTTATCGAGGACAAGAGGGTCGCCTCCCCGGTTGATGCCGTAATAAACCTCAATCTGAGCGAGCAGACCAGGAAGGCCTTGGCAACACTTACTCCGCGCGAGGAAAAAGTTCTGCGGATGCGCTTCGGGATTGGGGAAAAGGCCGATCATACGCTCGAAGAAGTTGGCCAGGATTTCACCGTCACCCGCGAGCGAATCAGGCAGATCGAGGCAAAAGCTCTGCGAAAACTTCGCCACCCGAGCAGGCGCAAGGAGCTTAAGAGCTTTATTGAGACATGAGACATGCTGGAAAAGCCCGCTCCACTTCAAGTGGGGAATCCTACACAGGCCTTATTAAGCGCTGAATTGGCTTGACACTTTTTAAGCCGCGCAATTATACTTAAATTTCGTCCAGTAGGAGGAGGGCCCATAGCTCAGTTTGGTAGAGCATCCGGCTCATAACCGGCAGGTCCCTGGTTCGACCCCAGGTGGGCCCACTCGCGAGGGACGAAAGATTTTACCGAAATTTTACGGATGTTGAATGAGGTTATACGGATTCTCTAATCGCTGCAGAAAAGAACCGGGCCGTACCCGGACTCCGGGTACGAAGGCGCCGGCATAGAAAATAGAGGGGTGTTCCGAAAGGAGCACCCCTCATCTTTTCGGGACAGGACAAAAGGAAATGGTTCGGGTCCGGCAAATCATTGACTGGATTGATTCCTGGGCACCTTTCAGGTTCGCTCGGACGTGGGACAATTCCGGTCTTCAGGTCGGAAATCCGGAGGCATTTGTGGGGCGAGTGCTGGTTGCACTCGATGCCGGCTCGGAGGTTGTGGGCGAGGCAAAGGAACTCGGGTGCGAGTGCCTGGTTACTCATCATCCTCTTCTCTTTCGGCCTATTCAGACTCTGCGAACTGATTCATGGCCAGGGAGCGTTATTGCCCTGGCGGTTGTATCCGGAATTAACATCATAGCGGCGCATACGAATGTGGATGCGGCGCGCGGAGGCACGAACGGACAGTTAAAGGATTTGCTCGGACTTGAAGGTGTTTCGCCCATCGAGGTAGATGCCCGATTATCCGATGAATCGCAGTACATTGGGATAGGTCTCGTTGGCGAGCTTCCCAGGGAACTGAATATGGGCGAGCTTGCCCGGCAATTGAGCGATTCGCTCGACGGGGCCGGGATAAAGATGGTGGGGGACCCCGGCAAAACTGTCCGGCGCGCGGCCATTTGCACCGGCAGCGGGGCGAGTTTGATAGGAGACGTTGTTTCGGCTGGGGCGGACGTCTACATTACCGGCGATATAAAGTATCACGACGCGAAACTCGCCGAGGAATGCGGACTTGCCATACTAGACGTGGGTCATTTTGCATCCGAGAAGCTAGTGCTCGAACCAATTGCCGCGCTCCTGGCCTCGAAGGCGCTCGAAGAGGGCGGCAAATTGGAGTCAGTCGTTTCGAGGAGCGAGAAAGACCCATTCCGGACAATACGTTAGATGGATTGAATAACCAAACGCGGTTGATTTTTGAGGAGCCGCAAATTAATTGGAGGTTGCGAATTGCTGGACCAGCTTAAGTGTCTGATTGAATACCAGAAGATCGAGGACAAGAAAAACCAGTTGGTCAGGGAATCCGAAGAAACCCCCTTGCGCATTGCCGAGTTGGAGAGAGAATTCGAACTCTTCGAGAGTGAGTTCCTCTTGAAGAAGTCGGAGCAGGAAAATGCGAGGAAAATGCACAAGGCGCTGGAACAGACCATAGCCGATCTCGAAGCCCGCCTCTCACGCCAGAGAAGCAGGCAAACCGAAGTAAAGACGAACAAGGAATACCAGGCGATCATCAAGGAAATGGACGAGACAAGGAAAGAGGTCGCCCGGAACGAGGACAGCGCTCTGGAATTGATGGAAAAGATTGAGACACTCGGGCGGGAGCTCAAAGACCTCGAAAAGGAAGTTGCCGCAAAGCGAGGGGCGCTTGAAAAAGATAAGGCTGTTCTTCAGGAGCAGTCCGACAAAGTCAAGGGACGTCTCGATCGCCTTGAGGAGATTCGAGAAGGGGTGCGCGGGCGCATCGAACAGGACCTGTTGAAGAAGATGGATTTCCTTTTGTTCAAGCAGGCTGGAGTCGCTGTTTCCTCCGTTGATAGCGGGGTTTGCCAGGTCTGCCACATGAATATTCCTCCGCAGAAATTTATCGAACTGCAGCGCGACGAAGACATCATGCAATGCCCTCACTGCCACCGGTTCCTGTACTGGCCCGGGCACGAGGGTTACTGCTTTTTCCACGAGGATATTGAGAACATTTGACCCGCTCTCGATCAGGTTGGCTTTTTTGCGGGTTGGCTGCACTGATCGGTTCTGTATACTGGGTTGAGCGGTGAATGGTTATGCGCCGCGAAAAGCCTTAACCGACAATCCAAGCAATGGGCGCCGGGATGTCCTGCCTCGCTTATCGGCAAACCCTCTTTGGATAGGGCATCGGGAGCTTAAAAAAACCTGCATAAACGATCGACGTGGGATTTCCGCTGTAAGTATCGGAGTGTGAAAAATATTTGCTTTGGCATTCCGGCTATACTATTTAGTTGTCACCCACAAAAGGACATCGACGCCTCATTTTCGATTGGAAAGGCCGCACCTTCCATTTTTGGCGTTTCGCTTGGAAATTTCGAAGGATTGAGGGAAAAGAAGCATGGCTGTGTATGGAATGAAGGTTTTCGCCGGCAACAGCAATCCGGTGCTGTCCAACAAAATCTGCGATATTTTGGAGATCCCTCTTGGCAAGGCCCTTGTGGGTAGGTTCAGCGACGGTGAAATCAGGGTCGAAATCAATGAAAATGTTCGCGGGGCCGATGTCTTTGTAATCCAGAGCGGGGCCGTCCCTGTAAACGACCACCTGATGGAACTGCTGGTGATGATCGACGCTTTCAAGCGAGCCTCCGCACGCAGGATAACGGCTGTCATGCCCTACTACTGCTATGCTCGCCAGGACCGCAAAAACAAACCTCGCGTTCCAATCACCGCCCGCCTCGTAGCGGACCTCATCACTCGTGTCGGCGCGCACCGGACTGTAACCATGGACCTGCACGCCGGCCAGATACAGGGGTTTTTCGATGTGCCGGTCGATAATCTCTATGCATCACCCATTTTGCTTCCCTATATCAAGGAGCATTTCGGCAGGGATATAGTAATCGTGTCGCCGGATGCAGGGGGCGTCCCACGCGCCCGTGCCTATGCGAAGCTCCTCAAATCGGGGCTGGCCATGATCGACAAGCGCCGCGCGGAACCTAACCAGGCGGAAGCGCTGAACATCATCGGCGAGGTCGAAGGCAAATCCGCAATCATACTCGATGACATGGTGGATACTGCCGGAACGCTTGTCGAGGCAACAAAAGTGTTGCTCGACAAAGGAGCGACTTCGGTTTGTTGTTGCGTTACCCATGCGATACTGTCCGGGCCCGCTATCGAGCGAATCGAAAAGAGCAGCCTGAGCAAACTGATTGTAACAGACACCCTCCCTATGCGGCCCGAGGCCGCCCAGTGTTCGAAAATTAAATGCGTCTCCTCCGCAAAGCTTTTCGCGGCCGCGGTAAGAAGCATCCACAATGAGGATTCCATCAGCACTCTCTTTGAGATCCTGCACTGATGCTTCCGAATGGAGCGACCCTCCTATATATACGACATTGATGACAGGCCGCCTATTCGCTATGGCATTATGTACGCCTTGCAATGGTCGGTCATCATGTTCCCCATCTTTATCACCTCGGCCGCTCTGGTATCCAAGGTCCTTCAGCTTGCGCCGCCCCAGGAGGTGCGCTTCTTTCAGCTCACACTTCTGGCATCGGGTTTTTTTACCATCGTCCAGTGCCTGTGGGGACACAGGTACCCGGTCATCGACGGCCCTTCCACCGCTCTTCTTTTGACTTTTCTAATTCTTGCCCCTTACGGCATCCCCGTAATACAGGGAGGAGCGCTCCTGGGATCGTTGCTCCTGATTTTTGCGGTTCTGATCGTGAAGCCCCGGAGAATAATCCACTTCATGACGCCGAACGTCGTTGGCGTCATTCTGATGCTGATCGCGCTAACTATACTGCCTTATCTCTCAAGGTTGATGTCCGGCGCAACCGGTGCGGCAGGGGCAAGCGCCGCCAAGTTTCTTACGAGCATCCTGCTGGTGCTTCTTATCGCTACCCTGGGCTACAGGCTGAGAGGCTTTCTAAAGACCATATCGATTCTGATCGGAATTCTGATCGGAACAGGAGTGTTTTACGCCATCGAGCTTCCGGAACTGAGAACTCTATATGAAGCTCCATGGCTCTCCCTTCCCTCGGACTTCATCCCGTCAAGGCCCGAATTGACTCTGCCGGCCGTTGTTGCTTTTGCTGTTTCTTACGTTGCGGTAGTGGTAAACAGTGTCGGGAGCATCCAGGCAATAGCTAATGTCACCAGCAGGGACCGTCTCGAACGGGCAATTCCCATGGGGCTTTTGATAAACGGCGTTGGAGGAGTTGTTTGCGCTCTCATGGGAATAATCGGCATCGTCAGCTACTCGCTAAGCCCCGGCGTTGTATTGACCAACCGCGTGGCGAGCAGGTTCGCGGTGGCTTACAGTGGAGTTCTCATAATGATAGCGGCTTTCATCCCGCCCTTTGCCGCGCTGCTTGCCATGGTGCCGCCCCCGGTTGTCGGCGCCGCTTTATGCGCCGCGATGGGGGTGCAGATCGGCGCGGCACTTTCGATAATTTCCAAGGGAGGCATGGAGCAGCGTGACTTTTACGTGGTTGGGCTTCCAGTGCTGCTTGGGACCCTTCTGGGATTTCTGCCCCAGGGGCTTTTGGGGAGTTTGCCGCAGGTATTGCAAGTATTTGTTGGAAACGGGCTGACCTTCGGGATAATTTCCGTTTTGTTGCTTGAACACGTCCTGATGCGAAAAATGCCCGGATAGGGTTTTTGGGAAAGGAGGGACTTTGAGCACCGGATCGATCAAGTGCCACAAGTGCGGGGCCGACGTAAAGGTTTACCAAAACCCCCTTCTCACTGTGGATGCAATTATAGAAATCGCGGGGCAGGGGATAGTTCTTATTGAACGCAAAAATTTTCCTCCCGGTTGGGCGCTCCCCGGGGGGTTCGTCGATTACGGAGAAACCCTTGAAGCCGCCGTGCTGAGAGAGGCCAGGGAAGAGACGGGGATTGACATCATCGATCTCCAGCAATTCCACGCCTATTCGGACCCTGACAGGGACCCGAGACACCACACGGTAAGCGTTGTTTTCACCGGAAAAGGAAAGGGTACTCCGCGGGCCGCCGATGATGCCGAGGACATCGGAATATTCCCGCTTGACGCCCTGCCTGATAATTTAGCTTTTGACCACGCTCGCATTTTATCTGACTATTCCGAATACTTGCTGGGCCGGCTATAATTGATCCTCCAGCCAATGGAATAACTTTAAACCCGGTACAGACGATGAAAAGTCCCGATTACCCCGATGTATCCGCTTCTTCCGAACAGGTCTCCGCCGCATCTGTTGGCGTATATGACAGGGACGGTCTCAGGAACGATGAGACCCAGTGGGTGATCAGGGAAAAGCCGGTTACGCTCTACCTTAATGGGCGCGAAGTCGTTACGCTCCTGTGCGCAGGCCATCATCTCGATGAGCTTGCCGCGGGATTTTTCTACTCTGAGGGTTTCATCTCGGCACCCGATGAAATTGAAAAAGTTGAAATAGACGAGACTGCGGGCAGGGTGGAAATAACGGCCGGGGGCAAATCCGAGATTACAGAGCGCTTATGGCAGAAGCGAACCATATCATCCGGATGCGGAAAGGGATCTCTTTTTTATTACGCTCTCGATGCGCTGCTTAGCCGTCCGGTGGAAAGCAAATTTCGCGTCTCGCCTCGCCACGTGCTGGATCGGGTCGAGGACCTCAACCGCCTGAGTGAAACCTACCGCCGCACTCACGGGGTCCATAATACGGCGCTAGCTTCGGCGGAAGACATAATTTTGTTCAGGGATGACATCGGGCGCCACAATGCAGTGGATATGATTGTCGGGCATGTTTTCCTAAATGGTATCTCCCTTGACGACAAGATGCTGATAACTACCGGACGGCTTACCTCCGAGATGTTGATAAAGGCTGCCAAAGTGAATATCCCAGTCCTGGTCAGCCGCAACACGGCGACAAGCCTTGCCGTCGAGCTTGCCGGTTCGCTTGGGGTGACCATGATAGGCTATGCGAGGGCTGGAAAGTTTACCGTCTATAGCGGTAGGGAACGAATAGATGCCGGTTTATCTTGATAACGCAGCAACGAGCTTTCCCAAGCCGCCGGGTGTCGCCGAGGCTGTAACCACCGCTATCGGAACTATTGGAGGGTCCCCTGGCAGGGGTGCTCACCGGCATGCGCGCCAAGCCATGTCGATAATGAAGGAATGCAGGGCAAAGGCCGCCCTCGTGCTGGGCGTATCCGATCCTGACAGGGTGATATTTACAGGTAACGCCACCGAGAGCCTGAACGTCGTGCTCAAAGGATTTTTGCGCCCCGGGGATCGGGTGGTAATCTCCGGCATGGAACACAATTCCGTTGTCCGCCCCCTTCAGAGGATTTCCGCCCAGGGTGTTGCATACGTGATAAGTCCCCGGGGGAGCTGTGAAGAGATCGACATGGCGGCCTTCGAGACCATGGTGGCAACAAAGCCTCGGCTTGCAGTCATGGTGCACGCATCAAACGTCAATGGGGCCCTGATGCCGGTGGACAGGGCGGCTGAAATCTGCGCCCGTCATGGCGTGCCGCTGCTCCTGGATGCCGCCCAGAGTGCGGGGGTGCAGCCTATTTTGGCTGAAGCAAGGGGACTGGGCATGGTTGCCTGCTCGGGGCACAAGTCTCTTCTCGGGCCCGCCGGCGTTGGATTGCTCTATGTCAGGCCGGATCTTGAAGTCTCACAGCTAATGGAGGGAGGTACCGGCAGCCGCTCGGAGGATTTCAATCAGCCTGAGTTTTGCCCCGACCGATACGAGAGCGGCACCCCGAATCTCCCGGGTTTGGCCGGGCTTTCCGCCGGGATTGACTTTATACTGAGAGAGGGACTAGAGCGCATCAGGGAGCACGAACTCGGGCTTGCGACCATCCTGGAAAATAAGTTATCCGAAATCAGCGGCGTAAAAGTGCTCTCGCCTGGCGTACGCGGTATAGGGACGATCTCCTTTGTCGCCGGCTCCATGAATGCGGCGGATATCGGCTTCATCCTCGATGAGGCTTTCGAAATTGCGGTAAGAGCAGGACTGCACTGCGCGCCCCTGGCCCACAGGACGCTTGGAACCTTCCCGGAAGGCACCGTAAGGGTTTCGCCGGGGTATTCGACCACTGAGGAAGAAATCGAATATTTTCTGAAATCCCTGCGGTCGATCCTCGACAAAGGCCGTCGCTAATGATTCGTCCCGGCGGGTTTCGATCGAAAATTGAGGCAGAGGCCGTGCACATATCTAAATCGAGGTGTGTATGATACGGAAGGCAAAAATAGCGGACGTCGTGGAAATCCAGGCATTGCTGCGCGATTTTGCCAATGAAGGAAAGCTCCTGGCGCGTTCGCTTAACGAACTCTATACCTGTCTTCGCGACAGTCATGTATTCGTGGATCAGGAAACGGGGCGCTTGGTCGGTTGCTGCAGTCTGCACATAGTGTGGGACAATCTTGCAGAGATCCGCTCACTTGCGGTGCTGGATTCGCACCACCGGCGCGGGATCGGCAGAAAGCTCGTACAGGCCTGTATTGAGGAGGCAACCGAGCTTGGGATTGGTAAAATCTTTACTTTAACCTACGAAATTGGCTTCTTCGAACGCCTCGGATTCCACCTGGTCGACAAGAATATGTTCCCACACAAAGTCTGGGTTGATTGTCTGAACTGCCCGAAATTCCCCAACTGCGACGAATCCGCTCTCGTTCTGGACCTGCCAGGCAGCGCGTAGCCTCCTATCTCCATTTCGCCATGGAATTTAGGGTGGGCACGATAAACGCCTGCCTACGCTACATTTAATTCGCCAAATCCCTCTATTGCTAAATGCGGGAATTCCTCAATTCGAAGCAATGATTATCTTGCGCTCATAAGTATTTCTTCTTTGTCAAGTCATTAGAGTCGCACACAAAGAAGTATTGCAGTAAAAGGGGTGGCGAAATGCTTAACAATATTTACGACCTCATCATAATTGGTGGCGGACCGGCGGGGCTTTCCGCCGGCCTTCATGCCAGACGGGCTGCCCTTAAGACGGTACTTATTGAAAAGGGCATTCTCGGAGGACAAGTTGCAATAACCAAAGGAGTTGAAAACTATCTTGGGATCGAGGAAATAAGCGGGATGGATTTGATCGACAAATTCGCCCGGCATGCGCAATTATACGGGTTGGAATTTGTCCGGAAAGGGGTCACGCGGGTCGAGCCGGGAATAGACTTCCACTCTGTTTTTTTAGAAGATGGAGAGCTGCTGCGGGCTCATGCCGTGATCCTTGCAACAGGATGCTCGTCTCGCCAACTCGGAGTTCCGGGCGAGAAGGAATATACCGGAAGAGGGGTATCCTATTGTGCCAGGTGTGACGGGCTATTTTTCAAGGGACAGAAGGTCGTGGTGGTCGGAGGAGGGGATTCGGCGACGGAGGAGTCCATTTACCTGGCGAAAATTGCAAAAGAGGTAATGGTGGTAAATCTCGACGACTCTTTGCGCGCGTCAAAAATTTTGCAGGAAAAACTGTTGGCAGAGTGCAACGTCCGGGTGCTTCTAAACACGACCGTGAAGGAGATCCTTGGTGACGGGATGCAGGTCGATTCAGTCGTGCTTAAAAACGTCGCGACGGGGCGTGAATGGAAAACCTCAGCCGACGGTGTGTTTGTTTTTATAGGCCGAAGTCCCAGCAACAAGCTTGTTCCCGCCGGAATAAGGATGACTTCGCAGGGTTATGTGCTTGCCGGAAGCGAGAAGCTCGAAACCGACATTCCCGGAATTTACGCCGTGGGTGACTTGAGGCACAAATTCGCGAACCAGATTTCAATCGCCGTGGCTGACGGCTGCACAGCTGCCTTGGCGGCCTCACAGTACATAGAAACCAGGGTGCTCAACAGGGCTTGCGTACAGGAAGCCGCCTGAGCGCGCGGACCGGGAGCATATTACGCCCTGGCGGGATTGCAAAATAAGTCGGCATGAAGTATAGGAAGCAGGCTTAGGGTTACAATCCCAGGGACCGAACGAATGGAAAATAGAAGATTTTCCGTTATAATAAATCTTGGGCACGTCCTCACGTGCCCATCTTATTGTGGACAAATCTTCGAAATTTTTTCTGCTGGAAGGAATTCAGATATCAATGATAGGCGATGTGCTGAAAAAAGTATTCGGAAGCCATAACGAGCGCACTCTCAAGAAGATCGCGCCCGTGGTTGACGAAATAAGCAATTTTGAGCCGGCGATTCGCGCGCTTTCAGACGATCAATTAAGGGGTAAAACCGCGGAATTCAGGCAGCGTCTGGCAAATGGCGAGGAGCTTGACGATCTGCTGCCCGAGGCCTTTGCGGTTGTGCGCGAAGCATCCGCCCGCACTCTAGGAATGCGGCCATTCGACGTTCAGATGATAGGCGGTATCGTTTTGCACCAGGGCCAGATAGCGGAAATGAAAACCGGCGAAGGCAAAACCCTGGTCGCGACCATGCCGATCTATTTGAACGCCCTCACAGGCAAGGGCGTGCACCTGGTAACGGTAAACGACTACCTTGCCCGGCGCGACAGTGAATGGATGGGGCAGATATACAAGTTTTTGGGACTAACCGTGGGCTGCATCGTTCACGGTCTTGATGACCGCCAGAGGCAGCAGGAGTACGGAGCTGATATAACCTACGGGACCAACAACGAGTTCGGGTTCGATTATCTGCGAGACAATATGAAGTTTCGCCTCGAAGAGCTTGCTCAAAGAGACCTCAATTTTGCGATAGTTGACGAGGTGGACAGCATTTTGATTGATGAGGCGCGAACTCCGCTGATTATCTCGGGGCCGGCCGAGAAGTCAACCGAGCTTTACTTCCGCGTGAACAGGATTATCCCTCAGCTTAACGCCGCGGCCCATTATACTAGCGAGGAGAAGACCAGGACGGTTGCACTAAACGAGGAGGGCGTTGCAAAAGTCGAGCGCCTCCTGGGGGTCGAAAATCTCTATGATCCCCGCAACATGACGATAAACCATCACGTACAGCAGGCCCTTCGCGCCCATGTGCTGTTTAAGCGCGACGTGGACTACATCGTCAAGGACGGCCAGGTAATCATAGTCGATGAGTTCACGGGCAGGCTGATGCCGGGCAGGCGCTACAGCGAGGGTCTGCATCAGGCGCTCGAGGCAAAAGAGGGGGTTAAAGTTGAAAACGAGAACCAGACCCTGGCCTCGATAACATTCCAGAACTATTTCAGGATGTACGACAAGCTGGCCGGCATGACCGGTACAGCCGAAACCGAGGCGCCTGAATTCCTGAAGATCTACAAGCTCGAGGTGGTGGTAATTCCAACGCATCGAAAGATGATCCGGTCAGACTTTCCTGATTGCATCTACAGGACGGAGCAGGAAAAATTCCGGGCCGTGGCGAATGAGATAAAGGAACTCTACCAGCACAAAAGGCCGGTCCTTGTCGGCACGATCAGCATAGCCAAATCCGAGAAATTGAGCGATATGCTGAAACGCTCCGGGGTGCCGCACCAGGTGCTCAACGCCAAACATCATGAAAAAGAGGCCGAAATCGTATCGATGGCGGGGCAGCCCGGAACGGTCACCATTTCCACCAACATGGCCGGCCGCGGTACCGATATCGTGCTTGGGCCGGGCGTTGTGGATCTTGGAGGGCTTCACATCATCGGCACCGAACGCCACGAATCGAGGCGCATCGATAATCAGCTGCGCGGTCGTTCCGGCCGCCAGGGTGACCCCGGATCCTCGCGTTTCTATCTCTCGCTCGAAGACGACCTAATGCGGATTTTTGCCGCCGACAGGCTCTCGGGTCTTATGCAGCGGATCGGCATGGCCGAAGACGAGCCTATCGAGCATCGAATCATCAGCAAGGCGATCGAGAACGCGCAGACCCGCGTCGAGGCGCATAACTTCAGCATCCGAAAGCAGATCCTCGAATACGATGACGTAATGAACCAGCAGCGCGAGGTTATCTACCGACAGCGCCGCGAGGCCCTGTCGGGTGGGGATCTCAAGCCGGCAATTTCCGACATGATCGAGGATCTCCTCGATTACATCGTCGACGATAACGCGCCTGAAAAGACTTACGCAGAGGACTGGAACTTAGAGCAGCTCAACGTGGAACTCGCCAAGACGTTCGGAATCCAGCAAAAGGTTACGGTGGAATCCCTGGAGGAAATGAACCGTGAGGAGTTCCGGGAGGAGTTGTCAAAGCTTGCAAACGAGCGCTATGAAGCCAGGGAGGCTGAATTCGGCGAGCCGATCATGCGCGACCTGGAAAATTATATCCTTCTGCAGACGGTGGATTCATTCTGGAAGGATCACCTGCTGAACATGGACTACCTCAAGGAGGGCATCGGGCTTCGCGGCTACGGCCAGCAGGACCCGCTTGTCGCCTACAAGAGGGAAGGCCATGAAATGTTCCAGCAGATGATCGACCGCATCAAGGAAGAAACGGTTCGCATGCTGTATCACATTCAGATCCAGCGCGAGGACCAGGTGCAGGAGATGCGCCGGGAGCAGGAAGACCAGCCAATGTTTTTTGGGCCGCCGGAGGGCGCTCCCAAGCAAAAAGCGGTAAAAAAAGATGGGAAGGTCGGCAGAAATGATCCCTGTCCATGCGGAAGCGGGAAAAAATTCAAGAAGTGTCATGGTCAGTAGAAATCCTTTCACCGTGCCGGGTTTCCGGGCCGGAGCGGCGGAATCGGGCATGCGCTATAAGGGACGGCCCGACATTGCGCTTTTGGTCTGTGACGGCGATCCCGATGGGTGCACGGCCTCGGGCGTATTCACAAAGAACGCATTCCGCGCCGCGCCGGTTGAGGTCTGCCGCAAGCACCTGGGCGCGCGAAAGTCTAAGGCGGTCATCATAAATGCGGGTATTGCCAACGCATGCACTGGTGAAGAAGGCCTACTAAACGCTTTCGAGATGGCGCGGCTGGTTGGTTTCGAATTGGGGTGTCCCGAAGAATCCGTGCTCGTTGCATCTACAGGCGTAATAGGGATGCAGGTAAGCGTGGAATCGGTGGCAAAGGCTATGCCGAAACTTGCCGGCTCGCTTCGCCTGGACGGTTGGGAGGATGCCGCCAGGGCAATCATGACCACCGACACCGTGCCAAAGATGGCGAGTGCCAGAGTTGAAATCGGCGGGAAAACCGTAACCATAGGCGGAATTGCCAAGGGTTCGGGAATGATCGCGCCGGACATGGCAACGCTGCTGGCTTTTGTCTGTACGGATGCCGCAATTGATTCCGAGGCGCTGGATTACTGGACCGGGCGAGGTGCGGACATCTCGTTTAACTCGATAACGATCGACGGCGACACCAGCACTAACGACACCCTGATCGTGCTGGCCGGCGGCGGGGTCGGTAATCAGAAAATAAGGGGTACAAAGGGTGAGGAGAGCAGGATTTTCGGCGAGGCCCTTGGCGCGGTCCTGCGCGACCTTGCCGTCCAGTTGGTTTTGGACGGCGAAGGCGCAACCAAGCTCATCGAAATAACCGTATCCGGCGCGGAAAACGCCTCAAGCGCCAGGCTGGCCGCATTTACCATAGCCAATTCACCACTGGTCAAGACCGCCTTTTTCGGCGAAGACGCCAACTGGGGCAGAATAGTTGCGGCTGCCGGAAGGTCGGGAGTCGAAATCGATCCCAGAAAAACCGCGCTCTTTTTCGATGACCTATGCGTTTTCAAGGCCGGTGCGCCCATTCAGGGACAAGAAATCGAAGATCAAGCCTCCAGGATTTTCAAACAAAAGGAAATCCGCGTACGCCTGGATCTCGGAATGGGAGAAGCCTCCCACACTGCGTTTACCTGCGACTTTTCCTTCGATTACATAAAGATAAACGCCTCGTACAGGAGCTGAGCGGCCGCCGCCCTGCCCGCCAAAATTATCTGAAAGGACCCAGGCCGTTCTTTCCTGGTCCTCTTCCTATTTTTGTGTTGGCTGGGTTCAACAAGATCGGCGGGATACGGGGTGGGAAAAAGGGGGCCGAAGCTCTGAATTCTAAGTTTCGGGCCCCCTTTTTCAGACGACTCTTTGCTATTTCCCGGCGAACTCAGGCTTGCGCTTCTCGAACATCGCGCTGAGCGCTTCCATGTGGTCTTCGGTGTAGTGGCACAGGGACTGGTAGGCGGCCGCGTTAAGCATCGTGTCGGCGAGTGTTTCGTTCTGAGCCCTGCGCATGAGGCGCTTTGTCATTCGGAGGGCCTGCGGGGGTTTGAAAGTAATTTTGCGGGCAATCCTTCTTGCAGCGTCCATGAATTGATCGTGTTCGGCAACCTGGTTTATGAGGCCGATGGCTAGGGCAGTATCAGCATCAACCGTATCGCCCGCGAAAATGAGCTCACAGGCCTTCGCCATTCCAACGGCGCGAGGCAATGTGTAAGCGCTGCCATCGCCGGGGATCAAGCCGACATTCAGAAAAGTCTCGCCAAAGGTTGCCTGCTTCGATGCGACCCGGATATCACACATCAGAGCCAGGCCGCATCCGGCGCCTACAGCCGAGCCGTTCACAGCGGCGATTGTCGGAATTTCGACGTGGTGGACCGAAAGGAGCACGTCCTGAATGTTGCGGGCGTATTTTTCCATAAGTTCGGCGGGAGTGCCTGAGAACATGCCCCTGCGCTCCTTCATGTCCTTGACGTTGCCGCCTGACGAGAATGCGGGGTCAACGGCAGTGATTATAAGGGCCTTTATAGTCAGATCGGAATTTACCCGAGCGCAGACTGACTTGATCTCGGAAATCATCTGAGGATCGGTCAGAGCGTTCCGTGTATCGGCGCGATTCAGAGTCATGGTCGCAATGCCGGCATCAACTTCGAAAATGATTTCCTTGAATTCCATTTGCTTCCCTCCTGAGTTGTGGTTTCTCAAGCATTTGGCCCGAATTCCTCAAATCCCCAATGTCCCTAAATCCCTGAATCCTTCCATGATTTTCTCTGCTATCTGAGCGGGGGTCGTGCGTTCGCTGTCGAGCTGTATGTCGGCGCAAAGCTCGTATAGCGGCTCGCGCTCAGAGATCAGCTTGCGGATTTCAACTTCCATCGGCAACTCGGAAAGCGGTGGGCGATTCGCAGCAGATGCCGGGTCGGAGAGGATTCGGGAATGTATCGTCTCGGCGCCTGCCTTTAGCCACACCGTGAAAAAGCTTTTGTTCAAGACTTCGCGGTTTTCGGGGGCCAGCACGACTCCGCCGCCTGTTGCAACGACCAGGTCCTCCTTGGAGCCGAGCGCCTGGAGCAGTTCCGATTCGGCCCGCCTGAACGACTCCCAACCATCGAGCCGAACCCAGCACTCTATCTCGCGTCCGGCGGATGCTGTCAGGTAGTGATCCATATCGACAAACGTGCAGCCCAGCATTTGCGCCAGTATTTTCCCCACTGAGCTTTTGCCGGTTGCACGAAAGCCTATTAATGCTATATTGCGCACTTTCTAAACTCCGAGTGATTCTTTGGGGATGATCCAGGGCTGGAAAATGAACACCGAGGCTGAAAATATACACCATAAACGGGGAAAGCGCCGCATTATTGCTCAATGTATGCGGTTTCTGCCCGCTTTAATCGCCTTCGGGGTCCGGTTTCTCCACCGATCCTGCAACGTTACGCTGATCGGGGCCGAGAACGTCGAGCAAATTGCCGCCGCGGAGAAAGGCGGAGTAGTTGCCTTCTGGCACTGTTGTTTCCCGGGTGTGGCCTATTTTTTCCGGGACTGCAACTTTTTTACCGTGATTAGTGAAAGCCGCGATGGGGATTTGGCCGCCGGCATGGTTGAAAGCCTTGGCTACAGGCCATTTAGAGGTTCTCCGGGAAAGGGAGGGGCAAGGGCTGTAGCCAAGTTTATTGCGGCTTTCCGGAAAAGCCCGATGGGCGGGTTTGTGACCGACGGTTCCCAGGGGCCGGCCAGGATTGCACAGAAAGGCCCAGTCGCGGTTGCCCTTCATTCCGGCGCACCCATTTGCCCGGTCGGTATGGCGGCATACCCGTGCTGGAGGCTTCCGAGCTGGGACCGCACGATCATCGCCAAACCTTTTTCGCGGGTTGTCGTGGCGATGGGCACTCCCATCTGGATCGAGCGCGGTTCCACGGCTCAAATGATCGAAGAGCGCCGGGTCGAATTGGAGAAGGCACTCAACGCGCTGTGCGAATTGGCCGAGGACGTCGTCCAGGGGCGTGTTGCACAAAATACTCAGTATGCTAAAATAAAATCGTTCAGGAATTTTTTTCTACGGATGAAAAACCGATATCCGAAGCAGGGCAGATGATCGCCGCCGGCGCGATGAGTGCCGGGGGAGGAAAGTCCGGGCTCCACAGGGCAGGGTGCTGGGTAACTCCCAGTCTCGGTAACGAGGAGGAAAGCGCAACAGAAAGCAGACCGCCTCGCCCGCTTGCGAGCGGGGTAAGGGTGAAACGGCGAGGTAAGAGCTCACCGGTCCCGATGGTGACATCGGGAGCCAGGCAAACCCCACCCGGAGCAAGACCAAATAGGAGAGCGATTGAGGGCCGCCCGCCCGAGGCTCTCGGGTTGGTCGCTTGATCCAGCCGGTAACGGCTGGGCTAGAGGAATGATCATCACCCCCGCGGCCCTTGGGCTTCGAGGGGAACAGAACCCGGCTTATGACCTGCTTCGGATTCCCTTTTTATTAATGGCAACCTGATGCTGAACTAGTAAGCGTTTAATCGCCCATCGCCGAAAGCAAATCCTCTATTGGCAACGACCACATGCGCCATCGTGCCTGCTGCGGGACGCGGGATAAGAATGGGGGGCGGCAGACCGAAACAGTTCCTCGAATTGTTCGGGAAACCGATACTAGCCCACACTCTTGAGGCGCTTTCCCGCGTGCCGTCTCTATCGGCCATATTTCTTATCGTTCCCGAAGATTTCATTGAATCCGCCCGGTCGATCGTCAGCGATTTGCCGCCGGGGCAGCCCATTACCATAGTGGGCGGAGGCGCCGAGCGACAGGACAGCGTCTACAACGGACTTCTGCTCTTGCCGTCTGAATGCGGCTGGGTAATGATACATGACGGCGTGCGACCGTTTGCTTCTACAGAGCTTATTAGGGCCACCCACGAGGGGGCGCAAAAAACCGGAGCGTCCATTGCGGCAATCAGAGCATCGGACACCGTGAAGCGCGCCCGTGATGGAGTGGTATGCGAAACTCTTCCGCGAGATGAAATATGGCTCGTGCAGACTCCGCAGGTATTCCGAAAAGACGTAATCCTTGCCGCCTACGAGGAAGCGACCCGGTCGGGATGGTCCGGGACCGACGACGCCTCGTTTGTGGAGAGGATTGGTATTCCGGTTTCGGTTGTGCCCGGTGAGAAAACGAATATCAAGGTAACGACCCCCGACGACCTGGAGTGGGCAAAGTGGTTCCTGTCGGGCGGGGCAGGGGAGGGCGCCCGATGCGGGTAGGGTTTGGCTATGACGTGCACCGGCTTGTGCCTGGCCGTGTCCTGGTGCTGGGAGGTGTTGAAATCCCGCATGAAATGGGGCTTCTCGGCCACTCCGATGCCGATGTGCTTCTTCATGCAATATGCGATGCGATGATCGGTGCGGCTGCTCTTGGCGATATCGGGCGGCATTTTCCGGATAACAGCGCTGAATTCAAGGGAATATCCAGTCTGGTACTTCTCGTGAGAACCACTGCTTTGCTCAGGGAAAAGGGCTATCGCATTGTAAACATCGACAGCACGGTGGTTGCGCAAAGACCTAAAATCCTCCCGTTCGTGCCGAAAATGATCGAAAAAATTGCTGGAGAGATCGAGATACCAGCGGAATGCGTTAACGTGAAGGGTAAGAGTACGGAAACTCTGGGATTTGCCGGTCGGGAAGAAGGAATTGCCGCCTACGCGGTTGTGCTGATCGAGTGATCGTCTGCCGTTTCATGAACTAAAATCCGCGGGGTTTAAACGTGGGCGCTCGAATGATAGAATGGGCTTAAAAGGAGACAAGCGCGCAATGGCGTTGCAGGTGTATAATACTCTTGCCAGGAAAAAAGAGGAGTTCATTCCTCTTGAACCGGGAAAGGTACGGCTCTACGTGTGCGGTGTCACCGTGTACGACTACTGCCATATCGGGCATGCCCGCTCCGTAATAGTTTTTGACGTTATCTACCGCTATCTTATGCACTTGGGCTACGAAGTAACCTACGTTCGCAATTTCACCGACATTGACGACAAGATAATCCGCAGGGCCAATCAGGAAGGTACCGATTACCGCACTATAGCTGATAAGTACATCCAAGCCTTTTACGAGGACATGGACAGCCTCGGTGTTTTGCGGCCGACGATCGAGCCTCTGGCAACTGATCACATCCAGGGGATGATCGAGATCATAGAACAGCTGTTTAAAAACGGCGCGGCCTACCACTCGGGAGGTGACGTCTTCTACCGCGTGGACCGGTTCAACGGATACGGAAAGCTATCGGGGCGCGAACTCGACGATATGATGGCGGGTGCCAGGGTCGAAGTGGATGAGAATAAGGCAAATCCGCTGGATTTTGTTTTGTGGAAAGGAAGCAAACCCGGAGAACCTGCCTGGGAAAGCCCTTGGGGACCCGGCAGGCCGGGATGGCACATCGAATGCTCCGCCATGGGCAGCCGCTACCTTGGGCAGACTATGGATATTCACGGTGGGGGTAAAGACCTTGTATTCCCACACCACGAAAACGAAATCGCACAGAGCGAAATGGCCTTCGGCCGCCAGTTTGTGCGATATTGGATACACAACGGGTTCGTTAATATTAATAACGAGAAAATGTCGAAATCGCTCGGCAACTTCTTCACGATCCGGGACGTGCTGCGGGAGGTGCATCCCGAAGCTTTGCGGATGTTTGTTATCAGCAAGCATTACAGGAGCCCGGTTGATTTTTCGGATGAGACCGTTGCCGAGGCGGAACGCGGTCTGGAGCGCCTCTATACTACCCTCGACGCCGTAAGGGAGAGGGCATCTGAACCGGGTGCGAATGAAGAGTTTTCCGAAGATATTTTGAAAAAGCAGGACAGCGAGCTTTATGTGAAGGCTTCGTCACTGTCCGCAGCCTTTAACGAAGCCATGCAAAACGACTTCAATACCGCGCAGGCCATCGGCTATATTTTTGTGCTTCAGCGAAACATTCAGCGTTTTCTGGATAAGTTCGGCCGCAAGAACCTCAAAGGCCAGGCGGCTGCACTGGCGCGCATGTCCGCCGATGTTCTGCTCACGCATTGCAACATCCTGGGACTTTTGCAAAGCGAACCCATGGAGTTTCTCGACACGCAAAGAAAGCTCAAGCTCAAATCAACCGGTGTGACTGAAGATGAATTGAAGGAGTTAATAGCCCTTCGCCACAAGGCACGCCGAGAAAAAGATTTCGCCGAAGCCGACCGCATACGCAAAGAACTTGATGGGAAGCGAATTCAGCTTGAAGACTCTCCAGATGGAACTACCTGGCGGGTAAGTATTTGAAGAAAGAAGAGTTTTTCACTGCAGGGGTAGGCTTTCCAGCCTGCCCCGCACGCCTAAAATCCTAACAGCCCAGGATCAATCCAGAAAGAGAAACATCGCAGGCATTCGGGCGGTTTCTGCTTCCAGCACCGGCACAGCCTTTGCGCCGCCGGCGCCAAGGATTTCCACCGCTTCACCACGGCTCAGTTCATGAATCAATTCCAGGTATAGGGTCACGCTGTCCTCGCCCGGCACGCTGCAAATTCTGCAGGCCTTTTCGAGGCATTGGCGGAGCGGTGCTGCCGCGGTCTCAAGGAAACTCGTGTCCTTGCCGCCGATTGCATTTTCAAGAAAATTGTCGAGCTTTTCCTGGTAGGCTGAAAATATGGGAAGAACGCCGGGGGCATCGATAATTGAGAGGAATTGCTTCTGTCCGAGCCCTTCGAGGCGATGAACCGATCCCAGGGAAATCCGGGATGAGTTGAATTCCCTGCCTGCGCGCGCAAGTCCATTGCGGAGCATGTCCATTGCCTCGAAAGCTGTTTCCGGACCGGATGCCACAAAGATCGGCGGGGAATCGCATGCTCGAGCCGAAAGAACGCGAAACCAGCTCTCGATCCTCTCTGGCAGCATGTATTGCGGGCCGGAGGTTTCGGAGAAAAGCGGCAGATCTAGGCCTTCAGCCATTTCAGAAACGTCTTCTTTAGCTATGCCCAGAATTTCTCCAAATTCTTTCTCAAGCTCGACGGCCCTGGCCAGGCTTGATGCCATTTCAACTTCCCGGTCGTCGTATTCGCGGGATATATCTAGGAAAACGGCTGAACGGAGTATCTCCAGTTGCTTCTCATCGAGTCCGGCCGGGCATTTGCCGCGCAGTTGCTCCTGGATCTTGAACCGCGCATCGCCCATATTGTCCAGGAGTTGGGTAAGGTACCCAAGAGTTCCTCCAACTCCGCCGTGCATCTCGGAAAAAGCTCGATATTCCCGGATGCACGATTTGACTTGCCCCATGAACTCGGGATCGGAAATAGCAGGGCGGCCGAAAAACTTCTCTTGCGCCCATTCCGGGATTGAAGCCGGCCGGGAGATTTCGAGCATGTAGAGCCGGGGCAGGAAGATGAAAAAATTGCGAAGATCCTGTTCGGCCAAGGTGAGGGCAGGGAACAGCAAATAAGTTAAGGGAGTATTTTCCATGGCTCTTTCCAATGGTTTTGATTTGCATTCTGGGCAGGCTTAATCCAGAAACAATGAATCGGATGAAAAAGGGACCTTTTCGAGATCGCACGCGGCGGATAAGAGCCGCTTCAGGGCGTTTTCCCCTTCTTGTCCGGCATCAACGCTAAAATCATTGACAAAAGTTTCAATGTGCCTGCGAATCACTTCGGGTTCCATCTCCTGGGCATGCTTGGCGATATAGGGCCACGGGTCCGCGGGATTTGCACGAGCAAATGCAAGGCTTTCGCGGATCTTTTGCTCGAAAATGGCGGCAGTCTCCAGACCAAGATCGCGCCGGACAACTATAGCGCCAAGGGGCAGCGGAAGCCCCGTTTCCTCCTCCCACCACTGCCCAAGATCGAGCACCATGTTTAGCCCGTGAGCCGGGTAGGTAAATCTGCCTTCATGAATTATCACCCCGGCATCCACCTCGCCCGAGGAAACAGCCGGCATGATTCTATCGAATTGCATCGCCACGCAGAGCCCTCTGTGAATCCCGTTGAGGCGCAAGAGCAGGTGAGCCGTGGTGAGCGTGCCCGGAACGGCAATTGTTGCATGCCGCAAATCCGCCATTCGGACGGGCTTTTTCGCAACGACAAGAGGGCCGCAGCCCCTGCCGATTGCGCCCCCGGAGCGCAGAAGCCGGTATTTATCGAGCACCCGCAAAACAGCGCTGACCGATATCTTGGAAACATCAAGCGTGCCCTGCTGGATCTTCCGGTTCAGCATTTCGACGTCCGCCAGAGTGATTTTCAGATTAAAGGGCGCCGGGATGCGACCTTGCGAGAGCGCATAGAAAATATAGGTATCATTGGGACAGGGTGAATATCCAAGCGAGAGTTCCTGCACCGAATTCCTCTTTTCCGTAAGGGATGAATCTCCAGTCGATAGATGACCCCGTCGTAAAGGCCGGCCATTGTGGATATTAACCACATTGGGAGATTTTGAGCAACGAGGATTCGCTGGACCGGCAAACTGGCGCTTGAATTCCATGGCGCGCCGCGTAGCAAGAGGTGATTGCGCGGAATCGATGGATGGTTGGCGCAAACGAAGACTTTTGAGGGGTGCGCGAGAAGGAGAGTAACCCTCCCCTGGGGGCCCCCCAACCTCCAGGGGAGGGTATCACTTAGGAGGTAAACGAACGTTGTTATAATTAGTACAAGACCCTCCTTCCTGTCAATAAAAAATGCATAATAAGGGCGCAGAAGCGCAATGTTTTCGTTCCTTGGCATCCCTTTAATGGACCAATTGCATCGACAACATGCTGCGAAGCGTGCCGCCAAAATGCCGTAAACCAAGGATTGGCGCCTTGTTCATGGCCTTCGAGCCCAACAGGTCACCCATAGACCAGTCGTTCCAGAAGGAAACGAAATCACAGCAGAGTTTTTTGCTTCAAGCAGGTCCGGGCGAAATGGAGCGGTGCGGTCATGCCGTATGGAAGGTAAATTTCGAAGCGTCCCTGGTTCAATCGCAAGGTATCAATGTTTGGAGTTTGAGCTGGTCCATGCTATAGTTTCAACTCCGGATGGGCAAGACTGCGCTGCGCATCGTGAGTTCAGGACCCTGCCGGCTGTGATGGAGCGGCTATGCCGCGCATCTGATCGCAGGTCTTTCGCGATTGACGAGGCCTCTACCTCAAAATGACCGCCCATCGGGTTTGGTCCATTAGCTCTTGCGAGACTTTTCACAATTTCGGGGCGGTCCATTGCCGCCTGGCTGTGAATTGACTGTTTAATTAACCTGGATCGATGGTCCCGGAAATTCCGTGGCCTTATCGGCCGCAGTTATAGAGAATAATTCACTCTCAGCTCACTCTGAAGTGCTCAGGATAGTCTTCGATCAGGTTCCCGGCGGGATGGCGCGGGGGGAGGGAATTAGCGGGTGTCAGGTAAGCCAAGCTACGAAGAACTTGAAAAAAGGCTCGGGGAGCTTGAGGAAAAAGTCCTCTATCGGCGTCAGGCCGATGAAGTTCTGCGTAAAAGCGAAGAGCGCTACCGCATGATCTTCAATTATTCGCCCCTGGGGATTATCCATTTCGACTGCGACGGACGGGTCATAGACTGCAATGAGCGCTTTTTGGAAATCGTCGGAGCCCAAAAGGACAGGTTGATGGGCTTCAACATGATCAACTCGATCCTGGATAACAAGATGAGGGCCGCGATTCGAGCCGGCCTTGCGGGAGAGCCGAATTACTTCGAGGGTGATTATCTATCGGCTAGCGGCAACAAGCTGACTCCCATAAGGGCAATGTTCAGCCGCGTAAACTCTAATGACGGCAAGTTTCTTGGTGCAGTAGGGCTTTTTGAAGACATAACCGTGCAGCGTCAATCCGAGGAAGCACTTCTCGAGTCTCGAGAATTTGTTGGGAAGGTGCTGAACTGCATAAGCGATCCTATTGTCGTAAAGGACCGGCAGCACCGAATGGTCCTGGTAAATGACGCCGTTTGCGCGCTCACCGGGAGGAATCGTGAAGAACTCATCGGCAAGACAGATTATGACTTCTTCCCTAAGGAACAGGTCGAAATTTTCTGGGAAAAAGGTGAGATAGTCTTCGAGACCGGCGAAGAAAACGAGAATGAAGAGCAAATAACGGATGCGAGAGGGGCACTCCGAACGATTGCAACGAAGAAGACCCTCTATATCGACAAATCGGGGAACAAATTCATAGTAGGCGTTCTGCGCGATATAACCGACCGAAAAAAAGGTGAAGAGGCGCTTCGGCAAAGCAAGGAGATGTACCGTCAACTCTTCGATACTGTCTCCGACGCCATTTTGGTCTTTAACGCCGGGACCCGGCAATTAATTGACGTCAATGTGAGGGCAACCCACCTCTACGGCTTCACACGTGAAGAATTCCTTGGAATGAGTTACTTGGATATCAGCACGGAAAATGACTTGAGTGATTCATTGCTGGAAGGAACTCAGTCCGAAAAAGCTGCCCGCATGCCACTCTGTTATCACAAAAAGCGGGATGGCAGGTTTTTTCCCGTGGAAACCTCCTCCAGTACCTTTAATCTTGCAGGTCGTCAGGTGTTCTGCTGTGTTGTGCGAGACATCACCGATCGCAGGCGGGCGGAAGAAGAACTGAGTGCCTACCGTGATCACCTCGAAGACCTGGTAAGGAAAAGAACTGCCGAGCTGGCGAAAACCAATCAACGGCTTACGCTTGAAATCGAAGAGCGCAGGCGCATCGAGGAGGCGTTGAAGCTCTATAAATCCGGCTAGTTTGGACCTGATGACATCAACCCGGACGCGGTTTTCCGCTACAAATTGGGCAATCCTGGAAATTGCCAGCAATTCAAAAAGTTGGAGCATCCGGTATGTGAAGTATTCCGTTTTACTCGCCTTTTGAATATTTCGTTTGAAAACCGCACCCCAATCCTTTAAATTCGGATTTTCGAGTAAATTGTCATTCTGTTTGTCAATCCTCCGCCTTAGGTGGAAACGGAGGATCTTTTTTCCTTTTTCCGAGGCCTGACATGAGCGATATAGCCAAGATCCTGATCGAGGCGCTGCCTTACATCCGCCGCTTTTACCAGAAGACGGTTGTAATAAAATACGGCGGGCACGCCATGGTTGCCGAGGAACTCAAGGAAAGCTTCGCTAAGGACATCGTCCTGATGAAATACATCGGGATCAATCCCGTTGTGGTGCACGGTGGGGGACCCCAGATTGGCGAAATGCTCAAACGGATTGGCAAGAAGAGCGAGTTTCATGAGGGAATGCGAGTAACTGATGCCGACACGATGGACGTGGTTGAGATGGTGCTCGCGGGAAAGGTTAACAAGGAGATCGTATCGCTCATAAACCGCCAGGGTGGATGCGCGATAGGTCTCAGCGGCAAAGACGGCAGGCTGATCGAAGCCAGAAAATTGAAAATCTACCGCGACACGGGAGACCGCAGGCCCACCGAGATCATCGACATTGGTCTGGTGGGCGAAGTATCGCGTATCAACTTGGACATCCTCAAGACGCTGGAGCAAAGCAGCATTATTCCGGTAATCGCGCCGGTCGGCGTGGGAGATGAGGGGGAGACGTATAATATAAACGCCGACCTTGTTGCCGGCGCTCTTGCCGGGGCGCTCGGGGCGGCAAAGCTCCTGCTGATGACCGATGTTGCAGGTGTGCTCGACGGCAAGGGGAACTTGGTATCCAGCATGACGATTGCCGAAGCCGAGGATGGCATGCGCGAGCAGACCCTGAAGGGCGGCATGGTCCCTAAAGTGCAGTGCGCAATTGATGCTTTGCGGGCCGGGACCGGCAAGGTACACATTATAGACGGTCGTCAGCCGCACGCTATACTGCTTGAACTCTTCACCGATTCCGGAGTGGGGACGGAGATTCTTGAATCTCGGTAGGCGGCTGGCTGGAAAGGCTGTCCCACAAGTGAGGGATTGCCGCGGCGGATTGTGACCCACAAAAGTGCGAGATCGCCGACAAGGATTGAAGCTAATGGCAGGGTAAAATCTGCCTTCAAGATAAGCTTTCAAATAGATGAATGGATGAGAGTATGCAGGACATTAAAGAGCAATGCCATAAGAATATATTCGATACCTATGCCAGGACTCCCGTCGCTTTCGTAAAGGGTGAGGGCTGCAGGCTTTGGGATGATGCGGGGAAGGAATACCTTGATTTTCTGGCCGGGATTGCAGTGTGCAACCTCGGGCACTGCCACCCAGCGGTCACCCGTGCAATCGTTCGGAGCGCCGAAGAACTGGTTCATGTCTCAAATCTCTTTTACACCTACCCGCAGGTGCAACTTGCCGCGGAATTGACACGACTATCGTTTGCAGATAAGATATTCTATTCCAATAGCGGCGCTGAAGCCAATGAGGCCGCCATAAAGCTCGCCAGGAAGCATAGTTGGGACCGTTTCGGACCCGGCAGGTTCCATATCATTACCATGAGGAATTCATTTCATGGCCGGACACTGGCGACGCTGTCGGCAACCGGGCAGAGCAAGGTTCATAATGGGTTCGAGCCCCTGGTGGACGGCTTCACCTATGTAGATTTCAATTCTATCGAGGCGGTACAGTCCGCCATAACCGATAAGACCTGTGCCGTGCTGGTCGAACCGGTGCAGGGAGAAGGCGGCCTCAACTTTGCCTCGCCGGGCTATTTCAGGGAACTTAAGGCACTTTGCGTCAAGAACGATCTTCTGCTCATTTTCGACGAAGTTCAGTCGGGACTGGGGAGAACGGGCACCCTTTTTGCCTATGAACAGGAAGGGATGACTCCCGATGTAATGACACTGGCAAAGGCTTTGGCGAACGGTCTTCCCATGGGTGCGATGCTTGCCACCGAGGAGGCAGCCAAAGCTTTTGTGCCCGGGACTCACGCCACTACCTTCGGCGGAGGTCCGCTGGTTGCCAATGCCGCCCTTGCAACGCTCGGGATTCTGTCCGATCCGGCCTTCCTCAAAGGTGTGCGCGAAACAGGCGCCTATATGCATGGCCGCCTCGGCGAGCTTAAGGCGCGCTACCCATTTATCAAGGAAGTCAGAGGACGGGGCCTGATGATGGGAATCGAACTGGACATTCCGGGCGTCCCGTTCGTTCGCAAGTGCCTGGATGCGGGCGTAATAATTAACTGTACTCACGAGACCGTCTTAAGGTTTGTTCCGCCGCTTATTGCCGGCCGCAGCGAAGTTGACCGGCTGATAACCGTGCTCGATGGGATATTTGAGAGGGAAGTCAAATGATGCGCGACCTGCTTTCGCTACGCGACCTATCCCGCGCTGAAATACTGGAAATGGTGGATGCTGCCGAAAGGATGAAGGGCGAGCTAGCCAGCGGTACTCTACGCCGCTCGCTTACGGGAAAAATTGTCGGCCTGATTTTCGTGAAGCCCTCTACCCGGACGCGTGTATCGTTTGAAGCGGCGGTCTACAGGCTTGGCGGGCAGGCAATGTTCATGACCGCCCAGGACACGCAGATTTCCCGAAAAGAGCCGCTCTCCGATATGGCCCGCGTGCTCGAGCGGTATATAGACGCAATCGTTATTCGCACTTTCGCGCAAGAAGACGTGGAGGAGTTGGCGCGGTTTGCATCGATTCCCGTGGTCAATGCGCTTACCGACCACTCCCACCCTTGCCAGGTGCTTGCCGATCTTCTAACGATAAAGGAGAAGCGAGGTTCTCTTGACGGCATCACCGTGGCTTGGGTTGGTGACGGCAACAATGTTGCCAATTCATGGATATATGCAGCGGCGATTCTGGGATTTACGCTGAATCTTGCCTGCCCGGATGGCTATGAACCGGAACAGGATGTTGTCGACTGGGCAAAGTCGCATGGCGGGGGAAAGATATCCCTCATTAAAGATGCCTTTAAAGCGGTTGACGGCGCGGATGTTATCTATACTGACGTATGGGCAAGCATGGGGCAGGAAGATGAGGCGGAAAAACGCCGCAATGCCTTCAGCGGCTACCAGGTGAATTCTGAGCTTCTGGCCGGCGCGCCCTCCCGTGCGATTGTGCTGCACTGCCTCCCGGCGCACCGGGGTGAAGAGATTTCCGAAGATGTTTTGGAAGGTCCGCAGTCGGTTGTTTTCGATCAGGCGGAAAACCGTCTGCACCTGCAAATGGCCCTGCTGGATCGGCTGATTGGCTCTTGAGTTGCGGCGGGAAACGCATAAACGCAAAGCACTAACCCACAACCCGAAACTCGCGACACGCAACAGGAATTATCAATGAGTGTTAAGAAAGTTGTTCTTGCTTACTCCGGTGGACTCGACACATCGATTATCCTGAAATGGCTGATCGAAAAATACGGATGCGACGTTATCGCGTTTGCGGCCGACCTCGGGCAGGGCGATGAACTCGACGGAATTCATAAGAAGGCGCTTGAAACTGGGGCTGTAAAGGCCCGCGTCGAGGACCTTCGGGAAGAATTCGTTCGGGATTTCGTATTTCCGGCCTTCCGCGCCAATGCAATCTACGAAGGCCAGTACCTTCTTGGCACTTCGATTGCGCGGCCGCTTATCGCAAAGAAGCAGATAGAGATCGCGGCCGATGAGGGCGCTGATGCCGTGAGCCACGGCGCGACCGGCAAGGGCAACGACCAGGTCAGATTTGAGCTTGCCTACATGGCGCTAAGGCCCGACATCAAGGTCATTGCACCGTGGCGCGAATGGGACCTCAAATCGAGGAGCGACCTGATTGCCTTTGCGAAAAGGCACGGCATACCCGTTCCGGTGACGAAGGAAAAACCTTACAGCTGCGACCGTAATATGCTCCATATTAGTTACGAGGGCGGCATTCTGGAAGATCCGTGGACAGAACCGGATTCGAAGATGTTCATCATGACCGCCGACCCGCAAGGAGCCCCTGAACGGCCTGAAATCGTGGAAATATCTTTCGAGAAGGGCAACCCGGTTGCCATCGACGGCGAACGGATGAGTCCCGCGGGGATTTTGGGATGCCTCAACAAGATTGGCGGAAAACACGGGATCGGAAGAGTTGACCTGGTAGAAAACCGCTTCGTTGGTATGAAATCTCGCGGGGTCTATGAAACCCCTGGCGGCACCATCATGCGCACGGCGCACAAGGCGGTGGAATCCATCACGATGGACCGCGAGGTCATGCACCTTAGGGACGGCTTGATTCCGGAGTACTCGCGGTTGATCTACAACGGTTTCTGGTACTCGCCGGAGATGCGCTACCTGCAGAGCATGATGGACATGGCGCAGGAGTCTGTTTTCGGAACCGCGCGTCTCAAACTCTACAAAGGCAATTGCACAGTGATAGGCCGCAAATCGGAGCGCTCTCTCTATCAGCCGAGCTTTGCCACCTTCGAGGAAGACGACGTTTACCGCCAGGACGAGGCGAGCGGTTTTATCAGGCTGCTGGGTCTTAGGCTGCGGATAGAGGCATTGGTCGGGAAGAGCGTCCAGTAGCCGCTCAAATCGAGTTGAGGAGCCTTTGTAAATGGCCGAAAAACTGTGGCAGGGGCGGTTCGATCAGCCCACCAATAAACTGGTGGAAGACTATACCGCTTCGATCCATTTCGATAGCAGGCTCTACCGCTATGATATCGAAGGCAGTATTGCGCACTGCCGAATGCTTGCTCAGTGCGAGATAATCTCGCATGATGACGCATCGAAGATAGTCGAGGCGCTGGGTGAGATTCTGCGCGATATCGAGCGGGGGAAGGTCCTCCTGGATGCTTCTCAGGAAGACATCCACATGGCTATTGAAAAGGAACTAATCGCGCGCATCGGCGAAACGGGCGGAAAACTGCACACCGCGCGGAGCCGCAACGACCAGATCGCGCTCGATATGCGGCTCTATATGCGTGATGTCCTTGCTATGTGCGGGACACGCCTTCGCGAACTGCGGCGGGCGCTCATAGAAATGGCCGAGAAGAACATCGATCTGATAATGCCCGGCTTTACGCACCTGCAGCATGCGCAGCCGGTATTGCTGGCTCATCACCTGATGGCCTACCATGAGATGTTTAGCCGCGACTCGGAGAGGTTCGGCGAAATCCTGCGCCGCGCAAATGTTATGCCTCTGGGTAGCGCCGCACTTGCCGGAACTACTTTCCCCATCGATATGGAGTGGACCGCCCGATACCTTAAGTTTCCACGGGTAACCGCCAACAGCATGGACGCGGTGAGCGACCGCGATTACCTGATAGAGTTCTGTTCGGCTTCCGCGATAATGATGATGCATGTGAGCCGAATGGCCGAAGAGCTTATAATCTGGTCAACCCCCGAGTTCCGTTTCATCGAAATCAGTGATTCTTTCTGCACGGGGTCCAGCATCATGCCCCAGAAAAAGAACCCGGACGTTCCAGAACTCATGCGCGGAAAAACAGGCCGCGTGTACGGCAACCTCACGTCGCTTCTGACGCTGACCAAGGGCCTTCCTCTCGCTTATAACCGCGATCTTCAGGAAGACAAGGAACCGGTATTCGATACTGCCGACACGGTTCTGATGACATTGCGCCTCCTCTCGAAGTTGCTGCCGGAGATAAGGGTAAACCGCGAGAGGATGCTACAGATGGCCGGCCGCGGGTTCACGCTCGCTACCGATGTTGCGGACTACCTGGTGAGGAAGGGTGTTCCGTTCCGCAAGGCGCACCATGTTGTCGGACAGGTGGTTCAGTTCTGCATTCGAGACCAAAGGGAGCTTTCGGATTTAACTCTTGACGAGTTGAAGGCTTTTCACAAGGCATTCGATTCGGACGTATTCCCATTCCTGGAAATATCGAGTGTTGTGGACCGGAGAACCTCGATCGGCGGCACGGCCACATCCCGGGTAGAGGAGTCAATCTTGTCTGCGCGTGGCCGTCTCGATGCCGAAGAAAAATAGGGACAGAGTTGATACCGGATTGGAATAATTAGCAAACCCCGAACTGGAATAACAACACGTATGCGATCTTTTTATCTTTCCCATGAGAGAACTTTTGCAATCTCAAGGTGTACGGCGCCAATAGCTGCCTTGCTGATTTGCATGGCGCTGAGCATGACCTCCGGGTGCGGCAAGAAGATGTTTCCACATCCAATGGGGGAAAAGGCCGCCCCGAGGATTTCCGACCTTCAGGCTCAGGCGACTACGCGAGGGGCTGAAATTTCCTGGACAATTCCGGAGAGTATTGCTGGCGGCAAATATCGCTTGTCGGTAATGAGGGAAGAGCTTGATTGGGAGAAGCGAAATTGCCCTGACTGCCCGGCCGTTTCTCAGATCGAAGCCCACGGCATCGATGCCGGTGCGGCTGCAAAGTCGTTGTCGCCCGACCTGCGCGTCCATTGGACGGATACCAATACCGCTTCCTACCGGGCCTACAGGTACCAGTTAGCAATCCACGATGAGAACGGCAAACAGGTCTCGAGGTCCAATTCGGTAGTTGCCAAGATGTATCCCGGCCCGGTGGCGCCGGTCTCAGTTGCCGCCACGACACAACCTCAGGGGGTGCTTCTTAATTGGAAACCCGTTTCGAAGGATGCCAATGGGAAGAACCTTCAGGGCGAACTGGCGTTCAGGATCGAGCGCATGAGCGGGGGAAAGCCCTGGGAAAATGCTTCTCCGACCCCGATAAGCGGAAATACTTTTCTCGACCAGGGCGTTGCTTCCGAGCAAAGCTACAGCTATCGGATCGTACCTGTTCTGGTCGTGGACAACGGCACGGTGCTGGGAGATCCCTCGACGGTCGTTCTGGGAAAGGCCCCTGAATCGGTAGCTCCGCCTCCGCCAAACTCAGTTTGGATTATTCCCGGAAAGGGCGCTCTCGAGATTCGATGGACGGAAAGCGCCGGAAAGACCGGCGGGTACCACGTTTACCGGCGCCAGGGCAAGGATATAATCCGCCTTACCGCAAAGCCTCTGCAGCATCCGCCGTTTCTGGATAAAAACGTGCAATCAAAAGAGACTTACTCGTATGCCGTCTCTGCGGTGAGCGCCCAGGCCGACCAGAAAGAAGGTCTGCTTTCGAAGTGGGCTGAAATGAGGGCCATGCTGCTGGAGTAGGCTAGCTCCGAAGTGGATACAGAGCATCGAGCTGTCCATCGAGAGTTTATGGACGGTTCGGCTGAATTACCACCTGGTCTGAAAAATCGAAACTCGCATCGATTCCGGACGAAACAGTTCGCGGCGGCAGGGTTATAACGTTCAGTTTCTGTTGCGGAACCGTTTAAAAGAGGATCTAGAGATGCATCATTTTCAATACAAAGATGACGAACTCTACTGTGAGGATGTTCCGATTCGCGCTATTGCCGAGGAAGTTGGAACTCCCTGCTACATCTATAGTTGCGCCACACTGGGTCATCATTTTACGGTTTTTGATTCGGCCTTCAAAGACGTCTCTCACCTGACCTGCTACTCGGTGAAGGCTAATTCGAATCTCGCTGTCCTTAAGCTCTTCGGTTCTCTGGGAGGAGGGATGGACATCGTATCGGGTGGAGAACTCTACCGTGCCAGAACGGCCGGCATTCCGGCCGAGCGGATAGTATATTCGGGTGTCGGCAAGACGGTTCAGGAAATTGACTACGCCCTTCGAGAAAATATCCTGATGTTCAACATCGAGTCCCTTGAGGAACTCGATGCGATAGACAAGCGGGCTGGGGTAAACGGCGTAAAGGCGAGAATTGCTCTGCGGATAAATCCCGATATCGATCCGAATACGCACCCCTACATTTCCACCGGAATGAAAAAGAATAAATTCGGTATCTCGATAGACAACGCCCTGAGCGCATACCAAAAGGCAAGGCGCCTCAAGAATATCGAAATTATGGGCGTGGACTGCCACATCGGCAGCCAGCTGACCGAGGTTGCTCCGTTTATCGATGCCCTGAAACGCATCAGGGTGCTTATCGAGCGCTTGGGCCAGGCCGGAATAGAGATCTGCTACCTGGATCTGGGCGGAGGGCTCGGGATTGTTTATGATCATGAGGCGCCGCCGCAGCCGCATGAGTATGCGGAGTCAATTCTCAAAGAACTCGAGGGGGTCCCCTGCACGCTCATCTTCGAACCTGGACGGGTAATCGTCGGAAATGCCGGCATACTCGTAACCAAGGTGCTCTACACGAAGCGGACCCCGTCCAAGAATTTCGTTATTGCCGATGCCGCCATGAACGACTTGGTGAGGCCGAGCCTTTATGGCTCATATCACTTCATCCAGCCCGTCAAAAGGTCCGAGAAGGCCACGGAGATTGTCGATCTTGTTGGCCCTATTTGCGAGTCGAGCGATTTTCTTGCAAAGGACCGCGGTCTGCCACAGCCCGCCGGTGGCGAATACCTCGCCGTTATGAGTGCGGGTGCCTACGGATTCTCAATGTCCTCGAACTACAATTCGCGCCCTCGCGCCGCCGAGGTCATGGTGAGCGGCGGCAGGTACTTTGTGGTGAGAAAAAGGGAAAGTTGGGACGATCTGGTACGGCTGGAAAACATCCCCGAGTTTCTGAGCGTGGGTGGACCGCTTCATGGACAAGGTTGCGGCTGATGATTATCCGTGGATGATTCATATCGCCGCGCTGGACCGCAGATGTGTGGGATTGTATGACGGAATTGTCACTAGAAAAATTCAAGCGTATCCAGTTCATGAAAATGACTGGGACCGGAAACGACTTTATCCTTATCGACAACCGGGACCTTCGGATCGGCAAGGAAGAAGGCCGCGAGCTTGCGAGACGCGCATGCCGAAGAAAAATGTCCGCCGGGGCCGACGGTCTTATTCTGATAGAAAACGATCCTGAAGCCGATTTCAAATGGATCTTTTTCAATGCGGACGGGTCCGAGGCCGAAATGTGCGGCAACGGCGCCCGCTGCGCGGCAAGGTTCGCCCTGCTCAAGGGAATTGTTAAAGAGGAGCGGATCTCGTTTCGGACTCTCGCCGGGACCATCCGGGCGGAAATTATTGGTGAAAGGGTGAAGGTCCTTATGACTCAGCCCCATGGACTGGATAGTGGTTTCAGCATCGATTCGGTTCCGGGGGCGCCTCGCCTGGATTTCATTAATACGGGCGTTCCCCACGTCGTCTGGTTTGTGGAAACCGAGGCTGAAATCGAAACTATCGACGTATTCGTTCTTGGTCGCACCCTGCGCCACCACTCCAGATTCCAGCCTGCCGGAACAAACGCCAATTTTGCCTTCATTCGCGGCCCGCGAAACCTATCGATCAGGACCTACGAAAGAGGTGTCGAGGCCGAGACCCTTGCCTGCGGCACCGGCTCTATTGCATGCGCCCTCACTGCCGCGGCCAGGGGATTGGTGGAAGCGCCGGTGGAAGTTCTCACCCGGAGCGGCGAGACCTTGGTTATTCACTTTGAGAAAACTTCACAAGCAGGTAGAATCAACTTTTCCGAGGTTTGCCTCGAAGGCGATGCTAAAGTTGTTTACGAAGCCGAGCTTTGGGATGAAACCTTAAGGCGGCAGGAAGGAGGCGTCTATGTTTGAGGGCGCGAATGTAGCAATAGTGACACCGTTCAGAAACGGCAGGGTGGACGAGACATCCCTGAGGAACCTTATCGATTTCCAGATTGATAACGGGACCAACGGCATCGTGCCCTGCGGCACGACCGGAGAATCGCCGACCCTCACGATCGAGGAGCACGAGCGGGTAATCGACATCACGGTCGAGCACGTCAATAAGCGCGTGCCCGTTATAGCCGGGACCGGATCAAATAACACGGAAGAGGCCATCGGGTTGACCCGGCATGCCAGAAGAGCCGGCGCCGACGGCGCCCTGATGATTACCCCCTACTACAACAAGCCTTCCCAAGCCGGCCTTTACGCGCACTTTGAAAAAGTAGCCAAAGCCGTGGATATTCCGATCGTCCTGTACAACGTGCCCGGCAGGACCGGCTCAAGCATTGACCCTGACACCGTCGCAAGGCTCTCTGGAATAGATAACATAGTCGGCATCAAGGAAGCCTCCGGATCGATGAAGCAGGTAACGGACATCATCGCCCGGTGCGGCCCCGATTTCACGGTCCTCTCAGGCGAGGACTATCTAACTTTCCCGCTGATATGCGTCGGTGGAAAAGGGGTTATATCGGTTGTCTCCAATGTCGATCCAAAGGGCATGGCAGATCTTTGCAACCTTGCCCTTGCCGGTCGGATTCAGGAGGCACAAATTCTCTTCTACAGGCTGCTTTCGCTTTGCCACATACTTTTCATCGAGACAAATCCGGTACCTGTTAAGACTGCCCTGCTGATGATGGGAAAAATTCCGAGCGGCGAGTTGCGGCTCCCGCTGGTTCAGCTGAGCGAAGCCAACCAGGAGCGTTTGCGCAAGGAAATCGAAGCGTGCGGGCTAATCCCGAAGGCTGCGGAAAAGGCGAGGGCGTAGCGCCTCAGGTATGTCCAGAACGAAGCCTCCGGGATATTCAGACAAGCAGGAGAAGTAAATGGTCCGGGCTGCAATCGCCGGCATCGGCGGAAGAATGGGATCGCGGATCGCTCAACTGATCGGTGAGACCGATGGGATCGAACTTGCGGGCGGTTTCGAATATTCCCAATACCCCAAAATCGGGGTGGATATTGCCGAGATTATCGGGGGTGCGCCCACGGGTTTGGCGATTCGGGGCAGTATCGAAGATGTGCTTGATTCCGCTGATGTTGTAATCGACTTTACCAACGCGGCGGCGTCTATTGAGCACCTACGGGCGGCCTCTGCCCGCGGCAAGTCGATGGTGATAGGATCGACAGGCTTCAATAAAGAGCAGATCAGGGAGGCTGAAAAGCTTGCATCGGCAGTTCCCTGCGTACTTTCTCCCAATATGAGCGTTGGGGTAAATATTCTTTTCAAGATGGTGGCGGATGCAGCGAGCCTGCTTGGTGACAGTTTCGACGTGGAAATCGTCGAGGCGCATCACAGGTTTAAAAAGGACGCTCCGAGTGGTACGGCTGTAAAGCTCGGCCAGGTGATTGCGCAGGCTTTTGGCCGCCATCTCGGCGAAGTGGGGGTATACGCGCGGCACGGGCTTATAGGAGAGCGCACGGGGTCCGAGATCGGGATACAGGCGGTGCGCGGCGGAGATATTGTTGGCGAGCACACGATAATCTTTGCCGGCCTCGGGGAGCGAATCGAGATCACCCACCGCGCTCACAGCCGGGATAATTTCGCTCGCGGCGCTATTCGTGCTGCTTCATGGGTAGTTAATCAGCCCAACGGGCTCTATGATATCAGTGACATGCTCGGTATCAGGTAGAAGTTAATCTTTCGGAGGTTGCAATGGCAGTTATGAAAGCGGATCGCTTGCGGCAGCTCCCCCCCTATCTTTTTGCGGAAATCGACAGGCTCAAGGCTGAACTGGTTGCAAAGGGAGTTGACGTAATCAACCTGGGGGTAGGTGATCCCGACCTGCCCACCCCTGATCATATAATCGGAGAACTGGCTGTTGCGGCCAAAGACCCGGCAAACCATCAATATCCGTCCTACTCCGGAATGAATAATTTTCGAGTGAGCGTTGCCGAGTGGTACGGGAAAAGGTTCGGGGTACAACTCGACCCTGTCTCGGAAGTCCTCACCCTGATCGGTTCAAAGGAAGGTATCGCGCATCTTCCGCTTGCATTTATAAACCCTGGAGACCTCGCGCTTGTTCCATCTCCTGCTTACCCTGTCTATCACATCGCGACGATGTTTGCGGGTGGGGAATCATGGTTCATGCCTCTGGTAAAGGAAAACCGGTTTTTGCCCGACCTGGATGATATACCGACAGAGGTTGCCAGGCGCGCTAAACTCATGTTCATAAATTACCCAAATAACCCGACCGGCGCAGTCGCGGAGAGGGGCTTTTTTGAACAGGTAGTCGAATTCGCTAAAAAATACGAGATTATCGTCTGCCATGACGCAGCCTATACCGAAATGGCTTTCGATGGCTACCGTCCGATGAGCTTCCTTGAGGTGCCGGGCGCGAAAGAGGTCGGCATCGAGTTCCATTCGCTCTCCAAGACATACAATATGACGGGATGGAGGCTCGGGTTCGTTGTCGGAAATGCCGAGGTTGTCGGCGGCCTCGGCCAGATAAAAAGCAACATCGATTCGGGCGCCTTCAATGCGGTGCAGTTTGCAGGTATAAAGGCTCTCGAGGGCGACCAGTCGCCTGTTGCAGAAAACTGCCGCATCTACGGCGAGCGGAGAGACATATTAATTGAGGGCCTCAAGGCCGCTGGACTCGATGCAGAGGCCCCCAAAGCGACTTTCTATGTCTGGTGCCCCACGCCCGCGGGGTTCACTTCGAAGGAATTTACAGCGCTTCTTCTTACCGAGGCCGGGATAGTCACCACACCCGGCAGCGGCTTCGGGGAACCCGGTGAAGGGTATGTGCGAATGGCGCTGACCGTCCCCAAAGAACGGATCCGGGAAGCAGTCGAACGAATACGAAAACTTTCATTCAATACCACAAAGGCCAGTGCATAGAGTTGCTGTCGGCATAGGAAGTAACAAGGGCGAGAGCATCCGTACCTGCCGCGATGTCTTTGAGGTATTGCGACAACATCGTGGGATCCATATTCTAACGGCCTCGTCCCTTTACAGGACGAAGCCGGTGGGACTTGCCGATCAGAACCGCTTCATCAATGCGGCCGCGCTATTCGAAACGGCGCTCGATCCCGATGAACTTCTCGAAACATTGCTCGGTATCGAAAAGAGCTTTGGAAGGGTCCGAACGATCAAATGGGGGCCGCGCACCCTTGACCTCGATATTCTTTATTACGGAAACCGGCGGGTAGCTTCTCCCCGCTTGACAATACCTCATCCGCTGATGCATGAAAGACTCTTCGTGCTGGTGCCGCTTGTCGAGATTGACCCCTGCTGGGTCCACCCCGTGCTGGGGCTGAGCGTTGAGGAGATGCTTGACCGGCTTGCTGGAACGGACCACGGTCAGGAAATTGAAAAGGTGGATATCTGATTATGCAACGCGTATTGGTGTATATCATCCTCATCGGAATCGTATACTTCTTTATCAAGAAATACGCGAAATCATTCATCGATTCATCCACTCCCAAAGATTCGAAGTCCGAAAAGCCTGATGGTGAAATGATCAGGGACCCGCAGTGCGGGGCCTACTTCCTCAAGCAGCAAGGGGTGAAGGGAGTGGTCGAGGGCAAGGTCTTGCATTTTTGCAGCGAGGAGTGCTACGACAACTATTTCAAGCGTATGTCGAGAGATTAGCGGTAATACCGGGGGAAGCTGTTGCCAAAAAAAGTTGGAGAGGTTAATCAGGGGGGCGAGTGAATGAAGTTTTTCATTGATACGGCAAATCTTGACGAGATAAGAGATGCAAATGAACTTGGCGTGCTTGACGGGGTAACGACTAATCCATCCCTGATCTCCAAGGAAGGGATAGTCTCCCGCGAGGAATTCAAGGGCCATATAAAGAAGATCTGTGAAATCGTGCAGGGCCCGGTCAGTGCCGAGGGGGTTTGCTGCGACCTCGATGGCATGCTTCGGGAGGCGCGTGAGTTGTCGGGGATCGACGAAAATGTTGTGGTGAAGATTCCAATGACGGAAGCCGGGCTTAAAGCCGTCAAAACTTTATCACAAGAGGGGGTCCGGACGAACGTGACCCTGGTTTTTTCGCCGCTTCAGGCACTTCTTGCCGCCAAAGCCGGCGCTACATATATCAGTCCATTCGTCGGAAGACTTGACGACATATCTCATGATGGCATGGAGTTGGTCCGTCAGATAATAGATATCTACTCAAATTATCTTTTCGAGACAGAAATTATAGTCGCCAGCGTAAGAAATCCATTACATGTGCTGGAGGCTGCCCGTTTAGGCGCGGATATTGCTACCATTCCGCACAAGGTCATAGAGCAACTCGCTCGACACCCTCTAACCGATATTGGCATAGAAAAGTTTTTGCAAGACTGGAAAAAGGTTGAAAAGAAATAAGCATGAAATAGCCTGCCTCTTTGAAGAAGGGGGTGGTATGAAGCGCTTGGCGAGACTGGCCGGTTGTCTCATTTGCGCTGTTGTGGTGGTATCGATTTTCAGCTTTGACTGTCGGGCTGAAATATTCAAGTATGTTGACCGGGATGGTGTAATCCATTACACAAACGCACCGACCTACGGGGAGTCGACTCCGGTCAAATTGCCGCCTCTTACGATTGAAAACTTTCGAAAATATTTCCCTGCTAACGTATATCAGTACCGTTCGCTGTCCTTGGCGCCCCTGGCCAACCAGAAAGAATACGACACATATATCCAGATGACATGCAAGTCTTACGGGATTGACTGTAACCTAGTCAAGGCGGTGATTCGTGCTGAATCGGGCTACAATGCACGTGCTGTTTCACCCAAGGGCGCGATGGGCCTTATGCAACTCATGCCGGGGACTTCTCGCGACATGGGAGTTTCAAACCCCTTCGATCCCGGACAGAATATCGAGGGGGGGGTGAAATACCTGCGGATGATGATGGACCGGTTCAGAAACAATTTGCACTTGGCCCTGGCTGCCTACAATGCCGGTCCGGAAGCTGTCGACAAGTATGGTGGAATCCCGCCTTACAATGAAACGCAGGTTTACGTCAGGACTGTCATGGATCTTTACAAGAGAATAAAGTAATGCGATACGGGGAACGCAGAACAGGAGACGGCACAAAGACAGATGCTCGTATTAAGGAGAAGTGATCTTTCCAGGCAGAATTTTATTACTCTGCCCAATTTCCTCACATATCTCAGAATGGCCTCGATTCCGGTGATTGTGGCCCTTCTGATGCAGCCCTCGTCCGACTTTTCGATGAACCTGGCTTTCCTGGTCTACGTTCTGGCTTCCCTGACAGATCTTTTCGACGGTTTTCTCGCACGGCGCAGAAACACGGTAACTTCCATCGGTCGGCTTCTCGATCCCCTTGCGGACAAACTCCTCACCGCGGCCGTTCTCATCATGCTCATTCCGCACGGCAAGGTCTCTGCTTGGTTGGCTTGGCTTATTGTCGGGCGCGAAATCATAATTACCGGGCTGCGAGTGATAGCCGTGGGGCAGGGATATATAATAAATGCCAGCCGAATGGGAAAAAATAAGATGCTTTCCCAGAGCTTAGGTTTTATCTTTCTCTTGCCTGCGATACCTCACATCCAGCATTCACTGGATGTGATTGGGATAGTATTTCTATGGATATCGGTTTTCCTCGGCTACTATTCCGCCTTTGATTACTTCACCAATTTCTACAAGGAGGCGAAGCGCCGCGAGCAGCCGATAGAATGAGGAGTTCGCCGCCATGCCTTCTTTTAATCTGCCTGAGTTTTGCCCTCCCGATTTTACAAAACCTCAGTTCAAAGATGCCGCCCTGACCGTTTTCAAAAGCGTCGATAAATCCGGCGTTGCTCCGGATGATTTTCATGCTACTTCAATTTATCCGGAATATTTTCAGCTCTCGAAGGGCAAGTGGGTGCTGCCGCGGCAGTCCCGAATGGACTGTTTGGTGGTGCTCGAAAATGACGGCTCGCTGGCTGTTAAAGAGTTCCGCCTGCTGGTAAAAGGAGACCGGGTTGCGTGCGGGCGAAGAGAGAACGGGGAAGACGGCATTTATGTCCACACAGCCGCCTTCGGTTTCGAATGCCCGGTGTCTGAAAAATTCGCCTTCAGGACTCAGGTGTGCCGCGAAACCTCATTTTCTTTCGACTATGACGAACTCTATGAGATGCTCGAATTCGAGCGCGAAAATGGCTTCGTTCTTTGGGTGCTGGGCCCCGCCGTTGCGTTCGACAAGGATGCCCGCGAGGCCATGTCGGGGATAATAAATGAGGGTTACGTGCATGGTATGCTTGCTGGAAATGCGCTTGCAACCCATGATCTCGAAGCCTCTATCTCCGGTACCGCGCTGGGACAGGATATCTACACCAAGAGGCATGCCGAGCTGGGCCACTACAAGCATATCGAGACGATAAACATGGTTCGGAAAATCGGGTCCATCGAGCAGGCAGTAAAATCCGGGCTTGTAAAGGACGGGATCATGCACTCGATAGTGCAAAACGAAATCCCCTACGTTCTTGCCGGATCAATCCGTGACGATGGACCGCTGCCGGGGGTAATTGCCGATAATTACGAAGCCCAGGACAAGATGAGGTCCCTTGCCCGCCGGACCACAACAGTAATCGCCATGGCCACGCAGCTCCACTCCATCGCAACCGGCAACATGATTCCTTCATACAATGTCACGGACGACGGGAAGGTGCGCCCCGTATATTTTTTCACGATCGATATGTCCGAATTCGCCGTGAACAAACTCGCAAGCCGTGGCTCCCTCACCGCGAGGTCGATTTTGACAAATACCCAGGATTTTGTGGTGAATTTACATAGAAAACTAAGGCGCCGGCATTAATGCGTGAAGAATTAGGCCACCTCCGTGCCGGCTTTTCCCTCCACTGCGTCTTCGATAGCGTCGATAGAGCATATAACCGCGCGTTTTCCACTCGATGTCACGAACTGAAGGGCGGCTTCGATCTTAGGGCCCATCGAGCCGGGGGGAAACACTCCTTTTTGCAGGTGATCCCTGGCCTCATCGGCCGATAGGCTGCGCAGAAATCTTTCGTCTCCGGTGCCGTAGCCCATGGCGACTGCTTCGACGTCAGTTGCGATAATCAGGGCATCTACCCCCACCTCTTCAGCCAGCTTGGCACTGGCGAGATCTTTATCGATTACCGCATCTACTCCCTGGAACGCCCTGCCGTGGCGAATTACCGGAATGCCACCGCCGCCGCACGCTATTACAATGAAACCCAGGTCGATCAGGCGCTTTATCTCGCGTTTTTCTATAATGGTAATGGGACTGGGAGACGCGACAACTCGACGGAAACCCCTCGGGGTCCTGACAACAGGGTAGGGAAGCCTCGATGCGGTCTCTTCGTCAAAGGCAGGGCCGATGGGTTTGGTGGGGCAGGCGAAGGCGGGGTCGTTTGCATCCACGAGCACATAAGTCAGCACCGTTACGATCAACTGCTCGTGTTCGCCTTCCATCTCCATCAGTTCGTTGTCGAGTGTGGACTCGATCATGTATCCGATCTGCCCCTGGGTCTGCGCCACCAGGATCTCAAGGGGGAGGCGAGGAACTCCGGAGCAGCATTCCTGCTGCAGCAGGAGATTTCCGACTTGGGGGCCATTTCCATGAGTGATGATAATGCGGTATCGCTTCGAAAGGCGCGCCGCCTGCGCAAGCGGCACGGAAAGATTTCCAAGCTGCTCCTCGATGCTGCCGGCTTGTCCCTTGCCGATCAGTGCGTTTCCTCCAAGGGCGATAAGAAGGATTTCCTTTTTAGTGCTCTTCGGATTCATCTTTGCCTCACAGGGCGCCAATCTTCGAGAGTTTTTCAATCAGTATATCCTCGAGGTAGGGTTTGCCGTGGTCTTTGTACTCATATCGGATTCTTAGGGCGGGCTTGTTGATGTTTAGAATGCACGTGAGATCGGTTGGAGTGGAAAAGATGACCAGGTCGCAATCCGTGGCATTTATAGTGGCTTCGAGATCGAGTATCTGCTGCTCAGAGTATCCCATCGCGGGAAGCTGGTTTCCGATGTTTGGATAGCGCTCGAAGGTCTCGCGTATAGCCCCCACTGCAAAGGGACGGGGATCGACTATTTCGGCCGCGCCAAACTGCCTGGCGGCAATTGCCGCGGCGCCGAAGGGCATTCCGCCGTGAGTAAGGGTCGGGCCGTCCTCGACCACCAGAACGCGCCTTCCGCGGATGCGCTCCGGATTGTCAACGATAATGGGGGATTCCGCCATGACGACTTCCGCCGTCGGGTTGCTCTTGTGGATATTGTTCAGGACCTTCTCCACATCAACCAGCATGGCTGTATCGACCTTATTGATGATCGCAACGTCAGCCATGATCATATTAGTCTCACCAGGGTAGTAGAGGAGTTCATGCCCGGCCCGGTGTGGATCGAAAACAACGATATGCAGATCGGGGTGGTAGAATGGAGTATCGTTGTTTCCACCATCCCAGACGATTATGTCGGCTTCGGATTCGGCGCGCTCGAGAATTTTAGCGTAGTCGATTCCGGCATAAACTACCATGCCGCGCTCGATTATGGGTTCGTATTCCTCGCGCTCTTCTATTGTGCACCGGTTGGAGTTGAAGTCTTCAAGACACGAGAAGCGCTGCACCTCCTGCTTTTTAAGGTCTCCGTAAGGCATCGGGTGGCGCACGACAACGACCTTTTTGCCGATGTCCTGAAGGATCTTGCTGACTTTGCGGGTAGTCTGTGATTTGCCGCACCCGGTGCGAACCGCGCAGACCGCAACCACCGGTTTGTTGGATTTGAGCATGGTGTAGGTTGCGCCAAGAAGTATGAAATCAGCGCCTTCTGCCATGGCGATGGCGGCCTTCCGCATGACGTGTTCGTAGGAAACGTCGCTATATGAAAATGCCACCAGGTCTATCCGATGGTCTCGGATGAGTCCCGCCATGTCTTGTTCGGGATAGATGGGGATTCCTTCAGGGTAAAGCTCGCCGGCGAGTTCCGGGGGATAGGTGCGCCCATCGATATTGGGAATTTGGGCCGCCGTAAAGGCGACTACCCGGTAGCGCGGATTTGCCTTGAAATAGACATTAAAGTTATGAAAATCACGGCCGGCAGCGCCGACTATTATAACTTTCTCGATCATGAGAAAACCTCATTTGTTAGCCATGCAGGACCCATAATGTTAATCACCCAAAAAGGTCCAAAGCCTTCCAGTTTCCCTCTAGCGCGCTCGCCAGCCGATCGAGGAACTCTCCCCGGGGGATTTCCCTGGCGCCGAATCTTTTGAGATGCTCGGTTGTGGTCTGGCAATCGATAAGGTGAAAGCCAAAATCGCGAAGCATGCCGACCAGATGAACCAGGGCAACCTTTGAGGCATCGGTTTTGAGCGTAAACATGGATTCGCCGAAAAAGACCCTCCCCAGCGCGACCCCGTAGAGTCCGCCCGAGAGTTCATCACCCGACCAACTCTCTATCGAGTAGGCATATCCAAGCTCGTGAAGCCGAACATATGCCTCAATCATCTCGGCGGTAATCCATGTTCCCTCGCCAGATTTGGCGCGGACGTCTGCGCACCCGCGGATGACCGCGCTAAAAGCCTGGTTCACGGTAACTTTGTAGGTGTTTTTGCGGATTACGCGCTTGAGGCTGGAAGATACTCTTAGCTCATCAGGGAATAGCACCAGGCGCGGGTCGGGAGACCACCACAGAATCGGGTCGGGATCGGAATACCACGGAAAAATCCCGTTCGCGTAAGCGAGCAGAAGCCGCTCCGGGGAGAGGTCCCCGCCAACCGCGAGAAGCCCCCCGGAGACGGCATGGGATGGATCTGGAAAGATAAGCTCGTCAGTGAGGCGAAAGACCGGCATCTCTAAGCGGTTTGCTCGGTTAGGGCCGCTAAAACCCGGTCAGGGAACTCAAAGACGAGGTTCTCTGTTTTGAGCGCACCATCCTCGGGCCCGGAGCATTCGTCGGGGCGGCATATCCTGACCCTGCCGCCGCGCATCAGCTTCCCGAAAAGTATCTCATCGGCCAGTACGTCCTTTATCTCAGCCTGGATGAACCGGGCGAGCGGGCGCGCGCCGAAACTCGAGTCATACCCCGATTCGGCCAGCCATCTCCTGGCGTTTTCGGTCAATTCGAAATGGATACCTTTCTCTTTGAGCTGATCTTCAAGCTCGACTATGAACTTATCGACAATCTGCTCCATTATTTCGATGCTCAGGCCGTTGAACGGGATAATACCGTCCAGGCGGTTCCTGAACTCGGGGCTGAAGAGGTTTTCAACAGCCTTCATGCCCTTGGAGATTCTCTCGTCGTGAACCTTGCCGCCGCCGAAACCGATAGCGGGCGCGTTCATTTCCCTCGCCCCTGCATTCGAGGTCATGAGCAGGATCACGTTTCTAAAATCGGCCTTCTTTCCGTTGTTGTCGGTCAAAGTTGCATGGTCCATAACCTGGAGCAGGATGCTGAACAGGTCGGGATGCGCCTTTTCGATCTCGTCCATGAGCAGCACCGTATACGGGTGCTTGCGAATGGCATCAGTGAGAAGCCCCCCCTGGTCGAATCCGATGTATCCGGGAGGCGCTCCAACGAGGCGAGAGACAGTGTGCTTTTCCATGTATTCGCTCATGTCGAATCTCAGGAAGTTCACCCCGAGGATGCGCGCGAGTTGTTTTGCAACCTCTGTCTTGCCGACGCCGGTCGGACCGATCAGCAGGAAAGATCCCATCGGCTTTTCCGGAATACGAAGACCTGCGCGGGACCTCTTTATCGCTTTGACTAGCATATCGATTGCGAGGTTCTGGCCGAAAACCTGCCCCTTGAGTTCTTCGTCAAGGCTCTGGAGCCGCAACTGGTCGGAAGAAGAGACGCTGCGGGGCGGAATCTTCGCAATCCGCGCAACCACCTGCTCTATGTCTTTTACACCTACGATTCTTCGAATCCTCTTGTCTTTTTTTAGCTTGAGGCTCGCTCCGGTTTCATCGATAACGTCAATGGCCTTGTCGGGGAGGTAGCGGTCATTTATGTACCTGCTGGAAAGCTCCGAGGCGGCCCTCAGCGAGGCGTCCGTATAGCGTACTCCGTGGTGGTCCTCGTAAGAGGGCTTGAGGCCCTGGAGAATCTTGTACGTCTCGTCAACCGAAGGTTCGTGAATCTCGACTTTTTGGAAACGGCGGCTAAGCGCGCGGTCCTTCTCGAAGTGATTCTTGTACTCTTCGTATGTAGTTGAGCCGATGCATCGCAGGCCGCCTGCGACCAGCACCGGTTTCAGGATGTTCGAGGCATCCATCGAGCCGCCGCTCGTTGCGCCGGCGCCCACGACGGTGTGGATCTCGTCAATGAAAAGGATCGCTCCCTTCTTCTTTTTTATCTCCTGTATCACGCCCTTTAGCCGAGCCTCGAAATCGCCGCGAAACTTCGTCCCGGCAAGAAGCGCTCCCATATCGAGGGCGTAAATTTCTATGTTGAAAAAGGATGGCGGCACCTGTTTCTGGTAGATCCTCAGTGCAAGGCCTTCGGCTATCGCCGTTTTCCCAACTCCAGGATCGCCGACGAAAATAGGGTTGTTTTTGCTACGCCTGCCAAGGATCTGCAGCGTGCGAAGTATTTCCTCCTCCCTGCCGATCAGCGGATCGATGTGTCCCTGTTCGGCCTTTTCGATGAGGTTGACCGCGAAGCTCTCCAGAGCCGTCGCCTTTTTGCCCTGCTGGTCGCGCGGCGAGTCCGCCTCGAATTCGTTTTCCTCCGGCTCGCCCACCCTGGAAATCCCATGCGAAATGAAACTCAGGACATCAAGCCGGGTGATCCCCATCGATTTCAGGAAATAGACTGCGTAAGAATTCTCCTCGTAGAACATGGCCGCCAGGATGTCGCCTGCATCCACTTCTCGCTTTTCGGCCCCCTGGACGTGCATAAGTGCGCGTTGAAGCACTCGCTGGACGGCCAGTGTTTGTATCGGGTCCTGCTCAATGCCCTCGGGCAGCTTCTCGGAGCGTTCCTCAAAATATTTTTCCAGTCGCACCTTGAGCTTTTCAAGGTCAGCTCCGCAGTGATACAGAATCCGCCTGCCGGTAACGTCGTGAAGAATGGCGTACAATATATGTTCGAGCGTGAAGAACTCGTGCCTTCTCTGTTTGGCCTCTTTTATCGCGGCCGCAAACGTAAGTTCTAGCTCTCTATTGATCATTTTTATGCTTCTTCCATGCTACACCTCAGCGGGAAACCATTTTTCCTCGCCAGATGGTGCACAATCTCCACTTTAGTTTCGGCAATATCCTCGGTGAAGACTCCACACACTCCCCTGCCGCTCTTATGTACGAGGAGCATTATCCGCGTTGCTTCAGCGGCAGATTTGTGGAAAATCTTCTGAAGGACTTCGACCACAAACTCCATGGTAGTATAATCATCATTATGAAGCAGAACCTTATACATAGGGGGACGTTCCAGTTCTTCTTCGACCCTGGTTTCCAAATCCTCCCTGTAATCAGGATGATAATCGCTCATCCACTCCCTCCTGATTTGAAACTTGGGACAGGCAAGTAAAAGTCTGCTTCGAGGAGACCCTTTTATTATAATTATAATGAAAAAGTTTTTCAGCAAAAGTATTCTAAGGCTGATTTTGGGATTTAGGGGTTTTGGGATTGAGGAATTTAAGGAATTGGGGAATTTAAGGGATTGAGTATTTAGGGATCAAGACGGTTGGGAATTCTTGGACAGGAGAAAAAAGATCTCATCCCTGATAGCCAAACTCCTGAAATCCCTTGAAGTCCTGAAATCCCTTAAATCAGAAAACGGAGGTGCTCTTGGCGGGAAATACGTTTGGGCGGCTATTCAGGGTGACAACCTGGGGCGAATCGCATGGCCCGGCGCTCGGTGCCGTTATCGACGGCTGCCCGCCGGGGATTAACATTGCCGTCGAAGATATTCAAAAGGACCTCGACAGGCGAAGACCGGGGAAGGCGCTTACCTCTCCGCGTGGCGAACAGGACAGGGTTGAAATTCTTTCGGGCGTTTTCGATGGGATAACCACCGGAACGCCCATCAGCCTCATCATATATAACCGCGATGTGAGAAGCGGGGATTACTCCGAAATTTCCCGCCTTTACCGCCCCGGCCACGCCGACAGGACCTACGAGCAAAAATATGGTATCCGGGACTGGCGTGGAGGCGGAAGGAGTTCGGCCAGGGAGACTGCGGCTCGTGTTGCCGCGGGGGCGGTTGCACGGAAGTTCCTCGAATTTCGGGGAGTTAGTGTCCTTGCATGCACTCTTGCACTGGCTGGGATCGAGTGTAGGCAATTCGATCTGGACCAGATTAGAAAAAATCCTCTTTACTGCCCCGACGAATCGGCGGCGCGAGAGATGGAAGCAAGGCTTAAAGAACTCCGCGAGGCCGGAGATTCGGCGGGAGGAATTGTCGGGATTTACGCCAGGGGCTGTCCGCCCGGCCTGGGTGAGCCGGTTTTCGATAAGCTTGATGCGCGGCTTGCGGCAGCGATTATGTCTATAGGGGCCGTTAAGGGGGTCGAAATAGGAGATGGCTTCCGTGCTGCTGCCCTGACCGGGAGCGTGAACAACGACCCGATAACTCCCGAAGGCTACGAATCAAACCACGCGGGTGGCATACTCGGCGGCATATCGACCGGAATGGAAATCGTGATGCGCGCGGCTGTAAAACCCATCCCTTCAATCTCCCTCCCCCAGAAAACAGTTGATTCCGAGGGCAATCCCGCCGAAATCCGGATTAAAGGCCGCCACGATATTTCCGCGATTCCGAGAATCATCCCGGTCTGCGAAGCCATGACGCTGCTCGTGCTTGCGGATTTCATGCTGCATCCGCACCAGAGCCAAGGGCTGTAGAATGTCTGATATTGGCGAGAAGAAAGCCGTCTATGCCGGCTCCCCCTTAGCTGCAAAAAACCCGATGCCCTTCTGTTCCTCGCCGCTAAGGCACACCTGCAGCATGCGTCCATGTTGGCAGGAGGGGACGTGGATTACGCGGGCGAGTCCGCCAAGGTCATCAAGGCCGGGGGCCAGGGATGAAAGCACGCTCGGGCAGCCAAGCATAAAATCCTCGCGAAAGATTGATTCGGGGTCGTCGGGATAAATGGCGGCGGGGATAATGTCTGCCTCGATCAGATCGTTAAAAAAATGGGTCCCGAATGAGGGTTCGGGAGTAGACCCCAGGGCTTCGAAAGCGACTTCCGCAAGTATCCTCGCCCGGTTTATATCTTCGTATCCGACTTTGACCCCGAGTTGAAGATCGTTGGTCCCCCAGCGTGCCGGGCCAAAGAGCGCGTAGATCTTATCTTCCAGCAGCCGGTTGATCTTGCGCACGATACGGCCAACCGAGAGCCTCTCCTCGACGGTGGAAAGTCGCTTGTAGGCCTTGGGGTCAATGTAGACCACATATTCGATGTCGCGGACAACTCCGCTGATCAGGCAAAGGCTGCAGGTGAAAAGGACCCTGTCCGGAGGGACATCTTTAGGCAATGCGATACCTTCCACCAGTTTGCTGGCGGCAAGGGCGCGGCACTGGAGCACGTATAGCTTGCCGTCCTCCCAGGCGAATTCCACTTCGACGGGCCGGCCGTAGGCTTCTTCGAGTTTCCCGAGAATTTTCCTCATAAGCCCGGCTATGGGTGTCTTAGAGAGTAGATTGTCGAAAGTTATGCAGGCGGAAGATGTATCGATTTGCTGATGCCTGAAAAGAGGCGCCGACAGATGGCCCTCTTTTTCAACCGAGACGGCGTAAAAAAGATCGGGGTGATCCACTTCCTTTAGGAGGTCGGCGGCCGGGATGGTTACAAGACTTCGCTTTCCAAGGTCCAGCACGTCGACATACTTCTGAGAATATTTCTTGATGTCCTCGGCCCCCACTTCGGGTCGAAGCATGGGATGGCTGAGGGCAACCATCCTCGGGTAGTCCGCCCCGATGCGCTCCACCGCCCTTGTGCCAAGCCCCGATACCATCCGAAGCATACCGGCGTTCTTGTCGATTCGAGGGGTCCATGAATAAATGTTACGTGAAAAAGCCACCCCGGCGGCAAAAGGAAAGAAATACTTTCCAAACTGCCTGCCCACGACTTTTTGGACAAGCACGCTCATGCGCTCGTCGAAATCAAGCAGGTTATGGTCTCTGCGGTAGAGAATGGCTTTGGGGCTGAAGACGCTCGTGAGCACTTGTTTGAGGGCCTGTATGAACTCGCTCAGGCGCAATTCGGTCTCGCCCTGGTTGGCTATGAACACCGAATCATATTTTCCCGAGAAAGTGTGCCCAAAGTTATCTTCAAGAAGGCTCGACGAACGGATTATCAGAGGGTGCTCGCCGATTTTTTCCAGGAATTCCCGGAACTGACTTACCACGTCAGGAGGGAAGACGGCTTTTTCGATAATCTGTTCGATCTTGCCGAATTCTTCCTCGATGACCTCGCGGCTTTTGTACTTCTGGCTATGGAAGGCGAAGAGATTATTTGAGTCGAGAAAATCGGTCAGGAAACCGGAGGTGAAATAATGTGACTCAGGAATCCGCACGTATTCTTCAAAATCAGGGTCCCTGGGGCCAAAGCGCGGCAGGATGATCTTATAGGCGAGAAACATCCCGGCGGCCTTTCCGCCGATCCTTCCGCGGCGCCTCGGGTCCCAGAGGATTTTCTCCATAAGTTCGTTCATGTCACGCAGGCTGATGTAATGCTTCGCAACCCCTACGAATGGAAGCTGATCGGAGATAAACCGCGATATGAGGGATACCCGCGCCCCCATCGATTCACCGGGAGGGATATAGATGCTGCCCTGGGGGATTGCGCAAAAATCCCGCAGAGCATCGCGGACTTCCTGCCAGCTTGCTTCCTCAGCGCTCAGGATGCGGTTTAGCAGGTTAAATGCGTCACGTTTCCTGGCAAGATTTATATAGGCCCCGATCTCTTCCCAGTTAAAGTGCTTGGCGAAGTAGATATCGATCAGGGCATCCATTAAGCCTTTAAGCGACTCTTCGTCGGCGGGCTCGCCAATGGCTTTTAACTGATCGAGCCCATCCTGGCGGATGGATTCAGCGCAGACAATTCCCTTATCGCATAACGTGGCAAGGAAGATCTCTCGGATTTCGCCAAGTATGTTTGGGTAGCGAAGCATCTCGTGGTAGAGCCTGTATGCGAGGATCAGGTCCCGTGCACACACGTCCGTTATACTAAAATATGGTTTGGCGATTTGATCCATCGAGGGTTTCGGCCTCACAAGAGCGGAACTATCAATGTCTCGTTTGCTTTTGCCATGAAATTGCGCTTATACCCATCCTCTCAATTTGCAGGCCTCGGCCACCCGTGCAATGGCTACAAGGTAGGCGGCCTCCCGAAGATGAGTCCCTCGACTCTGACTCATTTCATATACCTCGCGAAACGCCCCGGTCATCTTCTTGTCGAGTCGCCAGTGCACTTCCTGCAATTCCCAGTAGAGATTATAAGCATTTTGAACCTGCTCGAAATAGGAGACGGTAACACCGCCGGCATTGGCGAGAAAATCGGGCAGGACCACTATCCCTTTACCTTCGAGAATGCGGTCGGCTTCGGGTGTGGTCGGCCCGTTTGCGAGTTCGCAGCAAATCTTGCATTTCAGGTTGGCGGCATTATCCTCGCGGATCAAATTTTCGAGCGCGGCCGGGAAAAGGACCGTAACATCCAGTCCGAGCAACTCTTCGTTACTGATTGGAGTTGCGTCGGGGAAACCCTTCAGCGCGCCGCTTTTTTGCTTGTATTCCACAAGGGCGGCGGCGCTGATTCCGTTCGGGTTGTAAACGCCGCCCCTTGAATCGGATGCGGCCACGAGCTTCAGCCCGAGAATCTGTTCACCTAGAAGGGCTGCGTACTGGCCGGCGTTTCCAAAGCCCTGTACGGCCATTGTTCCACCCGACAGGCTGATTCCGTAGGTCGCGGCAGCTTCCCTGGTGACATAAATGCCTCCACGAGCGGTAGCATCGTTTCGGCCTTTGGACCCCCCGAGAACTAACGGTTTTCCGGTAATTACCCCCGGGTGGTTTTCTCCTAGTATGGTCTCGTATTCATCCATCATCCAGGCCATGATCTGTGGCGTGGTGTAGACATCGGGGGCGGGAACGTCGCGGGTTACTCCGAGCGACTGGGCCAGGGCGCGAATATAGGCCCGAGCCAGGCGCTCCTTCTCACCCTCCGAGAGTTCTTTCGGGTTGCATATAACGCCCCCTTTGCCGCCTCCAAGGGGTATGTCCACCACCGAGGTTTTCCAGGTCATCCATGCGGCAAGCGCGCGCACCGTGTCAATAGTCTCCTGGGGGTGCCACCTGATACCACCCTTGGCGGGCCCGCGGGCAGTGTTGTACTGGATACGGAAGGCATGAAAAATACGCGTCGAGCCGTCATCCATTCGGACCGGCAAAACGACCTTTATCTCGCGCATCGGCCAGCGGAGAAGTTCGTGAGTTGCAGGGTCCAGGCCGAGTTTTAGAGCGGCCTGATCGATTTGAAGTTGTGCAATGGCGAAAGGATTGAACTGTTCACTCATTGGATCTCCTTGTCGATCCCTGAAGACAGAAGAGGGCGGGGTGCTATCCGAAAATATGCCAGACCTGTGCTGAAAGACCGGTCCCGATTACCACTAGTTCCACCAATGTTTCGTATACCGAGTCTTCGCTGAGGCGCTTCTCAGAGCCGGTTTTCAAATAGAGCGCGTATACGGCGACAGGAAGGAGCATGAAGTATGAAAAACGGGTGCTCAACCCGGCAAGAGGTCCGGCAATAAGCGAGAGGACCATCATTGCCATGACGCCGGCGCAAAACCATCCGGTCCAGCGCTCGCCGGCGAGGACCACGAGGGTCTCTTTGCCGACAAGCCGATCACCCTGAATTGCCAGGAAATCGATCATGGTTGTGCGAAGCAGCGCCAGAAGAAAAATGATCCAGAACGCAAAGAGAAACCTGCCGATGTCACCCCCCGTGGAAAGCCAGGGCAGCACGACACTCACGACCGACCACGCCAACGGCACAAACAGGGTTTTGGACGTTGGAATGTCTTTGAGCTTTATTGGGAACCAATTCGGGGCGGCATAGAGAATGCCGAGTATTGAGATGGTAAGAATACAGAGAAAACTGTAAATGCCGGCGTTAAGAGCGATAACGAAGGCGGCAATGAGCGATACGACGCTCGATAACGTAAAAAGAGACCTCCATTTGATATAGAACACCGATCTGACGGGATCGTTGAGTTGGATGGCGTCACGGTCCAGATAGATATTGAGAGAATGCATCGCAAAGGCGTATGCGGCAGCAATGGCGCAAAATGCAGGGGAGCCGCGAAACCCGGTAAGCGCCTGCGCAACCAGCGGCAGAAGTGCCGTGCCAAGCGCGACCAGGACATTGCTGTAGACAAGGCGCTCAAGGAACTGCTTCCAGCGAAAGCTGCTCTCCTGCTCCGGCCTGATGGATTCGAGAAATTCGACTACGTTTTTTATGATCCAGTTCGGCGTCGAAGCTCCGGCGGATACGCCCACGCAGGAGAAGCGGGCCATCTTCTCGCGGTCCAGTTCCGTTTCCGTTTCGACGTGAAAAGTCGGGATGCGGCAATCACGGGCAACTTCGGCAAGCCTTACGGTGTTCCCGCTATGGAGTCCACCGACTATTACCACCGCCTCGACCTGGGAACAGAGCTTCTTTATGTCGGCCTGTCTTTCCTGGGTAGAGTCGCATATCGTGTTTTTAACTATCCCGTTCGGATAGCGGGCGAGAAAGGCCTTCTTGATTTCGCTGAAGACCTCTTCATTCTGGGTAGTCTGGGCAACCAGCAGAACGGTGTCCCAATCGGGTGGAAGATCCTTTACCTGCTCCGGGCGGTTGATGACGACACCGCGGTCCTCGGTGTAGCCCATCAGCCCGATTACCTCGGCATGGTCGGCATCTCCGACAATGACTGTATTGTAGCCCCGGCGGGCATGCCTTTTGATGGCGGCATGGACCCTGGCCACGCGCTTGCAGGTGGCATCGAGCAGCTTCGATCCCTGAGCGTGGAGTTCCTGGCGCGAATTGGGGGGGATCCCGTGAGCGCGGATTACAACCTTTTTGCCGGCGCAGTTCTCGATCCGGTTTTCCTCGACGACGCCCTTTCTCTCCAACATCTTGAGTACTTGCCTGTTATGAATGAGCGGCCCGAAGGTGCAGATGTCTTCGCCATCTTCACGCTTCTGTATGGCCTCCATCGTAATTTCGATGGCGTCTCGAACCCCCTTGCAAAAACCGGCCGTCTTGGCGACAATCACTTTCATTTTATGCCCATCTCTTTGGTCCATGCGCCAATCAGGCGCGAAATCAGGCCTCACACTCGTTGGTGCCGCCTAACCCGTGATCCTATCAACTTTCGCCGGTGCTGGCAAGCCGAGCCGATCCCACGGCATTTAAGCAGCAACATCGCTGAATCTGCAAATCGATTTGCGGATTGTACCGATTGACAGCAGCGGTGCACTCTGTTAGCTTCGAAATCACCGTTTTTGTGACGTTACTTGTATGTTATTGCAGGACAAAACCATGAAGTCCATTGATCTGGCAATCCTCGCTGCCGTTCCGGAAGAGATCGATTCTATTTGCGAGGTAATTCCCCGCTCCGGCAGCATAGATATTGCCGGAAAAGAATTAATGGTGTTCGATTTCGGGGAGCTTTCCCTGATGATCGGGACGAGCGGTATCGGCAAGGTAAATGCCGCCTCGGAAGCGGCTTCAATACTGACGTTACTCGGGCCGATCGAGGTCTGGAACGTAGGCTGCGCTGGGACTTACGTTGAAAGCGGCCTATGCGTCGGTGACGTGCTGATAACTCGCGAATGGGTATGCGGCGATGAAGGCGTCTTGTGGAAAAACGGCCCAACCTCCATGCAAGGGATTGGAATTCCTCTGCTTGCGAAGGATGGCACTAGATACTTCGATAAATTCCCTGTAAGCTCTTTCAAAACTTGCATGATTGCATCAAAGCCTCCCGATGCCGGCCGATATGCCTTCAATTCCTTCTCGGGCGAAATAGAACCCGCCAATACAACAGAGCACCCTGATAGTGAGTGCTTCAGCCTGAAATACGGGCCGTCCCTGACTGTGGGGATGGTTAGCGGCGACCCGGAAGTGGCCGCGGAAAGGTACATCCGTCACAATGTTTTGGCCGAAAACATGGAGGGAAGCGCCATGGCACAGGTTTGTCTTCGTTTCGGCGCACCGTTTCTCGAATGCCGCGGCATAAGCAATGTGGCGGGTGTTCGCGATAAAAAGGAATGGGACATCAGGAGGGGCGTTTCCAATTGCCACTCCGTTGTGTTGCATATTCTGAATTCAGCCATCAAAATGAATGCCGCGGAAGCTCCTATTTCCCACGAGTAACCCTTCCCGTTCACTATGATTATCATTATATTCGCGTATTGGGCCATAACGTGGTTTTGCATCACGATATTCACCTGAACTTGGGAGGCGGATTAATGGAGAAGATTTTAAGAATCGATACCGGTGCTGCCGGCGGACCAAAGGTGTCCGAGGAACCTTTGGGTCAGTATGCCGGATTGGGCGGCCGCGCCCTCACATCCACCCTCGTCGCGAAGGAGGTTCCGCCTCTTTGCCATCCCCTCGGGGCGGAAAACAAGTTGGTGATTGCTCCGGGACTTTTGAGCGGTACCGTTGCGGCAATGTCCGGCCGGCTCTCCATCGGGGCGAAAAGCCCGCTTACCGGCGGCATCAAGGAAGCCAATTCGGGAGGACAACCGGCGCAGGTGATTGCGAGACTCGGTTATGCCGCCATAGTAATCGAGGGGAAGCCTGAAGGCGACGATCTCTACAAGATTTTCATCAACAAGGACGGAGTCAAAATCACCAAGGACAACAGCTTGAAAATGCTGCCAAACTATGACTTGGTGGAGAAGATGAAGGCCGAATACGGCGATAAGGTCGCGATGATCTCGATAGGCCCGGCCGGAGAGATGAAAATGGGCGCAGCCTCGATTGCATGCACCGATATGGAGCTGCGGCCAACCCGGCACGCCGGCCGCGGCGGACTCGGCGCCGTGATGGGCTCAAAGTGCATAAAGGTAATCGTTCTCGATGATACCGGCATGAAGATGCGCTCCCCCAAGGACCCCGAAAAATATAAAGAGGCAAACAAGAAGTTCGTGGACGGCCTCAGGGCTCACCCTGTAACCGGCCAGGGTCTTCCGGCCTACGGCACAAACGTTTTGACGAACATCCTCAATGAAGCTGGAGGATATCCTACCTACAACTTCAAGGAGGGGAGATTCGACAAGGCGCACCTCATTAGCGGCGAAACACAGGCAGAGACGGAGGTCGCCCGCGGGGGCCTTGCCACCCACGGGTGCCATCGCGGCTGCGTAATAAGATGCTCCGGGTCCTACCACGACAAGGACGGGCATTTCCTTACCAAACAGCCCGAGTATGAAACCGTATGGGCGCACGGCGGCAACTGCGGCATTTGCGACCTGGACGCTATCGCCATGCTTGATTTTCTGGACGACAACTTCGGCCTCGACACCATTGAGATGGGAGTGACGATCGGCGTTGCAATGGAGGCGGGGATTATCCCGTGCGGCGACGCCGAGGGTGCAATCAGGCTCGTCAAGGAAGTCGGCCAGGGAACGCCGCTGGGACGTATTCTCGGCAGCGGGGCCGCGGTAACCGGCAGGGTTTTCGGGGTTGAACGAGTTCCGGTTGTGAAGGGGCAGGCGCTCCCGGCCTACGATCCCCGCGCGGTCCAGGGCATCGGCGTAACTTACGCCACGAGTCCGATGGGCGCGGATCATACGGCTGGATATGCTGTCGCTACAAACATCCTGAAGGTCGGCGGGGATGTCGATCCCCTGAAACCGGAGGGCCAGATCGAGCTCTCGCGAAATCTCCAGATAGCAACCGCGGCCATCGACTCCACGGGCATGTGCCTTTTCATAGCATTCGCCCTGCTCGACCAGCCGGAAACATTCCAGGCGCTAATCGACATGCTGAATGCCTTTTACGGCCTGAATCTCGATGCCGGCGGCGTAGCAGACCTAGGCAAAATGGTTTTGAAGACCGAGCGCGAATTCAATAAAAAAGCAGGCTTCACCAATGCCGGCGACCGTCTGCCTCGCTTCTTCACAACGGAGCCGGTAGCGCCGCATAACATAACTTTCGGAGTAAAAGACGAGGAACTGGACCAGGTGTTTAACTGGTAAGGACCCGGTAGCGGGTTATTCAAAAAGCAAAAAGTTGGGTTATTTCCTGCTGGAGCGAGTCCGATGCGTCACCGTGGTCGGGTTTCTCCCTCGCTCAATAAGTATAGGGTGGGCACGGTTTTTCGTGCCCACCGACTGCCCCCTTTTTCAAACCCGTGGGCACAAAAAACCCCGCCACCCCACTTATCTTTCGGGCCCGGATAAAGAAGTCCGGGCCATCCCTCCCATAAAGCATTCATTGAGAAAATGGGTCTTGAGCAACTCTTCGCGGGAGCAACTAGAGTTCATGGCGCGCTGTGATAAATGTGGTACACTGGGATGGCAAAAGAGCGTATGGGACGCCGAGTTGCCATTATTGTTATAATACAGGGTTGCCAATCTAATTTGCCGCGGCGGCCCTGTTCGCGCCGGCATTTAGCAACGGCTCGGGTGAGAAAATCTATTTGCGTGGGGAAAACTGCGGGTGAGAGGACATTTTAGAAACAAGGGCTTAGGCGCGGGGAAAAGCCCGGAGGTGGAAAGTTCATGGCGTTCGATCAGTCTGGTTACACCTATTTTCCGCCGCAACCTGCCGCGGTTGGCCGGAGGCTTTTTTGCGCTTATCGCGGTCGATCTGCTACAGCTCTTCATTCCGCGTATCGTAAAAAGGGGCGTTGATGCGATTCAGGCGGGCAGCGCGACTGTCAACATGCTATCAGAATATGGCGCCTACATAATACTGATAGCCTTGGTCATAGGCATCTTCAGGTTTTTCTGGCGCCAGCTGATCCTGGGCTTTTCGAGAATTCTGGAAACAGAGCTTCGAAACCGGATGTTCTCCCATATCCTGGGGCTCGATAAGACATTTTTTCAGAAAACCACAACCGGCGAGGTCATGGCCCTTGCCACAAACGATCTTTCGGCCGTTCAGCTCGCCACGGGGATGGGGATTGTAGCTTTCGTGGATGCCGTGTTTATGGGGATTGCGGCATTCGCTTTTATGCTCTACATACATCCGATGCTTACGATCATCGCTGTAGCTCCGATGCCCGTATTGGCCTTTCTGACGCGGTTTCTTGCCTCTCACCTTCACAGTCGGTTCAAAAAAGTTCAGGAGCAGTTTTCCGCGCTTACCGAGTTCGTGCGCTCGACAATTTCCTCCATACGCCTTGTAAAGGCCTATAACCAGGAAGAGCTTCAGGCCGAGCGGTTCGCGCAGATGGGCGAAACATACGTCAGAAACAATCTGCGGCTTGCCTACGTTTATGGAACTATTTTCCCCATCTCCGGCCTGATCGGCAACGTCAGCATGCTGCTCGTGCTCATGTTCGGCGGGAGACTGACGATCCGGGGCGCTTTAACAGCCGGCGATTTCGTCGCATTTATCAGCTACCTTTTCATTATGACCTGGCCGATGATGGCCATGGGGTGGGTAACCGACCTGTTCCAGCGCGGCGTAACGTCTCTTTCGAGAATACAGGCGCTGATGAATGAAAAGCCCGCTCTGGCCGAGCCCGAGGGCGCGGTGCCCTTCGAAATCACCCGCGGCGAGATAAGCGTTAAGAACATGAACTTTGCTTATCCGGGATATTCCCGGCCAAGGCTCGTCGACCTTGACCTGAACGTCGCGCATGGGTCCTTTTTGGGCATAGTGGGAAAGACCGGCGCCGGAAAGACCACCCTATGCAACCTGCTCGCGAGGCATTATCCCGTGCCCGATGGGACATTTCTCATTGATGGGCGCGATGTAAATTCCATCACGCTCAGTTCGGTGAGAAGCGCGATTGCTTACGTGCCGCAGGATGTGGTGCTTTTTTCCGAAACGATTGCCTTCAACATATCGCTCGGCAGGCCCGATGCCTCAATGGAGGAGATCGAGAAGGTTGCGAGGGCGGCGGCCATTCACGACGAAATAGCCGCAATGCCGCATGGCTATGAGACAAAAATAGGGGAAAGAGGGATCAAACTCTCAGGCGGACAGAGGCAAAGGATAGCAATTGCCCGAGCGCTACTCCTCGACCGGCCCATTATCATTATCGACGATGCTCTCTCGGCCGTGGACATGGAGACCGAGCATTCGATCATTCAGTCGATCGCTTCGTACCTTTCCGGCAGGACTTGCATAATAATATCCCACCGGGTGGCCCCGCTCGCCGATGCAGACGAAATCCTGGTAATGGACGAGGGCAGGATAGTGGACCGTGGGCCGCATGAATTATTGATCGAGCGCAGTTCCTTCTACAACACTATCTACAGGCATCAGACCAGCGGAATAGAAGAGAGCGACAGCTACGAACCTGATATTGAAGTCGAGGTTAGCGTGGTGAATATAGAACCTGATGGCGGTAAAATTTGATGGACTTTGACCAGGAATCCTCCGAGCGGGAAGAAAAACGCTACCTCGGCGACTGGAAACTATGGGGGCGGCTCCTCAAGTACATCCTGCCCCAGTGGAAGTGGATTCTCCTGGCCGTATCGCTTGCGTTTGTCATTACGGGTGCAAGCCTTACCTGGCCACGGCTCGTCCAGATCGCCATGGACAGCTACATTCTAAACGATTCGGTACCCGTCGATGAACGGCTGCACGGGATTTCCTATATAGCCGCCCTTTTCCTTGGCGTTATCATAATCGGCTTCATAGCAAATCTCTTCCAGGTCGTAGCCCTGGAATGGACCGGCCAAAGGATCATGCACTCCCTGCGCCAGGGCCTGTTCACTCACGTGATAAAGCTGAACTTATCATTTTTTAGCGCTCATCGCGTGGGAAGACTTGTAACGCGCCATACGAACGACATCCAGAACATGTTCGAGATGTTTACCTCCGTGATCGTGACACTTTTTAACGACGGAGTGCGGCTGCTTGGGATACTTGGGATACTTTTCTGGATGAATTGGCGGCTCGCTCTTCTGCTTACCGTCACTTTCCCGCTAATGATCCTGATAACCATGTGGTTCGGAAAGCTGTCGAGGAATGCATTCAGAAGAATCCGCTCGCATCTCGCTGGAATCAACGCCTTTTTGCAGGAGGCCGTCTCCGGGATTTCAATTCTCCAGATATTTCTTCGCGAACGTGACGCTCAGGACAGATTCAAGAATCTCAACCGCCGGTATTTCGATGCCGCTATGTACCAGATATACGTTTTCGGGATCTTCGTCCCCCTGATTGAAATCATGAGTTCCGTGGCCCTCGCGATGATTATCTGGTACGGCGGCCGCCAGATCCTGGAAAACTACATGACCCTGGGGATTCTGACGGCATTTATCTCGTACATGAGGCTCTTTTTTCAGCCTATCCGGGAGCTTTCGCAAAAGTACACCATCGTGCAGTCGGCGATGGCATCGGCTGAGCGAATTTTCCAGCTTCTCGATGCCGACGACTTTATGCCCAAGGTTGAAGACCCCATAACACCGCTCGAGGTCAAAGGGGAAATAGCATTTCGCGGCGTGGTTTTCGGCTACGATCCGGGCAGGCCAGTGCTGAAGGACATTTCTTTCGAGGTGAATGCGGGCGAAACCTTTGCAATAGTTGGCGCAACGGGATCGGGGAAAACGACCATAACTAACCTGATCGAACGGTTTTACGACTCGGAAGAAGGACAGATACTCATTGACGGCATGGATATCCGGAGGTTCGAGCCCAAGTGGCTTCGCGAACAAATAGGGCTGGTGATGCAGGATATCTTTATCGTTCCCGGCAGCATTAGGGATAATATCGTGCTGGACAGGGAACTTGGCGGACCGGAAATAGACGAAATCGTCAGATTGTCGCAGCTGTCGAGCCTTGTGCGCAATCTGCCCGAAGGGCTTGATACAAGAATTGGTGAAGGCGGAATGGACCTTTCAGCGGGACAAAAGCAGCTTCTTGCCTTTGCGAGGGTTCTTGCGCGAAATCCGAGAATCCTGATCCTGGACGAGGCGACCGCTAACGTTGACACCGAAACCGAGATGCTGATCGAGCAGGCGATACAGGCGGTCCTGTCGAACCGCACCAGCATCATAATAGCCCACCGCCTTTCGACGATCAGGCGCGCAAACCAGATAGTAGTGATCGACCACGGAAGGATCCTGGAGCAGGGTACTCACGAAGAATTGATGGCGAATCCGGGATTATATTCCCACCTGCAGTCGCTCCAAAACGGATTCGCCGTCAGGGTGGCAACGGAATTGCGATCGGCCGAGAAAACTCTCTGAAAAGTCCTGGGTGGGCATTGGATTTAGCAGGCCGGAATGCCAGGTTTCGCTCCGCCCGAACAACCTGCCTTTAGGCACGGTCGTAGGGTGGGAAGGCTTTCCAGCCTGCCGCCACTATTCCCAACTGAGCACGTCGGCGTTTTCGCCTTCGCCGCCTTCCTGCCCGTCTGCTCCGAGCGAATAGAGATCATAGTCCCCATGCTCGCCCGGTGAGCGGTAGTTGTAGGGTCTTCCCCACGGATCCGGTGGAACTTCCCGTGGAAGGTAAGGACCGTCCCAGTGATCCAGGCGGGGGCTTTTGCGGAGTGCGTCAAGTCCCTCCTCGGTTGTCGGGTAGCGGCCCACATCAAGTCGGAACTGGTCCAGGGCGCCGCCGAATAGAGCGATCTGCGCTTTTGCTGCTTTCTGCTTCGAACTGCCAATCTTCTGAAAGAGCTTTGGGGCGACCAGCGCTGCCAGAAGGCTGAGAATGATCATGACTATCAGCAGTTCGATAAGCGTAAAGCCTTTCTGCTGGTGCATTTTACGCGGCTTATCTTCTCTTCGGAACATAATTTTCAAACTCCGGAGTCGGTAACAGTGCTGGAGTCGGCACATGCCGGCTCCAGCCGGAAAACTCAGTATTCTCAATAAGTTTTCCGGATTAGACTAACCGCCAAACATGCAACTGTCAATCCCCCTCAAATAAGTCTGGTAAGCGTTTTAGCAATATTTTACAAAGGCGAATCAGATCCTGATGAGGGCTCGGGCTCGTCGTCTATTACCAGGGAGTTTACGGTAAACCCGGTCGCCTGGCCACGTAAAAACAACTCGCCACTGCTTTCAACGGAAAGCGGCGCCCTGTATTTTCTTTTGAATTCGAGCAGGAACCTGCCGTCGATCAGCTTCGCGGTGAGCTTTTCTCCATTGGGAAGACAATATTTTTGACCGTCAACTAACTCCATGCCGAAACTCCTCTCAAGCTCAATCATAAATGTGCCGTATTGATTTATAAGAATGTTGCCTAGGATACAGATTCGAGGTGACAGCGCAAGATGAAAAAATGTTGGCGCCACGATAAAGTCCAAAAGGACCAGGAGATAGTGAGAAACGGCGCTTTACAGCACATATAGTAATGATTATCGTGGCTGGAGATTGCATGTAGAATGCATCCATGCATCCAAATATAAGGAGGGGACGCTATGAGCCAATACACATTCGCCAGTGCCAGTATGGATTTCTTGAGAGGCGATCAGCTTGACGCTCTTAATTCTGAAAAGGCGGGCAAGAAAAGAATAAAGGCGGTAAAAACCGCACTCCCGAGTTCAAGTTCGTGTGACAACTCTACTGACCAGGCAAAAACGCCGCGTGAAGAAGAAATTGAACTCCGTATGAAGAACATTAAAGAGTTCATCCGTGGAATCGATGTGACATCTCTGTAACTTTGTATCCTCCGTGTGTCCAGGCCCCCATTTTTGCCCTACCGCGAAACCGGGGGCCTTTTTTGTTCAACCCGGAGGGCAGACCCTCGCCGTGAAGGATTCCCGCCCGCCAAATGTCCAGCTTTATTCCGCAATCGGTTGCTAACCCGCCTGTAATTGATTATAAACAACACTTGTTCCCGCAGAGGTCCGAATAGAGCAAGGCCCGGCGCTTAGCCATTTCATGGACCCTGCCCAAACCGAACCGGAAGGTATTTGACTGGATGAGGAAAATCCCCGGCAGAGCCACCATTTATACTGCAGCTTGCTTTGCCATTTCATTTTTCATTTTGGCCGCTGCCGCGGCGGCAAATACTGGTACCCTCGAACAACCCCCGGAACGGCAATTCGGAGATTGGCGGGTTTCGAATCTGGGGGCCGAACCGTCCACCCTGAATCCCATTACTTCGACCGACGCTCCTGCCTCCCAAATACAAGCATACATATACGAGTCACTCCTGAAAAGGGATAGCAAGTCCATGCAGTTGGCGCCGGAACTGGCTGACCACTGGGAAATCTCTGAAGATCATCTGGAGTTCACATTCTATCTTAAGAAGAATATCAGCTGGGAGGATGGCGATCCTTTTACCGCCAGGGATGTGGTCTTCTCCTATGAGCGGATCATGGACCCCAAAGTTGATGCAGCCCATCTGAGAAATTATTACAAGGACATTCAGAAAGTTGAAGCACTGGATGAATACACGGTCCGGTTTCACTACAGGATTCCATATTTTTTGGCCCTGGAGTTCTGTGGCGGAATGCCAATTGTCCCGGCGCACCTGTTCAAGGAAGGCGAGGATTTCAACCAGCATCCGATCATGCGAAAACCAATTGGAACCGGACCATATAAACTTCAAAGCTGGGAAACAGGCAAGCAGATCGTCCTGGTCAGAAACGAGAACTACTGGGGAGAAAAGCCTGCCATCAAGAAACTGCTCTTCAGAATTATTACAAATCAGACTGTGTCTCTCCAGGTTTTAAAGCAGGGTGATCTTGACGAGATGTCGCTTCTGCCCATGCAGTGGATTCGCCAGACCAATACGGCAAGGTTCGCGCGGGAATACAAAAAGTTGGACTACTACAGCCCGCGCTACAATTACATTGGCTGGAATATGCGGCGGCCTCCTTTTGATGACAAGCGGGTCCGCCAAGCCATGACAATGTTGATAGACCGTGAACTGATCATAAACAAAATATTCTTTGGCCTTGGTGTCGTTATAGACAGCCCGTTTTATATAAACAGTCCTGAATACAACAAAGACCTCAAGCCTTATCCGTATGATCCAAAAGCCGCCCTGGCCCTTCTGAATTCCGCGGGCTGGGCCGGGGACGGAGTTCTGAAAAAGGACGGAAAACCTTTCGAGCTGGAATTTGTAATTTCGGCAGGATCCAAGCCCGCCGAGCAAATAGCCACTATTCTCCAGGAAAACCTGAAGGAAGTAGGCATCAGTATGACAATTCGAAAGCTCGAATGGGCCGTTTTTATCCAAAAGATTGAAAGTGGAAACTTCGATGCCTGCTACCTTGGCTGGGCACTCGGATGGGAATCAGATCCCTACCAGTTGTGGCACTCATCGCAAGCCGAGGCGAAAGGCTCGAACTTCGTCGGGTTCAAAAGTGAGGAAGCCGATAAATTGATGGACTCAGCCCGGCAGGAATTCGATGCCCCAAAAAGGATCAAGCTCTACCATCGTCTGCAGGAAATTATATACGATGAACAGCCCTATACATTCCTTTATACGCTGAAAGCCCTCGTGGCCGTATCAAGTCGCTTTCAGAATGTCGAGGTCTACCCAATGGGGCTTGCGCCTCTGTACTGGTGGGTGCCAAAAGTGGCGCAAAAATACAAGGATCCTTGATAAGCGAGGAAAAAGCGCAATCTGTTTGCTGCATGGTTGGATCCCGCTCCGCTTTCGGATCTCGCTCCGCTTAGGTTATGGCGGGGTCTCCTGACCCCGCCATGCCTCTCGACCTGAGGTCTCCAGCTCTTTTGTCAGTGCGAACTATTTGGAGACCTTCGGTCGGGAGACCGTAACATAACTGGGGGGTCGCACTTAACCCAACCCGCATTTGCGCTACTGTTTCCAAGCAGGAAAGCATGGATAACTTTACCAAGTCCTTAAACAACATGTTTGTCGCACAGGTCCTGAATCGGTCCGGAATGCACCGAAAGAGGACGAGTGGGTCTTGGAAAGGCTTGATGCCCCAGATTCTCTCTTCGTTCCGGTCTGGCAGTCGCGGGTGCTGGTATCGGAAGGGGCTGAGCCCAGGGCGGTTCTGCTTCCCTTTGAGCGGGTCCGGCGGGTTGCGAAACAAAACGAGGAGTGTATCTTCCTCGGGCAGTCGGCGGAGCGCTGTTATTTTGCGGTAAATATCGAAACGCCGGATGGCAGTCCCCCGGAGGACTTTGCCAATTCAGGCAGATTTCGTGATTTGCGGGCGGTGGGTCCGCTCCTTTCGCAAGACGATGGGGCGCTGCTTGCCTATGCGAAGACGATTGTCTACTGGCATGGCCGAAACCGTTTCTGCGGCGTATGCGGAAGCCCGAACAAGATAGCCGAAGGCGGACACCAGCGCGCCTGCTCTAACCCCGACTGCGGGGCGGTTCATTTCCCGCGAACCGATCCGGCAATAATTATGCTTGTAAGCTCAGCGGGCAAATGTCTGCTGGGCAGGCAGGCAATATGGCCCGAGCGCATGTATTCGGTTCTGGCGGGTTTTGTCGAACCGGGGGAAAGCGCCGAGGCGGCAGTTATGCGCGAGGCATTCGAGGAGGCGGGAGTTCGGGTGAAAAACATCAACTACCACTCGTCCCAGCCATGGCCCTTCCCGTGCTCCCTCATGCTGGGATTTACAGCCGAGGCCGAAGAGGAATTGGTATGCCCCGCGGATGGTGAACTCGAAAATCTTCGCTGGTTTAGCCGCGAGGACTTCAGGCAAGCTGTCGAAGGTGGAGAGATCCGGCTTCCTTCGCGGATTTCTATCGCCTATCAGCTCATCCGGGGCTGGTTCGAATCTGGAGGTTCGTTGAGCTTCGACGACCTGGCCGTTCCGGTTCGCACTGTGTGATGATGGGCATCGAGGAATATAGGACTGCCGTGGTGCACCGAGAAAACGAGAGCCCTAAATGACGTCATACCTTTTGAGAAGATTGCTCCAAATCATCCCGACCATGCTGGGCATTACGTTAATCACGTTCGTAATCATTCAGCTCGCGCCGGGAAATCCGGCCATGCTCAAGCTTCAGATGGGAGCGGGTGAGGCGCAATTGGGCGGAAAGGGGGGCATCTCCGAGCAGATAGTGCAGCAGACAAAAGAGCTCTACGGACTGGATAAGCCTATTCCAATCCAATACCTGTTGTGGGTAAAACGCGTTTTTACCCTCGATTTCGGCACCTCCTTCAAGGACCACAGAAACGTCTGGGACAAGATCGCGGAAAGGCTTCCGATCACCATTCAGCTGGATTTGATCTCGATACTGCTGGTCTACATTATAGCGATTCCCGCCGGGGTTTATTCGTCAACCCACCCGGGGTCCATTCCCGACCGCATACTGACACTGGGATTTTTCTTTCTCTACTCGCTTCCAAGCTTCTGGGTGGCGGTGCTGCTGATAATGCTGCTCGGAGGTGGCGACTTCTGGGACGTGTTTCCCGTCTACGGAATATCCTCGATAGGAAGCGAGACGCTCGGTTTTCTGCCTTGGCTGGCGGACAGGGCCTGGCACCTCGTTCTTCCTGTTGTATGCCTCACTTACGGCGGGCTTGCATACCTGTCCAGGCTGACTCGGGCGGACATGCTCGAAGTCATACGCGAAGACTATATCCGCACTGCACGCGCAAAGGGTTTGAGCGAGCGGGTCGTCATCTACAAGCACGCATTCAGAAACGCGCTTCTCCCGATTGTTACACTTTTGGCATTTCTGCTTCCATCCATGATCGGCGGGAGCGTTATCATCGAGAGCATATTCACTATTCCTGGTATGGGGCTGTTGGGCTTTGAGGCTGTGCTGAGCCGCGACTATCCGGTGATAATGGCAATCACCACGATCTCGGCATTCCTCACCCTCATCGGGCTGCTAATATCCGATATCCTGTATGCGGCGCTCGATCCGAGGATCAAGCTGGAATAACCGAGTACCGGGAATATGAAATGACCGTGGGGTGGGCACAACGCTTTCGTTCGCAGGTGCTCACGATAAAAATTAAGACAAGGGACATCGGCTTTTATAATGAGCGATCCTGCAAAACTCATAGATCTCGGGACAGTCGAAAACGAACTCCTCTTTAAAAAAGAGGTTCCGCAAACCTACTGGAGAATGGTCAGCTATTACTTCAAAAAGAACAAGCTGGCGGTGATGGGATTGTGGATTACATTATTTTTGTTTTTTGTCGCCATTTTTGCCCCTCTTCTGGCGAATGACCGGCCAATTATTTTCTATTCCAATGGGTCGGTATACTTTCCCGTATTCTCAGGGGCAGAGAAAATTGGCGATTTTGTTTGGAAGGACCTTAAGAGAGAGCGGCCGCTCATTTTCCAGCACATCACCGGAAAAGAAGATGCCTACGCGATTTGGCCCGTGGTGCCATACTCGCCGACCGAATACAACCTGCTCGACTTTCTATCCGCGCCCACCGCTGCCCACTGGTTTGGAACGGACGATAACGGGCGCGATGTATTGAGCCGAATGATCCACGGCGCGCGGATATCACTATCGGTTGGCTTTGTAGCTGTGGGAATCGCGCTGATTATCGGAATTTTTCTGGGTGCGCTAGCCGGCTTTTTCGGCGGATGGACCGATACGGTCATAAGCCGCCTGGTCGAGATAATGCTGACCATCCCGACCTTTTTCCTGATTATTGCGATAATCGCTTTTCTCCCGCCCAGCATCTACAATATCATGATAGTTATAGGCCTTACGGGTTGGACGGGGGTTGCAAGGTTTGTCCGAGCCGAGTTCCTGAAGCTCAAACAACTGGACTTCATAACAGCCCTTCGAGCGCTCGGAGCATCGAACCGCCGGATAATTTTCCTGCACATGCTGCCGAACGCCATGGCCCCCGTTCTGGTCTCAGCTGTATTCGGAATAGCGGGTGCGATCCTGACCGAGTCCAGTCTCAGTTTCCTGGGCTTCGGGGTGCCGCCTCCGACCCCGAGTTGGGGTGACATTTTGTCCCAGAGTCGCGACTATATCGAATTTGCGTGGTGGCTCACGGTTTTTCCAGGCTTGGCGATATTTATGAGCATCACGGCTTATAACCTCGTGGGGGAGGGCCTTCGCGACGCCATGGACCCGAAACTGTTCAGGTAAACTAACGCATGCTCCTGCCATATCATGACGAAGAGAGCGGAATCCTTACAGTAAGCAGGCTAAATCAGCAGATCAAAACACTGCTGGAGTCGCACTTTCCTTTCGTCTGGGTCCAGGGCGAAATATCCAACTTCCGTGTCCCTTCTTCGGGACATTTTTATTTTACCCTGAAGGACGAACGCAGCCAGATTTCGGCCGTTTTCTTTCGCCAGCAGAACAGGTTCCTTAGGTTCCTGCCGCAGGCAGGAATGCAAGTGATCTGCCAGGCGCGCGTGGGCGTATATGAGCCCAAGGGCGAATACCAGGTCATCGTGGAAGTTATGGAACCGGCCGGGGTCGGCGCACTACAGCTAGCATTCGAGCAGCTGAAGAAAAAGCTCGAAGCCGAGGGACTCTTCGATCAGGCGCGCAAAAAACCGCTTCCCTTATGCCCTCAAAACGTCTGCATTGTAACTTCACGGACCGGGGCGGCGATCAGGGACATACTTAAGATATTCCAGCGAAGCCCATACCCGATTTCGGCCACGATCCTTCCCGTTGCCGTTCAGGGACCTGACGCGCGCTTCGAGATAACCGAGGCAATCGAGGCCGCAAACAATCTTTCCCGGATTCATGAGTGGGACCTGATGATAGTAACCAGGGGCGGGGGCAGCATCGAGGACCTGTGGCCCTTCAATGAAGAGATGGTCGCAAGGGCGATTGCGGGTTCCTCTATCCCAACTATCTCCGCGGTCGGGCACGAAATAGATTTTACCATAAGCGATCTTGCGGCAGACCTGCGCATGCCGACCCCGAGCGCCGCTGCCCAGTGGGTCGTGGGGGGCCTCGAAAAGTTCCACCGCGACCTTCACGGCTGCCGGGACCGCATGGCCCAGGTCGTGAGGCAAAGGGTGGACACACTTTATCTGAAGCTGAAGTTTCTCGGAAGCCGGATAATTCACCCCCAAAGGCGGCTCGAAGACCTCAGGCTGCTGCTCGATGACAGGCTCGAACGCATTGAGCGGGCGATTAATCGCAGGATCGAGAAATGCTCGACGCTGTGCGCTCATCTTGGCGACAGACTGCTCTATCTAAACCCGGATGCCCAAATCCAAAGGCGTCGCGCGGAGTTAAACCGGGAGTGCAAGGAATTGATGCTGCAGCAGCAAAGGATTTTTGACGGCTGCCGGCTGGAATTCGAGCAGGCAGCATCGCGGCTGGAGGCACTCAGTCCTCTCGGCGTGCTAAACCGCGGGTATTCGATAACGTACAAGGCGGCGGGGCGGAAATTAGTGAGAAAATTTAGCGAAGTCGCGCCGGGGGAAAAGGTTATGGTTCAACTGGCCGATGGGCTGCTGGAGTGCTGCGTGGAGAGTTCGCGCGCCGATGATGAAAGGTGATTTCCGTGGCAAAGAAGAAAAGCGACCAGTTCGAGGATGCGTTGAAGAAGCTCCAGGAAATCGTGGAAAAGCTCGAAAAGGGGGACCTTCCGCTCGAAGAGGCAATGGAGTGTTTTTCGGAGGGAATGAAGCTTGCCCATTTCTGCCACAAGAAACTCGAGGAGGCGGATAGCAAGGTGCGGATGCTTGTCAAAGATCAACAGGGAGGTTGGGCCTCCGCCCCTTTCGAGACTCCGCCGGGCGAAGGGGACCGGGAGTAATCACCGGGGCAGATCATTTGCAGTAGAAATTTCCATTGGTCGTTGGTAGTATAGCGCCCCTGAATGGATATGCGTTATTTGGGCGGGGCGAACACGGTCTACAGCACTTATTCTATTGATGTCAGCACCAATTTCATTTCATGTTTCCGCACGGGGTGGATGGACCGGGAGGCTGATGGGCAATCCGCACCCTCAGGCCTAATCTTTTTGATAGGACAGGCGCTTATGCCGGAGTTCAATCTGAAAGCTTATCTAGCAGAGCGAAAACAGCTCATTGACGCAGCGCTGGAAAAGATTTTTCCTGTTCCAGCCGGGCTTCAAAAACAGGTATTGGAGGCCGCTCGGTACAGTCTTTTTGCTGGCGGGAAGCGGCTGAGACCGATTCTTTGCCTCGCAGCGGCGGACGTTGCCGGCGGAGCGCTCGATCCCGTTTTTCCGGCTGCCTGTGCGCTCGAAATGATACATACCTACTCGCTGATTCACGATGATCTGCCCGCGATGGATGATGACGATTTTCGCCGCGGCGTGCCGACAAACCACAAGGTTTACGGAGAGGCAATTGCCGTTCTCGCTGGAGACGCGCTGCTGACCGAAGCTTTCGAATTCCTTGCTGCCAGCGCCGATGATGGTGTCGCTGCCGAGAAGGTCATCGAGGTTATCCGCATCATGGTCAAGGCCGCGGGCTACAGGGGAATGATAGGCGGCCAGGTTATCGACCTGGAATGTGAAAACCGGAAGGTGGATCTGGCGACTGTCGAATACATGCACATCCATAAAACGGGCGCCTTGCTCTCAGCCTCGCTCGAAATCGGCGCGATTCTGGGGGGCGGCGATTCATCGCTCATAAATTCTATGCGAAACTTCGGCCATCACTTCGGTTTGGCTTTCCAGATCACCGATGACCTGCTCGATGTAGAAGGAGACGCCGCGGTAATGGGCAAAAAGCCCGGGTCCGATGCCGCGAAAAATAAAATGACCTATCCTGCGTTGCTCGGTTTAGTGCAATCGAGGGAAGCGGCTCGCGAACACGTCGATCAGGCACTCCTTGGCGTGGCCCCTTTCGGCGAAGCGGCTGAACCTCTGCGGGCCATCGCACGGTATCTTTTGGCTCGGAAGGCATGAGATTGCAAAAATCATTGACTTGGACGAAGAATTTGCATTTATTAGTGTGGGGCAGAAGTAGAAGTAAGTCAGGAGGAGAGGGTTGAAATCTAAAAAAGAGGCTAAGGGAAAGGGTCTGCTTTCCCAGATAGAGTCCCCTTGCCAAGTCAGGCTCCTGTCTCAAGAGCAACTCCAGGAGCTGGCTCAGGAAATTCGGGAACGCATAATCGAGGTCGTCTCGAAAAACGGCGGACACCTCGCACCCAACCTCGGAGTTGTTGAACTCTCCATTGCCTTGCACTACGTCTTCGACGCCGCACACGACCGCATAATATGGGACGTTGGCCACCAGGCCTATGCCCATAAACTGCTCACCGGAAGGCAATCCCAATTTGATACCCTCCGCCAGTTCGACGGCATCAGCGGCTTTCCCAAACGCAATGAAAGCCGATATGACGCATTTAATACAGGCCACTCGGGCACATCCATATCCGCGGCACTCGGAATGACGGTTGCACACAGTCTCAAGCGCAGCAACGCGCGCGCCATAGCCGTGATCGGCGACGGCAGCATGACCGGCGGCATGGCCTTCGAGGCCATGAACCATGCTGGAGATTTGGCAAAAAATTTGATTATCGTTTTAAACGATAACGAAATGTCGATCTCGCCAAACGTTGGGGCTCTATCTTCGTATCTTAGCAGGAAGCTCTCGGGAAAGACGCTCATGTACGTAAAGCGCGAGACCGAGAACTTCCTCAAATCGATGCACGGCCTGGGAAGCAACCTTCTTCAGGTACTGCGGCGCAGCGTGGATTCGCTCATTAGCTTCTTTACCCCGGGAATGCTCTTTCAGGCGCTCGAGATTCACTATATCGGCCCTATCAACGGGCACCGGATAGATAAGGTAATCGATGCGCTCCAGACGGCACGCGAGGTTGACGGCCCCGTGCTGATCCATGTGCTGACGCGCAAGGGCCTTGGGTATGAACCCGCCGAGAAGGACCCGACCAGTTTCCACGGAGTTGGGCCGTTCGACCCAGCAACGGGCAAGAGCAGCAATGGCGGTGGGGGGGGTATTTCTTACACGAAGGTCTTCGGCATGGCGATGAAAAAGCTCGCCGACGCAGACCCGAAAATAGTCGGCATAACCGCTGCCATGCTTCAGGGAACAGGTCTGGACTGCTTTGCTGAAAAATATCCCGATCGTTTCTTCGACGTGGGTATTGCCGAGCAGCACGCGGTGACTTTTGCGGCGGGGCTTGCAGCCGAAGGATTCAAGCCGGTGGTGGCCGTCTATTCGACCTTCCTTCAGCGTGCATACGACCAGATTTTGCATGACGTCTGCCTTCAGAACCTTCCAGTAACATTCGCTATGGACCGTGGAGGTATAGTTGGGGAGGACGGCCCGACTCATCACGGTATGTTCGACATGTCGTTTCTGCGCTGCATTCCGAACATGGTGCTGATGGCTCCAAAGGATGAAAACGAACTTCAGCACATGCTCAAGACCGCTATAGACCACAATGGTCCGGCTGCGGTGCGATACCCGAGGGGTAGCGGCATCGGGGTGGAACTCGACCAGGAACTGCAGGCTCTGCCCATAGGTAAAGGCGAAGTCGTTCGCGAAGGCAAGGACGTGCTGATAGTTGCAATCGGTTCGACTGTCCAGAGCGCAATCGAAGCATCGGAAAAGCTCGAGCAGGACGGCATAGGTGCCGCGGTAATAAACGCCCGATTCATAAAACCGCTTGACGCCGAACTAATCCTCTCCTGGGGCCGCAAGACAGGCATGGTTATTACAGTTGAAGAAAACGCGCTGCAGGGAGGTTTCGGCAGTGCTGTTCTGGAACTTTTCCAGGAAGAGGGATTTATTCCGAAAGCGTTCACCCGCCTTGGTGTTGCGGATGAATTCATCCCCCACGGCGAACAGGCCTTTCTTAGAAATCAATGCGGAATCGACAGCGAAGCAATCGAAAAAGCCGCACAGCGGATGATCGAATCCCGCCATGGCAAAATTCTTCACGCGATTGGACAAACTGGTCGTAGATAAAGGTTTGGCTCCAACTCGCGAACGCGCACAGGCTCTCATTCTCGCCGCTAAAGTCCAGGTAGACGGGCGCATTTTGACCAAAGCCGGCCAAAAGGTGGCCGAGGGCGCTGAAGTACACGTTCTCGGAGAGGCCATTCCGTATGTCAGCAGGGGAGGGCTGAAGCTCGAACACGCCATCCGGACATTTGCAATAGATGTTTCCGGGCGTGTAGCCATCGACGTTGGGGCTTCAACCGGCGGGTTCACTGACTGCTTGCTTTCGTTCGGCGCAAAGCGAGTTTATTCGGTCGATGTGGGATACGGGCAGCTTGCTCTAAAGTTGAGAAACGATCCAAGGGTGGTTGTGCTGGAGCGGGAAAATATCCGGTATATGGCATCAGATCTCGTTCCGGAAAGGGTGCAGATCGCCACCGTTGACGCTTCATTTATTTCTCTAAGGCTCGTAATTCCCGCCGTGATTAAATTTCTCGATCCCGAGGCTCTCCTGGTGTGTCTTATCAAACCACAGTTCGAAGCCGGGCGCGAAGAGGCAGCAAAAGGAGCGGGCGTAATCCGCGATCCCCTGATTCACGAGCGGGTGTGCATGTCCGTATCTGAGTTTACTCGCAATCAGGGCTTTGAGGTGCTCGGCGTCATTTCTTCTCCCATCATCGGGCCAAAAGGGAATAAGGAATTCCTGATGGCTGCCCGCTATACCTCACTCAAGTGAAATATCCGCTAAGACTTCATCTTGTATTTGTCGGGAAAACCGGCTTTGGCGACATCGAATCTGCAATTGGCCGCTATATCGAGCGCCTGGGCCACTACTGCACCGTACAGGTCCATCATGTGAAAGCCGAAAAAATAAGTGGGGGATTGAGCGGCGATCTGGTCAAAGCGCGCGAGGGAGAACGCATTGCAAAGCTTGTGAAAGGGGGACACCTTGCCGTGCTTGACCAAGGCGGCCGCGAGATGGATTCTACCGGGCTTGCCAAATTCATGAGTAAGATTATGGACTCGGGCACGTCTGATATATGGCTGGCAATCGGCGGTCCTGTCGGACTGGCGCCGGAACTCGTTAAGGGCGCGGATAGTGTCATCTCGCTTTCCAGGATGACGCTCGCCCACGATCTGGCTCGCTTGGTGCTGGTCGAGCAGCTATACCGGGCGTTTACGATACTCGGGGGCGAGCCTTACCACAAATAGCGGATCGATGTTTCGACGTGGAGGGATTTTTGTCTTTCACGAACCAAAATGTGGGGCAGGCTTTCAGGCGTGCCTCCGCACTCTAGGAAGGCGGGCCTGAGAGACGCCCCACTATTAGCAGGATTTCTGAGTTACAATTATTGAACCGCCACCACTTCGGTGACTTCGGGCACTTCCTGCATCACGATCCGCTCGATGCCGGACTTCAGGGTCATCTGGCTCATCGGGCATCCATGGCATGCACCGGTGAGGCGGACCTTCACCACTGTCCCCTCGACTGCTATGAGTTCCACGCTTCCGCCATCTTTTTCGAGCATGGGTCTTATCTTGGCTAGCGCCGCCTCGACTTTTTCGCGCATTTCCATTCTCCTTGGGATTTGAATTTAGATTTTCACTCAAAATAGCAATACGGATCGAAAAGAAAAAGTAAAATTCAGAGGTCGCTGTATTTTGCTCTATGTGAGGAAGGGCTTTAAGACTTTCGGGGTGGGGAATCGAATTGAAATTTGGCAAGGGTTTAAGTACAATGTCCCAAAATTCCCGAATATTTACGCTGCCCGAAACGCCGACTGGAGCGAATATGAGAAAATACCGCCTTGTGGAATGCGTCTCGAAGGAGAAACTCGAAAGGTGCCTGGACGAACTCTCTTCGCGAATCAATCGGGATTACGAAGGGAAGGACCTCGTATTGATCGGCATTCTGAAGGGAGCGTTCATATTCATGGCCGATCTGGCCAGGAGGCTCTCATCTCCTGTAACCCTCGATTTCGTGCGGCTATCCAGCTATGGAGACCAGACCGAAACGTGTGGAAACGTCCGGATCACAAAGGATATCGAGATCCCGGTCAAAGGGTGTAACGTATTGGTGGTTGAAGACATAGTGGATACAGGAATCACCTTGAACTGGTATCTTGAGCATCTGAGAAGGACCTATTGCCCTGAATCCCTGCGGGTTTGCGCTCTGATCGACAAGCACGAACGCCGCCAGGTGGATGTTCCGCTCGACTATGTCGGAATGCGTATGGAAAGCGGATTTATAGTTGGCTATGGCCTGGATTTTTCCGAAAACCACAGGAATCTGCCGGCGATACATGAAGTTGTATTTGAAGACACCGAGTAGCCATTGGAAGATTTCGCCTTTTAGATATTTTGGAGGTTAAGAGTTAATGCCCATCATCGTAATAACCTGCGAGTCATGCGGCGCGCAGTTTCGCCTCGACTCGGCACGGCTTACGAAACCTGAAAACAAGGTCCGCTGCACCAAGTGCAGACACGTTTTTTTTGTCGAACGGCCCGATGAGGACTCCCTGATCTATATCGAGGTCTCCGAGGGCGAGGACGCATTCATCCCGGGATCGATTCCACAACCTGCGGCGGTTGTCGCTCCCGAGGCCCGGAGCTGGTTTAGCGCAAGAACTGCATTATTGTTCCTGCTGCCGGTTCTTGTCATTGTTGCAACCGCTTTGTACTACACCTCGGAGAGTTCTTTTCTGAGCGGTTCAGCCGGAAAGCCCGCTTCCAAGGAACCGATACAGCCCATCGTCACGATACTCGACACGGTTCAGGCATTTTACCTTGAAAACGTCCACGTTGGGCAGGTACTTGTAATCGAAGGTGAAGTAATGAATGAATCCAACAAGCCGGTAAGCTTCGTTCTCATTGAGGGTAAGCTATACGCCAACAACGAAAAGGTGGCGCAGATTCAGCGATGCTATTCAGGCAACAGTCTTACACGAAAGGACATCTCCAATCTCAAGCTGAACGAAATTCAAGAGCGGATGATGAACCGCGAAGGAAAAAACCTAAAAAATGTGCGCATTCCGCCAGCTGCAAAAGTTCCTTTTGTACTGGTCTTTCATAATCTGCCCGAAATCAACACGCTGAGCAACTACACTGTTGACGTTATCAGCTCTAAGTTCGATTAGTCATTCGTGGCCGGTCTTCCAACATTCTTCTCTAACTGCCAACATATTGAACTGACGAAAATAATTGACAAAGGCCGTATTTCGGGATAAAGAAGCGTCTACTCAAGGTGCTGAAAAAAATACGGAATTCGATCCCCGGAGAAAACCCCTCATGCTTGATGTCAAATTCGTTCGAGAAAACATCGGACGCGTTCGCCAAATGCTTGAAGAACGCCGCTCGGACATTGACCTTGAGCCACTGCTCGCACTAGACGAGCAGCGGCGTGGAATCCTTGTTGATGTCGAGGAGAAGAAGCACCGCCGGAATGTGGCTTCCGAAGAAATATCGAGGCTCAAGAAGGAAAAGAAGGATGCCGCCGCCCTGATCGAGGAAATGAAAGACCTTGGCCAGGAAATCAAGGTGCTGGATCAGCAGCTTGCCGATGTAGAACAGCAATTCCGGGATTTCCTCCTCATAATTCCCAATGTACCCCACGAAAGTGTCCCCGTTGGAACCAGCGAGAAGGACAACAAGGTTGTGCGGTTCTGGGGGGATAAGCCCTCGTTTGGTTTTGCTCCAAAACCTCATTGGGAAATCGGCGAGAATCTGGGCATTCTCGATTTTGAAAGGGGCGCAAAAATCACCGGCGCCAGGTTCACCCTTTACTGGGGAGCGGCCGCGGCGCTCGAGCGGGCCCTGATCTCGTTCATGCTCGACATACACACCTCGCGCCACGGCTACACCGAGGTACTTCCTCCATTTATTGTAAACGGTGCCAGCATGATGGGCACCGGTCAGTTGCCAAAGTTCAAGGAAGACCTTTTCAAGCTCGACGGATGGGATTACTGGCTCGTTCCCACCGCTGAGGTGCCGGTTACCAACATACACAGAGATGAAATACTCGAAGAAGCCGAGCTTCCGAAGTACCTGACCGCCTACACGCCCTGTTTTCGATCCGAGGCAGGCTCTCACGGCAAAGATACGAGGGGGCTTATCAGGCAGCACCAGTTTAACAAAGTCGAACTCGTCAAGCTCACAAAACCCGAAGATTCATACGACGAACTGGAGAAACTGCTCCAGAATGCCGAGACGATATTGCGCGAGCTGGGGATACACTATCGTGTAATCGTTCTATGCTCCGGTGACATGGGTTTCTCCGCTTCGAAGACCTACGATATAGAGGTTTGGCTCCCGGCGCAGGATACATATCGGGAAATTTCATCGTGCAGTAATTTCGAGGATTTTCAAGCCAGGCGTGCAAATATTCGCTTTCGGCGAAAGGGGCGCAGCCGCACCGATCTGGTACACACGATTAACGGATCGGGGCTGGCGGTAGGCCGCACCCTCGTTGCAATACTGGAAAACTACCAGCAGGAGGACGGCAGCGTACTTATCCCCGAAGTGCTTCGCCCTTACATGGGTATGGCTAGGGAGATCAAGGGCCGCTGATGTGTTCGGATATTGTAATTGATATAATCAAGGAGTTCCGACCATGACAAAGAGTGAGTTGATCGAAACGCTGGCCAAAGCCGAGGGTATCACGCTGAAAGCAGCGGAAACCGCGGTGAACGTAACGTTCCAGAGTATGGAGCAGGCCCTTATCCGCTCCGACCGGCTCGAAATCCGAGGATTCGGAAGCTTCAAAGTCAAAGACTACGAAGGCTATAAGGGAAGAAACCCGAAAACCGGCGAGCTGATCGAAGTTTCATCCAAGAAACTGCCCTTTTTCAAGGTCGGAAAAGAACTCAAGGAGAGGGTCAACGGCCCCGAGCCCGTCGAAAGCGCCCCTAAGATGAAATAAGGGTGGAAATTCCACCGAGGGCTTTTCATCCGCGCAGGGGAACAGCGGCGACCAACTCCTGCAATAAACAAGCATAAAACCAGCCTTGCGAAACTTCGATGGTTTTGCAGGCATGGGACCACTTTCGCAACGGTATACAAAAATGCGCCACTCATCTAGGTTGAGCGGCGCATTTTATATTTACACCGGGTAGGCTGCGTTGGTGCACTCGCTAAATTCACAAGTTCCTCATGGCCGATTCCGCAGTTCGCAAATCACTGTCTGATGAACAAAAAGTACAAGTTTAGACCCACTATTGCCATGGCCCCACCAACAAATTCGAGCAGACTTTCAAGCTGCATTTGATCTCCATAAGGTGGAAGGGTTAATTGGAGAAGGACAACAAAAGCCACAATAGATGCCAGTCCAAGCAGCAATTTAAAGCGTTTTGTCAAAATGATGAAGAGAAGAAGTGGAGCGGCCACAAGCCAGGTGTATCCACTATGCAGAACCTGCTGCCATTCCAGTCCCCGGGTCTTTTCAAGGAATGTCGGGAAATCGTGCTCTTTCAAGAAATCCAGTATCTGCAGCATGGATTCTTTCATGCGCTTATCTCCTGTCAGTGAGTGATAACAAACGAGCTGAATTCGCCGGTATAGGGTTCTTCGAGGACCTCGACATTATCGACGCGGCTTAAAGGGCTGCCTTGGTGACACCATTCCATAACATGCCGAACCGATTCGGCATCGCCCTCGAATACCGCTTCGACACGGCCGTCGCGAATATTTCGAACCCAACCGACGACCCCGGCGCGCCTGGCAGCATCGCGCGTGTACGCACGGAAGAAAACCCCATGGACTCGCCCGGATATATAGACATGTGCACGCATTTTATCCATTTTACCCTCCCAAGCGCCTATTCATCAAGCATTCGGGCAAATTCCTCCTCGTTCATTATGCGTACGCCAAGTTTTTCGGCCTTCGCAAGTTTTGCCCCAGGGTCCTTGCCCGCTATGACAATGTCTGTGTTTTTGCTTACGCTGTCAGTGACCCTGGCGCCCCTGAGGGCAACAACCCGAGCTGCTTCCGGCCGGGGCAGCGATGAAAGGGCCCCCGTAAAGACGACCGTTTTGTCCATCCAGAAACTGCCGTCAACCGGGCCGGAGGGCTGAGGGATTTTGAGCCTAAAACCAAATGAAAGTAAATCGTCTATGAGCTGGCTGTTCGCGGGATTTGCGAAATAGCTGTTTACGGCATAGGCCACTTTTTCACCAATACCGGCAATTTCCTGGAGTTGCGCAACGGATGCCGAGCGGAGTGCGTCCAGAGATTTGAAATGCGAGGCGAGCAGTTCAGCCAAGTGGCTTCCGACGTGGCTTACTCCAAGGGCATGGAGGAAGCGCGAAAGCGTGGTTTCCTTGCTGCCCTCGATCGAATCGAGAAGGTTCGATGCGGATTTTTCGCCAAAACCAGGAAGGTGCTCCAGATCTTCCTTCCTCAATGTGTAGAGGTCCGGAACGGAGGAAATTATGTTTTCGTCAATAAACCGTGAGACGATTTTATGGCCAAGTCCCTCGATATTCATTGCATCGCGAGAGGCAAAATGGACGATTGACGCCTTTACCTGAGCGGGGCAATTGAGGTTCAGACATCTGTGGAATGCCTCATCGGGCAGCCGTACGACTTCACCTCCGCACGAAGGGCATGCGGACGGCATGCGAAAAGGCCTTTCATCTCCGGTCCGCCTGGATTTGAGAACCTCGGATACCTCCGGTATGACGTCACCGGCCCTGTGAACCATAACGGCGTCCCCGATGCAAATTCCTTTACGCTCGATTTCATCCATGTTGTGCAGGGTGGCGCGTTTTACAGTTACTCCTCCGACCAGGACCGGGTTGAGGAAAGCCACGGGGGTAAGAATTCCCGTCCTGCCGACCTGAACCCGGATATCGAGGACGTGGGTCTGTGCTTCGTCCGGATTGAACTTGAAAGCAATCGCCCAACGTGGACTTCGTGATTTTTCGCCGAGCTCGCTCTGCCAGTCCAACCGGTTGACCTTTATGACCATGCCGTCGATTTCATAGGGGAGCTTCTCGCGCTCCTCGGCCAGCTGATTGTAAAAATCAATCGCTTCACCGATGCTGCTGCAGATTGTCGACCTGGGGTTTACGGGCAGGCCCCACAGCTTGAGCGCGTTCAAGGTTTCCCACTGAGTTTCGAATTGCCTGCCTTCGAGAACGCCGACGCCGTAGAAGAATGCCCGGAGAGGGCGGGTGGCGGTAACTGAAGGATCGAGTTGGCGAAGGGAGCCGGCTGCGGCATTCCTGGGATTTGCGAAAAGCGGTTCGCTCGCTCTCGCGCGAGTTTCGTTTAATGCCTCGAAGTCTTTCTTCTCAATGAAAACTTCGCAGCGAATGGCAATCCTGGCGGGAAGCGGGGGATTTCTTCTTTCGGCCCGGAGCCGGAGCGGGACCGAGCGTATTGTTCTGACATTTACGGTCACGTCCTCACCGGTAAATCCATCACCCCGTGTGCCGGCGCCGGAAAAAACCCCGTTTTCATAAACCATCTCGACGGCAAGACCGTCCATCTTTGGTTCGGCAACGTACTCGATGGGACCCTCATAACCGAGATGCCTGCGTATGCGGGCCTCGAACTCGATAACGTCCTTCTCGGTCGTGGCGTTTTCCAGGCTGAGAAGGGGCATCTCGTGAGGAAAGGGCAAAAATTTCTCGATTGGCGCAAATCCTACGCGCTGCGTAGGTGAATCGGGGGTGATAAGCTCCGGATTTTCATTTTCAAGGCGCACGAGTTCGGCAAAAAGCCTGTCGTATTCCGAGTCGCTTATCTCTGGCTGGTCGAGCGCATAATAGCGGTAGTTGTGATGATCGATCAGGCGGCGCAGTTCCTCTACATTTGCCCCTGTATCCTGCTTTTCATCCATCGGAATGTGATACCTCGATAGTGGGATTTATCGCGCAAATCTCAAGGTAATTCAGTTAGGGGACAAAAATCAACCATGACGGAGACTTTCGGCGGCGGAACAAATCGCATCTAGTGTCGATTGCACCACTTTTTCACGCGCCTGTCTGAATGCCGGGTCCCTGAAACCGTGCACCCATTTGAGGCCCGAGAGGTCGTCCGATACTACGAGAATAACTGCGACTTTGATTTTTCGAAACGCGGCAACGGCAAAAAGGGCTGAGGTCTCCATATCCACGGAAAGGACCCCCGAGGCCTGAAATTGGCGGACCTTCGAGAATGTCTCGCGGAAGGGGGCATCGGTGCTCCACACCGCTCCCTCATGAATCGACACGCCGGAATCGGCGAGTTTGTCCTTGAGGGACAGAATCATCTCCGGAGATGGGGCGGGGGATTCTACGGGGTAGTGTCCGGAGGTGCCCTCTTCGGGGATGGCGGAGGTCGGCAGCACTATATCGCCGATTCCGACATTTTTCTGCAGACTACCGCACCAGCCGGCGGCAATGACCTTGCGAACCCCGCAGGCAATCATTCTTTCGAGCACAAGGATGGTCTGAGGCGCCCCGAGCATTGGTCCCGCGACGGCCACAGGGGTGTTGCCGACCGTTCCGGTATATATATCCGAAAGATAGAACCTGTGGGATTTTGAAACGGGATTTGAAAAGCACCGCAAAAAAGAACTCAGGTCTTCAGGGCTGAAGACAAGGATGGCCGAAGGGGGCAAAGGCTGTTCACTTTTGCCCCTCCTGGGCTCAATGAGGCACGGTTCAATCTCTGGCGACATCAATAAATGGAGTGAGACCTGTGATTAAATATTGAATTGAAAATGCCCGCCGCTATTTTACGGCATCCTTGAGCTTGCTCCCGGCCTTGAACCTTACAGATTTCGAGGAAGGGATAGTAAGAGGCTGACCCGTCCGCGGATTGCGGCCTTCGCGCTGCGCCCTGGACGCAATGTCAAAAGTTCCAAACCCGACAAGGGTGATCTTCTGATCATCAGCAAGGGCCTCAGAAACTGCTAAAATAAAGCCGTTTAAAGCTTTCTCGGCTGTAGTCCTGGCAATGCCCGATTTTTCCGCAATTTTTGCCGCTAAATCGGCCTTAGTCATCTCAGATCTCCTCAATTGAAGGCTAATTGATATCGAAAGATGAGAGTGCGAAGAGTGCCTAACTAGCTGGAAACTGTTTATTGAGGCCATTATACCCGTGAGCCTAGGCTGCGCAAGCATTAAATAGAGTCCATGCCCACCTGGATCGAATTTGTTCCGGCAGCAGCGGAGTGAGTAAGGACAAAGGAGACCTCTGGGGAAAAGTAATTGATTTTGACCTCCTTTTCGGCATGTGATAGTAAAGATCTTGTCCCGAAAACCCATCCAATAAATCCCAAGAATCGAAATTCCGATATGCCGCCAGATCCAATGAGAAAACTGATGGTGAAGTCTTTGGCCGGCAGAACCGGGCACCGGATCTCTCGAAACCGCAGGTTTCGGGGCAGGCACCTTTTCATTCTTCTCGTTGCATGCCTAACTGTTTTCTTTGCATATAAAAAATACCATGAGCAGTTTAGCAGCCGCCCAGAGCGGCCTCCCGTGGCTGCTTCGGAGCAGCCTTCGGCGGAACCTGCAGCACTTGGACCAAATATCGCGCAGCCTAAACCGGAGAATCCTGACAAATTCGAGATCCGCCATCAGGTTATCCGATCCGGCGACACAGTCGAGACGATCCTGGATCATGCCGAAATACCAAGAGAATTGGCGGGCGAATGGGAAAAGGCCTGCAAGCCAGCTCCGCTTCAGCGGGTTCATGAAGGCGACGAGCTGATTTTTTTTCTGGAATTGCCCGAGCGACACCTCTCAAAGGTATTCTATTCTGGACAAAATGGAGCCGCTTATGCTTTGCGTAAAACCGCGGATGGCTGGGAGTGCCAGTCGCGGGGGCCTTCCGCAAAGATGCCGGTAAAGACCGTCACATGCAGATACGCCGAGAATTTCTACGACTCCTGTATCGCCGGTGGACTTCCGGCGAGCCTGGTGGCAAACCTTGCCGATATTTTTGCTTATGACATAGATTTCAGTGCTGACCTGAAAGACGGTGATTCGTTTGCCGTATTTTTTCAGGAACAGGAGATAGAAGGGAAGGAAGGCAGGCAATACCTGATTCTGGCTGCTGAAGCGGTGGTATCGGGCAAAGCGTTCCAGGCTGTCGGGTTCCTGGTTCCCGATGAAGGTTGGGAATACTTTGACCCGAAGGGGAACTCGCTGAAGAGGCATTTTTTGAAAAGTCCTCTTAGCTGCCGGCGCATGCTCTCGCTCAGCAGCTACAGAAATATAAAGCCTGTCCTGAAGATGTACCGCCCTCACCTCGGGATAGACTATGCGGCCCCGAAAGGTACTCCGGTCAGTTCAGTTGCGGACGGGGTTGTGACCGCGCTTTATACGAAGAAAAGATCGGCGGTGCAGATTGAAATCAGGCACCGCGGCGGGTTCAAGAGCGTCTACGGAAATCTGACCGGCTATAGCCGCAGTCTCAAGCAAGGGGCTATCGTCTCCCAGGGAGAGGTTATCGGAACGGCAGGATCCGGAGCTACCGGAAAACAGTTCCTTGATTTTCATTTCTACAAAAATGGCAAGCCCGCTAACTTTCAGTCCATCGATTTTCCACGATCCATCTCTGTTCCAAAGGCGATTCGGGCTGAATTTGAAAAGACCCGCGATTCCTACATTGCCGCTCTTCAGGGTCCGACAGTGCAAAAGATAGAGATGCCGTCCGGCAGAGAATAGCGATGGCGAACCTTTTTGCTGAAGTCGTAATTGTCGGGGCGGCCCTCGAAAAGAGCCTCCACTATGAGGTGCCGCCTGAACTCGCCGAAGTTCTGCAACCCGGCGGCTTGGTCTCAGTCGGGCTGGGCAGAAGCAAAGCCGCGGGAATAGTTTTGTCCTTGGGCAATGCCCTTCCCGATCTGCCCCAAACGATCAAAATCCGCCCCGTCCTCGGTTACTCCGGAAAGACCCTTCCCGATGACCTTTTTCGGCTTTGTATCTGGATCTCCGAGTATTATTTCTATCCCCTTGGCGAGGTGTTCGCCCTGGCAATCCCGGGCCGCGAAGAGGGGAAACGCAAGGCTGGCGCAAAACGGAAAATTAAAGTTCAAGAATGTGAAACTCTCCAGGATTGCTCTGAATCAGCGATTAATCCCCCACCAGCACCATTCGATCTTACAGTCGAGCAGGGCGAAGCATTTGAGAGCATCTCGCCATTTATCGAGAATCCATCATTTCAGCCCTTTGTACTCTACGGCGTTACCGGTAGCGGCAAGACCGAAATATACCTCAGGCTCATCGAGAAAGCGGCACGCGGCGGGAAAGGCGCCCTAGTGCTTGTCCCCGAGATTGCGCTAAGCGCCCAGATGGAGGCAATCTTCCGGGAGCGGTTCGGAAGAAGCCTTGCCGTCTGGCACAGCGCGGTATCGCAAAAGATAAAGCGAAAACAAGGTATCGAAATTCTTTCCGGCCAGGCAAATATCGTTCTGGGAGCGCGGTCGGCGGTTCTTAGCGCCGTTAAAAATCCCGGGCTGATCGTTGTGGATGAGGAACACGACCCTGCTTACAAGCAGGAGGACCGCCTGCGCTATAACGCGCGGGATGTTGCGCTCATGCGTGCGAAAATCCTCGGAATTCCGATAATCCTGGGGTCAGCCACGCCGTCCTTGCAGACAATTTCCCGCTCCCGTGCGGGCCAGTACCGCCAGGTACTGCTCCCATCGCGAATTTTGGGGAGGCCGTTGCCCGATCTCGAAATAGTCGACATGAAAAGGGAAAGGGGCAGGGGCGGAATGTTTTCGGCAAAGCTGCGCGATGAGATAGCGCGGGTCCTTGATGACGGCAGGCAGGCCCTCATTTTTCTGAACAGGAGGGGCTACGCCAAGTACTATCTCTGTAACGCCTGTGGCCTGGTTTTGCAGTGCGTCTCGTGCAGTCTCACCCTGACATACCACAAAAAAGAGAATTGTCTTCGCTGTCATTACTGCGGCTGGGAAACCCCGCTTCCCGAAAGGTGTCCGACATGCGGCCACTCGGCGCTCTTTGCGCACGGTTTTGGCACCGAGAGGGTGGAAAAAGAGATTGGACGCCTATTCCCCGGTGCGCGAACCATGAGGGTTGACCGCGACACGATGAGCAGCCATGAGAAGCTCCTTGATGCGCTTGATGCCGTGAAGTCGGGGCGGGCAAATGTCCTTCTCGGGACCCAGATGATTGCAAAGGGACACGACTTCCCAAATATCACCCTCGTTGGAGTCATAAACGCCGATGCCGGGCTTCAGGTAAGCGATTTCCGCGCCGGGGAGAACCTCGTGCAGTTGCTCTTCCAGGTTGCCGGGCGAGCGGGCAGGGGAGATGAACCCGGCCGGGTGATTTTGCAGACCTATAACCCATATCATTACACCATCGAATCGCTTCTCAAGATGGACTATGACGGCTTTTGCGAAATGGAACTCGAGTCGAGAAAAGCCCTTCAGTATCCGCCTTTTACGCGCTTGTTGAAATTGCTCGTTACCGGAAAAGATGAGAAGATGGTCCGAGCAGGCGCGCAACTTCTTGCCTCGCTTTGCCGCGAAAAGGCTGCCGACCTGAAGGAGGCCGGAAAACATATTGCGGTTCTGGGTCCATCCCCCTCGCCCTATCTCAAGCTAAAGGACCGGTTCCGATGGCAGGTATTCGTAAAGGCATGGGGAAGCAGTGAAATGCAGGACTTTGCCGGCATCGTTCTCCACTGCGTGAGAAACGAACCGGGGTTTCACAACGTGCAGGTAACGGTTGACCGCGATCCGTCAAGCGACATCTGAGCAAGACATGCCCGATATTCTTCTTATACAGCCTCCCATAAGAGATTTCTATCTTACCACCAAGCGCACGATCCCCTACGGGTTGGCATGTATTGCGGCGGCGCTTCAGGGCGATGGATTTTCGGTAGAAATTCTGGATGCACTTGCAAGCTCGAGGTCGCGCCGTATCGATTTGCCCAAGGAAATGTCTTACCTGTGGGACTTCTACGCGCAGCCTGATATTTCTCCGATTGCCCTTTTCCACGAGTTCAAGCATTTCGGCCTTGAATTCGAGAAAATCGGTGAATTTTCGGCGAATTCAGGAGCTTTCTTAATCGGCATATCTTCTCTTTTTACTGCTTACAGCAACGAGGCTATCCTTACCGCCGAAGCGGTCAGGCGTCACTGCCCCGATGCCGCTATTGTCCTCGGCGGCCATCACCCGAGCGAAATGCCCGAGGAAGTCCTGAGGAATCGTTGTATCGATTACATCATTCGAGGTGAGGGTGAACAGGCCCTGCCCATCCTCGCTAAAACCCTGCGCGATGGCGCTCCACTGGACAAGGTACCCGGATTGGGGTTCCGAAAGTCCGGGGGCGGTATCCATCTCTGCCCGCCCGCTCTTATTCAGAACCTTGACGATATGCCCCCTCCCGCCATTGACCTTATCAACGCGAAATTCTATCAAAGAAAGAAAAGCCCCTGCGCTGTTGCCGTCGCAAGCCGCGGTTGTCCCATGAAATGCACTTACTGTTCGATTGGATGTGCTTCGTGGTTGCCCTTCAGGCTTAAGAGCGTTCCTAAGGTAATGGATGAGTTGGAGCGGGCAGTATTCGGGGCAGGTGCTCGGTTTATAGACTTCGAGGATGAGAATATCTCCTTTGATCGCAAGTGGTTCAAGGCGCTTCTGGACGCCATAAGGAAAAAATTCGGGGGGCTTGGCATCGAGTTAAGGGCAATGAACGGTCTTTTTCCACCGACGCTTGATGATGGAGTCATCGGCGAGATGAAGGAGGCGGGCTTTACGGCGCTAAACCTTTCGCTCTGCTCGACCTCTCCCGAACAGCTCAAAAGATTCAATCGCCCCGATGTCAGGTCCTCATTCGAAAGTGCGCTCGATTCAGCGCAAAGACACGGACTGGAAAGCGTCGGCTACATCATCGCGGGAGCTCCAGGGCAGAGTGCGTGTGACTCGGTTTCCGACCTGCTCTACCTTGCAGGCAAAAGGGTGCTCGCAGGGGTCTCGGTTTTCTATCCTGCCCCCGGTAGCGCCGACTTTGAGCTTTGCAGGGCCAAAGGCTTGCTCCCGGGCTATCCCGGTCTGATGCGCTCAACCGCTCTCCCAATTAGTGACAGCACTTCCAGGGAAGATTCTGCAACACTGCTTAGGCTCGGAAGAATTCTCAATTTCATCAAATCCCTTTCAGCGGGCGAGCTAGTTGAAGTCCGTGCCGATTCAAGTCAGAACCCGGTCGCCATCGCTGAAAGAATTAAAGTAAACTGCACTGGGAAATCACGCGACCATGAAAGCAGGCGAACCGCCGGCAAGCTGCTTCTGGCCCTGTTCATGAAAGATGCAAAAATCCGCGGAATCACCGAGGCGGGAAATATGTTCAACCACCTGGCATCGACTGATCTGTGCATTTTGTTCAGAGACGGCTTGCTCCGGGAGGTTTTCTGATGCCTATTTGATAAGCCGCCGGCGCATAACGATGAGTGCAACCGGGAAGAGCAGGACCGTGAAGACGAGAAGATAAATAACGGACAAGATCATTGCTGGATGCATTTCGCCAAGCGCAAGCATCCGGCACAGGTTTACGAGATGAGTGAGCGGAAGGGCGTGTGAGATGCTCTGCGCCCAGTCGGGCAGGGTGTCGGTCGGGAAAAATGTTCCGCTGAACAGAAACATCGGCGTGATAAAGAGGAATATCGGAAGATTGAACATGTCGATGCTGGGAACTATGCCGGTGAAAACCATTCCAGCCGCACCGAAAGCCAGACCGCCCAGAAACGACAGCGGCAGAATCAGAAGACCGTGGGGGTACTCGACGAGTCCGAAAAGGCTCACCACGAAGAGCATGATGGCTGTGGCTATGACCGACTTTGTCGCTCCCCAGACAATCTCTCCGGCTATGATGTCTTCGAGCGACAGGGGCGTTGCCATCATTGCATCGAACGTTTTCTGATAGTACATGCGGACGAAGGACGCGTAGGTATTTTCGAAAAAGGCATTGTACATCATGGTAATGGACAAAAGGGCAGGGGCGATGAACACCACGTACGGTAGCTCTTTGCCCTCGTATGGAACCTGCCCGATCAAGGCGCTGAGTCCGACCCCGAACGCCGTCAGGTACAGAAGGGGTTCGAACAACGGCACGAGGAAGTTTACCAGCCAGATTTTCCTGTAGACGACGAGATTGCGGTTCCAGACACGGGCGAACCGCCGGGATATGTTGCGCACCTGCGGGAGTTCGATCATTCGCGAAGCCCCCGTCCGGTAAGCCTCAGGAACACGTCTTCAAGGGTTGCCATTCTCTTTATGCAGCCTTCTTTACAGAACTGTTCCCCGATCAATTCGAAAAGATGGTCATCCTCACGCCCATACAGAATTATGCGGTGATCGAGCATATCGTGCATAAAGCCGCTGGTTTGGACGAACTCACGTACTTCGCGGCCGGGATTTACGATCTCGACCACCTCTTCCCCGGCATAACGCCGGATGAGGTCGGCTGGCCCGCCTTCGACGAGAATTTTGCCGTGGTCCATTATTATCAGCCGGTCGCACAGGCGGTACGCCTCGTCCATGTAGTGCGTGGTGATCAGGATAGAGAGACCGTTTGCCCGCAGAAGTTCGAGCCGCTCCCATACCTGGTGTCTGGACTGTGGGTCAAGACCCGTTGTCGGCTCATCGAGGACGAGCAGTTCGGGGTTGTTTATGAGGGCCCTGGCCAGGACCAGCCTGCGCATCATGCCGCCCGAAAGGCTCGTAACCTTATCGTTGGCGCGATGTTCGAGCGCAATGAATTGTAGAAGCTGCCGGGCGCGGTCTTTAGCATCTTTTTTGGGGATATCGTAATATCTCGCGAACAGTTCGAGATTTTGGAGGACCGAAAGATCGGGGTCGAGGTTATTGTCCTGCTGGCATACGCCGATGCGCGCCTTTATTTCTCTCCATCCCGTCTCGATGTCTATACCGAAAACCTTGAGGCTGCCGCTATTCATCGGTGAAAAAGCATATACCATCCGAATGGTGGAGGTCTTGCCTGCCCCGTTTGGCCCAAGAAGACCAAGGCACTCGCCGGGAAAGAGCTGGAAAGTCAGTCCGTCAACCGCCGTGGTGCCGTTGAATACTTTGCGCAGATCTTGCGCATCTATTATGGGGACTATTTCAGCCATCTTCCGGGAAGCCCGCTAATTGAGAAAACAAAAGAGAACTTTCAGTCACCGCCGGCATGGTCCAGTCAGGCAAGATAAAGCTCAAGGGCTCCAATCTCAAGAAATATATCAGCACGGCGGCCGATATGCCTAAGACCGGGCGGCTATGCGCTCTTCGATCGTCCAGTCGTCCACATCGACGTATTTGAACCCCTTCGGCTGGTCGGGAAGGATAACGCGGGAAATGCCGGAATTAATGATGACCCTTTTGCACAAAAGGCAGGGAAGGACCTCTGCCACCGGCTGGCCGGTTTCGACCTCGATGCCGATCAGGTAGAGATCGCCACCCGCCATATCGAGCCTGGAGGCGTGTACTATGGCATTCATCTCGGCGTGAACGGCACGGCAAAGCTCATAGTTCTGTCCCGGAGGGATATTCTTCTCTACCCGGATACAGTAGCCTACGTCGATGCAGTTGGTTGTCTGGCGAGGGGCGCCGTTGTATCCGGTGCTGATTATCTGGTCGTTTTTGACGATGACGGCTCCGAACCTGCGCCTTAGGCAGGTGCTGCGCATGGCTACGGATTTGGCTATTTCGATGTAGTATTCACTCTTGGTCGGTCTTTGCAATTGTTCCCCCATTGCCGAAAAGTGTAAAGGATTGCGCGCCTGCAGCGGTTGGTGGGGCCGAAGCAGGACTATCAGGCAGAAGCGAGCGGCATCGGCAGCTCGTCATTTATTGCAAGGTCGGGTTTGCGGGCGTTTCTGCCGGCAATTTCGATGTATGCACCCATGGAGAGCGGAGACTCCAGCAACCTCGTCCATTCGAGCCACATGGCATAGCCGGAAACGATATTTTTGTGCAGTTGCTCTGGCACCTGGACACGGCCCAGCGAATCGGCCCTGCTGTTTGGAAGATTTACGGCAATAAGGGCTCGCCTCTCATCGAGCGCGGCCTTCACCGCCAAAGCGACGCTCACATCCGAAGCGGTCTCGGCGCCGCAAAGCACGACCGCGCAACATGCGACGCCAATGAACTCTTTTCGTAGCCGAGGCAATGCCTCCTCAGGTTTTTCGGAGCAGCTGCCACCAGCCTGAATATCGTCCCGGATGATATCGTAAATGTCGGAAAATGCAGTGCAAAACCGATCAAAGTACTCCTGATCGCTGCTCCGGTTATAGCTGACAAAAATTTTTCGTTTAGCCGGCATTCTGAATCAGACATCCTCGCAAGCTCAGCTGAGCGTATGAAATAGGTTCTTGCGGTGCGCATTCGGCGCCCGATATTTCAAGCCTCAATTTTAGCCCCAAGAAAGGGAAATTGCCAACAGTTGAATACGGTGCGCTCGTGTTTAGTCAGAGTCCGGCATCAGCGTAGCGCAGCCGCCGGTGCGAAATCTTTTTCGGTACAGCCCGAGTCCTTGATCACCAATTCATTGCCGACATAATCAACGTAGCACTTGCACTCGGTGTTGTCCGGCCTATCGCACTCGGGAGAGTTCGTTTTCCAGTTGCCTTCGTTCAAAACGGTGGAAAAAGAAAATGGAAACATCACGGTATCGCCGGTACAAACATACGCCGGCTTTAGCTCTTGGATCTTCGCAATCGGAAGAGGGTCCAAATTAGTGCGGGCATATGCCTGGTTCGGCCCCTGGATAGGCGCAACAACAATCGGCCGCGAGGAAAGGCGCTCAAAATCGATGAGTTGATAGGGATATTCAATAAAGTAGGCGTTGTTAATCGAAAAAATCGAAAGCGTGCAGATAATGAATACCACCTTCACGCCGGATCTGAATTGCCTCAACTGAAGCAGTACGAGAAGGGCGGCAACGAAAGGAATATACATCCAGTATCTAAGAACATGCGCTTGCGGCATGATTGCAGTCAGGATAAGCAGGAGGAGAAGAATTTTCGCGGTATTGTCGACCAGGGAATCAGGCCGTTTTCCCCTCCTGAAATAGAAAAAGACCTGCCAGACCAGGAAAGCCGCGACGTTGATGTATCCAAATCCACCCATGTACATGAGGTCGCCTCTGGTGGAATGCAGCGCATTGTAGAGTGGTGTGAATCCATTAAGGAAAATGTGCAGCTCGGTAATGGATAAAACGAAATAGGCTGGACGGGCTAAAGGACCGAGAAATTGGAGGTAGCCGGGGTCGGTTGCCCATACCGGTTCAGGCCCTTGGAAGAGCATCGTCGAGACCGGATAAAAGGGGTTTTTGAAGTCTATCCAGTTCAAAAGAAGTTTGAGACTGGCCGCGGATGCAGCCAAACATAGAAGTAGAACTAAAAAAAATGCCTGTTTCCTTGTCCCGCAACGGGAAAATGCCGCCCACACACCTACCAGGCAGAGTGCATAAACAGCAGGTATGGTGAAAAACTTGGTTTGGCCGCACAGGAAAGACAGGAAGATGAAGGCTATTCCGAGATAGACTCTTCCCCGGAAAGGTTGCTGATATTCGAGGAACTTGATGGTAATGAAGGCGAGCGCCGCAACGAGTGCTCCACTCAGGAGATCAACGAAGGAGCAGTGTGCGTGCATCGCTATCACGGGAACCGTCAGGCACAGGCAAAGATAAATTGTCCTGCTTACCGGGAAGAGCTTTCTGGCGTAAACCACCAGCAGCAGAAGCGGGACGGCAGCTACAAGCGGCAGGTAAGCCATGGCCTGGGTGAACTTGAACAGGTAGCCCTGTACGTAGTACGGAAAAAGGGGGAATCCGAGAAACCTGTCAGCGTACGTGTTTCTGTAGTACTTCGAATAAAGAAAAAAATCATCTGCCTTGGGGACGTTTGCCAGCTTGGTCGCAAACGGCAGGTGGTAGGCCATGGTATCATAAGGGATGATCGGTCTTAGCAGCGCGGCGCAAAGAATCAAAACTGCCAGAATGGAGAACAGGACAAGATCAAAGTCATAGGATTCGTTAAGCTTATTCAACACCTTTGGAACTCTCCACCCTCACCAGGCCGTTTCAATTGCTTCTCCCATCACATCCTGATTGTTTTATAGTCAAATTCCCATCCACGAAATCGACAAAGCACTTGCAGGCTTCGATGTCCTGTTGGCACTCTGGCGCATCTGTTTTCCAGTTTCCTTCGTTTACCACGGTAGTAAAAAGGAGCGCAAAGGAGACATTATTCCCCGTGCACACAAAATCCGGGTTGGTGGCTTGAATGGGTCGCAAATCGTAGCGGGGTTCCGAGTAAAATGGTGGTCCAAACAGGCGTTGATTTGAATCGGTGTAGATGTTTGCTGGAATCAGTAAAAGCAAGGCGGCAAGCACGAAAAGAATCTTAACTCCTCTACCAAACTGCTTTAACTGGAGAAGCACCAATAAGATTGCCATAAACGGAATATAAAGCCAGTACCTCAATAGATGAGACTGGGTCAAGAACGAGTTTATAAAAAGCATTGCAATAAATACAAATGTTGTAATGATGATAGTGGGGTCTTTCCGTTTTGCTCTTATAAAGTAGAAAATCTCCCATAACAGGAAGGCTATAACGTTTACAAATCCAAATCCGGCTGTGAATACCTTGTCGTGCCACCCAGATCCGGAAGCCAGAGTATAATATGGTTGGATTCCCCTTATAATAAGATCCACTTCGGTTAAAGAAAGTATGAAATAAAGGGGACCGGCCAAGGGTTTCAGAAAAGAAAGATAGAGCGGATCAGTGTACCAGGCGGCTTCGGGTCCGCTAAAACGCCAGAAACCTATTGGGTAAACTGGATTGCCAAACTGGATGTAGTTGATAATGAGTTTGGTGCTGGCCGCCAATGCAGCAATCATGAAGACTGCCGCAAGCAACCATCCCTCCTTGGGATTATGCGAACGTGATATTGATGCGTAAGCGCAAACAACAGATAAAACAAATGTGAAAGGAAGCGCAAAATACTTGGTCTGGCCGCAAAGAAAGGACAAAAAGAAGAAGCCAAGTGCGAGGATACATCGTTGCCTGAAGGACTGTTCGGGTTCGAACATCTTAATGGTTATGAAGGCGGATAGTGCTACCAAGGCCCCCGACATCACGTCAGTGTATGATGTATGAGTATGTATCGCTATCAATGGTACTGTAAGGCACAGTAATAGAAATAGACTTCTGCTTACCCCAAAAAGACTCTTGGCAAACCATGCAGTCAGAAGCAATGGAATCGCTGATATGAGCGTGAGGTAGCGCATTGATCCGGTTATCCGGAATATGTACCCGTGAATATAATAGGGAAAGAGCGGTATTCCGAGAAACCTGTTTAGAAGAAGATCCTTATAAGCGACATTGCGAAGACTGAAATCGTCGGATTTTGCAACGTGGACCAATTTACTGCCGAACGGCAGGTGATATGCCAAGGTGTCCCAGGGGATCGAAGCCCTGAGGAGTGCCGCGGCCAGAATGATTACTGAAAATATTATGAACAGCAGCAGATCGAGGTCATATTTGAGTTCCCAGCTGCGTTTCAGCATTCTGCATCTACCCTTGGGCCGATGCCCAAAGCGTTACAAAACCGATCAAAGCCGGTCTGCAAGGCTGTACAGTCACATTGGTTTAAATCGACATGGAAATTATTTCAGCTTCAGCTGCAAGAGGCCCATGAAAAAACTGGCAAATACAATCTGGAACCCGAGAATCATAAATGTCACGCCCGGGATGGTGAGCCTTTGGACTTCAGCGTAATTCATCGGACCGAAATTGTGCTGTTCCCAGCTCCATACCGCAAATCCGAGCAGTGCGGCCCCCGAAACGCAGAGGAGAAGACCCGCAAGGATACCTGTCTCGAGATTGGCGAATTTCAGGAATTTATCCACTCGGTCATCTGGTGGAAGAAGTTTCTCACGGATTGCGAAAGCCTTTGCCAGAAGGCTTGTAAATACAAGTTGGAAACCGAGAATGACGGACATGGAACATACCAGGAGAGTGCTCGTGTCGAATGCCAGGGAGCCAATGGTAAGGGTCTTCCAGGTGATGATCGAGCCGAAAATCGCCCCTAATCCGAGAAGAACCAGTCCGGGTATAAGAAAGAGCCAGCGGGGGCTGAAAAGGAGATAGAACCTGAGATTGCGCCAGCCGTCCCGCCAGGAACGCATGTGGGGAGGACGGCTTCTCCCGTCGGGGGATAGTGTGGTCGGGACCTCTGTTATGCGCATCTTCTGCAGGGCCGCCTTTACCACTACTTCGCTCGCAAACTCCATCCCGCTCGACCGCGTATCCATTCTCCTGAAAGCTTCCTTGCTGAACCCGCGCAAACCGCATTGAACATCACGGCAGGGGCTGCTGAACATGAGCCGCGTGATGTTGGTGAGCAGCGGATTTCCAAAATATTTGTGCAGGGGAGGCATGGCGCCGGGGGCTATCCCGCCCTTGAAGCGATTACCCATCACGAGATCATAGCCTTCCCTGAGCTTTTCTATAAAGGGCATCATTTTAGTGAAATCGTAGCTGTCGTCCGAATCACCCATGATGATGTACTTTCCGCGAGCTTCCCGGATGCCCCCCATAAGCGCGGCCCCATAGCCTTTTTCGGTGACGTTAACGACCCTGGCGCCCTCCTTGGTCGCCAGCGCGGGGGACCCGTCAGTGCTCCCGTTATCGGCCACAATCACTTCTCCGGCTATCTTCTCGCGCTTGAAAAAACCGATCGCCTTCCGAACGCATGTGGCAACCGTTTCAGCCTCATTGAGGCAGGGCATGACAACACTCACTTCATATTCCGGTGCACTGCTATCCATTAAAAAGGGCCTCCTTGCATGATATTGACCATCTCGCACTAACGGGATTCAAAAGCTTTCTTTGATTTAACGGAAAATTGATCCGCTTCGCGGAGTCGCTTCTTTCCTCAACTTATCCTAGTCTTGCGCATCCACAAACTGCCGCCTGAATCTTTCCGGCAGTTCGGCACAACTTCCTTCAACAAAGAATGATGTTTTCGGTAAAAGAAATCATTAAAGAAGAGGATTTCATATTCCCGGTTGTTTGTCAAAAAAGCAGACAAATAGTGTGACTCATTCCATGATCTGTTTTCTTCAAGCACCCAGTCAACGGGGTATTCAAAAGGATAAAAAATATCGTGGAAATGAATCAAAACGCCGTGCCTTATTCGCGGCAACACGTTTTGAACGAGATGGACCACGTCGCTCCCGGTTTTCACGATATGCGTAGAGTCGATGAACAAAATATCCCCGCTCTCCAGCTGATCGTATACATCAAGATCCACCCGCTGCACCAGTTTAGGGAATATTTCGATTCGAGAAAGATCTTCAGGCTTACACAAACTCTCAAGAAGTTGAGGGTATGGTTCGATAAAGCAGCACTTGGTTCCGCCTTCAAGTTCACGCTCAACAATATCGAGCGTAGCAGCCGAGGAGTATCCGGAGCCAATTTCGATAATCGTCCCTGGCCGGTGCTCCATTATGGTGCAGGCAAGAATTGTTGCATCGAGGCGGGAGAAAGCCGGATTGTTATAGAAGTAGCGCAAACCGGCCTGCTTTTCTTCACTCCAGGGGATTCGCTCGCAATGTTTTCTGAGTCTGGCAAAATACTCAATCTGAGCACTCTCGCGCAAATCGACCCCCGGCTGCACCCTGTCTTTGTCAAATATATCGTAGGCACAGTCAAGTATTTCTTTGGGGTTTACAATTGGAGAATAGAAATGCCCGGGAGGCGCAAATAGTTTAACCGCTGTAAGGTTTTTGAATTCTTCGAGGCCGGTAAAATAAAAATAGATATCAACAGCCGATAACTGTTCAAAGTTGTTAACCCAATGTTCGAGGCCACCGACCTCCACCTCGCGCCTTAACAAATCATTGTAGAGAGAAGTGACGAACTTAATCTTCTTTTGCCTGTCGATATATGTTGCTTGCCGCCGCGTCTTGAATTCTTCGATAAATTCAAAATAAATATCTACTGGCGATGAGAATCTGGTAAGTCTTCCAATCCATGCATCAAAGGATTCTGGGTCGGGGGGACTCTCCAGGAGATCATTATGAAGGGAATTTATGAATTCAACTTTCGCCTGCTCGTGAATATTGATTATTTTCTTGCGTTGCCGATATTCGTCGCTGTTAATAATTTCGAAATATATCTTTGTTGGAGAAGAGCATTGGCGCAGTCTGTCGAACCAGTAATTGATTTCAATATCGGTCGGGGCGCGTCCCAGCAGGTCCTCGAAAAGAGAGTTGATGAATTCGGCCTGCTTTCTCTGTTCTTCTCGAAAAAGAAGCCTGTAGAGATAACGCTTTAAGGAATTCCACATTAATCCAACCGCCACATTATTTTATGTTTTTCAGTGTTTCCAATGGCCGGAACAGCAAATTCCGCCTCTTGATCGGAATTTGCTCATCATAGCTCGATCCTCCTTTAAAGCTTTTGCGCTTCATTTACCCGGGTGGGCGGGGGATTTCGGGCGGATTGCCGACATTACATGATGGCGGAAGCGCATGGGAATCGAACCCACCTGGGACGCCCTTCAGCGCCCCACACCGGGTTTGAAGCCCGGGAGCCCCACCAGTGAGCTTGGCGCTTCCAAAGTCCGCAATGTAGCGAACAAGACAGGTTTTGACAAGGCCATTGTGCGGAGAAAGCCGCCACGTTGCCAAGGCAATGCCGGAGGCTCTCATCTGGCGATTTAATAAGCCCACGGCTTTTCATAAATAGGTGCGCTAGACTGTTATCAATTCATAATCTCTCGACCCCAAGCCCAATTCCGATGCGTAGTCGAGTTGCTTCTGCCACTCAACATGAGGATAAACAGCCTTGATCTTGTCCGTTCGTGCAGCCTCATTGCCTTGAAGGCACGATGATTCAAGGGGAGGCTGACTGTTCAGGAGGTCAACCGAAGCCTGATCGATTGCCACGGGGTCCCGTGATGCCGTGAGACCGATATCAGCGACAATTGGCGCATCAGCGAATGGATAGCAGTCGCAAGCTGGGGATATCTGCGTAAGGAAGTTGATAAACAATGAATGTTTGTTCTTCCCCTTGAGTGCACCGACGGTGTATTCCACCATTCGCTCCATAAACTTGGGCAGATCGCTCTCCCAGTTTATAGCAACCGCCTGACGTGGGCAGGCATGTATGCAGCGCGCGCATCCGACGCATAATTCCTGGTCGATTTGCATAACCCTGGTGGCCCCGGTCTTGGGCAGAGGGGAATTGGCGGGGCGATCGACGATGCTTATTGCGCCCTGGGCGCACTCGCTGAGGCAAGCGCTGCACGCGATACACTTTTTCGAGATCACCTGGGGGGCAACATCAGAGTGCTGGGCCATTTTGCCTTTTCTCGACGCTGCACCCATTCCTATGTTCTTTAGCGCTCCACCGAACCCCGCTGCCTCGTGCAGCTTGAAGTGGGCGAGTGAAATGATCGAATCGGCTCGAGAAAATGCAGACCCGATGTATGCTTCCCGGCAATTACGAAGGTTAATGGGAACGGTCACCTCGTCGCCGCCGTCAATTCCGTCCGCAATAATGAGCGGAGCTCCAACGACCGAATAGGCAAAGCCATTGGCCACGGCGGTTTGGAGATGGTCCACCGCATTTCCTCGGGTGCCTACATATAGAGTGTTCGAGTCGGTTAGGAAGGGCCTGCCGCCGGCCTCTTTTACCAAATCCACGATGGGGCGAACGAGGAGTGGGCGAATAAAAGCAGTGTTGCCCTTCTCGCCGAAATGAATCTTTATCGCCGTAAGGTCCCTTTCCCTCACCACTTCCCCGATTCCGGCGGCTCGGGCCAAATCGGCTATTTTGGTAAGCAGACTCTTGTTCCGTCCCGATCGTAAACTCGTATAAAAAACCTCGCTTTTCATGGGCATCCTTTCTCAATCCTGTTAGTGCCGGCTGCTCGGTATTCTCGAGAGGGCCAAATTCCCGAAAATAGAAGTCAACGCAACGTAAATAACAGGCATTTAGTGCCGAATGCAAGAGGGTCGAAGATGATTGGTCGCTTATTGCCAAGGGATGGTTTTTACATTTTGGCGTGGTCCTGACAACCGGTGTAATCACGGCATGGCGTGGTCTCCCGAGGCTATTGCCCAAATAGCCTTTTTTTGAAACAGCTAGGTTGATAGGCAGGCATGAGCCTAACAACGTCATTCCCGCTCAGAAGCGCCGCTGGAATGACGATTTTCGATACTGTCCCGGACGTGAATCCAAATCTGGTTTGGGCAACAGCCCGTCCCGACCACGCCACCCTCTCGACCAAAGGTCTCCAAATCTCCTGTCACTCGAACTTATTGGAGACCTTTGGTGGAGTACGGCAGGCAAGGCGGGAGAGTCTGTTGCCCAAAAGCGGAATCGGAAAGAACCCGCGGGAATTGAAGGAAAGCTCCGCTCCCCTGGTGGGAGGGAAGGGATTTGCCTTGAAACACCTTTTCGCAACGGCTCCGGGAGACCGTGCCACAGCCGGGATGATCATCTAAAAACTGGAGGGTATAAGCTACTTGAACGCCTCACCCGGCTCTATCCCAAGGCGGCTCAAGATCTTTGCCAGAGGACAAAATCCGGTAAACGATGCCTGCAGCAAGTTTGCTCCCACGAAAGCCGTAAACCACAGCCAGTTGGGGCTGTGAATTTGTGATAGGAGCAGGCTAATGAGGATAAAACTTCCCGCGAAGCGGATCACCATTCGGTCGATGTTCATCGGGGGTCTCCTTTTCAGGGTTGTTTGGGTCTTTTGCATAAGCCATGTAGTAAACCAGGGGTACTGCTATCAAGGTAAAAACGGTCGAGACGGTTATGCCGAATATCAGCGACCATGCAAGACCGGAGAAGATCGGGTCGAGCGTGATTGGCCATGAGGCCAGCATGGCTGCAATCGATGTCAGGAATATGGGCCGGGTCCGTAGCGCACCCGCCTCGATGATAGATTTAACGACGGGCTTTCCTTGTTTCCTTCGCTCTTCCAAAAATTCAATCAAAAGAATCGAATTTCTCGTGGCGATCCCGGCAAGCGCTATCATGCCGATCATTGCAGTAGCGGTAAAATACACGGGATTGGACCAACCGCCCACATCCTGGCTAGTTATCAGGTTCAAGAGCCAGAAACCCGGCAGAATGCCGATTACGGACAGCGGCAGCGCGATAAGCTGTATTGCAGGGAGCAGATAACTCTGGGTTTGATAGAGAAGGAGGATATAGATTCCGAGCACGGCGACTCCGAAGGCTATTCCCAGGTCTCTGAAGACCCGCAGAGTAATATCCCATTCGCCTTCGCCCGACCAGACGATTTCCGAATCCTTTAGAACCGGGTCGTTTGCGACCTTGTCTTCCAGGGTCAGAATTGCTTCGGGCGGCGGGAGCCCGGCAGTTTCACCGAATACGTAGACAACCTGCTTTAGGTTTTTATGATAGATCGGCTGGTCGATGGTTTCCCATTGAAGGTTTCCGAGTTCGGATAGAAAAACTCCACGGCCAGACTGTCCCTGCACCATGAGGCCTGCCAGCCCAGCGCCCAGCGTACGCTCGTCTCTTGGCAGCTGCAGCTTGATAAAAAGTGGGAGTACCTGGTTGTCCAGCCGAAGCGATCCGGGGACACTTCCGAAGACCATCCCTTGGAGCAGGTTCGCAATACTCTGGTCCGCTATGCGGTTGAGGGCAGCCTTGGCGCGGTCCACCTTGAAAACGACCTTGCGCTGTGCCGCAACAAGGATGTCATCGACATCAACAACCCCCGGAGTGGTTTCGAAAAGGACGCGCACCCGTCTCGCAGTTTCGGCCTGCTCGCTGTACGAGTGCCCAACCTTCCCATAGACCTCTGCCACCAGGGTTGAAATAACAGGTGGGCCGGGAGGGCTCTCCACGATTTTTATATTTGCGCCGAAGCGCGCTGCAATTTGGGTCAGATCGTTTCTGAGTCTTAAGCCAATCGCATGGCTTTGCTGACTGCGTTGTTTTTTCCCGATAAGATTTACGCGCAGATCGCCAACGAACGGTCCCTGGCGAAGATAGTAATGGCGGACCATGCCGTTAAAATCCATGGGGCTCGAAGTGCCCGTGGAAAGAACTACATCGGTAACCTCGGGAACCCGCACCAGGTAGTCGGCAAGGGAGGCGGCTGCCGCTTCGGTATCTTCCAGGGTCGTGCCGCGGGGCATATCGATTACGACCTGGAGTTCATTTTTGTTATCGAACGGGAGCATCTTCAGCGGCACACGTTTGGAAAGGACCAACCACCCAGCAAAAGCGAAAAGGACGACCAAACCGCCTATGATCCCGTACTGGAGGCGCCTGCTAGCGAAAATCCCGCCCATTATCTTTTCATAGATCTTGTAGAGCGTGGTGTCTTCCAGTCTTAACGGTGCGGCATGGGGACGGCTGTACACGCCGTGCAGCATGTGAAGCGAGAGCCAGGGGGTTATGGTAAAAGCGACCATTAGGCTCATGAGCATCGCAACCGGAACGTTTAGGGCCATCGGGGCCATGTAAGGGCCCATCATTCCGGTTATGAAAAACATCGGGACAAAGGAGATTATCACCGCGAGGGTTGCGAGAATGATCGGCGGCCGTACCTCGTTTACAGCACTCACAACTGCCTGCTCGGGCGGCTCATTCCGCATCTCGAAGTGTCGATGAATGTTTTCAACATCGACGATAGGGTCATCCACTACAAGCCCCAGGGACAATATGAGCGCGAAGAGTGTGACCCTGTTGATCGTATATCCTAGAAGCATGTTGAGCAGCAGGGTAAAGCTGAAGGTTACCGGTACGGCAAGCGCTATTATGATGCCTTCGCGCCATCCCAGAGCATAGGCCAGAAGCAGGACCACTATGGCAATGGCAACAAGCAGGGCCTCCACGAGATCGTTTACCTTCTCGTCGGCCGTCTTGCCGAAATCCCTCGTGACCCTGAGCCACATCCCGTCGGGAAGGACTTCGTTTGCAAAGGACTCGGCTTCCTTTCGGACCTCATGGGCCACCGAGACGGCATTGGTCCCCTTGCGCTTGGCAACCGAAACCGTTACCGCGGGGTAGTCCCGGCCACGCTCGATCTGATCGGGAATAACCGAGGAATGCTCCGGGTCTGCATTGGAGCCAGCCATTTTGCTGAAGATAATCCGTGTGTATGAATCGGGTTCGGCCGGTCCATCGACGACAGAGGCAACCTCCTTTAGAAATACCGGCCTGTTCTCCGAAGCACCGACAACAAGCTCCTCTATCTCCTGGGAGGACTTGAAAAAGCAGCCCGCATCTAGTTTTACTTCCTCATTTGCAGACACCAGGCTTCCTGATGGAAAGACAACGTTGGCCGCCTTGAGGGCCGCGCTGATCTGATCGAGGCCGATTCCGCGGCCGGCCATCTTCTGCGGAGAGAGTTGTATGGTTATCTGCCGGGGCCTGCCGCCTGAAATCAAAGTGCGACCGGCATTTTTTACCGCCTGTAGCCGGATTTCGAGTTCCTCGGCAATTCGGCGCAATTCGAAATCGCTGTAGCGGTCGCTGTAAAGGGTCAGGTTTATTATCGGCACGTCGTCAATTTCAACCGGCTTGACTATCCAGCCCGTCACCCCGGGCGGGACCTGATCGATATTTGCCTGGATTTTGTTGTGGAGCTTTACCCAACTGCGCTCGCGGTCCTCTCCAACATAGAACCGCACTGTAATGATCGCCTGTGAGGGATAGCTGGTAGAGTAGACGTATTCCACGCCGTCTATCTGGTAGAGCAGTTTTTCTAGACGGGTGGATACCTGTCTCTCCACCTCCTGGGCCGAAGCGCCGGGCATGGAAACCACCACGTCCGCAATGGGGACCACAATCTGGGGATCTTCCTCGCGGGGCGTTATCATGAGCGCCGCCGCACCGGCTACAAGGCTTATCAGTATCAGCAGTACTGAAAGATTGCCCTTGAGAAATGCCTCGACTATTCGAGTTATGGAGCTATGGGATGGACCGGCGCCGCTCACGGGATTATGACCTCTTCATTTTCACGAAGGCCCGATAGCACTTCGACCATCGAATCATGCTTCTTGCCGAGCGTTACAAATCTTCGCTGCAAGTAACCCTGGCCGTCCAGTACCCGCAGCAGATAAAGCTGTCCGATTTCCTGGATGGAATTGGCCGGGACAGTCAAGGCCTCATATTCTCCGGAAGGAATGGGGAGTCTTCCGAAAAGGCCGTTAACAAGCTGAGGGGCGGGCGGGAGACGCAGTTTAACAAGGACGGTGCGGGTCCCAGGATCCGACTGTGGGGTAATCTCGGCAAGTGAGGCAGTGAAAGAGCGGTTTAGCGCATCGATTCGGACATCGAATTCCTGGCCTACTTCAACATGGGGCAAAATTGATTCGGAAAGATAGACGTGGAATTCGGGTTGCCGGTTCGTCTCGACCAAAAACAAAGCCTGCCCCGGGGACGCCATGTCTCCTGTATCCACCATTTTCTTTATCAGCTTGCCGTCAAAAGGGGCGTAGATTTCTGTGTAGGTGAGCATCGTCTGGATCTCGGCAAGAGCGGCTTTGGCGGATTCCTGTTGAGCGGTTGCTCTTTCTATTTCGCCCTGCTCGGCCTGACTTTCCTGCTGGGCGGCCTTCAACTGGGCATCAGCGATATCCCGCTGCGCCCTGGAATGGTCGAGTTGCTGGCCTGCAATAGCCTTGCTTTCGGCAAGGGCCTGAAACCGGCGAAAATCGGTGGAGGCGTTTGCGCTGCTGGCTTTTGCCGAAACGGTTTGAGCGATCGCGGCCGAAGACTTTGCTTTCGCCACCTGTATGCCGCGGTCCGCCGCTGCTACCTGTGCCTCGGCCTGCCTGATGCGTGCACGGATTTCACGGTCATCGAGTCTTGCAATCAGAGTGGGCTTGCCGGAGCCGGCGGTTCCTATCACGTTTTCTCCCTCGCGAGCGAGGATCTCTTTTACCTGGGCCATTATTCGACTGGATAGCTGAGCCTCGACCTTCGCCCGAACTGTGCCGGGTTGCTCGATAATCAGGGGATAAGAGGTCCTTACCGCCTTCCAGGTCTTTAGTCCGTCATATTTTACCTTTTGCGCGGCAGGACCGGGATTTACCTTCTTGATAAAGACGCCTGAGAGCCACATCATAAGCAGCAAAAGGACGCCCACCAGTACCAGGCCTTTAAGCACCTCGCGCCGAATTGCAGCAGATTTTTCAGATACCGGTCCCTTATCCATCTTGGCCTCGATCCAAAAATTTAAAGTGGAAGTCGATTACTAATAGATCGCATGCAGTTATAATCATGTGCCGTGATTTTGGGAAGAAGATCGAGACGTTTGTTACTTTCTTGATCCATGAACAAATTGCCGAGATCTGCTTTGAATGTTGGGGTGAGCGCTGAATTGGTTAGATTAAAAAGAGAGCAAACCCAACAATCCGGCTGGCGTTGGGTTTCACTCCGTCAGTGCCATCCCTTTGCCTAACACACTCTCAACGCTTAACCCAAACCGACAAGACTGTCGATCTCGGATTTACGAAGCGGGCATCATGGATTTTTGAATTTCCGGTTCAAATAATCTATACTGACCGCTTAATATGGGCAGTATGCACGATTTACTTAATTGGCAATGCGCGGGTGTCTTTAATGGGAAAAATCTATTTCGATAACAATGCAACGACCAGGCTTGATGCCCGGGTTTTTGAGGAGATGCTGCCATTTCTTCGTGACAACTACGGCAACCCCTCAAGCCTCCACTCGTTCGGCAGGGAAGCGAGGCGGGCGCTTGATAATGCACGCTGTAACGCGGCGAATCTGATCGGCGCCGAACCCGACGAGATCGTTTTTACGAGCGGCGGAACGGAAGCAGACAACCAGGCGATAATGGGAATTGCCGATCTGATTGGCAGTCCAGGCGGAAGGATCATTACGAGCGCAATCGAACACCAGGCTGTGCTCAACTCTTGCCGGCACCTTCAAAAAAGGGGTTTTAGCACAACCTTTCTTCCTGTCGATTACGAAGGCCGAATCAAGCCGGCCGATCTCGAAGATACTCTGGGTGGTGACGTAATTCTGGTTTCAATTATGTACGCCAATAATGAAACCGGGTCGATACAGCCGGTCGAAGAGGCTGCCGCCATCGCGAGGTCCCGAGGCGCTATATTCCATTGCGACGCCGTTCAGGCCGCCGGCAGGATAAGAATAGATGTGCGAAAGCTCGGGGTAGACCTGCTAAGCCTGTCGAGCCACAAAATCAACGGTCCGAAAGGATCCGGGGCGTTATTCGTCCGGCGCGGCATTCAGGCTCCGGTGCTGCTCCATGGGGGACATCACGAACAGCGCCGCAGAGCGGGCACCGAAAACGTTGCATCCATCGTTGGTTTTGGTGAGGCATGCCGCCTTGCGGGGCAACGTCTGGATGAAACCGCCGGCAACTGCCGCATGCTCCGCGACCGCCTCGAAAAGGCCATAATGGAAGAAGTCCAACCGGCCATAATCAACGGCTCCAGGGAAAACCGTCTTCCCAATACCCTCAATGTAAGCTTTCCGGGAGTTGACGGTCAGTTTCTTGCAATAAATCTCGACCTGATGGGAATTGCCGTTTCAACCGGTTCGGCCTGTCATGCCGAGAGCCGCGAGCCATCATACGTTTTAAAGGCGATGGGCCGTAGCGACGATGAGGCTTCGAGTTGTATTCGGTTTTCCCTTGGCGGGGAAAACACGGTCGATGAGGTCGATGCCGTGATACTCGCCTTGAAAGAATTCGTTGGGAGTTTACGGACGGCATGAGACAGGGCGGGGGGCGGGTAGTTGCGGCCATGAGCGGAGGTGTGGATTCAACCGTCGCGGCGGCCCTTCTTGTGCGGGAAGGCCGCGAGGTAATCGGGGTTACACTCCAGCTCCAATCGTGCGATGAAGCTACAACCGAAAGGTCCTGCTGCAGCGCGGCCGCGACGAGTCGTGCCGGTGCGGTGGCGGATAGTCTCGGAATTCCGCATTATGTCCTGGATTTTCGAAAAGAATTCGAAAATGAAGTGCTCCGGCACACTTGGAGCGAGTACAGTCGGGGGCGCACGCCCAATCCATGCGTCATTTGCAACGAAAGGATAAAATTCGGCCTCCTCCATGATTTTGCGAGATCTGTTGGGGCCGGAACTATTGCAACAGGCCATTACGCCAGAATCGAAAACAGGCGCGGCTCTGTCTCGCTTCTGCGAGGTGTCTTTGGACCGAAGGACCAGTCCTATTTTTTGTTTTCGGTGGCTGATAGCAGACTTTCCTCCGTTGTTTTTCCTGTTGGCAGCCTCAGCAAGGACCGCGTGCGCGCGATCTCAAAAGAGCTGGGCTTTGTGGAAAAAGCCCTCGAAAGCCAGGACGCCTGCTTTGCCGTGAAAGGGAAATCCTATTCCGAAATCCTTCGGCGGAGGTTCGATGCCCATGCGATTCCCGGGGATTTTATCGGCCCCGGCATGGCAGTGGTTGGCAGCCACGACGGTATTCATAAATTTACTGTCGGTCAGGGGAGAAAACTTGGCATCGCTCTCGGTGAGAGGTGCTGGGTGAAATCAATTGATCCCGAGACCGGGAGTGTATATATCACCACGGATAGCGCCGATTTGCTCTCTCGCGGCCTCACGGCGTCTATTGTCAAATGGAGCGGTGGCGGCATTGATGGCGCATTGGAATGCTCGGTCCAGGTTAGATACAGGCAGGCGCCGGTTCGCGCAAGGATCGAGCATCAGGGGCAGGGGCTGGTCAGGGTAGAATTTCAAAATCCAATAAGGGCTGTTGCTCCCGGCCAGGCTGCTGTTTTCTATGATGGCGACCGGGTGCTTGGCGGAGGATGGATCGAATCCTCCTTTTGAGGAATATACAAATGCTGGGAAAAGACCGGGCCGCGAATGCTCCGGACAGATATCTGCGGCAAAGAATTTTGCCTGAGATAGGGGATTCGGGACAGGAAAAACTTAGGAAGTCAACTATCTTGATCGCCGGGTGCGGTGCGATCGGGGGTCTTCAGGCCGAACTGCTGACACGGGCCGGTGTCGGAAAAATTCGGATCGCCGACCGTGATTTCGTGGATATAAGCAACCTGCACCGTCAGGTACTCTTTAATGAACAGGATGCCGCGGATCGGCTTGCCAAGGTTGAAGCGGCGGCGAGGAAGCTTCGCTCGATCAACTCCGATGTAGAAATCGAACCGCACGCCGTCGATATCACTCCTCGCAACATCGAGTCTTTGATTGACGGAGTCGATTTTGTCCTGGATGGGACCGATAACTTCGAGACCAGGTACCTCATAAACGATGCATGCATAAAGCACGGCAAGACATGGGTATACGGGGGGGTGATCGCTACGACCGGCATGGTGATGCTGGTAGAGCCCCGGATTGGGCCCTGCCTGAGGTGCCTTGTTCCGGACCCGCCTTCGCCCGGCTCGATTCCGACCTGCGATACGAGCGGGGTACTCAATACCGCTGTTGGAGTTGTCTCATCGTTTCAGGCAACTGCCGCCATCAGGGCGCTTTGCGGCACTGTTCCTGATCGGCGCGGACTTATTCATGTGGACCCGTGGACCCTGAGCTTTGATTTTTTCAAAATCGAGCGCGACAGTAATTGCCCCTGCTGCATACAGGATAAATTCGAATTCCTGGAATCGAAAAGAACTAGTTGGACAGCGGCCCTGTGTGGCCGCAATTCCGTACAGGTGAGTCCGCCGACAGACCTTCTGATCGATATGAGCGCCCTGCGCGCCCGGCTCGATAAGGCCGGCAGGGTCGAGAAAACCGGATTGCTTCTCAGATTCATCTCCGAAGAGGGCGAGATGGTGATATTCCCCGATGGAAGGGCAATCATCATGGAGACAACGGACGAGGCAAAGGCCAGAGGCCTTTACGCCAGGTATATAGGCACTTAGAAGATCCTTGAAGGATGAGAAATGATCAAAGTGAGTTTTAAAGGAGCGGAACACACGCTCGAGGGCAACACGACCGTCCGAAAAATCATAGCCGCCCTGGGGTTGAATCCGGAAAGCGTTCTGGCCATGAGAGACGGCAAACTGATAGTAAATGAAACCTTCATCGGCAAAGAGGCTGAAATAAGGCTCATTTCCGTTGTTTCGGGCGGATAGCATGGGATATCGTTGCAGAAAGTGCTCGGGGGATAGCGTCATCAATATGCGCCAGCACAGGCTCGCGCTTTGCGAAGATCATTTTATCGAATGGGTCCAAAAGCATGCCGCTGAATTCATCAGGAAGCACCGCATGCTCGAACCGGAAGACCGGGTCCTGGTAGCTGTTTCCGGAGGCAAGGACAGTCTCTCTCTCTGGAGCATACTGCTGGACCTGGGCTATCAGGCGGACGGCATCTATATTGATTTGGGCATCGACCGTGATAGGGATGAGAGCGGCTATTCGAAAAGATCTCTTCAGTATGCCGTTGAATTCGCGCAGAGCGTCTCTCCCAGGGCAAAGCTCCACGTTCTTGACATAAAGGCGGTTTACGGCAGGTCCGTAACCGAAATTGCCCGTGGCGGCATGGGCGCAAAGAGGAAGTACTGCTCTGCCTGCGGGCTCGTTAAAAGACACGAACTGAACCGAATGACTCGCGAACTCGGCTACGCCGTGCTCGCCACCGGTCATAATCTCGATGATGAAGCGGCCGTTCTGATGGGCAATTCGCTAAACTGGGAAGTGGAGTACATGGCAAGACAGGCTCTGGTTCTCCCTGCAAGCAGTACGGGCCTTGTAAAAAAGGTTAAGCCCCTGGCGAGGTTTTATGAGCGTGAGATGGCTGCATACGCCATCGTGAGGGGAATTCCATATATAATGGAGGAGTGCCCCTTCTCGGAGGGAGCAACGAGCCTTGGGTACAAAGAAGTCCTAAACTCGATGGAGCGTAAATCCTCGGGTACGAAGCTGAAGTTTTACTTCGAATTTCTCAAGGCCAAGAAAAAGGGTCTGTTACCGAATTATGTACCTCCGGAGCTGCGCCTCTGCGAAAAGTGCGGAGAGCCCACCGGGTCGACAGGCCTGTGCGCTTTCTGCCGGCTAATCGAAAGGCCGGCTCGGCCCGTTGGAGTTGATACTTTAGAATAATTCATCGTCTACTTTGTAGAGTTCGTACTCCTTTTTCAGCAGCCCGCCGGGATTTCAGTATTGAAAAAAGAAGACTGTTGTAGAATAGGCGGATCCCGAAGCCAGCTTGATTCTTCCTATAGACTTGGGAGTTAGCCGTATGCTTTCCAGGACACAGGTGAGTACAGGTGTTTTCTGGGTTGACGTGCCGGAAATCGGATTCTCGATTTTGTGCGGCTGTCCCGCGGATGTGGGAAAGCACCTTAGGAAAAGAGGGCTGATTACCCAGAAAGAAGAGGGGGGGATCAGTTTTGAAACCGGTCCGAGGGCAATTCTCCTTTCGGACGTCCTGGTGCAGAGGGGGGAGTTTTCAAACCTGGCGGAATTTCCGGTGGGGCAGATGATGTACAAGCAGGGGATGATAATTCCGGATCATCCGAACAATACCGGCAGGAGGCCTTTGCTGATAGGATCCAAAGAGCAGTTGCGCGCTCAGGCCGAGTACATATATCGCGGAACCTACGGGCTGCACTCGGAAGAAGAGCTGATCGAAGCCGGGGCCGATCCGGAAATGGCCGGCTGCATGATGAGAATGAAGCAAAAGTTTGCCTTCGGCAAAATTCGCAAGCCAGAAGAACTGCTCGAAACCATCAGCATTGAAGACGAGCCTGTTGAGATCAATAGCGGGATCTTTATACAGCGCCTCAGGATGAACGTATTCGAATTCCGGTACAAAGGTGAATCCGTACAGGTCGACTTGAACCTTCCTCCCCACGAGAGCTACGAATCCCCTTATGTTCTCGGTTTCCACAATTTAAGAAGAGAGTATTTCGAGATAATTCACTCGGGAGATGGTGACGGATGGGACCCGAGGCGGCCTTGCATGTCCAGCGTTGTGATCTTTCAGGGAAAAGTGTACCTCATCGACGCCGGGCCCAATATTTTGCATAGCCTGAAAGCGCTTAGTATCGGGGTAAATGAAATAGAAGGGGTCTTTCACACTCATGCCCACGACGACCACTTCTGCGGGCTACCCGCCCTGATGCGATCCGACCACCGCATCAAGTATTTTGCCACCAGGCCGGTCAGGGTTTCGGTAGCCAAAAAACTTTCCGCACTTGTCTCGATAAGCGAGGACGAGTTCAACCACTACTTTGATATACATGACCTGGCGCTTAATGCCTGGACCGACATTGACGGTCTTGAAGTGCGGCCGATGTATTCTCCTCATCCCGTAGAAAATAATATCTTTCTTTTTAGGGCCATGTGGCGTGACGGCTACAGGACTTATGCCCATTTCGGCGATATCACCTCGCTCGATGTACTCAGGGACATGATCTCGGAGGATGAGTGTGAGCCGGGCCTCTCCCGCGAAATGTTCAACATTGTTGCAAAGAGCTACGCAGTGGAAGCCGACGTAAAGAAGGTGGACGCCGGCGGGGGTATAATCCACGGGAATGCGGAGGATTTCAGAACAGACGGCTCTCGAAAGCTGATTTTGTCCCATACCTCCGAGGATCTGTCATCTAGGCAAAAGGAGATCGGGTCCGGTGCCCCCTTCGGAACATGCGATACACTTATTCCCGCTTTCCAGGAATACCTCAGGATGTATGCGTTCCGTTACCTGGACACCTATGCTCCCAATGTTCCGCGAAATCAGTTAAGGCTTCTTACGAGCAGCCCAATTCGCTCTTTCAATCCCGAATCCATCCTGCTCAAAGCCGGGACCGTATGCCATTCGATATACCTGATCCTGACCGGAGACGTCGAAATGGTGGATACGTCCGCCGGAGTATCCAACTCCCTGTCGCCCGGAACGCTTATTGGAGAGATATCGGCGCTCATGGCCCTCCCGCTGGATGAGACCTACGTTGCGACCACATTCGTCAATGTACTCGAAATACCTCTAAGCCTTTACCTCTATTTCACCGAGAGAAACGGGCTGCTCGAAGAGCTCGTTAAAATGCACGAAAAACGGAACTTTATACAGAAGACATGGCTTCTGGGCGAAGCAATATCGAGTCCCGTCCAAAACAAGATAGCCCGAGCAATGGGCGAGAGCAAATACGAGGCGGGCGTTGAAATTCCAACTGACAACCCTCTCGATCTCTTTTTGATATCCAGGGGACGTGTGCTCCTCTACCTCGACAACCAGGCTGTTCAGATCCTTCAAAGCGGCGATTTTTTCGCCGGGCAGGGATTTCTTTTGGAAACTCAATGCCGGCTTCGAATTGAGGCAGCGGAGGAGACGGAGGTTTTCAGGCTCCCGCGAGACCTGCTTCTAGACATACCGATCGTTAGATGGAAGCTACTGGAGGTCTGCAATAAACGCATGAAAATGGTGTGTAAGCACCATAAGGACCTTTTGGCATCCGTTGAACCGAGGCTGAAGACAAGCCCCATCGCCGCCGAGCTGACTCAAGAGTGTTGTGCGGGCCTAGGTGAGATCGAATTCCTCCACGGAAAAGAATCTGAGCGAAAAACAGACTGAAATCTGCTGTAAACTCGATACGGATGTCTTGACTTTCCGCGGCGATGCCTTCCGCAAAAATGGGTGGTAGTGCTTCTCTAGTACTGATGGCTGTCGTCATTTGCCGAGCAGGCATTTTTTTTTGCCGGAAGATGGCGACCATAATACCAGACCATGATCCAATATATTTGACTATGATATGGGACCATGGTTTAATTGACGTATTAAAAGAAGGAGAGTGCCATGCATGAAACCGTGTCTATCTCGCAGTTCAAGGCAACCTGCCTGGCGTTGCTGAGTCGGGTGAACACGACCGGGCAGCCGATTCTAGTTACGCGAAGAGGCGAGCCGATGGCCATGGTCGTTCCACCTCCGCCTGCCGAACGCCCTGCCTCCTGGCTTGGGTCCTTGAAATCCACGGCGAAGATTACGGGCAATATCGTTACTACTATTGCCGACCCACGCAGATAGGAGTTCAAGGCAATGAAGCTGCTGCTGGACACGCACATCTGGTTGTGGAGCCTGTTGGAGCCTAAGCACCTTAGCGTCAAAGTCGCCGCCGAGCTTGAAAATCCTCTAAACGAGCTTTGGCTCTCTCCAATAAGTATCTGGGAACTCCTGATACTTGTTGGGGATGGCAGGGTGAGTCTCGGGATGGAGCCTGGGGATTGGGTTCAAAATGCCCTTTCGAGGGTGTCCTTGAAAGAAGCCGCCATCAACAATTCGGTGGTTCTAAAAACAAGCGAGATTGACTTGCCGGACCTTCTTGATCGGTTTCTTGTCGCAACGGCACTAGTCTATGACTTTACACTGGTGACAGCCGATGAGCGCCTTTTTCGCACAAAAGCATCCGTGATTGCCAATAGATAAAGTTCTCACCTGTGCTCAGGATTCAAACGCCTCTTGTGCGGGGATCCCAAATTATTTTGTGCAATTGCATGTTTAGGCGGACCGGGAGACGGTCTCGAAGGACCCATTCGGCGAGCGTCCTGGGGGCGAGGGCAGCGAATAGCGGTGAGAAGTTTATGGTGGTACGCAGGGCGGCCACTTGGGGGAGGGCGGTTGCAAGGATCTGCTTCGCAAAATCGTAGTCTTCGCTGTTGCTGATGACAAACTTCAGCTCATCTCGTTCGGTAAGTCTTTCAAAGTTTGCTAGGTAGTTTTGATCGGCCATGCGACTCGATGGGCACTTGATATCGACTATCCTGTGGCAGCGCGGGTCGGCCAAGCCGATATCGATGCTGCCGTTGGTCTCAAGGAGCACGGTATAGCCCTGGTCAAGAAGAGTTCGCAAAAAATGTGGCGTCTCCTCCTGAATGAGCGGCTCACCACCGGTTACCTCCACCAGGTTGCATTCGAAAGCTGCAATTTTGTCGATGATGCGAGACACCTCAACACGTTCGCCTTCATCATATGCGTAGCGGGTATCGCACCATGAGCAACGCAAATTGCAGCCGGTAAGACGTATAAATGTGCACGGAAGCCCCGCGTGACTGGACTCACCCTGAATGCTGTGGAAGATCTCATTTACAAGTAGCTGCACCCCGGTTTTACTCCTCCCAATAGAATGCACCCGCACCGGGAGTTTCGCAGACTTTCACCCTCGATACCCGGATGCTGGGAGAATTTATTCTTTTACACAGCTGTCTGTATATAAACCTGGCAATGTTTTCAGAAGTGGGATTTTGTTCCGCGAACGCTGCAAGATCGTTCAGGTCGGAATGATCCAGACCGGAGAGAACGTCTGCGAGGGCGGTTTTGATGTCGCGGAAATCGATCCCTATCCCGATTGCATCCAATTCGGCGCATCTTACGTATACTTCTATGATCCAGTTATGTCCGTGAACCCTGGCACAGTCACCGGGGTAGCCTCTAAGGCTGTGTGCGGCCGAAAAATGGCTTTTCACATAAACTTCAAAAACTCCGCTCATTCAAATTCTCCGTGAGTAATGATAATTTTGCTCCGATGGAAGAGGTCTTACGCGGATGAATATAGCCCGCGCCGTCCAAAATGAAAACACGCTAATAACTGACCCACCGGATTGAGCAACCCGGCCTATTTACATGCAGAATTCGGGTATTAATGTTTGAAAGCCCGCCCTGTTTGAATGTATATTCGAGTGTAGGGGCGCCCGGGCGGGATAAGGGGTGGTAAAAAGAGAACGCGCCAAGACGGATACGTCCAGGAAGAACTATTCGCCTTCATAGGGGACTTTTCTAAATATGTTCAAATTACCGGCATGGAACAGCCGAAATTGCCCGTGTCTGCGACGAGCGGTGTCTATTTTTTGCCTTTTGTTATGGCTAACGTCAGGTCACGTTCAGGGGGCCCTCGCGCTTACAACCGCCGAGGAAAATACCATTGCGGCATATGAAAAAGTAGCACCCTCCGTCGTCAACATAACCACCATGGAATGCGACCCCGAGTTTTTCTGGTGCGCAACTCCTCTTGATTCAGGTTCCGGCTCCGGTGTTGTCCTTAGTGCCGACGGACTCATAGTCACAAACAATCATGTCGTATCGAACGCCAAGAAAATATCAGTGGCTCTCTCGGATGGAAGAAGGCTCGATGCACATGTGCTCGCATCGGCCGTTGCCGAAGATTTCGCCGTGCTGAAGGTCGATCCGGGCGAAAAACCTCTCAGGGCTATTTCACTCGGGAACTCAGACAGGCTGAAGATCGGGGAACGAGTCCTGGCAGTGGGCAACCCCTTCGGGCTCGGACAAACTCTTACTGTCGGCATTGTGAGCATGACCAACAGGACGGTAAAGGACGGCGGGAAGATCCTGCGAGATCTTATCCAGACAGATGCATCGATTAATCCGGGAAACTCCGGCGGGGCGCTGGTCAATTCCGATGGGGAATTGGTTGGGATTTGTACCGCGATTCTGAGCCCCACCGGGTCGAGTGTCCGCATAGGATTCGCCATCCCGGTCAACAGGATGAAAGAAGTCGTCCCGACGCTAATCAATCCCTGGCCAAGGATAGTTGGGTGGGGTGTGGCGGCTTTGCTGCTGACACTTTTTCTCAAGCGTATCTACAGGAGGCCCGAGGCTGCTTCCTCTGGCAATGTTAGTCGAATGGGACCAGATTCAAACTTCTAGTGGAGTGAAACAATGTTTCTAAAAAATACCTTATTCATAATCCTCCTACTAACACTTTTTTTCAGTGTTCCCAGTGCGTATTCCCTTACCGAGGACGAAAAGAACAATATTGATCTTTATCAATCCCTTGCCCCGGGTGTAGTTAACATCACCAGCACCGTGGTCGAACATGATTTCTTCTTTAACGTGATTCCTCGGCAGGGAACCGGATCGGGAGCTATAATAGATTCGCGCGGCTACATTCTGACCAATAATCACGTTATCGAGGATGCCCACAAGCTCGAGGTAACACTCTCGACCGGCAAAAAATACACCGCCAAGCTGATCGGCTCCGATCCCGATACGGATTTGGCCGTGGTAAAGATAGATGTTCCCAAGGAAAAGCTGACCGTAATTCCACTTGGTACATCGGCTAATTTGAAAGTAGGGCAAAAGAGCATCGCCATTGGGAATCCGTTCGGCTTGGGTCAGACGCTGACGACCGGTGTGATCAGTTCGATAGGGCGCACAATGCGCTCCTCTACCGGCTCGCTTGTCGAAGACATTATCCAGACAGACGCGTCTATTAATCCCGGCAACTCCGGCGGGCCGCTTATCGATTCCTCCGGACAGCTTGTCGGAATCACCACGGCAATTTTCAGCCCGACCGGTGCAAGCGTCGGCATCGGGTTCGCCATTCCGGTCGATACGGCAAAGCGTGTGGTAAACGATCTTATCGATAAGGGCTATTACAGTTATCCGTATCTTGGCGCGACACTCATGAACCTCTTTCCCGATATCGCCTCCGCCCTAAAGCTTCCGGTCACTTCTGGCGCGCTCGTGGTCGATGTCACACCAAGGGGTCCTGCTGACCGTGCCGGGCTGCGAGGAGGCAACAGGCGTGCCCAGATAGGCAACAATATAGTAATCGTTGGCGGCGATGTGGTGGTGAGCGTAAACGGCAAACCTGTTCAGGATGCCGATGCCGCCATCCGGGAAATCCGCAAGCTGCGCCCGGGCGACAGAATCGAACTGGTGATCGTTCGCTGGGACGGAAGCAAGGGGGCCGTTACGGTGATATTGGGCGAAAAACCTCGCGACGTCCGGGCCAAGCAGCCATAGGCTAAAATTCATTCACCGCGGGGGACGCAGATAAAGTAATGAGGGCAGAAAAATCTGCGTTAATGTGAACAGACCATCTGGTAATTTATTCCATATATTTTCTCACGCGATCTCCGCGCGCTGTGCGGTGAAAATAGATTCTCCAGGAGAGGTGATGAAGGAGATGGTTAGACTTTTGACCTACCGTAAGCCCCGGCCGGTGACTTTGGTTATCATGGACGGTATAGGCTACCGCAAAGAGACCGAGGGCAATGCGGTTGCAAACGGCTGCACGCCCAATCTCGACCGGCTACTGCTCAACTGTCCCAACATATTGTTGCGCGCTCATGGTACGGCTGTCGGTCTTCCTTCAGACAAAGATATGGGAAACTCGGAGGTCGGCCACAATGCTCTCGGGGCGGGCCGCTTTTATCCGCAAGGCGCAAAGCTGGTAAACGAGGCGCTTGCTTCCGGCCGGCTTTTCGAGGGGCGCGGCTGGCGGCTTCTGGTCCGGTATTGCCGGCAGCACAATGGTACAATGCACCTTATAGGCCTTCTATCCGACGGAAATATTCACAGCGACATTCGCCACCTCGAGATCATGCTGGAGCATCTGGCTTTTATTGAAAAAATACCGAGGGCCAGGATTCACGCGTTGCTGGATGGGCGAGATGTAGGCGAGACGAGCGCACTCATTTACGTCAAAAGGCTCGAAGAACTTCTCAAAAAGCTCAATACCGAAGCCGGTGTGGATTATCGAATCGCGAGCGGCGGCGGCAGAATGAAAATCACCATGGACCGCTACGAAGCGGACTGGGGGATGGTCGAACTCGGCTGGAAGACCCACGTTGCCGGCGAAGGCAGTCATTTCACATCGGCAGAGGAAGCCATTTCAGCCTACCGTGCCGAAAATCCGGGCATCATCGACCAGGATCTTCCGCCCTTTATTATCGCGGATGAAACGGGTAAACCTGTTGGGCCGATCATGGACGGAGACTCGGTAATTCTGTTTAATTTTCGCGGTGACAGGGCGATCGAGATCAGCCGCGCCTTTGATGATGAGGATTTTCCCTCTTTCAGGCGAGAGCCCTGCCCAAGGGTGGCATACGCAGGTATGATGGAATACGATACCGAGGCGCACATCCCTAAACACTATCTGGTCGAACCTCCCCACATTGACCACACAATCGGGGAATACCTGGTGATCCACCACGTGCGGCAGATGGCGATCAGCGAGACCCAGAAGTTCGGACATGTAACTTATTTCTGGAATGGGAACAGGTCGGGAAAAATAGATCCCAGGACCGAGGAATATATGGAAATTCCCTCCGACAGGGTGCCATTCGAGCAGCGGCCCTGGATGAAGGCGTCCGAAATTACCGACAGGACCATCGATGGAATATTATCCGGAAAGTACGACTTCATTAGGCTAAACTTCGCCAACGGGGACATGGTGGGACATACCGGGGTCTACCAGGCAGCCCAAATTGCCGTGGAAGCGGTAGATCTTTGCATCGGAAGGCTGATTAATGCGACCGAGAAATCGGGTGGCATACTGCTGATTACCGCCGATCACGGCAATGCTGAAGAGATGTACGAGACCGACAAGAATGGGAAATCCAAGTATCATCCCGACGGCAGGCCCAAAGCAAAAACCGCCCACACCCTCAACCCCGTCTGGTTTATAGTCTACGATCCTTCCGGGGATGACTGCATCCGTTTCAATCCTGAAATCAAAAACCCCGGCCTGACAAACGTCGCCCCGACCCTGCTCCAGCTTTTCGGCATCGAACCGCCCGAAATCTACGACCCGCCGCTGCTGCTGTTCAAGGAAGAGTGCTGAGGCGAGCCAAGGCAGACCACAAATAGTAAAGGGTGGGCACACGGTTGTGTCCACCCTTTACTATTTCAACATGATGGCTGGAATGTTCCGAGCTTGGGAACCCTGAAAATCAGCTCTCCTCACCGGCCTTTTTCTGGGTTTTCATTTTCCCTATGAGGGCGTCGTAGCCTTTAGCCCTTATGAATGACCCAAGAGAGTTCCTGTAGGTGTCAACAATGCTTACACCGTCGATGAATACATCGCGGATCAGCCATTTTGAGCCCTTTGGCTCGAGAACATAGTCAACTGGAATATGCTCGTTCGTGCGCATTATGATGGTTTGCACCTTTTTGTTTTTTCCATCGGCCGACTCGCCGGGATACTCGACTTTTTCGCGCCCGAGGAAGTTCAGCACCATTCTGGTATACGAGTCCTGAAAAAGTCCGGTGAAAACATCCTGGTACTGCTGGCGCTGGCCCGCTGAGAGCTTTTCCCAATAGTCACCGAGTGATTCTCTTGCCATTTCGGAAGAAGCGAAATTGTCGGCGATTAGCTTTCTGATCTGGGTCGCACGTTCCTTCCGGTGCTCGGGTCCTTCGAGCTCGGACCGGGTCTGGATGTCCATGGCTTTATCAAGAACGGCTTTCACGGTGTTTGTGGGGCCTGATTGAGCTCTGGCTTGGGAACCAATGCCAACGCAAAATGCTAAAAAAAGAACTATGGACAGAAAAAAACAATATCTACTCTTTAACATAACCTTCGTCTCCTTCCTCAATGACAGGCATCGGTGCTTCCATGCCGGATAAAATCGCCGGCAGGATGAATATGGCTGAAGCAAGTACGCAAATGCTACCTGCCCATGCTACAAATCCAAGACTGAAAATCCCCCTGTGATGCGAAATCATCAGGGCTCCAAAACCGATGGTAGTGGTCAGGGCCGCCAATATGACACCCTTGCCCGTGCTGAACGGGAGGCGGCCGTAGCCGACTCGGCCCTCTTTCCACCTGTGAAGAATTATTACCCCGTACTCGACTCCGGCGCCGACTACCAGAGGCATAAAGATAGAATTTGCAAGGTTGAAGTCGAATCCCGTTGCGCCCATAATTCCCACTGTCCAGACAGTTCCGGCAACAAGCGGGATCAGAGAGACAAGCGTAAGCTTGACGCTTTTGAACGTAAGGGTAAGAAGTATAGTGATCGCCATCAAGGCATAAATTGATGCAGCTACCGAAGCTTTTTTGAAAGCCGAAGAAAAGACAAAAAGAGAAACAGGATCGCCAACTGCATTGGGTTCAACTTTTCGAACATCGGTTACGAAACGGCTAAGAGCACCCTCCTCCCAGATCGATTCTTTAGGGTAGATCCGGATAAGATACTGGTCTTCCCTTAAAAATTGGTCTTTTAGCTCGGAGGGTATATCTTCGATGCGCATTGGTGGAGCCGAGCAGCTTTCTTTCAGGAGGTTCCATTTATCAACAATGTCATCTTTGAACCGCCGCCGGTAATCCTGGAGATCCTTGAGCGACTCGGGGCGAGTTTGAAGCGACTGGTTAATTTTGCCGATAAGGAGTTTCACCTTCGCCATCTGCTCTACAAGGGGCTTTGAGGCTCCCCACTTGTCCGCCTGGTCTTCCTGCATTTTGAAGCTGATTCTCTCCAGCGTGTCAGACAATTCTTTTTGGTAAAGGGTGCGTGCTTCGGGGTCGATCAGGTTTGATGTGCTGGCGTAAGTGGGACCTTCGCCAAGCCTGTGGTTCGATTGATCCAGCTCGGGGACCGAGGCGAGAATTGATCGGAGAACCGGGATTTTTTCTTCCTGGTGATCGGGGAGCAGACCGAAAACGGTTGCGACATCCGAAACCGAGGGCAGAGACTTTAGTTTTCTCGAAGCGGCCAGAGCCTGTTCCGGCGAGCTGGCGAAAGCCGCCGCGGAGAGCAGGGAATGCTCGGAGTTTTCAACGAGCAGTTTTTCCCAGTAAACCGCTTCGGCATTCTCCGACTGGAGCCGCAGCGGGTTCAGATCGAACCGGACCATGGAGGCGCCGAAAGACCCGGCAATGATGAGGAGCAAGGCGCAAGCGAGAACAACCCTGACACCGGTGCGGCTAAGCCGCAGGAGATCCTGCCTGACACCATAGCCAACTCCAGTTCTCCTTAGAACCGGCCTTTCCTGGGCTAAATAATAGCTGAGGGCGGGAAGTACGGTGAAATCGGCAAAGAGGGTCAGGAGAATCCCCATTCCGGTAATCATGCCGAGTTCCATCAAGCCACGAAAGCCCGTCAAAATAAAAGGCAGAAATGAAAAAGCGGTGCCGAGGCCCGCAAGGAAAATCCCTGGGCCCGAAGTGCTCATAACCCGCGAGATGACCGCCACCCTGCCGGCGTTTGTCTTGTCGCGTTCTTCTTCGAACCGTGCAAACCAGTGGATCGCATAGTCCACGCCCAGTCCGCTCAAAAGTGGTGCGAAGACTATCGATAAAATATTGAGGTGCCCTATGAAAATTGCCGTCCACCCGAAAGTCCAACAGAGGCCGACGGCAAGGGAGATCGTAATTATCAGGGGATGCCGCAGCCCGCGGAAAAAGATGATCATGATGAGAAGGACCCCGGCCAGCGATAACCAGGTGGCCTTGGTCATATCTTTCATTGCCGTATGCATTTCGTCGTTATTGAGTGCCTCCTGGCCGGTCACGCCGGCCTGAACGTCGCTGAAAGAGCCGGCCTGAAGGTCGCGGATGATTCTTCTAAGCTCGCTCAGGGATGTCTGGGTCTTGCTTACCCCCTCCTTTATTTTTTTCGGCATCACGGCGGCTACAAGGAATTTCTTCTTTCCTTCCCAGATGTAGCCTTCTTTTTCGAGGTCCCATGCGCTGCTGTTGAAAAAGGACGACCAAGGTGAAACATACTGGTGCGTTCCGTCGAGGTACTGCGAGATGCCATTGAGAACCTTGATCATGAAACCAAGATCCATCTTCTCCTGGTCGTCTGCAGGCACATTTTGGTCGTCGCTCTCGTCGAGAAACCCCGTAAAGAACTCTCCGACCATGCGGGACGCCATCTCCTGGTTCACGAGCTTGAAAAAGACAAGCAAATCGGGATTTTCGGCCAGTTTTTGCACCATATCCGAATGATCTTCGATTTTACGCTTGATCTTCTCGAGTTCTTCCTTGTCCAGGTAGTAAAGCACCCATTTTTTGAACTTATCGGGGTCGATCCTGTAGAAAATATCCTGAAAATAGCGCGGCTCGTTCTGAACCCTGTAGGCCAATTCCCTCATGAATTCTATGCTTCGGTCCTGGGAAGGGCCGCGCACCACGAGCGCGAAGGTTGTTTTGCCGTTGAAGTTAAAAGGTTCGAGCTCATCCTGAAGAGCGATTAGCGGATGCTTGGTGGAAATTAGTTCGAGCTGGTCCGTTTGGATCTGGAGCAGGGCGAAGGCTGCCCAAAGGGAAGCAATCACGGTGAGAAGTGTCATCCCCAGAATAAGACGTGGCCTGGGAAGGACCCAGGCCATCCAGCTGCGAAGAAATCCGTTAATAAAAACCATTTATATCCCGTGGCCGAAGAACTTGTTACCCTCTCGACAGGAACGAATCAGTATCACCCTACATTCTAATCTGCATCTTACTTTTGGCCAACGGCGTATTCAAGCCTTGCCAGCGCGACGTGGTAGTTATAAAGGGCACGGAGGTACTCTCCCTGATTTTTTCCGTACCTGTCGATCGCGTCAAACATATCCCTGGCGGTACCGGTACCGATATCAAAATTTGAAAACGCCGTCACAATCCATCGGCGAGATCCTATCGCCGCCTGTTGGTATGCCTGGTAACCGACTTCGGCTTCCCTGGCTTCCTGGAAGTATTTCATGACTTCAAGCGGGATGAACCGGACCGCCTTATCGCGCTGCTGAGCGGTTTTCAGATAATCGACCTTGGCCTTGTCATACTTGCCCTTGGTGATTCCCAAGTCAAAGTGCCATTCCGCCCCGGCAACGACTGCTGCATAAGCGTGATTGAATTCATCTCCAAAATAGGAGACATCCAGATCATCGCGCCCGGGCGCTCCGGCAACAGAGCCGATAACCGCCAGGCCAAAGGATGGATAAAAATCTGCTTTTGCCGCTTCCATCAATTTCTTGCGTGCTTCAACGCCCTTTTTCACCTGTGTGAACTCGGGGCGGTTGGCAAGCGCCATCTGCACGTATTCTTCCTCGGAGGCAAGGCGCCTCGGCTCCCTGGGAAGCTCTGTTTTGTCTAGCCGAAAGTCTTCGTTCTCCGGGATCCCGGCAAATCTTTTCAGGGACTGATAGGCTAAGTGAGACCCGGTAGTCGCCTTGATCTCAAATGCTTTAACTTCCGCTGAAAACGCATCCAAACGATAGAGGTCGCTCTGATCGGCGTTGGCTGCCTTCATCTGGATCAGCCTCTTGATACGGGAGCCGGCGTCCTTTATAAAATCATCGGCTTCGCCCGCTGCCTTCTTTCCCTGCCCGGCAATGAGATAGGCGTAATAAAGTTCCTTCATTTGCAGGACTACCTCGTTTCGCACTTTCTCCTTTCCGGCTATTTGTGCTTCAACCCCAAGCGCGGCGGCATCCCTGCGATTGGATATTTTTCCGAAAGTATAGAGGGGTTGCTCGATTGTAAAGTCGAGTCTCCCAAAGATGGTAATTGCATTGTCGTTGTCGTTAGGGTCTCTGATTCTGCCGATCATGGTGGCCGGATTAACCACGATGATTGGTTCCTTTGCCGCATCCACCGGACCGACAACTCCCCTCATGTCCATTTGCGGCAGCATACCGGCTTTTGCCATTTTCAGGTCTGTCTTGGCAGAAACAACATCCAGTTCGGCAATTTTGAGTTCGGGGCTCGTCGCAACCGCCATCTCGATCAACTGGTCAAGGGTTAATACCTTTTGCTCAGCACCAGACGCCCCGGAACAAAAAAGGGTCAAGAGCAAAACAAGCGACAGACCAGCTTTGACATACTTCCGTACCTGAAAGTACTTTGCCATCGTGCAAACCTTCCTTTTGATAAAGTGTCCTGGTACGATTTCGCGATCTCATACAGTAGATGAAGGTTGAATGGAAGCGATAATGCCCCTGGCCCCAATGGCCAACTCAAAGTAATACTTGTATAGTGGATTCAATAGATGGAGCAAGAAAAAACAGCCCTTTGCCCGATTCCGCATAAACTCCGGAAGGGCTTGACATTAACTGTCGTCTCTGATACCCAGCCTCTTCCCTTGTTAATTTTTTTCACTAATACTGTTTTTCGGATTTCTTTCCGGAATACAACAAGAAAATTCAAATGGAACGCAAACTTATCGTAAATGCAGATGATTTTGGACTCACAGCGGGGGTGAACGCGGGCGTGGCAGAGTGTTGCGAACGCGGTGTGCTGCGCAGTGCAACGATAATGGCGAACGCTCCGGCATTCCAGGACGCGGTGACGACCGCAAAGCGATGTGAAAATCTGGGCGTTGGAATTCACTTTGTGCTAACGAGGCTTAAGCCCTTGACAGATGCCGCTAAAATTCCCGAACTCGCCGGCGGAAATGGTGAGCTTCCATCTGGTCCAGCCGAGTTGCTCAAACTCGTGCTGACACGGAAAGGCGTCCGGGAGGAGATCAGAAGAGAGCTTTTCGCTCAGGCCGAACGGGTGTTCGATTCAGGGATAATTCCGACCCATTTTGATTCCCACAAGCATGTGCATCTCATTCCGCCAGTCCTGGAAACCATGATCGAGATTGGCAGACGCTGGTCGATCAAGTGGATACGAGGTCCTTTTGAATCACCTGCGGGGTTGATATTCCTTTTCGACGTGGAAAGGAGTAAAAGGGGACAGTTTCTCAGGCAGTACGCGGCGGCGCTTTGCACTTCCCCAGCGCGCATGGCATTCCGGTCCCTGATGCGCGGCAGCGGGATTAGATGTCCCGATTATTTTCACGGGATCTCCGCAACCGGTTTAATGACCCCGGATTTTATCAGGCGCTTCTCAGAAAAGGTAAAGCCGGGCATAAACGAGTTGATGACTCATCCGGGTTATGTGGATGATGACCTTAGAGCGCTCGGGACGCGGTTGCTTGGATCTCGAGGAAAAGAAAAGGATATCATCGCCTCTGAAGAGCTCAAGGAGCTTCTTCTAAAACATAAAATAGTTATCGGCAACTTTGGAGAGGTAAACAATTGAGCAGCAACAAATCGGACATATCGGCCCAGCCCGCGGAAAGTGGAACTCATAATCGTCCTGCGGTATCGGTCGTAATTCCGCTTCATAACGAAGCAACCACGCTGAACGAATTGTATGAGCGCGTGCGCGCCACGATGGAGAGGTCTACGCCTTCCTGGGAACTGGTCCTTGTAAACGACGGAAGCACCGACGACACCCCGCGGATACTGAATTCACTTTATAAGAAAGATCCGCGGGTGATGGTTGTGCACCTTCGAAGAAATTACGGCCAGACCCCGGCGCTCATGGCCGGCTTTCATCATGCATGCGGTGAAATCATAGTATCCCTCGACGGCGACCTTCAGCACGCGCCAGAGGAGATCCCCAATTTCCTGGACAAAATCGGGGAAGGATACGACATGGTTTCAGGCTGGAGAACGGCCCGCTCCGATGCTCTGCTCACCCGCACTATTCCCTCTCGTATAGCTAACTGGCTAATAGCAAAGGTTTCGGGAGTCGACGTTCACGATTTCGGCACCACTTTCAAGGCCTACAGACGGGAGGTCCTCGCGGACCTGCACCTCTACGGCGATCTTCACCGCTTCGTACCCGCGCTCGTCGCCCTTAATGGGGCAAGGATAGTGGAACTCCCTATTAAAGATATGGGCAGAAATCAGGGAAAATCCCACTACGGGCTTTCAAGGACGTTCAGGGTCGCATTCGATCTCCTGACGGTCGGTTTTCTGCGCCGGTACATGACCCGGCCGCTGCATTTTTTCGGGAAGCTCTTTCTCGGATTCTTCGGACTTTCCGGCCTTATCGGACTGTTTTTGGCTTATCGAAAGTTCATAATGGGAATAGACATCTTTACAGCGCACGGACCGCTTGCGCTGCTCGGATCGGTTCTGATGCTCACATCGGTCCAGTTCCTCGCAATCGGGTTGCTTGGCGAGATACTTACCCGAATTTATTACGAGTCACAGGGGAAAAGAATATACTCGGTAAGGGAAGTCTGCAGGAGCGAGTAGGGCGGGCATCGGGGGCATTGGAAAGGTTCTCGAAAAAGCCCGGCGAAGGCATCCGACCGAATTTATGGTTCCATTGCAGCATGATGGGATATAAGCGAATAATCCACGCAGTTGTCCTTTTCTCGCTCACTCACAAAATTCGTGTCTCTCAGCATATTGAGTGGGCAGAGGTATTCGCAGCCCCGCGAATCCGTTACCCGCAGCATCTCCAGACCTGAATCAGAGCGCGATTGCACCTTCTCCGAAGGTTTGTTCCTCTCCTCCACCATAAACTCGAATAATCCAAGAGTTTTCGAAAAAAGCCGATTCATTTTTTCCTTGGCATCCATCGTAGGTATCCTCGCTAAGAAACATTCATGAAAAGAAGGTAACCACTCGGATGGGAAACGCTATTCCTATTTGAAGGCAAATCCCAAGCAATGATTCATAATTCATTGACATCTCAGGACTTTTGAATAGACTGCTCGGACCGGAACTGAGCCTGATTCCAAATTCATTATCCAAGTCGAATAAGCTTTTTACGTTCAATATTTAGGCCGTTTTCCGTGGGCGGTGTTGCCCCGCGCGACCTGTTTCGTAAATGCTCTGGAGGGAGGGTGATTTGAAATCGCGTATTAGTGTCAAATTAGGTACCGCACTGATTCTTTCTCTGGCTATTATCTGCGTCATTCCTTCAGTCATAATCGCCCAGGAGAAGAAATCCGAGCCCTATTCGGGGATCATCAAGCTGGATAAATATCATTCGGACTTCGAAGTTAATCCCGATGGTTCATATAAACTGGTCCGGGAAATCGTTCATTCCGTTTTGACCGAGGAAGGTGTCAAGACCGCAAATCAGGCCTCCCTGCACTACAGCACCAGTTTGGATGAGATCGAAATCCTTTACGCCTGCACCATAAAGAAGGATGGACGACGCATAGACGTACCTCCGGCGAATATCCAGGATAGGGATGCAGTTGCTGGAGGCAACCCGATGTTTAGTGACATTAAAGCAAAGGCAATCATTTTCCCAGACGTTGCCGTAGGGGATAAGGTAGCATTCTCATTCAAATACATTCGTAAGACACCGCTTTTTCCAGGGCATTTCTCCTCTTCCGAGGTTTTCTCCAAGTTCATGGTCTACGATGATGTCAAAATAAGTGTCAGCGTCCCTGTAGGCACCCTGCCTCTACGGATGTTCAGCCATGGTGTCAATGGTGGAAAAATCGAGGACAAGGACGGCCGGTCACGATGGCTATGGACCTTCGAGAACAAAGAGATTGCCGTCCCTGAGATCGCGTCTGTCAGTCCGATGGATTACGGTCCCCGAGTTATTATCTCGTCGTTCAAGGACTATGGGGCTATTGCCGGGGCATATGATGACCGGGCCAAACCCAAGGCCAGGGTGTCGGAAAACATTAAGGCCCTCGCAACCGAACTCACCCGGGGCGTGACCAGCGAGCGTGATAAGGCTGAATCCATTTGTACGTGGGTCTCGCAAAATGTCAAATTTGCCGGAAACTTTATGGGGGTCGGATCCGTGGTCCCTCATGACGTTGACGAAATTCTTGCAAATAAGCTGGGAGATTGCAAGGACCACGCTACGTTGGTACAGGCCAGTCTGGCAGCTGTAGGCATTGAAAGCACGCCTGTCTTGATAAATTCCGGGTCAAGTTACAAATTGCCCGAGGTTGCTGATCCACAGGCGATGAACCACATCATAAGTTACATTCCCTCACTTGATCTCTATGTGGATTCGAGTTCCGAATTTGTTCCCTTCGGTCAACTGCCGCTGTCCTTGCATGCCAAGCCTGTGGTGCATACAGCCAATTTCAGCGGCATCCGTCAGACGCCTCAGCTTAACTATAAGGCCCAAACTTCCACCATGAAGATGGTATTCAATGTAAATGAGGACGGGTCGGCTGATGGCGAGGTAAATAATAAAGAATCGGGCATTTCTGCCACTATGGTCCGGCAGGCAATGGCCCAGGTCCAGCCAAATATGGAAGACCTTTTCGTACGGAGGATTCTTGAACTAAGGACCTATACGGGAACAGGCAGCATCACCAAGGGCGATCCATGGCAGCCGTCTGAAACGTACGAATACGGAATGAAGTTCCACATCAATGCGGCATTTAATCTCTTGGGGCCGGAGGCTTTCTACATTCTGCCTGTTTTCCCCAGCGCCGGATCTATCGCCTCGAATCTCTCCGGCCTGAATCTTCCGGAAAGAACACTCGATTATGTCTGCTCGGGAAATATCTCCACCGAAGAATATGTTTTCAACTTTCCTAAGAACGTGAAGGTTGTTTCGGTCCCCAAAGACAAGCACCTAAACCAGGATAGAGTTAGCTACGATGCTGTTTACAGACGCGAAGGCAACACTGTGACTATCGTCAGGAAGCTCGAAGACCGGATGGATAAGCGTGTTTGTAGTCCGGAAGAGGACAGGGACTACAGGGCCATCGGGCGAGAGATTCTGAAGGACATTAAAGCGCAGGTGATATTCGAGCCTGCGGATGGGGTTCAGTAAAAATCTAATGCAAATGCGCGGGTACGATTTGACCTGGGCCGACCTACGACTTGACCTGACCTGATTTGCTACCTTTCAAACGGCTTCAGGTGCAGATGCTGTATATCTTCATTTAGAAAGAACCTGCTCTCCTGGACCTTTTTCTCGAGGGGACTGGTGGTAAGAATCAGCTTGTTTTGGGCTGCAAAGCTGTTGAGGGTTTTAACGGCCGGCAGGGTGACAAGCGCATCTATACATATTGCGTAGACGATTTCATTTTCACTGGTTACCGCTATTAAATCTACCGGACGGTCGATAATTCGTGGTGGGATATAGTCGGCGACGGTCCGAAAACCGAGTTCCTGGACCATGCGGAAAAGGTGGCATTGAAGGGTCCTGTGGACTGCGCGGTCGCTCCTGAATGCCTTGGGAATCGAGCGCCAAGCCTCTTCCAGTTTTTCTTTCCAGTGTAGCGGATTTCGGTCCTTTTCATCGCTCATGAGAACCTCCTGGTAAGCCCCTGATTTTTCGCTTGAGAATGCGGTAACTTCATCCATGAATCCAGCGCATGCATTAAATCCCTGAAGCCCCTTAAATCCCTAAACTCCTCAACTCCTAAACGATAACCATCTCCTCACTTGTCGGCGTGAGCGATTCAATACCGGTAGAGGTTACGAGGTATGTATTCTCCAGGCCGGCCGAGCCCTCACCGGGGATTATCACCTTTGGCTCGAAGGCAAATATTATTCCCTCGCTGAGTACGAATTTCTGTCCTTCCGCGATGAAAGGAAACTCGTCTATTTCTATTCCCAGACCGTGACCGACAAAGGTGATCCTCGGGTCCGCGTGGCCCATGAACCATTTGCCCCAGCCGGCTTCCTCGGCCCAACCCCACACCTGCCGATATATGTCTCCCGCGACCGAACCCGGTCCGGCGATCTCTCTTAGCCTTTGGTGAGCGGTCTTTACAAACTCGTAAGCTTTGGCGAGATTTTGCGGCGGTGGGCCAATGCAGTAGTTCCTCGTCATGTCGTTTAAATATCCGTCTTTGCAGATGGCCACATCGACGCTGACTACTTCGCCTTCATGGATCTCGCGCTCTCCGGCCCCCTGGCCGAAAGAAGGAGTTAAACCGGGGCCGCCCGTGGGGGTATCGGTATAGGATGGGACAGCGGCGCTGGGCCCTGAGAGTATATGCCCGAAGCTCATCTCGATGTTAAACGACCTGGTGCGCACAAATCCTGTGTTTCCGGCCTTTCTGGCAATCTCTTCGAGTTCTGCCATAAGGGCCAGTTCGCTTTTGCCGCGTTTGAGCAAGCAAGGGACCGATTCGTGGACTAAAATCGATACCTTGGCCGCCTCGCGAAGCATTTCGATCTCCCAGGGCGACTTTATCATGCGAACCTGGCGAATCAGAGTGCTGATATCGGTTATGCGCTGGCGCGGGAAGACTTTTTCATCGTAGAGAAAGAAGAGGTTTGCCGGAATCACATCCAGTTCGAATCCGATTAGTTCGGGCTCGTTTGAGCCGCAGGCATCGAAAAGTGCCTGGCGAAGTTCGCTGAGACTCTTCATGGCATGTATTGGCCTGATGGGAGAATCGGCGAGTGCCCTTTCCAGGCTGCGGCGCACCAGAAAAACCGGGTTTCCAGATGCCGGTATTATGAGGTGCCCATCCTGGACGGTGCCGGTAAAGTAAAACAGGTCGGCGTTTTGGCGTATCACTGCCGCAGCCACGGAGTTTTTGGATAAAAGGGCCTGGAAGATCGCCAGGCGGTTTGCTATTTCACTCGCTGGTACCTGCTGCAAGTTTTTCCTTTCTGATTTAGTGCATTCCGGCCCCTGGAGGCAGGCGCCCTTGGGATGGCCTAAGCAGTAGAGCAAGCGGTATCAGAATACCGGTTGCGATTGCAAGAGAATAAAAAGTGTCGTTAAAGGCAAGCATGCTGGCCTGGCGCATCACCTCCCCGTAAATGATCCCGAGTGCGCCGGTAGTGCCGGCAATTTCCGGACGCTGGTAATGCAGGAAGCTCCCGAGACGCTGGTACGCCTCCTGGAAAGCCGGATTGTACGGATTTATGTGTTCCGAGATGAACGTCTGGTGAACCTGCGCGCGCTGAGACAAAATGGTTGTGCTTATCGCAACCCCGAAGCTGCCGCCCAGATTTCGCACAAGGTTAAACACCCCCGAGGCATTGCCCATCTTTTCGATGCTGATGTTGACGTAGGCGGCCGTGGCCAGGGGCACGAAGAAAAACCCCAAGCCGATGCCCTGCAGGAATCTCGGCCAGGCCACCGAGTAAAAATCTGCCTGCAAGTTGAATTGCGCCATCTGCCACTGCGCGTATGCAGTGGTTGCAAGGCCGATTATGAGCAGATAGCGCGGTTTTATCCCCTTCTTCATCAAGATCCCTGCAAGCGGCATGACAAAGAAGCTCGATACACCGCCAGGCCCGAGCACCAGCCCAGCCCACAAAGCCGTATAACCCATCAGTTGTTGCAAATAGAGCGGCAGGAGCACTATGCTTCCAAAAAGACACAAAAAACCCAGAAACATTATGGCGGTGCCGGCTGAAAAGCTCCGATCCTTGAATACCCGCAGGTCAATTACCGGGTGCTCAGTCCTCAATTCCACGATCACCAGCATTATCAGTGAGGCCACGGCAACTATGCTGAGGACGATGATAAACTGCGATTGAAACCAGTCTTCCCTCTCACCCTTATCGAGAACGATTTGAAGAGCGCCAAGGCCTACTGTAAGCAGTGCAAGGCCCCATTTGTCGATTTTGAACACCTCCCGCTTTATGTAATGTGGATCATGTATGAAAACCGCCGCCAGAATCACCGCGAGAATTCCGGCGGGAAGATTTATATAGAACACCCACCGCCAGGACCAGTTATCCGTGATCCAGCCCCCTACCACGGGCCCGATAATCGGCGCCATCACCACGCCCATGCCGAAAAGGGCCATCGCCATTCCGTGTTCTCGCCTGGGGAAAGTCTCGAGCAGGATTGCCTGGGAGAGCGGCTGAAGCCCTCCGCCTCCGATTCCTTGCAGTATTCTGGATATTATCAGCACCTGCAGGGTAGGCGCGGCTCCGCACAGAATAGAGGCAAAGGTAAAAAGAGACAGTGAAAAAATTAGGTAGCGCTTCCTCCCGAAGACGCTCGAGAGCCAGCCGGTAATCGGGATGATAATGGCGTTTGAGACAAGATAGGAGGTAAGGACCCAGGTCACTTCGTCAACGCCTGCGTTCATGCTCCCCTGGATGTGAGGGAGCGAGACGTTGACGACGCTCGTGTCCATGATCTCGATAAACGTCGGGAGCATGACCGTAAGGGCCACGATCCACTTGCTGACGTGAGGAGTGGTTTGCTCTTGGTCGTTCATGGCCGAGCTGGAGGCGAGGTCGGGAGGGCCGATTTGCCGGATACCAGCTGCGCGCCGCTGCGGTCGGCAATGTTTAGTGTCACTTCAAGGGATGCTCCCACGCGAAGAGGTCGATCCGGCGGTGGAGCCTGGTCCAGGTCGATTCTTACGGGAATGCGCTGTACCACCTTTATCCAGTTGCCCGTGGCATTCTCGGGAGGTATCAAGGAAAAAGCCGCACCTGTTCCGGCCCGAATTCCCGAAACTTTTCCGGTAAACTCATAGCCGGGATAGATGTCGGCGGATATGGATGCGGGTTGCCCGATTCGCACGTTTGTGAGCTGGGTTTCCTTGAAATTTGCTTCGACATAGATCTGGCGCAGCGGCACCACTGCCATGATGGCCTGGCCGGGCTGGATACGGTCGCCGACCTGGATGTTTTTCTGAGCGACGTAGCCTGAAATGGCGGCTTTTATATTGCAGTAGGAAAGATTGAGAAGGGCGGCTTCCAACTCGGCCTTGGACTTGTCGCGCTTGGCGGAAAGAGATTCTACCCTGTAGCGCTGAACCTCGACATTTGAACGCTCACTGCGCGTCGCATTGAGTTGAGCATTTGCCCTGACGACCTGCTGGCTCGCAGCGGCAAGGGCCGATTCGAGCGCTGCTATCTGAGAGTCGATGGCCGCAAGCTGCGCTTTGGTGCGCTCGTATGTGGTTCGCGCCTGCTCGGTTTGCCGCTCGGTGCCGGCTCCGGCTTTGGATAGGTTTTCAAACCTTTTGTAGTCCCGCTCGGCCTGCTTGAAATCAGCATCGGCGGCGGCGCGGTTGCTCTTTAGCTGACCAAGCGTATGTCGGGTCTGTTGCTCGGTATCCTTTGCCCCCTTCAGTGAGGCTTCGGCTGCCTGAATTTGAGATGAGGTCTGCACATCCACGGGAGGGACAGCGATTTCTGCCGCCCGCAAATCGGCCTCATCCTGTTCCAAGGTAGCCTTAGCACGATCAACAGCAACCTTGTAGTCGCTGGGGTCGAGTTCTATCAGGGTTTGTCCAGCATCCACGTGATAGTCGTTATCCACGAGCACCCGAGAAATGGTACCCGGCACCCTGCTGCTGATCTGGGCGCTGTCAGCCCTGGCGTAAGCGTCGTCAGTGCTTACGAGATTGCGCTTGAAGATCAACCAGTAACCGAATCCGGCACACACGATAACGAGCGTCACGACAGCGGCGATTCGAAGTCGGCGGGCCCGCGCGCGCGGGTTGGCGGTCTCGGGTGTTTGTCCTTGTGTTTCGTCCAATTGTTGTACCCTTGGTATGCGGATGAGCATGAACGGAAATGAGCAGGAAAGGATCTAGGACCCTATTTGTCCGCCTATTGCACGTTCCAGTTCCGCCTTGGCAATTTCGTATCCGTAGAGTGCCTGGTAAAAGTCCGCCCGTGTCTGCGCGATAAATACCTGCGCGTTCAAGACCTCGAGAAAAATCACCACCTGTTCCTTGTACTGAAGCGTTGTAATACGCTCATTTTCTTCGGCCTGCTTTAACGCGACCCGGGATGTTTGAATATTTGCCTTCGCGACATTGAGCTGTTCGAAGGCATTTTGGACCTGAAGCCGTATCTTCTGGCGAAGGTCGTCTCGTCTCTGCTCTAGCGACCTGCGGCGATATTCCCATTCGAGCTCGGTGGCCCGGGTCTTTCCACCTTCGAAAAGGTTCCAGTCCATGCGAACGCCAACGGCCGTATTCTCGTTGTTCGTAAAAGGATTCCTGTCGGCAGTGAAGTCCTCGCCTTCCCTGTAGTACTGTGCGAAAGCGGAAAATTTGGGGTAGTATCGGCTACGGGCAGCTGTCTTTCCGAACTCGGACTGTCTTATGGAAGTGGCCATTGCGAGATATTCGGGTCGATTCTTTTCAGCAGCCGCAAAAAGCTCACCCAAGTCAGGTATTTGGTACGTCTTTTCCTCAATCCCGGCGAGTTCTACCCGAGCGGTAAGGTCTACATCAAGGAGTTGATTTAGAGTAGAGCGGAGGATAGTGAGCTGTTTTTCCGCATTCCTCACGCGCTGGACAGCCTCTGAGAGGGCGACCTCGGCTTTTAGCACATCATTTTCCGCTGAGATACCTTGCTGGTATGCGGCCTCGGCATTGCCGCGCTGGACTTCGAGGCTGGCAACGTTATCGCGTGCAACCACGGCAAGCTGTGCCGCTAAAAGCGTTTGGAGGTAAGCAGTCTGGACGTCCCTTACCAGGTTGAGGCGTACCTCTTCACGCTGGTATTTTGAAAGCTGGCTCCCGGCCTTGTTGATCTTGTACTGGGCCTCCAAACCGAAGCCGGTAAAAAGCGGCTGGACGACGTTTATCTCCCAGTGGTTGCTCGTGCGTAAATTGAAGGGAATGGGAGCACCGGGGGTACCAAATTGGTTGATCGTAATTATCGGCTGCTCTGTGAAATGCCGATAGGCATAGTTTCCATCCAATTTGGGAAAAAAGTCCGCTAATGACTCCTTGACCTTCTGGTCCGCCGCCCCGACATCTTCAAACGCGGCTTTGTACAACCGGTTGTGGCTAAGGGCGTATTCCACGGCCGCCTCCTTGGTAAGCAGGCCGGGAGGTCCACCGGGGAGGTCCTGGCAAAAGGACGCGCCGGACAGGAAAAACACCGATGCGAAAATAATGGGGTGGATCAAAGCTGCTCTTGCGCATCTCATACATTCAATCCTGAGCTGAGGTCCTAAGCGTTGCGTCCAAGTTCAAGCAGCCGGGACAATTCAGGGTAGTCCATGCCGGCAAGCGAGGCGACGACATGGTCTGCCGCGCGGAGTTCTTTTTCCTCAAATGAGTTCGTAACCCCAATGACGTAAAGTCCTGCCGACCTGGCAGATTCAATCCCGGCAGGCGTATCTTCGATTGCGATGCAGCTTGCCGCCTCGAGTTCCTGCCATCCCATCGCCAACTTAAGGCGGTCAAGTGCGAGGATGTATGTCTCCGGGTCGGGCTTGCTCTTTTTCACATCGTCTGCGGCGACAACCGCGCAAAACGCACCGTTTAGCCCGAGGGATTTTACGAATGCATAAACTTCGTGCCGCAGTGCGCCCGAAGCTACAGCCATTGGAGTCCCATTTCGAGACAGTTCACGCACCAGTTCGACCACTCCAGGGAATGTGCCAACCCCATGTCGGATCTGCTCTTGCAGGGCTTGCGCCTTGGCGGCGATTAAAGCCTCCAGAGCCGCCGCATCGAGCTCCCGCCCACCTTCGCTAAAAGAGTGCAGGAAAGCATCGCGATCGTCAAATCCGATGAAATGCTCCATGTAGTGCTCGAAACTATGAGCAAGCCCCAGTGGAGCAAGAATCTTCTGGAATGCCCGATAATGAAGGGGTTCGGTGTCTACCAGGATACCGTCGCAGTCGAAAATTACTGCTCGAAGAGAAAGATTGTGCTGATGCTTAATGTCCAAAAAGACTCCTAAACTATGATGTGAGGGCTACATTTAGCATTTTTTAAAGTTGCTGAGAATTGTTTTCATTTTATGCAAGATGAGCTTTCCTGTATGTTTTGGACGGTGCAATTCCGGTCGGGTAATGAAATTTCTGGTCGCGCAAGTTAATATTGGTCCTATCATGGAAATTTATCGGAGAAGCAGCAGTTGCTGACCATAAGGGGTGTCTCAAAATATATTGGCAAAAGAGAGCTACTAAGGGACGTTTCCTTCCACGTTCATACGGGGGAGCGCATAGGCTTAATCGGCTCGAACGGCTCCGGCAAATCAACCCTTTTTCAAATTTTGCTCGGGCAAGTCGAGGCCGATAAGGGAACGGTGAGCAGGACAAAAAACTTGCGCCTGGGCTTTCTGCCCCAGGAATCCGTTCCGTCAGCTCAAAAAACGGTACTCTCTCGCGCAACGGACGTCCACGAGGAAGCTGAAGGGCTGAAGCACGAACTTCATGCGGTACAGCTGCGGATGGAGGCGGGCGGAGACGAGCAGGAGCTTGTCTGCCTGGCGGAAAAATACGCAAGAGTGCTTGAGCGACTCGAACACCTGGTGGGATATGATTTGGATGCCCGCGCCGCCAAGGTCCTCGAGGGCCTCGGGTTCAAAACGTCCCAGTTCGATAAGCCCGTCTCGGAGCTTAGCGGAGGCTGGGTAATGAGGCTGGAACTCGGGCGTCTGCTTCTCTCCGAGCCAGACCTCCTTCTGCTCGACGAGCCCACCAACCACCTTGACCTCGAATCCCTCGTCTGGCTGGAAGATTATCTTATAAATTCCCCATCGGCGTTCATACTGGTATCCCATGACCGGGCATTTCTCAACCGTGTCGTCTCGCGAATAATCGAGATAGAGCAGGGGGACCTCGCCGAGTTTGCTGGAAATTACGACTTTTTCATCGAAGAGAAGGCCAAACGCCAAGAGATCCAGCTTGCCACCTACAAGAACCAGCAGGACAGGATTCGCCAGATCGAGCGCTTTATAGAGAAGAACCGCTACGACAAAAAGACCGCCGCGCAGGCGCAAAGCCGCATCAAGATGCTGGATAAAATCGATAGAGTCGAAGCGCCGGTGGTTGAATCCGAGATAAACTTTATCTTTCCAACTCCGGCACGCACGGGCAGACGGGTCATCGAGCTGCGAAATATTGCCAAGTCTTATGGTTCGAACAAGGTTTATGCCGGCATGGACCTGATAGTCGAGCGGGGGGACAAAATTGCCTTTCTCGGTCCCAACGGGGCCGGCAAAAGTACTCTTCTAAAGCTGCTTGCGGGAGTAATCGAGCCTGATGCAGGAGAACGTGTAACAGGACATCACACCGCGATCGGCTACTATGCGCAGCATCAATGGGAGCAGTTAAGGCCGGATACCACAGTCCTGGATGAAGGTCTCTCCGTTTCCGGTGACTTGACCCAGAGTCAACTTCGAGGGCTGCTCGGAGCGTTTCTTTTCGAAGGAGATGACGTACTCAAGAGGACTACTGTTCTCAGCGGAGGGGAAAAAGCGCGCCTTGTTCTCTGCAAAATCTTGCTCCAACGACCCAATTTTCTGCTCCTGGATGAACCGACAAACCATCTGGACATTTCTTCGCGCATTGTTCTGGAAAAGGCGCTGTGTGATTTTCCGGGCACGATCTGCTTTATAAGCCATGACCGGCGGTTTATAAATATGGTTGCAAACAAGGTCCTCGTTGCCGGATCTGGTGGAGTCGAGGTCTTTCCGGGAAATTACGAGGATTTCCAGTCAATCTGGAAGACTAGAATCGAGACTGATCTAACCGGTGATGCTCCAAAAAGCAAAAACGGCGAGAACGGCTCGGTTGAAAAAGCCAGGCCAGATCGGAAAAGAATCGAGGCGGAGCTTCGAAACGAGCTGTACCGGACAAAAAAACCCGTGCAGGACCTAATCGATGAGACCGAGAGGCGCCTTGACGCAAGCCATGCCGAACTCGACCGAATAAAGGATCGCCTTGCCGACCCCGATACATACAAGAACGGCAAGCTCGCACAGGAAATACAGGCCAGGTACCGTGAACTGCAGTCGGAAATCGCCGGTCTCACCTTGCAATGGGAGCAAACCACCGAGAGAATCGAGCAGATCGAGGAAAACTTCCGCCGGGAAAAGCAAGATTTGGCGATCTAATGAATTTGAGTGATTTATGGGATTAGGGCTCCAGCCATTAAAGCTTTTGCTCGGATGCACGCGCCGGCGACAGGTTGAAATCAGGTACTTTTTGGATGGGGTTGCTCAATGGACATCCACAGACTGATGGTTTTTTGCAAGGTGATAGAACTTCAGAGTTTCACGCGGGCGGCGGAGGCGGTTAGCCTTACCCAGCCCACCGTGAGCGAGCACATTCGAGCTTTGGAAGAATCCGTTGGCGAAAAGCTGATAGACCGGCTCGGACGCGAGGTTCTGCCTACCCCGGCGGGAAAAATCCTTTACCAGTATGCCCGTGAGATAATCATACTCCGTGAAAAGGCTGTGCAAGCCCTGAAAAAATTTAAGGGAAACCTGTCCGGTTCGCTTCACATTGGGGCAAGCACGATCCCGGGGACTTACATTCTGCCGGGCCTTATCGGTTCCTTCAAGGCAAGCTATCCCTCGACTCATATAACTCTGAAGATCGGAAGCAGCGGGGAAGTGGTTCAAAAGATCCTCGACGGAACGGTCGAGTTCGCAATGATCGGGGCAAAGTGGGACGAGAAGAGGGTGGCGCTTGAGGAGGTTTATTCCGATGAGCTGACCCTGGTGGTCTATCCCGGCCATCCCTGGGAATGCCGTGAGGTTGTGGGATTGGATGATCTTGCCGGTGTGGCGTTCGTCTCTCGTGAAAGGGGATCGGGGACACGAGTCGTCATGCAGCAGGCGCTCGAATCGGCCGGTTTTTCGGCGTCGCGTCTCAATGTCGTTGCGGAGATGGGAAGTACCGAGGCTGTACGTCAGGCAGTAAAAGCAAAAGTCGGTGTGGCGATACTGTCGTCTCACGCGGTTATTGAAGACATCGAGAGGAAAACGCTCGTGCCCCTCACGTTGGACGGTCTTCGCATCAGAAGGCCCTTCTATCTGGCTCAAAGGAAAAACCGGGAAGCGTCTCCGCTGTGCGCGGCTTTTCTGGAACATCTGCGCGCCGATGCGTCAGGCCGGCTATGATTCCGTCGGCCTTCTCTCTGCAATAGAGCACGTCATTTATTGGATCTTGATTTTTAGCTGGAACTTATCGACCGCCTTTTCAACGCCCTCCCAAGGGCGGTAATTGAACATCTTCAGTTCCGTTTGCCCTTTTGCGAGCGCCTTAAAACGCCAGGTCCTCAGGACTGGCGCTCCCACTATCATACTCCCCGTTCCGGGTGGCGGGCTCGCTAATTCGGTACTCTCCAGAAGGTTCTCATCGAGGACAACCACCTGCCAAGTATACCCCGTCGCGCCGGCCTGCTCCAGTTGGACCTCAAGGGTTTGTCCGCGGCGCAAAACCACCTGCTCTCCGTCAGCCGACTTATCGACAACCACGTTAGCTTTCTTCCCGCCCTCCAGAAGGGCCGGGAAGAAAACCGGGATTAGCATCACGGAAGTAAGAAGCAAGAGCTTAAAGTGTCCCATATCTGCCTCCAAGGGAGATGAAAAACCAAACGCCGGCAGAACAAAATGTCGGCAGATTAAGAAAAAGTGACCATGCCAATTAATTCTATAGAAGGGCGGGGGAAAAATAAAGAGGTTGCGGTTTTGGTCAAGTGACTAGCGAGCAGCAGACTTGGCGCGGCAGACAATCCCCGGCTCAATCCCGCCGGACCAATTTACCGCCAGGTGAGAGCTTGAACGTTTTCCCCCGCCACTCGACACGGTTGCCGAAAATGGCGGCACACCAGAAATAGAAGCTGAAAAAATCCCTTATCAGGACAAGCGGAAGATAGCGCTTAAGCAGTTTGTCTCCAAGGCATCCGACCCCGATAGAGCACGCCATCATAAGCCTCAGTGCCAAAACCAGGGCAAAAAGCGCCCATCCGGTTGCCGAGAAACCCGAGAGCGCCAGATAGAAGGCGGCAAGGACGGTCCCGTTTGTGATAACCGATCCGGTATGCCCCGCCCGGTTGCACGTCCTTATCCCCCGCGCCCAGCGGACCTGGTGTTTGATGAATCCCGAAATGTCGAGCCTGGAAAGAACGGTTTCGACCACGTATCTCGATAATCTGACGGTATAGCCGGCTTTGCTTGCCAGGTTTCCGATCATGTAATCGTCGGCAAGGAAATCCGCTATCGCCTCAAGACCACCGATTGCTTCAAGGGTCTTTTTCTTAATCAAAATCGCGGCGCCGAAAGCAAACGAAATCCCCGCGCTCATTTCGGCAACAAATACGCCTGGTGCGAATTCAGCAGTTATTCCAACCGCTTCGAGCTTTGCAGCAAGTCCTGGCGCCTCGCCTGCGCGATAAAGGCAGGTAACCACACCTGCTTCGGTCTGGATCAATTCTGCGACACTTGTTCGCAGAAAGTCGCGCCCAGCCCGGATGTCGCTGTCCAAAAACACCAGGAGGTCGTGCCGCGCGAGCGGAAGCATATTATTGAGATTACTTACCTTGGGATTTTGCCCGGTTTCTCGGGAGTTGACGGCCAGATCGATTTCAATCATCGGAAAATCGGCCTTCAATTTAGAAATCAAACCGACGGATGAGTCGGCGGGATCCCGCACCCCGAAAACAAGCTGTAGATGAGGATAATCCTGTCGGCAAAGTGAGGCGTAATTCTCGTAGGCCCTAAAATCGGCGCCGCACAGTGGAATGAGTATGGAAACCGGGGGTAGGTCGCCCGGTTCAACAACTGCTTTGCGGGCGAAAAACGACCGCGAGGCAAACATTGCCGCCAAATAATAGAGAATCGAGGCTAGAGCCAGGACAAGGAAGGCGAATCTTGTGTATTCCAATAATAGCATCTGGGAGACCAGGAAAGGCCGGGGCCTTACGGAATGCAGACCAGAGCAACGCCAAGGCAAACGAGCAGGGTGCCGGCCCAGCGCATGCGGTTTATTTCCTCTTTCAGGATAAACTTGGCGCCAATTACAGTCACAACGTAAACTATTGCGGTCGCCGGCACGACGAAGCTCAGATCGGCCCAGGAAAGTACGGTGAGGAACGAAAAAAAGCTCACCGAAAGACATAATACGCCGAGCAGGAAATTCCAGTTGGTCAAAATTCTTCTTGCAACCCTAAGCCAGTCGAGTGGGCTTACGGCTGAAATGTCGCCTATTTCCTTCATGCCCCTTGTAAGAAGCACGTCGCCGGCGGCATTGGATGAAACGATCATAAAGACCATAATGGCCGTCAACATGTCTCGCTCCGTTCGGTGGCTTCCTTGCCATCGGCCCGCTTGACGTCGGAACTTTTCGTGGAGCAGGCAACAAGTGCGATTCCGAGGACGATCACCACCGATCCCATCCAGCGTGAGGCAGAAACCGGCTCCGCCAGGTAGCGGTGGGCCAGGAAGACATTAAGAATGTATCCGGAGGCAGTCGCGGGCAGAACGAAGCTGAGGTCCGCCCACGAAAGGGCCGAAAGAAAACAGGCGAAGAAGAGAATCAGCAGGACGATTCCGGCCCATATTATCGGGTCCTGCATCGCACTTAACAGCATCATCAATGAAAAACCGTCGGCGAAGGCCGGCTGAGAGGCGATATCCTTCATGCCCTTGCTTAGCAAAGTATTCCCCACCGCCTGTGCCAGCACGGCAATCGTGATCACTATGGCTGTTTTCATTAAATTCCGTCCAAAACGAAATAATTAGCCGGGACAATGCCCAGCGTATCCATCTTTGATCGGACCCGCTGGTCGAGCAGTATCCCCAATTCCCTGAGTTGCTGCAGGCTTCTCGGATCCTGGGCCGATGCGCCGGCAAGCGCGGGGTGGAAATACATTTCGCTGACGCCCAGTGGTAACTTATCGAGCACTGAAAGCGTGTAAGCGGAGCCGAGATCCCCGGTGAGAAGATGCCCGTAAACCCTTTGTGTAAAAAGGAATCCACGTTTGCGAAGAACGGCCCTCATTCGAGCGCAAAGAAGTTTGAATATGAGAGCGTATGCGGCCTTCCCAATAGGCTGATTGAAAAATCGCACGGCCTCGAAAAAATCATCGTCCGGTACTCGCATTCTCGATACGCCGTATTCTTTACCAATCTCCACAACCATGTCCAGGACTGCCGGATTGACGTGCACGTGACAGTGAGAGTCGATATGCGAGCACTTCAATCCGGATGAGAAAAACTTCTCAAACTGGGCATGGATCTCACTCAATAATTCCTTTCGGGTGCTTTTGCAAAAAAAATATTTAAGGGCAGCTCTGGCGGGATCCGAGGGAAAATCGCCGCCGGGAGAGACGATACGGGGTATTTTATGGTGGGGCAGAACCGATTTTCCGGCAACGCACGTAACGTGAATTCCAACGGCCATGCCTGTATTTTGAGCCGCAAGGCGCACGGCCTCATCGAAAGCGGCCCCTCCGGGCATCAGGCTGCAGCTGGTCAGAATTCCGTGCCGGTGTGCCAGAATTATCGCTTCATTAACTTCCGCGGAGACTCCGAAATCATCTCCGTTAATGATCAGATATCGCTTAAGCAGTTACAACCCCCTGCCGTCCCTCCAACTTGCGGTTGCCTTACCATTTTGTAGTGACTTGCGCGTCATTGGTTTTCGGAAACCGCCTTTTCGAAAACATGGCCACCGGAGAATTTCTTGCGTCTCGCGCGAAGCGTCAGATAATCGCGGGCTTCCTTATATAGTCGCTTTCGATCGTCGGCATCGAATATCGCCCGGCGCACGATCCGGTAGATGACCTTTGGCCTGAAATAATACTTCCCGTAAAAATATTCCACCGCATCGACTATTTCCTGGCGGTTCAGCCACGGATACTCGAAATTTGGAAGCTGATGGCCAAGCTCATCCACCATATCGTCATCAGTGAGGTACCCGTTGTCTTCGAGGTATTTATAGAATTCAGTGCCTGGAAATGGATGGGCCACCGAGACCTGGATCGTTTCGGGGTCGAGCTTTTGCGCGAATTCAAGGGTGCGTCGGATCGTCTCTTTGGTTTCGCCGGGCAGGCCGATCATGAAATCGCCGTGGACGGTAATTCCAAGCTCCTTGCAGTTCTTCATGAAAGTGAGCGACTGCTCGACGGTGATGCCCTTCTTCATATTGTCGAGAACTTCCTGGACACCCGACTCGAACCCTACGACCAGCAGCCGACACCCGGCCTCCTTCATCGCCTTCAGCATCTCGTAATCGGCGTGGACCCTGCTATTGCAGGACCACGTGAATTTCAGCTCCTTAAGATGCCGGCAAATGTCCAACACCCGCGCCTTACCCCAGGCCCAGGTATCGTCGTCGAAGAAGATTTCCTTCACTTCAGGGAAAATTTCGAGCGCCCGCTTCACCTCCGCCATGACATTTTCGTTACTGCGAGTGCGCCAGGGATGTCCCGTAAATGTCTGGGGCCACAGGCAGTAGATGCACCGCGCGGGGCATCCGCGGGCCGTGTAAAACGAGAGATATGGATGCTTTAGAAAAGGAATATTATATTTAGTCGGGTCCAGGTCGCGCCGGTAAATCTCGCTTATGAAAGGAAGGGAATCGAGGTCCTGCAGAAGCGGCCGGTCGGGATTATGAACGATGCCGCCGTTTCTTCTAAAGCTTACCCCGTCGATTTTTTCCAGACTCTTACCCTGGGCGAATTCAGTTACGGTGTAATCGAATTCCTTTCTCGCGACGAAATCAATTGCCCGCGATGCATTCAGGGCTTCTTCGGGCTTGACCGAAACAGGCGGGCCCACAAACGCGATTTTTATGGAAGGCTTGCGCTCCTTTATAGTCTCCGCGAGCTTCACGTCGTTTTTGAATCCGACCTTACTTGTGAAGAGCACGAGGAAATCGAAGTCCATCGCTATACGGACCGTTTCCTCGGGGGAGATTCCGTGCGGCGGAGCGTCAACGAGCCTGCTTTCCTTTATAAGTCCGGCGGGGTAGGCCAGCCAGACGGGATACCAGTAAGATGCGATTTCGCGGCGCGCGGGCCATCTTGCACCCGCTCCCCCGTCGAATTGCTCAAACGAGGGTGGATTGAGAAGCAGTGTCTTCATTTAGCGGTATTCTCCTGGGATTTTCTAACGAGGGCGTACTATACGGGGGCGGAGGGGATGCTGTCAAGGATTGCGGAAAAAGGGGAGGCGGACGCGGCGCCTCCCCACAATTTGCAAGGTGCGGTGAGTTTCACCCGCAGTCTATCGCCTCATGAATCCCCTGTCCGGCCATCACCATGGGCGACACGTTTTCGTCAACCGGCACGATGCAGTTGATTATGGCGGGCCCCGGCTTCGCCAGGGCTTCGGGCAGGTGTTTTATCACGTCCTCTTCCGTCCTGAATGTATACCCCTGGATTCCATAAGCCTTTGCAAGCAACTCAAAATCCGGATGGAACTTGAAATTCACCGACATATATCGCCCCTCGCAGTAAAATTCCTGGAGCTGGCGCACCATTCCAAGGGCATAGTTGTTGAGGATAATAATTTTGACAGCCAGACCCTGTTCCATCATCGTGCCAAGTTCCTGCATGGTCATCTGGATGCTGCCGTCGCCGGTCACCAGTATGACAGGCTTGCCTGGAGCCGCAATGGATGCTCCGAGGGCGGCTGGGAGGCCGAAGCCCATGCAGCCGAGGCCGCCGGAAGATACAAGGGTGCGCGGGTATTTAAAACGGTAATATTGAGCGACCCACATTTGATGCTGGCCGACGTCGGTGACTATTATGGCCTCGCCCCTGGTACAATTCCAGAGCTGTTCGACCACGAACTGGGGTTTGAGCGCTTCCCCCCTGCAGTAGGTAAGTGGGTACTGCTGCTTGAGTTCCTCGATGCGCTCCATCCACTGAGAGCGATCGATCTTTTCGATCAAGGGCAGCAGCGATTTAAGAACCAGTTTCACGTCCCCAACAAGGGGCACGTTGGTTGCCACAACCTTACCGATCTCCGCCGGGTCAATATCGACGTGGATTACCGTAGCCTGTTGAGCGAACTTGTTGATATTCCCCACGACACGGTCGTCAAAGCGGGCGCCGAGGCCTATCAGGAGATCGCATTCCGATATGGCCATGTTTGCGCTCCGGGTGCCATGAAGGCCCAGCATGCCGAGGGAGAGGGGATGCTCGCCCGGAAACCCGGCAAGGCCCATGAATGTGTTGGTAACGGGGGCTGATATTGCTTCGGCGAATTGGAGCAGTTCCTCCGATGCGTTAGATGAGATTATGCCGCCGCCGGCATAGATCACCGGCCTTTTTGCCTTACCGATTAGTGCAGCGATCTCCTTTATTTTCGACGGATGCCCCTTGTAGGTCGGCCGGTAGCCACGAAGGCGCACATTCGCGGGATATTTGAACGGGATAGTCATATTGGCCACGTCTCGCGGGACGTCTATAAGCACCGGGCCGGGCCTTCCCGTCGAGGCGATATGGAAGGCGTTCTTTATGACGGCAGGGAGCTTCATCGGGTCTTTCAAAAGGTAATTGTGCTTGGTAATGGGCATTGTTATGCCCGTTATATCGACTTCCTGAAAGGAGTCCGTCCCAATCTGGCTCGTGGAAACCTGGCCGGTAAAGATTACAATGGGAATTGAATCCATATATGCATTGGCGATCCCGGTTACGAGGTTGGTTGCGCCGGGGCCGGAAGTTGCCACGCACACACCTACCTTGCCTGTTACCCTCGCGTATCCGTCGGCGGCATGGACAGCGCCCTGCTCGTGGCGCACCAGCACATGCTTTATCTTCGAATGATAAAGGGAATCATAGACAGGAAGAATGGCGCCGCCGGGATAGCCGAAAATTACTTCCACGTTTTCTCTTTCGAGGCACTGGACCAGTGCATCGGCAACTTTTATTTCCACGAGATCACCTCCAAAAACTCAGGCTTCCGGGCCGGGGCCAACATGATGGTCCGAACGGACGTTTTTCCTTTTCGGCCCTTGATGCTATTCGTCATCACCTTCCCTGGGCCATGCGCCACCGACGCTTACAGCCTTGCTTCCCCTGAGCATCGCTATCTTGCCGGTCCTCACCAGTTCCTTTATCCCGTAGGGACGAAGCGACTCCTCGAGAGCGGTGATTTTCCCCTCTGTACCGGTGCATTCGAAAGTGAGGGTCTTTCTGCCGAGGTCTACAACCCTTGCCCTGAAAATTCCCGCGATATTTATTATTTCTACTCGCTGGCTGGGTTCGGCGGAAACCTTCACCATTACGAGTTCCCTGTCTACATACTCATCTTCTGTGATATTGCTTATCTTAATTACGTCAATCAGCTTGTGGAGCTGTTTGGTAACCTGTTCGATCAGCGCTTTGTCACCCTCGACCACTATTGTCATGCGGGAAACGTCGCTTCTGTCGGTTCGCCCCACCGCAAGACTGTCAATATTGAAACCGCGCCTGGCGAACAGGCCGGCGACCCTGGTAAGGACACCCGGGTTATTCTCGACCAGTACCGAAAGGGTATGTTTCTCCATGGAGCTTCCGACCTCCAAAACGTTGTTGGAACGACCCATTGAATTTACTTGATTTCCGCTGATTCTAGCAATATTTAGCAAGCTTTTAAAGCGCAATAGTTGTGAACTTTTCACGAGGTGTCAAAAATCCGCTCCGATTCGGAGAAGAAATCGAGTCTAATTACAAGGAGATTTGAATTGGACTACCCTAAGATCGTTAACTTCTTTTTCGAGCTCGGCATGCTCAAGAAGACGCCTCGCTCGGGTTTTCAATTCCTTGGATCCGGGCGCGAGTCGGTAGCCGATCATTCTTTTCGGGTTGCCATGATAGGTTTCACCTTGGCGCGCCTGTCCAAGAACGTTGACCCCTTCAAGGTGGTATGCCTCTGCCTTTTTCACGACGTACCCGAGGCGCGCACCGGCGACCTCAATTATGTAAACAAACGCTACGTAAAAGTTGATGAGGCTAGGGCGGTTGACGACCTCTCCCGTTCGTTGCCTTTCGGCAATGAAGTAAGGGCATTTCTAAAGGAGTATCGCGAGGAGGCTACGGAGGAATCCAGGCTGGTGCACGATGCCGACCAGTTGGATCTCATACTGGAACTTAAAGAGCAAAATGACTTGGGCAATACTTACGCTGAAAAATGGCTCCATTTCGCTCTACAGCGCCTTTTGACACCGATCGCAAGAGCGATCGCCGACCAAATACTGCATACAGATTCAACTGACTGGTGGTTCAAGGGCCACGACGATTGGTGGGAAAAAGAGCAAAAGGATTGAGGTGGTCGGTTCGCGCATCTGCATCGCCTTGGAAAAGGGGTCAATTTAAATTAGAATTACCAGTCTGGGAATTTAGAGATGGGAAGTAATGAGATAATGGATTAAGGAATTCACGATGCAAGGAATTCAAAATATCTTAGGGTTGGCTCCAGGGATTTAAGAATCGGGGGAATTTTGGAAAATATCTTGCGGCGGGTAAGCAGGCGAATAAACATCGGCAGTGTGGCCGTGGGTGGCGGCGCGCCGGTTTCGGTCCAGTCGATGACCAATACAGACACGCGAGACTGGCGCTCGACGGCAGACCAGATAAAGCGGCTCGAAGAAGCGGGCTGCGAAATCATCAGGGTCGCCGTACCTGATCAGGAGGCGGCCGAAAGTTTCGCGCGGATAAAAAGGTCCATCAGCATTCCCATTATTGCAGACATCCATTTCGATTTCAGATTGGCGATAAGCGCCATGGCTTCGGGGGCCGACGCAATACGGATTAATCCGGGAAATATCGGCGGACCCGAGAAGTTGAAAAAAGTCATAGAGTCAGCGCGGGAGCGTGGGGTACCCGTGAGGATTGGCGTAAACAGCGGGTCGGTTGAAAAGCACCTGCTCAAAAAATACGGCCACCCCGGGCCGGAAGCCATGGTGGAAAGCGCTCTGAGGCACATCCGTTTTTTCGAGGACAATGATTTCGGACTGCTGAAAATCTCTCTCAAATCCTCTGATGTCGTAAACACTATCAGGGCTTATAGACTTCTCGCCGATAAAACCGACTATCCCTTTCACCTCGGTGTGACGGAGGCGGGAACCGTGGCGAGCGGAGCGATAAAGTCCGCCCTTGGCATTGGTCTGCTTCTTTTCGAGGGAATCGGGGATACCATGAGAGTTTCGCTTTCAGCCGATCCGGTTAAGGAGATGTTTGTTGCCTGGTCGATTCTGCGAGATCTCAAGCTTCGCTCAAGGGGTGTTGAACTTGTTAGCTGCCCAACGTGCGGCCGTACCGAAATCGGTCTGATACCGCTGGTCGAAAGGGCGGAGGAGCTTTTATTAAAGGTCAGGACCCCTCTAAAGGTCGCCATCATGGGGTGCGTGGTAAACGGTCCCGGCGAGGCGAGGGAGGCTGACGTCGGTATCGCTGGCGGGCGCGAGAGCGGGATTCTTTTCAAAAAAGGCGAACGGGTCGAGAAGGTGCCGGAAAAGGGTCTGCTGGAGCGTTTGATCTCAGAGATAGAAAAGATGACCGGCGAAAAGATCGTCCGTTGAAGAACTTTGGTCGTCGCGTGGTTTTCGTCGGATCTATTTTCTTGCAACCATTTTTTCAAAGATGAAAACTTTTAAAAAATTTAGCCGGCAGCCGTCTCGACGGCAAACCGGAATTAACCGGCGGGGGCGATAAAGCGCAGTGCGCTTCTTTGAACTTTTAGATCAGGTACTGGGATACAACCCAAAAGCAAATACTTTGCTTCTGGAAAAGGCCTATGTTTTTACCGCCAAGGCACACCGCGGGAAACACCCTTCAAATGATGAACCCTACCTCAATCACCCTCTTTCAACTGCCGGGGTTCTCGCCAGAATGCGGCTCGATGAGGAAAGCATCGCGGCGGGGCTCCTGCATGACTGTATCGAAAAGAAATTCATAACCCCAGAAGACCTCGAGGACCAGTTCGGAATCGATGTCGCTCGTATTGTGCAGGGGGTTTCCAGACTGACCCGGATCTCCTACTCGAGCCGCCAGGAAAGGCAGGCCGAATATATCCGAAAAATGATTCTTGCGATCTCTCAAGACATCCGAGTCGTCATGGTCAAGCTTGCCGACAGGCTCGAGGGTATCCGCAGTGCCGCTTGCCGAAGCGGCCGCGGGCAAAATATCGCGCAGGAGACGCTGGACATCTATGCTCCCCTGTCCGGCCGGCTGGGTATTGAATGGATAAAACAGGAACTCGAGGATTATTCCTTCAAATGCCTCTATCCGAAAGACTACGATGAAATTGCAACGGGTCTGGCTAGAACCGAGGCAGACAGGCGCCGCTATATAGAAGAAGTAAAGGAAGTCCTCACTGCAAGAATGGCCGAATATAGCCTGAAAGGCAGAATATTCGGCAGGTCCAAGCACCTCTACAGCATCTATCACAAAATGGAGCGGCAGAAACTCGACCTGACCAGGGTCTACGATTTAATCGCGTTCCGTGTCATAGTGGATTCGATAAAATCCTGCTACGAGACGCTTGCACTCGTCCATGCGCTCTGGGAACCGGTCGAGGGCAGATACAAGGACTATATAGTAAAGCCCAAATCCAATATGTACCAGTCCCTGCACACTACCGTCCTTGGTCCTCACGGCGAGAGAATGGAAGTGCAGATCCGGACAGAAGAGATGGACCGCATAGCCAACGAGGGAATTGCCGCCCATTGGCTCTACAAGGAAGGCAAACCGGTCGATGAGATCGGCAGGGAGGAAACCCAGCGTTTCTCATGGCTTCGCCATCTTATGGAATTGAGCAAAGACTGGAGCGATCCCAAGGCCTTCATAGAAGCTGTAAAGGTGGACTTCTACCCCGACGAAGTCTACGTATTCACACCAAATAGAGAGGTTAAGGCGTTCCCGAGGGGGTCCACTCCCGTCGATTTCGCATACGATGTCCATACCGAAGTGGGACACAGGTGTGTGGGAGCGAGGGTGAACGGCAAACTCGTTCCGTTGCGCAATGAACTCCACAACGGCGATACCGTCGAGATACTTACCGCCGCAAACCACCGGCCGAGCAAGGACTGGCTCAAGTACGTCAAATCCAGCAAGGCTATCAGTCGTATCAAGCACTGGTTCAAAACCGAGGAAAGAGAACGCTCGGTTGCGCTGGGGAGGGAAATCTGCGAGCGTGAGTTCAGGAAAAAGGGCCTGAACTTCAACAACTACCTGAACTCTCCCGAGCTTGCCGAGGCTGCCAAGGCCTTCTCACTGCGAACCGTCGAAGATCTTCTGGCTGGAATAGGGTACCACAAGATTACCGCTTACCAGGTTATCGGCAAACTGACGTCGCTGCCTGCCGAAGAAGATCACCACAAGGACGAGATCCTTGTCGAGAAGCGAAAAACCGCTCCCGCCAAAAAGGAGGGAATAAAGATAAAGGGGATCGAGGACGTATTGATCCGCATGGCGCAGTGCTGCAATCCGGTGCCCGGCGAACCGATCCTGGGCTACATTACGAGAGGGAGGGGAATTACCGCCCACAGGCTGACGTGCAAAAATTTCGACCGCAGCGATCCGACAAGGATAATCGAGGTCCAGTGGGATTCCGGCGAAGAGCAGCTATTCCCGGTCGATATAAGGGTCATTCACTCGGGGGAAAGGGGTATGCTCGCGGCCCTCAACGGCGTGCTCGGGCAGATGGACGTAAATGTAGTCAGTCTTCGCGTTGAGAATCAGTCCGACGCATCGAGCGTTTGCCGTCTCAGAATTGAGGTGAAGGATTCAAAGCACCTCCAGCGTGTCGTGGGCGCACTCAGGAATGAGAAGGGGGTCTATAAGGTACAACGAAGCATGGAATGATTTTTGCGGGACGGGGATGTTTTCTGTTACCCCGTCCCTTAATCATGAGTTCAGGGTATAACAAGAGCTGGCGATTAAGTAGCACTAATAAATAGACCATGCTCGGTATTTCGGCCCGTTGAGATATGAGCGGCAGGGGGGCTGAGATTGGATTAGAAATGAGTGAAGACGGTGCATTTTTCCTTGCCAAGGAGCAGAGGGGCTAATTGCTCTTGGATCTTGGCCCGCTCGGGACTTTTCTGCCAGAGTTTCCAGTCCTCCACGGTGTTCCAGTTGCTGATCACGAGGAATGTGCCCGGGTTGTCCAGCGCCCTCAGGGTTTCTCCCGAGATGTAGCCCTTGGCCTTTGTTGCGCTTACCCGGGATTGGGTCATAACCTGCTGTAGCTTGGCTTCCTGACCCGGATCGACCTGCCTTTCAATCAACACTCGAATGGTCATTGACGGCCTCCTTGTGAAGAGTTGTTATTGAGAACGACCCTTTGTAAGACCTCCGATACATTTATAAAACTCTGAACTTAAAAAAGCAACTCCACCCCAAAATTGATGCTTACTTGATACCTTCGCAACCCTCTTTATTGTAAAAAAGTATTTAAAAGCTGATTGAGGCATACTTTTTCCTATTTTTCCTGTAGATTTTTATGGACAAATGAAAGGATCTGATTATAAAACAGTTTGTCGATTGGCTTGGAGCCTGATCAGGAGCGGTTTCGGGCGTTTCATCCGATTTCCCCCGATTTTTACGGATGAAGGTTACCTTTACAGAGAACCCTACAGGGGCTGGCATACGGGAGGGGGTGAACGTAGGCGCTTTTGAGTTCAAGGATTTTCCAGGAGGGGAGAATTAACTTTTTTAAATTTGAGGAGGAGAGAAATGACGAAAGCAGAATTAGTTGCAAAAATCGCGGCCGCAGGCGGAATTACAAAATCACAAGCCGAAAAGGCTGTTGACGGTTTTGTTGCGGCAGTTTCCGATGCTCTTGCCACGGGAGACAAGATAACTCTTGTTGGTTTCGGCACCTTCAGCATCGGATCCAGGTCAGAGCGAGAGGGCCGTAATCCCCGTACGGGCCAGAAGATCAGCATCCCGGCATCGAAGGTTGTGAAGTTCAAGGCCGGCAAAACCCTGAGCGAAAGAATTAAATAAAGACCCCGGTTAACCCTCTGCAAACTTTATACAAATTGAGAAAAGGGACCTTCTCGCGCGTCACTGAGGAGGTCCCTTTTCCCTTTTTTGACGGGAGATCACCCAGGAATCCAGACGTCTTTTTTCTACCCACGGGGAGATTTAAGGCAATGGCAGGGGAAATTCGAACTGTCAACTTTTTCAATTGAAAATAGTTTTTAGTCGTCTGAAAAATTCTTTCAATTGCGGGACGGCTTTGGTACGCTGTCCTCTCCGATTTCTAACAAGAACAAGCGGTTAGGGATTCGTGGCGGTATGGCCGCATTGGCATGAACGATGCTCCTCATCTTTTTTGATCTGCGAGATTCAAACCGGCATGGTGCAGTCCTGTTGTGCCACGCTTAGTATCTCGTTTGTATCCAACAAGACACGTGGGTTGCTTCCTGTGCGGTTTGCGCATGCCTTGATCACTGCCGGAGGCAAATATTTCGCAATTATTTCAATTGCCGGCCAGCCCTTGCCGGAGCGGCTAACCAAGGGGAACACCGATGACCAAAAATGTCGGGCTGATCTTATTGTGTTCTTTGATTCTCCTTCCCGGCATCGGCCTTTCTCAAGCTGGAGAGCAGGCTTCCACCGAAAGGATCATAAGCTTTCGGGAGTTGCTCAATGAGGCTGTCGAAAACAATCCTGAAATCAAATCGGCCGAAAGCGCTGCCGCGGCATCCAAGGCAATGATTCCATCCTCTGGAACCCTGCCGGACCCGATGGTTACCTTTCAGCACATGGGGGACCTTATTCCCTTTAGACTCCAGGCTGGAGATCCGTCTTCAGCCCGCACTTATGGGATCGAGCAGGAGTTTCCGTTTCCCGGCAAACTGGGTTTGAAGGAAAAGGTTGCATCAGCCGAAGCCCGGTCTCAACATTGGAAAAGTGAGATCACCCGTCGCAAAGTGGTCTCAGAGCTGAAGCAGGCTTACTACGATTTGTATCTTGCCAGGAAGTCAATTGAAGTTTTGTTGAAGAACAAAGAGCTTCTGCAAAATTTCGAACGCATCGCCGAGTCTCGCTACCAGGTGGGGCAAACCATCCAGCAGGACGTGTTGAAGGCCCAGGTGGAGGAATCCAAGATACTGGACAAGATGTTGATCCTTGGGCAAAAAAAACGGATTGCGGAGGCAAAAATTAATTCGCTGCTCTACCGACCCGCCGAATCAGAGGTCGGAAAACCCAACGAATTCGAAAAAGCGGAATTTACGTACTCCCTCGATGAGCTTACTCAGCTTGCTCTAAATGGTTCTCCGGAAATCAAATCAAATGAGAGCGAGATAAGCGGCAAGCAATCCGGGGTGGAACTGGCTCGAAAAGAATTCTATCCTGATTTTTCCGTCGGTTTTACCTACTTTGACAGAGACGCACAACCGGAAATGTATGGAGTAATGATTAAAGCCAAAGTGCCCCTATATTTCTGGAGAAAACAGCAGCCCGAACTTGATGCGGCCCGCCTCAATCTTTCCAGTGCCAGGAGAATGCGCGACAGCACTTCTTCTACCGTTCGATTCCAGGTTAGGGAAGCCTATACGATGGCAACTACTTCCGAGAAGCTCGCGAAGCTGTATTCCTCGGCGATCGTTCCCCAGGCCAACCTTGCTCTTAATTCCGGCATTGCAAATTACCAGGTTGGGAAGATCGATTTTCTGCAACTGATCGATGCTTCGATGGCCCTTCTTGAATATGAACTCAAATATTATGAGTCGATGATCGACTTCCATAAAGCTCTCGCACAACTCGAGCCTCTGGTCGGCATAGCACTTACGAAGGAAAATTAGCCGGCTTTTGCTGCTTTCGGCTCTCAGCCAGGTTATGGCTCTTTTCGAGGAAGGAGTATCGCGATTCGGGCACTCTATGGGACCGTGCTTCAGGCTCAACATGCCCGGGACTTGCGGAAATTCCGGACCTGTGAGCTTATATCCTGTTTTTGCTGCATTTTAGCCCCCTCCGTCACGTCCGGCATTAATTGACATTGAAGTGGCTCAACATTAGGTTTTAGCTGTTCGTGAGGCCATTTTCAGGCCATTTTCAAGTAGACATTAATGGCCCAGTCTTTCGTAAAACACATTATTCCTACACCGACAGGAGAGAAGTTGTGGCGAAAAATCTTGCCCGCAAGATACTCGAAGCTCATCTGGTTGAAGGTAAATTCAACGCCGGCGAGGAAATCGGCATCAAAATCGACCAGATACTTCTCCAGGATGCCACGGGGACTATGGCCATGCTCGGGTTCGAGGCACTCGGACTGGACAGCATAAAGGCTGAACTGGCCGTGCAGTATGTGGACCACAATATCCTTCAGACAGACGAGAAGAATGCGGACGATCACAGGTATCTCCAGACCGCCTCCGCTCGATACGGGATACACTTCAGTCCTCCGGGAAACGGAGTCTCGCACCAGGTCCACATGGAACGGTTCGGAATACCCGGAAAGACGCTCATAGGTTCCGACAGCCATACGCCCGGGGCAGGCGGAATATCGGTTCTGGGAATCGGGGCCGGAGGCCTGGACGTGGCGTTGGCCATGGCGGGCTACCCATACTTTATTCCTTCCCCTATCGTTTTGGGGGTGAAGCTAACGGGAGAACTTCCTGACTGGGTGAGCGCAAAGGATGTTATTCTCGAAATGCTCAGGCGCCACGGCGTAAAGGGGTGCATCGGGAAGATTGTCGAATACTACGGTCCCGGCGTGAAAAGCCTTTCGGCAACCGACAGGGAAACGATTTGCAATATGGGCACCGAACTTGGGGCCACTACATCAATTTTTCCGTCGGATGAGAATACGCGCAAATACCTCGAAGCCCAGGGCAGGGGAGATGCCTGGGGAGAACTCGCCGCCGACAAGGGGGCGGAATACGACGAGCATGATGAAATCGATCTCTCCAAGCTCGAGCCGCTGATTGCCAAGCCGAGTTCGCCGGGAAATGTCGTCCCGGTTCGTGAAGTCGCCGGTTTAAAAGTCGACCAGGTAATCGTCGGCAGCAGTGTCAATTCCTCTTTCAGAGACCTGATGGTTGTAGCGCGCATTGTCGAGGGTAGGCGCGCCTCCGCCTGGACCTCATTCCACGTGAACCCCGGAAGCCGGCAGGTAATAGAAAATATCGCCGATCGTGGAGGAGTTATTGAATTGCTGCGGGCTGGCGCCCGTATCCATGAGCCTGGATGCCTTGGATGTATCGGGATGGGCCAGGCGCCGGGAACGGGCCAGGTGAGTCTCAGGACCATGCCCAGGAATTTCCCGGGGCGTTCGGGAACAAAGGACGACAAGGTTTATCTTTGCTCGCCTGAAACAGTTGCAGCCGCCGCCCTGAAGGGGGTTATCACCGACCCGCGGGACCTGGGGCAAGAGATAAAGTACCCGAAAATACAGGACCCTAAAAAATATGTGGTCGATGATCTGTCAATCATCAAACCATCCGCCGAGTTGCACCAAACAGAGGTAGTCCGTGGCCCTAACATTACCCCGCTGCCCCACTTCGAGGCCCCTCCGGAAAAGCTCGAAACGGAAGTCGTCCTTGTGGTTGGGGACAATATTTCGACCGATGCCATTATGCCCGCGGGCAATAAGATTCTACCGCTCAGGTCTAATATTCCGGCTATCAGTCAGTATGTCTATTCCCAGATAGATCCAGAATTTTATCTTAGGTGCAAGGAAAAGGGTGCGGTCACCATAATCGGCGGTGAAAACTACGGCCAGGGTTCAAGTCGGGAGCATGCGGCCATCGCGCCGCGGTACCTGGGAGTAAGGGCTGTCATAGCAAAGAGTTTCGCCAGGATACACATGGCAAATCTTTGCAACTACGGGATTCTGCCTCTCGTTTTCAAGAACCCCGAGGACTACCGGACCTTTCAGCCAGGCGCCAGGGTGACTTTCGAAAATGTCCGGCAACACCTCGAGAATGGTGATGTCGAGATTCCGGTGCTCGTCGATGGAAAGCAGATTACTGTCCTGATAAATGTTTCGGACAGAATGCGACGCCAACTGGTGGCGGGCGGCGCTCTTAATTTCGTCAAAATGGGTTTGGTATAGGAACTGGAGGAAACACCATGGCGGAGCAAACGGTTCGCGTAAAGAATATCGGTCTTCGGGGAGTCACGGTGGCCGATACGAAGATAAGCTACATAGATGGTGAAAACGGGGTGCTTCTTTACAGGGGCTACAGGATCGAGGAACTTGCCGAGCACTCGACTTTTATGGAAACGGCTTTCCTGCTCCTTAACGGGCATCTGCCAAAAGACGGCGAACTGGAGCGCTTCGAGAGGCAGGTGGTTCAGGCCCGCGAGATCCCCGAATTCATCATTGAGAGTATGGAGAAGTTTCCCAAGCAAGCAGATCCAATGGACGTTCTCCAGGCCAGCATTCCAATGCTTGGGATAGCCGAGCAGGAACTGAACGAGGAGACCAGGGAGGCAAATGTTCGCAAAGCCATTAGATTGATCGCGCGCGTGCCTGCCGTTGTTGCTGCATGGCACAGGATGAGAAATGGTGACAAGCCGCTGCCTCCTGACAACGCACTTTCGCACGCGGCCAATTTCCTGTGGCAGCTGACCGGGAAGAAACCTGACAGCGAAATCGCGCATGATTTCGATGTCTGCCTGGTCTTGCACGCCGACCACACCTTCAACGCCTCGACATTTGCGTGCCGTGAAGTCGTGTCGACCGGCGCCCATATGTATGCCGGCGTCACGGCGGGTGTTGGCGCGCTTTCTGGACCGCTGCATGGCGGGGCCAACGCCCGCGTTATGCAGATGCTGCTCGAAGTCGAAAAGGAGGTGAAATCGAAGGATGAAATTGCCCGCTGGGTCAATGGTAAGATTCAGAAAGGCGAGAAGATAATGGGAATGGGGCACGCGGTCTATAAGACCATTGATCCGAGAGCTAAGATTTTAAAGGTGATGTCCAAGCGGCTTGGCAAGAAAATGGGCCGTGACCACTGGTACGAATACCTCACCGCCATCGAAGAAGCCGGATATAAAGAATTCGAAGCCCGTGGAAAAAGCAACATCCGGACGAATGTCGACTTCTACAGCGGCTCGGTCTACACCCTGATGGGAATTCCCATAGATATTATGACCCCTGTTTTCGCCATATCGAGAGTTGCAGGGTGGTGTGCTCATGTAATCGAGGAAAAGTTCGCCGAAGCACAGGAAAAACCCGCCCTGTACAGGCCGGAAGCCGAATACATCGGTCACTACTGCGGCGAGATCGGCTGCAGCTACGAGCCCATGGAAGAGCGGAAATAGTTTGTGCGGGCACGGCTTTTAGGCCCGTTGCCGGATATAGACCAATCGTGCTCGCCAAGGAGCGCACTGATCAGGTTGGGTTGAGCGGGAGCAAAACCAAGCAAAAGCTCAACCTGAAAAACGATATTCTTTTTCCGATACATCTTTTGGTTGTGGTTTCGCTCGCCCAACCCGACCTACACACCCCGTAGATCATCTCCAGGAGACCCTCCATGGTATTTAAACACGATGTGTTAATCGTTGGCGCGGGACTTGCCGGGCTGCGAGCCGCAACCGAGGTCGCGGACAAGGCAGATGTGGCGCTCTTCAGTAAAGTCTATCCCACGAGATCGCATTCCGGTGCAGCTCAGGGCGGGATAGCAGCGGCACTTGGGAACGAGGAACCCGATTCCTGGGAGTGGCACATGTACGACACCGTAAAAGGCGGCGATTACCTGAGCGACCAGGACGTGGCCGAGATTCTCGCCAAAGACTCCATCAGGGCAGTCTATGAACTGGAGCACATGGGGGTCCCCTTCAATCGCACTTCGGAAGGCAAGATAGCTCAGCGTAATTTCGGAGGACATACACGCGATTTCGGGAAAGCGCCGGTAAAGCGCGCATGCTATGCCGCGGACCGGAGTGGCCGGGTGATGATGGACACCCTCTATTTCGAGGCCGTTCGCAAAGGGATAAAGATTTACCCAGAATTTAATGTGGTGGACCTGATCGTCCAGGGAGGCCAGGTAGCCGGTCTTGTCGCCTACGAACTCGCCACGGGCGAGATCCATTTTTTCCACGCAAGGTCGGTGCTCATTGCGACGGGCGGCTATGGCAAAGTTTATAAGGTCACCTCGAATGCATTTGCGAGCACGGGCGACGGGCTCTATTTGACATACAAGCTCGGAATTCCGCTCGAGGATATGGAGTTCGTACAGTTTCATCCGACCGGCATCAACGGTCTTGGGGTACTTATCAGCGAGGCTGCCCGCGGAGAGGGGGGAGTGCTCAGGAACAACGCCGGTGAGCGGTTCATGGAGCGCTACGCTCCGACGATCAAGGACCTTGCCCCAAGGGACATGGTTTCGCGGGCTATATTTACTGAGATCAGGGAGGGCAGGGGGGTAAAAGGTGAAGACTACGTTTACCTGGACCTCACTCACCTGGGAGAGAAAAAGCTGGCGGAAAAGCTTTCCGACATTTCATCTTTCGTGAAGATTTACCTCGGACTCAATCCCGTCACCGATCTCATTCCAGTATCCCCAACCTGTCACTACATGATGGGTGGAATACCCACGAATACCCACGGCCAGGTGCTCGACGTGCATCATAATCCCGTTCCGGGACTTTATGCCGCCGGCGAGTGCTCGTGTATATCGCTCCACGGCGCAAACAGGCTCGGCTGCAACTCGCTGCTCGACCTGGTCGTTTTTGGCAGAAGGGCAGGGGCCCACATCTGCGATGAGCTAAAGAACCTCCCCTGGGTAGAACCGCCGCCGGCGCCCGAGAGTGCAACACGGGAGAGGATCGGGCGTATCAAGGAGAAAGCTTCCGGGGACAAAGCCGTGGTAATCCGGCAAAGGCTTCAGGAGATAATGACCACCGAATGCTCGGTTTTCCGGCATGAAGAGACTCTTGGAAAAGCACTCGATGAGATCAGGGCCCTAGAGGAGAGATACAGCCGGGTTTCGATCGACTACAAGGGGGACCGCTTCAATACCGACCTGACCGATGCCCTGGAACTCGAACACCTTTTGGCGCTCGGCGAGGCTATTGTCGCCTGCGCACTTGCGAGGACCGAAAGCCGTGGCGCGCACTGGCGCGAAGACTTCCCCGAACGTGTCGATGGGGAATGGCTAAAACACACGCTCGCACAAAAAACCGACTCGGGCGTCTCGATCACCTATAAGCCTGTAAATATTTCACGCTTCGAACCCAAGCCGAGGGCTTACTGATATGGAAAAGCAATTCAGGATATTCCGATTCGATCCCGCGGCCGGCGAGCCTCATTATCAAACTTACACAGTATCGGCCCGGCCCGAAGAGCGAATTCTCGACTGCCTGAACAAGATAAAATGGGAGCAGGACGGTTCTATCGGTTACCGAATGTCCTGTGCTCATGGGGTCTGCGGCTCCGACGGCATGCGAATCAATGGCGTTTGCGCATTGGCCTGCCAGAAACTCGTTAGGGACTACGCGGATTCGATTGAAATCACCCTCGAACCGCTGCCTTTTTTCAAGGTCCTCAAGGACCTGATAGTGGATATGGATGATTTTCTGGCCAGAATCGAATCAATGCGGCCTTATCTTATTCCCGCGGATCCGCCGCCGGAAAAAGAATATTTGCAGAGCCCGGAAGATCACAAGAAGGTGGAGGACGTGATTCGGTGCATCCTGTGCGCCTGCTGCACGGGCGCGTGCCCGGTAATGAGAGAAAACCCGGATTACGTCGGTCCGGCAGCGCTGGTTTGGGCTTACCGGTTCCTCTACGATACGCGGGACGGCGAGTTTATGACCCGGCTGGAAAAGCTCAATGAACCAAACTCGGTCTGGCCCTGCGTGAACTATTTCGAGTGCACCCGGGTATGCCCCAAGGTCATTCCGGTTACAAAATCGATAAATATGATGAAACGCGAAATAAAGAAAAATCTGCCAAATCCCGGCGGGGAATAGATGCCGCTAATGACGCCAATGAAGCGGCGGTTAACTTTCAAGTGAAGAAATCGCTGCTTTCAAGGAGATTTGGTATTGCAGGTATCACGATATTTCCTGTAAATCTCTCCGGGGCACTTCTCAATACTACGGAGGGTATCGATTAAAATGAAATCCATTAATCCATTTGACGGAACAGTTAACAAGGAATTCGACACACTCTCTCTCAACGCCTGCGAAGCTGCCGTGGATCGGGCGAAAGATGCTTTCGAGAAGTGGAAGAGAATGCCTGTTTCCGAACGGCTAAAGCCAATCGCGAATCTTGCTTCGATCTTTAGAAGCAAGACCAGGGATTATGCCCGTATCGCAACCCTGGAGATGGGAAAGCCGATAAAGCAGTCAATATCCGAAATTGAGAAGTGTGCTCTGGCGTGTGACTATTATCATGAGAACTCCGAGAAATTCTTGCATGACGAAGTGATCCCAACCGGCGCGGCAAAAAGCTATGTTACCTTCGAGCCTCTCGGGGTGATTCTGGGAATAATGCCCTGGAATTTTCCTTTCTGGCAGGTTATCCGGTGGGCGGTGCCCACACTGGCCGCCGGGAATGTCTGCTTGCTAAAGCACGCATCAAACGTTCCCATTACCGCCCTGGAAATAGAAAAACTTTTCAGAGAGGCCGATTTCCCTGAAAACGTATTCCAGACCCTGCTGATCGGCGCGGATGTTACGGAACAGATTATCGAGACAGGTATTGTCGATGGGGTTTCGCTCACTGGGAGTGTCGCCGCCGGTTCCAGGGTTGCTTCGCTGGCCGGAAAAAATATCAGGAAACACGTGCTTGAACTCGGTGGCTCGGACCCGTTCATTGTGCTCGAAGATGCGGACCTCTACAAGGCGGCCGCGGCCGGAGTCAAAGCCAGGACCGCCAATGCCGGTCAGAGCTGCATTGCAGCCAAGCGCTTCATTGTCGCCGAATCTGTTGCCGATGAGTTTCTTGAAAAGTTTCTAAGCATCTTTAACAGCCTTAAAATCGGCGATCCGATGGACGAGCAGACCGAAATCGGTCCGGTGGCAAAGGAAGAATTTCTGAAGGGCTTGTCCGAACAGTTGGAAGACGCCAAGAAGAAAGGGGCCACCGTTTATCTTGGTCCCAAGCCTCCCGCCAGGGGATTTTTCTTTCAGCCGGCTGTACTCACCAATGTAAAACCTGACATGAAGGTGCTGAGGGAGGAGGTCTTCGGGCCGGTAGCTCCGATTATTCCGGTTGCAAGCGAAGAAGAGATGGTTCGCCTGGCAAACGATACCGAGTTCGGCCTGGGTGCGGCTATCTGGAGCAGGGATACCGAAAGGGCTGAAAAGCTCGCGAAAGAGGTCGCAACCGGTTTCGTCGCTATTAATGGAATAGTGAAATCGGATCCACGGCTTCCTTTTGGCGGTGTCAAGAAATCAGGTTACGGCCGTGAACTTTCCCATGACGGGCTTAAAGAGTTCGTTAACATCAAGACTATAATCGTGGGGTGCTGATCGGAGGCCCAAAAACATGGCAACCCGGATCGAAAAAGACGCTTTAGGGACAGTGGAGGTTCCTGAAAAAGCATATTACGGGGCGCAGACGCAGCGGGCAATTGAGAATTTCCCCGTGAGCGGACGGACCTTCCCGAGGGCATTTATCTTGGCTCTCGTAATGATAAAGGAGCTTGCGGCCGCCGTTAATTGCGATCTCGGCCTGCTGGATAAGAAGCTGTGCGATGCGATCCGTCAGGCTGCCAGGGAAGTCGCCGACGGCAAACTGGTTGACCAGTTCCCGATAGACATCTTCCAGACCGGCTCCGGGACTTCAACCAATATGAATGCCAATGAGGTTATCGCCGGCCGCGCAAATGAAATACTCACCGGCAGGCGCGGCGGGAAAGAACCTGTCCATCCCAATGACCATGTTAACCTAGGCCAGTCGAGCAACGATGTGATTCCTACCGTCATCCATGTTGCGGCGGCCCTGGCGATTGCCGAGAGGCTGTCGCCCGCGCTTGGAAAGCTTCTCAATGAGCTACGCAAAAAAGCTGACGAGTTTTCGGGGGTTATGAAAATCGGGCGCACGCATCTTCAGGATGCCGTGCCCATCAGCCTGGGCCAGGAGTTCGGCGGATATTCGAGACAAATAGAACTGGGGCTTGAGAGAGTTGAGAGGGCATCCAATGCGCTTTCCGAGCTTGCCCTCGGGGGTACCGCCGTCGGTAACGGCCTTAATACTCATCCAGAATTTGCTGGACGTGTAATAGGGCTCCTGAGGGAGCGAACTGGAATTTCTTTTCGTGAAGCGAAGGACCATTTCGAGGCACAGGGAGCGCAGGATTCGGCGGTTGAAGCCTCCGGTGAGCTGAAAACCCTTGCAGTGAGCCTTACGAAGATAGCTAATGATATCCGGCTGCTTGCCTCAGGCCCGAGGTGCGGAGTCGGCGAGTTATCAATTCCCTCCCTCCAGCCCGGATCGTCGATCATGCCCGGCAAGGTCAACCCGGTAATGCCGGAGGTGGTAATCCAAGTTTGCGCGCAAGTGATCGGAAACGATGCAACTATCACCTACGGAGCCCAGGGCGGCTATCTTGAGCTAAATACCATGCTCCCCGTGATTGCGCTGGACCTCCTCGAATCCATTGAAATACTCGCATCCGCCGTGAGCCTTTTCGCCGAAAAGTGCGTATCAGGAATCCGTGCGAATCATGAAAAATGCGAGTCCTATATCGAGCAAAGTCTTGCCCTCTCAACTTATCTCGTGCCTTTTATCGGCTATGACCGGGCTGCCGAGATCTCAAAGGAAGCATCCGCAACGGGTAAAACCGTGCGGGAAGTGGTCCTCGAAAAAGGGATACTTTCCAAAGAGAAGTTGGAAGAGATCTTCCGGGGAATACTCACGGGCAGATAGTTTTTTCGTCATTAATCACTCTCGGTTTCACTTCGCGCACGTCCTGACATGTTGATCGTCTATTTCCGCAACAAAAGGAGAAGAACCTGACTCCACCGTCGACAATCCTTGCCCTGCCGATTGCATCTCGCGTAAAGCTGTTCATGGCCTTGTCCAGAACACCTCACGGGCTTTTGGATATGGCCACTCCGGCACTCGCTGCCTTGCTTTGGCTTGGAAGGATTCCGCCACTTAGTGTGATCGTGCTTGGGTTAATCACTGCCTTTGCCGGCTATACCGCGGTTTACGCCCTAAACGACGTTGTTGATTTCCGCACCGACAGGAAGAAAATCCGCGAATGCGGGATGCGATGCTCGGACGGCGACCTGGACTCGGTTTATGCGCGTCACCCCATGGCCCAGGGTCTGTTGAGCCTGAAGGATGGAATAATCTGGACAGTTGCCTGGGGTGCGGTTGCGCTTGCCGGCGCTTACCTTTTGAATCCCGCATGTGCGGTAATTTTCGTCCTCGGGTGTATCGCTGAAGCTATTTACTGCCTCATGCTGCGGCTTAGCTGGCTCAGGGTGGTGGTAAGCGGCGGAGTAAAGAGCGCGGGAGGAATTGCGGCTATTTTCGCCGTGGTGCCGAATCCGCCGGCGCCTTTCCTGATAGTGTTTTTCGTGTGGCTCTTTTTTTGGGAAATCGGGGGCCAAAACGTTCCCAATGACTTGATTGATCTGGACGAGGACACGCGGCTTCAGGCTGCAACCCTGCCGGTGAGATTCGGAACCGATGGGTCGGTAAAAATTATCGTCTGCTCCCTGGCAACCGCCGTTTTGATGAGTGCAATGCTTTTTTGGCTTACCCCGGCAAAGCTAAGCGCAATATATTTTGCCGGCGCGCTTCCGGCCGGCATAACCCTGCTGCTGATCCCCGCCATTCAGCTATACCGGGAGCGAACGCCAGAGGCGGCCTCCGCGCTCTTCAACCGGGCGAGCTACTATCCGCTAATCATGTTTGCGGTGATTTTTTTAAGTGCGATTTTTTAAACCCCATTTATAGCCGATCTAGTGCAGCCGCTTTCGCCACTCCGGCGAACAGACATTATACAGAAGTTCCTCTATTGTTGCCCGCAACCTGCTCCTTGCCTCTTCAACGGTAGCTCCTTAATCGCTGAGGTCAAGCTCCGGGCAAAGTGCCACGTATTCATTTCCCTCCTGTATGATAATCGCCGTAAATTCGTTCGCTTCTCTCAAGGATTCCACTCCTTTGATTTGACTGTACTTACTGCAATAACAACTGTTTTTCGCGCAGGCGCTTTATCTCGTCCCGGAGCGACGCTGCTCTCTCGAATTCGAGTTTGGCGGCCGCCTGCTTCATCTCCTTTTCGAGTGCAAGGATGCGCTCGTCGGGAGAGGCTGGGCCGTTGCTTTCTTCAAAGGCGGCTTGGGGTTCAAATACAAATTCCTCGTCGGCAACAGGCTTTCCTCGGTATTCCGCAAGAATATCCGAAATTTCCTTCTGGATAGACTTTGGCGTGATGTTGTTTTCCTCGTTGTACATGAGCTGCTTGGTACGCCTGCGATCGGTTTCGCTTATGGCGCGGAGCATGGAATCGGTAATCCGGTTGGCATACAGTATTACGATGCCGTTTACGTTGCGGGCCGCGCGCCCGGCGGTCTGAATCAGGGAGCGCTCGGATCTTAAGAATCCTTCGTTGTCGGCGTCAAGCACTGCCACCAGCGAAACTTCGGGAATATCGAGCCCTTCGCGCAGCAGGTTGATTCCGACCAGCACGTCAAAGTGGCCGAGCCTCAGGTCGCGCACAGTCTCGATCCGCTCGATGGTGTCGATATCCGAATGCATGTAGCGGACGCGGATGTTCAGTTCGGAGAGGTACTCGGTAAGGTCCTCGGCCATTCTCTTGGTCAGGGTGGTAACGAGCACACGGTGCCCCTCGGCTACCTGCTTGCGAATCTCACCGATTAGGTCGTCTACCTGGTAGTCGGCCGGACGCACCTCTATTTTTGGATCGACCAATCCCGTGGGCCTGATGATCTGCTCTATGACGCGTCCCCGCGAATTGGCCATCTCATACGGTCCCGGAGTGGCCGATACATAGACGACTTGTCGGACTCGCCGTTCGAACTCGTCGAAATTGAGCGGCCGGTTGTCCATGGCCGACGGCAGGCGAAATCCATATCTGACCAGGGTTTCCTTCCTGGCCCGGTCTCCGTTGTACATGCCGCGGACCTGTGGGATCGTTATGTGGCTCTCATCCACGAAGAGGAGCCAGTCGTCGGGAAAGTAATCAAGCAGGGTATAAGGGGGAGTGCCTGGTCTTCGCCCGTCGAGGTGGCGCGAGTAGTTCTCGATGCCGTGACAGAAGCCGAGCTCAAGCAGCATCTCGAGGTCGAAACGTGTGCGCTCGTCGAGCCGTTGTGCTTCGAGGAGCTTCTGTTCGCGATAAAACATCTCGAGCCGCTCGTTAAGTTCGGCCTTTATCGTACCTATCGCCCGGTTCAAAGTGTCGGGCCTGGTAACATAATGCGTCCCGGGATAAATATCCGCCCTGGAGAGCTGCCGAATCGATCTGCCGGTTAGCGGATCGATTTCTTTTATCGCATCGACTTCGTCTCCGAAAAATTCGATCCGGATCGCCCTGTCTTCTTCGTACGCTGGAAAGACCTCGACCACGTCGCCGCGAACCCGGAAGACTCCACGGTGGAAATCAACATCGTTTCGCTCGTATTGGATATCGACCAGTTTTCGCAGTACGTCTTCCCTCGCAACAGACTGCCCGGTTTTGAGCTGGAGAAGCATTTCGCGGTAGTTCTCGGGAGAGCCGAGACCGTAGATGCAGGAAACACTTGCTACGATTATGACGTCCCGGCGCTCCAGGAGCGAGCGAGTAGCCGAGTGGCGCATCTTGTCGATAGTTTCGTTTATGGAGGAATCCTTGGCGATGTATGTGTCGGTCTGGGGAACATACGCCTCGGGCTGATAGTAATCGTAATACGAAACGAAGTATTCGACGGCGTTTTCGGGGAAAAAGGACTTGAATTCGCCGTATAGCTGCGCGGCAAGGGTCTTGTTTGGGGCTATCACCAGGGAGGGCCTTTGCAGCCGCTCGATGACATGGGCCATTGTAAAGGTTTTGCCGGAGCCGGTTACCCCGAGCAGGGTCTGCTCTTCAGCGCCCTTAAGGATGTTTTCGGCTAGTTTCTCAATGGCCTGGGGCTGGTCGCCCGTTGGCTCCATGTGGCTGAGCAGATGAAAAGGCTTCATTTCGAAGGCACATCACCTCCAGGTGGGCTGGCATGCCAATGCAGGTTGAGTTGGGCAGTGAAATCCGGCAGCCGCAAATTAGCCGGAAGAAGGAAATATATGTTTCACGATCCTTTCCGGCATGGACACGGAGCACTGCGCGATAGTTCCGACTTATAAATATAGATTATAACTCATGCGGATCATAGCGGCAGGATATGCGGAGAAAGTTAAGCCGATCCCAACTGCGCGGGGCCACCCCGAAAGGATTTAGTTCGGGAACAATGCCGGTCTCAGGCGGTGCTCTCTTCCTCTTCATCAACGAAGTTATGGGGTTCGAGGTCTCTTTGCTTGAACTCAAGCCGTTTCAGACGCGACCGGTCGTTTATGACCCTTTCCATTTCGCGGCGAACCTCGGACTGGTTAAGAAGTTCGGAGAGCAGAATCCTCTTGTAGCTGATGCTGCGGAGTTCGTTTTGCAGGAACTCGTCACGCTCCTCTTTAAGTTTCAGATTTTGAAGGAAGAGTTTTTCCTCGAGAGATTCGTTTTCGATGAGAAGCGTGACAAGCATGTCCGTGAGCTTGTTCTTCCTTAGCCCCATCATGCCTATTCCAGCGGCTTTCTGCCGATATTGATCCAGCTTTTCCTCAAGGTATTTGACACGCTGATTCAATTGCACCTTCTCGTCTTCGAGTTTCTGTTTTTCGTTATCCCAGAAGGCTTTGAGCGCTCGCTCGATCGTGAGCATCTCCTCACGGTTCTCGAACGATTTGGTCTGGAACTTGCGCAGATTCGTGCGGTAGCCGAAGTAGTAGCTTGCCACGAATATTAGCGTCATGCAAAAAATAGCGGCTACGACCTGGTAAACAATCAGCTCCATGTACATACCTCTTTGCTGAACTGCGTGAGGAGGTCCGGGACCCGTGATTTGGACCCGAAGGCCGGTGTAGGATGGACCTTTTCCAGCCGCAGCCAGTATAAACCTAGAATGAATTGACGTAAACCGGTATTGAACTCTCACTGCAACAAAAAGCACAAAAGACACCCACTGCGTCAGAAGGCCCGGTTTGCACGAGGATCGTCCAATCTTCTCATTGTGTGAGGGACTCCCACAGAAATAAAATAAAGATTCGTAGTCTTTTTGCGCCAATTAGGCATCAGTAATTGATAAAATTGCACCCGGCAAACACTGGAGGAACGAATGAGAAAAGCCACATCCAAGAAAGCATCGTTGATTTTCTGGATTCTATTCTTGATCAGCGGCTTCATCTTTCCCGAGACTGCATTTTCCAAAAAAGGGGGAGTCGGACAAGGCGGCGGCTATCAAAACGGAACTTTCTATCACAGTCACTCTGACCGAAGTTATTCAGGCAGGGATGTTGCGAAGGGAAAAGGCAAGGGGCTCAATAAAGCAAAGGCCGGCAAAAAATCAAAAAAGAGCAACGCACCTGCCCCCGTGGCGGTTAATTGAAAATCCGGAATTTGTCCATCTCCAAAGCATTGGCTCCCGCAGGTTTGAGTGAGCGGGAGCGAGACCCGCCAGCCCGATAGCCGGCTTTTTGGTATTCCACTTTGAGAACCCGCCGGCGGCGCTGTACGGCCCACTACGGGCCCTGCATCCCTGGACGACCCGGAGGAAAGCTTAGCTGCTCATTCCTGCTCCGTCCAGTTCCGTGCGGCCTTTTTCCATAAGCCAATGTTCCGGATCGACGTAGTAGAATTTCAAATCGGCAAGTACTATGTAATGCGATCTCTCCTCGGAAATGAGGTTGTTCAGGAAATCGCGCTCAGCCGGATCAACGGCGTTCTTTAAGCGGCCCATGAAGAAATCGATGGCCCGATTTTCGAGCTGCAGGCCGGTTTCAATGGATGCTATGTCGTCGAGGCAGGCACGCGAGAGGGTTTTTCTTTCTCGAAGAATCCGTCTCGTCATCTCGCGCTTTTCACTCGAATCAAAAGCATAATAGCGGCAGGAGTCTAGGGTTGCCTCGCCGCGCGAGATTTCAGCCTGTATTTCGCTTAAGCGGTTCAGGTGCTCTTTTTCCAATTCTTCAAGCATCTTGAAAGTGCCAGTTCCAATATCATCAGAGCATCCATCGGCGGCCTGCGCATATAGCGAGCGCATTTGCTCTTTTATCTCAGCAGCCTCGCACAATATTTCCATGAGATTGTCTTTGTCTCTATTATCCATGATTGCCTCCCCGTAGCAAAAATGTAGCTGTTTTGTGTCGCCGCTATCACGAACTCATCTTATATAAGAGCACCTATTGGGTTTGTCCATGATTGGAGGGCCGAACCGAGGGTCTCGGAATTTACCGAATCTGAAGAATTTAGGAAGGCATTTAGGAATTATAGAGTTTAAGGAGGAGGAATTGAGGAATTGGGCGCCTCGGTCCGTGTTGCTGCCCGAGAGGTCACGAAATAGCCAAATTTCCAAATTCCTCAATTTCTCAATTCATTAAATCAGATGGCTAGCTCGTCCTTGAGCTTTTTGAGGTGGCGCCTGCTAACAGGGATGATGCGGCCGGATTTGGTGGAAATCTGAGCCAGCAGGTTGTCGTTTAGCAAGATCTCGTCAATATGATCGATGTTGACGAGAAACTGCTTGTGGCATCTTATGAAATCCGTCCTGTTTTCCAGCACCTTCAGGGTAAGGGCAGTAAAGTAGCGTCCTTTTGGGGTGATTACATGAACGCCTGTCAGGTCGGATTCGACATATTCGACCTCCGCGGTCCCTACCAGCTTGATGCGGTTGGTCAGAAGGCATGGAATCCTGGTAAGCTGGGGGATGACTCCACTTACGGGTACCGGCGAATTGCCGGTTTTTGCCCGCTTTAGGAGTTTTTGCAGGGTCTTGGCGAGCCGGTCCCTTTCGACCGGTTTGAGTAGGTAGTCCAGCGCGTTTTCCTCGAAAGCCTTTACGGCGTACTCATCGTAGGCGGTAACGAAAACAACAGTGGGCATCAGCTCTTCGTCTATCATGGCGAGGAACTCGAAACCATTTACCACCGGCATTTGAATGTCGAGGAAAAGGACGTCTGGCTTGTTGCCGCGGATCGCATCGAGGGCTTCAATTGCGTTCGCGCACTTCCCCAGGATGGCAAACCTGCCGGTTTCTAGAAGAAGCGCTTCGAGTTCTTCGCGGGCGTGTACTTCGTCGTCCACCAGCAGGGCTCTAATCATGAAGCGGGCGCACCTCCGGCGGGCACTTTCACCGTCACCCGAGTCATCTCATTTGGGATGCAGCTGACACTGGTGCCGAAGCTGTTGCCCATGAGAAACTTTATCCTCTTGTCCACGATCCTGATCCCCAAGCCGTCCTTTCCATTGTTTTCATTATATATCCCCGCATTGTCCTCGATTTCAATATAGGCGAAATCCTTGTCACGCCAGACATGGATTCGTGCCCTGCCGGGTTCGAGCATGTTGGAAATGCCGTGTTTTATTGCGTTTTCCATGAGCGGCTGAAGGGTGAAGGTGGGGAGCTTCAGGCCAAGCAGCGAAGGGTCTATGTCCATTTCAATCGTGAGTCGATCTTCGAATCGTGCCTTCTCGATCTTTAAATACGAGCTTACATGATCGAGTTCCTCTTCGAGGGTGGATAGGTTGCCGCTTCGCTTCAGGTTTTTTCTGAAAAAATTGGAAAGGTGGATGAGCAGTTCACGGGCCCGGTCCGCGTCCTGACGAATAATCGAGATGATGGTGTTCAGGGAATTGAAGAGAAAGTGAGGATTTACCTGCGCCTGGATGAGTTTTAGCTCGGCCATTGTCAGAAGGCTTTTCTGCTGTTCGTATCCGTAGAGCAGGAGCTGGTTTGAAAGGACCGCCGCGATTCCTTCCCCAAGCGACTTATTCATGTTGAGAAAGGGCTTGTCGCGGGTCTCGTATAACTTGATGGTCCCGATCACATCATTATCCAGGGTCAGCGGGACCACCAGAACTGAATTCAGCATGCACTCCTCGGAAAGGGTGCATGAATAGCGCTCATTTATTCCATCGGCAAAGATGACGTTATTTTCAGCAATTGCTTTCCTGGTAAGCGCCGAAGCAATGAGAGAGCCCGGTTCGTGGTGGTCCGAGCCGCAGCCGACCCAGGCCAAAACTTTTTCGGTATCGGTTATAGCTACCGCCCCCACGCCGGTTTCTTCGTGGATGATGGTTGCCATCTCGCAAGCCGTTTCGCGCCCGAAGCCCTTTGCCAGAATATTAAGAGTGCGCTCGGCGATACGGAGGGCTTTTGTGGAAAATGTCGCCGCGGCCGATTCATAGAGATTTCTGCGGTCCCGAATCATACTCATGAAAAGGGCGGCGCCCGCTGAGCTCGTTATTATCATGGGTAGTGCGATTGCTTCCACCAATCGAAGCGCATCCTCAAAGGGTCTGGATACGGCAAGAATGATCCCCATCTGGACTGCCTCGGCAAAGATCGTCGTTAAAAAGGCGGTTGTGGGGTCGAAAATACGGGACGATTTGTTCTTCCTGGTAAGTACTAGATGAACGATCCCTCCGATTAGACCTTCAACCGTGGTGGAAAGGCCGCAGGAGAGGGCCGTGAAGCCGCCGAAAAAATAGCGGTGCAAACCTCCAGTAAACCCGACAGCAATACCGAGAACAGGGCCACCGATGATACCGGCGAGAACAGGGCCGATTGCCCGCGTATTGGCAAGTGCGTCATGGACCGGCAGTCCCAGATAGGTCCCCATCATGGAGATCGCCGAGAAAAATAAATACAGGTAGAATTTGTTCCGGCGCCGGATCGATATGGTTGCAAGGGATTTAAATGCGGGAGATTTGCTGTAGATGTAGGCTACCACCAGGAAAACCGACATTGTCTGAAGGAGTGCAAGCAGAAGTTTCATGGCAGCATCCAGAATAGCCGCGGACGAAGTTGCGTGATGTGGAACCTCGGGGCAGGGCAGAAAATGCCCGCCCCGAGGGAGATATGCCTAACGGGCAATTTCCGGGACCTCTTTTTCCATCTCGGGTGGTGTGAACTTGGCCAGACTGTACCATTTTCTGAACGCTTCAACAAATACGATTGCCATCAACACCATCAGGGTTGCCGAAAGGGCCGCGAGCAGGTATTTTTCCGCCTTGGCGTTGTTGATGATGTTATAGTAGCCCGCCGTCATCGTTACAGGTATCATGAGGATCCCCGGAACGGCGGTAACCCACGCGTACCTGATTTTCCCCATCCTGATGATCATCGTCGTGCCGACTATCAGGGCACAGGTAGCCAGCAACTGGTTGCTCATGCCGAAAAGCGGCCAGATGGTCATGATGTCGCCTGTGTACACCAGATAGCCCCAACCGAAGGTGAAAGCGGCGCTGGTAAGCACGATGCCAGGCATCCATTTCTTTTCGCCAAGAATTGGAATTACCCTGCCAATCATTTCCTGAAGGAGGTACCTTCCCACTCGGGTACCGGTATCAACAGCGGTAAGGATGAATACAGCCTCGAACATGATTGCAAAGTGATACCAGTAACCCATGAGGCCCTTCATAAAGGGGATCGAACTGAAGATATAAGCCATGCCGACCGCCAGGGATACCGCGCCGCCAGTCCTGCCCTGTAGTTGTTCTCCGACGCCCGCGGCCAGTTGCGGCAGGTGCATCGGCGTCATTCCCAGCTTCTGGAAAGCCGCTGGAGCAGCATTTATTGCAAAATAATCCGCGGGAACGAGAACGCAGGCCGCTATCAGGGCCATAATCGCCACAAAACCTTCGACCAGCATGGCGCCGTAACCAACAAACAGGATGTCGCGCTCATTGTCCACCATTTTGGGGGTGGTGCCCGTCCCGATGATTGCATGAAATCCAGAGAGCGCACCGCAGGCGATTGTTATGAAAAGAAATGGAAATGCGCTGCCCGGAATTATCGGGCCGCCGCCGCCCATGAATTTGGTCATGGCTTCCATCTGAAGGTCTGGGTGGACGACAACTATCCCGAGCGCAAGGGCCCCAATCGTACCGAGTTTAAGATAAGTGGAAAGATAGTCCCGTGGGCAGAGCAACAGCCAAACCGGCAGGGCGGAGGCAACGAAGCCGTAAATAGGTATGAAAAGTTTGCAAGTCGTTTCGGAAAAGTTGAAAAGAGATGATAGTGTGGGATTTGCGGCCACGTAGGGGCCGACAAGAATGACTATTGCAAGAAGAACAACGCCAATTGCGCTGCCGCCCTTCACGTCGCCGGGCCTGATAACGTGCATCCATACACCCATAAAAAGTGCTATCGGGAGTGTGCACACCACGGTAAATGCGCTCCAGGGGCTGTTGAACATTGCTTTGACAACGGCTATGGAAAGCCCTGCAAGTGTAAGAGTCAGAATGAACAGTACAGCAAAGCTCGCGACTATACCCGCGACCTTTCCGATTTCTGCTTCCGCGATAAGCGAAATGCTCTTGCCCTGATGCCGAACAGACGCGAACAAGATAACCATGTCGTGAACCGCGCCAGCCACTACAGCCCCTATGATGATCCAAAGGGCGCCCGGAAGAAATCCGAACTGGGCCGCAAGAACCGGTCCCAGAAGCGGGCCCGCGGCTGCAATTGCCGCGAAGTGGTGGCCAAATATGACATACTTGTTTGTAGGATGATAATCGTGGCCGTCTTCCAACGTGTGCGCAGGGGTAGGCCGCTGGGGATTTAGACCAAGGACCTTTGTCGCGATGAACAGGCCGTAAAAACGGTAGGCCAGCGCGAAAATACACAGTGAGACAAATACAAGGGTTAGTGCATTCATCCGATCTCCTTTCCGTTGTGGGTTTCGCGTTGCATCCCGCGCGAGCGGGGCGGTATCCACTCTAGATTTACCGCGGCCACGATATCGTTCAACAGCGCGCAATGTGACCGGTCTTATAAGTTTTTATTCGGTCATTCTAGGTGTTTGAGCGGTTTTTAACTTTTTGCCGCATCTTGATCAAGCTGAGATTTGCTGTGGAGATCACAGGTGAGGTGCTGCGCCGTGGCGCTGGTCCGGGGCGAAACCGGCAGATGCATTTGGGCAGGTATTAGTGTCTCTGGATAAAGAAAGTGGGGCCAAGACGTTGTGCCGCCAAAGAGCAAAATTTATATTCGGGAATCCAAATTACGACACTGATTATCAATCCTATAAACGGGAGCGCGGAGCGGGCGGGGTAGGGGGAGGGCATTTCGGCTCGCCTTTATCATAACAAGCCTTTACCAGCGGAGAACGCGCAATTATACAAATGCTTGCATGTCTTAATTGTTTTTCAAAACCGCTGCTATCCATTCCTGGTCCTCATTCTCTAAATACGGATGCATCGGCAGGCTGAAAATTCGTCGCGAACAGCCTTCCGAAACCGGAAGATCGCCCTCACGGTATCCGAGATCCGCGAGCGCTCTCTGGAGATGGACGGGTTTGGGGTAGTAGATGACGGTGGGTATTCCTTCTTCTTTTAATCTTTCCTGGAGGTCGGAACGCTCAATGCCATCCCTGGCAAGAACCGAGTATTGAGCCCACGATGAGAAATAGCCCTCTGGAATGGTGGGGCAAATAACGGGCGATGAGGCGTCTCCGAGAAGCTGTCGGTAATACCCAGCCCTTTGCTGGCGGAGTTCAAGCTCTTCAGGAAAAAGTTCGAGCTTAGCCAGAAGGACCGCTGCCTGCATGGTATCCAGGCGGCCGTTTATTCCGATTCTGATGTTTTCGTACCTGTCAGCCCCCTGTCCATGGATACTGAGCGAGCGCATCCTGACGGCAAGTTCATCGTCATTCGTAAAGCACATTCCGGCATCGCCATAAGCGCCGAGCGGCTTAGCGGGGAAAAAGGAAGTGCATCCGCAATCGGCAAGCGAGCAGGCTTTACGCCCGAAATACTCCGAGCCGAAGGACTGTGCCGCATCCTCGATTACAAAAAGCCCCGATTCCTTGGCCATGCTCATTATGGGGGAATAATCGGCCGGCAGCCCGAAAAGATCGACGGCAATAATGCCTCGCAGCCTCAATTTGCGTTGAAGGATTGTTTGCGGAACAACAAAAGGACCGCCGCGGCCGGCGCCCTTTGCGAAACAATCAATAATGGAAGCCACCGAGGCGGGATCGATATTGAAAGTCACCGGGTCGATATCGGCGAAAACCGGAACCGCGCCGAGAAACGCGATGGCTTCGGCCGGCGCTATAAAGGTGAATGGGGTGGTGATTACGGCATCTCCGGGTCCGATGCCATGCGCCATAAGGGAAAGCAGAAGGGCGTCAGTTCCCGACGAGCAGGCAATCGCGTGTTTGGTACCCGCAAAAATAGCAAGCCGTGCCTCCAGTTCGGCGATTTCAGGCCCCATTATATATTGACCATGGTCCAGAACCGCTTTCAAGCGGGTCTCGATATCATCCCTGATCCTTTTCTGCTGCGCTGCCAGATCGATAAACCTCATCAGGTGGGTCTTCCTCCGCGAGAATGTTAAGAAAGTGAATCAATTAAACAAGCGAATAGTGGATTCCGGAGGGCCATAATAATAGCCCGGCGGCCCTCTGTCAGCTCTAATCTCACAATTGGGAGCAAAGTCGAACGAGGCCAAAAGAAAGGCCGGAAAGAAGCGGCTGTTTCACTCTCTTTCCGGCCGTATTTCTGAATCCGGGATATTCCTGGATAAGATCTACTTTTTGGCTGGGGCTTTCTCCTGGGTCTTTTGCTGCTGATCCGCCGGTGCTGGATTTTTCGCAGCTCCCTGGTCCTGAGACTTTGCCGGTTCCTGTTTTTGGGGCTGAGGCGCAGCATTTTGCTGTGATTGCGAGGATTGCTCCTGAGCCGGCGCCGCACTTTGCGGCTGCACCGGTCGAGCTTCGGGCAGGAGCGGAGGCGGCTCGGTCTGGGATTGCTCGGCAGGCATATCCTGCATCACAGACCGGTTGCTGGGCACCCCGGGCCTGTACGAAAGAAGCAGGCAGGTTATCATGAAGACAACTGCCGCGCCTGTAGTAAGCTTGCTCATGAAGCTCGTCCCACCCGATCCGCCGAAAAGGGTCTGGGAGGCACCGCCGAAGGCCGCGCCCATCTCAGCCCCTTTGCCCGTTTGGAGCAAAACGATCGCGATCAGCGCAATCGAGGCTATTACATGGATTAAAACGATGAAAAAGTTCATTTTTAGGGTTCTTCTCCTAACTCTTAAATTGAACTATGCGCCTGAATGAGGCGACTTCAAGACTCGCGCCGCCGACCAGCATTCCATCGAGGTCGGCTTCGGCCATCAGCGCATCCACATTATCGGGCTTAACCGATCCTCCATACAGTATTCTGACCCGGTTTGCAACCTCTTTATTGAAGAGAGACTCTAGCCGAGTACGAATAAAGGCATGAACCTCCTGCGCCTGTGCCGGCGTTGCGGTCCGGCCGGTGCCGATAGCCCAGACCGGCTCGTAGGCCAAAACAACTTTCTCCGCCAGGGCTGAATCGAGTCCTTCCAGGGCCTTGTCCACCTGTTTCGCGACTATATCGGAGGTCCGACCTGCGTCTCGCTCCACCAGCAGTTCACCCACACACACAATAGGCAGCATCCCGTGCGCGAATACCGCAGCAGTCTTTGCGCGGATCATCTCGTCGGTTTCACCGAATATATGCCGGCGTTCAGAGTGACCCACCAGTACGTATCGGCAGCCAAGATCCTTTAGCATAACCGTTGAAATCTCTCCGGTGAAGGCCCCTTTTACCTCCCAGTGGCAATTCTGCGCCGAGGCTGAATAGCCTTCGAGTTTGAGCGCACGGCTCACCGCGTCCATTGCCGTGAATGGGGGCGCAATGACCGCTTCCCTGTCGGTCAGCGGGCCGATTTGTTCCTGGAGATCTGCCGCAAAGGATGCTGCTTCAGCAATGGTTTTGTGCATCTTCCAATTGGCGGCAAGTATCGGTTTTCGAAGTGGGTTCATAAATATTCCTTTCGGCTGGGTTACTTGCCGCAGTTTTCGAGGGCGACGATTCCGGGGAGTTTTATTCCCTCCATCATTTCCAGAAAAGCCCCGCCGCCGGTTGATACATAGCTCACCTTGTCTTCCATGCCGGCCTTCTTTACCGCCGCGGCGGAATCCCCACCACCAACCACTGTAAGTGCATCCAGTGTAGCGAGAAACTCGGCCACCGCAAAGGTCCCCATGTAGAAGGGCGGCTTTTCGAATACTCCCATGGGACCATTCCAGACAACTGTTTTGCAGTTCTTCAGAACAGACTCGAAAACCTGGATGGTCTGAGAGCCTATGTCGAGGATCTGCGTATCATCGGGTACCTTGTCTATTGAGACCTGTCGAACGTCCCCGCAACTGTCCGCGCTAACGGAGACGACAACGTCAACCGGCAAGAAGATCTTAACTCCTCTTTTGTTTGCAGCCTCAATGAGTTTGGCCGCCGTCCCGAGGTAATCATCCTCGACAAGGGATTTCCCGACAGGCTTTCCTTGCGCTTTCAGGAAAGTGTTAGCCATGGCACCGCCGATCAACAGGAAATCGGCCTTCTCAAGAAGATGTTCGAGAAGGGCTATTTTTGTCGATATCTTTGCGCCGCCAATGATAACCGCGAGCGGCCTTTGCGGATTTTCGAGCCCTTTGTGGAAATACTCAACCTCTTTTTGCAGCTGATAGCCAGCTGCGCAAAGCGAGATAAAGTGTGTAATCCCCTCGACAGATGCGTGCGCGCGATGCGAGACCGCAAAGGCGTCGTTTACATAAACATCGGAAAGAGAGGCAAGTTTACTGGAAAATTCAGAATCGTTTTTCTCCTCTTCCGGATGGAATCGAAGGTTTTCGAGCATGAGTATCCCGCCCTCGGGAAGAGATGATGCCACCTTCTCGACCTCCGGACCGATGCAGTCCGGAGCAAGTGGGACCGGAAGCGAGAGCAGATTGGAAAGGTAGTCCGCGACCGGTTTTAGTGAAAACTCGGGGGCCGGCTTTCCCTTCGGCCTTCCGAGATGTGAGGCCAGAACCAGCTTTGCGCCTGAATCGAGCACCTTCCGGATGCTTGGCAAAACGGCTCGGATACGCAGGTCATCGGTGATTCGCCCATCCTTGTCAAAAGGCACGTTGAAATCAACCCTCATGAAAACGCGCTTTCCTTTCAGATCCACATCATCGAGCGTCTTCATTCCTCATCGTCTCCTTAACTAAACAGGTGCATTTGGCCCCACCTGGAGCATCCAAAAAGTCAGTCAAGACAGTTCCGGATTGCGCCCATTGCAAATCTAAGCGATCATCAACCATCAGCCTCACCGTCGGCGCTTTACCCGCCACGCCGGCGGGAGACCAAGAGGTTTTCTAGGCCGTGCATTATTCGACGGACTGCCCCACCATAACAGCCAGATCGGCGGCACGGCTGGAATAGCCGTACTCGTTGTCGTACCAGCTGAATACCTTTACCATCCGGCCCGCCATTACACTGGTGAGCCTCGAGTCCAACTGAGAGGAATAGTATGAATGGTTGAAATCAACCGATACCAGTTCCTCGGTGACATAGCGGAGGATACCGTTGAGTGGGCCGTTGGCGGCTTCCTCGAATACCTTGTTCACTTCCTCTTTGGTTACATCGCGGCCCACACGTACAACCAAATCGACCAGCGAAACATTCGGAGTGGGAACGCGGATGGAAAGACCGTCGAGCTTGCCCTTGAGTTCCGGAATGACCTCGGAAACGGCGCGAGCGGCGCCGGTCGTGGTCGGAATCATTGAAAGGGCGGCGGCCCTGGACCTGCGGCGGTCGTTGTGCAAGGAATCAAGAAGACGCTGGTCCATTGTATATGAATGGATTGTGGTCATAAGCCCGTGTTCTACAATGAACCTGTCATTGAGAAGGGATGCTATCGGCGCAAGGCAATTGGTGGTACAGGACGCGTTCGAAATTACGTTGTGCGCGCGCGGATCGTATGTTCCGTCATTTACGCCGAGCACGAAAGTGGCGTCCATTCCCTTGCCCGGAGCCGAAACGATTACTTTACGGGCGCCCGCGGTAAGGTGCTTCTCCGCCCCGGCCCGGTCTGTAAATCTCCCCGTTGACTCGATGACAACCGCAATCTTGAGGTCGCGCCAAGGCATCTGGGCGGGGTCCGTGATCTTAAGACACTTGGTCGTTTTACCATCGACAGTCAGTTCCTCTTCGGTCCCCGATACTTCGTATGGCCAGACGCCGTGAACAGAGTCGTATTTTAGCAGGTAGGCGAGTTCCGAGGGCGGTCCAAGATCATTAATAGCAACGACATCTATTGGCAGCCCACGGTCTTTTATCACTTTAAAGATTGTGCGTCCGATTCGTCCGAATCCGTTAATCGCAATGCGAATAGCCATTTTATTCTCCTTTAGTTTAAAAAATCGGGGAACCGCTCCCTCCAAACCCCCTGAAAGCGCCATGCTCCCGGAAACCCAACCTCTTATAATTTAAGTATATAGTTTCCAACGAAAAACAAAAATTTGCCATTGGGTCTAAATCGGTCTGTTTTGCCAGAATATGAAGCAATTAAGCAGAAAAGATGCCGTAAAGAGCATTTGCGCTCAAAACCGCAGTGCCGCTGCAAATACATTCTTGTACGATAAGTACAGGTGGTAGTGAAGAAAAGATCGGGAAGCACAGATCGATCAAGGCCCGATCAGAGTAATGACTCTTTTCATTGTGCGCCTGGACGCTGAAAAAAGACTCTCGACCCTGTATTCAAGCCAAGTTTGGATGCGGCATTTCCCCGGCTTATCGCTATTTCGAAAAAACCGCTGCTCCCGATCAGAGCCACGGCGCTCCCCGGCGGTGCCACTCCATAGGTATCAATAATCGGCAACCCGTGGGCTTCTCCGGCCCTGACTCTCCATCTTGCCAGCGCAACTTGCCCACCAAGCGCATCGCCCGCAACGTTTGTTATTGCGTTTCCGAATCTGTCGATATGGATCACTTCACCCTCGATGCCTTCGCCGGTGATGAGGGGGGATGCCCACTCAGAAATAGCGGGCGTGCAGCTTGGACCTAGACGCTCTAAAGAAAGGCCGGCTGCGAGATTGGCAGCAGCCGGAGCAAATATGTCACGGCCATGAAAGGTCGCTGAGATGGGCTTTCTTTGGAAATCGGCGTTTTCGATCGACCTTGCCTCAAGGACCGGCTCTTTTTGCAGGACAATCGAAAAGATGCCGTTGTCTGGCCCAACAAAAACTCCGGATGAAGTGCGGACGGCAATCGCCCGGCGCTCTGTTCCAACACCCGGATCAACCACTGCAAGGTGGATGGTGCCCGGCGGGAAACAACTGTAACAAGAAAAAAGAACGAATGCCGCGGATCGTATATCCAGCGGGTCCATTTGATGCGAAATATCAACCAGTCGTGCACCCGGAAAGATACCCAGAATTATCCCCTTCATGGAAGCAACATACCAGTCCCGCAGCCCGAAATCGCTTAGTAGCGTAATAATGCCCGCCACGACTGACTCCACTTTGATTAGGTTAGCTTCTATTTGAGCGTATCCGTAAGCCCTAATAAAACGGCACAGCCGGTATCAGACTGAATCGCAATGAAACTCTTTTTCTGATTGACTTGGGCTGTTTATGGTATTATTTCGGGTGTGTCTAATTGAAACACGCCCAGAAGCGCTTTTTGGCTGAAGCCTTTCGGATACCCGGAGCAGTTAACACCCAGCGGACACACCAAATATGAAAAACCTGCCCGTAGATGTTTATGCCGCCCTGGACGAGGTCCCACTGGGAATCAGTATTCTTGGTAAGGATCGCAAGATACTTTTCATCAATCGCGCACTCGAAGCGATGAGCGGGTTTTCGCGCGGCGAGAGCGAAGGACTTCCCTGCTCAAGTGTGCTACGGTTCAGCAACTGCATCGAGAACTGTCCCCTGGGAGGCGTCGCCGAACGTGAAAAAAAAGCTCTCGAAGGGGACATAATAACCCAGGATCATCAAAAAATCCCGGTTTTGGTCACCTTTGCTCCTCTCATAAATGGACGGGGAAGGATTACCGGCTACATAGAAACAGTTGAAGATCTGCGCAAGAGGCGCATGGTTGATCCTATCAGGATTCACCCCTTCAGCTTCGGAGATATAATCGGCCGAAGTCCGCAAATGGAAAAGATCTTCAAGTTCCTGCCCGCGATAGCTCAATCCGACTCTCCAGTGCTTATTACCGGACAAATCGGGACGGGCAAGGATCTGCTGGCCTCCGCCATACACTATGCATCGTCGCGTTCTAAAAATCCATTCGTTATATTCCGATGCGGCGCTCTTCCCGACATCCTGATCGAGTCGGAGCTTTTCGGGCATGAGAAGGGTGCTTTCCCCGGAGCAACCGAGAATAAGCCCGGGAAATTCCGTTTCGCGCAAAACGGGACTCTATTTATTGCGGAGGTGGGCGATCTGCCGCCCTCGCTCCAGCTAAAGCTTTTAACCTATCTCGATGAGAAGACGATCTATCCGCTGGGCGGCACCAGGAACTTTTCCGCCGATGTGCGCGTAATTGCCGCGACCAGCTTGAACCTCGAGCAGATAGCACGCGGAGGCCATTTCCGAAAAGAGCTTTTCTTCCGGCTGAACGCGGTCAGCCTTCACCTGCCGCCCTTAAAAGACAGGGACGGCGATATCAGGCTGCTCCTCGAACACTTTATGCGCTCCCATGCCTCGGCGCAGAAAAAGACGCTGCTCGGATTTTCCTCGGAGTGCCTAAAGGTCCTCGAAGAATACACTTATCCCGGCAATGTCCTGGAGTTGAAGCACATAGCGGAGTACGCCGTCAATATTTGCAGGGATGAGATTATAGGCCTGAGGGACCTTCCTGCATATCTTACCGAACACTTCGAAGATCTTGTTGCGCCCATTGCGGGCCCTTCAGCGTCGCCGGTCGAAACAAGCGTCGAAGATGGGATGGACTGGTCGGCGGTTGAGCGAAAAATGATAACCAATGCCCTAATCAAGGCCAAAGGCCGGCGAAGCAGGGCTGCTCAGCTGCTCGGCTGGGGCAGGAGTACCCTTTGGAGAAAAATGAAACACTACGGCCTTGCGGCACCGGGCGATGAAGGACTAAGGGAGATCGGGCAATGAAAAAGGTCCTTCTTGCACTCTACGGCAATGATATCGCCCCGCGATTCGACCTCGCCCCGGAGGTCCAGATTGTGACTTTTGATCGCGAAGGCGGCGAGGAAGTGAAAACGATCGTTTTGCCAAGGGCTTCAGCTGAAACGCTGTGCCAGATCGCTATCGCGGAAAACATCGAAGCGGTAATATGCGGCGGGATTGAAGAGGAATACCTGCAATACCTCAGATGGAAGAAGATCGAGGTAATTCATTCCGTAATAGGTCCGGCTGAGGCCGCGCTGCCGCGCTTTCGCCTTGGCGGTCTCAAGCCGGGGGATATTCTTGTTGAAAGAAGGAAGCAGTAAAGCGGAACATGGTGGGGCAATCCACTTGCTCGACACCGTTATCCCTTTATTCCTTGCCCGGACGATGTTCGCTCTGAGCTTTCTTTTTTTTGGCTTCGTGGATCGTTTCCACCAGCTGTTCGATATCGCACGGCTTCATGAGATAATCGAAAGCCCCCAGCTTCATTCCCTGAATTCCGTTTTCCACCGTCGCATGGCCGGTCAGCATGATTACCTCAATCGTGGGATATGCTTTCTTGATTTCCCTGAGCGTCTCGATCCCGTCCAGACCTGGCATTTTGACGTCCAGAATGACCACATCGACCGCTGCGCCGCCATCGAGCTTTTCGAGGGCTTCATAGCCGCTGTTAGCGGTAATCACGTGAAGGTTTCTTTTGCTGAGGCGCTTAGTGACGGTATTAACAAAAGCTACTTCGTCATCCACAAGCATCACGGCAGTCCGCGTCATTGAGGGTCCTTTCGAGTCTTCGAGAATCGGGTCAGAGGAGAGTTCCGCGAGCATACAGGCGTTGAATTCTATGTGCCCGACTCGCACGCTCCGCGATTGATGGGGAGCCGAATATGAAAAGTCGTTCCAACCCCGATAGTGCTGTTAATGGTTATTTCTCCGCCCATTTTCTTCACAATACCATAACAGATCGATAATCCCAGCCCTGTTCCCTTGCCGACCGGTTTAGTGGTGAAAAAGGGATTGAAAACGCGTGGAAGTACCTCTTCCGGGATCCCGGGACCGGTGTCGGTAACGTCAACAATTGCCGTGTCGCCGATTACCCCGGTCGTAATTTCGATTGCGCCCCAGTCCTGACCGATGGCGTCAATTGCATTATTTATGAGGTTAAGGACTACCTGTTGGACTTCAGTGGGCGATGCCAAAATATCCGGCAGATCCGTTGAGAGCCGCTTCACGATTTTTACGTTGCCGAGCCGCGAGCGCTGCTCAAGGATACCGACAATTTCATTGATCAGATCATTCAACTTCACCTTGCTTACAGTGGATTCAGTGCCGCGCGCAAAGCTCAGCAGTTTTTGGTTTATTTCCTTGCACCGCTGCGCCTGGGTCTTGATCTGGTTGAGTGATGCCTTGAACTCGTCTAGATTCTGGCTCTGGCCAAGGTCCTCCTCATCCAGCAGATCGTCCATCCAGCCCGCCTCTTCAACAATGATTGCAACCGGATTGTTTATCTCGTGCGCCACCCCAGCTGCAAGTTCGCCCACCGAGGCCAGCCGGCCGGCTTCGATCACGCGCTGATTCATCTGCTCCTTTTCCCGATTGGCCTTCTCGATCCGCCTCACCATTCTTCTCGATAGCGCAAACGCCATTACCACGATCGAGATCCCTCCCAACAGCGCTATCAGCACCGCGGGTTTCCGTGCTCTGTAGAGGTCCGCGAATGCATCTGTTTCCTCTTGCATGTAGACCAGGACCCATTCACTGTTCTTTACCGGAACCATGATATAGATAACGTCCCTGTCCTTGTAATAAACCCTGCCAATTGAGACATCCTTGTTTCCATCGCAGCAATTCGATGGCGAGGACATGACAGTCAGAAGCTGGCCCAACGCACCATTAAATTGCAGGCCTTCATGGCTTCTCGACAGCAGACCGGAGAAGAAATCGCGGTCCGGATGGGAAGAGTTGAGCGGCCTTGTTTGGAGTTGGCCCCTATTGTCTATGATATACGCCGATCCCGAGTGGCCTATTCTGATGCCCTCGACAATCGAATTAAACTCCTCGAAATCCATGGTGGCCCGCAATATATATTCTCTATCATCCCATTTGCGGTTGGCGGTGATTATAAAATGAGGCCGGCTACTGAAGCCGTGGAATACATCGCTTATGAAAAAAGGCCTCTCTCTTGCAATTTTGAACCAATCGTCCCGGGAGTAATCGACCGGGGCGAGCTTGAAAGGGCCCGCATAAGCGATCTGAATTCCCCGGTCGTCGACAAGCCCTATGTCAATGAAGGCACCGCTGTAGGAGCTTTGCAAAACAGCAAGTTGGCGGCTCAGGAATTCCTTGTCGGTCATCTGGTCCGGGGTGAAGGAATTTGCCAGCACCTGAACCGAGGAAAGCTTGTCATTTAGAAAAATATCGATATTCTGCCGATGTTTTTCCACCATTTCAAGTAGGTGGGCGACAACCTGGTAGCGGTAGGAAGTTTCAAAGCGGTATCCGATGATAGCGGTTACCATTACCAGCGGGGCAAAGGAAACAAGGATGACGATGAGAACCATCGTTCTTGCAAGCGACCTGTAGTAGTGTCTGCTTTCCATGTTCCCTCTCTAAATCCAACGGGCTTCAACCGGCGGAGAACCGGGGGGATCGGGCCCCTTATGATATCCGGCTTTTGCCAACAGTTCCATCTCACCATCAATCTTTATGGAAGTCAATTTTTCCTCGTTGGATCGTTAAGTATTAGTCAAGGAATTTAGGGATTGGCGGGATGTGTTGATGGTTTTGGGGAATGTGCGCCGACAGATTCCGCGGCATTTGACTATATGATAAAAGCATGCGATTTATCACTACTGGCTTGACGAGTAACAAAGGGCCCATGCTGGGAGCGCCTGGGCGCGTAACCTGTCTGCGATTGTCATGTAGCTCTCTTTTAAAGTCCGGGGACTTGAGTCCACCATGAATAGTCCGGAATGACTACTACTATCTTCCTCCAGCAACTCGTAAACGGCATCTCGGTCGGCAGCCTCTATGCGCTCGTTGCCATCGGCTATACGATGGTTTACGGGATTTTGCGGCTTATCAACTTCGCCCATGGGGACCTGCTGATGGTTGCCGCATACGCCGCCATCTTTGGAATAGGTATTTTCAGCAATCCCTGGATTGCTTTTCCGCTTGCCATTCTTATCACCGGGTGCATCGGAGTACTTCTGGACCGGGCCGCCTACAGACCTCTTCGCAACGCTCCGCGCATTTCACTTCTTATCTCGGCAATCGGTGCCTCGTTTCTGCTCGAAAATCTCTTTCTGGTTATATTTGGGGGCGTTCCCAGGCCATTTCCGAGACCGGACTTTTTTGCGCGAGTAATCGAAATCGGCGGCCTTCGAATACAGGTACTGACGATTTACGCCCCGCTTATAACCATCCTGCTTGTCCTGGGACTTCTCTACATCGTGTACTGGACAAAGGCCGGCAAGGCGATGCGGGCTGCCTCCCGCGATTTTGAAACAACTCGCCTGATGGGCATCAACCTTGACAGAATCATAGCTCTGACTTTCCTGCTTGGATCGTGCCTGGCCGCCGCGGGCGGGATTATGTGGGCTATGAAATACCCTCAGGTAAATCCCTTCATGGGAATATTCCCCGGTATAAAAGCCTTTATTGCGGCCGTGCTCGGCGGCATTGGCAACATCACCGGAGCGGTGATCGGAGGGTTTCTCCTGGGTTTGGGGGAAATCATGATAGTGGCGCTGATGCCGGAGCTTGCCCAGTACCGCGATGCGCTGGCATTTGTAATACTTATTCTCGTACTTCTTTTCAGGCCGACCGGGATAATGGGGGAAACCACCGTTGAGTGATTTTCGGGGGCCCGCGGGTGCAGCACAAATACAAGGGAACTTGACCGACCGGCAGAAAACGATGCTGAATGCGGCGGCGCTCCTGTGTGTCCTTGGAATACTCGCCCTGTTCAATCAGTACGGGTCCGAATATCATGTCCGCATTCTGAACAATATGGCGATTTTCGTAACTCTTGCCGTCAGCTACAACCTTGTAAACGGCGTTTGCGGCATACTGCACCTGGGGCCCAATGCATTTGTAGCGATCGGGGCATACACCTCGGCGCTCCTCACCATGAGCCCCGCGGAAAAACAGCTCAACTTCATCATAAACCAACTCATTTGGCCGCTCAGTGTGGTGCAGGCGCCCTTTGCGCTCTCGTTGGTCGCCGCCGGCGTCATGGCGGCACTTTTCGCTTTCATGATAAGTTTCCCTGTCTTCAGGGTCAGGGGCGATTACCTGGCAATTGTTACCTTCGGGTTCGGCGAAGTCGTACGCGTTCTCTGCAATGCAGCTCAGAGCCTTACCAACGGGCCGCTCGGCCTGAAGAATCTTGAGCCCTATACAAACCTTTGGTGGTCGTGGGGCATCGCTATCCTGACCATCGTGTCGATAACGAAGCTCATCAACAGCAGCTACGGCAGGGCAATGAAGGCAATACGCGAAGATGAGACCGCGGCGCGCGCAATGGGAATCGATCCTTTTCGGCCACTTCTGCTTGCGTTTCTAATCAGCGCATTTTTTTCGGGAATAGCCGGAGGATTGCTCGTCCATCTCATAACCACCGTTTCGCCCACGCTCTTTATATTTACGCTGACCTTCAATCTTCTTATCATCATCGTTGTCGGAGGGCTTGGAAGCACGACGGGGGCGGTCGTGGGGGCGATGCTCTTTGCCTGGGGCGGAGAGGCCCTGAGGATAGTCGAAAATCCCGTTGATCTTGGCATCATCGTCATACCCGGTATTCCAGGTATGCGCATGGTCGTCTTCAGCCTCATCCTGATGCTGGTGATAATTTTTGCCGGTCACGGGATATTTGGCCGCAGGGAATTCAATTGGGAACAGCTGGCCCGATTTCTATCGAGGGGTGGAAAGAGGGTGGGCTCGCCATGAGCTTCTTTGAAATGCGCCATGTCATCGTCCAGTTTGGGGGGCTTTGCGCCGTGTGCGATTTTTCAATCGCCCTCGGAGCCGGAGAACTGGTAGGGCTCATCGGCCCGAACGGAGCCGGGAAAACAACTGTTTTTAACACTATAACCGGGTTCATCACTCCGACTGAAGGAGATATTTTCTGGCAGGGGCAAAACATTGCGGCCTTTCCGGCCCATCGCGTTACAGCATCCGGAATAGCACGTACTTTCCAGAACATCAGGCTCTTTGGCGATATGAGCGTTCTTGAAAACGTGATGGTCTCCTTCCATTTTTCAATGGAATCGAATTTCCTGCTCGCAATGACCGGATCTTCGAAACACCGCGGATTGGAAGCCGAAATCCGCGAAAAGTCCCGCCGTCATCTCGATGAGCTTGGACTGGGGCATCTCGCATCGGAAAAAGCCTCAACACTTGCCTACGGGCAGCAGAGAAGACTAGAAATAGCGAGGGCGCTTGCCACTGGGCCGAAACTGCTCCTGCTCGATGAGCCGGCGGCCGGAATGAACCCCATCGAGACTATTGAACTCGCTGCGCTTATCAGGCTGATACGGGACCAGTACGGAGTGACGGTTTTTTTGATCGAGCACGACATGAAATTCGTGATGGGGCTCTGCGAGCGCATAAAAGTGCTCGATTACGGCAAATCCATAGCGGAGGGCACGCCCGCCGAGATTCAAAAAGATATCAAGGTAATCAAGGCTTACCTGGGAAGCGGCTACCATGCTGGAGGTTGATGATCTGCACGTATATTACGGTGGGATTCATGCCCTAAAAGGCATTCACCTCTCAGTAGACGAGGGGCGGATCGTTACACTCATCGGGGCAAACGGAGCCGGAAAAACAACCGTGATTCGTGCAATAGTCGGGCTGGTAAAGTTAAATGGCGGCTCGATTGTTTTTCGCGGAAAAGACATAACCCGTCATCCCACCCATCAGATCATCAGGCAGGGTATCGCGGTAAGCCCCGAGGGTCGGCACGTTTTCCAAAACCTTTCGGTACTTGAGAATCTGGAACTCGGCGCTTATAAGCTCTCCACTGCTGAATTCCGGGAGCAGCTTGAATGGGTTTATTCGCTTTTCCCCCGGCTTGAGGAGCGCAAAATCCAGGTTGCCGGAACGCTAAGCGGGGGCGAGCAGCAGATGCTCGCATTCGGAAGGGCGCTAATGAGCAGGCCAAGGCTCGTGCTCCTGGATGAACCTTCGCTGGGCCTGGCGCCGCTGGTGGTTGAAGAGGTTTTCAGGGCCATTGAACAGGTAAACCGGCAGGGCGCGACGATTCTGCTGATAGAACAAAACGCCATGGCCGCCCTTACCATTGCCCACTACGGATATGTGCTCGAAACCGGCAAAGTGGCCCTGGAAGGCCCCGGCGCCGAACTGCTGAAAGACGAGCGAGTGCGGAATGCGTATCTCGGTGACTAAAAAATCCGGAACCGCATTTATCCCACCATCCCTAAATCCCTCGTAATATCTAAAGATTTTCATTATAATTAATTTTTATTCAGCAATGTGGCGGCGGATTGGGGCTGAGGTATCAGATCCACCACCGTCTTTCACTCGCCGGGCCGGCTTTCTCAGAAGCGGCTGCCGAGCTTGGAAAAATCTGACCTTTGATGGACCAGCTAAATATTTTCGAACAAAAGTCGCAAGATGATATCCTGGGCTTTGCTCCCCTGGCGGAACGCGTGCGCCCTCAAACCCTCGATGGATTCATCGGTCAGGCACACCTGCTCGGACCGGGTAAAATCCTCGACCGCATCATTCGACACCGCCGCTTTCATTCGCTGATACTTTGGGGACCTCCCGGTTGTGGCAAAACTACACTTGCAAAGATCATCGCCTCACAGACTGAAACACACCTAGTCTACCTTTCCGCCGTCATGGCCGGCGCCAAGGAAATCCGGGCCGCCGTCCAGGAAGCAAGGGAGACCCTTGCGAGGACAAAAGCGCGAACCTGGCTCTTTATCGATGAAATCCACAGGTTGAACAAGGCCCAGCAGGACACGTTGCTGCCCCACGTTGAAAATGGAACAATTCTGCTGCTTGGTGCAACCACCGAAAACCCTTCCTTCGAAATTATCCGGCCACTGCTCTCACGTGCACAGGTTGCCGTGCTCGAGCCCCTCGAGGAAGTCCACCTCAGGCAAATTGTTGCGCGCACCCTCTCCGATACGCAAAAAGGCCTTGGTAAATACCCTGCCCGACTTGCACCTGATGCCGAAGACTACCTGATTGCGGCATCGGGAGGGGATGCCAGGATAATCCTTAATGCGATCGAGATGGCGGTCCTTACAACCGCGCCTGGTGAAGACGGTATCCGCCTCGTCGATATTGAAACCGCCAAAGAAGCTCTTTTGCGCAAATCGGTCCATTACGACAAGGCGGGAGAGGAACACTTCAATATCATATCAGCCCTTCACAAAAGCGTTCGCGGAAGCGACCCCGACGCTGCCCTCTACTGGCTTGCCCGAATGCTCGAAGGCGGCGAAGACCCGCTGTACCTGGCTCGGCGAATTATCCGGATGGCATCCGAGGACATAGGCCTTGCCGACCCACTTGCCCTCACCCAGGCAGTTGATGCATTTCAGGCCTACCATTTCCTCGGCAGCCCCGAAGGCGAACTTGCCCTGGCACAGGCTGTCGTGTATCTTTGCCTTGCGCCGAAGAGCAACTCGGTCTACACCGCTTTCGGAAAGGCCCGCGACATTGCCAAGAACTCCGGTGATGCACGGGTGCCGTTGCATATTCGAAATGCTCCGACTGGATTCATGAAAAAACTCGGCTACGGCAGGCAGTACAAATATCCTCATGATCACGAGGAAGGATGGGTCCCCGAAGTGTACATGCCCGAAGCCCTGACCGGAGAGCGGTTCTACGATCCACAGCCCCGAGGCTGGGAAGGCAGGTGGCTGGAATTGCTCGAAACCAGGCGGCAAAAAGTAAGGGAAATCATCGAAAGCGAAGACGGCGCCAATAAATGAAAACTATTCAGCAAAGAAAAAAAGTCCTGGAAAGCATTAAACCCTTTCAGCTGGTAAAGTATCTTGCCCTTTCCAGCCTGATGGTTCTCCTTGTCTGCACGATCCTGATTTCCGGATTTATATCGCAAAGGGCCAAGGCTATTTTGCTCGAGAAGAGCGAAAAATATACTCTTCTGCTAGCAGAAAACCTGAATCACCAGGTCTTTTTTCAATTCACCGTCCCCACGCTGATAGCGGATGGAGAAATTCGCCTGAGTCGGGAGAGCCAGTACCAGAGGCTCGACAGGGTGGTCAGAAACACTATTCATGGGTTGCCCGTCGTTAGTGTGAACATCTACGATCCTGACCAGGTACTAACCTATAGCACCGATAAAACAATGGTAGGGCAGAAGGGCAGTATCGGGGAGCCATTCGCGCGCGCTCTACAGGAGGAATCCGTTTCTCTGCTCTCCAGCGAGGAAAAGGATTTATTCGGTTTTGAATGGAAGGGCGGAGCGCGAAAGCTCATCACCTATTTACCGATGTGGGAGGAAAAGCCACTTAGCTGGAGGCGCGGAAAGGTGCTCGGGGTATTCGAAATCACCCAGGACATGTCGTCCGATTACTCCACCATTCACCGGTTTCAGTGGATAGTGGCCTCGAGCTTTCTTGCATTTGTCGGCATTTTGTTCGTGACAATTCTTCTTATTGCCAGGCGGGCCGAAAGGATCATCGCCGCTCGTGCAAAAGAGAGAAACAAGCTCGAAGACCAGTTATATCAGGCCGAACGGCTCGCGGCCCTGGGCGAAATGATCGCCGGCGTTTCCCATGAAATAAGAAATCCTCTGGGAATCATCAGAAGCACCGCCGAGTTGCTCGATAGCCGAATGAATGATGAAAGACATAAGAGATTTTCGGCGATCATAGTGGATGAGTCCACCCGTCTGAACGATATTCTTACGGAGTTCCTTGACTTCGCCAGGCCCAAGGACCTGCGGCCGTCCAAGTGCCGAATAGAAGATATAATCGACAAGAACCTTCAGATGCTGGAAGCTGAGTGCCAGCGGCTCGGGATCAGGGTCGAGCGCGCATACTTTACTGGTGATTACTGCATCGAGGCAGACTCGGACCTTTTATACAGGGCTTTTGTGAACATTTTTGTCAATTCCCTCCAGGCCATGCCGGAGGGCGGTGTTCTGCGCCTGCAGACCGAGGTTATGAACGGCAGAGACGGATATCCGCAACTCGAGCTCCAAATTCAGGATACCGGTCACGGGATTCCCGATGCGGTAAAGAAGAAGATTTTTAATCCCTTTTTCACCACGCGCGAGAAAGGGACCGGCCTGGGGCTCGCCATTGTACAGACGATAGTAGATAATCATAATGGAGAAATCGAGGTCGTCAGCCAGGCAGGCTACGGTACGATAATTACGATTCGGCTGCCTCTTGAACAGCCGGAATTCGAAGTTGAGGAATCGACGGTTTAGTTATGAACACAATTTTGATTGTAGATGATGAAAGAAATTATCTCCTCGTCCTCGAATCGCTGCTCTCGGATGAGGGATACCAGGTAATCACCGCCGAGAGCGCGCGTGAAGGCATTGAAAAGGTTCAGGAAAACGACTTGGACGTTGTCATTACCGATATGAAGATGCCGGGGATGGACGGCATGGAGTTCATGGACCGGATTCGTCTCCAGCAGCCCGATATTCCCATTATCATGATGACAGCGTACGGAAGCGTCGAAAAGGCCGTCGAGGCCATGAGGAAGGGCGCCTTCGATTATATCCTTAAGCCGTTCAAGAACGAAGAACTGAAAGTCACGATCCGCAAGGCAATGGACCACTACAACCTGGTCTGCCAGAACCGGCGCCTTTCGCAGGAGCTTCAGGACAGGTACCATTTCGGCAATATTATCGGAAAGAGCGTCCAGATGCAGCGGATCTTTCAGCTCATCGAAAAAGTCGCCCCGACAAAGGCAACGGTGCTCGTGACCGGCGAATCAGGCACCGGTAAGGAGTTGATTGCCCGCGCAATCCATTTTAACAGCCCGAGAAAAGACGCTCCCTTCATATCGGTAAATTGCGGCGCTCTTCCCGAAACCCTTTTGGAGAGTGAGCTTTTCGGTCATGAGAAGGGGGCATTCAGCGGTGCCGTCAGTCAGCGAAAAGGCAGGTTTGAGCTTGCGCACTGCGGCACGCTCTTCCTCGACGAAATAAGCGAAATGTCGCCCCCCCTGCAGGTAAAGCTTCTGCGCATCTTGCAGGAAATGGAGTTCGAGAGGGTAGGGGGGAGCCATACCCTCAAGGTTGATGTCAGGGTTGTGGCGGCTTCCAACCGGAACCTAAAGGACGAAGTCGCGGCCGCTCGGTTTCGGGCGGACCTTTTCTATCGTCTCAACGTGGTGCATGTGGCTCTGCCGCCACTTCGCGAGCGGCCCCCCGATATTCCGCTCCTCGTCAGCCATTTCCTTACGAAGTATGCCGAGGAAAACGCGCAGGAACCAATCTCTATTTCGCCTGGCACAATGAAACTCATCCTGGAATACCAGTGGCCCGGAAACGTGCGCGAACTGGAAAACGTCATCGAGCGCGCTATCATTCTTTCAGACAGAAAGGAACTGCAGCAAAAGGACCTTCCCTCCGAGGTGCGCGACCAGCGCCCGCCCACTGTGCCTGAAACTGCCAAAGCCGCCGAGCGTGAATGGCCAACGGCAGTTTTCCCCTCGATACCAACCATAAGCCCGGGCGAAAGGATGCCGGATTCCGGATTCAACCTTCGCCAGATGCGCGCCCTTGAATTCATCAAAATGCACGGCTTCATCACAAACAAATATTACTCGCAATTGGCGGACATCTCCGAGCGCCAGGCCCTTCGCGAGCTAAACGACTTGGTGGATACCGGAAAACTCAGCAGGATCGGCAAGGGCAGGGCATGCAGGTATGTTTTGAATGTTATTGCATAGAGGGAAGTCTGTGAAGGTGGGGTAGCGGAAAGGATAATGGCGAGGTCCTATCTCATAATCTCGCATGTCTCATAATCTGCTCGCGCGCAAGTTCGTCGCATCGCTCGTTTTCGGGGTGCCCGGCGTGTCCGCGCACCCATACCCATTCAAGCTGGTGTTTTCCGGCCAGTTCATCCAGGGCCTGCCATAATTCGCGGTTCTTTACGGGTTCCTTGGACGCCGTTTTCCAGCCATTGCGCTTCCACTGGTTCATCCATTGTGTAAAACCCTTATGGAGATACTGCGAATCAGTATAAACGGTTACATGGCATGGCTCTTTCAGCGCGCGAAGACCTTCGATCACCGCAGTCATCTCCATCTGGTTATTCGTGGTAAGTTTTTGGAACCCCGAAAGCTCCCTCTCAGCCTTATTGAACCGCAAAATGGCGCACCATCCGCCGGGGCCGGGATTTCCAGCGCAGGCCCCGTCTGTGAATAATTCGATGCGCTTGAGAGCCATGGTCCGAGAGTTTTTCTCCATCGGTCCTGAAGAGCCGCAGTTGTCTTCTGTGTTTTGCACGAGTTTGATTAATTCTTTGGAAAGGGTGAAAGACTGCCGGTAACGAACCGCTCGATCTCCTTGGAACTTAACTTTCCTATTATTCCTGATAACTTACCAAGAGGTATCTCGGCTCGGGCCATGGCGTTGTGGCCACCGGCGCACCCGATCTGGCCGAATGCCCGCCTCATAACTTTGCCGGCATCCTTGCGGTAACCATCATTTCTTACCACTATTATCAGGCAGTCCTCGTAAATCCCAGATACAATGCTCCAGGAAATATCGTGTATCTTGAGCAGGAACTCAGCGATTTCGACTAACAGGTCGGAGGAAGGGACTTCATCGAGGTGGACAAATATGCGGTCCCTGACGACGTGTTTTCTTTCAAGAGCTTTATGGAAGAATCGCAGATCTTTTAGCGAGAGGTCTGCTATCTCGATTTTTCGCAGCACATTTTTGTCGGCATGCGGGTAGAGGCTGCGAAAGGCCATTATGTCCTGAACCAGTGTGTGGCGTTCGAAATTGCGCGTATCGGTCTTTATTCCGTATAGCAGGGTGGTGGCGAGGACCTTCGATGGTTTGATTTTTGCCGCCCGGAGATATTCGGTCATTATTGTGGAAGTTGATCCGAATTCGGGCCGAATGTCAACAAAAGGCCCCATAACTTCGGAATTCACCGGATGGTGATCGATAACGGCAGTAAACTGCAAGCTTTTGAAAAAATCATTATGATCCGGTTGAGCGTCCACGAGAACGAACTTGTTGCATTTTTCAAGCGATGCGTCCTTCAAAAGAACCAGAGGCAGGTGAAGAAGGCGAACCATGGTCAGGTTATTTAGCCTTCGTATCTGCCGTATCATGACAATAGTGGTCGACGCGGTCTTGTGCCAAAGCAATCGCTTTACCGCCAGTGCGGAGGCAATGGCATCGGGGTCCGGATCTATCAGGATGCAGACGTGGTCCTTTGAATTAAACTGCGAGTAGAACCGGGTAAGTGTAGCTTTCCACGGCATGTGCCCGCCAGAGTTGTGGTTCGGTTTTACCACGCAAAGTTCCATAATGAAAAATATAGGAAGGGCCTGAGATATTGCCACAAAAAAAAGGGTGGTTCGGGACCACCCTTGAAAATTCGATGGAGCGGGAAACGGGATTTGAACCCGCGACTTCAACCTTGGCAAGGTTGCACTCTACCACTGAGTTATTCCCGCAAGCGAGCAGAAGATTTAAATGAAATGGCTTTTGAAGTCAAGCGAAAAAGGCGCTCGACACAGGGAACCAATGTCTGATAATATATATTATGTAAACCACCAGAAAGCGCAATCTGCTCTGGTCCGCCAAAGCCGAACCTCACCAGGCCTGGAAGAAAAGGATTACCGCGGCTCACCTTTTGGCATCACCACGGTTTGATCAGGTGCTGTTTTTCTAAGCAGTCTGCCTGAAATTCGCCCAAGATGACGCCTGTTCCCCCGGTGTCTATGTTGAACTATTTAGTGCCTGCATCTATAATTACGGCTCGGCGGAAAAATTATCATAATGGCTTCGGACCAAAATGCAGAAAAAACAGCACAAAACTCTTGCACGCACACTTTCTTTCATCGGATACCATTCGCCCGGCGAATACGGCCTTTTCTGGGATGAAGACGGTACAATGCCCTGGAAGGAATTCTACTGGGCCCTGCGGGAAGATCCCGAACTCAGATTCGTTCGCGAGTCGAGCATCAGGGAGCTTTCCCTACTTGGCATGGAAATCCCTTTCTCCCTTGACGGAAGCCTGCTGAGAATCTGCTCCGGCGTTACCCTGCCCCGCTACAAAGCTGTCGAGGATGCGCCGGCAAGACTATATTTCGGCATAAAGCCCAAGAATCTGGTACGGACCCAAGATCTTGGCCTGAGGCCCTCCGGGCGCCCTTTTACCCCGCTTTCGGCCAGTCGTGAACTGGCAATTCGTATTGCCAGGCGCCGCGAGCCCGAACCTATCCTGATCGAAGTTGAAGCCAGACGTGCGGTTGAATCGGGGACCCTGTTCCTTTCTGCCGGGGCCGAACTCTATCTTGTCGAGTCGGTATCCCGTGATTTTCTCATCTTTCCAAGGGTGCGTGAGAATATAGCTGAGAAGCTCGCGGCGAGAAGAGAAAAACCCGCCTCAAAGCCCGTCGCCCCTACGCCAGGGACATTCATCGTTCAGCCCCATCATGTTCAGTCGACCGCAATGGCGGGTGAAAAGTCTGTGCAGCATTCAAAAACTAGGGCTGGTTGGAAGAAGGAATCACGAAAAGTGCGCCGAAAAAGAGATGTATAGACCTGCAATTGTAATCGTTCTTTTACCGGCCTGGTAAGTCACCTACCCCGACCCTCTCCAATATCCGTATGCCCCCGGCTTTGGATTGCCCTGATCATAATATACTTTCCTTGGGTAGTATTTATTTTAGAAGCTACTAACGAGTGCCATTAGACTCAATCGGGACTATATTGATTCCGATCTATTCATATTATTCTTACTGAACGGATTCAGTATTGTTTTTCTACACTCCACCGTTGGCATTTTGGACGGCCCCAAGAGGAGATTTTATATGGCTTCAGACCTGGAGAACAGGATTCGAAAAACAGGCATGCGCCTGTATGACCTTATGGGGGAGGAATCCAGGTCCGTTTTCAAGAAAGAATACTGGACGGGAAAACTTTTTGAGTGGTGCATGCATAATGAGCCATTCAAGGTCCAGATGTTTCGGTTCGTAGATGTTTTCCCCTATCTCAAGACTCCAGAGTCGGTCATGCGCCACATTCGAGAGTATTTCTCGGACCCTGCGCTCAATTTTCCTTCAGCTCTCGACCGCGGCATCAAGTATGTTTCGCCCGAATGGCGCACTTCAGGGGTTATTGCACGCAGTATTGGAAGAAACCTCATCAAGGTTGCCGGGCAGTTTATGACAGGCCAAACGCCCGAAGAGAGCCTTCCCGTGCTCGAAAATCTGCGCTCGCGCGGCTTGGCGTTTTCCATCGATTTGCTGGGAGAAGCCGTAGTTTCCGAAGTTGAGGCCGAGGAGTATCACTCCAGGTACATGCACCTCCTCGATTTATTGAGCTCCGTCCAGAAAGAGTGGCCGGCTCTCGGTCCGCTGGGTGGTGCACTGGATTGGGGTCACTCCCCGAAAATAAATCTCTCCATTAAGGCCTCGGCCATGTATTCGCAAATGAACTCGTGCGCCTTCGACTACTCAATAGAAAAAGCAAAGGAGCGCCTGAGGCCCGTTCTGCGAAAGGCAATCGAAACCGGTGCTTTCATCAACCTGGATATGGAGCATTACGGGATAAAAAACCTCACCCTCGCCCTCTATCGCAGCCTGATGGAGGAACCACAATTCCGCGGCTATCCACATACCGGGATCGTCATACAAGCATACCTTCGCGAATCCGAAGACGACCTGGACCAACTGATTCATTGGGCCAGGGACACGGACTCCCGCTTTACCATAAGGCTGGTAAAAGGCGCCTACTGGGACCAGGAAGTCATTCATGCTCGTCAGAACAACTGGCCGGTGCCGGTCTTTACGAACAAGCATGAGACCGATGCGAATTTCGAACACCTCGCGCGCGTAATACTTAAAAACGCCAGCCATGTGAGACTTGCATGCGCTTCTCACAACGTGCGCTCCATTTCGGCGGTCTCAGAGATTGCGAAAGACCTGGGGATGAGTGAAGACGACGTGGAATTCCAGGTCCTCTATGGCATGGGGGAGCCGGTTCGAACCGCTCTTCGAAAAGCAGGCCTGCATGTGCGCGTCTACTCTCCTGTAGGGGACATGGTTCAGGGGATGTCCTATCTGGTTAGACGACTTCTCGAAAATACTGCAAACGAGTCTTTCCTGCTCCAGAGTTTCACGCAGAAGCTGCCAAGGGGCGATCTACTCAGAAATCCTGCTGAAAAGCTAAAGGAATCAGAGGAACTTGAATCGAATAACAAGGCGTCTTCACCTTTGGAACGGGCCTCATTCAGAATCGAGCCCCGCTTTGACTGGTCTCGGGAGGACCACCGGAAACTCTTCTCCGAGGCCTTGGGAAGGGTCAGGCATCGCTTCCCCATCCCTGTAAAAGTCGAGATTAACGGGGCCGAGGTCGAGACTCCGACAGTTTTCCGTTCGCTAAACCCAAACTCTCCCGACGAAACGGTGGGCATCATATCCTCCGCCGGAATTGCCGAAGCGGAAAGCGCCATTGTCGCCGCGAGGGCCGCCTTTCCAGGCTGGCGGGACACATCGCCCGAGGTCCGCGCCAACTTCCTTTTCAGGGCCGCTTTAGCTGCACGAAGGATGCGCTATGACCTGGCCGCCCTGCAGGTTTTCGAGGTTGGGAAGAGCTGGAGCGAAGCAGACGCAGATGTATGCGAGGCAATTGATTTTCTTGAGTATTACGGGCGGGAGATGCTCAACAGGGGCAAACCTAGGAATATGGACAGGGTCCCGGGCGAGACCAGCGTGCTTGAATATCAGCCCCGCGGGATTGCCGTGGTCATTGCTCCCTGGAATTTCCCCTTGGCAATTTCGATGGGCATGAGTTCAGCGGCGGTGGTGACCGGAAACACAGTTATATACAAGCCCGCCTCGCAATCCCCGGTAACCGGTTCCATGTTGGCGCGCATCTTCGAGGAGGCTGGTCTTCCCAGAGGGGTTTTCAACTTCCTTCCAGGCCCAGGCGGGTATCTTGGGGATTTCCTGACAGGCCACCCGTCGGTTACCATGGTGGCCTTCACGGGCAGCAGGGATGTTGGCTTGCGCATAATTGAAAGGGCTTCGAAGACGCCTCCAGGCGCCGGAGCGGTAAAGAACGTCATTGCTGAGATGGGCGGCAAGAATGCGATTATTGTCGATTCAGATGCCGACATGGATGAAGCGGTTGGATATATTCTCCAGTCGGCATTTGGCTATCAGGGGCAGAAATGCTCGGCGTGTTCGCGCCTGATCGTCTTGGAGGAAAATCATGACAGGTTCATTGAAAGGCTCAAGGCGGCCGCCGATAGCCTAAACCTGGGGCCGACAGAATATCCGCAAAACTTCATGGGTGCGGTCGTCGAACCATCAGCCCGCGAGAAGGTCCTGAGATACATCGAAATCGGCAGGAAGGAAGGAGAAGTTCTCCTGGAGCGCCCTTCCGGTGAGGCGGCAAATTTTGTTCCCCTCACTATACTTACCGGGATTCGCCCCGACAGCAGGGTCGCGCAGGACGAGATTTTCGGTCCAGTGCTTGCCGTAATCAAGGTTAAAGACTTCGATGAGGCGCTCCGGGTGGCAAACGGGACCGAATACGCGCTGACCGGAGGGGTCCTTTCACGCAGTCCGGCAAACATCGCACATGCGCGCAACGAGTTCCAGGTAGGCAACCTCTACATAAACCGGGGCTGCACAGGCGCGATAGTTGGACGGCACCCGTTTGGAGGCTTCAAGATGTCGGGTATTGGATCGAAAGCAGGAGGTCCCGACTACCTCCTACATTTCATGGTCCCCAGGAATGTAGTGGAAAATACAGTAAGACGTGGTTTTGCTCCGCGTGAGGAATAAACACCCTATCCGGGCGGCATCTTGCGCACGAAACAATGATTGAAAGAAGCCCTGTTATTTCTTTTCCGATATGCACGACTCGCGGAAGATGCACTCGACCTGATCGCAGTAGCCTTCCGTCTTGGCGTAGCAGTCGAAATTCCCTTCCTGGCGCTGAATTTCCCTGATCAAATCAACTTTTGTCTTCCCGAAAGACTTGATTCCCATACCTTTCGCAAGTGTCCTAACATCCTGTATCTTCATGGCTGTGGCTCCTTTCTGCCTGTCAAAGATGGTGCCGAAAAAATATGTCCCGCCCTGTAAATCGAGCGGGTTTAAACCGGTCGATCGAATTTTTTGCGTATCATAAACCGGTTAAGACTTTCCGGCACCCTCTAAATTATGGTCTTGGTTCGGAACCAGACTGATCCTGGGTACGTCCGGGTTCGCCGGCCAGGATTTCGGCCAGCCATTGCCAGTTGTCAGGGTCTATACGGATCTCAGGTCCATCCCGTCCTTGAACCTTTTTCAGGTGAACAACCCCGGTGATATCTTTTACCGACAGGACAGTTTGGCCCTGGCGGCGGCCCTCGATGATGCCCGAAGAAATGCGCAGGACCGGCAGCGGAAAGTCTAGCCAGAATTTGTAGGCGCTTGGTCTGGGTGCTGTTTCCAGAGCGACGCGCCATTTGCCATCTTCGTTTTTTTCAAGTTGCAGGAAAGGTTTTTCCAGGTAAATCTCCGGCACTACAACGTATGGCCATTTTGTTGAGAGGCCGTAAGCAAGCCGCACCCGTGTGCAGTCGAGTACCGTTTTCCCTTCCGTCTCTACTCTTAACTTTTCCAAATCGAGGCTGGAAAACGGAGTCCAGGTATAGGATTCAAGCTTCACATTGAACTGCGAGATGCTCCCAATCTTATTAGCCGCGCTCGATATAATCTCTTTCTGGACGGCTGGAACATGGAGGGCTATAACCGCCAGCATCGGAAGAAATATTATCAGAGCAACGACGATCAAGATCACCCTTTTATAAATGGTGCCTGTCCGGAAATTCTTCTCAGGTGTATTTTCGCTCATCGGCATTTAATACCCGCTCCTTTTCATCTTGTCTCGCTGAACCAGTTTATTATTAATATTTCGGGATAAAAATCAACCGCATTAACTCCCGGCAGGAAAACGGAATACCTTGAGCTGCCTTTTCCGGTACACACCGTCTTCGTCATTGGTTTGCGGTGCGGACATCCCCAATCAGGCAAAATTGGGGTCCTCCTTACGATGCGAAGGGAGCACTTTTAGATTCCTGCATACATCAAAGTGCGCCCACAAGGGAGTTTTCGAGAAAAGTTGCCGGATTTTCCTCTCATCCGATAAATATGCTTCAATTTTTTCTTTTCGACAAAGTCAAGACCGTATATAAGAAAGTCTCCGCCGTCTTGTTCGGGGACTCCCAATCCACATTCCCCCTGACTGAAACAATGCCGCTTCTAACGTGATGTTTCGTAGCCGGACAGGGTCGACGTCTCCAGTAGAGAAAAATACACTGGTAAAAAATCATTCAACTGCTGATTGCAGCGAAATACGCTGTGGTTCGGTGATCCATCAGCCGCTCCGCGGTTTCTGATTTTAAAAGCCTTTTGTAATGGTTTTCAAGCTTTAGCTATTTCATCGCACCGGTTGTTCACCGACGAGATCAGTGCCGAAATAGTTTTCGTTTCTAATCCAACATTAACAGGAGAAATCATCTTGAGTACCAATGAAAAAATTGGAGCGCGAATCAAGCGATTCAGAGAAGACCGAGGACTCTCGCTTGAGGAAGTCGCGGAACGCAGCGGCCTCGAAACCGAATTTCTCAAAGCGGTCGAGGAAGAGAATGTTTACCCTTCACTCGGCCCCCTTCTCAAGATTGCACGTGTGATCGGGATCAGGCTTGGGACCTTCCTGGACGACCAGGTCAGCCAGGACCCCTTGGTCGTTCGTTGCGGCGAGCGAAAAGAAGAGCTAAGTATGCTCAAGGGTAAAGACAAGCCGGTTGCACTCAAATTTCATTCACTTGGCCGGGGCAAAAAAGACCGGCACATGGAACCTTTCTATATTGAAATTCTTCCCGAACCAGCCGAGGACAAGAAACTCTCCTCACACGAGGGCGAGGAGTTTATTGTAGTCCTATCGGGTGAGGTGGAGGTTTCTTACGGCAATGAGGTCCGGATCCTAAAAGCGGGCGACAGCATCTACTATAATTCCGTGATTCCTCACTACGTCAGCTGCCGGGGCGAAAGGGCCGAAATTTACGCAGTGTTGTATTTCCCCGAATAAAGACAGGATTGAAGAAACTATGGACAGCCAGGCTGTGCTCCCTAAAACATTGGGACAAATCCTAGACGATACTATTTCCAAGTACCCTGATAACGATGCGGTTGTCTATTATGACCGCGATTTTCGCCTCACCTACAGGCAGTTCGGTGAACTTGTGGACCAGCTCGCCAAGGGCCTCATGGCCCTCGGGGTAGGCAAGGGCGAGAAGGTCGCGGTCTGGGCGACAAACGTGCCATACTGGGTCCCCCTCCAGTTTGCAACCGCGAAGATCGGGGCCATTCTGGTTACCGTCAACACGCTCTACAAGATATCCGAGATAGCCTACCTGCTTGAACAATCCGATTCGGAAAATCTTTTCATCATCAACGGATACAGGGACACCGATTACGTTCAGACAATCTACGAACTTATACCCGAGCTGAAGACCCACCAGAGGGGATATCTCAAGAGCGCCAGATTCCCTCATCTCAAGCGCGTTTTCTTCCTCGGCCATGAAAAGCACCGGGGAATGTATTCCATTCCCGAGATCATCTCACTTAACACGATGGTGAGCGATGACGACTACAAGGCACGGCAGGCGCAGCTCGATCCCCATGAAGTGGTGAATATGCAGTACACGTCCGGGACAACCGGTTTCCCGAAGGGTGTCATGCTGACTCATCACAATATCGGCAAAAACGGCTACTGGATCGGTGCGAATCAGGTACTTGGGCCGAACGACAGGGTTTGCCTTCCCGTACCCCTATTCCACTGCTTCGGGTGCGTGTTGGGCGTGCTTGCCGCGATAAATCACGGCAGCGCCCTGGTGATCCTGGAAACTTTCGACCCGGTCATGGTTATGGCCTCGGTCGAGGCCGAGCGCTGCACGGCTGTTTACGGCGTTCCGACGATGTTTATCGCCGTATTGCAGCACAAGCTGTTCAGTAAGTTCAACTTCAGCACACTTCGCACCGGTATCATGGCGGGATCCCCCTGCCCTGTCACCACCATGAACGAAGTTATACAGAAGATGAACGCAAGGGAGATCACCATATGCTACGGACTGACCGAAGGCTCTCCCGTTCTAACCCAGACAACGATTCACGACAACATTCGCCAGAAAACCGAGACAGTGGGCAAGGCGATGCCCGAGATTGAAGTTTGCATCATGGACCCGGAAAGCCGGCGGCCGGTTCCCGTCGGGACCAAGGGAGAAATCTGCAGCCGCGGCTACAACACCATGAAGGGCTACTACAAGATGCCCGAAGCAACGGCCGAGGCGGTGGACGCTGACGGATGGCTTCACACGGGGGATCTGGGCGTGATGGACGAGGAGGGCTATGTTACCATAACCGGCCGCCACAAGGATATGATCATACGCGGCGGCGAAAACGTCTATCCGCGCGAGGTCGAAGAGTTCATATTCAAGATGGAAGGCATCCAGGACGTTCAGGTCGTGGGTGTGAACAGCGCCAAGTACGGCGAACAGGTTGGCGCTTTTGTTATTCTTAAAGAAGGCTATTCCTATTCTCCCGAAGACATTCAGGATTTTTGCCGTGGAAAGATTTCCAGTTATAAGGTCCCGAAATACGTTGTATTTATCAAGAACTACCCGTTGACCGCCAGCGGCAAGGTCCAAAAATACAAGCTCCGTGAACAGGCTTCAGAGATGTTCCCCAACGCCTGATTTAACTAGTGTTGCTTCCGAATTGGTGGGCACGGGTTGTGATCGTGCCCACCTTTTTCGTTTTTCCCTCCCCCTAACCCGACCCGAAAACCAAATCTTTTCGGCCCCCTTCCCACAGGAGTAATTTATATTGCAAAACCTCCTGAAATCACACATATTCTCCAGCGATTCCCGTTGACTTCGCTTAGCTGGTAATTAAGAAAAAGCGAGAGACCCCGATACCCGTACAACCACTGGAGAAACTCTCTTGGCTGGTGAAATCCCTGAGACGGCCGACGAACTTCAATTACTGCTAGACGTGCTACCGCCGCATATTCGCGAGAAACTCGAGACCAAGAACACACTTTCGTCTCTTGTCGAGATCGTTCTAGATCTTGGCCGCAAACCGGAGGCGCGCTTCGAGAACTCGATGGAGGATCTATCCGGCGAACAGGTAACCCATGACGATATAAACTACGTGGTGTCACACATAGGGACCTTTTCAGAGGACAACAGGGCGGGCATCGAGCGCACCCTTCACCGCATCTCGGCCATCAGGAACAGGACCGGGGCGATTATCGGACTTACTTGCCGGGTTGGACGGGCGGTATTCGGGACGGTAGACATTTTGCGCGATGTCATAGAGCAGGGCAACTCACTGCTTCTCGTGGGAAGGCCCGGGGTCGGGAAGACCACGCTTCTACGGGAGGCCGCGCGGGTGCTCGCGGACGATCTCGGAAAGCGCGTGGTGATTGTCGATACATCGAATGAGATTGGCGGAGACGGCGACATTCCCCATCCCGGTATTGGGCGCGCCCGCAGAATGCAGGTGCCCTCGCCAAACAGGCAGCATGCGGTGATGATAGAAGCGGTTGAAAATCACATGCCGCAGGTTGTCGTTATTGACGAAATAGGCAGAGAGGCTGAAGCCGCCGCAGCCCGGACCATTGCCGAGCGCGGGGTTCAACTGATCGCCACCGCCCATGGAAATTCTCTCGAAAACCTTCTCCAGAATCCGACCCTGATGGACCTGGTCGGCGGAATTCAGGCCGTGACCCTTTCCGACGAGGAAGCACGAAGGCGCGGCACCCAGAAAACGGTGCTTGAGCGCAAGGCGCCGCCCACATTCAATGTCATGATCGAGATACAGGACCGGGATCGGCTGGCGGTTCACCACAATGTTGCCGACGTGGTGGATCGCTTCTTGAGGGGAAGCCACCTGGAGCCCGAGCTGAGAGTTAGGAAAGAAGACGGACAGGTCGAAATAAGCAGCGCCCCAAGTCAGGCCGAAGATATTTGGGTCACTGAAAAACCGGCTGCGCCCGCTGCTCCAAAAAGGCCCAGGCGAAGAGCTGTGAGGATCTTTTCCTACGGCGTAAGCCGGTTGAGGCTTGAGCGCGTTATAAAGAAATTCCACGTCCCGGCGACGGTGGTAGCCGAAATCGACAGGGCCAACCTCGTACTTACTCTCAAATCCCAGGAAAAGAGACAGCCGCGCGATATTCGCGAGGCTGAGTCACGTGGAATTCCCAGATACGTCTTAAAAAGCAACACCACCACGCAAATGGAAAATTTCCTGCGCTCGATTTTCTATCCCGAAGATTTCGAAGCAGAAGACGCCGGCATCATGGAGGCCCAGACCGCCGCGGAAACAGTGCGCCAACAGGGCCGCCCCGTTGAGCTGACGCCGCGCACCGCCCAAGTACGAAGGCTTCAGCACCTCATAGCCGAAAAATTCGGCCTCCGCTCGGCGAGCATAGGAAAAGACCCCCACAGAAGGGTGATAATTCAGCCCGAAGAGAGCTACGTCTAATCCTTTTGGCGTGTAAAACCAGTGGGGATTTTCAAGGCAACCAATCGGATTTTTTGCCCGAGTCTGAATCCGGCGGATGGTTATATGCGACCAGGAAAAGGCAGAGCGATAGGATAACCGTAATAAGGGCCACGGAGCCGGCGAGGGCCTTTCCCTGCCAGAGGCTTTCGAACCAGCGGGTGAATTGGTCCATCAGCACGTTCATTTTCCCGCCATAGACTTCCAGGTTGTGAATGTACCTCTTCGAGTTCTCTATACCTTCGAGCAACTCCGCTCCATTAGGACTTGAGGCCGTAAAATATATGACCGCGGAACTGCCGAGCCCCACAATCAAAACAACAGCCGCGGAAGCGTAGAGATATTTTTGCCGGGCCGACATTTCTTCTTTCATGTTTGCTGCCGGTATCCGAACTCGCGCAGTGCGCGCGGGTCCTTTCTCCAGTTTTTCCGGACGCGGACGAACAGCTTAAGGAAGATATGGCACCCAAGGAAGGTCTCTATCTCTGCCCTTGCCTGTTTGCCTATTTCCTTCAGCATCTGCCCCCCCTTCCCTATTATGATCGCTTTCTGGGAATCCCGTTCCACATTGATTGTCGCATCTATTTCGATCAGGTTCCGCTCGGGTATTTCGGTGAAATTATCGACCACCACCGCGGCGGCATAGGGGACTTCCTGGTGCGCGAGGTGAAAAATCTTCTCGCGGACCAATTCAGCGACAAAGAAGCGCTCGGGCTGGTCGGTAGCATATTCTTCGGGAAAATACCGGGGACCTTCAGGAAGAATTGCGCGGAGCTCGTTCATCAGGTCCCCCACCCCAACGCCCTTTAGGGCGGAGATGGGGATAACGGCGTGAAAATCGAGCTTCTCGCGATACGAATCGATTAGAGGAAGAAGTTCCTCTTTGTTCTTTAAGGAATCCACCTTATTTATGACAAGAATTGCAGGCGTTCGCACCTGCCGGAGGTTTTCTATTATGTAATCATTTACCTGCCGTCCGGAGGCACCCGGCTCAATCATGAAGCAGATTGAATCCGCTTCATTTAGAGAGGAAAGAGCGGTATCCACCAGCGCCTGATTGAACACGTCTTGCGCCTGGTGAATTCCGGGAGTATCCACCAGCACCATCTGGTAATCGGGCTCTGTTAAAATGCCTAATATCCTGTTCCTCGTTGTCTGAGGCTTCGGGGCGGTAATCGATATCTTTTGCTTGAGCAGCCGGTTGAGAAGCGTTGATTTCCCCACGTTCGGGGCACCGACAATTGCGACATACCCGGATTTGAATTTCTTTGAACTGTTTTCCTCTGCCGGCACTAAGAACCTCCTGCCTATGAGCCCGTAAACGCTAATCCGATATTTTTAGGATAAATTGCATCCCGGTAAGCTCCGGGTCACCTTTTACCTGAACTTTCCCGAATTTCAACCCGGATTCAAAATACCCGATGTTGCACCTTTCGGGGCCGATGATCTCACTAATGAAATTAGGGGCCGCTCTGATCGAAAGAGAGCCCCCTGCCCTGCCGCCAAGCTCTTTTTCAATCCTGTCCCGCCACCACCTGCACCTAACAAGATAGCCAAACGCGGGATGGTTCGCACCGGCAAGGACCACACCCGGCCGGTTAAGTGCCGGGTCGGCGTGAAGCCCCATTCGGGCTGCCGGGATACCGGCGTGGAGGAGCATACTGAAACCCGGCACGACCCAATCTATGGCATCATCGAGACCTAGAGGCCGGTATGCACCTGAGCTGAACATCTCCGCCAGCCGCGAGCCTTTTAGCACAAGGGCGGGATAAATTCTTACGAAATCCGGCCCCATTGCAATCGTGCGCCGCACCGATTCCAAAAATATCGAAGCGCTGTCTCCTGGCAGCCCCGCCATCAATTGAATTCCCAGAGACCATCCACGCCGCCTCACGCATGCGGAAGCATCGATTACCTGCTGAGCAGCATATCCCCTTCTGCTTGCACCTAGCACGGAGTCGGACAGGCTTTGAGCCCCAAGTTCGATGGTTTTCACCGGAAACCCGGCCAGAATTTCGCAAATATCCTCGCCTAGACAATCGGGGCGGGTCGAAAACCTTATGCCGGTAAAGATGCCGCGGTCCACCAGAAAGGCGGCATGATCAAGGATGCCAGTCATAACGGGCTGAGGCAGGGCAGTGAAGGTCCCTCCGTAAAAGGCCGCCTCACCGGGACGTCCCGAACTTCTCACCTGCTCGGCGTGCAAATCGAGCCGCGCCCTGGCCGCCGTCAGTAAATCCCCGCTTTCGCCCGAGGTGACGGCGAACTGGTTGCAGTATACACACTGGAATGGGCATCCGGCTTGCGGCAGGAATACAGGATAAATTAATTTCTTAGGATTCATCCAGGGTCAAGAACTCGGGGCCTTCTACGATCTGCTCCATGGCCTTCCTGGCAGCTTCCTGCTGAGCTTCCTTCTTGCTCTTGCCGGAGCCGCTGGCGAGCACGCGGTCGCCGATCACCACCCGCATGTGGAATGTTTTGTCGTGATCCGGCCCAGCCTCGGATTCCAGAAAATAAGTCGGAGTAAGTTTGAGCCGTGCCTGGGTAAATTCCTGGAGCTGTGTCTTATAGTCCTTATCGAGGGCCTTGAGGAGGTATTCCTCCTCCCTGTTTTCGAGATAGCCGTAGAACATTTTCTTCACTATGCGAACGGCGCATTCGAGCCCTCCATCCAGGTAAACGGCCGCAAGGAGGGCTTCCAGGGCATCGGCAAGCAGGGACGGCTTCTTCCTTCCGCCCGAGAGTTCCTCACCTTTTCCGAGAAGCAGGTATTCGCCAAGGTGCACGCTCGATGAGATCTGTGCCAGCTCCCTCTCGTTCACAATCGAGGAGCGAAGGCGCGAGAGCTCTCCTTCGTCATATTCCGGGAACCGTTCCAGCAGTATATGGCTGATTGCCAGGCCTAAAACGGAGTCGCCCAGGAACTCCAACGTCTCGTTGTCCATCTCAATGTCCGGGTTCTCGTATGCGAAAGAGCGGTGGATCAGCGCGCGATAGAGAAGCTCCCGATTCTGGAATTGGTATTCGAGTTCAGCTTCCAGTTTTTCTATATCAATATCTTGCGGCATGGCCCTTTTGTGCTATTATAATAGTTTACTTTTAAAGCGGGCTACTCGACGCGGTATTCCAGCCCATCCCGTCCACTGAAGATAATATACACATTTTTGGCCGGTTTGAGCAGATTTTGGCCCGCCGCCCGTACAGATCAGGAAGAAATGCTCGTTTGGCTCGATTCACCACAAGCAGCGGCGCGCGGTTTCATTCTCATTGACCGCGACGGAGTTGTAAATGAAAACCGGCCCGATTATGTGAAAAATGTTCGGGAATTCCATGCTTATCCAGATGCACTTCAAGCTCTCGCGCTTCTGAATCGCAGGAATATTTCCGCCATCATAATCAGCAACCAGTCCGGAATAAATCGCGGCCTCATCTCCTGGGACGACTTTTGGCAAATGCACGACGCTATGATCTCCGAAGTGGAGCAATCAGGCGGTAAAATAGCCGCGGCGCTTTATTGCCCCCACAGGCCGGACGAGCTCTGCGGTTGCAGAAAGCCATCCCCGGATATGATATCGGCAGCATGCCGCCTTTTCGAGATCGACCCGCGGCAGGCCATATTCATCGGGGACAGTATCACCGACATCGAAGCCGCTGCCAATGCCGGATGCCTTGGTATACGGATCCGGCGTACTGACGAGGGTTCACTGGATGTCGAGAGAGGAAGCACGCAGGTTTTTTCTAACCTCGCGGATGCCGTACTCGGCATTTACCCATAAGCCCGGGAGAGTTTAACTTTCGACATCTCCGAAATAGCCGCTGTCTGTGCGCACGCCGGCATTGCCGGCGCTATAACATCCTTGAAAGGGACAAAAGATGCCTGATTTCGACAAAAACCGCTATGCCCCTATTTTAAAAGAAAAAATGTCGGCCGAGAGTTACCGCAAACTTACAGCTTTAGAAAACCTGAAGCTCTTCGATTTTGTAGGAGAATACGTCGAGCTGTGTAAGCCCGACTCCGTATATATGTGCGACGACAGCGACACCGACGCTGAGTACTTAAAGCGCAACGCCCTCAAGCTTGGGGAAGAAAAAAAGCTGGCCAAGGAAGGACATACCGTCCATTACGACGGCTACGAGGACCAGGGAAGGGCTCCAGGGGCGACCAAAAACCTTATTTCAAAGGAGCTGATTCCCTTAATGGAGGCCCTTCTGCCCAAGGAGCGCGAAGAGGGCCTTGCTGAAGTCCGCCAGATTATGGACGGAATAATGAAAGGCAAGGAGGCGATCGTAAAGCTGAGCTGCGAGGCCCCAAGCGGCGGCCCTTTTGCGATCGGCTGCGCCCAAATGACCGATTCTTTCTACGTTTGCCACTCCGAGGAATTGCTTTACCGGCGGGGATATGAACACTTCCGGCGCATGAAGGACAAGGAGAGATTCTTCCGCTTCGTCCACAGCGCCGGTCGCCTCGACGAAAGAGGCAATTCGATAGACCTCGACAAGAGAAGAATTTATCAGGACCTGGAAGATTTCATCGTACTTTCGACCAACAATCAGTACGCCGGGAATTCGGTCGGTCTGAAAAAGCACGCGATGCGGCTTGCAATAAAGCTCTCCGGAATGGAAGGCTGGCTTTGCGAACACATGTTCGTCATGTCAGTCCAGGACGAGAAAAAGGGCCGCTCAACCATATTTTGCGGCGCCTTTCCGTCGGCTTGCGGCAAGACCTCGACGGCCATGCTTCCCGGCGAAAAGATCATAGGCGACGACATAGCCTATTTTCGCAATATCGACGGCGAATTCCGGGCGGCAAACGTTGAAAATGGAATATTCGGGATAATCAAGGACGTGAATCCCGACGATGATCCCTTGATTTTCAAGACACTCCAGACACCGGGAAAGGAAATCATCTTCTCGAATGTTCTTACCGGGCCCGATAACAATCCGTACTGGCTCGGCATGGGGATTGACCCGCCGAAGAAGGGCCGGAACTTCTCAGGCGAATGGCATGAAGGGAAAAAGGACGCCGACGGCAATCAGATTCCCTTTGCACACAGTAACGCCAGGTACACGCTGCGGCTCGGGTATCTTGAAAACATAGATTCCTCCTACAACGATCCAAACGGCGTCCCGGTTCGGGGAGTTGTATACGGGGGGCGTGACAGCGACACCTCCGCCCCAATCGAGGAATCCCCCGACTGGAAAAGCGGAATCATACTCAAGGCCTGCACGCTCGAATCCGAAACAACGTCGGCAACCATCGGGAAGGAAGGCGTGCTGGCTCCACAGCCGATGGCAAACCTTGACTTTATCAGTTACCCCATCGGTCAGTACATCACCAACAACATCCGCTTCGTGGAGGGCATCAAGGAAGTGCCGCCGATTTTCGCGGTTAACTATTTTCTGAGGGATCAGAACGGACGCTTTCTAACCGGAAAGATCGATAAAAAAGTATGGATGCACTGGGCCGAGCGCCGTATCCACAATGAACTTGACGCTCATCGGACCCCTCTTGGCTACATTCCCATCTACGAAGACCTGCGCGAGATGTTTCGCGATATCCTCGATCAGGAATTCTCAAGGGAACTCTACGAGGAGCTTTTTAAGTTCCGGATCGATGCCTGGATAGCGAAGATTTCGCGAGCCGTTCGCTTCTATCACAGGACCGCACCCGATTGTCCCCAGGAATATTACGACACATGGAAGTCAACGGTGGAAAAGCTTGAGGGACTGAAAGGAAGATTCGGCAAGTTCATTGCTCCGGGGGCATATAGCGAGTAACCAAATAAATGTTTTTTCCACCTTTTCTGATTTTCTTTCTCTTCGTATTTCTGTTCTTGCTGCTGTTCGCATTCGGGATGGTCCAGTTCGGTTTATTCAGCTGGGCCTTTTCCCGGATCGGGATACCGCCGGAATACCTCTTTTCTCTGCTTTTCCTATGCATTGTCGGGAGTATGATAAATATCCCCGTCCGCAGGATGCGGATCGAAGACGATATCGACGAGTGGAACGTAATTTCGTTTTTTGGAATGCGCTTTCGCCCACCGCGCTCCGACAGGCCCAACGAGATAGTGCTCGCCGTAAATGTCGGCGGCGCGATAATTCCGGCCTTGCTTTCGTTCTATTTGCTTGCAAATACGCCTCATCCTGTCCGAATGCTGATGGCCCTCGCGGCTGTCACCTACGTGGTGTATAGAATAGCGCGACCTGTGCAGGGGGTCGGCATCGCCATACCGATGTTCATTCCGCCGATCGTAGCGGCAGTGGCCGCAATGATCTTCAACTACGAGTGGGCCGCTCCTACCGCTTACATGTCCGGAACTCTGGGCACGCTGCTGGGAGCGGATCTCCTTCATCTCGACAAGCTCAAACGCTTGCGGGCGCCGGTAGCCTCCATTGGCGGCGCCGGAACATTCGACGGCATTTTTCTAACCGGAATCCTTGCAGTGCTTCTCTCCCCTGCGGGATAAGCAAGTCGGCCTCTCTTGCCGGTGATGCAAACTCCATAACTCAGCAAAACGCTGATTCAACCCCGAAGAAATTCTCTCTCGTGATGCATTCCACAATTTGGTGTTTATTTTAGCCTCAGCTGGGAGAAGGGGGGCACCAACTTCTCGCCACCCCGACTGAGCCTTGTCTTTCTCCACTATCACAGCTTCCAATCACAGCTCGATACCCGACAGGGGACTTCATGCGGAATACCGCACTTGCTTCCATGATTAAGTCAGCACTCCATCTTTTAGGAGGTATGCGACATGAGTAACGGAAATGATGAAAGTGAGACAAAGGGTTCTGTTCTTGTCGTTGACGATAATTTGTCAAACCTGAATCTTCTGTCGAAGCTTCTAAACGATAATGGATACGAGGTCCGCCCGGCTATCAGCGGCGCTCTTGCCCTTCTGTCCTTGAGCCTTTCTCCCACCGACCTCATCTTGCTCGATGTAAAAATGCCCGAGATGGATGGATTCGAAGTTTGTCGGCGAGTGAAAGCCAATGAGAAAACTCGCGATATACCGGTCATATTCGTCAGCGCCATGGGCGAGGTGCCCGATAAGGTCAACGCTTTCCGGGCAGGAGGGGTGGATTACATAATGAAACCCTACGAATTCGATGAAGTTTTGGCCCGTGTAGGTACACACATCACGATGCGAAAAATGCAAAAGTCGCTCATACGGACCGAACGAATGGCAGCTCTTGGAAGACTCTCCCAGGCGGTTGCCCACGAGGTTCGGAATCCTGCCACCGTTATCGGCGGATTTGCGCGGCGCCTGCAAAAGCAACTCTCCCGGGAAGAGCCCGCCCAGGGGATCATTGACGTCATTCTTGCCGAAGCAGAGAGGTTGGAGCGCATTGTGGCCGATGTTGACAGGTATTGTAACCTGCGCAGGCCCGTACGGCAGCCCGCCAATCTTTGCGCTATCGTGGAAACAGTGCTGCTCAGCTATTCGGACCCCATCGAGCGGCATGGAATCATCGTTCGACGGAGCGGTTTTGAGGACAGCAGAGAAGAAATACTTTGCGACGAGGAACTGCTGGAATACGCCCTTAATAACATCTTCTTGAGCGCAGTCGAAGCCATGCGCCAGGGCGGGACATTGGAGCTGACAATAACGCCTTTAACCAATGCAATGTTGCTCTCGATAAGAGATACCGGCTCCAGCATTCCTGCCGAGATAATTCAAAATGTATTCGAGCCGTTTTTTGCCTGCAACACGCGCGGGTCCGGCTTTGGGTTGGCCCTCGCCCACCGGATAATATCCGAGCAATCGGGAGAAATAAGTCTATTCTCGTCCCCCGGATGCGGAACCGACGTACAGATCAAAATGCCCTTGGCGGGACTCGAAAATTGTTTGGGGGAGTAGTCTGCCGTTCAGGATTGAGAGATGTCTTAATTTCTGATTGGCCCGTTGAACGCGACTCTCAAGCACATCATCGAATGAGAACACGTTCTTCATCTCGGTCCATCGCTCCGGGTAACCGGGCCTCTTGCTTCAGGAGTTCATGAAGATCAGCACACATTTCCGGATCAATTTAGACCTCGGACAACCTCCACAAATCCCCGAAAAGCACAATTCCGACTGTATGTTTTTGACTACACGAGTGTAGTGCAAAAGCCAACACTTTAACTCTGTTGGGTCAGTAGCGTATCGCCACCACGATTGGAATCGCGTCAGCGCGCAACCAGTTGCATCCATTAGCGATTCTATAATAAGTGTGGCTTTTATTCGCGACTTATTATTAGTCGGCATGGACCTTGCTCAGCTCAAAATGCACGACGGAAAACTCGCCACGCTAATTTATTAGAAAGTGGGCGGTTATAGGGATCGTTCTCCAGACATAAACACAGCCAGCTATTTGAAGGCTGACTCGGAACCAGGGAAGGTGCACCATCAAGAGTTGGTGAAGATTCATCTTGCCTGGATAAATCAGGAATCTCTTGCGGGCTAGAAGGGAGTATCAAAAAGACAAACTGAGACAGTCGGTATTCGCCCGAATTTAGGAAAACCTGAAATGAAATGGAGTTCTCAATGAAAGTAAAAAACCACCTGATCGTGCTCATGACAATGTTTTTTCTATCAGGTCTCTATGGCCTTGCTGCCGCTCGCTCGGATGGGAGCTACGGCTGCAAATGCAGTTCGTGCCATTCCACGAGTCCGGATCAATGTGCTCCAGCCAACCAAGCGCCTGTTGCCAATGCCGGTCCAGACCAGTCGGTTGTCGAAGGTGCAACCGTGGCATTGAACGGAGCAAGTTCGAGCGACTCTGATGGCAGCATTGCCTCATATTCATGGGCACAGACGGCCGGAACTGCCGTGACCCTGTCGAACCCGGCAGGTGCAAATCCCAACTTTACGGCGCCCAGTGCGGGGACTAGCGGAACGTCGCTTACCTTCCAACTGACGGTGACCGACAATGGCGGCTTGACCGGAGCGGATACCTGCATCGTTAACGTCACTCCTGGCGTAACACCGCCGGCCAATCAGGCCCCGGTCGCCAATGCAGGACCCGATCAGACTGTGGACGGCGGCGCAGCGGTGGTCCTGGACGGTTCAAATTCAACAGATCCGGATGACGGCATTGCCTCATACCTGTGGAAACAGACGGCGGGGCCCGCCGTAACTCTGTCCAGCACTACCACCGTCAACCCCACTTTCACTGCACCCGATGGCGGGTTGGCAGGAGCATCTCTCACCTTTCAGCTCACGGTGACCGATGCCGGCGGGTTGCAATCAACCGATACATGCATCATCAATATAAACGCAAGCACCGGCCCCTCTACGAACCTTCCGCCCACGGCAGATGCGGGTCCGGATCAAAAAGTGCGCTCACGTGCGACGGTTACGCTTAACGGCTCCAATTCGAGCGACCCCGATGATGGAATAGCATCATACTCGTGGAAGCAGATAAAAGGGCCTGCCGTAACCCTTTCGAGCAGCACGGACGTTAAACCGACTTTCCGTGCTCCTAAAGTAGAACATTCAAAATCGCTTACCTTCAGGCTGACAGTAACAGATAAGGGCGGGATGAAGTCTTCCGACACCTCTACCGTGCAAGTCTCCGGCTCGGACAGGAAGCACGAAAGAGAAGATGATGACGATTAGTGTTAAACACTAAATCAATTGAACATGGGGGAGGACCTTATTCCTCCCCCTTCCCAGCCCCTCAACGTGTACGAGCCCATCTTCCAATACTCACAAGACAACAAAGAACAGGCCCTGTGTTTGGGTTTTAACTTAAGCAACGCCATTTCTGGATTAATGCTCCTCAATCGCCTGTCCACGGGAGCTGAAGGATATCCCCTGCTGCAGAGCAGTGCTGACCATGATGGATTCAATTATGGGCTCCGTCACCTGCGTTTCCGATTTCCATTTCACTACAAAGTTTGCCCCTGACCCGCCTTCCTTGTCAGATTCTTTCACTACGTACTCAATAGAACCCATCGGGCGCAATCTCAGCTCTCCTTCCTGAAACTTCCTGAGAAGATTTCCTTCCGTATCGAAGTATTGAACCGAAAGGAGGGTAATCGGGTTCGCCGGATCTGTGTTTCGTATACTCAGCGTGATTGTCAAGTAAAAGGGCGCCACCCTGTCCCCCTGGTAAATATGTGAATAGGCCGGCACATATACAGTTTGCCCTTCCATGCGCTTGATAACAGACTCGGCAGGGCCGGCGCAAATCAGCAGCAATGCCGTTAAGGTCACGTAAACAAGGGTCGTAAACAGTTTATCAGGTTGCATGATCCCTCCAATTTTCCGACAATGTACCGGGTTATCTATTGAGATTGTGATTTATGGGCTTCGAACAAGTTCATGGTCAATGGATTTCAACTTTTCGATGGATCCGGCGAAGCCTCCCAACTCTCGAATTTGCCATACTGTTCATGGCGACCTATCAATGCAATGAAATCTCCCGAATTGAAGCGACATTCGTGACCGGGGTTGAGGTGGAAAATGGAACCTCGCAACAAACCCTCCCATGAGGGCTGCAACGATGATGATTTTGATATCTGATGCTGTTCCCATTGAAATTTTCTCTGCCGGCAAGGTATGTCCTTGGGTCTAATTGGTTGACTCAAGGCTTGATTGAGACACGGTCATCAATTATGCTATTATCACAAACACTGAAAAAAGTTCATATTCGTCCGACGTGAAGATTTCAAATTTATGTTAACCACTCACGCGAGAAGGCATCGTTGTCGGTGGTTTCCGCTTTCTCTGGTGCGCACCATTTTTCGAACCGAAGTGAGTTAAAGCAAAACGTGTCAATCATTTCAGTTAAACAACCCGCAAAACAAGCCCGCCCAAAGGGAACAAAACGGAGGATCTCCGTTTGCGCGGTGACCCTTTTGCTGTTAACCGTAACTTGCCTTGCCCCTTCCTCCCAAATCCTCGGCGCCTGCGATTCCATCCACATGCCGGCATCGAACGGTTTGCCCAACGTGGCACTTCAAAACCGGCTTGTTGGTTCTATTGCGCTCATTAAAGCTCTACGCACGACTGGAAGCTTTTTCCATATCGTCAACTCCGCGACGATTTCAGCAAACGACCTTCCACTAGCACGTTCGCTACCACGAATGATTGAGTTGTCCCAAGAAAGCTTGTCCACATCGAAATCTGTGGATTCAGCGATTAAAGTGCGTGCTCCTCCATTTCATATTTTATCAGATATCAACCAATCCTAGACAACTGTAGTATTATGTCTCGACTCGGTAGGCATTTAGTTCCATTGCATTCTGACGCAGTGCAAGGACCATGGGTGGACTCAACCTATTCGCGTCATCTATCATGATATAATTGCGTAGATTATTGTGGAGGAGTAGATGATTGAAATTACATGGGGTGAAATCGCAGGGTTGCTAATGATATTTATACCATTTGTAATTCTGATTTTGCCGCAACTTATAAAGAAAAGGAAGCAGCGACCTGAATGAAACCTTCAATGTAGTGTGAGTTCTTCTGAGAAGAACTGATTCATCAATAGGAGGAGGGCTTGGTTCCCTCCTCCTCGGCATCGTGCGAATCCGAGCTGCCCAACAGGCCGGTGAACCACGTCCTCCCAATCGTTATTGGGCGCATTGGGCAACTTCTTGTTACTTGCCGGGAGGTTCTTTCACGCAGGCAAGGATCGCTGGAAGCACAAAAAGGGCCGAGATCAGGACACAGATACTCCCCGCCCAGGCGACGAACCCCAAACTGAAGATTCCCCTGTGATTGGAAATCATAAGCGTTCCGAATCCAATTGTTGTGGTCAGGGCAGCAAGTATGACGCCCTTGCCCGTACTGAATGGTAATCGCCCGCGGGGAATTTTGCCCTCCTGCCAGCGAGCGAGGATAATTACCCCGTACTCGACCCCAGCGCCAATGACAAGGGGCATGAAGATGCTGTTTGCCAGGTTGAAATCGACCCCGGTCACCCCCATGATGCCAACGGTCCAAAGGACCCCGGCTATCAGGGGAACAAGAGATAACAGCATGAGTCGCACGCTGCGGAACGCATACGTATGGAGCAGAATAATGGCTATCAGTGCGTAGATCGACGCAGCTATGGATGCCCTCTTGAAGGCTGCCGAAAACACGTATAACGAAACGGGGTCCCCTACGGCGGTCGGCGCAACCGATTGCACTTCGGTTATGAAGCTGGACAGAGCACCTTCATCCCAGATCGAGTCTTTGGGGTAAATGCGGATAAGATATTGGCCGTCTTGCAAAAATTGATCCCTTAGAGCCGGCGGGATATCTTGCACCTGCATCGGCGGAGCTGACGAACTCTCCTTCAGCAGGGACCACTTATCGATGATATCCTCGCGGAAACGGTCCCGGTACTCAGAAAGCTTTGTGGAGGCCTCGGGAGATGACTGGAGCAACTGCATGAGGTCGCCTATGCTCTGCCTGACCTTGGTCATCTGTTCGAGAAAAGGCTTGGAAGCTCCCCATTTGTCGGCCTGGTCGGCCTGCATCTTGAATTGGATTCTCTGGAGTACGTCCACCAGTTGAGCCGCGTATTGCGAGTGCGCCCCCGGATCGAGTTGGGTTTTAAGGCTGGCATAGTTCGGGCCTTCAGCCATTTTCGTGACGGATTGGTTAATTTCGGGAACCGCTGCGAAAATGGACCGGAGCATGGGAACCTTTGCTTCCTGGTGCTCGGGAAGAAGACTGAACACGGTTGCCACATCGAGGACACTTGGCAGAGCGCGAAGCCGGTAGGAAAGCGCCGCGACTTCTTCTGGTGAACCGGTCAGGGCGGCCACCGAAAGGACTGAATGCTCGGCGTTTTCAACCAGGATCTTTTCCCAGTAAACCGCCTCGGCATTCTGGGATTGGAGCCTCAAAGGGTTTAGATCGAACTGGACGCGTGAAGCGCTGATGCCTCCCAAAATGCAGAGCAGGATCGCGGCGGCGATTACTGAATAAACACCACGCCTGTCGAGCCTCAACATGTAGCGATTTTCAGCGTTGCCCCGCGATAGCTTGCGGCCGGATTTGTCAGAGGCAAAATAGTGGCAAAGCGATGGCAGGACGGTCAAATCGGCGATAAGCGTGAAAAGAATTCCCATGCCGGTAATCATGCCAAGTTCCATCAGGCCGCGGAACCCGGTCAGAATGAACGGCATGAATGAGAAAGCCGTGCTCAAGCCGGCTATGACTATCCCCGGACCCGACTTGTCCATAACCTGTCTTATTGCTCTCGCACGATCCCCGTTCGTGAGATTTCTTTCCTCTTCGAACCTCGCAAACCAGTGAATACCGTAGTCAACCCCCAAACCGCACAACAGAGGGGCAAAAACAATAGAGAGAATATTGAGGTGCCCGATAAAGATCGCGGTCCAGCCGAAGGTCCAGCATAAGCCCACGGCCAGCGACGCCGTAATGATAAAGGGGTGGCGAAACCCGCGCAAGGAGGCTATGAGCAAGAGAACGACACCCAAAATCGAGAGCCAGGTCGCAAGGGTCATATCCCCCATTGCCGTGTGCATTTCGTCGTTGTTCAGTGCTTCCTGTCCCGTCACGCCCGCATCGATATCGCTGAAGGAGGTTGCCTTAAGATCACTGATATACTCCCGCAGCTTAAGAAGTGACGTCTGTGTCTTGCTCACGCCATCCTTTATCTTGGCGGGCATTACGGCGGCAACGAGAAACTTTTTCTTCCCTTCCCAGATATAGCCTTCTTTATCGAGGTCCCACGCTCCGCTCTTGAAAAACGAGGACCACGGCGAGACATATTTCGGGTTCCCGGAAAGGTAACCCGAAAGACCGTCGAGGACGTTTATCAGGAAATCCAGGTCCATCGGTTCGCTTTGGTTTTCTGATGAATCCTTGGGGTCATCATCGTCGAGGAACCCTGTAAAGAACTCCCCTACCATCCTGGACGACATCTCCTGGTTGACAAGGCCAAAGAAGTTCAAAAGCTCGGGTCTTTCGGCCATTGTTTGAACGAGGCTGGATTTCTGCTCGATCCTGTCTCTGATCCGGGTTAGTTCGTCCTTATCAAGATAATAGAGCACCCATTTTTTGAATTGTTCCGGATCGATCCTGTAGAAGACGTCCCTGAAATGCTGTGGGTCATTCTTGATCTTTTCGACAAGAGCGTTCACGAAATCAATAGCGCGTTCCTGGTTAGTCGCTCTAACCACGACGGCGAAAGTCGTCTTGCCGTGGAAATTGAAGGAATCGAGCCTGTCCGAGAGCTCTATTAGAGGATGTCTCTTTGAGATGAGTTCGAGCTGGTCGGTATGCACCTCCATCAGCATCGCTGCCGCGAAAACAGAAGCGACGGCGGTGATGAGCGAAACCACCAAAATGAAACGTGGCCTGGGAAGAACCCAAGCCAGCAACTTCTGCAAAAAACCTGTGAAAGTAATCATTCATACCCCGTTGAAGCGTTTCTTCGAAATTTTAAAACGATTGTGGCCTTATAGCAGGTTTTATGGTGAATGCACAACGATCTCCCGAGTTACATGGATGATCCTGGTTATCTGAACGGCCGAAAGCTAATCATGAGGCCCCAAAAGCGGAAATAATCCAATGCGGCTTTCATTCGCCTATCGTATGCCATCTTGACCTTGCTCACGACAGTCTACGCACGCTACCTTAAATGCCTGTGTGATAGAGGCGTATCACCGCTCCCCTTTTTTTATTCAAAAAATCCGGGGTTAATTAAGTGTGTATTACCAGAGGAGGGAAATGGCGCATTTCTGCCGTTGTTGGAAAAAGGTGCGCTCTCCGTCCACATTCCCATCGGGAGGGTATACCAAAGGACATTGTGGAATTCTCTCCAAAGCCTCGTAAACCAAACGGGTGACCCTGGTACTTGTACCCGGGCGCGAAGCGCAAGAGAACTTATGTGACAAGACCTCAAAAAATTACCACGTGTGTCATGGCCCGGTGGCCCGGGCAATCTTTGCCTGGGCCTGAAGGCCAAGAGGGTTGATTATATAACGCGAGTTGAAACCAACTTACGCTTTTAGGTCCGGGTAAATTATCCTGGGCGCACGGCCAAGGGACCTACAGTTCTCCAAAGACCCAAGGGCCGCCGGGCAGACTGCCGTGTGAGCAGGGAGCGCAGATTCCCTGCCCATCAAGGCATCCTTGGCACTCCGTCCGATGGCAGGCGGAACAAGCCGACGACATGCCACTCTCCATATCTTCCTGACTACATGTCAAACAATCAAACATTTTGAATCCCCCTAGTCTTGATGGAATAAAGTGGAGGAAAAAACATCCCACATGCAAAAGTTAATGTTTCCCATTTGTTTTTTCACAACTCGAAAGACGAGGAACTGCAAAAGGAGGCCGCATCCCCCTCTGTCCTCTCTTAGTCCTAAAATGTTGTAGTTTTCCTAATTTCTTGCCCTTCAACTTCAAGTCCTTTATTGGCAGACAGACCTCTCTCCGTTATAATTCAACGTATTTTCAACTTTTCAACCAGCTTTCGGCTAGCCATGGCTGATGGCAGGAAAGTCGCAAACCTTCTTGCAGCGCTTCCAAAAGTATTCCTGGCAATTTGACAAACAGAGCCTCAACCGGTTTCTTTGGGACTTGCCCTCTCTTTGGCCCTGGGCTGTGTGGCCGGCAGCAAGCTAAGCTTCCCTGGTGCCCTTTAAAGGCACCGCTTTAAGGCGACTTTCGAAGCTCGAACAAGCTTTCAGTCCTCTTTTCCCAAGCAGAGGGAGGGAGCTAAAATGCATGAGTTACAGGGCTCTGTTTTAATCCTCCTTTGGTTGCTCTTTCCCGGGCAGCAACAACAATTAACGCCCAACAGTCCTCCCGTATCTATCCAGGACAGTGCTACAAAGGCACGCCAGTACTTTATTATGGGAGAAACAACTGAAGGGGGGGAAAGCTTGGCGTATTACAGCAAGGGGCGATTTTATGCTGCACAGCTCGTAAGTATAAAGCCTGATGGAGTTGAGGGTCACTATTGGATTGCACTTAATTTAGCGGGAATTGCCGAAGCCAGTGCCAGACAAGCCTTGAATCTGCTCCCTACGATTCTTGGCCATCTTGAATCTGCTCGGTCAATTGATCAGGCCTATGATCAGGCGGGACCGCTTCGGGTTCTTGGCCGCATATATTGCAAGGCCCCGCCCTGGCCGATTTCCGAAGGCGATCTGGACAAATCATTACTTTACCTGAGCACCGCGGTTAGTATTGCTCCCTGGAATAGCACTAATCACCTCTACCTGGCGAAAACTTTTATCGAGCTTGACAGGATCGATGAGGCTTTATTCGAACTTGAGCAGACGCTTTCCTCGACACAAGCCGTCACACCCAGGAACCTGGAGGAGGATCAAACCGAGGCAAGAGATTTGATCCAGGAATTAAGACCTAAAGGCAGGGTGCGACAATAGGGACTTAGCGTCAAAGGAATATTCCACGCAACGTTTTTATCGAGCCACATCGCATCTACAAGGTCACCAGCACCGTGATAGGGGGACGCCCCTTATATATTTACATTCAAGAGTAAGCCAATATCCAGCTTCTCATGCTCCGAGATTTTCATTCCTCTTTGCAACGCAATGCTGACAGTCGGCACGGAGACTTTCAGCCTGCCGGACAAATCGGTAAGCGACATACCCAATTCACTTACTGCCCAATAGCATAGAAGATCCATGCCACGCGCAATAATGTGGTGCAATGCCCCTGGTGCATCTATTCTCGCTTGTCTCGGCATGGCGCAGTCTTAATATGCACGACAGCTTAAGTAAATATAAAATATAAAGGGCGTCCCCTAATCTCACATTTGGCTCAAATGAGTCGCAAGCTGCATCAAGGGCATCTGTGAAAATGGATATGATGAAGGTCAACAAGGAAAGGAGAAACCTCCCGGCCGAAGGAGGCTTTCTCTTGGTTTAGAAAGAAGATTTTTATGCTACGCTCTTATACCGTTTTTCGATACAGCCTTGAGTGCAAGTCGGCGGAGGGAAATTTCCGCTTCACTGTCCTACAATGTTTGCTCCCTCTTCCAGGCATCTTTGTTCCTCGGCGGCTTTCGCGGGCATCATCAATGCCAGAATTGCGGGCAGTACAATGAGAGCAGAGACCATCACACATAAGCTCCCCTCCCATGCTACGAAACCCAGACTAAAGATTCCACGGTGATGGGAAACCATCAGAGCTCCAAAGCCTATGGTTGTGCTCAACGCGGCAATTATAACCCCTTTCCCGGTGCTGAGGGGGAGATGACCGCGAAGCATGTTTCCTTCTCGCCAGCGTTGAAGGATGATTATACCGTATTCGACTCCCGCTCCCACGACGAGGGGCATGAACATGCTGTTGGCAAGGTTGAACTGGACTCCCGCCCACCCCATTATTCCAACGGTCCAGATGGTGCCTAAGGACAGGGGGACGAGAGCGATCAGGGTAAGGCGAAGACTCCGGAATGCGAACGAAAGCAAGATGAAGATGGCCAGGATGGCGTAGATGGAAGCCTTGATACAGGCGTCCTCTAGAGCTTCGGCAAAAACAAAAAAGGCTACTGGGGCTCCGATCACCTCTGGGTCCACATTCTGGATTTCAGTAACAAAACGATCGAGAACATGTTCTTTAAAAATGGACTCTTTGGGAAATATGCGAAGCATGTACGTGCCATTCTGAAGAAAATTGCCTCTGACAGCCTCCGGCAGATCTTTGACCGACATCTTCGAAGCGTTGGCCCCGTCGCCAAGAATATCCAGCAGTCTAACTGAATCTTCCATAAAAAGCTTCCGATACTCGAAAAGCAACCTTTCGGCATCGGGGGAGGCTCTAAGACGCTCGGTTATAGCCAGGACAAGGGCCTTCACGCGAGCCATCTGCTCTATGAGCGGCTTTTCAGCTCCCCAGTTGTCGGCCTGGTCATCCTGCATTTTGAACCCGATCCTCTCAAGGATATCGATAAACTCAGCGGTATCTTTTGGACGATTCTGCAAAAAAATGGTTCTAACCGGGGGAATCCTGGGGCTAAGAGAATGGAGTATGGAGATTTTCTCCTGCTGGTCTTCCGGAAGGAGAGAGAAAACACTCTGTACTTGTGCGACAGAAGCCAAATTTCCGAGAGTCTCGGACTTCGTCCTGACGTCTTCCGGGGATTCAGCAAAAGCAGCGGCAAACATAGGAGTGCGCCGGGCATTATCAATGAGCGCCTTTTGCCAGATGACCGACTCTGCGTTGGCAGACTGTAAACGCAAAGGGTTGGGGTCGAAATAAACCCGGCCGGCTCCCCAGATGCCGAAGAAGCTGAGCAATGCCGCTGCCGAGAGCAACATTCGTGCATGGCGCGGTTTGAGGCAAAACAAGTTTCTCGAGCACTGTGAAACAGCGAAGGAAAATCTTTTCCGGGGCTTCCACTCGATCAGCAGAGCAGGCAGCACGCTGAATGTTGCAATGAGAGTGAAAATAATTCCCATACCGGTGACCAGGCCCATTTCCACCATACCCCTGAAGCCTGTGAGAACCAGCGGCAGGAAGGAGAGTGCACCACTCAATCCCGCCAGGAAGATCCCGTAACCTGATCGTTTGTTAACCCTCATTATGATGGAGCGTATGTCTTCATTCCCGATACATTCTTCTTCCTCGAATCGTGCTATCCAGTGTATTCCGTAATCCACACCCAACCCACAGAGAAGCGGTGCAAAAACTACCGAGAGAATATTCAGATGGCCTATAAAGAGCGTGGTCCAGCCGAGCGTCCAGCAAAGTCCTGTCATGAGCGTGATGATTTCCATGAAAGGCCGACCGAACCCGCGAAAGGAAACCACCATCAGGATGAATACCCCGAAGAGGGATAACCACGTAGCGACTGCCATATCTTTAGAAACAGCACTCACCTCATCGATTTTCAAAGCTTCCTGTCCGGTCACTCCGGCCTGTACGCCCGGAAAGAGCGGCGTTGTCTCTTCAATGATCTTCCTCAACTGGATTAGTGAATACCTGGAACCTATGATGCCGTCTTCCTTTGATTTGGGCACTACGAACGCAAGGAGGTATTGCTTATTTGATTCCCAGAAATAGCCTTCCAGTTCAGGGGCCCAGCCGTTGCTCTTAAGAAACGAGGACAATGGAGACCTGAAGTCAGGCGAGTTGTCGAGGTAACTAAGCATACCTTCGAAGGTCGTAATGAGAAGATTTAGATCAAAGGGTTCCTTGTTATCGGCTTCGTTTGTGTTATCCAGGAAGCCGGTGAAGAATTTACTCACCATTCGAGAAGACATTTCCTGATTGACGAGCTTAAGAAATGGGAGCAACTCGGGAGATTCGGAAAATCCCTGAACAAATTGGTAATGTCGGTCGATCTGTTTGGATAGGTCGATCAGGTCCTGCTTATCCATATATAGAAGTCGCCAGGGCGAGAAAGATTCCGGATTTATCCGGCTAATGACATCCTCGAAGTGTTCTTTATCTTCCCTGACCCGGGAAGATACCTTCTCGATGAAGGAAACCGCCCGGTGCGGCGTGGGAGCTTGAACAACAACTGAGAGACTTCTGGTCCCGCCCATTCTAAATGGGTCGAGCTTGTTGCTGAGACGGATTAAAGGATGGTCCGTCGAGATCAGCTCGAGTTGATCAGTCACCATCTCAAGCTTTGCAGCGGTAAAAACAAGCGATACAACGGCCAGTGCAAAGGCCAGCACCAAGATTAAACGTGGCCGGGTCAACACCCATGACATCCATATCTGCAACAGTCGCGATAGCAGATTCATTCCCGAGCCGTGTTCGCCCTTTCTCATTCCAATCTTTATCCTAAGCCCGACGAGCGCCGAGGTTATCCTGTTTGCCCTGGTTCCAATCCAATTTATTCCTGACAGGCATTCACTGAGGGGGTCTGGCCACTACTGAGAGTTCCCCGACGCGCACGGGACTGCTGACTTCTCGATATGATCGGTAGGCCAGCTGTATGAGTTTTGCACAGCCCATGGCCTCGGCAAGGTTGGACCCACGGTATTCGGGGTCCGTGATCTCACGGCTAAAGTGGTGCACGACTGGATCCATCCACTCAGGATGCTGAGATCTCGCCGATAAAGTCTCATTAAAGTCAAACCTGAGCGGAGGAGAGTGATGGCAGTCAACTATGAGATGGTCGTCATTAATGTGGATAGCACCCTTCTCTCCGGTGATAATTCCGAAATTCCCCCGGCATTCGGCGCGCCATGTCAAGTGGAGGCGCACCTCAGCATTGTGAAACCGCAACTCCAGGTCCACGACTTCTTCAAGAAAGCTGTCAGTTCCTGGGGCGCATTGCATTTGGGCGGAGATTGAAAGAGGGTCTTCTCCAATGAGAGAGAGGACCAGATATAGGTTGTGCCATCCGTGATCGATCAGTATCCCTCCACTGGCCTGCTCCAGGCATCTTCTCCAGTCGGATAATCCTCCACCCGAACCCGGGCAGCGCAGCACATTCATGGAGATGGAGCGGATAGCGCCGATCCTGTTTTCACGGATCAGTTCAGCGGTCTTGAGCCAGATGGGCGCATATTTCCAATTGTTGACAATAAAGACCACCCGGTCGGACTCTCGGGCCGCTTCATAAATTTGCGCCAGGCCCTGAGGGGAGAATCCTATCGGTTTTTCGCAGAATACATGCAGTCCTGCCCGGCAAGCCGTGAGCACAAGCTGATCGTGGTAGCAGGGTGGAGTGCAAATATCGATAAAGTCCAAATCCTTATCCAGCAGCAGATCCTCCATGCTCGCGTGGATCCTGGCCATGGGAAGAAGCTCTCTTGCAAGGGCCGCTCTTTCGGGCTGGATCTCCACCACTGCATCGATCCTGAAGCTGCTGTGCCTGCTCCATCCGCTCAGGTGAGCGTTAACGGCTGCGTTTCCAAAGCCGATGATGGCGCCGCGGAGGATAGACCTATTACTGGGTGGACTTTGCGGCATCTTTGCTTGTCCTACTTGTACGGAATGTGCTTCACCACGTGGGCGAAGACTTCATCCAAAATGGCCAGGCCTTCATCGGCCTCCGCGCGGCTCAAGACCAGAGGGGGGTTAATGCGGAAGTTCGCCTTATAATTCATGCAGACCATGCCCCTCCTAAGCGTCTCGAGGAAAATTTGCCTGGTGACCGCTTTAGCAAGAGGTTCCTTGGTTTTCCGGTCCTTCACCAGTTCGAGGCCGAGAAGAAGGCCGCAACCTCCAACTTTTCCAATGAAATCATACTTATCCTGAAGCGCGCGCAACCCGTTCAAAAGGTGTTCGCCCATCTCGCGGCTGTTATCGACAAGGCCCTCATCAATTACGGTCTGAATGGTGGCCAAAGCGGCGGTGCTTGCCAGAGGATTGCCCCCATAGCTGCTGGATGAAGAACTCGGCTTGGAAAAAGGCTTGCTTGCGGTAAATTCTTCCGTGGAAACAAGGCCTGAAACCGGAAAGCCGTTTCCCATGCCTTTCCCTATGGTCACGATGTCGGGACGGATGCCTGCATGGTTCGATCCGAACATTTTTCCGGTGCGGCCGAAGCCCGTGATCATTTCGTCGGCAATAAGAAGTGCGCCGTTTTCATGGGCGATTTCGATCAGCCCCTGCAAGAATTCAGGAGGGGGAACAATGTTTCCGGCCGTCCCCTGTGCGGTCTCGACAATAACGGCGGCAAGATTACCGGCAGTGTTGTTCTCAATGACTTTTCGAACGAAATCCAGGCAGAATATCCCGCAGTCGGGGTATTTCATTTTGAAGTGGCATCGATAGCAGTCGGCATAAGGAGCCAGATGAAGGCCCGGGTGCAAGGTGCCCCAGTTTTGTTTGAAAGGGTCACCGATGAGGCCGAGTACGCCCCCTGTTTTGCCATGAAAGCCGCCCCAGAAGCTAAGGACCTCATGTTTTCCCGTATAGGATCTTGCAAGGCGTAACGCGGCTTCAACGGCCTCCGCCCCGCCGCTGTAAAGCTGCGTCTTCGTGAGCCCTTCGGGAGTGATTGAGGCAATGAGCTGTAGCAGCCGGATGCGATTCTCGGTGGTAAAGCTGCCCACCGTAACTTTGTCCAGTTGTTCCTTCAATGCGGCTACATACCGCGGATGTCCATGCCCGATGCTGCATACGGCAACTCCGGCCATAAAATCCAGGTAATGTCTGCCCTCCATATCCGTCAGGCGGCAGCCTTTTGCCTCTTTTATGACCAGCCGGGAGAGTTGGCTGACCTCCTGCAGTCCCGGGGCAATATATCGTTGTTCTTCAGCATACAAATGAGATGAAACCGTGTCAGCGCTCTGTTTGGGTGTGGTCTGATGCACTGGGACACCTTTCATAGTTATTGCCGGACCAGGGATGAATCCACGTATCCCTTACGAACCCATTGGAACTGCCTCGGCATTCCCATGGGCATGAAATCAAGTGGTCGCGGCATGAATCCCCAAAGCTATGGGACCATCCAAACAATCAATGACGTATTCGGCAATGGCCGCGCCCGCGGACCGGCAGCATCTCGAAAAGCTGGGCCAATCGTTGAAATCGATCAGGACCGGGCCTTTGTCCTCCGTCATAACCGCATCGCCTCCATAGATCTCAACGCCGATTACCGCCGCCGCATGGGCCGCAACCGCCCTTAGAGAGTCCATCCGCGATGTGACCTCTTCGCCGGAACTTTCCAGGTAGGCCCTGAAAAACCGTTGTTGGCCGACGCCATAAAACTTGATAACCGGCCCTTCGATGTGATCCTGGACGAGCAGGTCCCGAACTCCTATCTTCCGGAAGTGGTTCAGCGAAGAAGCAAGACATTCCGCGGATGCCACAGCGGCAACATCTCCCTCCTGGATGGCATGAACGTCCCCGCGCTTCAGCCAAAAACGTTCATTAAGGCCGCCCAAATCATACGTCCCTGCTTTTCCAGGCTCAACCAGGTGGCCTGCAGGCAAGGGGACCCCGGCATCGGCGAGCATCCGCATCAAGATTTTTCTGTAGCAATTGCGAATGGATTGTGTTGAATTAATGACTCTGCTTCCCTCGCTGCCCCACCGATCCAGGATGCACAATACGCGATCAGACTGTGCCATGGCCAATATTATCTCGGGCCGAGGCTCAGAACTTTCGAGAAACTCAGCCCTGCGGGATTCGACCTTAAAACCCATGCCTGACAACTCGGAAAGCACGGCATCAAGAACGGCTGCATCGGCCTGAACTTTGCCTGGTGAGTAGAGCTGTTCTCTATAGATACCGAGTAGCGTGATCGGCCTCATATCTCGCCTATTTCTTTCAGGAATGCTTCAGCCTTCCGGATATCTTCGGGAAAATCCACATCCACGGCCTTCGCGACAGGAATACCGTAAAGCGGATAGCCGCAGTCGATAAGGAGCCCCAGAAACTGCCGCAAAGCACTAAGCTGCTTTGCCCGCGCCGCATCGACCATAGCGAAAATTTCGGGAGAAAAGTAGTATATTCCGGCGGTAACATAGCGGCTGCCCTTAGCGTTATCCCCAATCGCGACTATCCTGCTCCCCGATCCCATGGATACCCAAAGGGGTTTTTCGTCATCGACGAAATCACTAAGGGCAAGTGCCCCTTCGCCATCCCGGCGGGTACCCGCCTGGGCGATGAAATTTTGCATGGTTTGGTAACCGGCAACCACGTCGACGGTAAAGAGGATAAAAGGCTCATCGGAGAGCAAGGGCGCCAGAGCAAAAAGGCTCTCCATGGAGTTTGGCGTCGTCCTGACGATAAGACTGAGCGGGAGAGGCCATGAACTCTCCTCCAGGTAGCGTGTGACAGTGGGGTTTTCCGCGTTTACGATGCACGCTATGGAGCTTGCATTCAGTCTTGCGGCCGTATGTATTATGCGGGAAATGAGAGGCTGGCCGCCAATAGGCACCAGTGGCTTGGGAGTCGTGATTCCCCCTTTAGCCATTCGCTCTCCAAGCCCCGCCGCGATGATTCCCGCTCTCATAGTAAAATCGACTCCAGTTCGGCCAGGCTGAAGATCCGGCAATCGACCGGTCCGGGATTTTCGGGCAGGCGCGGATTGGCGCCCTGCAACCAGACAGTCTTCATCCCCAGTCCACGGGCGGGCATAATGTCTCTTTCATAGGAATCTCCGACGAATATGGCTTCAGTCGGGGCGACGTCCATTCTTTTCAATGCGAGCAGAAAGATTTCGGGGTCCGGCTTGCTCAAACCGATGCAGGTGGAATCCAGGACTAGGTCCAGGTGGTTTGACAATCCGGCCTCGTCACAAAGAGTCTCAACGTTTCCGTAAAAATTGGAGACCACCCCCAGTCGATAGCGGTTCTTCAGCCGGCCGAGTAAGAAGGTATTGCGCTTAAGGATTTCCTCAGTCTTCGAACAAAACCTTTCCACAAGATACTCTTCTCTGGGGCGATCCTGCAGTTCCAGGGCAGCAAACTGCAGATGAACGTGATATTTCATCAGTTCCCTCAGGCCAAACCTGTCCACTGCCGGATTCTTGCAGCAGGTTTCATCCGCAAGGTAAAAAACCCGCTTTATCTCCTCGCGGGGAAAAACCAGACCGGCTTGTTCGTAGAGTTCGAAAAAGCGGTCCAGCCAGTGTTCTCCATCCGAATCCAGGGTACCGCCGAAATCGAGGAGAATAGCTCTACAATTTCGGAACTTACATTCCATTACGACTGTATCCGTTCTTAACCGGCATCACGATCATGCCGGCGTCGGCAAAAAGTCCGGCAACTCGATTGTCCGCTCAGTAATTTTCGAAATTCTCCCTGGCGGTATCACCGTTGGACACCTTTCTTTGGGACAGATTCACCACCCATGAGGCCAGATCAGACTGGCTGGAGGGAAAAGGGAGGCGCGAAAGTATCGATTTTAAACTGTAAAATTCCTTATACATTTTCCGGACGTTTACTTCCAATTCCAGCGGTGTGCAATTCTTGGGTTTGATATAGCAGATGATCCCCGGCCATCTGCTAATGTTGTCGGTGTCGATGATCCGGCCTTCCTTTTCCATACGATCATAGAGGGGCGTGCCCTTATGAGGAGTAAGGATATTGAAATAGGCGGCAGGCACTTTGTGTTTTTTAAGAAAGGCGAGCGTTGAATCGAAGATGCTCTCCTGTTCTGTATCATAGCCGAAAACGAAATTGAGCGAATAGCTGATTCCCCTGCTCTTTAGATTGTTAACTATTTCCTCATAATGCCCTACCCTGTTTGCCTTTTTATTCATGCCGGTCAGTGTCACCTGATCAATGCTTTCCATACCCACATTCAGGTGCAGGAGGCCGCTGCGCTTTGCGAGGTCCATGAACTCCCGGTTTCGGCAAAGATAGGCGGACCACAGGGCAGACCAGCGTATCCCAAGGGGTATAAGAGCCTCCATGAGTTCAATCGTACGTTTCCTCTTCCCTGCAAACGTGCTGTCGGCGAAAAGGATGTATTTGGCTTTAATTTCCTTGATCTCGTCGACTACATCGGCAATGGGTCGATAACGATATTCTTTTCCCAGATAAAAGCGCTCGGCGCAAAAGTCACAGCGGAATGGGCATCCGCGGGAGGTCTGCACTGCAAAGGTTTTGATCGTGGTATAGTGTTGAAAATTGAGCAGGTCGTAACGTGGAACAGGAAGATCTCTCAAGTGATGCTGGTCTTGCGCCTTGTAGAATTTTTGGAGTCTGCCTTTTGCGGCGTCCTCGAGAATCTTGTGCCAGATCAGCTCAGCTTCCCCAATTGCCACTGCATCGCAATGCTCTGCCATCTCATCGAAGAAGAAGGAACTGTGTGGGCCACCCATAATCACTGGAATGCCTCTTGCTCTGAAGCGGTCGGCGATGTCATAGGCTGCCAGGGAGGTAAGAGTCCATGTGGTTATGGCGACCAGATCCACGGGAGCCTCGTAGTCTATATCCGTCAGCTGCTGGTCGATCAACTTCACATCCCATTCCCTCGGGGTAAGGGCAGCAAGGTAAGGCAGGGTCAATCCAACGAGATTTCTCTTCCTGGTCTTGTGAACCTTACCATTCGATCTGCTCTGATAATGCGATGGCTGAATAATGAAAAGCTTCATGAAGTATTTTCCATGCTCAAATTTTATCCGCCGCCAGGTTCTGTTGAACTGAAGTCAGTCCTTGGCTAAATCCGGCAGATCCGGCAACCGATGCTGAAGAATGACGAAAACGACGAGACCAACAGCAATCTTGATTAATGCAGTCAGGCGTAGCGCGATCCCGACGGCCATAGCAGCCGTACGCGGCAGCCCCAGCCCCCAGAAAATCAGGACCTTCCCGCCTTCCTGGACACCAAGTGAAGCAGGAACAGCGAACGCGACAAATATAACCAGCGTCGAGAATGCTTCAATGCCTAGAGCAGCTATTGGATCGAAACCAAGCCCCAACCATTCCATCATCAGCAGTATCTGGATAGTAGCGCAGCCGAACCCGCAGAAATGTGCTCCGACGGATCGAATCAAATCGCCTGTTCTGGCCCGGTAAAAGTCATTCAGGTGAGCATCCACGCCATGCGACGAAGACTCGATAAGCGCCAGCCAACGATTCGGAATTCTCAGGCGTCTCAAAATCCTAATCGTGTTGGCGCCGATGCCGCACAACTGCATGATCGCAAATATCGTTATTCCGATTAACATGAGGATGAAGCCCAAGAGCAGCGCCAACATAATGTCCTGTGGGAGACTCAGCCTCGACCATATGGGCACCATCCCGACTATGATGAAGATCACCGTGCTGAAGCAGAATGAAACCTTCGTAGCAAGCAAACTTGCGGCTGCTGCGGGGGTGGAAATTCGCCCTTTCAGCAGGATTAATTTTGCCGGTTCTCCACCGACCGACGCTGCTGGAGTTGATTCATTGATCGCGTTCCCGGCGCATCGAACCCAAAACAACAGACGGTAGGTCCCGGCGCGTTCACCAACCGGAAGCGTGTACCACCACCCCAGCGTGTTGAAGGCGTCGATCACGAATTCCAGCGCCAGTATTACAAGCAGGCCGGGTCCCACCCGTGACAGGCCGGCAAGAATCGAACCAATGCCGCTGGACACGACAAGCCAGACAAGCAGGCCGGCGCCGAGCAGAAACGCAGCATGCTTTTTTACGCGCGAGTTGATGCGGAAGGCACTCAAAATACTACGCCGCCTAGATCGTCGAGATCAGATAATTTTCGAGCACGGCAGATCAAGTTCGGGCTCCGGGTTTTCGTCAGGTGCAGCTTCGAGCGCCCCTGTCCGGTTCACACTTGGAACCTTCGATTCGGTGTCCGCAAAGTATTTCGTTCCGCTGTGACCGTAGGGTCGCCTCACCCAAACGCTGCGCCAGAGTTCGGCCAAATCAAAGACAAAACCGCGGTGATCGACCTTGCCAGCACTTCCGGTTGCATTTTCAGAACCGGCCCTGCCGACCGAACCCGGCCCCCACCGAATTGTTGTTGCCCACCACATGCCAAGCGCAAAGACGTAGCTTCCGAAGGCCGCACCCCAGGCGAAGTAGTAAATTCTGTCCAGCAGCGCCAATACGAAGAGCAGGTAGGCGAAGTCACGCCCAGTGAGCTGTTCAATTCTGCCAATCCACTGCCGGTCGGCTCCCATTCTTCTGGCGCGCCAGCAGGCGGCGATGCTCAGACCAAGGCCCCCCAGCATTATTGCGACCAGGTACAGGTAGGAGTGACTTCCACTCGCCCGGTAACAACCCGTAATGATGGCTCCGAAGAGGGCGGCGTTTACCAGGGTATCCGCCACAGTGTCAAGCTGGGCGCCCAGGCGCGACTCGGCGAGCTTGAGCCGCGCCAGTTCCCCGTCGACTCCGTCCAGAGTAATCGCCACCAGAAGAATCACCGAAGCAATCAGGCGGGACCAATAGCCCGGAGACGCAAACAGCCAGGCGCTCAACAATCCCAGGGCCGAGGCTGCAAGCGTGACCTGATTGGGGGTGACTGAGGTGTGCGCCAGCCGGTATGTGATTCGCCAGGACAGCCGCCGGTCGACCAATCGCGCCAACGGCGAGTCCTTCCACGCCGACCCCAGGCGTAACTCGCGCGCCAATCGGAGTTCGGCTTCGCCCACGTCATCTCGGCCCTGGTTCAGTGCAAAGGGCAATTGTCCAATGGGTGCAACAGGAGCCTCGCCGGAGTAGCCCCCCTCGATAAGCAGACCGAGCATACCGATCGCCACGATTCCGGCATGCACATCGTCGGTGCTCTGCATTGTGATGACTTTGCCGGGACACTCCGCCTGGTGGGCAATCAGCTCGCGTAATACAGCAGGCGACAGTACAAGGTTGCCCCTAATTGCGGCGCAAGGTACATTGGCCGGCAAGTAATCGAGGACCTCGGCCGGTGATTCGACAAATGTGACGTCAGGGCAGAGTTGCAAAGACCCTAGTGAAGCTCTCAATCGGGTGTGCTCGGAAGTATCGGCAGCTTCGATGAAAAACCGCTTCACTCCGGCACGCCTGCAAACAAGTACCAGTCGTTCCAGAAGATACCTCCCGAAGATCGATTCGGAGGCGAGCTGCGGAGGCTCAATCAAGGCAGCTTCAAGCCCGCAAACCTCGTTGCATGACGGCTCAAGGGCAGGTTGCTCCGGGAGCGGCCGGCAGCCGGATTGATACGGCGCTGTAATTTTCATCGTTTACCCATCTTTCTTAATTCCAACCCATCCAACCGGGTACTCGGGTGCTACAATTCCACGGACTGGGCGCCGTTCGGAGGTCGTAATGTCACAACTCGGGCTCGATCCCGAAAAAATCGCTGTAGAACTCGAAGCTGCGCCTTTCGGCATTGCGGTCCAAACCAAATTCTTCAAGAGAGTAACGATGCACTCCGTATCTGTTTTGGGGGTTTTTTTCCAGGAAACGCCGCATCGCCATCTCTGTTGCAGGCGTAAGTTCCATATCAAAATGCCTGTAAATCACCCGGACTACTGCCATGGGGTTTGCGACAAGGTCGGCATATTGCACGCTAAACACATGCCCATTGGAAATGCTGTTATTTTGGCAGAACTCAATGGCAAGGCCCGCACCCTTTTCCCAGTGCCGCGCTATCTCGGCACCGAGTTTTTTCCTGTCCAGACTATCGGTGAAAGACCCTCGCAACACCTCGGTAAAACTCGCGCACGATCCCAATACTTTGAGCGGGTCGCGATGTGTCATGACAATCCTCGCATCGGGATAGACCTGCATCAGTGTTTCCAGCGTGAATAAATGGCTCGGGGCCTTGAGCACCCAATGAGTTCCGGGAGTGCGCCACTGCAAATGCTGGAGGAATTCTTTATGGCATTCATAAGCGGGAAGCTTAGCCTGGCCGTCATGCCAGGCCCTGTAGGAGTTAACAAAATACATCGATTCAAAAACGTAACTGACAAAGGAATGTCCTGTAATGGCAATACATTCCTGGGGGAGCCGGGCATCGATCAGATGGACCCGTTTAAAGCCGGGCATGATAATGCCAAGCCATTTCAGTTCTCTTGCAGTTTTGGCAATGCGTGATGAATGAGTGTAGGAAAGCCTTTCGGGAGGGGGATTCGGATGCATCACCTCCCAGTTCTGCGGCGCACGGCATGAAACATCCTGGGCCAGTAAAGCATGTAACAGAGTTGAGCCGGTTCGGGGAAGTCCCGTAATGAAAAGGGGACGCCTGATAATCTCGTCTGCGATATGCGGGTGGCGCTTGCGAGTTTCCCTCAAACGCAGGCGGTTGCAAAGCAACCCAAGGATGTAATTGTGAGCGCTGACTCGTCCGATAAAATTCAGGTCGGCATCTGACTCGAGGGATTTGAGGAGGACTCCAAGAGCTTCATGAACCGCCTCAAGCCCAAGATCCTCGAGCCCAGTCAGTTTATAAGCCTTGTTAAGTAGGGTCGTTTTATCGAGACTAACCCAGGAGAAACCGTTTGAAGGGATAAATCGGCAAATTGATTTGATCACATCCAAAAGTCTCTCATCGGGTGCAGGCCGACTCGATATCGCCTTCGTTTTTTCATCGCAGCAGACAGGAATTAGATTTAGGTCCAAAGTCAATCCTCGGTTCAGAGAGGTCCTGGTATACGCCTGATACTTCCCCAAGCCTTAAAGTATCTTGCCACGATTCCGGATCACTCGTGCTTCCTGAATCTGGATGCTGATTAGGACAGGGCGTCTTTGGCCATATTGACGAAGCGCTTGAAAGTCATTTTTTCCTGGGCTGATCCGCGGCACCCATACCAGCAGTAACCGCAATCCGTTGGCTCGAAATACTGCCTCCGCCACTCGCTATAATGGACGGCAATAGGGTGGTCCGAACAACGTTTTATCATCCCGTCAGGAGTGACCTGAATCCAATTCAGGCCGGCGGTGCACCCGGGGACGCTCTTATTTTCGAAAAAATCCGGGATTCTTTCCAGGTACAAATAACTGTTGGTGGGACTGCCTAGAGTCCTTTTGAGTTCCTTCAGTTCCTTGATAACGCTTTCCAGGTCTCGAAGCTCATCTTTTCCGATCATATGGCTACCGTTATTTGTGCGCCAGCAGTTGTAGGTGCTTATCGAGACTCTGATCCCCATCCCCGCGCACTCGCGTACTATTTGAGGCACTTCCTTGTAGTTGCCGCTTTTCATGACCAGATTAAAACTAAGGTTAACGCCGGCGGATGCAAGCTCGGGGGCGATAGCAATGATGTGATTTGTAAGGCCGTTCAAGCCGCGACCAGCGTCATGCCTGCTGTCAAGATAGTCAACTGAAATGGCCAGATCGTCGAGCCCGGCGCTCCAGAGTTCGAGACCTTTTTCTTTGCTTAGCAAGGATCCGTTCGTGATGAGGGAAATGTGAAGAAAACCAAAATTTTGGCGCAGTGAGGCGATTAAATCCGGGAGATCATCCCTGAGGAGCGGTTCTCCTCCAGTCAGCCCTACCGAGAGCGGCTTCAGCTTCTCTACCACCGGGGTATAATCTTTCAGTTCCAGGGGCGGTTTTTCCTTCCAGTAGTCGCAAAAGTTGCAGTGTGCGTTGCATCTTTTGGTAACTTCCAGGTTGATAAAAAAGAGACCGCCTCTTGTGAGGTATCTAAAGAATTTGTAACCTCCAATCAGCATTTCTGTGCGAGTTAATCTGCGCGGCATACCTCTCCTTCAAATCCGATCCTCCTTGAAAGAATACGCTATTAGATTTTAGTGTATACATAAGATGACTTTCCATAGGAGGCCATTATTTTGCCTAAAGTGCCACTTGTAGTTAAATGATATATAAATCGCAATCACATAATGACAGGGCTTGAGGCGATTCCTGCATAATTTTTAGTCCCCTTCCGGCCAAACGCACCACCCATATCCTTCGATTAACCTGGAATCGCATACCTCAGCAGATTGTCGACTCTATCATGCCTCCATACATAACAAATAACTAATCAGTTAATTGGTTCAGTACATATCCATCAATGCTGAGCAAGCGACCTTACCTGTACGACTTCTGCTTGTTTGATCTCTCTTTTTTACGGGATACCATACTTGACATACTTTAGGTTTGATAGAATGTCAGGCCTCCTGGAACCATCATGCTCTCAGTTGGCTAGGATTGTTTTGGGGGAGGCCGAAGTGGAAAAGTAAATGGATCACCAGTATATCTCTTAGGACTCTCGATTGGCGCTCTAATTTCAGAACTAAATGCCAATAATTCCCTTCAGTCCTTTGTGAACTCGGCGGTCAATGCGCGCGGCAATCTCGATGCCTTTGTAAATGAGTCAAAGATCCTTCCCCTGTCAAAAAAAGCTGCGGCTGAGATTATAGCCGCTATAGGGGCAAAATAACTCTGACACTAGTGATTATTTTTCAGTTTATACTACATCAGATTGTTTTGCCAGAAAGAAATTATAGGACAAATTGAAGCTACGACATTAAAAGGCCCTAACAGACTTACCGTTGAAGAAATTAAAGCTCTACGAGTCGATTTAGACAGAATTTTGACGAAGGTTGAGCGATCAGGATTTTAGAGACCCGAAGAGCAAGTAATCGTGAAGCTGAAAGAATCTAGACATTGGTTGGGCGAATGTCTGAAGGAATTAGGAAATGAATTGACGCCAGAATTCAGAGACAAGGCTATAGAGTAAGTGATCAGCTGCCCTTCTTTAGCCAAAACTTTAGCCAAACACCAAAAGGGATCACGATACAAATCGTAACCCCTTGAATTTACATAAAGCTGGCGAAGGGAGTCGAACCCCCAACCTGCTGATTACAAATCAGCTGCTCTGCCATTGAGCTACGCCAGCGGAATGCTTGGGAATGCTTTGTAACACAGTCTTTGGCGGGATTCAATAGAGGCTTGGGGCGATGAGGGCAATCGACTTGCTCTTCCGCGGCTTGTTAAAAAATCCCGAATTTCACCTGTGCCCTCATCAACGGTACTCACCAACTCTGCACTCCGGTTGGTTCAAGATCGGTAACTGATACCCGATACATCGGGTTCTGATAAGTAGCGCGACACAAAATATAAATATCTCATAGCCCGCTTTTCGGCAAATCACTGTCCTCCAGTTGCAAATTCTTTAGCGATACAAATCTTTAAGAGAGCAACTTTCGATTCGAAGGAGAACAATTATGGCGAGAATCGCGGTATTAATCGGTAAGGATTTCGAGGATTCAGAGTATTTAAAACCAGCCGTGGCTTTTAAGCAGGCCGGCCATGAGCTGGTTCATATCGGTTTGCAGAAGGGCGAGATTGTAAAGGGTAAGAAACAGGGTACGCCGGTTCAAATTGATATGGATGTAAAGGATGCGGTAGTCAACTATTTTGGCGCTTTGCTTATTCCGGGTGGATATTCGCCGGACAATCTCCGGGCGCATGACGAGCCGGTTCGTTTCGTGAAGGAGTTCGTGGAAAGCGGAAAGCCGGTCTTTGCGATCTGCCACGCTCCGCAGCTCCTGATTTCGGCCCAGGTGCTGGGTGGACGCAAGGTCACCGGCTACAAATCCATTATTCAGGATATAAAGAACGCCGGCGCCCAGTTCATTGACGCCGAGGTAGTCGAGGACGACAACCTGGTCTCGAGCAGGAACCCAAACGATATTCCAGCCTTTATCGAGGCCTCGCTAAACAAGCTAAAGTCTGCGGTCGAAGTTGAATCGAAAAGAAGGCACATGGAGCCTGGCGAGGAAAAAGCCGCTTAAGGCTTTTTCGAGTGCCTGGGTTTGCTTGCCCGGGCCTTCGCTTACATCGATCATGAAGCGCCGGAATCCCCGTGACCTCAAGCCTGGAAGCTCATCAATTATGCCGGTTGGCTTGTCGGCGTAAATGAAGACGTTTCCAGCCCGCCGGGTGAGATGATAAGCATCTTTGCGGGGGGTAACAAAAACCTTTTCCTCCGCGAGTTCGGGCACCAGTCGCGATGTGAAAAGAGGAGGCCAGGAAAAGAGGGTGACTATTGATTTGGCCCCGAAGCTGCTCTGCGCCAAATCATCGAGTTCGCTCCGCGTAATTTCCAGCGAAAGCGCGCTCATAGAACATCCCATTTCTTTTGCTTGCGCCAGGGCAGCCTCGTTTCGCAGGTTGAGCCCAGCCCCCCCGATAAGGCGCAGGCCTGCGAGGTCTGGGAAAAAATCCAAATGCCCCCAGTTGTTGATTTCCCAGGTACGAAATCCCTTTCCGACGAACCAGCCAACGGCGGCCCTGTAGTAGGGTATGTCCTTGGCCTCCGCGAGCAGCGCGGGCAGGGAGATGCCGACCTTTTTCATCTGAATTGCCGAAAAACGTTGCTTTGCGATGAGTTCCAGGTTTCTTCTGCTCCCCACAAGCAAGGCGAAATCCGCTGATGATTGGAGTCCCCGGACCAAATCGTCAGTCGAGCCCACTTTGACGAGAAGCACTTCACGTCCCCCCTGCCCCGAAACCTCGCTGCGAAAAAGCTCCTTGGCAACCTTGTCGCGCCCCGGGAATTTTGACTTGAACCTGATTGGGCGGGTGTTTGCGCCTATCTTCTTCCATGTAACGGCTGGGGATTCCGATTTGGTTCCGACTTTGAAAAGCCTGTCCCCGGATGAGACACCGGCAGGGCAGATCAAAAGCACGCGTGTCCCGGCTTCGGATCGAAGAATTTTGGCTCCACCCTGATCGAAAAATTCACCAACTGTAAAAGCACCCTCTTCTTTCCCCGATGATTCCGGGCGAAGGCGGTCCCCTTTTTCCATTTCATGCCTGAGATCAACAAGAGCACGGCCATTTTGAACTGACTTAACGGTACCAATCCATATACCGCTCGACCCGGAGCGATGAGGTCTTAGAATCTCGGATGCCGCCCCCTCCCCTTTCAGGTGCCCGAGGGTCAGCTGGCGGGATGGCGCTTTTGAGAGCAGTTTGGCGGCCTCATTCAAAGCTTCCTGTTCATCTTGGCTGGATGCCGCATCGAGCACCATTCGATATGCCCTGACAACCGGCCCGATGTATGAGGCGGGCTTCATTCTACCTTCGATTTTAAACCCGGCAATGCGAAGCTTCTTGAGGGCGGGAAGCATCGGCAGCGCGCATAGGTCGTTGCACGAGAGATAGAAACCCTCTTTCTTACCCTGCCGGAACCGTAGCCTGCATGGTTGGACACACTCACCCCGAAGCCCGCTCCTGCCGCCCCTGAAGCTGCTTGCAAGGCACAAGCCGGACCACGAATAACATAGCGCCCCATGCACGAATATCTCCAGCTCGGCTTTTGTATTGGCGCAGACCAGCTCGATCTCAGAAAGGCTCAATTCACGGGCAAGCACGACCCTGCTCGCCCCCATTCGCTCCAGTGAGTTAACACCAGCGCTGTTGTGGACGGCTGCAAGGGTGCTAGCATGCAGCTTGAGGCCGGGAAAATAATTTCTCACAAGGTAAAAAAGAGCGGCATCCTGGACGATCAGAGCGTCGGGTTTAAGCTGTGATAATGCATGCAACGTATCGAGAAGTTCGGCTATTTCCGAGCCGGCAATCTGGCTGTTCAGGGTGGTATAAATCCGCACGGAGCGGCTGTGGGCAAACGGAATAAGGGTAGAGAGTTCATCCAGGGTGAAATTCGAAGCTGTAGCCCTGGCGTTGAATTTCTTAAGTCCGAGATAAATCGCGTCCGCGCCGTTTTCCACGGCGGTGAAGAAGGATTCCACGTTGCCGGCCGGGGCCAGGAGTTCGGGTTTTTTGTCCATCGGGCCTCTTCGGGAATACTGCTAATGGGTTGAACGTTTGTATTATATTAACAAATCGGCAGATTTACATCCAATGGTATTGGCGGGAGGTCGGGTTGAGCCGAGCCAAACCCGACGCCAAAGGGTGTGATATGCTGTTAGATTGCTATCCTGCTAAGGTTTTGCTTTCTTCTATCCACCTGCACCTGCATCTAAAAGTTTCCGAATACGCGCTTGAATATGGCATCGACGTTCTTCAGGTGGTAATTCAAATCGAATATTTCGTCGAGTTCGCCGGGGGTGAGAAGCTTTCCAATCTCGGGGTCGGCATCGAGTTCGCGGCGCAGTTCTCCCCGGTTTTCCCACACTGCCATGGCTCGCTTCTGCACCATCCTGTAGGCATCCTCCCGCGACATCCCCTTCTGCACCAGGGCGAGCATTACCTGCTGCGAGAAGAAGAGGTTTCCGGTGACTTCCATGTTGCGCTTCATGTTTTCGGGAAAAACCGTCAGGCGGTCTATGACCCTGGTCAGCCGTACGAGCATGTAGTCCAGAAGGATGGTCGAGTCCGGACCGATAACTCGTTCAACCGAGGAGTGACTGATATCGCGCTCGTGCCACAGTGCCACATTTTCCATCGACGCCAGGGCGTTTCCGCGAAGAATTCGCGCAAGTCCCGAAAGATTCTCGGAGGCAATGGGATTTCGCTTGTGCGGCATTGCCGATGATCCCTTTTGGCCGGCAGAAAAGAATTCCTCGACCTCGCGGATTTCGGTATGCTGGAGAAGACGGATTTCCGTTGCGATTTTTTCGATCGAGCAGCCTATCAGGGCAAGGGTGGTGAAAAAGTGAGCGTGCCGGTCCCGCTGGATAACCTGGGTACTGACAGGCGCGGGATTCAAGCCAAGTTTTTTGCAGACTGCCTCCTCAATCTCGGGGGCAATATTTGCGAAAGTACCCACCGCGCCGGAAATTTTTCCCACTCGTATCGATTCGCGCGCATGAAGGAGTCTCTCGCGGTTCCTCTGCATTTCGGCATACCAGATGGCAAGCTTCAGGCCGAAGGTGATCGGCTCGGCATGGATGCCGTGCGAGCGCCCCATCTCGACGGTCTCTTTAAACTCGAAGGCCCTTCGCTTCAGCACGTCGATAAGGCTATCCACATCCGAGATGAGCAGGTCGGATGCCTCGCAAAGGAGCAGCCCAAGCGAGGTGTCGATCACGTCCGACGAGGTGAGACCCTCATGTATAAATCGCGCGGGAGGGCCCACGAACTCGGCAACGCTCGTCAGGAACGCGATGACATCGTGCTGGGTTTCCCGCTCGATTTCATCGATTCTGTTAACATCGAAGGCTGCCTTTTCCTTTATCACCAGGAAATCTTCCGGCGGAATCCTTCCAATCTCGGAAAGTGCCTCACACACCGCAACCTCGACCTGCAGCCATTTGCGGTACTTATTCTCGACAGTCCAGATACGCCCCATTTCAGGGCGAGTATAGCGCTCGATCATCTTTGGTCTCCAGGTCCCGGCGAAACCTCCGGTCAAATGCCGGGGCGTACGCGGACAAAGCAAAAATTCATGAGGATGATTATAAAAAATATGTCTTCCGGCAAGCCTTCCCGCAAGGGCCAAGTCCCGCATCTCCTTCTTAGAGGGCGTGGAGTCTATCAGGAAAGATCCTGATCGAAAAGAAAAACCGGACACCTCACTGATGGAGGAGCACTTGCCTTTACTTGGCGCCCACATGTCAATTGCCGGCGGGGTACAACTCGCATTCGACCGCTTGAAAGAGGTACGGGGCGACGCCCTCCAGATTTTCACCACGAACCACCGGCAATGGAAGGCAGCCTCGCTCACTTCGCGGGCGATTGATCTTTTTAAAACGAAAAAGGACGAAGCTGGAGGCATCTCGGTTGCGTCCCATGCCATTTATCTAATAAATCTTGCTACCTCCGACTCCGAGATCGCAGGGAAATCGATTATAGCGTTCGCAGAAGAGCTGCGCCGATGCGATGCACTCGGAATCGGTTACGTTATAATGCATCCCGGTGCTCACGTCGGGGAGGGTTTCGAGCAGGGGTTGGAGCGCTTCGTTACAAACCTCGATTTAGCGATCGAAGAAGCCGCAACGGAAACTGTATCCGTTCTCATCGAGATTACGGCAGGCCAGGGATCAAGCCTTGGGTCCAACTTCGAGCAGATCAGCTTCATGCTGCAGACCTCGAAGTACGGCGGCACAATGGGGGTTTGCTACGATACCTGCCATGCTTTCGCGGCCGGCTATGATATCCGGACAAAGGAGGCCTACAACAGCACTATCGAGCAGTTCGACACGATCATAGGGCTCGACAGGCTCAAGTTCTTTCATTTAAACGATTCCAAAAAGGGACTCTTGTCGCGAGTGGACCGGCACGAGCATATCGGAAAAGGAGCAATTGGATTGGAAGGATTTCGCCTGCTGCTAAACGATCCGAGATTTCGCTACCATCCAATGGTTCTTGAAACTCCCAAGGGCAAGGACCTCGCCGAAGACAAAGAAAATCTGAAAGTGCTTCACTCACTCATTTCATACTGAACCTCAACTCCGGACAAGCTCTTCACATCCTGCATTCCTTCACTGCGTCGCAAACATGCGCAAGGATATCCGAGAAGCTGATCACGCCGGCAAGCATTTCGCCCTCCCTGACCAGCAGATAATCATTGCCGGTAACAACCATGTGAAAAAGTGCTTCGTTAAGCGTTCTGTTGACATCGATCATCTGGTTATCGCCCGGAACAGTCATGAGGTTCTTAACCAGAATTTCTCCAGCTGTTTTGCAAATATCGTCTAGCGCATTTGCCCAGAGGCCATGCTTTTTCAACTCCGATTCGATCCACTCCGCCGATGGTCCCTCTTCCCGGGCGGTCTCGGCAATCTCTCCGTACCTTGGCTCCAGTCCCTTGATCATGCTGCGGAAATCGAGAAATCCGATTATCTGGCTGTCTCCATCGGAAACCAGCGCCGCGGGACACCTCATAGCGTAAGCAGGGTTGATTTTTCTTATTTCACCTATGGCGAGGATCGCCTCAAACAGGGTCGATCCTTCCTCAACAACAGCCAGGTGTCCCACCGATGTCATGATATCTTTGACTTTATGCTGCATTTGCCTCCCCATGGTTTAAGAGCTACCAAGTAAGGTACTCACGAAACCCCTCCCGCTCAAGCGGAGGACGGAAGACAGATGCCGGAAGACGGAGAATGGATGTGGAGACCGTGTTGCAGGCTGAGGGATTCAAGGACAAAAGGAAAGTGAGAGTGAATTTCTCAAAATTCCTTTAAATTCCTTCAATCTATTCTAAATTCCTACAATCATGGGTTAATTGTGGTCACATAGACGAACTTGCCGCCCTCAACCTTGTTTATAACGACACTCTTGATTGGGTTTCCGTCCTGGCCCATGGTGATGGTGCCGGAAACGCCCTTGAAGTCGGTTGTTGAGGCAAGAGCGTCCCTGACTTTCGCGCCCTCTGTTGATCCAGCTCTCTTGAGGGCATCGATTAGCAAAAAGTAGGCATCGGCGCCGAGCGCGCTGAAAGCGTCTGCTTCCCTTTTGTATTTTTCTTCGAATCGTTTGATAAATTCTTTTGAGCGTTCCGTGCTTGCGGCTTCCTTATGAAAGTGCCCGGTAAAGTACATGCCCTCGACGGCCTTTCCCCCGATTTGGATCAGCTGATCGGCTTGAGCCCCGTCGCCGGTGAGGATCGGCGCCTTAATTCCAAGGTCGGCGGCCTGCTTGGCCATCAAGGCATCCTCCGTATAATAATTAGGGGCGTATATAAGGTCTGGATTTGTGGCCTGCATGGCCGATAATTGCGCAGAATAATCCTGGTCTCCGGTTTGAATGTAGGTAGTCGAAACGACTTTGCCGCCAAGTGCGGAGAATGCCTTCGAAAAATAGCTGGCAAGCCCTACCGAATAGTCCTGGGCCTGATCGATTATTACGGCGGCGGTCTGGGCCTTGAGGTTATTGCGCGCGAATTTCGCGGCCACTTCCCCCTGGAAAGGGTCGATGAAGCATGCGCGAAATGCGAATTTTTTGCCTTGGGTGACTAGTGGGTTCGTGGCAGTCGGACTCACTGACGGGATTCCAGCCTTCTCCGAGATAGGATTTCCGCTCATCGTGTTGCCGCTTATCGCCTCCCCTATCAATGCGGCTACCTTTTCCTTTTCAACCAGCAAGGTAACCGCATTGGCCGATTCAATCCTATCGCTTTTCGTATCGACAAGAGCAAGGCGGATTTTCTTACCCAGGACTTCCGGTTCCATTGAATTGGCTATTTGAATCCCCGACCATTCCATATCTCCGTAAGCGGCAACCCCTCCGGTCATTGGCAAGTAAGCGCCCATGGCAATTCTATCCTGCGCGCCGGCCGGAGCGCCTGTCAGCAGCGAAATAAGAAGAGTAACCATGCAAACCGTTCTCAATCCGTTCATGACTCCTCCTTTAGGAATTGAGGAATTTAGGAATGAAGGAATTTGGCAACGCAAACAGGAATTCCTCAACTGCATCAATTCCTTAAACCCAAGCTCCTTTACTCCTTAAATCCGCTAAATTTCATAAATCCCTTAGTTCCTTAAAACTGCTAAATTCCAAAATTCTCCCGCAATGTGCTTACTTCAGTGGGAGAGGCGCAGTCAATGAAAAAGCCTGCCCATTCGGCGTTCATAATATCGCCCTACCCATTGGCGTGATTCCATGGTATTTCATATGAGAGGCGAAGGTATTACGTTTTTGAGACCTTATCGTCCCCGGAGACTAAATGGATTTATTGCTCCAGGATAAATTCTCCTCCACCGAATTTCTGGAACCACGCCAGCGCGATGGCATAACAATCATCGGCCCCGACCTGTTCGAGGAAGACGCCGATGGGAAACTCCTCAGCCCAATTGCTTCCGTTTTTCCGAGATTTCGTGCCGTCGTAACACTGCGAGGCATCCATGCGACTCACGCTGCCGTGATGATCTCCTACCTCAGAGGAAAGATTTCAGAACTCGGCACGGCAAAGCCTGACCTGGAAATCGAGGAGGAGGTGTTTCGTGACATGGTTCCGCTGGTTTTGCGGAATTCTCTCCTGCTTATTCGATCAGATCCCGAGGATATGGAGCATGTCTTCGATGCGGACAGGATCGTCCAGGCTCTTCTGCCCAGGGGACGCATCCAGTTTACCGGCCAGGATATAGACGAAATCAAAAGAAAGCTGCGTAAACGGGGCGAGAGTTGGCGGATGTGCACCGCCCCGAGATCTGTTCGCGAAATAGAAGACTACATAAGATCGAGTCGCGTGCAGGTGAGCACGGGGATGACAGTTTATTACAGCGCAAGAACCGGCGCAAGGTTTCTCACCCATGAGGAATTCATGCGCATCAGGCCTCTTTTGAGAACTGACAGCCCCGAAGCGCTTGCCCGCCTCAATGAGATTGCCACTCTTTTCGCTCACCGCAACAGCTGGGGAATTCGTGAATTGAGCTTTTTCCTTCCAGCCGACAAGACCGTTGATTGCGCCGTAGTCGAGAAAATGTCGTCGATTATCGAGTTGCTGAAGGCTGGCCGTGTAAAGGAGTCTGAGTCTCTTTTTGACAGCTTTGCGGATGAATTTGCCGAAAGGGCCGGCGCCGCGCTTGCGCTCGATGATGAGAAGAATGCCGTCTGGCGCACCACGATGTTTTGCCGACTCTACGACATCGATGAGCACGAGATGGAGGAATGGGCCCTTGGATTGAGCCCCGAATTCCACCTCAACATGAAATGGCTTCCCGGGGGGACGGTTATTAACGGCGAACTGGTCTTCGACCCGATTACAAATCAACGGGTTAAGGGGATGCTCTCTTATTACTGGAACAAGACCGGCGGGTATTTATCCATAAACCTGGGGAGAGTCGAACTCCCGCTTACAGCCCGCGATATCTCGGGGGAAGAGCGTGACGTATACCTAGTAGTGATTACCACCAAGGGTGGCAGGGAATCCATTCGCCTGGTGCGCCACATGAAGTATGACGTCCTGCACAGGGTTAAGCTCGGTGTTCCTATTCAACAGGCGGTAAAGGACACTTTCACTTACCGCAACTATATTGCGGATCGCCTTCTCGCCGCTGCCGAACTCGGTTTTCCTATTCTTACCTACAATGAGATCAGAGTTGAGGAAGACATTCCAGGCCTTGGAAAAGTCCCCGCATTCTTCTTCGAACGCCAGTACATTCCCGGAATAGTGACCGATAAAATCCCCCTTGCCTATTACCGAAAACCCGATTTCATGGTTGAGCTTTCAAGGCTTTTGGGCATTGCGGCCGCATTTACCCTGGTTCTCGGCAGAGCCAGTCCGCGCACCGGAAACATCTTCTTCGATGATGGAGACGAACTGATACAGTTCAATAACTCCGCTATACCCTGGCGGCTGGTTATTATCGAGACTACCGGATCATTCACGAATTGGACAACTCCGCTTATCTCTCTCCTTCCCCAGTGCATCGAACGTTTCAGGTCTCATCTCGAAAAGGCCGCCTCTGGAGGAGTTACCCCAGCCCTTCTGCGGGAGTCGGTTTCCGAATTCGCCGATTCGCTTGCCGGTAAAATCTCCGATGTGATGGATATCGCCTCGACGGTTTCGCTGCGCGACCTCTTTAACGACAGGGCGTATGAGCAGGGTGGAATCAGGGACAGATGGGAAGGAATTTTGCGCAGGCTGGATCAGACCAGCACGGGGGAACTCAAGGAGCGGATACTTTCGGCTCCCGAACTCGATTTCAGCTCCCTCTGAAGCGGGGCCCTTTCCCGCTAGCCTATAGCACCGCGAAAAAAGGCCCCCAAAACCGCTTCAATTATTTCTCTTTATGCTTTAGCGGCTGTCCGCACTCAGTGCATTTGCCGCTGGAATTAACGCAAGGGTTCTTCTTTACCTGTTGACCGCAGATAGGACATTTGTCCATTCCGCTCACCTCCCCTCTTTTGTTTTCAGAAATTCCTTGATCTCAGCTTTTATAAAAATGGTAAGAACAGGCTCGACGACCTGTCAAACTCAGTGGGCTAACGTGAAAGTTTTCGCCGTCCCAGCACCTTGGGGCTCCTGAAATGTGATGTTTCCAATTGGGCGGCGTTCTGATATAGGAGATGGGCTTCCGAGGAAGTTAAAAAAGGTTTTCCGGCAGGAGGGAATTGAATGCCGACCGCTTTCGTTACAGGAGCGACCGGGTTTATCGGACATCACGTTGCAGCCGCGCTGGTTCGCAGAGGCTGGTCCGTCAAGGCGCTTCGCCGCTCCGGTTCGGCACATCCCGTGCCGCTCGATGGGATCGAATGGAAAACGGGCGATCTTCGAAACTCCGACCAGCTAGCCGGAGCTATCGAAGGGTGCGATGCTCTTTTCCACGTTGCCGCGGATTACAGACTCTGGGCCAGGGACCCATCCGAGATTTACCAGACCAACGTCAACGGAACTGTGAATATTCTTAACGCCGCATTGTCCGCCGGGGTTGACCGAGTCGTTTACACCAGCAGCGTTGGGGCGCTTGGCCTCAATGCCGATGCATCGCCGGCAGATGAGAAAACACCCGTTTGCGTGGGAGATATGGTCGGGCACTACAAAAGATCCAAGTTTTTAGCCGAACGAGAAGCTGAAAAATTCCTGGATAGGGGACTCAAAATATATTTCGTGCATCCAAGCACCCCGGTTGGACCTTGCGACCACAAGCCCACACCGACCGGCAAGATCATCGTGGACTTTCTGAACCGCAAAATGCCTGCCTACATTGATACAGGGCTGAACCTAGTCGATGTTCGAGATGTGGCGGAAGGACATTGCCTTGCGCTAGAGCGGGGCAGACCAGGTGAAAAATACATCCTGGGGAACCTGAATCTTAGTCTTTCTCAAATATTTGCGCTGTTAGAAAAGATTTCTAAGCTTCCAGCGCCTCGAATCCGCCTTCCGTACAGGCCGATTCTTTTTCTTGCCGGAATTTTTTATTTAGTTTCAACTATCACTCGTCGTGAACCCCTGATTCCATTCGAAGGCGTGAGGATGGCTAAAAAGAAGATGTTTTTCGATCCGTCCAAAGCCGTCCGGGAATTGGGGATGCCGCAAACACCCATCGAAACCGCACTGGCAGATGCGGTCGCCTGGTTTTGCGAAAACGGATATGTTGTGAACAGGTAAGCCCCAAAGATGGGAGGCTTACGGAAAAAATCGAGGTTGTAATGCGCTTTCCGATCAGCTTGTACGCGTCAATGACAAAATATTTAATTGGCAGGAAGCTTCTGGGACACGATCAGTTCCCTCTGGTTTTGATGCTGGAGCCCACCCACAGGTGCAACCTCACCTGCGCGGGGTGCGGTAGAATCCGCGAATACCACGAAACCCTCACCAATGAGATGTCCTACGACGAGTGCCTTCGAGCCGTTGAAGAAGCAGGATCTCCCGTTGTGACTATCACGGGCGGAGAACCTCTGCTCTACTCGCGAGTGGATGAACTCGCGCGGGAAATCCTGGCTCGCGGCAAGCATATATATTTTTGCACCAACGGAATGCTCCTGGAAGAATCCCTTGGCCGATTCAGTCCCAGCTCTCATTTCACCTGGAATGTGCATTTCGACGGCACCGAACCGGTGCACGATGCAATCATTGGAAGACCCGGCGGGTTTCAGAAAGCCCTTGCTGGGGTCAGGGCCGCTAAGGCTGCCGGGTTTCGCGTCAGCACCAACACAACCGTTTACCGGGAAACTTCGGTGCCTGATCTGGAGAGCCTTTTCGGACAGCTTTCGGCGGCCGGTGTGGACGGAATTCTTGTAGCGCCGGGCTTCAGCTATGAGGATGTAATACGCAATGTCTTTCTCACCCGCTCCGAGATTATGAAAAAGTTCAAGGAAATCCGCACATGGGGGAAACGCTTCCCCATTATAAGCAACCCGCTTTATCTGGAATTCCTGGCAGGAGACCGCGCCCTTAAGTGCACCCCGTGGGGAAATCCGACAAGGAACCCCAGTGGCTGGAAATCCCCCTGCTATCTCATAACCGATACGCACTATCCGACTTTTGCCGAACTGATGGCAAAAACAGATTGGGAGCATTATGCCTCGGGGGCGGACCCCCGCTGCGAACAGTGCATGGTGCATTGCGGTTTCGAGCCAACGATAGTTCGCCAGTTGGGGGGATGGGACCTTGTACGCATGATCTGGTGGAATGTTTATGCCTGAGGCGATCGGGCTCTTTCTTGGTACGGTCGCGCTACGCCCCTATGTATTTGCTTTTCTAGGGGCCTATATCGTTGCCGGCTGCCTTCATATCGGCTGGAAGAAGACATTTGCTTACATCCCGGTGGGATACGTCCTGGCGTGGACTTCTGAATATTGCTCGATTAACTTCGGCTTTCCTTACGGCGATTATTTCTATATTCCTACCACCGCCGGCCGGGAACTCTGGGTCCTCGGCGTGCCGTTCATGGATTCGCTCTCCTATGTCTTTCTCTCCTACTGCAGCTACTCGCTTGCGCTGTTCCTGCTGAGCCCTTTTACTTTCTCATCGGGGAAAATCTACCTGCTGGAAACCTCCGAAGTGAGACGTTCACTGCAAACACTTGTCCTGGGCGCCTTTCTCTTCGTCTTGCTAGACGTGGTGATCGACCCGGTAGCTTTGCTTGGGGACAGGTGGTTTCTGGGGAAGATTTATGGATACAGGCATGCCGGGTATTACTTTGGAATCCCGATGAGCAATTTCGGCGGGTGGCTAGTGGTCGGAATCGTTCTGATGGGCGCAATCCAGGTCCTTGATCGGCTGCCGCTGCTCGCGACCGGCAAGCTGCTCTCCCCTTACGCCCTCCCGCCGAGGTCCATCGGCCTCATACTCTACCTCTCAGTAATGCTTTTCAACATAGCCGTTACATTCAGGATTGGAGAATACCAGCTCGGATTCGTGGATCTTGTGATCCTTTCGACACTACTGGTAATGATCTTCTTCTTTACAGCCTACAAGCTGCGCTATGCTTCCGCAACAGGCGCCGGGCGAGCATGAGTGCCCGAAGCAAAAGCGCCTCGCCTGATTGGAGCCTCATCCCTTTTTGGGATCATTTTCCGGACAGCAATAGCGGAAGCACGATCCCTGTTAGGTCCGTCAGAACGTGTGCGATGATATTGGCAAGCAAGTCTTTTCGCCATACATAAAAGGCGGTTGCAATGGCCCCGGAAAAAACGGTGGCCATGGCAGCCCCCCAACCCCACATGGGAACGTGAGCCAGCCCGAACGCCAGAGCCGATATCAAGCCCGCGGCCCAGACGTTCCCTGTCATCCACGAGAGCCTCTCGACGGCATAACCTCGGTAGAGGAACTCCTCCACAGTGGCCCCAATCAAAATAGCGACCGCAAGATACCACGTGGGTATTTCCCGTGCTTTGCCAAGGCCTTCCGCAAACCAGGAAATGCCCGCAAGAGCCATGGCCTTACCAAGAAGGGGCGAATAGATCCAGATCAGGAAAGCGGCAAAAGCGCCTCCCCATGCAACCGATTTCCAGCTAAGGGTCCCAAGGCCGACGGAGGCAAGCGAAAGACCTTCGTATCGCCTGATGATTATCAGGAGAGAAGCACAAATCAACATCAGTGACAGTTGAGCAAAAGGGGCAACCAAAGGCAGCGGTTTGTCCGCAAGGACCTTACAGCCAATCCATGCCGTAATGGCAGGCCCGAATAGCGCCAGAAAAACACCCGTTGATGTCGCGAAGCCGACCCTATAAGCCATGATCGCTTACCAACAAGAACAAAATTTCAAGAACAAAATTGAAAGGCCGGAAGGATGTAAGAACTTTTGCAACCATCATATCCGCTCAACCCTTATTGCTTCGGCCATCCGCCCAAGCTCGGCGGCCGGGATTTTCATCAAATCCGCCAGGACCGCCCCGAGATTCTTACCGGCAAGAGTCGAGCGACTCCAGGAGCGATAGAAGTCCCGCAAAACAACCGGATCTAAAGCTATGGTCTTAAGCACCCTCAATACTTCCACCTTGCCGGCTTTACCCGTGATATCCGCAACATCGAAGCCCAACTCATCACTCAGCGAATCGCTTATTGCGCGCAGGCACAGAAGAGGAATTCCTCGGCCGTGGGCCACACGCAGCAGTTCGGCGGTTTCCATGTCAACTACCGCAAGCTCTCCACCTAACAACTTGGAAAGCACCCTCTTATCCGGCGGCTTGGAGACAGTTACGGCAGTGACCGGAAGGATGCTTTTGCTGAAAAGCCAGTCGCTCAAATCCTCTGGGAGGCGATATTCGAAAATTTCTTCTTTGCGATCAGGTTCCAGGGGATCGAGCGTGAAGATCTTTTGCGGCGCACAAATGGCCCCCACGCCAAGATCGGGATGGAGCCCCCCGGCAAATCCACAGGAAATCGCCAGGTCGGGTCTAAAAGATAATGCGCTCATCAGTGCATCGGCGGCAAAGCAAGCGCCCATACCTGTTTCGATCAAAAGAATTTCCTTATCGGGCAGTGAACGGAAAATCCTTTTAAAAGGTTTTTTTTCGAGAACGACCCATCGTCCCAGTGCCTTGGCAAAGTGGTTATATTCCTGCGGAAGCGCGGCCATGACAACGATTTTCATCATTTAAGCCTCTGCCTTCTTTCGGATTCAACAGCTTCTGTCAGCTTTTGGGGGAAGTCGGAGAAGACCCCGGCTACTCCGCGCCGGAGCAAGAATTTGGCTGCCCTTGGACTGTTCACCACCCAGGCCAGGACAGGGAAACCCGATTCGCCAAGCCTTTTCACGTGTGATAAGCGAAGGGCGCTGGTGGCTGGGTGGTAGGTTGAAGCTCCCAGTTCGCGCATGAGAGCAAGAGGATCAACAGGAGGCGCCTTGACCAGGGGACCTGTCAGGATGCGACGGTCGGCCTTTTTTACCCGCATCAGGTAACGAAAATTGAACGAGGAAATAATCACCCTCTCCCATAAACCGAGTGCCCCGACCAGGGCCGAAACTTTTTCCGCGACGATTTCATCTCCGGCCTGACCAGCAAGGTCTTTTATTTCTACATTTACGAGCCAATCACGCTCCGCGGTAAACACGAGTGCTTCCTCAAGGGTTGGTATAGGCTCGCCGCGGTAACTCCTGATTTCGGAATGGCTAATATGGCCCCCCGCTATTTGTGTGAAAGGATCGGATGAGTTGTACCAAGACCCGAAATCCAGTGATTTCAATTCATCGAGCGTAAAATCCTCGACTCGCCATGGACTGCGTCCTGGAAAGCGCGCCGCGACATCTGATGTACGAACAAGGGTTTCATCGTGTACGACAACCGGATGGCCGTCGAGGCTCAGGCGCACATCGAGCTCCCACATAGTCGCCCCTGCATCCAACGCTTTTCCGGCGGCCGCGACAGTATTTTCCGGCGCAATAGAACGAGCTCCTCTGTGGGCAATATTCAAATAGCCGGAGAGTAATGCCCCGGTAATGTTGTTTCCCATTTGCAAATATCCATCGAATAGCATGGTCATAAAAATAGTAGATTTCCCTATACGTCGGCCCAAGAAAATACTGTCTCCCCACCCACAGGATTACAGCATTTACCTGATTGGATTTTCATTCAAAACAAAAGATATTGCAATTACCAAAGAGTTGGTTTCCATAGCACCCTATTTCCTCGAAAGCCAGGTCCCCCTCCCTCCTCCTGGCTTTCACTATTTTAAGGGCGAGACCCTCCTTGCAGCGCCAACCCCATGTCCCCTGAAATATACGATAAATTAGGGTATGCACTTTTTGCAGACGGCCAACTTGCCGGGGGTTGGCTCACATCGATCTGCATAAAGGGTTCTCCATCGCCCAGTGTCTGGCCTACACTGATGCCTTGACTCTAAATACTCACTAAGGTATAGAATTTAGACGGCATATTCGATTCATTATCTGAATCTTTAACCGTGCCCCAACTCCTCACCGCACGCCGCTCCCTGCATCTCCGAGCGTCTCCTGCACGCGGCGCGGCCGAATCCGCCCGGTAGTCCAGCATTCGGGTTTGATTCTTTTCATTTGAGTTCTCAACGTACTCCAGATCCCTCATGCCGGCATGCATTGCGGGTATAAAGTATGTTCATCATTCCTGGATCTCTAGAGAAATGAACCAAAAAGAGGAGGAATCAATGTCAAGATCTATCAAACCGGGTATAGTAATACTGGTCGCCGCTCTGATGTTGGCACTCCCGCTGATTGCAAATGCGGGAGAAACTTTGGATGCCGTAAAGGCGCGTGGCTACTTGATAGTTGGGGTGAACGGGGGCCTCTTCGGCTTCGGCATGCCAGATGAAAAGGGCGTCTGGCGCGGACTCGATGTTGATACCGGCCGCGCGGTTGCGGCTGCAATATTTGGCGATCCCGACAAAATAAAGTTCGTCACGCTGACCACTCAGACCCGCTTCACCGCTCTGCAATCCAAAGAGGTGGACGTGCTGTGCCGAAACGCCACCAGGACACTCACGCGCGAAACCGAATTGGGCCTTAATTTTGTTGCAGTGAATTATTATGACGGCCAGGGGTTTCTCATCCCCAAGAAGCTGGGGATAAAGAGCGCAAAAGAACTTGACGGGGCCAGCGTTTGCGTACTTCCAGGCACAACTACAGAGCAGAACGTCGCGGATTTTTTCCGGACAAATAAGATTACCATGAAGCCTGTTGTTATCGAACAAAACACAGAACTCAACCAGGCGTTTTTCTCGGGAAGATGCGACTGCCTGACATCGGATGCATCGCAGCTGGCCGGTATCCGGGCGGTTGCTCCCAATCCAGACGATTACATGATCCTGCCCGACATCATCTCCAAGGAACCCCTGGCCCCGGCGGTCCGCCACGGTGACGATCAGTGGCGCGATATCGTTGATTTTTGCGTTCTCGCCATGATCGCAGCGGAGGACATCGGAATAAACTCAAAGAATGTGGACGAACTGTTAAAGAGCGACAACCCTGACGTGAAGCGTTTCCTCGGGGTCACCCCCGGCAACGGAAAAGCGCTCGGACTGGATGAGAAGTGGGCCTACAACATCGTAAAGAAGCTTGGCAACTACGGAGAGGTTTTCGATCGCAATGTAGGTGAGGAAACCAAGCTCAAGTTAAAACGCGGGCTCAACGCCCAGTGGAAGGACGGCGGATTGATGTACGCCCCTCCATTCAAATAGATTAGAATTAATGATCGGAAAAATTATTATTCGCGGCTCCGGGTCGGGCTGCATCGGCGCCTCCGCCGATCTCGGCCGCCCGGGGTCGTTCTTTCTTGAATGAAGTTTTAATGAACCAGGCAACTAAGACCATAAGTCAAACGCACCATATTCCTTTTTGGCGCGACCCCGCCAAACGGGGAATCGTCCTTCAGGTTGTCGCACTCCTGTTTGTCCTGATGCTCGGCTACTATGTCTTCAGCAATACCCAGGCAAACCTGCGCAGGCAGTCCATTGCCACGGGGTTTGGTTTTTTCGGCAAGGAAGCCGGCTTTGAAATAGGCGAACCGATGATTTCCTATTCGGCCGCCGATACTTACGCAAGAGCGCTCCTCGTGGGGGTTCTCAATACCGTCAAGGTCTCCTTTGCCGGCATAGTCCTCACCATACTGATAGGCCTTTTTGTCGGCATTGCACGCCTCTCCAAGAACTGGCTCGTTTCAAATCTGGCCAAGGGGTACATAGAAGCTCTTCAGAACGTGCCCGTGCTCCTGCAGCTTTTTTTCTGGTACGGCCTGTTCCACAACGCTCTTCCACTTCCGAGGCAATCGATAAATCCACTGCCCGGTGTTTTCATTAACAATCGGGGCTTTTACCTGCCCCTACCCGAGGCTCATCCTGCCTATAAGTGGATGGCGCCGGCTCTGCTGGCAGCTTTTGTAATTTCATATTTTCTCAAACGCTGGTCCAGGACTCGGCAGGACCTAACAGGGCAGACTTTTCCCGTTTTTACTTCCTTCATGTGCCTCTCAATCGGCATGCCGCTTTTGGTTTGGCTTGTTTCGGGGGCGCCGACCGGAATGGACCTCCCCCACCTTCGGGGCTTTAATTTTATTGGCGGATTTTCGTTCAGCCCTGAATTCGGAGCGCTCCTTATCGGGCTGGTGCTTTATACCTCGGCATTTGTTGCTGAAATCGTGCGCGCCGGCATACAGGCGGTATCCCACGGGCAGACAGAAGCCGCCGCAAGCATCGGCTTGCGCCCAAAGCTCGTGCTGACCCTTGTCATCCTACCTCAGGCGCTCAGGGTGATTATTCCTCCGCTTACCAACCAGATGCTCAATCTGACAAAAAACAGCTCCCTTGCGATTGCCATAGGCTATCCCGATTTCGTCGCGGTGGCTAACACCACCATAAACCAGACCGGGCAGGCAATCGAAGGGGTGGCGCTTATAATGGTTACCTATCTGGTTATCAGCCTTGTTACTTCGGCATTTATGAACTGGTACAACAAAAGAACCGCTTTGGTCGAAAGATAGGTCACTTGGAAACAGCAACGATCTCAGTCGCGGCAACAGAAGAAATAAAGCCGCCCTTAACCGGAATCGGGGTGATCGGGTGGGCCAGGAAAAATCTTTTCAGCGGTAAATTCAATACCGTCCTGACCCTGCTGATTCTCTTCGCCCTGGTTAAGACCGTGCCGCCATTTATCCGCTGGGCTTTCGTGGACAGTCTCTGGTCGTCTGAGAGCCAGGCCTGCAAGGAGGCGGCGGGCGCCTGCTGGTCCGTTGTAACAAACAATTTCCGCTTTATCCTTTTCGGATTCTATCCATACGATCAGCAATGGAGACCGATTTTAGCCATTGCCCTGCTCGTGGCCTTCGTCATCTACAGCCACAGCCGGCGGCGCTGGAACAAGAACCTGCTGATCGCATGGCCACTCGGCCTGGCCTTGATGGGAATCATTATGCACGGGGGCATCTTTTTTCTGCCCGAGGTTGAGACCGAAAAGTGGAGCGGGATATCCCTTACGCTTCTTCTGGCGATCTTCGGGCTCTCGGCAGCCTACCCGCTGGGGGTAATCCTGGCGCTTGGTCGCAGATCGCGCCTTCCCGCAATAAAGGCATTGAGTGTTGTCTACATAGAGCTGATCCGAGGCGTACCGCTAATCAGCATGCTCTTCATGGCCTCGGTTATGCTCCCTCTCTTTTTGCCCGAGGGAATCACCATAGACAAGATACTGCGAGCCCAGGTCGCAATTATTCTGTTTACCGCGGCATACATTGCAGAGGTAGTGCGGGGCGGTCTCCAGGCAATCCCCCGCGGGCAGTACGAGGCCGCCGAGGCGCTCGGACTGAGCTACTATCAAAAGATGCGCCTCATTGTTTTGCCCCAGGCCCTAAAAACCGTTATTCCGCCCACGGTGAGCATCCTGATTTCCGCCTTTAAGGATACATCCCTTGTGGTTATAATCGGCCTGTTCGACCTGCTGAAGACCACCCACGTAACCCTGTCGAACCCCGACTGGATGGGCTTTAGCAACGAGGCATATATATTTACCGCGATGATTTATTTCGTGGGCTGTTTTTTCATGTCCAATTTCAGCCGCCGACTTGAAGCACAACTCAAGACTTGATTTTCAATTGAGCCGGGCAAAGGCAGCCATGAACGACAAGATCGAATCACAGGAAAAATTATCCGACTCCCCGATCATCCAGATCATCGAAATGCACAAATGGTTCGGTGACTTTCACGTGCTCCGAGATATAAACCTTTCGGTGAACAAGGGTGAGAGGATAGTTATATGCGGACCGTCAGGTTCGGGGAAATCAACGCTCATCCGCTGTATTAACAGGCTCGAAGAACATCAGCGCGGCCGCATCATCGTAGATAACATCGAACTTACAAACGACATCAAAAACGTGGAGAAAATCCGCGCCGAAGTCGGCATGGTTTTTCAGCACTTCAATCTTTTCCCGCACCTCACAATCCTTGATAATCTAACACTCGGCCCGATCTGGGTAAGAAAGACTCCGCGCGCCAAGGCCGAAGACATGGCAATGTACTACCTTGAGAAGGTGCACATCGCGGAACAGGCCAAGAAGTTCCCGGGTCAGCTTTCGGGAGGCCAGCAGCAGCGCGTTGCTATCGCAAGAAGCCTATGCATGAAACCGAAGGTCATGCTATTCGATGAGCCAACCAGCGCTCTCGACCCTGAAATGGTAAAAGAGGTCCTCGACGTGATGATCCAACTCGCCCAGGAAGGCATGACAATGCTGGTTGTCTCCCACGAAATGGGATTTGCGAGAAGTGTAGCCCACAGGGTCCTTTTCATGGACTTCGGCCAGATACTCGAACAGAACACGCCCAAGGAATTTTTCTCAAATCCCCAGCATGAAAGATCGAAGCTTTTTCTTAGCCAGATTTTGCATTAAGCTTTCGACTATCGGGTGCTTTCCTCTTTTAGATTTTACCTGAAAACGCTTTTCAAATAGGTTTGGGGCGCTGATTTTTGTCTTTGGTTCCGAGGAAATGGCCGATGAACATTGCGTTAATATTCCCGCCCTTCTATTTCGAACCCATGTACAACATGCCCCCGCTCGGCCTTATAAACCTGGCTACCGCGATGAAAGGCATGCCTCATCTGGTCCGGATTTTTGATTTTCCGCTGGCGATAAGGCAAAAGGCGCTGCCGCTCGGGCCTGAGATATACGACCATGCTGCCCGGCAAGTGCTGGAATTTGAGCCGGATGTGGCTGCTTTTTCGGTTCAGTGCACCACTTATCCCGCGGCGGTGCAGGTTGCGCGGATGCTGAAGCGCTTCAAGCCCGAGATGAAGATAGTTTTCGGCGGGCACAATGCATCTTTTGTGGACGAGCGCACCCTTGAGCGCTTTCCCTTTATCGACGCTGTTGTTCGGGGAGAGGGAGAAGTTACTTTTCCGGAGCTTCTCGATGGCTTCGAGGGCGGAAAAGATTTGCACCAAATTGAGGGCATTACCTTTCGCGCCGGAAATCGTATTTTGAGGAACCTCGACCGTCCGCTGATTGAAGATCTCGATTCTCTTCCGGTAAGCGATTACTCGTTTGTCCAACCGCTCTCGGCTTACCGCGATGCATGCGGTCTGGGCAGGTCGATTGCCATAATGGAAGTAGGCAGGGGGTGTCCTCACCGCTGCATTTATTGCTCGCAGTCTCTCGTATGGAAGCGGACCTCTCGCACATACTCGGTCGGCAGGCTCATTGCCGAGATGAAAAATCTTGTAGAGAATAACTCCGCCGAGTGCTTTCTGCTCGCATACGACCAGTTTACAGCTAAAAGAAGGTTTGCGGAGCAGTTTTGCCGCTCCGTTATTGATTCGGGTTTAAACAGGGTCCCCTGGTACTGCATATCGAGGCTCGACACGGTGGATGCAGAGCTTCTCACCCTGATGCGCGAGGCCGGTTGCGAGTCGATGTGCTACGGGATCGATTCGGGATCGAAGAGAACACTTTCATTTATCCGCAAAAACATCGACAGCGAAATTCTCCTGCAAAGAGTCGCCGAGACGACAGAGCACCAGATTGTACCGACACTCAGCTTCGTGATAGGTTTTCCCGAGGAGCAAAAGGAGGATATCGAGGACACCCTCCAGCTTGCCCTCAAATCCTCCGCCGCCGGAAATGCCAACATCCTGGTCCAGATGGCGACAATCCTTCCCGGCACGGACCTTTACAGGGCCTACTCCGGCCTGCTCACGCGCGAGGTGGACACATATTTTTCTTTCGGGATTGAATTCGATGGTAGCGGCGGTCGCCTTCCTTCCGATGATAAGCTCATCGATTCCGATCCGGAGATTTTCAGCAGCTTCTATAATCTCCCCTGCCCCGCCGGGCCCCTTCCCGAGCTAAACGACATCGCGGGCAATTTTTCCGTTATGGCCTCAATGTATCCGAGATCTCTTTTGCTGCTCGGCCTCGAACCTGGATTGTCGGTCCGTGAGATTTTTTTATCCTTTCTGAAATGGGCAGCTAAAGAAACCGGCGAGTGCAGGCTCTCGCCCCATATTTGTTTCGAGCATTTCGAGGAATTTGCGAATGACCTGCTTTCTCGCCGATCCAGCCTGGTGCGCGAGCATATGCCCGAGCTTATAAAATACGAATCATGCCTAATCAGGGCCGGCAGATACGAGGCCGCCACCACCTCGCCTTTTCATATCGACCTCGATCGAATGACCGACTTCAAGCCCAGGATGAATAAAAAGATTATTCTCGAACGGTTCACTTTCAATATTCCCGACATTATCTTTGATGCGAAGTTTGGCCGGTACCGGGAATCGTACCCTCAAAATCCGACTAACCTTATTTTCAGCAGGTTGGGCGCAAGCCTGGATGTAAAACAGATTAACGATTTTGGAGCGGATTTCCTGCGGCTCTGTGATGGACAACGGGGTCTGGAGACAATAGCCGAGCAGCTTTTTCCTATTTATGGATCTGGGACTGGAAGAGCTGAGTTCGAGCACATTTGTGCGGAAGCGGCCTGTGCGCTTGCCGGTTTGATGGCGATTCTGCCCGGCCCTTCCGCCTGATTCCACTGGAAGGAGGTGAAACGGATGCTTCAGATCAAGGAAGTCGAGAAGAAATTACTTAGCACGGTCCATGATGCATCGACAACGTATGTTGTACCGCAGTGACACGCACCCACAGAATCTCCGGTCCGGAGATAAAGAACGCAAGATGATCCGCAATGCCGGGGCGCGCATGGCTTCATGTGCTCCCCGGCAGTCTTTTTGATGAAGATGTTTTCAAACCACGAAGGCCACGAAGAGCACGAAGGTCACGTAGCTTGGATTTAGCGGTGAGATAGTATATACACGCGAATAACGGGCGAAACCCTGCTATCATCTCCGCTCAACCAAATTTACAGAGTCTTCGGGAGAACACATCCGAACATGCCCGACCCCACTGCGATCAACTCACCCCGCCCCTATCCCGTCATTGACGGACACGTTGACGTCCTCTACGCAATGTCGCACTCACATCCGGAAACCGAGTTCGACAAGATATCCGACCTGCCGGTAACAATAGAGAAAATGAAAGCCGCAAATGTCCTCACAATTGTCTCGGCCCTGTACTGTCCGGATGATTTCAATGGCGAGGCAAGTTCGGCAGCCTTCCTTGAAAACCTCATATCCCAAGCCGAAAAGTACATGACCGGCCTTCTTCATATAAGGTCGGGGGGTGACATCGAGGCCTGTTTCAAAAATGAAACTCCGGGAATGATCCTGCTCGTTGAAAATTCCGACGGGTTATTGGACATAGACACGGGAATAATCGAGCGGGCCGGTATAAAGGTTGCGGGTCTAACGCACATGGGGCGGAACAGGATCGGCGACGGCAATAATGTGCCGTTTCCCGGGGGCCTCACCGAGTCCGGCAAGAAGCTCGCGCGCGAACTATCCGGTCAAGGTTTTACATTTGATCTGGCACATCTTTCCGAACCTGGTTTCAGAGACCTTGTTCGAATCCACGAAGGCCCCCTGCTATCTTCTCACACCGGGGTGCGGGAATTGTGCGACATCCCGAGAAATCTGACCAATGAGCAAATTAAGGTGATCCTCGAGCGCAAAGGGGTTATCGGAATCGCCGCCGATCCCAAAATGCTCTCGATTGACGGCAGGGCAGGAATCGAGGACATTTTTAGGCATATCGACACAATCGCGCAATCATTCGAGGCGGACGGAATCGCCATTGGATCGGATTTTTGTGGATTTCATACCGTAAACAGCGGTTTCGAGGACATCTCGAAGCTCCCAGACCTTGCCGATCTGCTCCTGCGGCGCGGCTACCCGGAACAGAGCGTGCGGGGAATAATGGGGATGAACTGGTATAATTTCTACCGCTCTCTTTTCTGAATGTAGCCGTCCAGCACGGCGAAGAATTGCTCGACGTCGCTCTCGTCATTGTAAAAATGTGGGGAGATTCTTATGGCGTCACCCCTTTGCGCAACCAGCACCTTATCTTTTATAAAATAACGGAATAGGTCGTGAGCATTTCCGGTGCCGGGGATGAAGCTCAGTATGCCGGCGCGGCGCTCGCGATCAGCAGGGCTTATAACCGGGAAATTCCTCTTCGCGAGCCCTTCCGAGAATATGTCGTTCAAGTCGCAAATTCTTGCGTGGATTCGCTCTATTCCTATATCTAGAAGCATTTCAAGCGCTATGCCTAGTGCCGTTATGCCGGGGATATTCAGCGTTCCGGATTCAAATCGAAGCGCATCAGCTTTCAGCTTTAGATCAAGATTGTAGAAATTCTCCTCGTCTTCCACGCTTCGCCATCCGACGCGATCCGGGTGGACCAGATCGTTTGCTTCTTTGGATATATAGAGCGCGCCGATCCCCATCGTTGCAAGGAGCCATTTGTGGCCGCCCGAGGCAAGAAAATGAACCCCGCATTTTTTGACGTCCAGCGGGACCGCCCCGAGGCTCTGGATAGCGTCGACGCAAAGCAGGATGCCCTTCTTTCTGCAAAGCTCCCCTATGCCTTCCAGATCGCAGCGAAAGCCGGTTGCAAAATCGGTCGAGCTTATGGTGATAAGCTTTGTTCCTGGTCTTATCGCAGCCTCTATTTCGGCGGGCGTAAATCTCCCGTTATTTTTCTTGAAGTGGTCGACTCTAACACCGAAACGCTCAAGGTTTGCCCAGGGATATACGTTTGAAGGGAAATCGGGGATCGGCACCAGCACGCGGTCTCCGGGTTTCCAGGAAAGTCCGTTGGCAACAGCGCCAAGTCCCTCCGAGGTGTTTCCCATGAAGCAGACCTCATGCGGTTCGGCATTGATAAGCTGGGCAAAAAGCGAGCGGGTTTTTTCCACCTGCTTCATCCACTGTGGGTAGCGCATCAGGCCCAGACTGCTGTAATCGTTGAAAAGCTCGCCTACCGCTCGGCTCACTCTCAATGGCGGAGATGATACCGCGGCGTTATTTAAGAAAACGTAGTTGCGCGTGATAGGAAATTCTTCCCTGTATGCTGAAAATTCCTTCAAATCCGCCTCCTTTCATGCACCGGCGCCACAAACCGGCAGCCCGCGGCGACAATGTGCATTGCGTAAGTTAACCACGTCGAATTATAATGAAATGCGCGGAATGCGATATAGATTTAATGAGTATGGCCGAATTTCAAAATCGACTAGAAGAAAGGATGGCCCATTATGGAAAGAGGAGGAGTAACATACCAGGGTCGCGCCGTGGCGGCACAGAGCGAATTCATCCGCAAGGTCTACAACTGGATGGCGCTCGGGCTTGCAGCAACCGCGATAAGCGCCCTCTACACCGCTTCTAGCGAGGCAATGCTTGGGCTCATATTCGGCAATCCCATTACAATAATGGTGCTGTTAATTGCCGAACTGGGGCTCGTGGTTGCAATCAGCGCCGCGATAAACAGAATCCAGTCCTCAACAGCGCTGATAATGTTTTTTATCTATTCGGTCCTTAACGGACTTACCTTGTCCTCCATTTTCATTGTCTACACCAGCGCCTCGATCGCAAGTACGTTTTTTGTAACAGCCGGGACCTTTGGTGCAATGAGCGTTTACGGGTACACAACGAGCCGCGACCTCACTGCCTGGGGAAGCTTCCTGATGATGGGGCTGATTGGAATAATCATAGCCTCGCTGGTTAATTTCTTCTTCGGAAGCGAACAAATCTATTGGCTGATCACTTACGCCGGCGTCATTGTCTTTGTCGGACTAACCGCCTATGACACCCAGAGAATAAAACAGATGGCGGCAGGCGGATTCGAAGGGGTGGAGATGGAGAGAAAGAGCGCGGTTATCGGCGCTCTTATGCTCTACCTTGATTTTATAAACCTCTTCCTGCTGCTTCTGAGGATATTCGGGAGAAGAAACGATTAGGCCATTGTCTGTGATCCCGTGGTAATGTGGCCCTGACGGGGCTGGGCGGAAAATTGGGATTGGCGCTTTGACAGAAAACGTGAAGGAGTGAAGACTGATGAGGAAGTATTTTCCGATTATCGTCATCGTAATCGCGGCATTGGCTTTTTCCCCCACCATGCTTTTGGCCAAGCAAGAGGGACACCATTCCGAAGGAGAAGCCTACTCGGCGCCTCCAGGTCCCGCCGACCTCGATTCAGGCCCCAAGGGCAGGCATGGTGAGCGATGGGCGGCAGAGCACAAGGGGCTCCAGGATCAGATGAGTGCGATGGATCAGCGACTCGATCAAATGCTCGCTGCCATGAACTCGGCTACTACCCTGGAACAGAAAATCGCTGCCATGTCCGATGTTATAAACGAACTAGTCGCGCAGCGAAAGCAGATGGTCGAAATGTTCAAAAGCTATCATTCCAAAATGCGCGGAGGAATGATGAAGGACTGCGAGAACTGTCCCAAGCATGGCAAGAAGGCCAAAGGACCCCACCACTCGGAGTAACACGCCGTGGCTGAGCAGGGTTGATATCTCCAATATGGCGGTGGCTCTTTGGGGCTGCCGCCTTCTTTATCCCCATGCGTTGGATAAATTGAAATTGTATCATTCATACTCCAGCCTCAAAGAGCGCGAAAAGATCGGTTACGATTACGACATCAGAAAGACGTTCGGCAGGTCGGCGATCACCGTTATGGCCCCGCATGGCGGAAAGATAGAGCCTGGGACATCGGAGATCGCCGAGGCAATCGCGGGGTTGGAGTATGATTTTTATGCATTCGAAGGGCTGAAGAAATCCGGAAATATGGCGCTCCACATTACGAGCACTTCTTTTGATGAGCCGCAGGCCCTCTATATGGCCGTCAATTCCGAAACAGTCCTGACAGTTCATGGATATCGTGGAAGCGGCGAGAAAGTATTCGTGGGAGGGCTTTTTGCAGCTCTGCGGGAGAGGATCCGTGACCGGCTGGCCGGAAGCGGCTTCCAAACCGGCGAGACCAGCCATTATCAAGGCTCCTCGCCGTCGAACATGTGCAACCGATGCCGGAGCAGGGGCGTACAGCTTGAACTGACCAGGGGATTGAGGAGCGCAATGTTTCATGATAAGTCACTGCGGAGTTGCACCAGTCCAACCGACCTGTTCCTGATATTCGTCCAATCGGTCCGGAGCGCTATATCGGAATACGCGCTGGCTCTTTCCCGCATGTCTGATAAGTAGAACTTGGAGTAGAAATGCTGCGGCATACTTTCGTCCATCTGGCCGGGGTTGGAATTAAAACTGAAAAATCTCTATGGGACCTCGGAATTCAAACATGGGATGACTTCCTTGATCCGGCCTGCTCATTGCCGTTTGGCAAGGGTAAATGCAGGACCCTGCGCGCAGCTCTCATTGAATGTAACGATCACATTTGCTCGTTAAATGCGGAGTTTTTTGCTCGAAGCCTGCCTTCATCCATCATGTGGCGACTCTATTCCCAGTTTCGTGACTGCGCCGCATATATCGACATCGAAACAACCGGCCTTGGCGGACCATATGACTACATCACCACCGCAGCCCTCTATGATGGCCGCGAAATTCATCATTATGTCCACTCCGACAACCTTGACCAATTTGCCGAGGATCTTGGAAAATACAAGCTGCTGATCACCTATAACGGAAGCTGCTTCGATTTGCCCTTTATCCGGAATTTTTTCGGAATCCGCCTCGATCAGGCCCACATCGACCTGCGATTCCTACTCAATAGCCTGGGATACCGCGGGGGACTGAAGGGATGCGAAAGGCAGTTAGGCATATGCAGAGATGATCTCGACGGGGTGGACGGCTATTTTGCTGTGATATTATGGCATGAGTACAAGAAGACCGGGAACCCCGCGGCACTTGAAACCCTTTTGGCCTACAACATCGCAGACGCCGTAAACCTGGAGACCTTGATGGTCGCTGCATTTAACCTCAAGGTGGGGGAAACCCCCTTTCCCGAACTTGCACTTCATGCGCCATGCCCTCCCCAAGTTCCGTTCAGGGCGGACCCGGAACTTATTTGCGACCTGCGCCGGCGCTATTTCGACTCCGATTGTGGAGGCCTCATTCTGCCAACAGGGTAATACCAGATTTGGGTTGGATTTCCGCCACCCCCTCCTCGCCCCCGGCCGCCGCCGGATACCTCCATGACTTCCCCCTGGTATGTGAATGCAAATACCCGAGCACCGGGCGGCATTGGCACTCGCCGGCTGAACCTTTCTCCGGACCAGCGTTCCAGGCCGCTTTGCCGGGTTCCAATAAAAGGCGCGGTACCAAGCACCCTGCCCTCGGCATCGCCGAAGATCACTCCCGCATTGAAATATTTCAGAAGGCCGAAGTTGTATTTGATCGAATCGATGAAATCTAGTGTCCCCGTCATCTCCAATCCACCAGGCACTCGATCATACCGATAATCGATGATGACCTCCTGGACTTGCCACCGTCCGGCAACACTGCCTGAATCCGTGATTTGAATTCGCTGGTCCGGCAGGATAACCTCATACCCCGCAGTCCCCATCATTCCTGATCCAGCACAGGCTGTTGCCAGTAGTGCAGTAAGGAGTATCAATGCTGCTCGCAGACCTCTCATCTTTAAAACCTCTTAGTCGCGGAGTCGACAGGATATGGTCGGGTAAGTAATGATTTAAGCATTGATCGTGCTAAAACAAACCGCGCTTCGGCGCCAGAGACGAAGTTTTCATGATTTATTCCGGCCCGCGAATGCTTATTGACACATACGGTGCGACTATTAATTTCCTATTATGTAAAGCGCATGTTGATTCAAGCCATCATTAGCAATTGGATATCGTGCTATCCGTGTTCTTCGTGTGCAATACGCGGGTGAACTTTAACTACTCGAAGGTCACATAGGGCACGAAGAAAATAAGGAGAAGTAGATGAAGATGAGCATAAAATACTCGCTGACAATGGTTATCGTCTGCCTTTTGACTCTTGCCGGGCTCTACGGCCTTGGTATCGCCGCCCACAAGGCCAGCAAAGCTGACAAAAGCTGGTCACGCCAGGCCGAAGAGACCTTTTACCTCAGCCCGGGAACGGGCGAAAAAATCCTGTCCCGCAGCCAATGGGATACATTTATGAAAAAGATGGGCAGTATGGAGCCCGAACAATTGGCATCCTTCAGACTTGAGACTCACATGGCGCTGATGGGATCTTTTCACGACCAGCACCCCACTAGTCCAACACTCATGCCAAATGAAGGAATGCGGGCTGATGTGAGATTCAATCCGACCATGAAGTTTTCTCTCACTCCAATAGCCGCCAGAGCGGCCGCCGGGTCGGGCACGAGCGCCACGGCTGCCAGGGCTGCCGCATCCCTTGGCGGCTCGACCCCAGTTACCGGGACCTCGGGGGCGGCTTCCGGATCTGTGGGAGGAACGGGGGCACTCGTCGGCATCCCGACTCCGACAACGGGAACAT
>DBMO01000020.1 GCA_002298995.1 Desulfarculales bacterium UBA696
GATAAGTTTTGCGCTCTTGATTAAAGATTTTGCTTGACAAACTCGAAGTGATGTCAATAATTGGTTCCAAGTGGAGATTTGTGGTCAAAAGAGGTCAAAAGTGGGAATACTAAACAAACCCAGCTTCAGAGGACGCTCTGTCCAACGCCTTGATTCGAAGGGGCGGTTGCGCATTCCCACTAAATTCAGGGAAGTCCTGCAAAAACATTTCACAGACGCTTTAATTTTGGCCCAGTTCGGGGAATACATCGCGGCATATCCTCCGAAGACGTGGGAGGAGATGATCGAATCCAAAGCTGCGAACCTGTCCGAAGTGCTTCCGGAGCACCGCTCGTTTCTGCGCAGCTACGTAGCCAGCGCCGAGGAGTGTGAGTTCGACAAGCAGGGGCGCATTTTGATTCCGCCGGTTCTTCGGGACCAGGTTGGGTTGGGCCAGGATTTGATGCTTGCCGGAGTGCTGACAAACTTCGAAATATGGGACAAGGCTGCCTGGGACAAACAGGCTGAACGCGACAAGCGCGATCACCAGAAGATAATGGAATCAATCGCGGCCGCCGGGCTTTAGACATGGACAACAGCCGGCCCGAAGCCGAACACGTGCCGGTCATGTTAGAGCCGGTGATTGAACACCTTGATTGCAGGCCGGGCGGCATTTACGTCGATGCGACAGTTGGTGGAGGGGGATATGCCCGGGCCATTCTTGAGAGGAGCGCGCCGGGGGGGGTTGTGCTCGGGATGGACTGGGACGCGGAGGCAATCGGGCGCGTTCGGGAAAGACTCGCGAGCTACGGTGAAAGGCTCATACTGGAGAAGGCCGACTTTGCAGATATTCGCCGGGTACTTCACGAGCACGGTTTCGAGCACGCTGACGGGGTTGTCGCCGACCTCGGGATCTCGAGTTTCCAGATCGAGGATCCCGAGCGGGGATTCAGTTTCACGCGGGAGGGGCCGCTCGATATGCGCATGAACCGGGACCTTGCCTACACGGCGGCCGACCTGGTCAACTCTTTGCCGGAAAAGGACCTGGCGGACCTGATCTTTCGCTACGGCGAGGAGAGGCGGTCCAGGAGGATCGCGCGGAACATCGTGGCGTGGCGCGGAAAACAGCGCATTACCACAACCGTTGAACTGGCGGAAATTGTTCGCAGGGCCGTTCCGCCGACTCGCGACGCTCTCAGGATACACCCGGCGACCCGAACTTTTCAAGCCCTGCGGATAGCGGTAAACGGGGAACTCGAATCGATAGAGCGCTTTTTGCCGGAGGTCCTGGATATCCTGAAATCAGGCGGCAGGCTTTGTGTTGTGGCCTTCCACTCGCTCGAGGACCGGATAGTTAAAGAGACCTTCAGGAACTGGGCGCGGCCATGCCGCTGCCCGCCGGAGCGCGCTGCGTGCGAGTGCGAGGGAATGCCGCTCGTGAGATTGCTTGCGAGAAAGGCTCTCCGGCCTTCGCCGGATGAGGCCAACCGCAACCCGCGCTCGCGCAGCGCCAGGCTCAGGGTCGTTGAAAAACTTTGATCAGGCTCTAAACAGTGAGCGCCACGGCCAATTCCCCTCCGGGTTTGAGGGGGCTCGGAGGGGAATAACCGGCCGGTTCCGAAGGCCCTCAATGTGGATTTTGATGCAGAGGGGTATTTCCGGGGTAGAGGGGCAAAGGAAGAAGGGGGCTAATTCCGGTCGGTTCACGGGGGAACCGGCCGGAAGCTTCTTCCAAAGCGAAAAGGGGGGGTGCACGTTTTAGAGGAGGAGGAGAAACGATACCGGGCAGGGAAACAAGATACAGGGCGAAATGAAACTTTCGGAAAGTCTGGCTAAAAGGGGCGCGGTATGCAGGACCTATCCAACAGAGGATTTCAGAAAAGCAGGTGCCCTTCACGGCATTTTCTAGTAGGCGGACACACGATGGATCGCCTTGAGCCGGCGCTTTGGCGCAGCAGGCCCGGAAGGGCCGGCAGACTCTGCGGTTCGGCGGTCCTGCCGTATCGCCCCTGTTGGGATTTTTCCCGCATGGGGCAAAGGGGCTTGGAATGGGATATCTGATTGTTTTTGCGTTCTTTTCGGTTGCAGCCTGGTTTGCCGGTTCGATGCTGATCTATGACGTGCTGTGCGAAGCGAAGTCGGAAAGCGAAATATTTACTTCTGGCGAGTAGCGGAGGGATGGGAAAATGGGCCGAGCAGGAGACGCATCTGCGCTCGTCTTCAAACCGGGGACCGATTTCAATGTCCGCGATAAATCTTCCGCTTCGCCGCACATCCGGTTGTGGCTGGCAGCTTCCGCCCTGTTGGGAGTAATTTTCGTTACATGCGCGATATTTTACGTCTGGCTATATGTCCAGCAAGTTCAAAACGGCTATCGGCTCTCGAAGATTTACGAAGAAAATGAGCTTCAAAGCACTGTTCAGCGAAAACTGAAGCTCGAATGGTCTAGGCTAAGGGACCCGACACGGCTCGAAGAGATCGGCCGGAACCAGTTCGGCCTGGCGCCGCCCCGTGCGGATCAGAAGGTAACAATTCGCTGAGGAGCCGACTCGACCCTTTGGGGTGTAAAGAATCGTGGGGCAGGCTAACAAGGCTGCCATCCCGGACGGAGTTCGGCAGGTGGGCTCGGCATCCGATATGCCCACCGAAGAAGCTTTGAACCCTGAACCGGTGGGTACGATTAAACTCGTGCCCATCATGCCTATCTGAATTTCCCTGTAATCCTTTGCGGCAGCGGCTGGCGGGAAGCTGAGCGCCACGATATTTGATGCGGAAGGACATGATCGATGGAGAAGCACGAGCCGCGAAAATTCCTCACCGCCCGCTACTGGTCGTGCCGTTTCCTTTTCCAGGTCCTCGTGACCCTGGGCCTTTGCACCATCGTCTATAAAGCCTTCCAGCTTCAGGTCATCGAGCATTCGGTCTGGGTGGACCGCGCCAATGCCCAACTCAACACCACTTTCCAGGTGCCCGCGTACAGGGGTTCCATCTACGACCGCAATGGACGGCTGCTTTCGTATTCCGTCCCGCAGCGCTCCCTCTATACCGCCGGTTATTCATCCGGCAACTTGAGTAATGAAGCCAGGAAATTGGCGCAGCGCCTCGGCCCGGTGCTCGGCGAGCCACAGCAGGCCGTCGAGAAAAAACTTGCGGGCGCCCGCCACTTTACATGGATAAAGCGCCACCTGACCGATCAGCAGGCTTCGGCCATAGAAAATCTGAACGGTCAGGGTCTCAATCTCGTTAACGAATACAAACGGTTTTACCCACACCGGCAGGTTGGGGGGCAGGTAGTGGGATTTGTCGGAATGGACGGCCTGGGGCTCGAAGGCATCGAGAAGTCTTTCGATGAACTCCTTCGCGGATGCAGCGTCCCGGTGGGCCAGATGCGCGACGGGACCCGCAAATGCCTCTGGATGAATTCCTCGGCCCCGCCCGAACCGGCGGAGAGCATGGGTGTAAAGCTTACAATCGATGCTTTCATTCAGTACCTTGCCGAATGCGAGCTGGAAAAGGCCGTGCAGAAGTACAAAGCCCGAGCTGGAGAGGTCGTGGTTCTCGACGCCCAGACCTCCGAGGTCCTGGCAATGGCAAACTGGCCCTTTTTCGATCCCAACCTTCCCGATAAAAATGACGCCCAGTTGTGGCGAAACCGCACGGTGACGGATTCCTTCGAGCCCGGCTCGACTTTCAAGGTTTTCCTGATGAGCGCGGCGCTCGATGAAAATATGGTCCGGGAAAAGGACCGTATTTACTGCGAGGGAGGCAAATGCAATCTTGCGGGCCATCAGATAAAGGACGTTCACCCCTACGGGTGGCTCACCATGCCGGAGGTAATAAAGTTTTCGAGCAATATCGGGGCAGCCAAGATCGCGCTGCACGTCGGGAATGAACGATACGCCAGGTACATCCACGGCTTCGGTTTCGGTTCTCTTACCGGGATACAGCTTCCCGGTGAAGTGAAGGGACTCGTTCGGCCGCACCGCAGATGGCGGCCCATCGACCTTGCCGTGACGGGTTTTGGCCAGGCAATCGGAGTTACGACCCTCCAATTGACCTCAGCAGTAACGGCAATTGCCAATGGAGGTGAATACAGCCCTCCAATTATTGCGAAGGAGATTGTGGACGGCCAGGGCAAGCAGATTCAGGAATTCCACTCCTCCAGGAATCGAAGAGTGATTAGCAAGAAGACAGCCGACCAGATCCGTGCTATGATGGCTCTCGTAACTCAGGAAGGCGGCACCGGCACTCAGGCGGCGCCGGAGGGTTACTCGGCGGCTGGCAAGACTGGAACGGCTCAGGTGATGGACCCCGTAACGAAGCGTTACGCTTCGAACAAATATACCGCGCTTTTTACCGGGTTTATCCCGGTCGAACAGCCAAAATTGGTAATTTCCGTGGTCGTTCACGAGCCCCATGGTGCAATTTACGGCGGGGTGATAGCGGCGCCCGTATTTAGGGGAATAGCCGCCAAAGCCCTGCCCTACCTAGGGGTTACCCCTTCTCTGCCAAGCCCCGGACCCAATCCGGCACTCATGCAGGTCAAATCAAATCCCGCGGGTAATAAGGGTTCATCCGCCCATGCAGCCCCAGCGGGAAAATCAGGCCAAACTTCCGCCAAACAATCCGCCGCAAACAAATCGGCGCCCGGAAAAGCACTTGTTTCCGGGACCGTTCAGGCTAATACCACCAACAAGAGCCGGGAAAAACTTCCGACCGCCGTGCGGGGAAAGCATGAACCCCCCGACAAGTACTCAAAGGCTGAAGGAAGCATAAAAGGCATCTACTAGTTCCGCCCGGCTGGAGGTTCAGTATTAGCGCGTATTCGGGGCAGGCCCGCATCGAGGTAGTTTTTAGATTGATTTAAGTTCATACCCTGCAGGGTTGACTCGGCTTAAGTGCTGTTGCCGTCGGGGTTAAAAGTGAATTCCCCTCGAGGTCATGGCGCGGTCTCCCGACCGCGCCATGTTCTCGACCGAAGGTCTCCAACTCATTACGGGACGAATGGCGGCTGAAGCTGCCGGCATGGTCCGAGCTGCGAAACCAAAAGCTTAAGAGAGACTTTTTGGGGAGACCTTCGGTCGGGTACGCCGGCACGGTCGGGAGACCGTGCCGTAACCAAGTAGTCGCGATCTCGTTGCATTCGAATCGAACGTAGCATTGGTGGGCAAAAAAGCCTTGCCCACCTACAACCACTATGAAAAGAGCATTCTGTGAAAAGAGCATTCCGTCTTTTATGAAAACTCTCGCTCAACTCATAGACGGTCTGGAAGTAATTGTCTCCGGCGGTAAACCGGAGATCGCCATATCCGATATCTGCTATGACAGCAGAAAGGTTCGGGCCGGCAGTCTGTTTGTTTGCCTCCACGGCAGCATACAGGATGGGCACGCGTTTATCGGAGATGCGCTGGCAGCCGGGGCGGCGGCGATCATGGGCGAGACGATCGCGCCTGAAGGTTTGCCGGTTCCATTCGTGAGGGTCCCGGACAGCCGCGCTGCTCTTGCGGCGGTTTCATCGGCATTCTACGACCACCCCGCCTCCAGGCTCGAAATCATTGGGATTACCGGCACAAACGGAAAGACCACTACCTCGTTTCTGATAGAAAGCATCCTGCGGCATGCCGGGTTCGAGCCGGGAGTGCTCGGGACGCTCTCATACAAGTGGCGCGGGAAGCAAATTGCCGCTTCCATGACGACCCCAGAGTCCCTGGACCTCCAGGGAATTTTCCACAATATGGCTTCCGAGGGCATTACCCATGTTGTGATGGAAGTATCGTCCCACGCACTTGCCCTCGGAAGGGTCGCCGGGCTAACCTTCCGCGTGGGAGTTTTTACGAACCTTTCGCAGGACCATCTCGATTTCCACCAGTCGATGGAAGAATATTTTGCGGCAAAGAAGCTGCTCTTCTCGAAACATCTCGACCCCCGATCATCGGCTGCCGTGATAAACGCCGATGACGAGCACGGAAAGAAGCTGATCGAAAACGGTGGGTGCCGGGCGGAACAGGTGGGTTACTCGGCCGGAATTTTAACTGGCCCCTATCTGGAACAAGCCAGAGTCCGAGTGGAAAATGCGCGTCTGGGTACGCATGGCATCAGCGCGCGGCTGATGACGCCTCGCGGCAGTATGGAAATCGAATCGCCGCTTGTCGGCAGGCTAAACCTCTACAACGTGCTTGCGGCGGTTGCGGCGGCAATGGCGCTCGGGGTCTCGCCCGAGGCCGTGGTTTCCGGTATCCGGGCGGTCTCCGAGGTGGACGGGCGCCTGCAGCGAGTCGAAGTGCCCGACGCCCTCGGCTTCCAGGTTATTGTTGACTACGCCCATACACCGGATGCAATGGAAAAGGCGCTCGAGTGCCTGCGCGAGATGATGACCCACGGCCGTTTAATCGCCGTTTTCGGCTGCGGCGGGGACCGCGACCGGGGCAAGCGGCCCATCATGGGCAGAATTGGAGCCCAGAGCGCGGACCTGGTGATAATCACCAGTGACAATCCCCGAAGCGAGGACCCGGAAAAAATACTCGACCAGGTTGAGGCGGGTGTAATCGATGCCGGGTCTGTCCGAATCGATCCGGCTCAGTACGAGGCGGTGGGCAAGGTGTATATCCGCAGGGCTGACAGGCGCGCTGCAATTGAACTTGCTCTCTCGCTTGCCCGTTCCGGCGACTGCATTTTCATAGGCGGCAAAGGGCATGAGACGTACCAGATAATCGGTTCGACAAAGCACCCCTTCGACGACCGCCTGGTCGTCAGGGACTACCTGCGCAGACAGAAGGTACAACAATGACGGCGCAAAAAGCGGTCTGGACTCCGGCGATACTGGCCGAGGCGGCGGGAGGACGAATCCTTTGTGGAAATCCCGAGGCCCCGATTGACACCCTTTCCACGGATACCCGCAAAATAGCTCCCGGCGGCTGTTTTATCGCCCTTTCGGGCGAAAATCACGACGGGCATGCTTTTGTTGCCAATGCCGTGGCGAAGGGGGCGGCGGCAGTTATCGTCTCCGAGTGGCGGGATGCTTTTCCGACGGGCTGCGCGGTGATCAAGGTCGGGGACACGCTGGATGGCCTGGGTGAGATAGCCCGCTTCCACAGGCTCCGGTTCGATATCCCCGTTATTGCAGTGACGGGCAGCAACGGAAAGACCAGCACCAAGGAGATGATAGCCTCCATTTTTGCACAAAGCCGCAGGGTGCTAAAGAACAGGGGCAACTACAATAACCTGGTGGGCCTTCCTCTCACTTTGCTTGAACTAAACCCGGAGCACCAGGCGGCGATTGTCGAGATGGGGATAAACGTTCCCGGAGAAATGGAGCGGTTGGCGCATATCGGGGAAGCCGACGCCGGAGTTATAACCAACGTTCATCCCGCACACCTGGAGGGCCTCGAATCGCTGGACCGCATAGTCGAGGAGAAGGGACTTCTTTGGAAAAAACTCGGTCCCGAGGGGCTTGCGGTGGTGAACCTCGACGACCTCAGACTTTCCAGGTTCGCCGAAAAGATAACGGCCCGCAGGATCACCTTTTCACTCATGGACCCTTCCGCTGACGTGCGCGCCGCGGGTCCTGCCGTGGTCTCCGAGGGCAAGACCTCGTTCGAGATCGTCTTCCGCTCGGCCAAAATCCCCGTCACGCTGCCCATAATGGGGCTGCATCATGCGCAAAACGCCCTTGCCGCAGCCGCGGCAGCACTCGGAATGGGGGTCTCGCCCGAAGAGGTCGAAGCCGGCCTTGCCGCCTTCGAACCCATAGGCCAGCGCATGCGCTGCATCAGACTCGATAGCGGGTGCGTGGTGGTAGACGATACCTACAACGCCAACCCCGGATCGATTATGGCCGCCGTCGAGGCGGTAAGGGCCGCGTGCCCCGGCAAACCTTTCGTGGCCGTCCTGGGGGAGATGCGCGAGCTGGGGCCCGACGGGCCGGCCCTTCATTTCAAGGTAGGCGAAAAAGTCGGCTCGGCAAAGCCCAGCAGGCTGGTAACCCTTGGGCGGCTGGGACTGGAAATAGAAAGAGGGGCCAAGGCGGCCGGCATGGACGGCTCGCTTTGTTTTCATGCGGAAAATCACGGGGAGGCCGTCGCGTATCTTCGCGAAAACCTGCCCGAGTGCGCCTGGGTCCTGGTAAAAGGGTCGCGGGCGATGACCATGGAGCGGATAGTGGAAGGGATAACCTGTGTTTGCAAGTAGCCTCGACAAATCGGGCGTGAAAGTGCTGGTGGTGGGGCTGGGTGTTTCCGGCCGGGCCGTCTGCGCCCTGCTTCGAACTCAGGGGGCGGAGGTTGTCGCAACCGATATTCGCGATAGGGCGGCATTTAACGGCGCGCTGGATTCCCTGGAGAAGGCCGGGTGCAAATTGAGACTCGGCCGGCATCTGGTCGAGGATTTCACCCAAGCCGACACTATTATTGTAAGCCCGGGGATTCCGCTCGATATCGAACCGCTGGAGGCGGCGCGTCGGATGGGCCGGGAAATCATCGGAGAGATGGAATGGGCTTGGCGACGCGTTGACCTGCCGGTTATCGGCGTTACCGGCACAAACGGCAAGACCACCACTACGGCACTGATAGGCAAGATGGTTGAGCTTGCGGGAAGAATGCCCTTCGTCGGCGGAAACATCGGGACGCCGCTCAGCCAATGGCTGGCGGATGGCGGGAAAGCAGATTTGCTGGTGCTCGAAATCAGCAGCTTTCAACTCGATACGGCCCCCGGGTTCCGCCCTGACGCCGCGATAGTGCTCAACGTCACGGAGGACCACCTCGACCGGTATGAAAATTTCCGGGCATATATCGACTCGAAATTTTCGATCTTCGGGCGCCAGCTCCCAGGCGATTATGCAATCGTAAACGGCGATGATCCGCTGTGCCGCGAGAGGATTTCGCAAATTCCCGGAAAAGTCCTGATTTTCAGCACCTCCGACCCCTCGGCCAACGCCCGTGTGGTGGGTGATTCGATCCGGTTGACGATTCCAGGCCGGGAAGCATTCGATCTGGACCTTTCCGGTGCAAAGCTCAAAGGCGCCCACAACCGGGAAAACATCATGGCCGCGGCGCTTGCGGCATCGGCCATGGGAGTGCCCCAATCCGCCATCCGGGAAGCCGTCGATACGTTCGGGGGATTTTCCCACCGGGTTGAATGGGTGCGCACCTGGAGGGGGATCGATTTCTATGACGACTCGAAGGGGACGAACACCGGCGCGGTCGTAAAGGCGCTGGAAGGTTTCGACCGCCCGGTAAACCTTCTTCTCGGAGGAAGGGACAAGCTGGGATCCTATGATCCGATAGCGCGGGCGCTCGAAGGCCGCGGCGGAGCGGTATTAGCCTATGGCGAAGCCGGCCCGAGAATATACGAGCAACTAAGAGAGAAAATCCGGGTTGCCCGGCTTTTTCCCGACCTGGGCTCGGCTTTTGCCGAAGCCGTAAGGCTGGCATCTCCCGGTGAAGTAATACTGCTCTCGCCCGCATGCTCCTCCTTTGATCAGTACGAAAGCTATTCGCAGCGGGGAGACCATTTCAAGAAACTGGTGGCTGAACTGGAAGATTGAGGCTGGAATCGATGAACAGGCCGGCGACAGACGCACCATCAGCCCTGATGGGCTCCGAGCAGGGGGAAAAGCAGGGCATTGCCTGGAAACCTCTTTCCTTCGAGGTCCAGCTTTGGATCGAGGTCTCCCTGCTCATCGCCCTCGGCCTCATAATGATCTACAGCGCAAGTTCCATTGCGGCGCTGAAGAAATTCTCCGATCCCAACTATTACATGAAACGCCAACTCCTTTGCATCGCGCTGGGACTGCCGATAATACTTGTCGTGGGCCGCACCCCGTACCGCATTTACAAGGAATACGCGGGCACGATGCTTCTAGCCACGCTGATGGTGCTGGCCTTTGTGCTTATTCCGGGAGTCGGTGCGGAGATCAACAACGCGCGGCGCTGGTTTCGGATCGGCAGCTTCATGATTCAGCCCGCGGAATATGCAAAAGTGGTCTGGGTAGTGTTCCTGAGCTACTCGCTGGTGAGAAAACAGGACCGCATAAAACAGTCCAGGATAAGCTTCTGGCCCCACATGGTCCTGTGCGGCGCGATTAGCCTCCTTCTTCTCAAAGAGCCCGACTTCGGGACAACCGTCATGATTGTATCGCTGACGGCCATAATGCTGGCTGTCGGCGGCGTTCCCTGCCGCAATTTCTTCTACCTGCTGCCCGTCGGGGTGCTAGGTATTTACCGGTTCGTCTACCTTGTCCCGTACCGTCGAGAGCGAATCACCGCATTCCTTAATCCCTGGATCGATCCGCTGGATTCGGGCTATCAGCTGATACAGGCATGGATTGCGGTAGGCTCGGGAGGCTTTTTCGGAAAAGGCCTCGGCGCGGGGACCCAGAAGCTTTTCTACCTGCCCGAGTCTTATACCGACTTCATTATGGCAGTGGTAGGGGAAGAACTCGGTTTTGCCGGGATTTTCCTGACGTGTATCCTCTTCTTTTTCCTTTTTCGGACGGGACTCAACATATCGAGGCAGGCGCCTGACCTTTTGGGGAGCCTGATGTCCCTCGGCCTTACCATGCTGCTCCTGCTCCAGGCCCTCCTAAATATGGGGGTGGTCCTGGGGCTTGTTCCCACGAAGGGCATGCCGCTTCCGTTTATCTCTTACGGCGGCAGCGCCTTTACCGCAAACTGCCTTGCGGTGGGCTTGCTTATGAGTATCGCAAGGGGCAGTGAAAAACGGATGGACAAGAATGTTTAAACGGTATCAGCGGATTCATTTTATCGGCATCGGCGGGATCGGCATGAGCGGTATAGCCGAGTTGCTTTTAAACCTCGGCTACAAGGTGAGCGGCTCCGACCAGAAGGTAACGGACCTTACCGCGCGCCTGGCCTCCCTGGGGGCGGTAATCCATGCCGGGCACAGTGCGGAAAACGTGCGGGGGGCCGACGTCGTGGTAGTCTCGTCGGCAATTCCCGAGGAGAACCCGGAACTGATGGCCGCCCGGAAGTTTCCGAAAGTCCCGGTGATCCGCCGCGCCGAAATGCTGGCGGAGCTAATGCGCCTCAAGTATTCCGTCCTCGTTGCCGGGGCGCACGGCAAGACCACGACCACTTCAATGGTATCAACGGTCCTTGCGCGTGGGGGACTCGACCCGACCGTGGTAATAGGCGGACGGCTGAACTCCTGGGGAGTCAACGCAAAGCTCGGCACGGGCGAGTTCCTGGTCGCCGAAGCCGACGAGAGCGACGGCACCTTCCTCATGCTGCCCCCGACAATCGCGGTCGTAACCAACATCGACCTGGAACACCTCGATTACTACCGCGACCTCGATCACATACTGGAGACCTTCCTGCGCTTCCTGAACAAGGTGCCCTTCTACGGCCAGGTGGTCCTGTGCCTCGAAGACGAGAATATCCAGGCTATCCTGCCGCGTGTTGAAAAACGATTCGTCACATACGGGTTTTCGTCACAGGCCGATTTTCAGGCGCGTGACGTCAGGACGAGCGGTTTTTCGAGCATCTACCGCGCCTTCCACCAGGGGGAGGAACTGGGCGAGGTGGAAATCCCCATTCCCGGCCGCCACAACGTGCTCAATTCACTTGCGGCCGTTGCGGTTGCCCATGAGCTTGAAATCGACTGGCCGGCCGTGCGGGCGGGGCTGCATGACATGACCGGGGTGCAGCGCAGGTTCCAGGTAAAGGGCGAGAGCGGGGGAGTGCTGGTGTTGGACGACTACGGGCACCATCCCACGGAAATCCGTGCCGTACTCGACACCCTGGCCAGCTGTTATCCGGACCGCAGGAGGATCGTTGCCTTCCAGCCGCACAGGTACACCCGGACAAACGCGCTCAGGGAGCAGTTCGCCCGCTGTTTTTACCACTCGGACGTACTGCTCATAACGGAAATCTACGCCGCCAGCGAAAAACCCATCCCCGGAGTGACGGGGGCCGGCCTGGTCGAGCAAATAGCCGCCCATGGGCACCACGATCTTCATTTCTGTCCGACCCTTGACGACATGCTCGAAAAACTTCGGGCAACGGTTGCCCCCGGCGACGTCGTGATAACGCTCGGCGCCGGGAGCATCTGGCAGGTGGGAGAAGCGCTGCTGGAGAGTCTGAAACGGTAGGTACTCTTGGAGACCTTCGGTCGAATCGGCCGGCAGGTCGGGAGACCTTGCCACAACGGTGAGTCTGAAACGGTAGGCAACGGCTCGACTACCTAAAAGGCGGCCCGAAAGATATGCGCATGAAATCAGCCCTCAAAAACCTTCCCGATGTGGAATTGAGCTGGGACGAAGCGCTGTCCGGGCATACCACTTTTCGGGTTGGCGGGCCGGTTCGGTGCCTTGCGCGGCCGCGCAATGAAAGAGCGCTCTCGATACTGCTCGGGCAACTCCGCGAGCTGGACCTGCCCGTGATTGTACTTGGTGCCGGGAGCAACATTTTGCCTCCGGATCAGGGGCTGGATGCGGTTGCGATCAAGCTCAACGTCTGCTGCGGCGGGATTTTGCGCCTGGGCGAGGCTCAGGACGGCGGCTCCCTGATTTACGCGGGCGCCGGAACGGCCCTCAGGGATGTGATACGCTACTGCGTAAGAAATGAGCTGGAAGGGCTGGAAACGCTTGCGGGGATTCCGGGGACAGTCGGCGGGGCGCTCATTATGAATGCCGGGACAGCCTTGGGGACTATTTACGATGGCCTGATCCACATCGACGTGCTGGACTCGAATGGCGTAAGGCGTCAGGTTTCGCGGGAGGATCTCAGGCCTTCGTACCGTTTTATGGGAATCACCGAGGGGAGCACGGTCATTGGCGGCTGTTTCAAGGTGAGACAAGGATCGAGCGCTGAGTTGAGGGCGCGGATAAAGGAAATCATGGACCGGAGGAAGAAAAATCAGCCGCTCAATTTTCCATCCGCCGGCTCGATCTTTAAAAATCCACCGGGCAATTCAGCGTGGCAACTCATTGAAAAGGCCGGCCTGAAAGGGTTTAGAGTGGGTGGCGCCGAGATCTCGAAAAAACACGCGAACTGGATAATTAACCGGGGAAACGCAAGTTCGGCGGATATCTTGGAAGTCATTGGGAAAATAGAAAAGGAAATTTTCGGAAATTTTGGCGTGCGTTTGGAGCGAGAAATACGTATACTGGGCGCATCTTGAGAGAACCCGACCACATGACAAAATCCAGGAAAAAGAAGCGCAATAAGTACCAGGAGAACAGAATCAAGGTACTTAAGAAGAGAATTCGGAAAAGTTTGCCGATTATGGCGATATTTGCCGGATTCTGCCTGATTCTTTTCCTGAGTGCCGGGCTGTCGCGGCTCTATTACGCTCTCCAGGACATGCCGTGGCTCAAGGTCGAAGAAATTGAAATCGCGGGTCTGAAGAAGGTCGAAAGGACCCGGGTTTTGGATACAATGGGGGTGAGCAGGGGCGAGTGCATCCTGAACCTCAGGATGGGGCTTATAGCGGACCGGATAAAACAGATTCCCGCCGTCAAATCGGCGTCCGTCAGACTCGACATGCCGGGGCGAATCGTTGTTGAAATAGTTGAAGCAGAGCCTCTGGCGCTGATGAAGGGCGGGGAGTCATACTACCTTATGGATGAAAACGGCACCCTTTTCGATCGCAGCCTGCCCGAAACCTCCCGCAATCTGCCCATTATTACCGGGATGTGCAGTCCCAGGCTCAAGGAAGGTGACACTATTCCGGGACACAATCTGAGCCGGGTAAAGGAGCTTGTTTCCGCGCTGAACGAGTCCAGGAGCTGGCTGCCGCCGAGTTCGGTGGGAGAATGCAAGTGGAGTCTCAGCGGCTTCACTCTGGTTCTGGGCGAGCGTGGGGTACCGGTCGAGGTTGGCCAGGAAAGCTTTTTCAAAAAGATTGCCAGGCTCAAACAGATAATAGCCACGCTCGATGAGCGACGGTGGACTGAGCTGGTAACCAGTATAGACCTCGATTATTCCGGCAAGGCATACCTGGGGGGCACTTTCCCTGGGCCGAAACCGGTTGCGGGCCAGGAGAAACAGTCAAGCTGAAGCGCCCCCGGGATCGGCAGACCGGCGGCGATGGCTTAAAGATTTCAGGGTATCGGCAGCCGGTTGAAGTGGAAAGTTGAAAGGATTCTGATGGCAAAAAGAGAGGAACTGATCGTCGGTCTCGACCTGGGCACCACGAAGGTTTGCGCGGTGGTTGGTGAAGTTACGCGCGAGGGCATGGATGTCGTGGGGGTCGGCACCTTCCCTTCCGCCGGGCTGCGGAGCGGTGTGGTTGTCAATATCGACCAGACGGTCTACTCGATAAAGAAGGCTGTGGAAGAGGCCGAACTGATGGCCGGGTGCGAGATTTCGACTGTTTTTGCGGGAGTCGCCGGTACCCATGTACAGAGCCTCAACAGCCATGGGGTCATTGCCATAAAGAACCGGGAAGTGACCCAATCCGACGTCGAAAGGGTGCTGGATGCGGCAAAGACGGTCGCCCTCCCCTTTGACAGGCAAATCCTTCATGTACTCCCGCAGCAATACATCGTGGACGATCAGGACGGCATTCATCATCCCATCGGCATGGCCGGCGTGCGGCTCGAAGCCAAGGTGCACATCATTACGGGCATGAGCAGCGCCGTGCAAAACATTGTAAAGTGCTGCGAGCGGGCCGGACTTCAGGTGCAGGACGTTGTGCTCGAATCGCTTGCATCGAGCGAGGCGGTGTTGGACCTTGACGAGAAACAGCTTGGAGTCGCCCTCATCGACATTGGCGGGGGCACAAGCGAGATCGCCGTATTCCATAATAACTCGATCCGCCACTCGACGGTTGTGGGGCTGGGGGGAAATCACATCACCTCGGACATATCCGTCGGTTTGCGGTGTTCGATGGACGAGGCTGAGAAGATCAAGAAGAAATACGGTTGCGCACTTGCCGAAATGGTCAACCAGCAGGACGTGATCGAGGTGGGCTCTGTTGGCGGACAAAAGCCGCGCCAGCTGGCACAGAGCATTCTCACACAGATAATCGAGGCCCGGGTGAAGGAGATCCTTGACATAATCGAGTGGGAACTGGTCCGCTCGGGGGTCATCGAATCCCTGCACGCCGGAATCGTGCTAACCGGTGGAGTTTCGCTTCTGCCCGGAATTCGGGAGCTGGCCGAACGGGTTTTCGACCTGCCGGTGCGAATCGGTGTCCCCTACTGTTTTGGAGGACTTGGAGACGTGGTGAAAAATCCCATCTACTCGACCGCCGCCGGACTGCTGATGTACGGGAAAGAGTCCGGAGCGGGTATGCCCATGAGGGTGTCGGGTGGGAAACTGGTCTCGTTTTTCGAGATGTTGAAGCGTTGGTACAAGGAATTTTGGTAAAAGTACGGCCCGTGCTCGAGGAATTGAAAACGGGGTCTCGGGTGGGCCGCGGCGGATTTCGACTGGAACTGGAAAGGGTGGCTTTCAATCGGAGCTAATATGGCGAGGAAAGAAAAGAGGGGGAAGGACAGAATGACTCAGATGACGATTGATTATGCCGAATCAAGCAATAGAGCGAAAATCACCGTTCTGGGCATTGGTGGCGGGGGCGGCAATGCAATAAATAATATGATCAACGCGGGCCTTGACGGGGTCCACTTTATTGCCGCCAACACGGACTGGCAGGTGCTCGAGAGGAATCTCGCACCGGTTAAGATTCAGCTTGGAACCAATCTGACCAAGGGTCTTGGGGCGGGCGGCCAGCCGGAGACGGGGGCCAAGGCGACCCAGGAAGACCTGGACAAGATTCGCGAAGCCGTAAACGGCAGCGACATGGTTTTCATAACGGCTGGTTTGGGCGGCGGCACCGGGACGGGCGGCGCTCCCATAGCAGCTCAGATCTGCAAGGAAATGGGCGCGCTTACAGTAGCGGTCGTGACCAAGCCTTTCATGGTCGAGGGCAAGGTAAGGATCCGCAATGCCGACGATGGCCTGAAGGCGCTTCAGGACACTGTCGATACCCTCATCACCATCCCCAACAATCGCCTCCTTTGCCTGGCGGACAGGCGCTCGACTTTCCTCGAAATGATAAAAAGGGCCGACGACGTCCTGCTCTATGCGGTAAAGGGCATTTCGGACCTGATAATAAAGCAGGGCTATATCAACGTTGACTTCAACGACGTAAAGACCGTAATGGGCGAAATGGGGCTCGCGCTGATGGGCACCGGTGTTGCGCGAGGAGAAAACCGCGCGGCTCAGGCGGTCCAGCAGGCCATATCGAGCCCGCTTCTCGAAGACATTTCGATCCACGGCGCACGGGCAGCGCTTATCAACATCTCCGCCGGACCCGACCTCGGGATGCATGAGTTCGAGGAAGCGCTCTCGATCATCCAGAAAGAGGTTAACGACGATGCGAATATCATCCTCGGCATGGTGATGGACGAGAGCATGCAGGATGAGATTCGCGTTACGGTCATCGCCACGGGAATCGGCAAGGTTGAGCAGGCAAAGAAGGCCGAGCCGTCCACGGTGCGGCCGCTTCGCCGCATGAGGCCCGATGGAATGATTCCCGAGCTCAATTACGACTACCTTCAGATTCCCGCCCACGTGCGCCAGCGCACACCCCAGGGCGAGTTCCCGCAGGTCGCCGAGCAGGAAGAATCCGATCAACAGCCCAGAAGAAGGACTCTTCTCCAGATGATCACCGGCGGCGGCAAGGCAAAGGATGACGAAGATCTGAGCATCCCGACCTTCATTCGGCGCCAGGCTGATTGATCGGCC
>DBMO01000027.1 GCA_002298995.1 Desulfarculales bacterium UBA696
GATGGGTTGCGCTCCGCTCCACCCATCCTACATGTCGCGGACCGGGCGGGGGAGTCGTAGGATGGGTGGAGAGGAGCGCAACCCATCGATTGCAAGCTAGTGCAATCTTGGACGCAAAATCGTATTAGAAGGTGGGTAGGTATGCGGAGGGCGGTCTCATCCAGTCGGTGGGACCGCCTTTGTTATAGCCTGTGGATCAGTAGCCTTTGAAAGAGGCGGTGCGGCGCTCTCCGATAGCCTCATATTCCACCGGGCCGCCATCGCTACGGGAGGCGGCATGCCAGGCGAGTGCGCAGGCTATGGCTGCGTCGCCGTGGCGCTTGCCGCCGTCCCGGCCTTTTCCGCGGTAATTTTCGGGGACTCTCGCAACGCCTTTTTCCATTCTCACCGAGCGCAGGTCGTCCAGTATATCGGGGTCTTTGGGGATCAGGATGGTTCTGTCCTCGAAGGCCGCACGGCACGAGGCCATATTTTCGAGGTACCATTTATCGGTCAGCATCACCTGCTTGATGCGCCGGCTTCCGTAGCGCTGCATGGCGACCTCGGCCAGGTAGTGGCCGTTTCCGCGCGCGTCCATTGCACCTCCCGAGAAGCGCGGAAGCCTGTCCGCGATATGGAAAAGTACCTGCTCCTGCTGGCGGAACGGAACATTTCGAAGCTCGACGACAAAGGGGGCGCGGTACCTCATCTTTCCGATTTCTTGCAGAGGGAAGATGACGGTTAGATCGCCGCTTCGGCCAAAATCTTCGCCGAAAAACGAGGGTCGCTCCGGTGGAAGGTCTTCCATGAGCGCAGTGACGTTTTGGTTCAGCCAATCGTTCATTTCGGCCCACCGCCGCTCTTCGGGCAATTCCGCGAACTCGGGCCTGCATGCCTTGCGAATTACTGGAATATCTTCATCCATGCACGATTCGATGAGGGCTCGTGGAATCCATGCGCCAGACCCACGGCTCGGAACGCAGAAAAGTTCCTCGTCCGCAAACTCGCCGTAGAAATCGACTAGTTCCTTCCTCCAGGCCGATTCGGACCCTTCCGACCAGGGCTTCCCGGTCCGCAGGCAAATGCGCCTGAAAAGCCCTTGTTGCAGTGCATCATCGAGGGTTATCCGGTGGATCGAGTAAGGCTTTTTACCCGAACGCACATCATTTACGAGTTCATTAAAAGGATTTTCATCGCCGTTGTGGGTGCTTATGACGGCCAGCCTGCCGCCCCACATGAGCAGGGCGACGGCGGCCTTGAGGAGCTGAGGCAGGTCGTTGTGGAATGCGGCTTCATCAATTACCACCTTGCCCTGCTTGCCCCGGAGATTGCTCGGGCGGCTCGATAGGGCAGTTACCCTGAAATTTGACGCAAAACGTATTCGATAGCCGAGGATATCCTTCTCCTCGTCCCGGATCATCGCCTCTTCCATCCGGTCGGCGGCGATGCCCAGGTTTCGCGCCCAAAATGCCGTGTCGTTTATGAACTCGATTGCCATTTCGCGGCTGTATCCAATGTACCAGACGTTCATTCCGCCGGTGGAAGCCGCCGTTAGGGCTGAATCCGCCGCTTCGCACCAGCTCAGCCCCACCCGTCGTGACTTTTCGCAAACTTTCACCGGCGCGGGATCGTAAATCCACCTTTGCTGGTAGGGGAGAAGGGCGTAAGGCGATATCATTCGGCAATCCCGAGTATCTTTCGCCGGATCTCCTCGGCGGCTTCTTCCGACAGGCCGTTTTTGCGGGTTTTCTGTCCGACCTCTTCGGCAGCCTTTTCCACCCGCGCCCGGAATTCCAGCCGAAGCCTCTCGCGCTGCACGTTGGATGACTGGAGCCTCGCGAAATCGGAGAGGAGCTTTGGCAGGATATCGATCTTTATTTCTCCCTTGAGCTGCGACTCGATTATCATCTGCGCGAAAAGGCGGGATGCCGCCTCGCCAAGCACCAGGCCGTCCTCGTTATCGGATGCCAGCGCCCGAGATTTTTCCTCGATTACACGCAGCCGCCTGTAGCATTCGAGAAAGTCATTGCCGTAGCGTCCGATGGTCGTCTTTTCAATATCGTGTCCCTGCTCGGCAAGAAAGCTCCCTATCTCCTCGAAGCTCGAACCCTCAACGAGCAGCCTGTCCACCTGTTCGGCGACATGGGGGGGAAGCTCTTTTGCTTTCCCTCTTCTTTTCCGGACTGTCCCGGCCATCAGGCAAGCTCCCGCTCGATTTCCCGGATCTCTTCGCACAGCGGCAGGTATGATTCGCGCAGCCGATGGAGGTCGGATATAAGCTCAAGGGCCTCGTCGGTTCGCAGCTCCTTTAGGGGTATGACCGAGGCGGGCTGAATGATCTGCTTTATGGCCGAAATAAGGCCCTGGGCCCGCGCCGCCAGACGCATCCGCTCCATCTTCTTTTCCTGAAGAGCCCCTTTGAGGATCAGCCGCTCGCTCATCCCTCCTCCCTCCCCGTAGCCTGTTTTTTGAGCCGCACCATCGGACAGAACTGGTTCAAACCTATCTGGTCACTCAGCTTCGCAAATCCCTGGGCGTTCATAATGAGGACGTCCTTCTGGTCGGATGCCAGGCTGGCGTAAACCTTTACCAATTCAACGTTGTCCTCGTACATGCGGCGCACCTCGGAAAGACCGTCCTCGAAGACCTTCTGCTGTCTCAGGGTATCTTCGCGGTATGCCCGAAGCGTTCTGTCGTGGCTCCTCTCGCTGAAGTACCAGACCACGAAGATTATTCCCGGAATGCCAAATGAGGAGACAATCTTTACGGCAAGATCCAATGCAATCTGGTCCATTCCGGGCATCCTAATTCTTCCAGGCCTTGACGCTCTTTTCCACCGAGCGGCCGACTATGTAGCCGCCAACACCGAGCTTCAGCAATTCCCACATGTCGGGTGGGACGTCCAGGCGGACAAGCGAGAAGATCGGGGCGATGATGTAGTTGTGAGCGATAACATAAGTGAAAGTCAGCATCAGGATAGGTCGCCAGTTTCTCTGGAGCCAACTGTTGCCCTCCGCTTCAGCGACAATTATCTGCGCCTGCGATTCGATTTCTTTCTGGAAAAGGGAGAAATCCTGGTTGAGCATCTGGATTTCGAGGTCATGCTTCAACTTGTTCGCCAAATCCTTGTCCTGCACCATCTTGTCGATTACTTCGACAGCCTGGCCGATCAATTTTCCGATAACGGGCAAAGCGCTCAGAAACATGCCGCCTCCTTTGAAATATAATTTTCCGAATCCGCATCGTTGGACAATTGCGTCTTTCGGGAACAAGTTATCAAGGTGGGATTTCAGGTAGTGATACGGAAAATGAAGATTTAGGGATTTAGGGATTTAGGGATTCAAAAGACCTGAGGGCTCCAAACGAATGGGCTAAGTGGATTTTAAAGCGGGGGTTCGGACCCCCGCATGGAGAGTACATTTTGCCGTTCTAATCGTGAAATGGACAATTTATTCGGTTTTGACTTCGATCTTCTTTTGAACCGCGATTTCGGCTTTCGGGATGGAAATCGTCAGGACGCCGTCTTTGTAGGTGGCCTCGATTCCGTCCTGTTTAAGGTCGGCAGGGAGAGTGAATGTGCGCACGAAAGAACCGAATTGCCTTTCCGTCCAATGGTAGGACTCGTTCTCCTCCTTGTGCTCCTCCTCTTTCTCGCCCTTGACCGTCAGAATGTTCCCGGAGAGATTGATTTCAAGATTCTTGGGATCAATCCCGGGCATATCCGCTTTCACGATGATATGGTCGCCAGTCTCCGACACGTCGAAAGCAGGGATCAACTCCGACGATTCCCTTAACAGAGAAGGCAGTCCACCGATCAACCGGGATGCAATCGGTTCATTGAAGAACCTGCCCATCCACTCGAAAGGAGCCGGCAGATCGGTCGTGCTCCGTCTGTAACGTGGAACCAATGTTGCCATCTCGGAACACACCCCCTTTCAGTCGAGAAGACTCACCATTACCAGACTTTAAGATAATCGGGAGGGGAGAGGTGTCAATCTGATTAACGAGTTATATCGGATATTTGAAAAATGGCAGATCCAAACTTGGAGACCTTCGGTCGATGCGGCCGGCAAGGTCGGGAGACCTTGCCGGAACGGGGTGTTGAAGGTGCTCCAGTTGGGCGCTCAGGGGATATCCCAGCAGGCAATGACCTTTGTGCCTGCCCCGGGGGAGGAAATTATTCGAAAGCTGCCTCCGGAGATTTCGGCGCGCTCTTTCATTGACGTCAGGCCGAGTCCACCATCGGGGCCGGAGCGGGAGGCGGGAGCATCCGGGTCGAAACCTGTTCCGTTATCGGCAATTTCCAGTTTGATGCAATTTCCCGCTCTATTGAGCGAAACGATAATTTTGTTTGCCCTGCTGTATTTTGCGGAATTGTTCATTGCCTCCTGGATTATGCGGAAGATGATGATCTTGAGCTGTTCCGGAATGTCGGATTCGTCGATCTTTATAATTTCCTCGATTGCGGCGCCTGAATAAAGCGATTGGAATCGGCGGCAAAACCAGCCGATGGTCACGACCAAACCGAGATCGTCCAGGAGCGAAGGCCGCAGGTCGGTCATGATCCGTCTTGATTCTTCAATACAATGATCCAGCACTGAGGAGAGTTGGGTGAGCAGCTCGGGACCGGCAGACCCCGCCTTTATCTTTTCGGCCGCGCTTTCCATGCAGAATTTGACCGCTGTAAGAGATGATCCGATGCTGTCGTGCATTTCCCTGGCAATTCTTTTTCGTTCGTCTTCCTGGGCGCCTATAAGCTGCGCGGCCAAAATCTTGAGCCGCCCCTCGGACATCTTGAGCGAGTCCATTGTCTCGGCCAGCTCAAGTGTGCGCCGATGAACGCGAAGCTCGAGTTCATCACGGGCCTGCTGAAGCTCCTGCTGGATCTTCTTCAGCTCGCTAATATCCCGCCACGCCGCTACCGCACCGGTCACATGGCCGCTTTGGTCACGGATCGGGCCGGCGCTAATGAGGATCGGGACTGTGGTATCATTCGGGCCCTTGAAACACCATTCTTCGTTGGATATGTTCCGGCCCTGGGTGACGGCCCGCGAGATCGGCAGTTCGCTGGATGGGGCCCGTTCATCATCGCCGTGCCTCATGCCTGTTGTTTCATAGTCAGAAAGTACCCGGCCTTCGATTTCTTTTCGCGAGGTCCCCATCATCTCGAGGGCGTACTTGCTGAGGGCCTGTATCTTCAGACCGGGTGAATCCACAATGACTATTCCTTCGGGGATGTGCTCCAGAAGGGCTTCCAGGATTGCCTTGCGTTCCTCGGCCTCCATCGCGCGGCGCTCAGCGTCCGCACGCGCCTCGGCATGCTGAAGCGTGCGCTCCTTTACCAGCTCTTCGAGATGATGCCTGTGCCTCTTTAGTTCCTCCTCCACGCTCTTGCTCTTCACCGAATAACGGATCGAGCGCTCCAGAAGAAGGGCGGTGAACTCGCCCTTTACCAGGTAGTCGGATGCGCCGCTTTTCATGGCGCGAAGGTCTATGTCGTAGTTGCCGTACGCCGTGAGGAATATAATGGGCGCTCGGCAATCCATTGCTATGGCTTCTTCAAGGAGTTCGAGACCGTTTCTGGCGCCCAGCAGGTAATCGAGCAGATATACATCGTGCTCCGCACGGCGGATGGCTGCAAGGCCGCTTTCGTACGTACTCACCCATTCCAGCCGGAATTCCTGGCCGCCTATCTCGGAAAGCATTTCGGAAATGATCAGAAAGTCTTCGTCATCATCATCGATGAGTAGCATCTTCAATGGGTCTGACATCAAGCTACCTTTCAAAAGCCGCTACGGTATACAGGCCGGGCACAGAGCTTCATCCGGGCCCACACCCCGCGGTTGGTGGGCACCGGAAAATCCGCTGTGTCCACAAAACTTTTTCGCCGGTTGTACCTTAGTTGATGGCAATCGGCCCCCGCCGGAATCCATCGACAATTCTTACCCGTTCGCATCACCGGCGCCGGCCAATTCCTGCTCGACCGGCTGTCTGCGTGGAAGGGATATAATGAACCTTGTGCCCTTCCCGGGCTCACTCTTTGCCGATATCACGCCGTTGTGGCGCTCGACAACTTTCTTGCATATAGCCAGCCCAACGCCCGATCCTTCATAGGCGCTGCGGCCGTGCAGCCTCTGGAAAAGGACGAAAATCTTTTCCAGATACTCTTCCTCAAATCCGATGCCATTATCTTCGACGATTATATCATACCACGGACAGCCAAAATCCTTATCTGGAGGCGGATTACTTTCGCTGGCGGATATTTGTATAAAAGGCGGCTTGTTGCCACTGAATTTAAGAGAGTTGCCTACCAGGTTCAGGAAAAGATGGCGCATCTGGTCCGAGTCGGCCTGTATTACAGGCAGATTCCCGATCTCCACACGGGCCCTTTTCTGCTCGATTCTTATCTCGAGATCCTGAACGATCTTTCTGAGGATCTTGCGCAAATCGGTATCCGACATCGGGCGAATCTCGGTGCTTACCCTCGAAAAATTCAGCAGCGAGCTTACCATTGACTGCATTCTGCCGGCGGCCCCCTGCATTCTCCTGATATAATCGAGCGCGGTATCATCGAGCTTTCCGCGATATTTTTGATCGAGCCTGTCACCGAATGCCTGTATTTTTCGCAGCGGCTCCTGCAGGTCGTGGGAGGCAACCGCGGCAAAGGAGTCCAGTTCCCTGTTGCTTTGTTCGAGCCTGGCAGTGTAGAGCACCCTCTCGGCTTCGGCTTTCTTCCGCTCGCTGACTTCCTGGAGCAATTGGAGATTGGCCTCGGCCAGTTCGGCCGTGCGTTCTTTTACCCGCAATTCGAGCTCGTCGTAGGCCTTCTGGAGTTGCTCGCGCGCCGCCTTGATCGCCCCTATGTCACGCCATGCAACAATGCCGCCCGTGATATTTCCTTCCTTGTCCCTAATTGGAGCTGCATTGCACAGGACCGCCATCCTCTTTCCGCCTGCCGCCTCGATTATGAGTTCGGCTTCGGTTGTGACATCGCCCCTCAGCACGGCCCTGCTGAGCGGAAGGTCCTCAGCGGCTACCTGAGTTTTCCCGTCTGCATACAAAATCTTCCAGTTGGCATGCTTTTCGGCTCCAATGCCGCCCATCTCACAATCCGGCCGTCCCATAAGCTCGCGTCCGTATTTGCTAACCATCGTGATGAGCACGTCGGGAGCGCTGGCAATGCTTATGGCTTCCGGGATATTGTCCATCAGGGCATCGAGTATACTTCTGCCCTCCTCGGCGTCGGCAGCCCTTTTCTCAGCCCTTTCAAGGGCCTGGACGTGCTGAATCCCAAGAGAAGCCAGGGCTGCAATCTGGGTCAGGGCAGCTTCGTCTTCCTGCGTAAAGTCGCCGACCTTGCGATCTGTCGCCATGACCATGCCAATGGGATGGCCTTCGGGATCCAGGAGCGGCGCGCCCAGAATTCCGCGAAGCGGTATGTGCCAGTCGGGCGGGCCTTTCCAGAGGGGATGCGCGCGCATCTCGGCATCGGTATACCGAATCGGCATTCCGGTGTTGAGTATTTCGAGATAAATGCCTCCCTTTTCGAGCTGGAAACTGCTCGAAATCGGCAAAAGCGGTGATCCATCCTCGGCGGAAAGGGTCCCTGCCGTGAAAGCACCGTCCTCCACCAGGCCTAAAATGGTAAATCTGGTTCCAGTAACCGCCCGGGATGCATCGGCTATTTTCTTCAACAGTCCGACGATTGTGGTTTCGCTAAGAATTTCGACCGAAACATCCAGTAGAGACCTCATCCGGGAGAGGTTCTCGTATCGTTCGGTCTCGCGCACATGGATCTCTTCGGCCATCTGGTTGAAGGTTTCCGTCAGGTCCCTTATTTCGGGTGGCCCCTCGATAATCAGCGGCTGGTTTTTTCTGCCGTCCGCAAGAGAGGCTATGCGGGCTCGCAATTCCCGTATAGGCGCGGCAATGTTGCGGGAAACCCCGAATGCGAAAGATATCACGCCGAGCGCGAAAAGGAGGAACACGACCGCGCCTCGGTATATATGGGGCAAAAACGGCGCCCTGATATCCGCCTCGCTCAGCGCCGAGACTGCAACCCATCCAGTCGAGCCGACAGGAGAGAGGGCAAACACGAAGCTTCTTTTTTCCGGTCCAAAATCTGCCTCGGATACCAGTTCCTTCCCGAGGCCGGCTTCCCGGAAGGATGGATGTTCCACGAAGAGTTTTCCATCATCTTTTATCCACCCCGGCTCCGGGCGGCCCACGGCGAGTTGACCCTTGCGGTCCAGAATCATTACCCCTTTCTTGCCGTGCCGGTCGATGCCAAGAATTTCGTAAAGATCCTTTGGCGAAATAGACGATTGCATGATACCGATCAGTTCTCCATGCCCGTCTCGAATGGCGCGCGCAAAGCTCATAACCGGCTCGCCGTTAAGCATCGAGGGGCGAAGATCGGTAATGCAAGTCATCTTGCCCGATGAAATTTCGATGAAGTAGTCCCTGTCCCTCCTGTCGGTGTTAAGTGCCTGGGGCCGGGTCGAGGCCAGTACCAGCCCTTCGGGGCTGATCCAGGTAAAGGAGCGAAGGCTTGGGTATTCGGCAAGATTTTTTTGCAGAATTGTCGAGGCATCACCCTCCTCTATACTGTGTAGCGACAGGGCGAGGCCAATGGCGAGACTCTGGCGCGAAAGGTCGTTCAGGAATGTTTCCAGATGGCCGCCAACCGATCTGGCTTTTTCCATTTCCACCTGTATTAGGGCTTTGCGCTGCTCTTTAAATTGGTCGTAATAGAGAAGAGCGGGAAGAACAGCGAGGGGGAGAATTGTGATCAGGAGCAGGACAACAATTCGAGTGCGAATGCTGATTTCAAAACCACGTTTCGGGTTCCTCATCTTGTTTTCCTGTTTTCCGCTTCTTTACAGATGAAGCGCCAGGATGAATCGGCACCTGACTGGCTCTCACGGCAATTTCCGGCATCGATTTTAGCGTTCTCGGCGAGCCGGCACGTCCACCTTGGTCGGCAAAACGGAAGACGTCGGGAATTCATTCAGGACTCTTACTATTAACTGAATAATCTAACAGAATCCTGAATAAAGACAATTGAGGAATTTAGGGATTGAGGCATTAGAAGAACTGAATTTCCCCAAATTCCTGGATTCGTAAATTCCCGACTCCTAAGTTCCTGCCCGCAAGGCCCCCGGTATGTTCCGGCCAGGATGATATCCCATAAAATACCATCCGGCGACACTCAAAATGGGGTATTTGCCGCATTCCAAGTTGTCGGGTCCATGGGTATACCCTTCTCCACCATGAAGGAGCCCAACCGGGAGCGTTCCGATTGCGGGCGGGCGACGAAGCGAACCCGTGTTAAAGGAACAAAGCGGCGAAGGATCGGGGAGATGACCATCGTTGACATGGCTGAAGTACTGAGCGCACTCGCTCAACTGGACATTGACGCAGTCCGGGCGTACGAGCAGGCAATAGGGGCGGTGGGCCAGGGCGGCATTCGGGAAAGCCTTACACGCTTTCGCGACGACCACAAAAGGCATATCGAGCACCTCTCGGCCGTCATTCGCGCGCTTGATGCCGCCCCTCCCGAATACACGCCTGAATTTAAGGGTTTTCTGATCGAAGGGTTTACGGCGATCCAAAACCTCTTGGGCACCGAAGGAGCGCTCATCGGAATGGGGAACAACGAAGAGCTTACAAACCGTAAGTATGTAGAAGCCTATGAAATGAATTTATCACCCAACATAAAGGAACTGGTTGGGCACAACTACCACGACGAGCAGATCCATCTGAAGTACCTCCGGGAAACGCTCGCATCGAGAGCGTGGGAGAAGTAAGGCAGGGCTTCGAAACCTCAAGCCGCATGTGGGGCAGGCTTTCGAGCCTCCCACTCGACCAGATCCGCCGGCCTTATATTCAGCGATTCACCTCCCTAATCCCCAATCCACCCCTACCCGTCAAACCTGTAGAATTGATGAAAATGGTGCACCGGTCCGTGTCCCCGGCCCAACGGCAGGCCAAGTGAAATAGCCCCCGTGATGTACTCCTTTGCGTTTGACACCGCATCTTCCACCGAAAAACCTCGAGCAAGAAATGCTGCGATCGCGGAAGCAAAAGTGCAGCCTGTGCCGTGGGTGTGCGGGGTCAGGCGGCGCTCGGTCAGGTACTCTCGAAATGTCGCGCCGTCATAGAGCAGGTCCATCGGGTTCCCTGCGAGATGTCCTCCTTTGAGGACCACGTATTTAGGGCCAAGCTCAAAAAGTTTCTCTGCCGCCCTCCTCATCTGCTCCGGCGTTTCAACGTTTATGCCGGTAAGCGCCTCGGCTTCGTGAAGATTCGGGGTGATCACCAGCGCGAGCGGGAAAAGCTCCGCCGCGATTGCCTCGACCGCATCGGAGCGTAGAAGCTTATCGCCGCTTTTTGCAATCATCACCGGGTCAACCACTACGTTTTCCATCTTAAGCTCAACAATGTCGCGGGCCACTCGCAAAATGGTTTCTTTGCCCATGAGCATCCCGGTCTTGACCGCATCGACCCCGATATCGAGGACCACCGAGCGGATCTGCGACGACACGAACTCCGGGTCTATCTCTATGATTCCATTCACGGTGACGGTGTTTTGCGAGGTAAGGGCAGCAATGGCGCTCATCCCGTATACGCCCAGGGCGGAAAAGGTCTTGAGGTCGGCCTGAATTCCCGCGCCCCCTCCTGAGTCCGAACCTGCTATGGTCAATGCTCGCGGTATTTTCATAAACTGTGAACCCTGAAATTTAAGGAATTTAAAGAATTCGAAGTATTTTAGGAATTTTAAGATCAACTGCTCTAATCAGTCTTCAATCATCGTTCCTCCGTCTTCCGCCCTCCGAAGTGATCCCAGCCTCTGGGGCCGGGAGGAAGCGATGTCTCGGTGCCGTCGGGATTGGAAAGGCGAAGAGTTCCGGCCTCGGCAATGATTTGTCCTATCTGGGTGCATTTAAGGCCGCTTTCACTGAGTAACATTTTTTGAATTCGCGGGACATTCTCGCAGGAAGCGGTAAAAAGAAGTTCATAGTCTTCGCCCCCGGCAAGGATCCAGTCCAGCGCCCGGGCCCGCGCCTCATTTGCGTGGCCGGAATCCGCGACCTCGGAGACAGCTTTGCTAACCGGGAGCCTTTCAGTTTCCACGACGGCTCCCACCTGGCTCGCCTCGCAGATGTGGCCAAGATCGGCCATCAGCCCGTCGCTTACATCGACCATTGCACGGACGAGGCCCGCTTCCGCGAGGAGTTGCCCTTCCCGAAGACGGGGCTGAGGCGTAAAGTGCCTTTCCATGACCCGGCTTCTGGCCGATTCGCTTACCCGGATTTGCGGATTTCGCACAAGTTCGAACCCGGCCCTGGATTCTCCCGGCAGACCGGTGACCAGGATTGCATCGCCCACCCTGGCGCCGCTTCGAAGCACGAGGCATTCCGGTGCAATTCGCCCTAAGAGGGTAATATCAATCGAGATTCCCGATTCCGCCCTGCTGAGATTCCCGCCCACGATGGCGGCCCCGGCCAGCCCAGCCTGCTCGATCATTCCTCGGTACAGCTCGTCTATGAATGCTACATCGGTCGCCTCGGTGATAGCCAGGGAAACGAGCATCCAGAGTGGATAGCCCCCCATTGCGGCAACGTCGCTCACGTTTATTGCAACCGCCCTGCGCCCCAGCTGATAGGCGCTTATCGCGCAGGTTTTAAAATGGACCCCTTCGGCCTGTTTATCACACGTCGCCAGCAGATAATCCGGGCCGGAGGTCTTAAGCACGGCGACATCATCGCCAATCCCCACAACCACGTCCGCCGGCCCCCTGGGCAGCAGTTGCGCTATGCGTCCTATCAGTCCGAATTCGCCGATATCTTTTACAAGCATTTGAGAAAACCCTTTTGCGCCCATTACGGTCTTGCACCAACCACATCAATTGCGCCTGTATCATTGTATATCCCTATTCGTAGGCAATTGCCCATCTAAAAGTAGGGTTGGCACAGGCTTTAGGGGCCACCTCTTATTCCATCCGGTTTTGAGCAACGGGCCCCTAAAACCTATACCCACCCAACGTTATCTCCCCCTTCGCCGGCTAACGAAAAAGGGCGAGACGGCCGTTAACCGGCCGTCTCGG
>DBMO01000031.1 GCA_002298995.1 Desulfarculales bacterium UBA696
ACCCACTGATTGCAACCGCGAGGCGTCATTCGACGATAACTCGACATTTTCGAAATATCTTATTTGGGCAACAGACCCTCCCGACCGCGCCGGAACCGAGGACTTACCTTGTCTTCACCTTTCGTGATCCTTCGTGCCCTTCGTGGTAAAAAATTGAATTAAAAAGGAGTCCGCGCATGTGGCAGACGATAATAGTCCTGCTCATTTTGGCGGGAGTTTTGATATACATTGTCCGGCACTACGCCGATATGCTCAGGGGCGAGACCTCGGGGTGCTCGTCCTGCGCGCTGGACTGTCCAGCCAGGCAGGGGCTACATGTCGAGCCGGACCCGTGCGGCTGCCGGCCGGAAGCCAAAATTATGGAACAGGAAGGACGGTAGGCGATGAAAATAGATGTTTCCCTTCCAGGTGGCCGTGCGCGCGTTTCGCGTATAGTCATCGGTGAAGACGTTATGGAGCGCATCGCCGAAGAGGTGGGAAAAGCGCTTCGCGGCAGGAGCGTTTTCTGGGTCTGGGACGAGTCCGTATGGTCGCTGTGGGGCAAAAAAGCGCAAAGTCTTGGCTGGCCCGGGCTCGATGAGGGTCACGTCATCCCGTTTGCAGCCTCGGAGCCCGGCAAGCGGCTTACCGCGGTCGAGTTCATCGCACGCCGGATGATAAACGCCGGCGCTTCCCGTGACAGCGCAATCGTGGCGGTCGGTGGTGGGGTAACGGGGGACGTCGCCGGATTTACCGCCTCGATATACATGCGCGGAATCCCGCATTTTCAGATTCCCACGACGCTGCTCGCCCAGGTTGACAGCAGCGTGGGCGGCAAGACCGGAGTCGACCTGCCCGAGGGCAAAAACCTGCTCGGCACTTTCCACCAGCCGGTGCAGGTGTGGTCGGACCCTCGCTTCCTTTCAACCCTTCCCGACGAGGAACTCCGGCAGGGGATGGCCGAGGTCATCAAGTCGGCGGTCATAGGCGACGAGGTACTCTGGAAATTCGTCGAAAACCACTCTGAGAGCATCAAAAAACGCGATCCGGAAGCACTGTTGAGGATAATCTCGGCAAGCTGCCTGCTGAAATCCCGTGTCGTGCAGGCCGACGAGAAGGAGTCCGGCTACAGGCGGGTGTTGAACCTTGGCCACACGGTCGGGCACGCCCTCGAAAAGCTCACCGGCTATCGCCTTAGGCACGGCGACTGCGTTGCAACCGGCATGATGGCCGCCGCCTCCCTTTCCATGCGCCTCGGCATGATGCAGCCCGGAGACGTGGAGAAAATCCGAAACGTCTGCGAAGCCTGGGAAATGCCCGTCACCATACCCAGATCCATCGAACCCGCCGACATAATTGCAGCCATCCAGGCCGACAAGAAGCGTATCGGCGACAAACTCCATTTCATACTGCCGGTTCACATCGGCAAGGTGATGGAATACACCGAAATCGACAATGACGAATTTCTGGATGTGTTGGAGATGATGAGGGGGGAGTAGGATCAAGAGCGAGGCGCCAGTCCCACGTCTAAATTAAACCAAATGTCCCCGCGGGTGTGCTCTCGGCCTGTGCGTTGGGAATTAGTTCGCGCGTTTTCACCATGATTTCCAGCCTTAGAGCCTGCATTCCTTCCCAAGGTAGGCATGCTGGACGTTTGCGTCCGCCAGCAGGGCTGATGCGGGGCCTTCGAGGGCTATGCGGCCGTTTTCGATTACGTATCCGCGGTCGGCAATTCCCAGGGCGGCCCTGGCGTTTTGTTCAACGAGGAGGATGGTGATTCCGCGCTCTCTAAGCTGCACGAGGGTTTCGAGGATCACCAGCACGAGCAGAGGGGCAAGGCCCGTGCAGGGTTCGTCGAGAAGCAGGAGCCCGGGCTTTGCCATGAGTGCCCTGCCGATTGCGAGCATCTGCTGCTCGCCCCCGGAGAGCGTGCCGGCTGGCTGTTTTGTCCTCTGGCGAAGAATCGGGAAAAGCTCCAGCACGAATTCCAGGTCTTCGGCGATATTTTTGTGGTCGCCCCTGCGATAACGGACGTATGCACCCAGCTCGAGATTTTCTTTAACGCTCAGGGGAGGAAAAAGAGCACGCCCTTCAGGAACAAGGCTGATGCCCTGTTTTACGATCTCGGCGGGTTTTAGGGGACGGCGAAGGGGTGCGCCCTGGAAACTGACTTCTCCGTTCCATTCGGGCACGAACCCGCACAGGGTCTGGAGGAGAGTACTTTTCCCCGCGCCGTTTGCCCCGACCAGCGCAACCAGTTCGCCCGAGGCGACGTCCAGATCGATTCCCTTTACCGCGCGGACGCTTCCGTAGCGGCATTCGAAGTTGCGCAGGCTCAGCATCTTGGTCCCGCCTTGTCCCGCCCGAGGTAGGCGGCTATTACGGCCTCGTTTGCCTGCACTTCGCAGGGGGTTCCCTCGGCGAGCTTCATTCCGTGATTCAGTACCAGGACCCGGTCCGATACCTTCATCACCAGGCTCATGTCGTGTTCGACAAGGAGGAGAGTTACTCCGCTCTTTCTGATCTTTTCCAGCAGTTCGGCAAGTGATGAGGTCTCGACGGCATTGAGCCCCGATGCCGGCTCATCGAGGAGCAAGATCCTCGGGCCGGTTGCAAGCGCGCGGGCAATTTCCAGGAAGCGCTGCCAGCCGAAGGGAAGATCCGTGCTCCGCTGAGAAGCGGCATCCCGAAGGCCCACGAAGTCGAGCAATTCCATAGCGCGACTTCTCGCTTCCCGCTCCTCCCCGATGGTTCGCGGCAACCGCGCCATTGCCCCCAGAAAGCCGCACCTTGTCTTTACGTGCCGCCCCACCAACACGTTTTCCAGCACGCTCATGCTGCCGAAAAGCTCAATATTCTGGAATGTCCGCGCAATGCCAAGCGCCACCCGCTCGTGGGCTTTCCTGCCGTTGAGCATGGTTTCGCGGAAAACGACCTGCCCCGAATCGGCGGGAAAACTTCCCGTGACAAGGTTAAGTAGCGTCGTCTTTCCCGCCCCGTTCGGACCGATAAGCGAGAAAATCGAGCCGGCCGGCACGTCGAAGGTGACGTCGTTGAGGGCCTGGATGCCCCCGAACGATTTGCAGACCGCTTCAACCCTGAGAACGGGCAGAGGCTTTTCCTGCCTTGCTTCCAGCGCGTTCATAAATGTCCAGCACTCCCCTGAAAAGTCCCTGGGGCAAGAGTATCATTATGACGATGAGAACCAATCCGTAGACGATCATCTCATATTCGGAGAACACGGTAAGCGTTTCAGGCAAAACGGTCAGCACCGCCGCGCCGAGCAGCGATCCCCAGATGCTTGCCATGCCGCCTATCACCACCATCGTCACCATTCGCACCGATACGAGAAAATCAAACGAACTCGGGCTGATAAAGCTTACAAGGTGTGCGTACAGAAATCCTGCCACGGCGGCCAGAACCGCGCTCAGGACGAAGATGTGGACCTTCAGCTTTCCCGTGTCGATGCCCATGGAAGAGGCCGCCCGCTCGCTGTCGTGTATGGCCCTCAGTGCCCGGCCTATCCTCGAATGGATAAGCCGCTCGCAAAGAAAAATACTGATTATGGCGACCGCCCAGACGAAAAAGAGGTAATTTCTCGGCGAATCGAGGGAAAGAGGTCCGATGAATAACCCCGGAATGCCAACCAAACCGGAATCGCCACCAGTAAGGCTCATCTGGCGAAATACGACGAACATGATCATGCCGAACCCGAGAGTCCCCATGCCGAGATAGAACCCGCTCAGCTGCAAAAGCGGAAGGGCTATAAAGAAGGCGGCCGCGACAGCTAGAACGATTGCCGCTGCAAGCCCCAGCCATGGCGACCAGTGGTAATGGACGGTCAGGACCCCGCTGGTATAAGCTCCCAGGCCGTAGAAGGCGGCATGCCCGAGGGAAATCTGCCCCGTGTAGCCCATCAGCATGTTCAGCCCGAGCGCGAGAAGCGTGTTTATGCCGATGAAGGTCAGCAACTGGAGCTTGTACGGGCTCGAGGTGAGAAATCCCGCCGCAAGCACTGCGGCTATGAAGAAAAGATATCGCAAGCTATTTTCCGTATTTGCCGATGGCCCATTAGAGTTCAGGGGCTTTCGACGGAACGAGACATACCATTGTAAACGACTCCCCGCTCACGTTCTTTATCTGATGCTCTTCGTTTCCGGGCACTAAGACAACATTACCGGCCTTTAATGGCGCCCATTGGCCGTTTATGTACAGCTCACCCTCGCCCGAATGAATGAACATTTCATGTTCCCAGTCGTGGCTGTGCCTCGGCGTATGACCTCCGGGGGCAATCTGGAAAACCCTCATGAAGAAGTTCTCGGCACCCTCTTTTTTTCCGATAACAACCCGTGCCGCAACCCCTTTTGCCTGCTCATTATCGAAGTGGGTCGGCTCGACGTCGGTGAATTGCCTGATCATAAAAATCTCCTTTGGTGCATTTGTCGCTTTCATCATGTTGGGCTGGCGTCCAGTCCGCCGAACGCTAAAATCTCTGCACGGTCGCTTTGCCCATGAGGCCGGTCGGACGAAAATACAGAATCAGCAGCAGCAGCACAAAAGCCGATGCATCCTTTAGTCCCGAGGAAAGAAATCCTACTCCAAGCGCCTCGAGCACCCCAAGCAGAAGTCCGCCGAAAATGGCCCCCCAGGAACTTCCAAGGCCACCGATCATGGCAGCGCAAAAGCCCTTGAGCCCGAGAGTCATCCCCATATCGAAGCTACTCATGCTGATGGGAGCGATAAGCGCGCCGCCGATTCCACCCATTGCCGCGCTCATCGCAAATGCGAGAAGCACCATTATATCAGTCGGGATTCCAACCACCCCGGCGGCCTTTCGGCTGATGGCGGTGGCGAGCATCGCCCTACCGGTCAAAAATCGCTTATGGAAAACATGCAGCCCGATCACGACAAGAAGGGTCAGGGCCAGAATCCAGATGCTTTGGGGAAGAAGGGTGGCCCCCGCAACATCGATGGGTGCGTGGTTCGAGTAGGGCGGGCAGTTGAGGGAATCCTTCCCCCAGCAGAGCATGGCGATGCCGCGAACAAGAATGGATGCCCCGACCGTTATGATTACCAGGACTATGGGATGGGGCTTGCGCACATTTCGAATTGCCAGACGTTCCAGGAGCAGGCCCGCCGCCGCGGTTATAGCCACCGATCCGGCAAAAGCCACGGGGAGCGGCAGATTCAAACCCTTCGAGAGCGAAATAAGGGTAAGCGCACCCACCATCACGAACTCGCCATGGGCGAAGTTGATCAGCCCCGTACTGCTGTATAGCATGGAAAAACCGAGGGCTATGACGGCATAAACCGCGCCGTTGGTTATTCCCGAGAAAAGATATTGGATGAGTTCCTGCACGCTCGCACTTTAGCTTTAAAAGGAAACGGATTTAAACATTCAGGCGCCGGAATGACATCCCGGATAGGTATAGGGTGGGCACGTCTTTTTGTGCCCACCGCTCCGTTCCGGGCAGCAATCGGTGGGCACCAAAAGACGTGTCCACCCTACATGAGCGATTCTTTATCAGACAAGGCCAGATAAAAGTGTCCGGCCATTCAAAACATTATGTCAGGATTATTTCAATAGCTGCCATTTGCCGTCTTTTATAACCACCATCACGAAGGCGTCGTCTCCGAGGCCGTTATGATCGGTCGGGGTGAAAGTGAACGTGCCGGTTACGCCCGGAAAGCCATTGATCTTTTCGACATTGGCGGCAATTTTGGCCTTGTCGCCTTCGGTCCCCTTCAGCGCGGCGGCCAGTAGGTGTGTCCCGTCGTAGGCATAACCGCCGAAGCCGCCAACGGGCATCGAGTAGCGCTTTTGGAACTCTGTTGTGTAGCCCTGGAGCACCTTTTTCTGGGAGTCGGTTTCGGACAGTTGTTCTGTAACGAGTATCTTGCCGGTCGGGAGCAGGATGCCATCGGCGGCGGATTCAGCCAGTTCGATGAACTTGGGTGATGCAACCCCATGGCTCTGGTAAAGGGGGACCTTGATGTTCATCTGGACGACGTTTTTCGAGATTACCGCCGGGCCGGGGTTCGTTCCCCAGCATACTATCGCTTCTGGCTGAGCGGCCCTGATCTTGGCAAGCTGCGCCGTCATGTCCGTGTCTTTGGCGCCGAATGTCTCGGCAAGCACGATCTCGATCCCGAACTTTGGCGCCTGGGCCGTAAGCTGCTCTTTGCCGCTCTCGCCGAATGCGTTTTCGACGGTCAGAATGCCGATCTTCTTTATATTGGCTTTCTTGATGTGGTTAAAGATCGCTTGTACGGCCAGAACATCGTTTTGGGCCGTCTTGTAGACAAGGGGCTTGACCGGCTCGGTGATCTTTATACCCGCGGCACAGCTTATAAGTGGGGTGCCGGCTTTTTCGATTACCGGGATAACGGCAAGGGAGGTCGGCGTCAGGCTCGGCCCGACGATAGCGATTACTTCGTCCTTGCTTGTAAGCTTCTGCGCCGCCAGGACGGCCTTGGTCGGATCTCCTTCGTCATCGTAGATGACCGCCTCCAGCATGTGCCCGTCTATTCCGCCGGCGGCGTTTATCTGGTCGATCGCCATTTCCATGCTCTTTTTTTCTGGATCACCCAGAAAAGAACTTGCGCCGGTGATCGAGAAAATGCCGCCGATCTTGTAGGGTTCCTTGCCCCAGCTCATGCCCGGCAAAAGCGTGCAGATCACGAGTGCCGCCAGTGCGCAAAAAATGGTAGTCTTCGCCGTCCTCATCTTTTACTCCTGAATTTAGGGGGGGTTCAGTCTTATCGGTCCGGCGGGTCAACAGAACTCGAGAGAGTGCTCGAAAGCCGCGTGCGAAGGTCGTTCTTCGCCGGTTCCCTGACAAACTTGGGTGTGGGCGGGCCTTTCCAGCCCGCCCTCACCTGCTACATCGCATAGAGCTTTTCGCCCTTTATTATCTTTACGCCGTTTTCCTTCAGGACCCTGAGCGCCTCATCCAGGTTGTCGAAGCGGAAGATCAGCACTGCGTCTTCACCGCTTTGCTGGACGAACGCGTACATGTATTCGACGTTTACATTCGCCTTCTGCAAAATCCGCAGGATGTGATGAAGGCCCCCCGGCTGGTCAGAGACCTCGACGGCAACTACGTCGGTCTTGCCCACGGTAAAACCGTGCGCCTTCAGTTCGCTTTTGGCCTTTTCATTGTTATTTACGATCAGGCGCAGGATACCGAAATCGGAAGTGTCGGCCAGAGACAGCGCCCTGATGTTAATTTGCGCCTCCGAAAGGATTCTGGTGACCTCCGCAAGCCTTCCCGCCTTGTTCTCGAGGAAAACCGATATCTGCTCGACATGCTCCATTGTGAGATCCTCCTTTTGATTTGGGCGCATTAAATTTTGCGTTTATCGATCACTCGCTGGGCTTTGCCTTCACTGCGCGCGATGGTCTTTGGCTCGACCAGTTTCACGGTGGCCGAAACTCCCAGGAATTCCTTGATGTTCTTGGCTATCTTTTTCTCGATATTTTGCAGCACCCGAACCTCGTCGGAAAAGGCAGACTCCCCTACTTCCACCAGAACCGAGAGAGTATCCAGGTTGTCCTTGCGGTCAACGATGAGTTGGTAGTGAGGCTCGACCTCATCGGTTTCCATTAGCACGCTCTCGATCTGCGATGGGAAAACGTTTACCCCGCGTATGATGAGCATGTCATCGGTGCGGCCGCTCACCTTGTTCATGCGCACGAGCGTGCGCCCGCAGACGCACGCCTCCCGATCGAGCGAGGTGACGTCGCGGGTGCGGTACCTGATGATCGGGAATGCTTCCTTGGTAATAGACGTAAAAACCAGCTCACCCATCTGCCCGTTGGGTAGAACTTCACCGGTTTCAGGATTTATTATCTCGGGGATGAAATGATCTTCGAAAATGTGCAGGCCCTTCTTGGCTTCGAGGCACTCGATGGAAACGCCCGGCCCGATCACTTCGCTCAGGCCATAAATGTCGATGGCGTTAAGATGGAGCTTTCGCTCAATTTCGGTTCTCATCTCCTCGGACCAGGGTTCGGCGCCGAAAATGCCCGATTTGAACCTGAGGTCTTTGAAGTCAACGCCGGAGTCGCCGGCCACCTCGGCAAGGTGCAGCGCATAAGAGGGCGTGCAAGTAAGGATCGTCGGGCCGAAGTCTTTCATAATCATGACCTGGCGCTTGGTGTTTCCGCCGGAGATGGGAATAACCGAGGCGCCGAGCCGCTCGGCCCCGTAATGAACACCCAGGCCGCCCGTAAAGAGGCCGTAGCCGTAGGCGTTGTGTATGATGTCTCCCCGGCCCGCGCCACCGGCCGCCAGCGCTCTTGCCATTAGCTCGGACCAGGTGGCGATATCCCGCGCGGTGTAGCCTACCACGGTGGGCTTTCCGGTGGTTCCGGAAGAGGCGTGGATTCGCACCACGTTATCCATCGGAACCGCGAACATTCCGTAGGGATAGTTGTCCCGCAGATCCTGTTTGGTGGTAAACGGAAGCCGGTGCAGGTCCTTCAAAGAGTTGATGTCGCCCGGCTTCAAACCGGCTTCATCAAACTTTTTTCGATAGAACGGCACCGTCGCGTAGACCCGTTCAACCGTCTCGCGCAGGCGCCGCAGCTGGATGGCCTCGATGGCCTCGCGAGGCATTGTTTCGTATTCGATGTTGTAGATCATCTTCCCCGACTCCTCTATTTTGAGAATGCCGCCAAAAGCTAAATAAAAAAGGCCGTGGATGCCAAAATCCACAGCCTCTCAGAAAGAAAAAACCATGGTTTCGGCTTGCTGCGCCTACCCATGGTTTGTTTTAGCATCAGGTCAGGTTCGTGCTACTTCGTCCACGGGCAGGCACTCAAAAAGAGAACCAGCTAAAAAACCAGAGACTAAAGTAGAAGAACCGGCCGGGCATGTTTTGCTCCATTTTGATTTTCGATGTTGCCCTTCTCCATAATTTATCGAGAAGGTGTTTGTCAATTAAAATCGGATTAAAAATATGAACTTATGGCAAACCGGCAAGGCACCACCCTCTTGTTTGCCGCCGGTTTTTAAAAATCGGCGGCGGCAAATCGAAACCGGAATTTAGAGACCATGTGACTGGTCATGCGTCTGGAGGAAAGTTGAACCTACAGCCGGGATATGTTATGCAAAATCGGCCAGATAGCCGGAGGAATGGCGATGTTGATTTTTCCAGGCACGTGCTTAACTTTTTTTCAAAGGCTGACGTTTTTAGTCGCCTTCTCCTAACCCCTCAAGCCCTGCTCGGCTTCCCCCCTCCGGCTGAACAGGGCTTTTGGTTTTTTTATTTCTGGGGCATAATATTCCTTTCCGCCGAAACGCCACTGAGCCTTTACAAATCGAGGTCCACCGCTCTAAAATGATTCTACTTATAAACCCTCCACTGGTTAAGCCGTCGGAGCCGCCTCCGGGCCTTGCGCGGCTGTATGGGGCGCTTTGCTCCGCCGACGTCAAGTGCGCGGTGATTGATGCAAATATAGAGGCCATCCTGCACCTGCTTCAAAAGCCGGTATCTGCAACGGACAGGTGGAGCCTGCGGGCGGTGCGCGGCCGCTACAGGAATATCGAATCACTTAGAAGCCCACACGGCTATACCGACCTCCAGCGCTACAAGCGGGTGGTATCCGACCTCAATCGCCTGCTGGATAAGACGGTCGAAGGCACCGACCGGATAAGCCTTGCAAACCACACCCGCGCATGCCTGTCACCGCTTCGAAGCGCAGACCTTCTAAGGGCCGCCGAGGAGTACGAAAAAAATCCCTTCCACGACTATTTCTCGCGGCGATTCTTGGATGCCATTGATCGCCATTCTCCCAAATTCATCGGATTCTCCCTTAATTTCCTCAGCCAGGCATTTACCGCCTTTTCCATAATGGGCTATTTGCGGGCGAATTTTCCCGGCATCAAAATTGTCGTGGGAGGCGGCCTGGCGACATCATGGGCGCGCAGTCCGAACTGGAAAAACCCATTTGGCGGGCTCATCGACCACGTAATAGACGGGCCGGGAGAAAACGCGCTTCTGGAACTGGCGGGCAAACGCAATAACGGCCCGCCCTTCAGGCCCGATTACGGTCCCTTTCCGATGCGCGACTACTTTGCTCCCGGCCCGATCCTTCCATACAGTTCGTCTTCGGGGTGCTATTGGAACAGGTGCTCTTTCTGTCCCGAAAAGGCTGAAGGGACTCGCTACGAGCCGGTTCATCCCGCAGCGGCGGTGAGCGAGGCGACCAGCCTGGTCCGGCAGGTGCGGCCGGCACTGCTGCACTTCGTGGACAGCGCTCTCAGTCCCGCTCTTCTCCAAAAGCTCGCCCAAAATCCTCCCGGAGCACCCTGGTACGGTTTCGTGCGCATCACAAAAAGGCTTGCCGACCCGGATTTTTGCACGGCCTTGAGGCGTTCGGGCTGCGTCATGCTTAAACTGGGGCTCGAATCGGGAGACCAGGGTGTGATAGATGCCGAAGGGAAGGGAATTGACCTCGAAACCGCCTCAAAGGCACTTTCATCGCTCTATTCGGCGGGCATCGGGACCTACGTCTATCTTCTTTTCGGGACGCCTTCCGAATCTGGGAAGGAGGCCCGAAACACACTCGATTTCACGGTCCGGCACGGCAACTATATAAATTTTTTGAACCTCGCCATATTCAATATGCCCGTAAACAGCCCCGACGCCCGGAGGTTCGGGACCGAACCCCACTATGAAGGCGACCTGTCGCTCTACACCGGCTTCGCCCACCCCCGAGGCTGGGACCGGCACGAGGTGAGACAGTTCCTTGACAAGGAGTTCAGGCGCCACCCAGCAATAGCCCCAATACTCGCAAACGACCCACCTTTTTTCACATCAAATCACGCGGCTTTTTTAAACAAATTCAGAAATTTAGGGATTTAAGAATTGAGGGGTTTAGGATTTGGGGAGCTAAAAACTTGGAGGAATGGGACTGGACAATTAATGAATCAGGGGTTTTGTTTCAATTCCTTAATTCCTAAATTTCTTGATTCGCTTTTCAAGCAAAATCTATCTGCTTCTTTTTCATTTTTTCTATGAGGGTGGTCCGGTTCAGGCCGAGGAGTTTGGCGGCCTTGTTCTTTACCCCTCCAGCTCTTTGGAGAGCGTCGAGAATCAGGCGGTTTTCGAGTTCGTCAAGCGTCTCCTTGAGATTGATTCCCTCTTCTCCAAGTTCGACCCTCCTGATCTCGATCTGCTGCGGAATCTGCATGCGCCTGGGGAGGTCTTGGACGTCTATCTCTTCGTTTTCGGTAAGAATTACGAGCCGCTCGATCACGTTTTCCAGCTCTCGAACGTTTCCAGGCCAGTCGTAGAGCTTGAGGCTGCCTACGGCGGCGGCAGACATTTTCTTGGGTGGGATGGCCTTTTTTTGGCAGTGCTGCTTTAGGAAATGCTCGATCAGGATAGGGATGTCGCCCTCGCGCTCCCTTAGAGGCGCTACGTGGATGGGAATAACGTTCAGGCGGTAGAAAAGATCTTCGCGAAAGCTGCCGTCGGCGACCGCTTTTTCGAGGTCTTTATTGGTAGCCGCGAGTATCCGCACATCCACTTCAATTGTTCTCGATCCGCCGATCCTCTGGAATTTGGTTTCCTGGAGAAAGCGCAGAAGTTTCACCTGTAGCTTCGGGCTCATCTCCCCGATTTCATCGAGAAAAACCGTGCCCCGGTGGGCCAGCTCGAACCTGCCCCGCCGATCCTTGAGCGCCCCGGTAAAGGCGCCCTTCTCGTGTCCGAAAAGCTCGCTCTCCAACAGTTCTTCAGGGATAGCACCACAGTTGATCGGCACGAAAGGCATGTCGCGGCGGTCGCTGTAGTAGTGAATGGCGTTTGCAATGAGTTCTTTGCCCGTGCCGCTTTCCCCTGTAACCATGACGGTAGAGTCGGCCTTTGCAACGCGCCGGATAATGTGGTAGAGGGTCTGCATGGGAGCGGATTGGCCGATGAGCCTGTCGAGGCGCTTTTGCTCGATCTGGGATCGCAGCAGGACATTTTCCTCTTTCAAGTCCTTCAGTTCGACTGCCCGCTTCAGGGTAAGCAGGATTTCGTCCATGTTGGCCGGCTTGGAAAGATAGTCGTAGGCGCCGCGCTTCATGGCCTCGACCGCCGTCTCGACCGAGCTGTAGCCGGTCAGAACGATAACCAGGGTTTCCGGATAATTGGCGGTAAAATGCTCCAGGACGCCCATCCCACCAATGCCGGGCATTGACAGGTCGGTCAAGACCACCTTGAAATTGACTGTCTTTGCGGCCTCGACGGCCCCTTCACCGCTGGTTACGACCTCGACCTCATAGCCCTCCTGCTGGAGGCGCTCGACAACGAACTCCAGTGTAACGGGTTCATCATCCGCTATAAGAATCCTGTGTTTTATAGCCCGCATCGCTTTGCGCTTCCTTCACTTTCGAAAGGGTGTCGGAAAACAGACAGTCCCGAAAATCTACCACAAACCGGTTGCGGTTGGCGACAATTTTTTGACGTATTTAACTGTGCGGAAAGGAAAAGAACAGCACTAAGTGGTGGGGCAGAAAACTTGCTTCATTCTTGCTCTTTGGGAGAAATCGCGTTGATACACCCTTTCAGACAGGTTTCGCAATCGGAGGTTTGGGACCCGTGCTTGCAATAACGGGCGAAAGCATCGTTCCAGTCAGCACCGGTACGAGGGCAGATCTTGATAAATTCCAGAAAACGCACCAGGCGCTCGACAGCTTCCGGAGCTATGGCATGCTCGATGCGGCAGGCATTTGCTTCGGCATCTTCAGGGCCGAGCTGCAGGGTGCTCATGAAGAATTCCTTAAGCGTCTTGTGGCGCCGAATGACATCCCGCGCAATGCCTCTGCCGTTCTCCGTAAGAGTTATATAGCTGTATGGGCTGTAATTTATCAGGCCGCGCACGGCAAGGGCCTTGAGGGCCCCCGTAACCGATGCCCTCTGGACATTCATCTGGTCTGCGATATCTTTTGCCCTGGCAACGCGGTTGGACTGCTCCAGGTGGAAGATCACCTCGAGGTAATCTTCAAGGCTGGCGGAAAGCCCTTCGGCATTCTCATCAGGGAGTATGGGGATATTCTCTCTTTCCATCCGGTTAGCTTAATCCATTTCGAAACATCGCGTCAAGTGAATCACCCCGGGGTTTAGCCTTAATCAGATGATTTTTCTTATGGCGTTGCCAGGCAGTTTGCTTACACTGCTAGTAAATTGCCCAATCGAAAGATATCCATTTATAGCTCTTCCGCGGAATCCTCCAAATCCACACCTTCCGTGCTCTCCTCCGCCGGTTCTTCCGCCGCGCCCGGAGCAGCAACCCTCTTGGCGATGGTGATGAAGCCGGTGTGGGCAACCATGCGGTCAAATGGTCGGGCGCGCATCTGGTCCACTTTCCAGTCGCGGCGTATCAGTTCGAAATTTATTATATTTCCGAACCCGTTCGCCTTTAGTTCGCGGTACATGAGCTGCACCTGCCCCACATTCGGGCTGAGGCTCACCAGCAGTCCCCCCATGCGCAGCATGCGGGAGAAATTTGCAACAGCGTGCCACGGTTCGGGAAGGTCCACGAAAATGCGGTCGGCCTGACAATCGATCGCAACGTCCTGGATATCGGCAACTATAATTGTATGATTTTCCGGATTGCCTCCGAAATAGCGGCTGATATTGTCACGAGCGCCCTGGGCGAATTCGAGCCTTTTTTCAATCGATATGAGCCTGCCGCGGCCGCACATCGCGCGAAGCAGGGTAATGGCTAGCGCGCCGGACCCGATTCCTGTCTCGATTACGGTGCAGCCCGGATAGACGTCCCCGTGAAAGACCATCGCGCTAAGGTCCTTGGGGTAGATGATCTGGGTGTAGCGCTTCATGTTGAAGAGAAAATCCTCGAGCGTCGGGCGGAAGAGCAGGAGCTTTGCCCCTTTGGTGGTTTCGAGCCGGTCGCCCTCCTCCATTCCTACTATATCACCGAGCTTTATCCCTCCAAGATGGGAAGAATAGGAAGCGTCTTCAATTTTTACCAGCCATTTTTTGCCCTTCTGAGAAGTGAGCAACACCCACTCGCCCGCCTGGAATTTACTCATCACGAACTCCCCCTTAACTAACATGGGATAATGATTATGGAACGGCGGACCATTGAAGATTCCTGCATGGTGGGCAGTTGCCGCCCCTCAACCGCCGCCATGCTGTCCGATGCTGGATACCGGATAGGCGGCGGATAGTCAATGAATTCAATTGACGGGGCAAGCGCGGGGCGAGTATCGAGCATTGACAGGAAGCAGGAAAGAAAGTAGTTTCAATCGGCCGGCAAACTCGAATGAGTGGAGATATTGTATGTTCGTAATAGCGAATTTTCTTATGGCAACTGCTTACATACTGGACAAGGTGATCTACGCCTACATGATGATCGTTATCATAAGGGCGCTGCTGTCCTGGGTTAATCCCGATCCCTACAATCCCATCGTGCGTTTTCTCTATAACGTTACCGAACCCGTTCTGTACCGCGTTCGTAGGGCGCTTCCGCTTTTTGCCGGGGGGATCGATTTTTCGCCGATGATAGTCATCCTGGCGCTGATGTTTCTCGAACAGTTTCTCCCGCCCACCCTGGTAAGGCTCGCCATCGCGATCGGCACCTAGAGATTACGTGCTTCGAGCGGTTGATTAGGAACACTTGCGGGGGTAGTTTTAAATGGAAGTAACAGATATAGAGCAGAAGAAGTTCAGGACGCGCCTCATGGGGATCGATCCCGGTGAGGTCGAATCGTTTTTGCAGGATTTGGTCGAAGAACTGCGCCGGTTGAAGTCGGAATGCGAAAACCTCAAGCGCGACCTGCAGGCCCAGGAACTCGAGATACGCGGGCACCAGGAGCGCGAGAAGACAATCAGAAGCGTACTGGTGAGCGCGCAGAAAAGCGCCGAGCAGACCAGGGCCAATGCGGATCGGGAAGCCAGACTGATAGTATCCGAGGCGGAGGTGAAAGCCGAGAAGATCCTTCAGGATGCAAACGAGCGGGTCAGCAGGATGGAGCGGGAGATATCGGAGCTGAAGCGCCACCGCATTCAATTCGGCGCACGTGTGCGTACTCTTCTCGACACATTCCGGCAGATACTGGACGAAAGCGGTGAGGAAAAGCTTACGGCGGCTCTCGAAGAAAAGCCGGATACTTCCTCCAGGCCCGCCGACGAGCAGTCGCGCCCAACAAATCCCTGAAATGGAGTAAGAGGTCGATGGCAATCAGCAAAGAACTGCTGGAAATTCTGGCATGCCCCAAATGCAAGGGCCCCGTTGAGCCGGATGAAAATATGACTGCTCTTATATGCCGCCAATGCAGGCTGGCATACGAGATCAGGGAAGACATCCCGATAATGCTTATAGACGAGGCAAAACCGCTCGACTGAAGATTATGGGGCAGGCTTTCCAGCCTGCCGTCTGGGTTTGCCCGGAAAAATCCATTATGAGCCGGCCAAAAGAGCCCCTGCCTGCCAAGCTTGTGATCCGCTTTCTTTTTCGCGATTTCGGTGTGCAGGTCGAGGCATTGCGACGCATCGAGAAGATTTTCGGACAGATGGACTACCTCTCGGCCCCAGGGTCTTTTCCCTACACCACCTACTACGACCGGGAAATGGGAGGAGGCATCCGAAGACAGACCGCAGCTTATCTCGATCTCGTCGGACAGGTGACCCTGCCCGATATCAAGCTCCGGACCAACGCCATCGAGGAGCAGCTCTCGCAGGCCGGTTCGCGGCAGGTAAACATCGATCCCGGAATGCTTAGCGAAGAGCGCTTCGTGCTTGCAACGGGAAAGAATTTCACTCACAGGATATACTTGCGGGACGGCATCTTCGCCGATTTGACCCTGATGTACCAGAAAGGCGCCTACAGGCCGCTTCCCTGGACTTACCCCGACTACAGGGAGCCGGAATTCATCGATCTTCTGGGTGTGCTCAGAAAAAAACTGAGATTCCAGCAAGATGGGAAACTTCCGGGGAGGTAAGCACGGCAGCGCTCACAATTAAGGGATATATTCACTGACCCGGGGAGGTCCAGCTTTGATATACAGCATGACAGGATTTGGCCGCAGCAGAAAAGAAGGGGCGGGATATTCGGTAAATGTCGAAATGCGGGCTCTAAACGGGCGCCAGCTAGATATTTCCGTACGGATGCCCAAGAACTTCTTCGAGTTCGAGGACTCGTGCAGAAAGATCGTCTCCGAGAAATTCAGGCGCGGTCGAATCGATACTTACGTCCAAATCGAGAGCACCGACATCGGGCAGAAGGCGCCGCGGATAAGCATGGTCCTCGCGCAATATTATTGGAATCAACTGGAAGACGTTCACACCTGGATTTCCAAGGGTGAGAAGCCCAGGCTGGAGCACCTCCTGCGCATCCCGCACATATATGAAATGCCCGAGGCCAGGATCGACAGCGAGACCCTCCAGGGACTCATTTCCGGGGCGGTTTCCGAAGCCGTTGAACAGGTCTTTAAGATGCGCGCTCTCGAAGGGGAGTCGCTTCTTAAGGATTTTTCCGCCAGGATCGAGGCGATCAGGAGCGATCTCGAGGTAGTGAGAAAACGAGCAGGAGCTGTTCGCGACGAGTATAAGGCAAAGCTCGATGAGCGGCTAAAGCAGCTTCTCGGCGGAACCGAACCGGATGAAAACAGGTTGCTTCAGGAAATTGCATTCCTTGTGGACCGTTCAGATATTAATGAGGAAATCGTGCGGCTCGGCAGCCATCTCGACCAGATCGAGTCGCTTCTTTCAGGTTCCAAACCGGCCGACGGCCGCAGGCTCGACTTTATTATCCAGGAACTGCATCGGGAGGCCAATACCATTGGCTCGAAGACAACCGACATGGAAACAGTCGGCGCGGTGGTTCGCATCAAAACCGAAATAGGCAAGCTGAAGGAACAGGCGCAGAACGTGGAATAGAAAACTTCCCGGTTTGCGGGAGATTGGCAGGGCGGCGGATAATAAGATGAAGCCGCACTGTGGTTCAAGATGCCTGGGTAAGCATATCAGAGGATAGGAGTCTTCCATTGGGCGCAAAGAGAATAAGAACTTCCGCGAAAAAACCTTCAAAGACCATCGTTATACAGGACACCCTCACCGACAGGGCCAAGGCCTGGGCAGAGAAGAATTCCCTGGTGATCATCCTCGTGGCGGCGGCTATTCTTCTCCCGATAATTTATAGTCTCGGGATGTCGGCATACACCGCGCGAAACGAGGCTAAAGCCAGGACCGACTACTCGGCAATCGCCCCCAAGCTGCCTTCCGGCGAAAAGAACACCCCCGAGGAGTGGCAGAAGGTTATGCCGGACCTGGAGAAATTCGTATCCGAACACAAGGGAACCCAGATGGCCGTTATCGCCCAGGCAGGACTCGCGAAGGCCTATTATGAAACCAGGCGCTACGACGATGCAATCAAAACAGCGCTCGATGCGCTCAAAGCAGCACAACCCGGCCCGGGACTGAAACCTCTTATCCAGTATCAGCTCGCCTACGCTTACGAGGCTGCCGGCAAGCGCGATGATGCCCTGAGGGAATGGACAGGCCTTAAATCAGACGCACCGGGCATGGAGCGCGAAGCCGACTGGAGGATCGCCGAAATATACGCGGCCGGAAAGGACTACTCCAAGGCCGCCGAGATGTACTCCAAGGCTATCGAGGCCCCCGGAAGCTATCCTCCGCAGCCATTGCTCGAACAGGAACTCTCTCGCGCCAGGGAGCAGGCGGGGACCGGAGCGAAGCAGGAAAGCAATACCCCCGCGAAATAGCGGCTCGCTCGCAACGAAGAAATGCGAACCGATTCAGATACAAAAACGTTAAATCAATTCCGAAATCAATATTCAAACGGGACGTTCTTCCAAAAGTGCGGGCCGCCGCCCCAGGTGCTATTCCTGTCCTACATTCACTTATTGGAAAGGGTTCGTGAATGATCTATCAAACATTAACCCTCTTTGGTTCCATAGCTAAGACATCAAATCAATTTTTTAACCAAAAGATTTAGCCATATATATACGCACATGAAACGATCATGCCCGACAGGGCCTTTCACCCCTATTTCAATTAATCGGCAACATGGGAAAACCGGGAAATACGTCCGGTTTCGCGAGCTTATTCGACATGGGGATAGTGTCGGAAAACCTCGGA
>DBMO01000057.1 GCA_002298995.1 Desulfarculales bacterium UBA696
ATAACTCCCATGTGGCGGGTGGCACCTGCAGCTTCTGGCGATGTGCGATAGCACAAGAGGGCAGCTAATTGTCTTCTCAGATTCAGAAGATGGCTGGCAATTGAAGCAGCCATAATAACCCCTCCTGCCCGTGCCGGTGGCACAAGTGAGCTTGATGCCACTATTCAATCCCGGCCCTCCCGTTCCCCAAGCAGAGGCTGCATGGGCCACCCGCCAACCGGTTCGAACGAGAAAAGAATACACCCGCCCGCATTCCGGCTCATGCGGAAATGTTTCAGATTCGGTTGTACAGAAAATCGGGCATGATTTTAATTGCCCAGGCGACCAGCCGCCACCTCCTGGTGACGTAGCCAGTACTGCTTCCTGATTTTATTATCGTCCAGATCTGCTCGGCAACCTTCCTCGGGGGCTGGACCCAGAAAAGGCCTTCCCCTTTGGCCATCGCGGTGTCGACAAGACCTGGTTTTATATCGGTTATCTTAACGGGCATCCCCATCTTTGCCGCTTTTTGCTGGAGCCCTTGCATATAGTTGGACACGAAAGCTTTTGATGCATTGTACGCGGGCGCCTCTCCACTCCCTCGTAGTGCAGCAATAGAAGAAATGGAAACGAGATGGCCAGAGCCCCTCTCGCTGAAATAACGGAAAGCGACATTAGCCATGGCGGCAAATCCGGAAACATTCAGATCGATTGTTTCCTTTTCTTTGCTCCATTCCAGCTCCGGATTGATAAACCCGGTCCCGGCGCTGATGATCACGAGGTCAACTCCGCCCATTTTGTCGAGCAGTTCCTCAAAAATCCTCATGCCCTCCGGAAGAGCACTCACGTCGAAACCGGAAATGTAGCACTGCGTTGACAGGGACCGCGCCAGTTCTTCCAGAAGATGAACCCGCCTTGAAGCAAGCCCGAGCACGTATCCTTCTTCGGCCAGTACCCTCGCAAGCTCTCTGCCGATACCGGAGCTCGCGCCGATGATCACCGCCTTCTTCATGCGTGGGGCTTGAATTTCTGTTGGCATGCCTGTACGCCTCGGCTGTTCTCAGTCCAGATTTGGTCTTTGGGGAAGCGATCAAAAAAGCGGCGCAACTTCTACACAGCGGGACCGAACTTGATTCCGTGTCCTACTGCTCGTCCGCAAGAACCTCCTGTACCCGCCCCACTTGTCCGTCGGCAAGGCGCACTTTGATCCCGTGTGGATGAAACGCGGAGGAAGTAAGTATGTCCCTCACCGTCCCGATTGTTCTTTTTCCGGTTCGTTGATCTTTTTTCAAGACGATTTCGACGCGCTGGCCGGGTCGGATGTCTTTGCGATTTTGGCCGTTCATATATGGACGTGGACTCTTTCTCTATGGTGCGCGGCGCTTTGGCGCGATTAACGGCTTTTCTAAAAGCTTGCGGCGCGAAGATCATCCGCCGGCAAGTTTTACTTTGAAGCCTCGGTTTGAAAGCTCTTCCAGCAAAAGGTCGCGGTGGTCGCCCTGGATTTCTATGATACCATCTTTTACCGTGCCCCCGGCCCCGCATTTTGCCTTAAGCTGTTTTCCGATTTCTTTTAGCGCGGCCTCATCTCCGGGAAGACCGGTGATCACCGTAACGCCTTTGCCTTTGCGACCTTTGGTTTCCCTTCCAATCCTCACCACCCCGCCGCCCGAGGAGACGTCCCTTTTCCGCCGGCACACGCAATCTTTTGCGGGCCTTCCGCACTCGGGACACATTCTCCCGTGGGCGGTCGAGTAGACAATACCGTTGTTCTTTTCCTTCATCTCTTGCACTATCTCCGGCATCGCGGGACATGGAAATTGCTGGCTAAAGGCAAATACGCTTACCATAATAGCGGATCTGGTGCTAAAAGCCAATCTGGGCAGCCAAAGGCGGAAAATGGGGCGTGAGCCTGGGGTGGTGGTTTTGCACACTTTTAAGCACACCGGCCTGCCTTTAAGCTGATATCCTGTTATCATTAGGCTCCAATGGCCGCATGGCTCATTCATTTACAAACAAAAGAATTGGAACGGAATGGCGCTGATAGGCTTGCGTGATGTGTGCATTGGCTTCGGAGGGCCTTTGCTGCTCGATCACGTTAATTTTTATATAGAGCGCAGGGAACGGGTTTGCCTCCTCGGGAGGAACGGGACCGGCAAGTCCACATTGATGCGCCTGTTAAACGGCGAATTCGCCCCGGATGAGGGCGAGATCGTCTTCCAGCAGGGGGTGCGGGTCTCCTTTCTGCCCCAGGAAGTGCCGCGGGAAATTTCCGGGACCATTTTGGAAATTGTGGCCTCCGGACTGGGCGGGCCGGAGACCGCGCACAATGATGCCGGGAACAGGCTGAATCGCGTGGAAAAAACGATCTCGCGAATGGACCTGGACCCCGGCGAGCGGTTCGAAACCCTTTCCGCGGGGCTTAAGCGCAGAACGATGCTCGCGCGAGGGCTGGTAAGCGAGCCGGACGTGCTGCTGCTCGATGAGCCCACCAACCACCTCGACATCGACGCAATAACCTGGATGGAAGAATTCCTGCTCAGATTCGACGGAACCCTGCTCTTTGTCACACATGACAGGGAATTCCTGAAAAAGCTCGCGACGCGCACCGTTGAACTCGACCGGGGACGCCTTATCGACTGGTCGTGCGACTACGAGACTTTCCAGAAACGGAAGCAGGCTGCCCTTGAAACCGAAGCCGTGCATCGGCAGCGCTTCGATGAAAAATTGGCGCGGGAGGAAGCCTGGGTGCGGCAGGGTGTCAAGGCGAGAAGAACTCGCAACGAGGGCAGGGTTCGAGAACTCGAAAGACTTCGAGAGGCCAGGCGCGCGCGTCGGGAAGTCATAGGCTCGGTGCGCTTCAAGGCGCAGGATTCGGCCAGTTCAGGGAAACTTGTGATCGAGGCCGAGGGAGTAAGCTTTGGCTACAGCGGGGAAAAGCCGGTGATAGACGATTTTTCAACCGTCATCATGCGCGGAGACAAAACAGGGATAATAGGTCCGAACGGCTCCGGCAAAACCACTTTGCTGCGCCTGTTGCTTGGGGACTTGCCTCCGGAAAAGGGGGTGCTGAGGCACGGCGTCAATCTTGAGACGGCCTATTTTGATCAGCTCCGGGCCCAACTCGATGAGAGTAAATCGGTCGCCGAAAACGTGGGCGACGGAAATGACATTATCCTGTTTAACGGAAAACCCCGGCACATCATAGGCTACCTGAACGATTTCCTCTTTTCTCCGGAGCGGGCCAGGTCCCCCGTCAGCACGCTTTCCGGCGGAGAGCGCAACCGGCTTTTGCTGGCGCGCATGTTTACTAAGCCCTCAAACCTTCTCGTACTCGATGAACCGACAAACGATCTGGATATGGAAACGCTGGAGCTTCTCGAAGACCTGCTACTGGACTACCCCGGCACGCTGCTTCTGGTAAGCCACGACCGGGCTTTTCTAAACAACGTGGTGACAAGCACGCTGGTATTCGAGGGCGAAGGCAGGGTCGGCGAGTACGTGGGCGGCTATGACGATTGGGTGCGGCAAAGCGGGCCGAAAGAACCGTCCAGGCCCGAAAAACCTGTCAAATCCGAAAAACAGCGGCCGAAACGTGAATCCAGACTGACTATCAGCTACAAAGAACAGCGGGAACTCGAACAAATACCCGGAATTATCGAACTTCTCGAAGCAGAGCAGAACGAGCTGTATCGGTCCATGTCCGACCCGGCGTTCTACCGTGAAAGCGGCGCTGAAGTAGCCACCGCCAAGGCCAGGCTCCAGGCCATCGAAGAGGAACTCGAAGAGGCTTACCAACGCTGGGAAATCCTAGAGATGAAGGCCAGGGATGCGGCGAATGCCCGCTGACAAAGAGGCCCGCTGGTTAGCGTGGAAGTGACCCTCGATGAAACTAAAAGCGCCCGCCGGAGTTCTTGCTCCCACGGGCGCTTTTTAGTTGAGTCGGGTCCGATCAGGATTGAAAAGAGCGTTGGAACAGGTCCTGAATGGCCCGTTTGCCTTCTTCATTGGGGTAGCGGGTCCCCGTGCCGACGAATGTTTTATGCTCGATTACCGGCAGGCTCTCCACCCAGGAGTTCTCCTGCCAGGTGAACCATGCATTCCTGTTCAGGTCGAAAACGCTCAACGGGCGATTGAATAGTTTTGCCAGCTCGACGGTCCAGCCGGTTCCCCCCATGACCGTATCGTTTGGCTGAATCCAGCCCACGACAAAGACCTGGAGTCCATTGATCACCATGTGAAAAATGACCTGCATGACCTTCTTGATGGTATCGGTGTTGGGATAGTTCCGATTCATCCGCATGCAGACGATTTCCATGCTGATATCGCCCCTTTTCATCTCCTCCGGCCCCAGGATGACCAACCCCCGGTCCCGGTCGGGCTGGTGCCCTTCGTAGGAGAAGTTTACTTCCTTTACATTCCATTTTTCGGCCTGAGCGCCGAATTCGGACTCGGAACCCCTAAGCCCGCCGCTGTACAACGTGAATTCACTCGGGTTTGCCATTCCATTCTCCAATTCTATGGTTTCTTCCGCGGAAGGAATCGATCGCGACCAGGAGGTATCTTCATGCAACCGATCGATCAATGATATCGGACAAAGAAAACCCGGTAAGCAGAATTAGTCTCTTGCCGGGTCGCTGTTCGTCCTCGCGGATGTCAGTATAAATCAACACTGGAGATTTAGATAGGGGTTCATCCAGAATGAGATGCGAACCCGCGAGACGATGTGGCGGTGGTCGTGGTTACACCCCATTTATCGATTACAGCAACCTCGCGGCACACCTCGCCCTGTTGACCGAAATCGGCATCGAGGCTAAAGCTATTGCCGGTCTCAATGCACAACGCTAATGAATTCCACTGGCGAGGAGCATGCCGAATGTTATATGATCCATGAATCCTTCCTGAAATGACGGACGAAAGCTTTCTCCCTATGTGCAACCCGTCGGCAATACCAGACGTTCTCAGTTGAACAGCGTTGTCTCTAGCCCGGGAGATCAACATGAAGAAAAGCCAGCTCTCCATCATTGAGTACAATACGATTGTCGAACAAGCCCCAATCATGATCTGGCGTTCCAACACAACAGGTGAATGTGATTATTTCAATGAGCGCTGGCTGGAGTTCACAGGGCGCGACATCGCAAAGGAGCTTGGCAATGGATGGGCGGAAGGAGTACACGCCGACGACCTTGAAAGGTGTTTAGCTATTTACCTGTCTTCTTTCCGCCAGAGGGTATCGTTTGAGATGGAGTATCGCCTCATGCGCCACGATGGGGTCTACCGCTGGATCTTTGACCGGGGAGCCCCATTTTACTCCCCGGAAGGAACTTTTCTGGGATATATCGGGAGTTGTATTGACGTCACGGACCGGATCGAAGCCCAGGAGGCCTTGAAAAAGTATCACGAATCGGAAATTGAAGCGCTCCGCGATATATTACCTATCTGCGCCTACTGTAAGAACATTCGGGATGATGAGGGATTCTGGCGAAGCGTCGAGCAGTATTTTTCGACGCATTCCAAAAAGGATTTTTCACATAGTATATGCCCTGCCTGTTATGAAAAAGTGAAGAGCGAATTTGGCAAATGACGAAAATGCAGGCCGTCGGGGCGAATTGGCCGTTTAATGCCGGCAATTGTTAGCCTGAATGCCGCGCCGCCAGCTCCAGGAATCTTTTCGCCATCTGAGGGGCCTTGCCTTCATCTTCGTGCTTGAAAAACGCGAACACGTCCGTCCAACCCTGTTCCAGCACAAGATGCACCCACTTCATGAGTTCCGCATCACCGTAGTCTGGCCGCCGCAACCGCATATAGCCCCAATCTGTTGTAGCCACGAAAGGGATTTCGAGGTCGTTTTCGGCCTCGGCGATGCACAGCGCCGCCTGATGATCGCGCAGCAGCTTAAAGACCTCTTCGTCGAACCACGACTGATGGCGAAATTCAAACGCAACTCTGCTCTGCGGCGGCAAAAGCGCAAGAAAGTCGAGCAGCCTCGGCACATCCTTTTTCAAGTTCGGCGGCAGTTGGAAGAGCAGCGCCCCCAGGCGATCTTTCAGGGTTCCAGCCGCTTCAATTAGATATGACACCGAATCGGCTGTGTTTTTTAGTCGATGGATATGCGTGATTTGCCGCGACGCTTTGAGCACGAACTTGAAATCGGCGGGGACTTCGCCAGCCCATGTTTCTAGGACAGATGCCTTGGGCATTCGGTAGAAGGTGTTGTTGATCTCGACGGCATTAAAGCGCTCGCCGTAGTAGTGGAGCATCTGTTTGTGGGGAAGGTCCTCGGGATAGAATGAGCCTTTCCATTCTTTGTAAGAATAACCGCTCGTGCCGACGTAGAGGTTCATGGCTTAAAGATAAGTATGAAGGTGAGAGGGGGAGTTTTTTATTATCGCAGTCATCCGCTATGATTTCGCGTCGATGTCAGCTATTATGCCAATCGAGCGTATGCTATAGCGGCACTCGGCACAAAAGGCCGGAGTCCAGCCGGGAACGACGGCCCGGTAATTTTGCCGAGATCGGTGACAAACCATAATTTGATCGTTAAGAGTTAGTTGATCTTTGTACTAAAAATTGAGGTAGACACTGTGAAAAAGCAACTTACAGCCATTATCGAACGTGAGGGAGATGGGTATGTGTCGCTTTGCCCCGAGTTTGATATTGCCAGTCAAGGCGATACTATAGAGGAGGCTCGCAATAATCTCCGGGAGGCGCTTGAACTATTTTTCGAAACTGCCTCTCCGAATGAAATTCAGACACGTTTGCATGAGGAAATTTACGTGACCCAGGTGGAGGTATCTGTTGGGTAAGCTGAGTGTCCTCTCTCTCGCCACGGGTTTTTTGAAGTGCATCAGCGGGGCAGCCATATCGTGATGCAAAGACGGCTTGCAGACACCACGATTACCGTCCCGGTTCCGAACCATGAGGAACTCCGAGTCGGCACACTTCAATCCATAATCCGCCAGTCAGGTGTGCCCAGACATGAGTTCGAGTCATGAAGATCCCCCTTAAGTGTGCGTGCCTCAAAATAGCGGGTACATCTACGGGTTCTTGATGCATACCAGAAAAGTACATATTCAGATGGTTTGCTGGTTCCGCTTTGAATAGAATATGTTTAGTTCATCAGAGTCTTGCTTACAGGTGAAAGGGTCAGGTCATTGCTGACCCTGCCTCTGAAAAAAAGAGAATTTGGAAGTCGGCTAGCGTGTATGCTGAGCCATATTCGGGGATAACTCTTTTACCGCGCTGGGGGAGGCAACAGGTAGAGAGTCATGGCGAAAATCAAGTAGACCATCAGCACCAAGACTCCGGCGAACCAATTCGACTGCCCGCTGTTCGTGACGAGTGTCGCGGTGAGAGTGGAGATGAGCACCATCACTATGGCGCCCGGCCAGAAGTACAGGTCCATTGGCGTCGGCCCAATAAAAGAGCTCACGAGCACCAGCACCGGGGCGACAAAAAGCGCGATTTGGGATGCGCTCCCCAAGGCGATACCCACACTCAAATCCAGACGGTTCTTGCGCGCGCCCGAAAACGCCGAGGCCATTTCCGCCGCTCCGCCGACCAGCGCCACGATGATGAATCCCACGAAAGCGGGGGTCATTCCAAACACCTCCGCCGCCTTCTGCACCGACTCGACAAAGACTTCGCTCACCAGCGCAACCAGCACCGTGACGCCACCAAGCGTGACCAAAGCCAGACCTATGGGCCACAAGGCTTCACCGGCCTCGCCGGAACTCGCGCTCGCGAACAACTCGCGGTGCGTTTTGAGCGAGAACACCATGCCCAGTCCGTAGGCCACGATGAGCAGCACCGCCAGACCCACGCTCAGCTTCCGGGTGAATGCCTCCCCTGCCGTAAAGTCGGCTCGCGAGATCGCTGAAGGAATCAACAGCGCGATTGTGGCCAGGAAGAGCAAGCCTGCTTGCAGGCGAGCGCTGGCCCGGTTGTATTCCTGAAGGTGATGCTTGAGTCCGCCGAGCAGAAACGAGGCACCCAGCATGAACAGAGTGTTGGTGACAATTGCGCCGGCAATGGACGCCTTCACCAACATGTATTGCCCGGCGCGCAAAGCAGCGAACGCGATGACCAGTTCGGTCAGGTTGCCCAGCGTTGCGTTTAGAAGGCCGCCCACCGCATCGCCCGTCCTGGCCGCCACCGATTCGGTGGCGTGGCTGAGCATCGCGGCCAAGGGCACGATGGCCAGCACAGACAGCACGAAGAGTAGCGTGTGCGCTTCGGGCGTGAGCTTCGCGGCAGCAAACACCATGGGTACAAAGGCTAGCAGCCACAACAGCGGATTGTGACGGATTTCTGTGAGGAGTGTTTTCATGGCTTAATTTACGTACTGTTTCGAAGCGGGTCGTAAACCCTGCCAACCATCTCGGAGCAAAGGTTTGTGACAATTTAGACACGATAATTCCGTTCAGCCCTTCCCTTGGCCGGCGGATAGAAACTCTCTTGACGTTCTCCAGATAGTACCTGTCGCAGAGACGGTCAAGATCCTTTGCGCACCGAAAACTCCCACAAGTATAATGCTGGTGGGTTTGGGTGTATGTTGCCTGCCTAATTATCTCGGGCAGCTTCATTTAGACTCCTGCACCGAGGCAATTTTGCCCCGCGGCGGAAGAGGCTGCATTTTGGCAATGCGACTTACGCATGGTTAATATAAAATATCTAAATTTGGGGAGTTGTTAATACAGGGATGCAAAAAGAATAGAGAAACTTGGGAGTTCAGGTCGAGGGACGACTCAAACGGAGATCTGGCGGATATGGAAAAAGGGATTCGCATTGCCGAGCTTTTCGGCAAAGAGGATAAGTACACGGGAAAAACGGTTCGCGTGCAGGGTTGGGTGCGCACCAGGCGCGACTCGAAGGCCGGGGTCAGCTTTATCGAGCTAAATGACGGCTCCTCGCTGAAAGGCCTTCAGGTGGTGGCCGCGCTGGACCGGCCCGAGTACCGGGATGTGCTCGAAAGGATAACGACCGGGAGCGCCGTACTGGTCGAAGGCATCCTGTCGCCTTCTCCCGGAAAGGGCCAGGCGGTCGAGATCCAGGCGGACCGGATCGAGCTTTACGGGTGGGCCGATCCCGCCGTCTACCCGCTCCAGAAAAAGCGCCACTCCTTTGAATTCCTGCGCCAGATCGCGCATCTTCGGCCGAGAACGAACACCATAGGAGCTGTTGCCAGAGTGCGAAACCGCCTGGGTTTCGCGATCCATCAATTTTTCCAGGAGCGCGGATTCAACTATCTAAACACCCCCATCATCACTGCAAGCGACTGCGAGGGGGCCGGTGAAACTTTCCGCGTGACGACCCTGGACCCGCTCAAGGCCGTCCAGGCCGAAAACCCTTACGGCGATGACTTCTTTTCACGCCCCGCCTACCTCACGGTGAGCGGTCAGCTCCAGGCGGAAATCTTCGCCCTGGCTCTCGGCAGGGTTTACACATTTGGGCCAACATTCAGGGCGGAAAATTCCAACACCAGCCGGCATCTTGCCGAATTCTGGATGGTCGAGCCGGAGATGGCCTTCTATGACCTCGAAGACGACCTGGAGCTTGCAAAGGAGTTCATTAAACATCTGGTCGGGGTTGTTCTTGAAGAATGCACCGAGGACCTCGATTTTTTCACCCGCTTTGTCGAACCTGAACTTCGAGGCCGGTTGGAGACCGTTGTCAACCGTCCCTTCGAAGTGATTACTTATACCGAGGCGGTCGAGCTTCTCAAAAAGTCGGGCGAGCAATTTGCCTTCCCTGTCGATTGGGGCGGCGACCTGCAGGCCGAACACGAACGGTACCTGACCGAGAAAGTCTTTAAAAGGCCGGTCGGGATAATCGATTTCCCCAGGTCGCTAAAGCCTTTCTATATGCGCGTAAACGATGACGGAAAAACCGTTGCCGCAATGGATATCCTTGTCCCCGGCACGGGAGAGATCATCGGGGGCTCTCAAAGGGAAGAGCGCCTCGACATGCTGCTCGAACAAATGAAGCTAAAGGGGATTTCCGTCGAGGACTACCGCTGGTACGTCGAGCTGCGTGAGTTCGGTTCGGCGCCCCACGCGGGGTTCGGCCTGGGCTTCGAGCGCCTGGTGCAGTTCGTGACAGGCCTTCCGAATATCCGTGAGGTAATCCCCTTTCCGAGGACGCCCGGCCACGCGGAATTCTAGCAATGTATTCCGCGCCCCAGGTTATGGCGGGGTCTCCCGAGGCTGTTGCCCAAATAGCCTTTTTTGAAACTGCCAAGTGGATCGGCAGGCGTGAGCGGCGCGCGCGCCCTAACAACGTCATTCCCGCAGCACTTCTGGGCGGGAATCCAGTGTCTTTGCTTCGGCAGGTCAAACAACTTTGGGTTTAAAGCCGCTGGATTCCCGCCCAGAAGCGCCGCGGGAATGACGATTTTCGATACCGCCCCGGACGTGAATCCAAATCCGGTTTGGGCAACAACCCCATATGATATGGCCGGTGTGGGCGG
>DBMO01000035.1:0-27222 GCA_002298995.1 Desulfarculales bacterium UBA696
GTTGCCCAAATAAGATATTTCGAAAATGTCGAGTTATCGTCGAATGACGCCTCGCGGTTGCAATCAGTGGGTAGCCCGGATTCATATCCGGGTGCGGAGCACAAGAAGCCCGGCGGCGGCGCCGGAAATCGAGATGGAACTGAATGTGGGGACCACCCCCTCTATCCTCATACCCTCGCTAACATATAGATTGGCGGAACTTTCCATTTGGGCAACAGCCCCGGGAGACCGCGCCCTAACCTGCCCTGGCCTGCTTGCCACGCCCTAACCTGGTTTTGACAACCGCTGTGAAAGCTTGCCCACCCTATATTCCGCACATCAACCGCCGGTTAGCAGGTCCCTTTTTCCGCTTTGTTGCGGGCTTCTTTTCGCAGCTCTGCCTCGCACTGCCTCCGGATTTCCTCCTCCGTCTCGGTAATGAGCGGCGGGATCTCGGCTGGATGGCCTTTGCTGTCCAAGGCAACGTAAGTGACGTATGCGGAGGCGGTCTTCCTGACTTCTCCCGTGAAGAGGTTTTCGGCTTCCACGCGGACGCCTACCTCCATCGAGGTATGCCCCGCGAGGTTCAACGAGGCTTTGCAGGTAACCAGGTTGCCTACGTAGACGGGATGGTGAAACTCGAGCCTGTCGATAGAGGCGGTAACCACGTTCCTGCGCGCGTGGCGGATGGCCGCAACCCCGGCAGCCGTGTCGATGAGCCTCATTATGACTCCTCCGTGCACGTTTCCGGCCGGGTTGGCGTCCTGCGGGTTCATGAGCTGCGCCATGACGACGCTGCTCTCGCTCACTTTTTTGCCTTCCATAAAATAGATACTCCTGCGGGTGCCCTTCATCTTTTCAGCGGCTGCAAGATCCTGGCGGCAATCTACGCCAACCACCGGCCTGGTGCAAGGCCGCAGTTCGCAACCCTCACGGGCGGACGGCCCGAAAAGATTGACTTGAAACCCCACCGGCGGTGATATATACGCTTGGGCGAACAAAAATTACCAGGAAGGACGGAAAGATACGATGAGCGTCATCCGAAGCCGCCTGAGGTCCATGATCCTGGAGGCGGTGCAGCCTCTTCTGGATTCTCCGGCTGATCTAAATATCGAGCTGGACATCCCCAAGGTTGCCGAACACGGCGATTTTGCAACCAATGTTGCGTTCGGGCTTACTAAAAGACTCAGGCGCAATCCCAGGGAGATCGCATCCCTCATTATCGCCAATCTCAAGGACCCCGACCGCATACTAAAGAAAGTGGAACCCGCCGGACCGGGGTTCATCAATTTTTTTATCGACCCAAGGGCCTACCATGAGATTTTGCGGGATATCCTCGATAATCCCCGGCAATACGGGCGTCAGAATATCGGCCTGGGAAGGCGGATACAGGTTGAATTCGTAAGCGCCAATCCGACCGGTCCGCTCCATATAGGACACGGCCGGGGGGCGGCGATAGGCGACGTGCTGGCGAACATCCTCCAGGGATGCGGCTACGACGTTCAGCGCGAATACTACATAAACGACGCCGGCAACCAGATGGACACCCTGGGCCGAAGCCTCTACTACCGCTACCAGCAGGAGTCGGGAGAAGAAATCGATTTTCCCGATAACCACTACCGCGGCGATTACATGATAGACCTCGCGCGGCAGTTTATCGGCGAGACCGGGGGGCGCCACCGCGGGGTCCCGCTCGAAGAGGTTCTCCAGGTCTTTACCTCTTACGCCGCAAACAGCATCCTCGACGGAATAAAAGAAGACCTGGACGTTTTCGGGGTTCATTTCCAGAACTGGTTCAGCGAGCAGGAACTTCATAATCGCGACGCCGTAAAACAGGCACTCGAATTCCTGAGGGAGCGCGGCTACATCTACGATGCGGAAGGCGCCGTCTGGTTCAAAAGCACCGCTTTCGGCGACGAGAAGGACCGGGTGGTTATCCGTGCAAACGGGGCGAGCACCTACTTCGCGGCCGACCTCGCCTACCACTGGGACAAATTTCGGCGGGGCTTCGAAATGGTTGTGGACATCTGGGGGGCCGACCACCACGGCTACGTCGACCGGATGAAAGCCGGCGTGCAGGCGATGGGCCAGGCGCCCGAAGATCTGCGGGTCATCCTGGTTCAGCTCGTAAACTTGCTGCGCGGCGGACAGCCGGTCGCAATGAGCACCAGGGGCGGCGAATTCGTAACCCTTCGCGAAGTAATAGACGAGGTGGGAAAAGATGCGACGAGGTTTATATTCCTCACCCGTCGAACCGACAGTCCGCTGGATTTCGACCTCGAAGTCGCCAAGGCCCAGAGCAACGACAATCCTGTCTTCTACGTGCAGTATGCCCACGCGCGCCTTTGCAGCGTATTCGAAGTAGCCGCAGAGCGCGGCGTCGAATTCGACTGGAAATCGGTGGGAGAAGATACCCTTAACCTTCTGAGCCTTCCCCGTGAATACGAGCTTCTTAAATTGCTGGGGGAGTATCCCGAAGTGCTCGCCACCTGCACGAGGACCCTTGAGCCGCACTACATACCCTATTACCTCCACGAACTCGTATCGCTATTCCACAGCTACTATCACGACAATCGCATTCTCGGCGACGACCCCGCACTCACCCGAGCGCGCCTCTGCCTCGCCGCCGCTGTAAAAGAGGTCATCGCCAACGCCCTCGACCTGCTCGGAGTCGCCGCGCCCCAAAAGATGTAGGAGAAATTTAAGGAATCTAAGGGATTTCAGGGACTGGGGAATAGAGGGTTTGAGGCCGGGATCAACTGTGAGGCCGCCATATAGCCATATTGGGTTGAGTGGTGAACCCATACAACGGCTGCGAGTTGCAGCCTAAGAAGCGCAACCCTTGTCAGGCGCTTGCGGCCTCCTGCGCGGGAGAACTTTCGGGTGCGGTCTCCACGGGCTGTTGTGCCTCGGTTACCGCTGCCGCCGGCCCGCTTTCCAGTGATACCTGCTGTACGCTTAAAGACATCGAAATGCTTTGACTTTCCTGTTTTTGCTCGCTTGTTGAAACCGATTGCCATCTTTCCGGTTTTAGCAGGACGTGATCGTTGGCTCTTCCGAGCATGTTGTCGGTGGTCCGCATCAGATCGATCAGCATTACCATTGATTTCAGGAGCTTGCCTCCATCAACGCTACTCAGGTCCCTGAGGTCCTCCTGTTTTAGAACCAGACCGTCGATGCTTTTCCCCTCCGAATGCAGCTTTGCGATAGTTTGAAGGATTTTACGCGCGAAGTGGAGGATGTCTTCCTTCTCTACCGATTGGCTATTGCTGACTGTCTGGACGTTGCTCGCCTCCAGGTGAAGATCGAATTTGAAGAGTTGCTGGCTCTCTTTTCCTGTCTCGGGATCGGTCACCGTCATTGCTGAAAAAAAAGAAAAATCAACCTTCAGCGACTGAGAGCGGTAGTCGTAGCTGCCGTTCGCGTTGACGGTTTTGATCTGTTCGTCGGTAAATTCCATATTGAAGTCGAACATCTGCGCCTGTTCGGTGCAGGTGTTCTTTTTGATGTCAATTCCGAGGTCTTTAAGGGTCTTCGTGGCATCGGACAGGTCAAGTGAATCAGACTTGGCGGCCGGGATGTTGCCTGGGTTTAAAACTGATTTCAACAGGGCTGGCAAGGAAGCCGCTCCGCCAATCTGAGAGCTTCCCCTGCCGTAGCTCAGCGCCTGGTGCAGCAGGTTGTTGATGCCGGCAATTATGTTCATGTCTGCTTCCAATATTTAAGGGGTTTACTCCAGGGTCTTTCCGAGGTCGGAGTGGTGCAGCCTCACTAACAATGTCGGCATACAATGAGAATTTCTTTAAAACGTTACAAGCATAGTTGGCTGGACCATGAGGGATGTGCAAAAAGTGCTATTAAAACCAGGCTGATTCAAAATGATGGCTGGCTGAGATTTTTCCGTTGTAAGGGAATTATGGGGGCAGGCCTGCCGTTCAGGGCAACCCTGGCTCTGCTGGCAGGCTGGAGACCTGCCCCCATGACATTTTCGGTCCAATGGGCTCAAAAGTGAACCATATTGGGGTCGGGCTACTTCAGTGTCAATTAGCGCCGGTCGAGGTTGATCCTCCGTCGGTCCCGCTTCCCGCGATGCTGCCATGGGTCCCGGTGTTGCTGCTCGAGTCCCACTCGGTTGGCAAGGATTGGTACTGCGGGCCAGCTGAACTGGAACTAAAATCGCTGCTGTTTGTTGCGCCGCTCTGGGACCCCATATCCGTATCGTATGAGGATTGGGGGGAGGTGACCCCGGAATCGCTCGACTGGGCGAGTGCGAGTGATGTTATCAACAGGCCTGCCGTGAGAATAGCAAACGCCGTTGATGTCCTTATTCTCGTCATTCCTATTGCACCCTTTCAGTGATACTCTCCGACTATGAAGTGGCTCCAGGCTTTCTGTGAGTTCTCCTGGGCCTTTTTCCAGACCGTGGGATCGATTACTTTATTTTCGTCGGTAAGTTCCATTGTAACTACAGTCGGGATGATCCTGTTCAGCTCGACTATGAACGGCGTTATCTGGCTGAGGTGTTTGAGGGCAATGTCGGCGGCTTGAGCATTGCTCAGGGCAAGGGCCGTCGTGTGGAGCATTGTATAGCTTACCGCCAGCAAATTAAGCGCGACGTAATCGTCCCTCAGACTTCTCGATACGGGATCTTCGTGCCGCAGCTTGCCGTATAAACCTGCAATAGCTCCCGTGGCGGTGGATGCAGCCTTTTTGATTGCAGCTCCGGCTCCGCCGTCGAGTGAATCGAGGCAGCGATCAAGCGTAAGCTGCTGCGCCCTCAGAGTGTTCTCTATTTTGGCAAGCAGATCGTGCGCTTCCGGGAAGCGCTTGAATTTGTCATCGGCTATTTGACGCTTAGTCGATTCAAGGCAGTGGTTTTGCACTGCCACCATGTCGATGACGTATTCTCTTAGAATTTGTTTCGTTTCCATTCGCGGATAACCTCCTTCAATATTTTTGTGCCCGCAGTTCCGGGTGAGCCTGGTCCGGTTTTTTTGGGAAAACTCCGGCAAGACCTCTTTTTAATTATACTAAGCTCCAATATCGTTTAGGCAACTTTGGCGGAGATTGAGGCCGATCGTGCCTCATACCCGATCAATCCCGCGGCTCCGGGGCCGGCTGAAAGTTCGGAGTGCAAGGGTCTCAACTAAAATCTAATTGTTTTAAGGCGAGGGGCAGCAGCCGCAATATAATCTATACTAAAATAGTCGAATATCTGCCGCTGCGGGTAATTAGATGCGGATTCATCCCGCCTCCTTTGATTAGAAGCTCATCCGAGGCCTCAGACATAGCCCTAAAAGCAGCTGGAATTCTCCTTTAGTAATTAGTCCGTGATCCTCTACATTAATCGCCCGCTCCGCAGTAGTTGAATACCGTTTGGAGCGTTCAAAAATACAGCTTAGAACTTATATCGAATCCACCTGAAATTCTTAATATATCAACTCCAGATGCTTTGCGCCTAATGGTTGATAGATTCCCCATGCCGCGGCAGCCGAACTCACGGGCCGGGCTCTCCGGTTAAGAAAACCCTGCATTATGCCGGAGAGTTGTTTGTGGCCACACGCCAGGAGGAGAAGAGATGAGCCTTTTGAAAAGGTACAAGAAACTCGGTTGGACAACTATTTCCATAAGCCTTTTCCTGATCGCCCTGTCGGCAACTCCAACGAATGCAGCAACCGATAAATACGTCGTGCTGGCGTGGAACAACCTGGGTATGCATTGCTACAATCCGAACTTCCGAGACATCGGGGTGCTGCCGCCCTACAATGTCCTATGGGCGCAGGTCATCAAGGTCGGCAATCCTCCCCAGTTCATCACGACCGGGATTACCATAGAATATCGGTTTCCGAACAATACCTTCTCGGCCGGCAAGACAGACTTCTGGACCTATGCTCAGCAGCTTTTCAACCTCCCCAAGCCGCTGCCGCCAAACATAGGTTTGACCGGTAAAGGCCTGAGCGGAAAAATGGACCTTGTACAGGACCCGGTTCTGGGTAATCACTTCGAGGCGGCGGGCATTCCGCTCACCGAATACTACGACCACGACAAACACCTTGCGCACCCGAACCCGTTTCAGCTGGCGGAGATCACGGTCCGGGACTCAACAACTAAACAGATCCTGGCACATACCCTTGCAGTTGCCCCTGTATCATCGGAGCTTCGCTGCATCAACTGCCATGCCGATGCCGGCGATGCCACGACGCGCTACCCGATTACGCCTACCGGGGGTCTCGAGACAAATATTCTTGCCCTTCATGATTATCTGAATAGCGGCAAGTACGATACTCCTCTCATGAACCGCCGCCCGGTGCTGTGCGCCGAATGCCATTCCTCAAACGCCCTGGGAACTCCGGGAACGCCGGGGGTATCGAGCCTCTCCTATGCAATGCACAACCACCACAATAAAGACCTGGTGATGGATATCATGCCCGATACCACCGCTGGGTGCTACAACTGCCATCCCGGGCCAAAGACCCAGTGTCTGCGGGACACCATGTCACAGAGTTTTTCCCTTAACTGCACAACCTGTCACGGGAATATGGCTGACGTGGCCTCGCCTGTCCGGAATCCGTGGGTGACCCTGCCAAGGTGCGACAACACGAGCTGCCACGGTCCCGGTTATGCGATGGATCAACCCTTGTACCGCAACTCTCGCGGTCATGGGGGCGTCTATTGCGCCGGCTGCCATGACAGTCCTCATGCGATTACTCCGAGCCGCGAGAAGGCCGATTCGATTAAATTCTATGCCCTGCAGGGACAGGCCGGGGCGCTTAGAAAATGCGTGGTCTGCCATCTTACCCGGCCAACCGCCAGTGCATTCAAGCACTATTGGGCCAACCCGCAGTAGTTTCTTTATCCAAAACGCATTGTCTTTAAGTCCGGACAGGGGGGCAGCAGGCCGCTTGAGCCTGCTGCTCCCCTGTTATCAGCCGAAAGACGAGGTAGCGGGAAGTTCCAGTTCCGGACAGGTTTGCCGCTTTTTTGAAGCGTGAAAAACCCTCAGCGCACATTGCTTTTTTCAGGAGGAATAGACGATGAAACAGCAGGAATTGGATCGCAGGAGATTTCTAAGGATCGCGTCAATGGGACTGGCGGGTGGAATGATTGCCCTCAACCATCCATATGCCCTCGGAATGGGTGGGGGAGGAGGCGGTTGCGGCTGTGGTGGAGGTGGAGGTGGAGGTGGAGGCAGCGGCGGTATTATCGACCCACCTCTGGGACTGGCCTTTAAGGACCCTCCGGCAATGCCCCTTACCTGGAGCTACGAAACGATTGATGGAGTAACAAGGCACATAGCAACCGCCAATCTGAAGGCAATGCCGGCCCAAATCAACATAAACGGCACCCTGGCAAATCTGCTGACATACAACGGCTATTATCCCGGCCAGACAATTACGGTCGGCAAGGGAGATATCCTGCGGGTGAATTTCACCAACGGCCTGCCTGCCTCATCCACTTCGGAATACAACTTTCTCGGCCATCAGCGCGGGTTCACGAACCTGCACTCTCACGGACTTCATGTCTCTCCGGAGGCCATTACCATCGATCCGCCGGTCTATGCCGACTACGTGATGTATAGCCTCGCGCCCGGCGGTACGGTAGTCCACCAGTACGATACCTCGAAAGAGGAGGCCGGCGCGTTTCATTTCTATCACCCTCACCTGCACGGGGTTGTAGCGGAGCAGTACTGGGCGGGGTTGGTAGGGACTTTACTGACAAAGGATGAACTCCCCGTCTTCAACAACATTGAAACCCATTTAATGGTGCTGAAAGACATCGCCCTGTCGGGGGCAGACCCGGCGCCACATGATTCGATGATGTCATATATGAACGGTCTGGAAGGCAATATCGTCACGGTCAACGGGCAGGTGAACCCGGTGCTGCAGATAAAGCCGGGCCAGGTGCAAAGATGGCGCGTATTGAACGCCAGCAGCGCCAAATGGTACAAACTCAGCCTTGCAAACCACACAATGTATCTGATCGGGGCCGACGGCAATCTGCTGGACAAGCCTTATGCGCGGTCCCAGATCCTTCTGTCTCCCGGCGAACGGGTGGACATCCTTGTAAAGGCCAGTTCAACCAAGGGGAATTATAAATTTCTTTCCCTGCCTTATTCGAGGATGGGCATGATGAACTCGCCCCAGTTTACACTTATGACAATGCAGGTCGCCGGCAGTGCCTCAAACGGCAGCATACCCTCTTCGATAAACCCCAATGCCAAAAGGCTTCAAGTCGATACGAGCATGTATCCGCAATACACGCTGGCACTGAGCATGGGCATGGGGCAGGGCTACATTAACGGAATTTCATTTCAGAGCATGGATGAGGCCTACACCATCCACTCCACGGTGGGAATGGACACGATGCCCTCCTACGAGATCTGGACCGTAACCAACAACAGCGGCATGGACCATCCCTTCCACCAGCATGTTGACCATGTACAGGTACTGTCCGTAACCGGCGCGGACTCATCCTATCCGCCCTACGCTTCCATGCCCGCCATGAAGGATACTGTTCTCATACCAAAAATGGGTTCCGCAAAGCTCCTGGTGCCGATCAAGGATTTTGGCGGCATATCGATGTTTCACTGCCACATTCTGGAACATGAAGACATCGGGATGATGGGCATCTGGGACAGGGGTGAAATGATGATGTAGCGAGTTAATTCCAGGTAGATGAGCATCATACGAAGTTGCGCTCAAGATGGCGCTTTTCAAAGTATAAAAGAGTGGCGGAATGATTCCCATAAGCCAACTTAAATTTATCCACTCAGCAGATGTACATGCGTCGCGGCCACTACGGCACAGTTGTACGGCAGAGTTGTACCGACGGCATTGATCGGATTCCCCTCCCGCCAAGGGAGGGGAGCCGGGTCCGCGGCTTTGACCATGATAACCTACATTAAGTTAGCGCTTACGGGAATGATTTCCCCCGCTTCAATGGCGTCATTGGGGCAAACCGATATGCATACGCCGCAGCCGGCACAGGCCGATTCGTCTATCGAGACCGGCTGTTTTTCGCCGCCGGAGCGGATTGCCGGGCATTCGAACTGTTTCAGGCAAAAACCGCAGCCCTTGCACTTCTCATTGACCCTGACGGAGGCGCGCGGACCTGCCTCCGGATGGGCGTGGTCCATTAAACACGGGCGCTTGGAGATCACCACGGCTATGCCGCCATTTTCTGCCCGGAGGTGTTCACCGGCTGATCGAAGGTGCTCGGAGAACTTCTGGAAATCGTAGGGGTCTGCTTCTTCGACGAACTTGACTCCGCATGCCCGGACAATTTCGGCAATAGAGATTCGTGGAACGGCGCGGCCGTCGAGATTTTTTCCGAGCGCGGGCGTTGGCTGATGACCGGTCATCGCGGTAGTGTGGTTGTCAAGGATGGCGAGAACGAATCGGGCGCCCTGCACGACGGCATTTATGAGCGCGGGAATACCCGAATGAAAGAAGGTCGAGTCGCCAATCGTTGCGCAAATAGGCGGGTAGTCGGCCCGGGTCGAGCTGAAGGAGTGATAGAAACCCGCCGCCTGGCTGATCGAAGCCCCCATGCAAAGAATGGTATCGACGGCCCCGAGGTTGAGGCCCAGTGAGTAGCAGCCGATATCGCCCGGATAGATGCCCTTGGGGAATGTTTTCTTGATCGCGAAAAAAGCGGCCCGGTGCGGGCATCCGGCGCAAAGCGTGGGACGCCTTCCGGGAGACGAGGGCGCGGCGGCCTGTGCAGCCGGGGGTAAATTCAGAAAACTTCCAACTATCCCTTCCACCACCTCGGGAAGAAGTTCTCCGGCTGAAGGAACGATCCCCGATAGACGCCCCAGGACTTTGACCCTGTCACGGAATTGAAGCTCGATTACGGGAGAGGTTTCCTCAACCACCAGTATGCGCTCAAAGCGCGCCAGAAGATCTTCCGTAAATCGGGCCGAGAGCGGATAAGGCATGAGCACGCGGTAAACCGGAACGGAATTCCAGAGTCCGAGGTCTGTCAGAACTTCCTGCAAATATGCGACAACGGCCCCTGAACCCACGATGCAAGAGGGACCTTGAGCATCCGGGGATGAAAGGCTGCCGGGATTTAGAAGCCGTGGCAGGAATTCCCTGTCCTCGGAGATCTTGGCGATCTTTTCATTCAGTTCCCGGTGCAGCATGAGCCTGAACTTGGGGGTTGCCGCCCATCTCGGCGGATTTTTCTCGAAAAGCGGGAAAACCGGCTCATGTGAGATCTGCCCTAATTCTATATCCTGCCTGGCATGGCAGACGCGGGTGGTCGGACGGAGCATAACAGGAATTTCGTAGCGCTCGGAGAGTTCGTATGCAGCGGCTGCGATCTCGCGGGCATCGGCGGGGGATATGGGATCGAGCACCGGAATTTTTGCCGCCATGGCAAAAAGACGACTGTCCTGCTCGGTTTGCGAGCTGTGAGGTCCGGGGTCGTCTGCCGAGATGACGATAAATCCGCCCTTGACGCCCAGATAGGCCGAACTCATAAGCGGGTCCGCCGCGACATTTAGCCCCACCTGCTTCATAATCGCCGCCGAACGCCTCCCGGTATAGCTGTTCGCAAGGGCCACCTCGAAGGCGACCTTCTCATTTATCGACCATTCCAGGTGAATGTGTTCCAAGCCGTTTTGAGACCTCAGTCGATCAACCGCCCCCAAAATTTCCGAGGCGGGCGTACCGGGGTAGGAAGCCACGACGGCGCACCCCGATTCCATAAGTCCAAGCGCAATAGCTTCATTTCCCAGAAGGATTTTTCGATCACCCAAAACGATCTCCTTGGAACATCGTTACGGAATTAAGAAGAACACGAGCGGCTGCTGAAGGCCGGGAAAAGGAATCCCGGCACTCCGGAGGACTGCCCGAACGGGGTGAGTTTACGCCCCGCTATGTCGAAGAGCCGCATTTTCGGTCCTGAATTTTGCAGGAAAAACACGGAGTCGGTGAAAATTAACAAAGGGCCGGGAGGAGATCAAGAAGGAAAACCCGGCGAGATGCCCAGAACCTGCCGGAACCGCGCCGAGTGCCGGTACCCCGTTTGCCCCTTTGGAAAGGGCAACTAAACCACCAGAGCGCTTGCAGCCCATCAGAGGCGTACAGGCTCAGGTACAAACCCGATTACGCCCACCCTTTTTAGCCCTGTAGAGCGCCTGGTCTGCCGCCTTTACGACATCGTGCGGCTTTCCATGCTGCCCCGCGCGTTCGGCTGCTCCCATGCTGACGGTGACTGTGAGCTTTTTGCGGGGATTCTTGACTGGATTGCTTTTCTTGGGCTTCTTCCGGGGGCGTGAGCGGCTGCGTATAACAAAGGGCGACGATTCGATTCCGATTCTAAGCTCTTCGAGATACGGCATGGTCTCCTCTACTGACTTTCCGGGGAAGACCAAGGTGAATTCCTCTCCGCCATATCGAAAGGCCTTCCCGCCGCCTCTGACTCTGGCGAGCTTCGATGCGACCATTGCAAGCACCTGGTCTCCAACGTCGTGCCCATGGTTGTCGTTCACCTTCTTGAAAAAATCTATGTCCACCATGGCCAGCGTGTAGTGATTACCCATCCTGATGAAAAACTCATTCAGACTTCGCCGGGCGGGCAGCCCGGTCAAGTCGTCGCGAAATGCCATTACATACGATGCTTCGATAACGGAGACGATCAAAAGCAGACCGGCCGTGCAAAAATAGAAGGTGGAGACGGGGCCTGTGCTTCGAGTGACCAGGGTGAAACAGACAGTCACCCAGGCCCAGGCAAAGCCCCTTTCCATTGGACCTCGGCGCCTGGTTAGGCCATAAACGAGCAAGAACAAGGATAGAGCCAGTGCAATCACAGCCGATTGGGGCAAGCCCGGAGCCGGCAGATTTTCGAGGATGGTCGCCTTGAAAACGGGGTAATTGAGGTATGTATTGAATGCAAGGAAGCGATAATGGCAGATAAGAGCAATCGCCAGGGGCTGCGCCACAATCAAAAAAATGCGTACCATGCCTCGCGCGGTGAAGGTCCCCCGCTCTTTTAAAAGAGACAGCACCGCCAGATTCAAGGGCAATAAAACAATAACGCAGTTGTAGATGAACTTCGCTGAGGCCGTGCCCCCCTGCCCAAAATAAAGAAGGGACCTGTCGGCAATAGCCAGCATGAGAACGGCGAAAACCAGCCTGCTTCGATTGAAACGCCATCCCAGCAGTATGCCTGAAGCCAGAATCGCACCGGGTGCAATCTGAACAATCTCGGGCAGCCATGGGACAAGCAGCCTTCCTCTCATCAGTGCCGCGGCTGTCAATAAAAACAGGCCGCCCGGGATGAAGAAGGAAAGGAACTTTTTCGAATTCACCAAAACAGCTCCTTCATAGCTTCCATGTTTTGAGGCCTCATCACAGCTGGTCGGTAAAACCATCGCATGCCGCGATTTTTACACAGCTTAAGTCGGCCGGAATTTATCTTTGGATTAGCTGATTGGTGAGGGAGCTAGAGGGAACTCAAAATTGCCTTGACAAGCGAACTCAAGTTTGGTTTTTTGGCCAAAAAGGAAAATACATGAACAGAGAAAATTGCTATACGGAAATGCAGGCCAAGATATTTAAGGCCCTGGGCCATTCAAGCAGGCTTAAAATTGTCGAAAGCTTGTTCGCCGGGGAACGTTGTGTTTGCGAACTCCAGGCGATAGTTGGCTCTGACATGTCAACCGTTTCAAAGCACCTGAATATCCTCAAAGAGGCCGGCGTCTTACAAGATGAGCGCAGAGGGACCAACATCTACTATTCGTTGCGGATGAAGTGTGTGGCAAAATTTCTCAACTGCGTGGAGGAATTTGTCGGGCAGACCATGGAGGAGCAGATCAGAATTTACAGTCGAAGTAAGGTATCGTCTTAGATCCAGAGGGAGTCTTTTTTTTAAACATCAGTTGCCGATTTGGCCAAATAGGCAACGATACCCAGACTTTTTTGAGGCGCTCTTCATCCGGGGGGGGGAATACATGGAACCTATCCAGTTCAAAATGGTCCAGGAACCGTCTTGTTGTGGCCAATCAAGCGCTAAGCAGGCAACCGACGATAAACAGCACTTTTCCAAAAAAGAGATTGGGCTGGGCATCGGCGCGATTGTAGTTTGGGCGTTCATCTATACCCAACTCGAATTGTGGGCTAATTACACTGCATTCGATCTTTTTGGCTTTTCCAAAGGTTCGCATTTAGGTGAGCCAATTGCATTTTTTCTCTACGACACGCCCAAGGTTCTGCTTCTCCTTACAATAGTGGTGTTCGGAGTCGGAATTATCCGCTCATTCTTTACCCCTGAGCGCACGAGGAAGATTCTCATGGGAAAAAGAGAATCTGTTGGGAATGTGCTTGCGGCTCTGCTTGGCATAGTAACTCCTTTTTGTTCCTGTTCGGCAGTTCCATTATTTCTGGGCTTCGTTTCAGCGGGAGTCCCGCTCGGAGTCACCTTTTCCTTCCTTATATCCGCCCCGATGGTAAACGAGATTGCCCTGGCGCTACTGTACGGACTTTTTGGGTGGAAGGTGGCCGCTATTTATTTATCTACCGGGTTGCTCATTGCCATGATTGCCGGCTGGATTATCGGAAAACTACGGATGGAGGGGCATCTCGAAGATTGGGTGCATGAGATTCGCGCTGTTGACGCTGCTCAAGAAGAGGGGCAAAAGAACTGGTCTGATCGCATCAGGTATGGTCTTGATGCGGTAAAAGACATAGTCGGCAAGGTATGGAAATGGGTGGTGCTCGGGATTGCGGTTGGGGCGGCAATTCACGGCTACGTGCCGGAAGGGTTTATGGCCTCCATTATGGGCAAGAATTCATGGTGGGCGGTCCCGGTATCCGTCATCATCGGAATCCCGATGTACTCGAATGCCGCCGGCATAATACCGGTGGTTCAGGCCCTTCTGGATAAAGGCGCCGCGCTCGGAACCGTACTGGCCTTCATGATGTCGGTAATAGCTCTTTCCCTGCCCGAAGCCATCATACTGCGTCAGGTCCTTAAGCCCACCCTTATTGCGACATTTTTCGGCGTAGTTGGAGTCGGGATACTTCTGGTCGGCTATATTTTCAACCTGCTGATTTGAACCTCATCTCGCATCAGCACGGCTTTAGGCTGCCAGGGGAAAGGGTTCCGCGGTTGTTAGGCTGACTTGTTCATCATCTGGCCTGCAACCTGTATCTCTAATCTGAATCCGCCCAGGAGAGAAGTGATGAATATCAAAGTTTTGGGTCCAGGATGCAAGAAATGCCATGAAACGGAAAGACTGGTCAAAGAAGTCGTTAGGGAAATCGGATGTGATGCAACGGTTGAGTATATCACCGACATTGCGAAGATCGCGAAATACGGCGTTTTCAGCACACCGGCTATCATTATAGATGGTCAGATCAAATCTGCCGGACGAATTCCCGCCAAGCAGGATATCAAGTCCTGGCTGGGAAAATAGCTATCCAACCATGTCACCGGAATTCCAGGAGTAAGGGGATGCTACTTCGCGGCTATACCAAAGAATTTATCCGTCCGGAATGCAGGCCGGAGGCGCAGTCGGTACATTTGGTGGCACATCTCGACCAGGATATCGGCGCGGCACTTCCATATCTCAATGCGACACTCGGGGGCTTCCAATACATCAAAGATCCTCCTACCATCTCATTTAAGCTTCACGGGAAACTCATCGCAACCCATGGCAGGAAAATCTGCGTGAATGCGCTTAAAGATCAGGCGGAAGGGGAGAAGATCCTTGAGTGGCTAAAAAAGGAGATAAATGACGCATGGGAGCACCGGGCGGATATTGAGCCGATATTCGAAAGCACTCCAAAACCCAAAGTGATCGATATACTCAGGCTGTTGCCGAAAACCAACTGTGGAGAGTGCGGATTGGCTACCTGCATGCTTTTCGCCGTACAGGCTTCAGAGGGCGGGAAAGGTCCCGAGAACTGCCCCCAATTGAGTTCTGATTACAGAGCAAAACTCGAAAACTATTTGGGACATTTTCGATTCGATTGATAGAGGCGGCAATGGGAAAATTACCTGAAAAATTAAAAGTGCTTTATTTGTGCACCGGAAATTCATGCCGCAGCCAAATGGCCGAGGCATGGACACGAAATTTGAAAGGAGAGTCGATTGAAGCGCATTCGGCGGGAGTGCGCCAAAAGGGAGTTGACCAAAGGGCAATAAAGGTCATGGCCGAATCGGGAGTTGACATCTCAAGCCAAAGCTCAAAAACAATTGATGCAATAGCAAATCTGGAATTCGATTATGTTATCACCCTGTGTGACAATGCTCGTGAATCATGTCCTTTTTTCCCAGCCAAGACCAGAGTCCTGCATGTCGGCTTCGATGATCCGCCGGCGCTTGCCGCAAATGCTCGAACAGACGAAGAAGCAATGGTCCATTACCGGCGCGTGCGCGACGAAATTAGGCAATTCGTGGAAACATTACCTGACAGTTTAGGAGGGAAATAAAGTGACAACTGAATCCATCACCAGGCGCCTTTCTTTTTTGGACCGATATCTGACGCTCTGGATATTTTTGGCAATGTTCGTTGGTGTGGGAGGAGGCTTTCTCTATCCAAACATCAGGAATGTCATTAACTATTTTCAGGTCGGAACGACAAATATACCGATTGCGATCGGACTGATACTGATGATGTATCCTCCCCTGGCCAAGGTCAAATATGAACAGCTTGGGCAGGTATTTCGCAATTACAAGGTCCTCGCGCTCTCGCTTATTCAGAACTGGGTCATCGGCCCGATTCTGATGTTCGTATTGGCGATAAGTTTCCTGTCCGGCTTCCACGAGTACATGGTAGGGCTAATTCTGATTGGGCTCGCCAGGTGCATCGCCATGGTTATCGTGTGGAACGACCTGGCCGCGGGAGACCGGGAATATTGCGCGGGGCTTGTTGCCTTCAACTCCATATTTCAGGTCCTGTTTTTCTCGGCTTACGCCTACGTACTCATTACCGTGGTGCCGCGCTGGCTGGGACTTGCCGGCGCTGTAGTCGATATTTCAATGCGGCAGATCGCTGAAAGTGTTTTCATATACCTTGGGATACCATTTATCGCTGGTATGATTTCCAGATTTGCGGGGCTAAAAATAAAGGGCCGACAGTGGTATGAGGAGAAATTTATTCCCCGGATTAGTCCTATCACTCTTATAGCCCTGCTGTTCACGATATTGGTCATGTTCTCCCTAAAGGGGGAATACATTGTCCAGCTTCCTTTCGATGTAATACGGGTGGCAATCCCGCTCTGCGTCTACTTCACGATTATGTTCTTTGTTTCCTTTTATCTGTCAATGAAAGTTGGCGCCACTTATGAACAGACCACGACCCTCAGTTTTACGGCGGCTTCGAATAATTTTGAACTCGCTATTGCGGTTGCCGTGGCCGTCTTTGGAATCAATTCAGGGCAGGCCTTCGCAGCCGTTATCGGTCCGCTGGTGGAGGTTCCCGTCCTGATTGCACTGGTCAATGTAGCTCTGTGGTTAAAGAGGAAATACTTTCCTTACGCTGTCCAGACCCCGACAGGAGTCTGCCATATGACATGCGAAATGTAGCGGAGGAGGTGCTGATTGAGTAAAATAGGATTTCTCGCTGTTGTTGCGCTCCTCTTGGGATTCAGTTTCTCTCTTGCCGCAGGAGAATCATTATCATCAATTCCCGAAATTCCAGCAAAAAACATGGTCACCATGGTCGATATCGGGGCAAAAGAATGCATACCCTGTAAAATGATGGCCCCAATTATGGAATCCCTTGAAAAAGAATACCAGGGCAGAGCCGCTATCATCTTCATTGACGTTTGGAAAAACCGCGATCAGGGGAAAAGATTTGGAATCAGGTCAATCCCGACACAGATTTTTTATGACAAGACCGGTAAAGAAGTTTATCGCCATGAGGGATTTCTCAGCGAAGAAAACATAGTAGCAAAACTATCGGATCTTGGCGTAACCGCGGCGGGTTCAAAATAAATACAGATTCCTACCGTCCACCGGAGAGCGAGTATTGGACCAGATCCTGTTAATGATAAACAAGTGGATGCTGACCGGGACGGCCCTGGCCGCCCTGGGCTGCTTTTTGTGGGGAATGGTGAGCGTTGCCCTAAGCCCTTGTCACATGGCTTCCATTCCCCTCATTGTCTCTTATGTAGCCGGTCAGGATAAGGCACTAAATGCAAGACAAGCTGCCTGTTTCGCTGGAATGTTTACGATTGGACTCTTTATAACTATAGCCGGAGTTGGTATAGCATGTTCGCTTCTTGGCAGAATGCTCGGCGAAATAGGACCTTATTGGACTATTCTGGTCGGAGCGATTCTTATTTGGGTCTCTTTGGATATGATGGGGGTCCCGGGTTGTTCCCTGTCCGGCAGCCTCATGGGGAAGATCAGGATTAAAGGTTTGTTGGGCGCATTCATACTCGGGCTGGCCTACGGAGTCTTGTCCGGCTCGTGTACCTTCGGCTTCATTGCTCCAATCCTTGCCATTATCACCATTCAGCAGAAGATAATTACCGGTGCTGTATACATCGTTCTTTTCAGTATTGGTCATTGTATCCCGATTGCGGTGGCGGGAAGCTCAACGGCGAAGGTTAGAAAACTTCTCGAGAACAGTTCTTTTCATGAAGGGAGCCGCTGGTTCAGGAAGTGCGCCGGTGCCGTAATTGGCATACTTGGGTTGTATTTCGTTTTAAGGCCTTTTATCGGAATTTCATGAAAGCTTCCCTTATGGCAGATAGAGACATCACTCAAATTAAAGTCGGACAATTCGGGGTAGGAATCATAGGGATGAAGGCGTTGATGGAAGAAATGGCCAAAACTCATGCTGAAATGCCTGATAATGAAATTGGCTCCTTCATGCTGGAGCGGTTGGGAAAGAACAACTACATCCCGACCAGCGCCAAGGAGGAGTACGGGCAAGCATTTGCCCGGGAGTTTCGAAGATATCTTGGCAAACCCTACACTGAAGAAGCCGGTACGGGGATCGAAGTAAGAATTCTCAGCACGGGGTGTTGCAACCAGTGTCAGGATCTCATGCGGATAACCATGGAAGTACTTACGGAAATCGATCTTCCCGCGAGTGTCGATCATGTGACGGACATAAAAGAGATCGCCCGCCGAGGTATAATGGGAACTCCGGCGCTCCTCATCAATGGGAAGGTTGTTTTCGTGGGAAGCATCCCTCCCAGGGAAAAAATAAAGAAATGGCTTATTGAGGCCGGCCGGTTCCGCGAATCTTCGACCCCCAAAGAATGAACTATCTTCCTGAAAACAGCGTGCTATAATTTCTTATGTAACACTGTGGGAGGTTTAACGGACATGTTACATAAGAAAGCAAACCAAATAAACATCGATTTACAGGGATCGGAGTCTTATACGGTCGGTAAAATGGGTGGCAACGCTGGAGAGGCGGATGGGGTCGAGCAGATTCCCGTCAAGCCCGGCCGTGAACTCATTGAGGTGGGCCGCCATGGTGCGAAGTGCTACCGGTTCGAGAAGACCAGGTGCGGAAAAAAGGGCTGCCGTTGTGCCGCGGGAGAGTTACACGGTCCCTATTGGTACGCCTACTACCGGGAAAACGGACGGATGCGGTGCGAGTACGTTGGAAAGAAGCTGCCTGAGCAGGCAAGCCTCGAAAACCGTGCGCGAATGGCCTGCAAGATCTCGGAAGCCGAACGCGAGAGGGCCGCTCAAATAGTTGCAAAGGTTAAGGATACACTTTATAGGGTCAGGGGACCTCTGAATAATCCCGCAATCGGCGACTAAAACAAATAACCGGAAAAGGAGCCATCACATGCCCCTTCGAAAACCGCATGGTTTGATCCTGATGGCTGACGACGATGAGGACGATTGCCTGATCGTCCGAGATGCCCTGGGGGAGTTGAGTGTTGAAGCCGACATCCGCTTTGCGCATGACGGTCAAATGCTGATGGATTATCTTTCTTCCTGTGCGAGAGATGGTAAACCCCGCCCGGACCTCATCATGCTTGACCTCAACATGCCCAATAAGAGCGGTCGCGAGGCGCTGCGGGAGATGAAGGCCAATACCATTTTTAAATCCATTCCCGTAGTCATCTTCTCGACCTCATCCGACCAGGCGGACATTAACTTTTGCTACAAGAACGGAGCTAGTTCATATATTAAGAAAAACCTTAGCTTTACAGACATCATTGAAGTAATGAGACTCCTTTGCGGCTACTGGTTTAGTGCCGTTTCCCTCCCCACTGCGCCCTGACCTGTCCCGATGAAGGTTTTTCGGTATGGCGCGGAATCGACCAGAGGCCGAGCGCACCCGCGTTCGCCGTCAACCGAAAGCAGTCGGTCCAAGATCATGGATGGATAGTTTCAAGACCCCATCATGCCAGGGTAAGGAAGCCATGAAATACAAGGATGCGAAGAATAGGAATAAAGAGGTCCCCTCCGGGAGTCCCGAAGCAAGGGGAGTTTTTCCCGTTGTGGCCATTGGGACTTCGGCCGGAGGTCTCGAAGCCCTGCAGAATTTCTTCGACCACATGGACTCCGATGCAGGTATGGCTTTCGTGGTCATCCAGCATGTGAGCGCCGAGGGGAAGAGCATGCTGGGTTCTCTTCTCGAGAAGCACACCAAAATGGAAGTGCTGAGCGCTCAAGACCGGATGCCCGTTAGACCAAACCACGTCTACCTCAACCCTCCCGGTTTCGATGTCTCCCTCTTTAACGGCGAGCTTCTTCTGACGGACCCGGAAAGGGCCCGCGGAGCGAACTTTCCCATCGACCACTTCTTCCGCTCCGTTGCCGCGGACCAGGGGCCTAGGTCGGTTTGCGTGGTGCTCTCCGGAACGGGAAGTGACGGCACGCTTGGCCTTCGGGCCGTCAAGGAGGCGGGCGGACTCACCATTGTTCAGGACCCCGAGCAGGCAAAATTTGAGGGTATGCCGCGAAACGCCATCGACACCGGCTTGGTCGACATGGTGCTTCCGGTCGAGAATATGCCCAGGGAACTCCTGGGCTATATGGGCCAGCCTTACTTCAAGACATCGTTGGAGAGCGAAACCGACGAGAAGCTCTTCGTCGATCAGGTGCAAAAGATCCTCCTCCTGCTTCGCTCCACTACGGGAAGGGATTTCACCCATTACAAGCAAAACACCATCCGCCGAAGGATAAAGCGGCGCATGGCTATCCACAAGATCGAGGACGCAAGGGACTACCACCGCTATCTTAGGGAAAACCCGACCGAGGTCAACCGCCTGTTCAAAGAGCTGCTTATCCTGGTTACGAGATTTTTTAGAGACCCCAAGGCCTTTGAGGTTCTTTCAGAAAGGGTCATTCCCGACTTTCTCCGCCGCAGGGAGGACGATGAGCCCGTGCGGGTGTGGGTCCCGGCCTGTGCCACCGGGGAGGAGGCCGTATCGATTGCCATCGTTCTGGAGGAATCCATGGAGGGCTTGAACCTGAGAGTACCTTACCAGGTCTTCGCAACGGATCTCGACCCCGAGGCGATCCAGCGTGCCAGGGCCTGCGAATACCCCGAGGCCATCGAGGCGGATTTATCCAAAGAGCGGCTCAAGCGCTTTTTTGTGAAAAGCGACCACACCTACAAGCTTAAAACGGAGATACGTGAGCGCCTGGTCTTTGCCGTCCAAGACCTCGTCTCCGATCCCCCTTTTTCAAAGCTCGATCTGGTAAGCTGCCGAAATGTCCTCATCTACATGGACAACATCCTCCAGCAGAAAGTGCTGAATCTCTTTCACTATACCCTCAATCAGAATGGGTACCTCATGCTCGGCACCTCCGAGACCATCGGGGGATCTTCCGATCTTTTCAGTGCGGTCGATATCAAATCAAAGATCTTCAAAACTAAAAAGGTGCTCTTACCCAGAGCGCTTCCCGGGCTTGCATATCGGGACAGCGCTCCATCCAGGCCCGGCATCCGCGGCAAGGGCATCGTCACCCGCAAGAGCGCACGGGAGATCGTGGAAAAGATCGTACTCGATGAGTACGCACCCGCGTGCGTTCTTGTAGACGAAAAGTTTGAGATCCTCTACTTCCAGGGCTTTGCTCGAAAATACCTCTGGACCCCGAAAGGGGAGCCGAGCTTTAACCTCCTCAAGATGGCCCCCGACCAGCTTCGGGACAGGCTGCCTCTGGCGCTCCAGAAGGTCCTGAGGGAAGGTGTCGGGTCCATTACCCTGAAGGGAGTCGAGATCAAGCAAAATGGCAATTCGAGATATGTCGATGTGACCATTCGATCCGTTGAAGTGAAACCGGATGCGCAAGCCCTGTTGTTGGTCGTGTTCGCCGAGACTATTCCTTCGATACTGTCCAAACCGGCCAGGAAGAAAGTAACCGGGGCCGGGGAAGCCGATTCTCGCATAACCGGCCTCGAGCAGGAACTCCTGGGCACCAGGGAGAACCTTCAGGCGACCATAGAAGAGCTCGAAGCTTCCAACGAGGAGCTCAAATCGACCAACGAAGAGCTCCAGTCGGCAAACGAGGAGCTCCAGAGCATGAACGAAGAGGTGGAAACCGCCAAGGAAGAGCTCCAGTCGGTCAACGAAGAACTCACTACAGTTAACTCCGAGCTTCAGGCCAAGGTGGACGAACTTAACGCGATCAGCAATGATACCAACAATCTCCTTGCCAGTACCGAGATAGGCACGATCTTTCTCGATGGCGACCTTCGCATCAAGCGCTTCACCCCCTCCATGACACGCCTCTTCAGCCTCATCCCATCCGATGTCGGCCGCTCCATCCGGGATATTACCACGAAGGTTAACAGTGAGAGACTCTTCACCGATGCACAGACGGTCATAGACACGCTCCAAGCCAAAGAGAGCGAAATCCGGAGCGAGGACGACAAGTGGTTTGCGGTCCGCATCCTTCCCTACCGCACCAAAGAGAACGTCATAGAGGGGATCGTGATCACTCTCTCCGATATTACCCGGGTGAAGGTTGCCGAGGAGTCGATGCGTGAGGCCAGAGTTTATGCCGAGAGCATCGTTGAAACGGTGCGCGAGCCCCTGATCGCTCTCGATGGCAAACTAACCGTAGCCTCCGCCAATCAGGCGTTCTATCGCACCTTTAATGTTAAGCGAGAAGATACGGAGGGGAAACGCATTTATGACCTGGGCAGCGGCCAGTGGGACATTCCGGAACTTCGGGAGATCCTGGAGCGCATCATCGCCGAGAACTCCGCTTTTGAGGATTTTGAGGTCGAGCACGAATTCCCTGGTATCGGCCACAAGAAGATGATCCTCAATGCCCGGAGGATCGACCGCGAGAACGGGCGGCCTCAAATGATACTCCTGGCAATGGAAGACATTACCGGGAAGGCTCGAAGAGAGGCGGAGCTTGAAAGAGCGGTGAAAGAACTCGAAGCCCGGCTTCAAGCAATGGGAGCCGCTCGAATGGAAAAAGGCCAATCCGCATTATGATGGGATTTCAACGATGAAAGACCAACCGAAGAATCTCGCCATGGGGCGGAAAAGACCCGCCGGGAATGATCTGCGAAGCAGGGCCGAAGAGGCATTGCAGTCGGGAGAAGATCCCTCCATGAAGTATTCCGGCGAGGACCTGCGCCAGTTGATCCACGAGCTTCAAGTCCATCAGGTCGAGCTCGAGATGCAAAACGAGGAGCTTCGCAGCGCGCATGCACGGCTCGAAGAATCCCGCATGCGCTATGCGGACCTCTACGACTTCGCTCCAGTCGGCTATTTTACTTTCGATGAGCATGGGCTGATCATAGAGGTGAACCTTACCGGTGCAAAGCAGTTGGGTGTCGATAGGCAAAATCTTATCAAGACACCTTTTATTGCCATGGTTGTCGAGAGCGACCGGAAGAAGTTTCGCTCGCACTTGAAGAAGGTTTTCGACACCAATGAGGGAGACAACTGCGAAGTCAAACTGAAGGCAAAAGGGGGCGGCGAGTTTTATGCGCGCCTTGACAGCGTATTCATAAAAGAAGCGAGCGGCGCCGGGTTTTGCAGAACCTCCGCAACGGACATCTCTGATAAAAGGCTTGCGGAAGAGGCGCTAACGAAGGCTCACGACGAACTGGAAAAGAGGGTCGAGGAGCGCACCGCCGAACTGGCCTCGGAAGTATTGGTGCGAGAGCGCGCGGAATGTGAGACAAGGACCTATGCCGATGAACTCGAGCGCAGCAACACTGAACTCCAGGAGTTTGCCTTCGTTGCTTCCCACGATCTGCAGGAGCCGCTTCGTAAGATTCAGGCCTTCGGCAGCAGTTTGCTGACGAAATACGGCGCGCGCCTTGACGAGAAGGGGCGCGATTACCTCAATCGCATGACAGGTGCGGCAAACCGAATGTCCGTGATGATTCAGTCTCTGCTGGATTACTCAAGGGTGGTGTCAAGGGCTGAGGGGGTTTCAAGGGTAGATCTCACCCGGGTGGTCAAGGAAGTAGTGAGCGATCTTGAAATAGCGATCAGAAGGAGCGGCGGCCGAGTCGAAGTGGGGGATCTTCCAGAGATTGAAGCTGACCGAATTCAAATGCAGCAGCTTTTCCAGAACCTCATCGGCAACGCACTCAAGTTCCGCGGCAAAGAGGCGCCTCTGGTCCGTATCCGCGCTGAACTGATCGCCGGCACGGAATCTCCCGAGGTGAAGGGACCCGCCCTGTGCCGCATCTTTGTTGAAGATAACGGCATCGGTTTTGACGAAAAGTATCTCGACCGGGTATTCTCCCTTTTTCAGCGACTGCACGGCCGAAGCGAGTATGAGGGATCGGGCATGGGGCTTGCCATCTGCCGGAGAGTTGTTGAACGTCACCGGGGAAGCATTACGGCGAGAAGCAAACCCGGAGATGGATCTACATTCATAGTCACTCTGCCCGCCGAGCAGCCAAAACCGGGGCCATAATGAGAAAGCGCTCCAACCCCGACATCATGGTTGCCGAATAGTCGAATTCACGAAATGTCAGGAGCGGCCATAGAACTCCGCATTGCCCGACCGGCTCCATGGAAATCGGGTTGTAGCCGATCCCTGGATTTTTGTAGAGTGCCGTTATGGATAAGAAGCGCAGCGACGATGAAAGCCGCTAACAGAGGCTCATCCGCATCCGTGCCCCACTTCGCCTGGAATACACTTCAGGTCGCGAGGGCTCCAATCCTGAGTTTGGGGTCCACCCTTTACGGCGTCGAATGCCGCCAGGAGCACGGCTTCATCCTCTTGAGACAGCGAGGTCTTGAAGATCCTGCCATCGAACTTCTCGAGTTCTTCAAGGACTTCTCCAAGGGCCTCTCTTACCAGGACGCCTAAGGCGGAGGTGCCCGGCTTCAGGTGTTCAGCCAGCTCTTTCATGAACGCTTCATCGATACCCAAATGCGTCGAGGAGCCGGAGATAGCTCCCAACGTTACTCCAGCCGTCAAACCCAATACGGCAAAGACGGGGTTCAGGAGCATCACGCCGAGCAAAGCGCCCATGTAGCCTCCGGCGACCGCACCGGCTAGTGTGAGGTGCGTAACGTGGTGGAGCATGACCTTGCCCTGCTTGTTCATGACAAGGACAACGGCGTCATCGAGGCCAACATGATGTTCGTCCAGCCTCTTCAACAGATCCAGGCGAACTTCTTCCGCCTTGAACTCACCATCAAAAAGAATAACCAACAAGTCGCTCATTTCTCTCCTCCTTTTCCCAGGAATAGGAGCATCCCCGGCACATGCTGCAGTTTGAGGGTGCTCTGCTGTTTGAGAGTCAGCCTGTTACTGCAGATCCATTAATTTCGAGATGACTTCGTTTGGCGGAAATGACATTTCCTGATACGAATATTATGCATGGAACACATGGGGCAAATTCTGACTGAAAAAATCTCGCTTTCCCGTCTATACTTTACAACTTCCATGCCAAACATAGAGAGCTACGCAGCATTTTCCTTTTGACTAATGAGTATGGTTACTTAGGGCAGGGTGATTTCAATTCGGGGGTGCGACCTGGCATGGATAAAGTGTTGCATGCAACAGATGCGTTGCAGGGATTCGTCGCGGCATGCTACATTTTAACGTGAAGGAGATAGTTCAGGGTTGCCGCACGGAACCTTTATAAAAGACCTCGCATCTGCCACCTTGAGCAATTTTTTTTGCCTTATTGTAGAGATTTAAGATCGGGCCGCCAAGGGACTCTGCCGCGCTCACCGCGCCGACCTGGGGACTGCCGAAGGGACCGCTGATGCTCTGTTTGAATTTTGCGCATCCCTTGTCATCGAGAAGCGCCACCGTCACGTTATCATATCGTTTGCTGACAAGATTGAGCTTGCCTTGGAGAGCGGCGCGACTGTGGTGCGTCGCAAGGGCGCAGTCAGTTGCGTCTGCCACGCCGTCCTTGATCTTCCAGTGGGAGGTGAACTGTGTAATGACGCCCCGTCCACCCCGGGACTCGCTATAAACGTCCCCATACCGGTATCCCTTGAGTGCGGCAGTACCGAGGGGGCCGGCGATGAAGAAAGCGCCAATGTCGGCGAGGTTGAACTGCTGGGTCGTCTCATACGATGAGAGGACCTTGTCGAGATCCACCGTATAAGTGACGAGATTATCACCCCGAAGAGAAAAAGTACCCTCAATACTGTTCAGCAGATTGCGATTTCCTTTCTCGTGGATCGTCAAGGAAGCAAGAAGATCAACCTTCCCGCCGATCACCTTGTTCGCGCCGAAAGCCTCCTCAAGCTTTTCCAGGTCAACCTTCGATACCTGCAAATTGATTCTATACAAAGCGTCGACTTTCGACTTGTCTGCCGTGGCATCTCCCACACCTTTGGCGCCGAAAATATCCATGGTGAGTGATATAAGGTGGATTACTCCTTCGTCCGCTTTCAGATGACTCTTGACGTTTTCGATCTTGAGATCTTTTTTCCGCACCTCCTTGCAGTCGAGACTTCCCGTAAACGAGATGGTCCTTATAATGACTCCGGAGATATCTCCTATCGATAGATCCTTGATTGCCAAATTGATTTCTTTCAATTCGGTTTTTTCGCCCGCCCTCTTGTCAAAATAGACAACGGTCCCAATGGCAAGAGGTTCAAAGTTGTATATTCCCTTGACAGCCTGAACGGGAGTATTGAGCCCCTCAATCCTGAAGTCCTTTTGCAATACCTCCTTGCAGTCGATNNGTCGATGGTTCCCGTGAAGGATACGCTCTTTGAGATATCCTCGAAGTTATCTCCTATCGAAAAATCCTTGATTGCCATATTAAGTTCTTTCAATTCGGTCTTGTCACCCGCCCCATCAATGTGAACAAGCGTGCCGATGGCAAGAGGCGCGAAGTAGTATGTACCGTTTACAGCCTTTACGGGAGTCTTGAGATTCTCGATCCGGAGGTTTTGCTGCAATACCTCCTTGCAGTCGATNNGTCGATGGTTCCCGTGAAGGATAGGCTCTTTGAGATATCCTCGGAGGCATCTCCCATCGAGAAATCCTTGATTGTCATATTGAGTTCTTTCAATTCGGTCTTTTCGCCTCTCCTCTTGTCAAAATAGACCAGTACCCCCTGGGACAGCCTGAGTTCTCCAATACTGAAGATTACTCTAGGCCCCTCTTCCGCCGATTTCTTTTTATAATTTTCGAAATTATATTTCTCATCGGCGTTTTTCACGATGGTGACAATCGGTTTGACAAGCTCACAACTGGTGAATTTGAGTTGCTTCTTCAGAAGGGGCGCCAACTCCACCCCCAGTTTGAGGTTTTCAAGGGAGAGGATTTCGCCTTCCTTGTCGGCGACATGGATATCACTTGCCGATAGGCCAAGGGGGAAGAAGGAGATCCCCATCTTCCCATTGATTTTGAAATCCAGGCCGGTCGCCTCGGATGCCGCAGTTTCAATGCGGTGCTTGTGCGAATTGATATCGAATAATAAGATTCCGGCGACAATTGCAGTGATTGCGATCAGGACGGCGGCGCCCGCGCTCATAAGGACTTTTGTTCTTTTTGCTACAGCCATGGGCTTCTTCCCGGACCAGATTGTACTCTTTTTCGAATCCTTGCCAATTTCTCAGAGTTTGAATCCAGTGAACTATTCTGCATTTATCTCCGAGCTGGTTTTATTCCCGTAGAATCTTGAAGCCCTGAACAAAACCGCCTGTAACCAAGCAAGAGCACTCCTTTCCCGTCCGCCCATCAACGACGGATGGCAGGGCCGTGGGCGCCTTGTCCCGCCAATCCGTCGCATGGGACTTCTATCTAACAATTTACCCCTGGGGGACACTTCTTACCTGGTTGTGCAGGCGCGGACGCGGCCTTCGGTGGCGCGGCTTGCGGTCTTGGCGCCGCAACTTGGGGCTG
>DBMO01000035.1:27310-51305 GCA_002298995.1 Desulfarculales bacterium UBA696
TGCGGCTGCGCACGAGGCGCTACGGCCTGCTGCCTGGGTGGCTGCGCTTGAGGCCTTGGTGTCACAGCCTGGCGTTGGGGCTGCGGCTGCGCACGAGGCGCTACGGCCTGCTGCCTGGGCGGCTGCGCTTGGGGCTTTGGTGTCACAGCCTGGCGTTGGGGCTGCGGTTGCGCACTAGGTGCTACGGCCTGCTGCCTGGGCGGCTGCGCTTGAGGCTTTGGTGTCACAGCCTGGCGTTGGGGCTGCGGTTGCGCACTAGGTGCTACGGCCTGCTGCCTGGGTGGCTGCGCTTGGGGCGTTGGAGCCACGGCCTGGCGTTGCGATTGCGGACCAGGAGTCACGCCTCCGGGCTTCGCAAGGCTCTGCTGCTGCTTTGTGGGCGGTTGCGGCGTTGCCGGCCGAGCCATTGAACCCCCCGGGCCCTGCTGCGCGGTCCCCTGAGGACTCCCCACCCGCGCTCCCTTTTGTGGTAAGGCCGGCTCTCCGGCAGCCTTAACCGAGCTTGGGTTGACCGGTCTGTTCCGAATTGTTGGGGAGACTACATTTGCAGTTTGTGAAATGGTCCCGGGCCTGGCCCTCGCGGCAGTCTGCTGAATGGTCTGCGGATTCACGCGGGAGGCCTGAGCGGCGATCGTGGTATTATGTGCGATTCGGGTCGTTGCCCCCGGACCCGGTCTAGCAGCCGGCGCTTGGTTCGTGAAGGCGAATCTCTGCCCGTTGCCGGAGAAATTCTTGACAGTCCTGTCGCTTAAAACCGGAGCAGCGTGGAAACTGGAGGCAATTGTCTGCCCGCCGACGTTCCGGAGCCTCGAGCCGCTATAGTTATTCGCACTGTAGAGAGTGTTCTGAGGGACAACAACGGCCTGGTTCGCGAACCGGTAGTTGTTGACATTGCCGCTGAACTCGTTGATGGTGACATTGTTTACGACAACCGCGTCGCCTCCCCACCTGTGATGCCCGTAGTAAGGTTCGGAGGGGGCCAACGGGAACCATCCGACATTCGCATCCGAGTAGAGCCAGCCGACCCTGCCCGGGTACCAGCCGTAGGCTATGCCCACGCCGACTACCGGCGGCGCCCAGAACCAGCCGTTATTAACCCACAGCCAGTTCCCATAATGCATCGTAGCATACCCGAACGGTTCTTCGGGAATCCATGCATTATCACCGTAATAGTCGCTCCACCTTCCCACCGTGTAAGGCGCCCAGTCTGGGTCAACCCCGACAGGATGCCAGGCATCGTAGTCGTGGCCCTCGTAGCTTACTCTTTCCCATCTGCCGCTTTGATCCAGGTCATAGGCATCGTACTGCAGATCAGGAGGCAGGTATCGCGCCGACTGACCCTTGACCTCGGACCTTTTAGCCCACATGCTGTCACGGGACGTATTCCACTCCGCCCAGGCAATGGCTGCCTGGCCCGGTCCGGATGTCACCTGCTTCCCGTCGGCCACGATGGACGACGAACCCGCGGTGACCTGATACTTCGTCTGGTCGGGGTCATGGATGAAATCGACCGTCCCCTGCAGGGAGACTACCTCCGCGGACTGATCGCCTACGTAGAGGTCAAAACTGGTCTCCGCCGGGGCGACAACATAGCCGAACGGGGTTGTAACCTTGATCACGCCGTCCCTGCTTTTGTTATAGAAACGAGCCGTGCCGGAAGCGACATCCGCTTCCATCACCCCTTGCTCAAGGGCGACAAGCTGTATCTGCGTGTCGCTGCCAACTCTTATCCAGGTACTATTCGGCATGTTGAACTCGGCCTTTACGTTGTCTCCGGCGTATAAGGCATCATGCATGCCGAATGGTGCGTCTTTTACCACGACGACCCAATCCTTCTGTTCAGGTACGTATCGCAGCAACTGACCTCCGTCTATGAACGATATTCGACCAACCATAATTCCCTGCTCTCCGGTCGCTTGCGACCACGCCGAAGGAGTTTGCAGAGCAAGGAGAAAGATGGCGAAAGTCAATAAGAAGATCTTTCCACCATATTCAGTACGTTGCATTGCTATTACCTCCTGTCTTGATGTAGATGAAACTCTACTAATTTAATTTAACGCTCGCGAATGGTTTTACCAACCCGTTCTCCCTTTCACGTTGCCGGATATTGTCACCGGCCCGGCAGTCGAGTTCTTTCATTTTCTCCTCTCGAACCCACTGCTAAAATCCGACCTTTTACCACTCTAGTTCCGATGCTGGTTCCATTCACATTCCATGTGGCTATCTGGGGCAAGTTCTATGCCCGGCAGGGCAAGAGCCACCGTATTGTCCTTTTAGCTAATGAGCATGGCTACTTAGGACAAAGTGACCGCTCTGCCGGGGTGTGACTTGCCGTGGAATGAGTGTTGCGTGCAACAGAAGCGTTGCATTACTTTCAACTCGCATGTTACACATCAGTACCAGATGGGGGCGCTTGCGATTGCAGTCGATAAAGCGGCTTAAAAAAACCTCTTGCCTCCGCATCCCGTTCCATTGACAGAATCTCATAGAGCTTTAACATCTTAATTTGTCCGCTCAGAACTGAAGAGTTGCCTCATCCGAACAAGAGCATGACGATATGCCCGGCGCTTCCTTGAAAATCCGCCTCTTCAATGGCGTCATCTGTGTACTGATCGTTTAGAACAAAGCACGAGAATGTTGCTGAACCGAGGACGCGAGTATGACTGAACGTAAATCCGGTGAGGATCGCACTGCCAGGTTGCGACGGCTTGCAGAGGAGCGCAGTAGAGAAAGAGCAACCCAAATCGATCGAAAAATGGCCAAACAAGATGAGCAGGGTCTGGTTCACGAGCTGCAAGTTCATCAGATCGAGTTGGAGATGCAAAACGAAGAGCTGCGCATCGCCCAGGAGCAACTCAACGAATCGTTGGCAAAATACTCCGATCTCTATGACTTTGCGCCGGTCGGCTACGTCACTTCGAATAGAGATGGCATCATCCTGGAAGCAAACCTCACTTTTGCCGGCCAGCTTGGTATTGAAAGAGGCCGCCTGATCGACACCCCTCTTTGGCTCTACATGGCAGCGCAGGACAGAGGCAAGTTTCGGTCGCACCTCGATCAGGTTTTTAAAACCAACGAACGGCGAACCTGTGAACTGCGACTGCAAAGACCGAGCGGCCCGGAATATTATGTACAATTAGACAGTATCTGGATGCCGAATGTCGACGGCACCGCATCCTGCAGGACTTCGGTAACGGATATATCTATCAGGAAGGAGACCGAAGAAAAGCTCTCCAAGGTTTACGAAGAGTTGGAGAAAAGAGTGGAGGAACGAACGGCCGAGCTCAGTGAGAACGAAAGGAAGTTTAGAAAACTCTCACAGGAATTCCAAACTCTTCTCAATGCTATCAGCGATACATTGATCCTGTTCTCTCCCGAAGGGGAAGTATTGTGGACAAACAGAGGAAATGCTTTGGGGTTGAATGATACGGTATCCGATGCAATAGGGCAATTCTGTAATAAATCATCACAGGATCGTTTTGCTCCCTCGAAAGACTGCCCGATAAAAAGATGTTTCGACACGGCTGAAAAGGAAGCCGCAGTCCTAACCCACAACGGAGCGGTACTGGACTTAAGGGCATTTCCGATCAAAGAGGCAGAGAGAGTCAGTAGCGTACTACTGCTGGTGAGTGATATTACCGAAAAGATGGCGATGCAGGCGGAAGCAATGCAGGCAGCTCATATGGCCTCATTGGGGGAGTTGGCCGCCGGGGTTGCGCATGAGATCAACAATCCCATCACCGGCATCATTAACTATGGTCAAATACTGATAAACGAGTGCAGCCCCGAGAGCATGGAAAAGGACATCGGAGAGCGCATTGTTAAGGAAGGTGAGCGTATCGGCCGTATCGTCAAGACCCTCCTTTCCTTTGCGCGCGATGGACGAGAAGAGAAAAAGCCCACTCGCGTACCCGCCATTGTCGAAGAGTCCATTGTCCTAACCCAGGCGCAAATCCGGAAAGAGGGCATCGATCTAAAAATAGATTTTCCCGACGACCTACCTGAAGTCGATGCTAACTTTCAGCAGATCCAGCAAGGTTTTATAAATATCATAAATAACGCGCGCTACGCTTTAAACGAAAAGTATCCTGAAAGACATAAGAATAAACGCTTAGAGATAACCGGCGAGGGAGTAACTATCAGTGATCGCCCATATGTACGAATTATCTTTTACGATCAGGGGGTGGGAATCGCCGCTCATGAGCTCTCCATGCTAACGAAGCCGTTCTTTTCCACAAAGCCGTTCGGGAAAGGGACCGGCCTGGGGTTGAACATCACTCATAAAATCATCACGGATCATGGCGGGCACATAAGCTTTGAGAGTACAAAAGGCGAATTTACCCGTGTCATAATTGATTTACCAGCTATTCGAAGCGGTGACGGAGTGGAGAATGAGTGCGAGAATTCTTGTAATCGATGATGAGGAATCGATCAGGTTTACCTTCGAGAGGTTTCTCAGTGCCGCGGGGCATATCGTGGCGACTGCTGGAAGCTGTAGCGAAGCTTTGGCCCTGATTAACGATATGAGCTTTGATGTGGTATTTGCGGACATCATTTTGGGGGATGGGACGGGAATCGATATCTTGCGCGAGATCAAGGCAAGAGGACTGAGTTGCCCGGTAATCATGATCACGGGAGATCCCGGTGTCGAGACCGCTGCCGAATCAATTCGCCTGGGTGCATTCGATTACGTCCCCAAGCCCCTCAACCAGCAGTCATTGCTGCATGCCGCCCGAACGGCTTTGAAGTATAAAGAGCTAAATGAAGAAAAGGAAAGATACCGCACAAACCTGGAAGCTATCTTCAGGAGTGTAAGTGATGCCATAATCACCGTGGATAAGGAATTGGTTGTGCTCGAGCTCAATGAGGCGGCCATGACAATGTGTGGATATTCTCGTAGTGACATAGGAAAATCTTTTGGATCTCTTCGCGAAATCTGCAGTGGGAGATGTGCGGAGATTCTTTCCGATGCGATCAAAAGTGGAGAACCTGTCGGGGTAGACCGTATCGAGTGCCAACCTCACAATCGTTCAAGAAGGGTCATTAGCGTAAGGACGTATCCTCTGCTTGGTCTAAAGGGCGTGCTCTCGGGCGTGGTCATGGTGCTCAGAGATGATACGCATGTGGCCGACCTCGAAACGGAGCTCAAAGTCCACCGAAAGTTCCATCGCATCGTTGGCAGAAGCGGGCCGATGCAGAAGGTTTATTCCCTCATAGAAGCTTTGGCCCGTGTCCAAACGACTGTTCTCATCACGGGAGAAAGCGGAACGGGTAAAGAACTGGTAGCAGAGGCGCTGCATCGTGCAGGAGAACGCAGCCATAAGCCGCTGGTCAAGGTGAACTGCTCGTCTTTGCCGGAGAGCCTGCTTGAGAGCGAGCTGTTCGGCCATGTGAGGGGGGCGTTTACTGGGGCCATTAGAGACAACGTGGGGCGGTTCCACAGAGCAGATGGCGGCACCATTTTTTTGGATGAGGTTGGTGACATCTCACCGATTATACAACTCAAGCTCTTGCGAGTCCTTGAAGAGAGCCAATTTGAGCGAGTCGGAAACTCTACTCCGGTGAAGGTGGATGTCCGGCTGATTGCCGCAACAAACAAGAATCTCCTGGAAAAAGTCGGCCTTGGCGAATTGAGAGAAGACCTCTACTACCGGCTGAAGGTGGTTGAGATCAGGCTGCCACCTTTAAGGGACAGGCGCGAGGACGTCCCCCTTCTGATTGATCACTTTCGCAATGCGTTCAACACTAAATTCAAAAAAAACATTGAAGCGATATCCTCTGATGTCCTTAAAGCCTTTCTCGAGTATCACTGGCCCGGCAACGTGCGGGAACTCGAACACACAATGGAGCATGCCTTCGTCCTTTGCAGCCAGAACATCATCACCTTCGATCATCTGCCGCCTGATTTCATGAGCGCTCCGGGAATCGAGCGCCGCTTTCCCGATGAGACCCAGGCTGTCGATTCTCAAGCAATTCTTGAAGCCCTGGATAAGACCGCCTGGAACAAAGCAAGAGCAGCCCGACTGCTGGGTATAGATCGCGTGACTCTCTACCGAAAAATGAAAAAACACAGCATCACTAACCCCCATGACTCGATAGGTCACGACAAAAGATGAAAACCGCGCGGATCGCAAATGCAAGGCGTAAGTCGTGAGAGCGAACTTCTCCCCCCTTCCGCCTTGGCTCTCGCAAAAAATTTCCCCTCTCTGCAGGCACCCCTGATGTTGAAATATTGCATGTGACATGGAAGTAGTACAACGCCCCTGTTGTGTGAAACACCTCGTCTCCTTGACTCCGATCGCAAACCCCCATCCAGTATTGAAGTGTAACATGCAACTTAAATGCAACGCACCTTATCTGTTGCATGCAACACTCCTTCCATATGCAAGGCCGCACCCCGCATGGTTGTCACCGTGCCGTAAGTAGCTATAGTCACTGCCTAAAACGAATGTGCTGCGGATATAAACCTGTCGGGCATGGAAGTTGCTCAAAGAGGTGCAATGAAAACATTCGCAGACTACGTGAATAGAAAAAGCGCAATTCATGAACTTGAGTGAAGTCGCGTGAACTAGAAACAATTCACAGGCAGTGTCTGAGAGAAGTGCGGCAAGCTTACCGACAATGATTCAGCATCTTTGCTGACTGGCGCTAACAACTACTCGGCAAATTACAAATAGGATACCGAATAATACCTGAAGGGGCAGAAAAGGATCTCAAGGATTGGGAAGCATTGACGTAGTTGGGGCTTGCTTATTTTTCCTATTGTTTGCAGGTATGGCACAGGGGAACAACAGACACAAAGAAAAGCAATTATAGCCCAGCCTCAGAGAAATCAGTCTTTTGTTCATAATATTCAGACCAGGAAGAGCTATTTTAATGCCGATAAGCGGAGCTATATCGAAATTAATAAATCTGCAGGAACAGGCTGATTCTCATACATCCAGTTACCTCAAACTGCAGTACGTGCCCGAAAAATGGGCGCAGGCTTCCGTCCACTACCACAAATCGGCCAGGCTGCGTTCCAGGATCAATGAGCTGATTCATGAGATTGCGACCTACCACTTCAATGACATGGAAGCTAATGCCGGAGAGGCAGTTTTCATTACCCGTTAATTTGCGCAATGGTCTTCTTCTTTTCAAGTGATCAACGGCAGGTAAGAGCAGCGATGGATTTCGGTCTTATGGGTAAGATCATTTATCGCATCAAAGGCTCTGAAGAGAGCTACCCCGTTTTAACCAGCCCATCTCGGAAAACGGTGCGCTTTTACATCTGCTGTTTCATCGCTGGCATCAGGGTGTCTGTCTGGTTCCAGGGTTATACGGGAGGCCAGTGGAGCGAAAATTTTCTACTCGGATTTCAAACAATGGTTCGAGATCGAAGGTGGCAAAGCTCTTCGTTGTCCCGGAGCGAATAGCTCGCAACGTTAAAGAAGAGAGACCGCAAGGGAGACTAAACCCGCATGGACCGCCGATAATGGGTCCAGCCGAGACTCGTCCGAAACGGTCCAAAGGCAGGGACAGCAAGTCATCGTGTTTCTAATACATGTATCCAGGGAACCGGGCGCGGTACAAATAGCCGGAGGAATTGAGGTATTTGGAAAGCAGGTGGTCAACCGGCCCACAAAGATTTTGCCAAATCTACAAATATTTTTTCGTTACAGGTGGCCTTCATTCCGGAGCATAAAAACTCAGAGGTTTGTGGGTAATTTGTTCGAGACTAGAATTAGAAATCCCAGAAGGAGGAAAAATTGTGAGAAAGTTTTTTATAATTTGTAGTCTTGTGGCTGTATTGATCGGTGTCATGGCGTTCAGTGCGGTGGCTATCCCGATCAGTGGTGCCATCTCATTTAGCGGAACTGACACACAGAGTAACCCAGATTTGTCAGCTGCCACGGAATTCACTGGCTTCACCAATGTTGTAGTCTCATCCACGGGAGGGACCGGAAGCTATTCGCCGGTTCTTTTGGGTCAGGCTGTTACTTTTGAGCCCTTCACGTTTAGGCCGTCGCTTACCCCAAATCCACTCTGGACGTTTGTCTCTGGCGGGAACACCTATAGTTTTGATGCAACAGGGGCTACCGTCGCCTTCAGTAATTCCAACACCTTAACCTTGGAAGGGACCGGCATCGCTCATATAACCGGTTTTGATCCCACCCCTGGTAAATGGTTTTTCAGCGCAAACAACGCCGGGGGAACGTCTACTTTCTCCGTGTCGACCGCTGTTACTGCCGTTCCCGAGCCCACCTCCTTGCTGCTTCTCGGCTTTGGGTTGGTAGGCATGGCGGGAGTGAGTAGATTCAAGCAGTAGACCCGTGTACCGCGCCCGGTTCCATGGACACATGTTCCCGAACTTTGCACTATGCTCCTTTAGATCTGAGGCAGAGTCCCTGATGGCGCTGCCCATTCCGCTCCGCGCCATGCCTGGCACGCTCGCTGCGCGCCAGGCATGGCTTGAATCTGGGAAGTGAAAGCCTTCTACAGTCCCTGATAGCTGGATCTGTTAGCCCAGGGCAGAACTTCCCCGCGAGGCAGGCCCAGAGGGAAGCCGGGGCATAACAGGTCCTGATTCTCATCTACATCGAAGAATATCACCGCTCAAGCTCTCGCTGAAAAAGACCAAGAGCTGTGAAAGATCAATATGAATGAGGAAACAATGAGGTCCGGCATATTCTCTTTACCTGGATGGTCTAGTGATGAAAAACAACCGTAGCCCGAAAGTTGGAAAAGATCTCAGAAACCGAGCCGAGGAAAGCCTGAAATCACAGTCCGACAGACCGACTGATATGTGCTCGGAGGAGGCACACTCCCTTATTCATGAACTGCGAGTGCATCAGATAGAACTGGAGATGCAAAACGAAGAACTCCGACAGGCACACAACGACCTCGAAACTTCCCGCTCACGATATGCCGACCTCTACGATTTTGCTCCTGTTGGTTACCTTACCATGAACAGACAAGGCCTAATCGTTGACCTCAACCTGACTGCGGCCAAGCAGCTTGGTATTGAAAGAGGGCAATTGATTAACAAGCCTTTTCTATATTTTGTACTCCAGCCGGATAAAAAGGAGTTTCTCTCCCGCCTCAACTCGATTTTTGACAAGCGTGAACGGCAGGTCACTGAGATGCGGTTGTCTCCGAAAGATGGCGAGCTATTCCATGCACGGCTCGAGAGCATATACATGGAAGGGGAAGACGGTGTCGGACTGTGCAGGACAAATGTGAGTGATATCAGTCTACTCAAGCGGGCGGAGGCGGAAAGAGCCAGACTTGAAGCCGAAAACCGTCAACTGCAGAAGGCCGAAAGCCTTGGCCGTATGGCCGGGGCCATTGCCCACCTCTTCAACAACCAACTCAGTGTGGTGATGGGGAATCTGGAGTTGGCCCTGATGGATTTAACCGGAGATGCCCCAATCCGTCAGAGACTGATCGAAGCAATGCGGGCTACCCGTCGCTCCTCGGAAATTAGCGGGATGATCTTGACCTGCCTTGGTCGGGATGAATGCATGCGCGGGCTGCTGGATCTTTCTGAGTTTTGTCGCCAAAATCTGCAGATACTCCTAGATGCCGTGCCGAAAGGCATTATCTTCGAAACTGATCTCCTGTCATCGGGTGCGGTTGTCCGCGCCAATGCAAATCAGGTGCAGCAAGTTCTGACCCATTTGATCACTAACGGCTGCGAATCCATGGAGCACAGTGGGGACACGGTCACTTTGGCAACAAAAATCATTGCGACCCCCGATATCCCCAAATCCCACCTGGTGCCGGTCGGTTGGAAGCCCGCGGGGGATGCCTTTTCCTGCCTGGAAGTGGCGGATACAGGTTGCGGAATGGCAGAAGAAGATCTGGATAAGATTTTCGATCCTTTTTTTACTACCAAATTCACCGGCCGTGGGCTTGGCTTGGCCGTGGTCCTGGGAATCGTGAAAAGCTGGGGAGGGGCGATTAGTGTGGAGAGCAAGCGAAATCAAGGGAGCATCTTTCGCGTTTTTCTCCCGCTGGTCACCGATGAGCTTGCCCGACAGTCTGAAAAGGCAACAGAGGCTCGCCGGATGGAGACAGGCGGCATGGTATTGCTGGGGGAGGACAATGACATGGTAAGGGATTTGGCCGAGGCCGGTTCAAGCGACCGGCTTTCAAGTTTTGGCGGCTTCGGGCGGGAACGAGGCTATAAAATTGCTCCGAGAAGACCCTGGCCGGATACGCTGCGTGGTCACCGATCTCAGTGTGCCCGGCATGGACGGCGGACAGGCCCCGGATGCGCCCGTGCATCGATTGCTGAGCTGCGCCTTGCGTAATCATGGGATTTGTTCAGAGCTTAGAGTTAGGAGGGCAACTCCATGGAGGCACCTTTCATGCCTATACCCTCTGCCAAGGCTGAGCCCCCATTCTGGCAACTTTCGGTTACGGCGCTCATTGAGCATCTGGGTTCCAGCCCCGAGGGACTGAGCAGCGCGGAGGCCGCTGCTCGCTTGATCCATTTCGGTCCCAACCTGATCCACGCGGAGCGAAAACGGGCCTTGGTGCTTCAGTTTCTTGCCAAGTTCCGCAATCCCCTGGTCATCATTCTCCTCGTTGCCAGCGCCCTCTCGGCCTTTACAGGAGATGCCGCAAGCTTTTTAATCATCAGCGCCATAGTCCTCATCAGCGTGACCCTCGATTTCGTTCAGGAATACCAGGCGGGACAGGCGGCGGAACGTTTGCGCCAATCGGTTGCGGTGCGCGGGCAAGTGTTGCGGGAAGGCAAAGTCATCGAGATACCTCTCGCGGAAATGGTACCCGGCGATATCGCACTCCTTGCCGCCGGCGACCTTGTTCCTTGTGACGGACGCGTGCTGGAGGCAAAGGACTTTTTCGTTAACCAGGCCCTGCTGACCGGAGAACCGTTTCCCGTGGAAAAGGCCCCCGGTGAATTTCCTGGAGAGCCCGATATCCTCTCGGCCGGCAACACCGTGCTTTTGGGGACATCGGTAATCAGCGGCACGGCAAAAGTGCTGATGTGCCGCACAGGGCAGAATACAGAGCTAGGTGAAATTGCCGATACACTTCTTGCAAAGGCCCCGCCCACTGCTTTCGAACAGGGGACTCAACGTTTCGGCTACCTCATCATGCGCATGACGGTACTCCTCGTCTTGTTTGTTCTCCTGATCAACGCCTTTTTTCACCGCCCATGGCTGGAATCATTCCTGTTTGCCGTGGCCCTTGCGGTGGGACTGACGCCCGAGCTTCTCCCCATGGTGGTCTCAGTGACCCTGTCGCGGGGGGCGCAGCGCATGGCGGCCAATAAGGTGATCGTCAAGCGGCTGGCCTCGATCCATAACCTGGGGAGCATGGATGTATTCTGTACCGACAAGACGGGCACACTTACCGAGGCCCGCATCCATCTGGAACGCCACATGGACCCCCTTGGGCGGGAAAGCGATAGGGTCCTTAAGCTGACCTATTTTAACAGCTTTTTCGAAACGGGATTGAAAAGCCCCCTGGATGACGCCATCCTGGAGCACCAGGAGGTCGACACAACGGGCTGGCGAAAGATCGATGAAGTGCCGTTCGACTTCGAACGCCGCCGGGTTTCGGTGCTTCTGGACAATGGCACGACCAGACTGCTCGTCGTCAAAGGGGCGCCCGAAGATATCCTGCGTCTGTCGGTCAGCTATGAGGCGGATGAAGAGGCCGACCCGCGCCCCCTGGATGAAGCAGCGCTTGGCAGCGTCAATGCGCAGTTCGAGGAACTGAGTAAAGAAGGCTTCCGAGTACTGGGGATCGCTTCGCGTAAGGTGGGAGTGGATCACCCACATGCCGTGGTGAGCGATGAGACGGAGCTGGTCTTTGCGGGTTTTGCCGCATTCCTCGATCCGCCCAAGGAAAGCGCCAAAGAGGCTCTGGCCAACCTTGCCGCGGACCGGGTCGAAGTTAAGATCATAACCGGCGACAACGAACTGGTGGCCAAGCATGTCTTTGCTCAACTCGGCATTCCCGTAAGCGGGGTGCTTACCGGCGCCGAGATCCAGCGTATGGATGATCTGGCGCTGTCGGCGAGGGTGGAGCAGGTGAACCTCTTCTGCCGCGTTACGCCTGCCCAGAAAAACCGGGTCATCCTTGCATTGAAACGGCGCGGCCATGTGGTGGGGTATCTCGGCGACGGCATCAACGACGCTCCATCGCTCCATTCGGCTGATGTCAGTATTTCCGTGGACAGTGCCGTGGACGTGGCTAAAGCCGCGGCGGACATGATCCTTATGGAACGCGACCTGAAGGTCCTCCATGCCGGCGTCATTGAAGGACGGCGTACCTTTGGAAATATCATGAAATACATCATGATGGGTACCAGTTCCAATTTCGGAAATATGTTCAGCATGGCCGGGGCATCGCTTTTTCTCCCCTTCCTGCCCATGCTGCCGGTGCAGATCCTGCTCAACAACCTACTCTACGACATATCCGAACTACCCATTCCCCTGGACCGCGTGGATGACGATTACTTGAGCCGACCCCGGCACTGGGACATGAACTACATCCGCAACTTCATGCTGGTTATCGGCCCGGTCAGCTCGGTTTTCGACTTCCTCACCTTTTACATCATGCTGGCGGTTTTCCATGCGGGGGAGGCGCTTTTTCATACAGGCTGGTTCATTGAGTCCATGGCCACGCAGGTACTGGTCATTTTCATCATCCGCACCCGTAGAAATCCCTTCAAAAGCCGACCCAACCCCTGGCTAATCGCCTGCTCACTGACGGTGGTGGCGGTGGCCGTTCTTTTTCCGTTCACTTCCGCGGGAGTTTACCTCGGGTTTGTGGCGCCTCCGGCTTTCTTTTTCCTCATCTTGATCGTCATGCTGTTGGCCTACCTGTTGGCGGTGGAAGGGATGAAACAGTGGTTTTTCCGGCGTTTTGCCGTGGAGTAATCAAAAGCGGCTGATGGCCGAAAAGTGAGACTATCGTGGGAGATCAACCGATAACTTCACGACGGGTTCAGCGTAAATTTGCCGAAGCGGAACCGCGGCAAACGAAGAAAACCGGCCACGAATGAGTGTAACATCACCGACACATACCAGGTCAAATGATTCAATGTGTCAGATCGACCATTACGACAGGCAAGAATCAACCAGAAAGGAACATCATGAAAACAACATCCAAACCCAAGGACATTGAACAGATACTGGCTGAGGCCGATGAACTCCTTCAACATTTTCATTCCGAGTTCACCGAAGACATCGAGGAGGAGCACCGAGCCCAACTGGAAGAGCATGCTCAGAGATTAAAAAAACTCAAGTCCGAGGTTCAGGACAAATTAGAAAAGGAAGGGACGCCGGAGGACAAATCTTACGGTGAGGGAATGCACGAGGCGATCGAGGATATCGCGAAGGCGATGAAGGCGATGGCAAGCTTTCTGAGTTCGAAAAAAAACCAGGCAAGTTGATGGCATGCAGACGTTGTGGCGCCGCCTGGCGGATGGATCATGGCAAAAAGTGCTCCTGCCGGGGACTCGACGTTTACCGTAGCTCCGTCTATAGAGAGGCTTCGAGTGGTTGGCCGAAGAAAGGTAGTCCCCGGCATTGAAGTGTTACGTGTGACATGAAAGAAATGCAGCGCTTCTGTTGCATGCAACACTTTTTCCTACCCAAGCCCCCCTGCGGTGGCACTAGCTTCACCTATAACATCCAATAATAATTACATAAATTGAGGTCGCCAACGGTTTCGGCTTCCGGGGCATGGAACTTGCCTAAATAACAAGCAGGATACATTGGCGACTCCCGAGTTGAAGGCAAGATTTATCGGAGGGCTGGAGTATTTGTCCGGCAAGATACAGGAGGCGTAGGGCATCAAACACGAAAGGACGAGATAAAGTTCAAAAGAAAAGAAGATCGAGTTAGACCGGTCTTATACTGAACGACCGAACTAGCCGCCACACTGATGTTACTGATTCGCTACAACAACAGAGAGGAAGTTAAATGAAAAAAGCAATTTTCCCGGTGGTTTTGTTTTTGTCCATGGCCCTGGTCTTGGGCTCCGCATTAACGACATTCGCCGGCCGAACCGCTGGGGTAGCGATCGACGATGCCACTATCACCACGAAAGTTAAGTATGAACTGGCAGAGGATGTCAAACTCAGTACACTGAAGACAGTCCAGGTCGATACCAATAAGGGAGAAGTCACCCTCACCGGCAAGGTTCATACCCAGGAACAAAAAGCATATGCTGGAATTACAGCCGACAAGGTGGATGGCGTTGTAAAAGTACACAACATGTTATCGGTAGTCCCGGAACAATAAGCCTGAGGCCAGGCTTTCACCACAAATGAATTTGGCCGACCCCGATGATTGAAATCCTCCCCCTTGCCTCTTTTTCAAAAGGGGCAAGGGGAGATATATGGGATCTCATCACTTCTTTGTGAATGGGGAGGCTCTTTCTCGAAGGCCCCCCCTGATTTTGAATTGCTACAAGTGGCACGGAAACGATGCAACTCTTAGCTTGCACACAATACTTTTTCTGTCCAGGTCCACAGCCTTCGACGGTACTCACCTTGCCGTAAGTGTCTCCAGACATTAATTGAAAGGAAAGCGTCACGGTTCTCGGTATAGCGTGCATGGAATTTTTCCAAGCATTCGACGGCATAGCGTGTTGGATCAGTCCCAAGTTGAACGACGGAAAGTAGCCATCACAAACATGTTACCGGTTATCCAAAACACCAGAAAGGAAGTCCGATGAAAAAAGCCCTTTTTCCTGTAGTTCTGTTTTTGTCCATGACCCTGATTTTAGGCTCCGCATTAACGACATTCGCCAGCCGATCCGCGGGGGTAGCGATCGACGACGCCACTATCACCACGAAAGTGAAGTATGAACTTGCGGAGGATGTCAAATTCAGCACACTGAAATCAGTTCAGGTCGATACCGATAGGGGAGTGGTTACTCTGACCGGTAAAGTTCACAGCAAGCAGGAAAAAAAGCATGCGGGAGCTCTGGCTCGCAAGGTTAAAGGCGTTGTGAAAGTGAGCAACATGTTATCGGTAGTCCCGGAAAAATAGTCCGGGGAATAGGCCGGGAGTTTGCCGCGGAAACGCGGCTTTCAGAATCCTTTTGGTGATATCTGCAAGCCCCCTTCTCTTCGCTGTCGCAGGTGGGAAGCTAGTCGCCCGAAAACTTGTTCGACTAGCCTTCCACCTGACGTCTCGTAGAGCGTCTCACAAGTGCGACGGCAACTTGGCCGGGGGAGAGATCTTTGTAATATTTGATATTTAAAGAGATTTTCGCTTTGCTCGAAACGACGGCATGCACCGTTTTTTTGCATCGTTGCGCTTGGGTGTGAACCCCTTCTCCTCAGTGCGATAATGGTCAGAGAAGAGGCTATTCGATGATTCGTACCATGAAAAATTTGGGCACCGGACCGCTAATTGGACCACTTTTTTTATTACTCGGGTTTCTCTGTCTGGTCACCGTTTCCGGTTGTGCATCCCTGCCGAATGTAGAGAAAATAATGGCCCATGAACTCTCGAGCGCTGATCAACCGACAAAGATCGTGGGGCCTAAAGGAGAGTTCTCTTCAAAAAAAAGTAAAGCCATAATCAAACGGCTTGAAGGGCAGGTCGATGCAACCAGGCTTCTGGAACAGGAGGTTCAACTGATGCAGTCCGTCAGTGGGATTCCTTTAGTGGCCGGCAACAAGGTCACCCTGCTCATTGATGGGGAGGCTACCTACGCTTCGATGTTTGAGGCCATCCAAAACGCCAGGGACAGCATCAATTTTGAAACCTTCATATTTGAAGCTGATGACGTTGGCAAACGATTTTCTGATCTACTAATCCGCAAAAGTGCCGAAGGCGTGCAGGTGAACCTGATTTACGATAGTTTTGGATCCAGTAATACTCCGGCCAGCTTTTTCCAGCGGTTGCGCGATGGCGGGGTCCTGGTGCTTGAATTCAATCCCGTTAATCCAGGAAAGGTACGCAAGGGAAAGAAATGGGCGTTAAGCCATCGAGATCATCGCAAAATTCTTGTAATTGACGGCGCCATCGCTTTCACCGGCGGAGTCAACATCAGTGGTGTTTATTCCGGAAGCTCAGGCATTGGGTCTCGTAGCGACGGGAAGAAAGAACAGCCTTGGCGGGATACGCACCTTCGAATCGAGGGGCCGGCGGCAGGACGACTACAATGGCTTTTCATGCAAACCTGGGAAAGACAAAAGGGACCGGCACTACCCAGCAGGGACTATTTCCCCGACGTTAAGCAGGCTGGAAACACGCTGGTCAGGGTGGTCGGGAATTTGCCGGGTGAAATGAATCGGCTCATATTCATGATGTACATGTCAGCCATCACTCATGCGGAAAACTCCATCTACTTAACGACTCCTTACTTTGTGCCTGAAGCGCAAATGCTAAAAGCGCTCGCCGATGCCGCGGCGCGCGGTGTTGATGTGAAGATCCTGCTTCCCGGCTACAGTGATTCATCATTGGTTTTCTATGCGAGCCGACATTACTATGATCGGTTGTTAAAAGCAGGCGTGCAATTGTTCGAGAGGCGCGGAGGGATGCTGCATGCAAAGACGGCAGTTGTCGATGATGTCTGGTCTACTATCGGATCGAACAACCTGGATACACAAAGCTTCCTTACCAATGACGAGGCCAATGCCGTGATCCTCGGCCGGGACTTCGCCGATGGTATGCAGGCAATGTTTGAAAGGGATTTGGAAGAGTCCGATCAGATAACTTTGGAGAAGTGGGAAAAACGATCTTTCGTCAATCACCTGAAGGAATGGTCTGCCCGTATGCTCAAACACTGGCTATAGCAGGCTGCTGATAAGGAGTTCTTGCAACCTACTTGCCGTCGGATAGTGAGAACCTCAGCCGTTGCAGTATCCCCTGGAGCAATTTCAACACCTTATATGCAATTACATTTCGCTGACCCGACTATAAACCCAGCATGACAATCAATGGAAGGGGATGTCGCTTTGGCGAAAGAACTTGCGAAAAGAACTTAAGTCGGTGGAGCTAAAAAGGTTTCTGGTTTTTCTCATGCTCTATGAGTATTTCCCCAAGCCATTTTTCCACGGTTACCCTTCCATGTGCCGTCGATACCAGATAAGGTTTGCCTGATACAAGGCTCTTTGACGCGCAAGTCTGGATGAAATCCTCCGGGGATTTTATCTGGGAATTGAAATACTCATACTTATTCCTGATATGATCGGCGGCCTCCTGGCTCGAATATTCAGTTCCATTCCGATTGAATGTAAGATGTGATTTCGCTACTTGATCTATCAAATATGCGATCACCTTATCAGTGTTTTCCCTTTGGATGCCTGGTTCCCCTCCGTAAGCGATTAAACAAGAGAACAGCATAATACCTAAAGAAGAAAAAATGATCTTCAAAATCTTCATCGCTAAAGCATGACCCCTCATCACTGTAGACAGTACACTTGAATACTCTTCATTTATTGTATTTATTTAACTTTGCTACAATAACCATTCTAGACCTTAAAGTAAATGGATTGTAGGACTTATTATACACAATGCCATAAATAATTGAGAAAGCGCTAATCCCGTCATTCCGGCGAAAGCCGGAAGCCAGCGGTTTACATGACCTATGTACATCCGCAGGGGGGCCAGTATGGGAGTTTGCGCAATTATTATCGGCGACACGTATAATAAATACGCGACAAATTGACCTCTCGCCTTTACACTGGTATGTGACATGTAACACGGAAAACATGCAACGTTTATGTTGCATGCAACACTCATTTTCCTGCCGGCTATCGGCCAATACACTTCCCGCCAAGGCTTAAGTTGCCGTTATAACGCAACAATATGAGATGGGCGATATCCTTCACCTTCCCGGCACGGATATTGGATCATTCCAAGGCATATCTGATCGTTACCCCACGCATTGCCTACCGATTGCGGGCACTGAAAGGTGATTGGCGATTCTGAAAAGGACCGGGGAATGCCGGATTGCTTCCCAAAGAGAGCGGCCTCTCGTATGGAGATTGGATAAGGTGAACATTCTCGTTATCGATGATGAAGAGAGCATCAGGTTCAGCTTTAGTAGATTTCTTGCGGCCGAAGGGCACACCGTGATCACTGCCAAAGGCTACCGGGAAGCTCTGGCAAGAATGGATGGAGCAGTATTTGAACTGATACTCGCGGATATCATTCTCGATGACGGATGGGGGATAGATATTCTGGGGGAGGTAACGAGGAGGAACCTCGATACTCGAGTGATCATCATGACTGCCTACCCCAGTAAGGAAACAGCTCAGGAAAGTTACCGCATGCACGCCGTTGGCTACCTCGTTAAACCGCTAAAACAGGCAGAGTTGCTTAATTCCGTGAACGAGGCAGTACACCAATAAGAAAAATGGAGCCGGTCAGACAAACAGTCCGGGAATAGTCAAGGACATACAACCAGTCGAAGGAAGCGTTAAGTTTTGCATCCAGGTGATCGTAAAGCAAAGTCGGCGTGCTCAGCATATTGAGTACAAGAGCTTAGAGGAGGAGAAATCATGAACGGAAAGGAGGCTCGAAGGCTATTATGGGCAATCCGGACGGTATGAGTTCGGCCGGCGCGTGCATCAACTTCATCTTCCACATCCGCATTCGATAGGGAACTTCAGCGTCGACCACTCAACGCTCGGGGATACGGAGGTGGCGGGTCCAACGATAAGCACGAGAAAAAAATCAGGAATCTACAACATGATGATCTGCTGGAGGAATTACCAGATGTCCCCTCCAGAGACTTCAGAGAGCCATGTCTTGACGTTGCCCTTACAGATCGTAGTTCTAAACGCCAAGATTTAGGCAGAACGGAGAGATGGAAATGTTAGGAACAATTCTGCTCATTATATTAGTTCTCATGCTCGTGGGCGCAATCCCTGCCTGGCCACACAGCAGTGGGTGGGGATACTATCCAAGCGGAGGCGTGGGACTGATCCTACTGATCGTGGTCGTGCTCCTGTTAGTGGGCCGTATTTGACAGGCGTGAGGGCATTGCAAAGGAGTGAACAATGCTCCTTTGCGATGGGCCATGGTCCGGCAACCCTAAACACTATACTTCTTTAAGAGAAGAGGAGCAATTCATGAACTGGGATCAAATCGCAGGGAACTGGAAGCAAGTCAAAGGAGTGGCCAGGGAGAGGTGGGGCAAACTCACCGACGACGATGTAGACGTCATTGCCGGAAAACGTGACATACTCCTTGGCAAGATACAAGAAAAACACGGCATCGCGCGCGAAGAGGCGGAAAAGGAACTCAAGGCCTGGGAAGCTTCCTTGAAGTAGTTAAGGCGGGTTCATTATTCCTGCCGTTCGCAGACCCTGCCCTAGAACAGCGGGAATATGGTCCCAACTGCCGGCAACGTGCCCATAACCGTGGAGATGTCTTTTTTTCAGACTTGATGCTTGCAGCAACCTCGCAGATAAATTTTCACGGATTAGGTTAGAAACCTCCCACATAGCATAAGTTGCGGGGACTCAACACCCAATCATCTCAACCACGGGATATCATAACCATGCTCAAGAGTGCGAAGCTAAAAAAAGTTTCAAGCACTAATCGGAGAACTCAGGGTGGAACCAATGGCTCCGAAAAGGTCAAGACGGCGAACGTTCCGTTGACGGACGATCATCAGCCGGTTGCATTAGACCTTCTTCGCCTCTATCTCAATGACATCAAAAGATACCCGCTCCTCAGCAGGGAAGACGAAATGGTTCTGGCGATCCGGTACCGTGAGAAGGGCGATATCGAATCAGCCCGCAAACTGATAACGGCTAACCTTCGCCTTGTAGTGAAGATTGCATTGGGTTTTCAGAGCTACTGGATGCAGAACCTCATGGATCTTATCCAGGAAGGTAATGTCGGGCTCATGCAGGCCGTGAGGAAGTTCGACCCATACAGGGGGTATAAATTTTCGTACTATGCGTCCTTCTGGATCAAGGCATACATAATCAAGTTCATAATGAGTAACTGGAAGCTCGTAAAAATAGGTACAACTCAGGCTCAGCGGAAACTGTTCTTCAATCTGCGAAAGGAAAAAGAGCGGCTGGAAGGCCAGGGAACAGAGGCATCACCCAGGCTGCTCAGCCGGCGGCTGGACGTCAAGGAATCGGAAATAATCGAGATGGACCAGCGGCTGAGCAGTTGGGAAATATCGCTGGACAGCCCTTTGAGAGACGATTCGGAGGATACTCACAAGTCGTTTTTGCCCTCGGATGCCCTGCCGGTTGACGACCATATGGCCCACCGGGAAGCCAAGGCAATACTGCACGACAAGCTCATGTTCTTCGGGGAACAGCTCAAGGACAAAGAGGCTGTTATATTCGACAAACGACTCCTCACCGATGACCCGATGACCCTCCAGGGAATAGGAGCCGAGTTCGGGATCAGCCGTGAACGCGTACGGCAGATAGAAACCCGTCTGAAAAAGAGGCTGAAGGCTTACCTCGAAGAGGAAATCGACGATATCGGCCTGCTTAAGGAGAGTATGCTAGTCATTTAGTATCCCTTGTTACCAATCCTTCACATAACTCGGAGCATGTTTTTCGAAATGCCGGAAAGTAAACAACGAATTTGACCGTTGCAACTGGTTCTCCCAAAAACCCTAAACGAAGAAAGGAAATGGTTATGAAAAAATTGTCGTTCGTACTCATGCTTGCTGTTCTGATCATGCCGTGCGGTTTGTTTGCCCAGCAGGACAAAACCCAGCACCCTGCCGCTTCGGGGGGTATGAAGATGGAGAGCGGACATGAACACTCGATGTCAGGCGACCACATGAAAGAACACGACGAAATGATGTCGAAGATGAAGGAGATGGATGCCCGGCTTAACGAGAAAGTAGCCGCCATGGATGCGGCAAAGGGCGATCAGAAAGTGGAAGCGATGGCAGCCGTCATAAAGGAAATGGTGTCCCAGCGAAAGACTATGCAGGAGCACATGATGGAGATGCATGAAACGAAGGGACATGAACACATGAAAGGAAGTATGGAAAAAGACGCGGGCAAGGGGAAGGGTATGTAGCCGGAGAACGTGCTACCCCTTGCGAGCCTGTTCTCTCTTTGGAATCGGAATTATTCCGCATTGAAACAAGTCGGCCGGCGCCGGGAAAAACCGGGCCGGCCGGCCCGTCATGCTGCCGGGATTCATATCACGCCCTGCCGGCATACCCATCAAAAAGACGGTTTACGTAACCCCGCTGTTCAGGACTTCTTCTTAAATGTGGAGATACTCTTGAGTGGCCAAGTCAGGATAATGCTTCCTTGACACAACTAATCGTCATATGCACTGCAACCGTTTGTATTCACTGCATGGCTACAAGCTATCTGCTAATCATCACGAATGGCCTAACCGGTTTTAACATGTCTTTCATCTTGACACCTTACCCTATTTGCAGTAGGCGAATGACTGGATGATGGTTGTAAAGACTCACCATTTCTTCTTTGGTGTTTTACTGATAACAAAGCGGCACATTGAATTGCGCTTGCTCATGTTTCAGGCTCTCCAACAACAAAGCATCCATTTGTAAAGAATATTTATTGTGCTTTGATGATGGTTATTCGTCATCCGGTGAAACAAATCACTGCGGCGCACGGGGGGCACGGGGGTCGGGCACGGGGGTCGGGCCAAGATAACAGGTTAAAATGGCTTGAAATGTTGCTCAAATCGTGGCTTATATGGGCCTTAGAAGTTCATTTTTGGCACTGAAAGTAAACGTCTAAGGGATGCGAGTCAGCCATGCCCAGAGCAAAACGGCACTTCCTGCCCGGATACGCTTGGCACATAACCCACCGGTGCCACAGCGGAATCTACGGAATGGAAACGGAATGCAGCCTTCGCGAGCCCAAAAGTTTTCTTACAGCGATGATTTTAATGCCTAAACGGGGGATTTAAGCCGCAAAAAGGCATCATTATGGCACACTTGCCCATGAATATCGGGCTATTAGCTTGGCCCGACCCCGTCCGCATCACAATCGAGATTGTACCACTTGACTGAGCCTCTTGCGCTACCGCGCCCGGAAACAATTCCGGGCCACCCGCGGATCAAGGACTACACGGACGCGAACAGTTTTGCTCTTCACTACGAATACGATGCTGCCGGAAATCTTTCTTGGATTATCTACCCAGATAACCAGAAGGTGCAATACTGCTACGACAATCAAAACAGGCTGAAGCGGGTTTTAACCGGGTCGGACAGCTGCTTGGTGCCGGAGGAGTCGTATGCGCAAGATCAGCAAGCAATCTACGCATACGATGCTGCAGGAAGGCTCATAAGCTTTAGGAACTTCAACGGAATCACTACTACATACGGCTACGATAACGCAAACAGGCTGACCAAAATTGAGAGTTCCGTGGCAAGCTTCATTTTTGATGGTCCGGGCGATCTGGATGCGAATGGAAACATCAAAAACGTGACCGAGAACGTGCCCCTTGTCGGGGTGCCCCTCGCTGAGCAGACGAACTATTTTTATAATGACCAGAAAAACAGGCTAGATACAAAGCAAAATCCAACTACGGTAAACTACACTTATGATGAAGAAGGCCAGTTGGAAAATGCCGGAGCCGATAATTACCAGTTCGATTACAACCACCGGCTTACCGGAATTGGGAGTCAGGCGACTTTTACTTACGATGGCCTGGGCAATAGAGTTATTGTGACAAGAGGCGGCACTACCACCTACTACATCTATGATCCTTACGGGAACCTACTGGCCGAGGCAGATGCAGATAAAAATATCACTCGTAAATATATTTACGGGAAAGGCCTGATTGCAGTGGAGGCAACCGGCAGCCAGAGTTCCCGCTACTGCTACCATTTCAATCCCACCGGAAGCACGATTGCGATAACCAAAATGGACCAAGCGGTTGAAAACTCTTACTACTACGATCCCTTCGGCAAAATCCTCGCCCACGACGAAGCATTTGATCAGCCCTTCAAATTCGTCGGCCAATATGGTGTAATGACCGAACCCGCTGCTGACGGGATATATTACATGCGGGCAAGGTACTATGATTCAACTGTTGGGAGATTCATCTCCGAAGACCCGCTAGGGTTCGAGGGTGGAGATGTTAATCTCTATGCGTACGTGGATAGTGTCGGAAAACCTCGGANNACGTGCGAAATAATCCGGTTAACCTAATCGACCCGTTAGGATTATGGGCTATAGGTGATCCGTTGCCACAAGGGCTTGTAGATTTTTCGGCTGGGTTCGGCGACACTCTTACTTCCGGATTTGGACTGACTAATCTCTTTGGCTTACCAAGTCTGACGGAAGCTGCCCGAAAAGGGTTGAACTCAAATGGTGTTGTTGATCCATGTTCAGGCGCCTACAAAGGTGGAGAGCTCGCCGGGTATGCTTGGGGTATCGCGTTTAATGCTTCTGGTTATGCAACTGGTTATGAATTTACAATTGGAAAGAACCTGCGAATTGCACCGTGGGGTAATAGAACCGGCAATCCCTATGGCGAACTTCCACACTATCATAGAAGGATATTTGGTCCTGATGGCCGTGTTGTACGAAATGGCAGTATTGATTGGCATAGGCCATGGCAAAAGGGGTGGTGATGAGCCCGATCAAGATACCAGTAGTGATCGTTGTCAGAGGGGGTAATGATCTAAGTATTCATGCTTCAATAGAAGAAGCTGAGTCACATTTAGAAGCAATCGATGTAACAAATAATGAATTCATTGTCTATGATTCTGAAGGTCGCATGTTGACCCTTGATGTCGTTAGAGACAAAGTCCCGATTCTATGCGGGATATTTAAAGTGAAAGTTGAACGCGTTCGGATTCGAGAAGCTGAGGAAGAGCCCACGCACTTGGATGAGCTGCGTTCAGCTCTCATCCGCTTTCTGGCAGAATCTGATTCATTAGACAACTCACCTGAAGCTGAAAATACTGCGAAATTAATTGAAAGAGTTATGAAAGGTTGTTGACTAATATTAAGGGTGTAACAGCGCATTGCATCGAGGAAAACCGGTCCGAAAGACAGGAGGTAGGCACGCGGGTGGCCCGGAATTGTTTC
>DBMO01000035.1:51446-51614 GCA_002298995.1 Desulfarculales bacterium UBA696
GTCATAATGCCAGATCACGTGCACGCCCTGCTGCATTTCCAACAAAAAGATATGCTTAGCCATTTTATTCAGGAGTGGAAAAGAAGGTCGTCAATTCAATTAAAGGTATTCATGAGAGACCACATGCCTTCATATGTTTGTCGCGATCGACCTTGATGAACCGATCTG
>DBMO01000035.1:51637-54026 GCA_002298995.1 Desulfarculales bacterium UBA696
CCAGTCAAAAACGGACTGGTCAAAAAAGCCGAGGAATGGGCGTACGGCTCGGGAAGATGGTATCTCATGAGAAGGTCAGTCGGAATCGAGATTGTACCACTTGACTGAGCCTCTCGCGCTACCGCGCCCGGAAACAATTCCGGGCCACCCGCGCATACGCGGGCCAATGCGAGGTTCAGCACACAGATCATGAGAATCAGGGCGGTGCGGACTAACATAGGTCAAAGGACCTCCCGGGCTCGTAGGCCGTCCCGCTACGAACGGGACGGCCCGGTGTGTTGAATCAGCATTTCATGTAGCGCGTGCTTACTTGTCGCCCGCGCCTTTGGTCAGGGTTTCCAGCACCTGGTCGAGCGAGAAGCTGCCGGCTTTCTGGCTAGGCGGGAATTCCTTGAACGTGGCGAGGAACTGCCCGACGTATTGCTGCGCCGGCACCATCACGAACAAGTGGTCGATGCGCCACCGGGGGTAGCCTATGGTTTTGTCGGCATGCTCAAACGGATCCGAGCGCAGGTTGAAGAGCTTGGGAAGACGCAGCGTGACGAACGGCTCCTGCCAGACATCGAAGCCCTCTGCGCGCTGCTCGGCAAAGACGATCTTCCAATTGTCGTAACGCAGCCCGACGAGCGAGCCGTCGTCGCTCCAGTAGAAGAACTCGTGGCGCGGGTCGGGCGCTTTGCCGGCCAGCGCGTCGGTGATGTTGTAGCCGTCGAGATGGACCTTGAAGGTCTTCTCGCCAACCTTCATGCCCTTGAGCAACTGCTCCTTCACATCGGGGACGCCGGCGGCGGCCAGCAACGTGGGCAGCATGTCTTCGTGCGAGAAGATGTCGTTATTGATGGTGCCGGGCTTGATGACGCCGGGCCAGCGGATGGCGGTAGGCACACGGAAGCCGCCCTCCCAGTTCTCGGCCTTCTCCCCGCGGAAGGGCGTCGTGCCGCCATCGGGCCAGCTAAACGATTCGGCGCCATTGTCAGTGGAATACATCACGATGGTGTTGTCATCGAGGCCGAGTTCTTTGAGCTTGTCGAGCAACTGTCCAACCTGGCCATCGTGTTCGACCATGCCGTCGGGATAAGTGCCAAGGCCGGTCTTACCCTGGCTTTCCTTCTTGAGGTGCGTCCAGATGTGCATGCGAGTGGAGTTCCACCAGAGGAAGAAAGGCTTGTCCGCTTTCTTCGCCTTCTCCAGATAATCCAGCGAGAGCTTGGTGATTTCCTCGTCGATGGTTTCCATGCGCTTGATGGTCAGCGGGCCGTCGTCCACGATCTTCTGCGTGCCGTCCGGGTTGGCCCAACTGTGGATCATGCCGCGCGTCCCGAATTTCTTTCGCATCTCAGGATCTTTGAAGTAGTCGGGGTGTTCCGGCTCCTGGCTGGCGTTGAGGTGGTAAAGCGAGCCGAAGAACTCGTCGAAGCCGTGCATCGTGGGCAGAGTCTCGTCGGCGTCGCCCAGATGGTTCTTGCCGAACTGCGCGGTCATGTAGCCCTGCGCCTTAAGCAATTGAGCGATTGTAACATCCCGCGCCTGCAAGCCTTCCTTTGCGCCCGGCAGGCCGACCTTGAGCAGGCCCGTGCGGAAAGGGCTCTGTCCGGTGATGAAAGCGGAGCGCCCGGCAGTGCAGCTCTGCTGGCCATACCAGTCAGTGAACAGCGCGCCTTCCTTCGCGATGCGGTCAATGCTGGGCGTCTTGTAGCCCATCGTGCCCTGGTTGTAGGCGCTGACGTTCCAGTAGCCGATGTCGTCTCCCCAGATGATTAGGATGTTGGGTTTCTTGTCCGCGGCAAACGCCGGGCTGGCGACAAACGCCAGAGCGAGAATGATTACGGCTAGCACATAGACTAACTTCACTCTCATGTTCTCATCCTTAATAAAATTGTGTTCTCCACGGAAATCTATGTCCCTATTCCCCTCGGCACACTTGCGCCGGAGGTCCTTGCATCTTGCTGCGTCTCATTCATCACCGCGCTAGGGTCCATGGATTTGACGGGCCAAGGGTCCGAGTGAGAAACTAATCATTACTCGACCCATGTCATCCGCATCAGCCCTCCTTGATCGCCCGCACCTCGGCGGCCCGCTCATCCACCGGGCCACCCGCGCGTTGATGTTCTTCGCGAAATGCGGTTTTCAGATCTTGAACGTGTCTTATCAACAAATCGAGATGCCTTTGGGCAATTGTTAATGTGAAGAAATATGTCGCTCCCGGCAGGCGGTTTCGGCGGTAGTTGGTCATCATCACATCCAAGTGATTGTAAATGGAAAATAGATGGGTTGCGCTCGCGGGTGGCCCGGAATTGTTTCCGGGCGCGGTAGCGCAAGAGGCTCTTTCGGTATTAGCAGTTAAGCAAAGGAGGTCAATTGCGATTAAAGCGAAAGGTCTTCGATGCTG
>DBMO01000035.1:54088-95621 GCA_002298995.1 Desulfarculales bacterium UBA696
TGTATAGGTTTCGTCATAATGCCGGATCACGTGCACGCCCTGCTGCATTTCAAACAAAAAGATATGCTCAGCCATTTTATTCAGGAGTGGGAAAGAAGGTCGTCAATTCAATTAAAGGTATTCATGAGAGACCACATACCTTCATATGTTGTCGCGATCGACCTTGATGAACCGATCTGGCAACCAAGATTCTATGACTTTAATGTCTTTTCCGGCGCCAAGGCAAAAGAGAAGCTCGATTATATGCACAACAATCCAGTCAAAAACGGACTGGTCAAGAAAGCCGTGGAATGGGCGTACGGTTCGGCAAGATGGTATCTCATGAGAAGGTCAGTCGGAATCGAGATTCTACCACTTGACTGAGCCTCTTGCGCTACCGCGCCCGGAAACAATTCCGGGCCACCCGCGCGTTGATGTTCTTCGTGAAATGCAGTTTTCAGATATTGAACGTGTCTTATCAACAAATCGAGATGCCTTTGGGCAATTGTTAACAGTGAAGAAATATGTCGCTCCCGGCAGGCGGTTTCGGCGGTAGTTGGTCATCATCACATCCAAGTGATTGTAAATGGAAAATAGATGGGTTGCGCTCGCTCCACCCATCCTACGAATATTACGATCTATATCGCTTCCCGGTTAATTCAATAAACCCCACCAGTTGCCAAATTATCCCTACGTGTAAAAAACGTGTGCTAAGCGCACCGGAAGCAAGGCTTTATAAAAGAGCGGGGGAATGATTCCCCCGTGCCCCCCGGAATTTTCGGTCTCGCGCGCAAGGCGCGCGGGGCCGAGGGCTCGGCGCTGTAGGCGACTGGCCGAAGACCGCCGCCCCAGCGCCATACAGAGCCGCAAAGCGGCGAGGGGGTGTGGGGGCCACAACCCATACGCTTTTATAGTATCGACTTGAACGGCATGCCGTCCGGACATTCGCTGGCAGCGGACGATAAAGACTCAAATGAGCAATGCGGGCAGGATGATTGAGCGTGATGTAAACCCGGCCAAGCACTCGCACAAGGGTGCGGCTATGGTGCATTAACGGTGCGGCAACGGTGCAATACAAGTGCGGTTAAAGTGCGGAAAAAACGGCCTGCTTCGGCTTCCAGCAAAGATCTCCATAATCACGAAGTAGATGGGGGCAGCCTCGGTGCGGAATGAATGAGCCGATGCCCGTGATCTTTGAAAACCGTCTTAAATCGCTTTCGTCCAGGGTTTGCCATGTCTGGCATCGGGGTCGCTGCCATCGGGGCCTGCCATCGGCACTAGAGCGCACGCGTCCCGCACGGGGTCGGGGTCCCGCACGGGGTCGGGCCAAGATAACAGGTTAAAATGGCTTGAAATATTGCTCAAAGCGTGGCTTATATGGGCCTTAGAAGTTCATTTTCGGCGCTGAAAGTAAACGTCTAAGAGATGCGAGTCAGCACACTACTCCTTTCCTTCTCCCATAAGTAAGGCCGCTGGAAAACTGAGTAATGTATCTCCCACAGACACTGTCTTGCCCGCGGAAAGTACCTCGTTCGTGATAACATTTCGCCAGGCAGCGGGCGCCCCGTCAGGCATTATCACCTCTGTGTCCCGCCATACTTGTCTTCCCAGAGGGAAATCTCCCTCTCCAACCAGGTGGCTGAGAAACCTGGGAGCAACGACCAGGGCCCATTGTCGCTGATGCCTCCATGCAAAGGCGACGACATGGCTCCTGAACCTTCCCGCCGACTCAAGGGGAAGATAAGCGCCGGAACGGAAGATCTCTCGATTTACTTTTTTTGCTTTGAGCGCGCGATAAATGAGAAAGAGTTTAATCTTTCCATCTCCCTTTGTGGCGAGAAGATCCTGGATCAGTCTGCCAATATTGGAATCTTCCCGTTCCCGGATGCCGGCAAGCATGGCGCGCCTTGTTTCAAAATCCACCGGCCGGCGATTGTCGGGATCCACCAAGCTCAGGTCCCATAGTTCAGACCCCTGATAGAAATCAGGCACCCCGGGTGAGGTAATCTTGATCAGTGTCTGCGAGAGGGAGTTGAGCATCCCGTAGTGAGAAACTCTCCGGCAAAACGGGATAAGCTCTTTTAGAAATGCGTTGGCTGCCGAGCGGGCCAGGATTTTCTCAGCGAATGAGACGTAAGCGTTCTCATACTCAGCGTCGGGTTTCAACCACGCGGTATGGACTTTGGCTTCCCGGACTGCTTTTACAATATACGCCTTAATTCTTTGAACGAAGTCTGGATAATCGGCATCTGAAAATGGAAGTGCGCCAATCAGCGTCTGGTACAAAAAATACTCGTCGTTTCTATCCGGGACGGCCAAACCTTGGACGCGCTTTTTCTTGCCCCTGTTTATCTTGATCCAGCTTCGGAGTTTTTTCAGCCACTCGTCCGGCATCTCGGACAATACATTTATCCTGGCGCGCGCGTCCTCGCCTCTTTTGGTATCGTGAGTCGAAGTCGCGTTTAAGGAATCCGGCCACAGGTCTCTTCTCTTCATGTTGAAGTTGTGGAATTCTTCGAGCGAGCAGCCGAAGTGATCCGGCCGTCCACCCACCTCATTAAGTGACAAGAGCCGGTTGTACACATAATGTGTGGTATCTTCGACTCCCTTCGCCATTACCGGCCCACTAAGCTGCTGAAATCTCATTGAAAAGTGGAGCCAGTCCCGCTTCTCTTCCTCGGAAACATAATCGGGAAAGTCCAGGAGAAGAAATTTTCGCACGAACGCAAATCCATGTAACAGGGCGGGGAAATTTGCTCTGGCCCGGTCCACCGCCGCCAAAATGTATTTTCTGTCGTCTTCCGAGACCGCAACCTTGCTCATGTAAGTCCTGTATACGGGAAATACTGCCAGGACTTCGGTCAGGGCTCTTTGCAGCGCGGTGAGAGTTATGTCGCTTCCATGGCGGTCCCGGCTGGAGATATTCTTCAGGAGTTGGGCTAGATTGTGGACATCGCCCGCCATATCTTCCTGGATCATCAGTTTTTTGTTGCCGCGCACTACATCATCATAAGAATTCTTCAAGCCGGTTACGCTGGAATAAATTCTACCGAAGGCGCGCTCATTTTCCTTTTGGCAAAACAATTCATTGACATAATTTGTAAAATCGTAGCCGGTCGTTCCCTGTACCGGCCAGGAACGTGGCAGGTCTTCCTGAAGATTGAGAATCTTTTCAACGATTATATAGTTTGCCGGTGCTTTTTCTCTCACTTTTTGAAGATAGCTTGCCGGATCGTACAGCCCATCGACATGATCAATTCTTAAACCGGTTACGATTCGTCTTTCAATTAGATCGAATATCAGGCCGTGAGTGTGGTTTAGAACGTGCTCGTCTTCCACCTTGAGTGAAATTAGCCCATTCACACAAAAGAAGCGGCGATAGTTTATTTCTTCCGCGGCCACTTTCCAAAATGAAAGCCTGAAGAGTTGCTGGGATAGAAGGTCATCAAGGAAGTTGAAACTATCGGCTTTCCCTTTCTCGCCGTTGAATGTCCGCAAGGTTTCATCAACAAATGCCTTTATTACGGCATTGCTGTTGTAGGCTTCCCAGAGAGTGTGTTGGATGAATTTTATCTGGTTATTGCGCTCCTGCGGCTCATCGCTCGAAGGGAGCGACTTCAAGACATAGAGGATGCCTAATAGTTTGATAAAGTCGGGATTGTCGTCGGCAAGTTTTCTTTTCAAATGGGCCAGGTTCTTAAACAAATTGAGATAAGATTCGATTCGTAACGGGAAGGCGAGGTTATAGTAAGCGGCCTTGAAGCCGTCAGGGCCATATTGGAGGGCGATCTCTCCATCTTCGAGACTCTCCCCATAGAACCTGCCAAGAAATGGCGCCAGAATTCTCTTGTTGAGGCTGGCGGCCGGATAATCCCAATCCACGTCGAAAAACTGAAAGTACCTGGAGTTGGAACCGTTCTCCAAAATATCCATCAGCATCCGATTATCCGAATCTATCGCCATATGATTCGGGACAATATCCTGAATCCACCCCATATTGTACTTTTTCAGCTCCGCGGCCAGCCCCTCCATATCAGAGATCCCTCCCAACTCGGGATTCAGCTGATTGGGATCAACCACATCATAGCCGTGGAGGCTGCCCTTGACGGCTTTGAATATGGGAGAAGCGTACAGGTCGGATATACCCAGGTCAGCCAGGTAGGAAATGACTGCCCGTGCGGCCTTAAAGCCGAACGCGGGATTGATTTGAATCCTATAGGTCGCGGTTGGCCTATTCATGATGGACTTCCCGGTTATCTATCAATTTGCGGGTTTGCTGTTTCCGGGACATGTGGGCACCCGCAGCAAGAAATTCTCTGCCAGGACTGTGTAAAGGCGCAGCCATTCCTGCGCGTTTTGGTCGCCCATCTCCGCCTTCAGCTTGAAGTTGGGACAATGGGCGTGAAGTACCTTGTAGCAAATGTTTTGGGTTTTCCAGAGATTGACCTCGAACGGCAGGGTCCGGACAAGTTGTGCAGCCTTATTCAACCTCTCTACACGAGCAAGGTCGTCAGGCTGATCGAGAAGTTGTTCGGCCAGACTCTCAATGTTGCGGGCCAGTAACAAGCCAAGAGCAGTCGCATCCAGAGTTGCCCCGGCCAGACGAGCTTCTTCCAGAAGAGGTCTTACGACTTCGGGGTCAAGCCCCTCCCCTTGAAGCACCCTGCGAAGCTTGGCATTCAAGCACAAGTCCGCGGCGACCGACAGGACTTGTGGCCGTGGGGTGCCGGAACCGGTCAGAAAACGAATCAAGGGGGCATGGTGCTCATAAATCGAGCTATATGCAGCTTCAGCCTCTCTTAGAGTGGGCCCCATGATGATGTTCAGAACTTTTCGCCGCTCATCGGCAAAGAGCGAGGTTAGAGAGTACGTAGACGTCCCGAAGTATTTACCCAGCAGGAGTATGGTCTTCGGGAAGTCAGCCGTGGCGAAGGCCGCTGAAATCTCTTTGGCCAGCGCTTCATATTTTTGCGCGCCCTGATATTCACCGGTGCCGCAGGCGATACTGTGATCGCCAAGATGTAGAACGCCAAAGCACAAACTGGAGGATATGCGCGTAACCTCTGAGGTAACCGTAGCCCGCCCGATTACCAGCCTTGACCGTCCTACCTGAAAGCTGCGGTAGTCCTCCCGGGTGGCGGAATAAGCATAGATCGAGCTGCGCTCACCGATATCCTGAAACAGCGAGCTTAAGGCATAGTGGGCGCCTACATCTTTCATATCGAGCATGGCAGGCCTGACCCATTCCTCATAAACATTGCGGCCGTCACGGTGCTCAGGCATGTTGCTCTTGGCACGCTCAAGATGTTCGAGAAAGCCAGGTTCGAAGGCCTCGCTGAAAAGCTGGTCGGCCAACTGAAGAACCCTGCCCGCATATTGGATGACCTGAACTGTCTCAATCCCGGAAAGCTCGTCGAAAAACCAGCCGCAACTTGTGTACATGAGCATGGCGTTGCGCTGGAGCTCCATAAGATTCAGGACCGTGATCTCGTCCCCGGAGTTTAAGGGGCGGGTCGCGTGGCGGTTCAGAAACGCACTGATGCGGTCGGGTGATCGATCCACGATGACGTCGATGTAATCGTCCCGAGCCGCCCAGGGATCGGTCAGAAACTGTCTGGCCATTTGTTCAAAAGCCGGATTCACGGCGTCGCGGAGCCAGTCCAGGGCCGCACGCAGGGGGGCTCGCCAGGCCTGGTTCCAACCCGGGTTGCCTCCACTGTTACATCCGCAATCCGATCGCCAGCGTTCTATGCCGTGTTCGCAGCTCCACGAGCTGTTTTCAAAGATCTCCACTTCGTACGCCGGTGGATGATCCGCAAGGTACCTGCCATAATTCGTCACCTGCGCCAAGCCGTTGGACTCGATGTAGTGGAGCGCATGCGCCAGGGCCATGTCGCCGTGGCGATGATGATGTCCATAGCTTTCGCCATCCGTGGCGATGTGGACGAGGCGAGGAGAGTCGTCGGCGAATGCGGACAACAGCCTGTTGGCGAACGCCTCGCCGTTGTCGAGCAATCCTTCAAATGCAAGAGCCTGTGAAATAGGACCGTCGTAAAAGAACAGGGCCATGACGCGGCCGGACGGCAGCGATACCCGGTATGCTATGGCAGGGTAGATTTTTCCACCACTCACGTCCTGCCATTCGTTACCATCAATGGGGCGAACCCGGCTTGCCTGCCTGGGGGCAAGTATGGCAAATCCGATGCCGTGTTGTGCCATGAGGTCAAGGGTTTCAAGATCTACCGCCGTCTCCGGGAGCCACAACCCTTCCGGTTTGCGTCCAAAGCGATACTCAAAATCTTTTATTCCCCAGATAATCTGGGTGTTCTTGTCCCGGCTGTTGGCCAGCGGCAGGATCATGTGGTTGTAGGCTTGGGCCAAAGCATTTCCATGACCGAAGAATTTCTCCAGGCTCTGCCGGTCAGCCTCTAAAATTGCCTCATAGGCGTCGGTGGCATAGTTCTGCATCCAGAGCAAGACCGTTGGACCGAAGTTGAAGCTTATACTGGCATAATTGTTCACCAACTTGGCGATACGTCCTTCCGTATCCCAGATTCTCGACACCGCGTTAGCCGCGTAACATTCGGCTGTAATCCGCTCGTTCCAGTCGTGGTACGGGAAAGCGGAATCCTGGATCTCGATCGCCTCCAGCCAGGGGCTTTCTCTGGGGGGTTGATAAAAATGCCCATGGATACAAACAAATCGGTCCATCAGTTAGGCCTCCGGTAGCAGACTTACAATGAGAAAGGCATGTTTAGTCAAGGTCACCGAAACTTTCCCGTCTGATTGAAGCACTGTGGGCATGTCGCGGCCCGGACCGTTCCATCGTTTCTCTCCCGACGCCAGGCGATTCAGCATATTGGGATAAGTGAAGCTCGTCCCAAACAAAATGGGGGGCAATGACAACTCGGCGAGGAAATTTTGCAACCTCGACCTCCATACTGACGCACCTTGATTTGCCGCTTTCATATCCGTCGGTGTCGGGATGGCAGGGGATGCAGGGTCGGTTTAAGAATTCGATTCAGACCGGAAGTTCAAATTTATGGTGCGGGCCACCCCATGATCGGAACCGTGCTGATGCTGTTCTTCGGACTACCCTCGATAACCCGGTCGCTATATGCCACGTAAACCAGCACATTGCGATCGCGGTCAAAGAACCTAACGACCTGAAGCTTCTTGAACACGAGGCTGCGGTGCTCGTCGAAGACGCGCTCGCCGTCCTTGAGTTCGCCCGCAATCTTGATAGGGCCGACCTGACGACAGGCTATGCTGGCGTCACTCGTGTCCTCCGCAACGCCCAGTTCGCCCTTTATACCTCCCGTTTGAGCACGGGAGATGTGACACGCGACGCCCTGGACTTTAGGGTCGTCGAAGCCGTCGATCACTATCTTGTCGTTGGGTCCGAACAAGCGAAAATGCGTGCTGACCGAGCCGGTCGTGCCGCGTCCTGGGCGACTGAAGACCCACCATCCGAATAACACAATGAACAAAAGAATCCCGCCGCCGAGAATAATTCCGATCCGTTTCATGATGGTTTGCCTTCCCAGAGTGAATTTGCACCCCACCTTGGAGCCAAGAAGGGGATGAAGCGATAGATGAGATGATCGTTAGCGATCACGCGTTATTCCATGAATACGACATTGGATATGGCTGTCACTGTGCCGTTCTTCCTGCCGTTGCCCACACAGGGGCAAGATAGTGCTTCGACCACCTTTCCGCTCGTCAGGCATTTCTCTTTTTTCGTCAAGGAAGGACAAACCGACTAAATTTCTTCAAGGCGGCTTTCCTCGTTCAGGCTCTTTCAGCGCACCTGGAGTGCAATTGCATCGACAGTCTTTATGACCCTTTAGGCGGATCTAATCCTGGAGCCACCTTTTTTGCTCGCATAAAGCAGGAGCGCACCACCACCGACTATTGCCCCGATACCGGCCCAGACGGGGACGTTGACCGTCTCCTTTTGCGCAAAAGACATCTCGATCTGGCCCAACTTGATGTAGTCAGTCTCCTTGGTGTAGCTGAACTTGCCGTACAGTAGCGCTGCGATGCCGACCACTATCAGCACGCTTCCCATGATCTTGAGTGCGCTCATTTCCTCTGCTCCTTCGTAAAATTCCGTGAGCCTCCGGCACGTGCGGTCCACCAGGGAACAAGCACCACCGCTGAGGCTGAGAGCAACCGGACGGTTCCGCTCGGTGCCCTGCTGAATAGAATCATTTTGTGGTCGCTACCGGCCAAAACTCATATGGCGCCGTAACCGCTCACCGCGGAGGATGCCGCCAAGTACCCCTTTTGGGGACTCAAGGTCCTTCTCATAAGTTGGCCGCACTCCTTCGGCATCCGAAAGCATGCACCACACCAGGACCCCTACCTCCCGACACTAATTGTCGAAAGTGAACCTATGACCCCGAAGACGCTCAACAGCCAGAGAATCACGACGATCACGACCACTACATTTAAGATTCTCTTGATTTTCCCATCCATGGGTATGTAGTTATTAATCAGCCCAAGGATAACCCCAACCACAACCAGAATAATGATCAAATTAATCAAAGGCATCCTCTTATCCTTTCATGTCCCTAAGCCTACTAGCCGGTTAGTCCTGACGGAAATCAGAGCTACTCGATTCCATCCTTTACTGTAGATGTCCCTCCCCTTCTCGATGCCCTCACTCCTCTCAAATGCGACCAAATAACAGAAGCACTACCACTATCAGAAGGATCAGTCCCATGCCGCTGCTTGGATAATATCCCCACGCCCGGCTATGTGGCCAGGCAGGGAGCGCTCCAACAAGTAAAAGAACCAGTAAAATAAGAAGAATCATCCCTAACATTTTCTCTTTCCTTCCTGCCGCAAGCTCGGCGTGTGTTTGCCTTGATCTGTTGTCCCTTACCAAATGCGTGATCACGGAAGAGAACAAGGATGGAAACCTGACGAGCCAGTCTGAACCTTCTTTGAGCAAGTTCCATGCCCCGCGGATCAGGAGGTGCCGCATTCCAAAGTTAGCCGGTATATGTATATATTTAAGGCAGGATAAGACTCATTGGAAGGTTGAGATTTGTGTAAAACAATTGTTGCATGCAACACAAGTGCTGCATGAAATCGATGCCACATGCAACGGAGAAGAAGCAATCATGCTCTATCCCTCCCGCTTTGCCTCAGGCGGGAGACGGGGCTACGTGCGGAATGCGCAGGGTTGCTTTTTGCCGTGGTCTCTGCGAACTCCGCGGCCACGCCCGGGGTGTGTAAGATGCCCAAACCCGAAATCCGGGACCCCTAACTTGACGTTTACCGCGGCAATAACCACGAGTGGCCGGGAATAGTGGGCCCCTGCCTCCTTGACAGCCAACCGGGTGGATATTATCGGAAACAGGTCGGATAGCAATCTCCTCTCATCTATAGAGGAAATGATAATTGAAAGCTTTGGTTACAGGAGCGACGGGATTTATCGGGAGCCACCTGGTGGAAGCCCTCGTTCAACGAGGGTCCCAAGTCAGATGCCTCGTTCGGAATAAGAGGCATTTAGGGTGGGTGAAGGACTGCCCCGTTGAGTTTGTAACCGGAAATTGCCAGGAGAAGGATTCTCTAAAACAAGCTGTGAAAGACGTCGAGCATGTGTTTCATCTCGCGGGTGTGACAACGGCCGTCAAAGAAAAAACCTATTTCGAAGTGAATGCCCTGGGTACGGAGAACCTTGTCCAAGCCTGCATCGAAAACAATCCCCGTCTCAAAAAACTTATCTATGTTTCGAGCCAGGCAGCAGCAGGTCCGTGCCGGGGCGGCGGGAAGAAAAAGGAGTCCGACCCCTGCGAACCGGTCTCGCCCTATGGGAAAAGCAAATTGATGGGGGAGCAATTGGCCCTGTCCCACTCCCATGAGCTTCCTCTCCTTATCATGCGGCCTTGTTCCGTCTATGGACCCAGGGACAAAAGCTTTTACGCTCTTTTCAAGAGCCTTTCCAAAGGCGTAAAGCCCTGTCTTTCGGACCACGATCAGCATGTCAGCATGTGCCATGTCCAGGACCTTGTCCGAGCAATCCTATTGGCTGCCGAGACCCAAACGGAAAACGGGGGAATATTTTTTCTGTCTGATGGTCAAGACTACCTGATGGAGGAAATTGGTGACATCTTCGCTCAAGCGATGGAGATAAGCGCCCTGCGGCTCCGCCTTCCCAAACAGGTGCTATACGGCATGGCCTTTTTTGCTGAATGTATCTCCAGGGTCTCCGGGAAGCCTTCCATCATGAGCAGAGGCAAGGTAGAGGAAATGATCCGGAAGAATTGGCTCTGCGACATTACAAAGGCCAGGACTTTGTTGGGTTTCGAGCCCCGGATCTTTCTTGCTCAGGGAGCTAAATTAACCCTCGCCTGGTACAAAAAAGAAAATTGGCTATAGCGATATTGTCGGGATGTTTCGGTGATAACCTCTCAAAAAGAGCAATCATGGCCGGCATTGAGATAATTACCGTGGGAAGAAGATCGGATCTCAAGGACTTCATTGACCTGCCCTGGAAAATCTACGCTGAGTACCCCAAATGGGTCCCTCCCCTTAAGAAAGAGGTTCGCCGGATGCTGGATCCCCTCGGACACCCTTTCTGGGAGTTTGCCGAGCGCATCCTCTTTCTGGCCCGGCGTGGCTCGGAGACGGTGGGTAGGATCGCGGGCATCATAGACCGCCGCCATAACGAGTTCCACGGCGAACAGATGGGCATTTGGGGATTCTTCGAATGTGCTGACGATCCGGAGGCCGCGGCATCGCTCTTCGCTTCCGTGGAGACTTGGGTTCGCCGGAAGGGGATGACCTTCGTGATAGGCCCGCTCAACCCATCCATCAATTACGAGGCGGGCTTGCTCATTGACGGGTTTGATTATCCGCCTGCTTTGATGATGACTTACAATCCGCCTTACTACCCGAGGTTGGTCGAATCGTGCGGTTTCACCAAAGAGAAGGACCTGTTTGCCTTCCTGATAGAGGGGGCTTACCGGCTTCCCGAGTGGCTGGATCGTCTTGCTGAACGGATGGCCCGGAAAAAGGGTATCCGCATCAGGGGATTTGATCTCAAGGACCCTGTTTCCGAGTTCGCTCTGATAAGGGAGATATTCAACGACTGCTGGTCCGGAAACTGGGGTTACGTCCCCCTGAGCGACAATGAGACACTGGAGATGGGAAAAAACATGGTGAAAATCGGGGACCCGGACCTGGCTTTCTTCATCTATTATGAGAATGAATCCGCGGGGGTCTGCGTGATCTTGCCCGACATCAACCCTTTGCTCAAGCGTCTCAACGGGTGCATCGGCCTGCCGGGTTTGCTGAAGATCCTCATATATCGGCGGGAGATCAACGGATTGCGGGGTTTGCTCTTCGGGATCAAGGAAAAGTATCGGCAAATGGGACTGCCCATACTGGCCTTCCGCCACCTGTATGAGGTTGTGAGGAAGAAGGAAAAATACCGCTATCTGGAGATGGGCTGGACCCTGGAGGACAACGAGTCGATCAACTTCCTGGTAGAGGAAGCCGGCGCAAGAATACATAAGAAATATTGCATATTTAGAAAGTCTTTATAATTACTGAAGGCGAGAGTATCTCGTCGAAACGGGGGTCTGGACATATTGGCTGAGCATCGGGTTCCGATCATTGCCTTCGTCTGGCGGCCTGAAGAGATGGTCCCACCAGTGACCCAAATGGCGCATCGAACGGGGAGCAGGGCCATCTTCGATTTTTCGATGATGGGGGTGGATGCGCTTCGTTCTTTCCTGCGTAAAGCCGACCACGCCGGCCAGGTCGGGGATATCAAGATTTCCGCGCCTGTCTTGACGGATCCGTCTTTGGGACAGTTGTTGAAAGAAACAGGGATCCAAAACATCTGGGTCGAATGCCATCCCCAGTTTATCGGGGAGAATCCTTCCTCCTTTCCACGGAGATTGAGGGATTTGCCGGAAGACTGCCGTTGCTTCCCAATCGTCGGGGACCTGAATCTCCTGGCGGCTATTTTGACAGACAGCTCGGAAATCGGGAGCATCGTCCTGAAAGGATGCGAGGCATCCGGATTCGTGAGCGGTGAGACGACGCTGGCTCTATATTCAGCGGTCAAGGAAATGCTGCGCGACTCTTCGAGGTCTCGGGACATCCTAATCTGGGGAAGTGTCTCCACTCCCGAGGCGGCGGCGGCATTACTGTCCACCGGGGCCGCGGGGATCGTCTTCGAGAGCGTCCACTGGCTGACGGACCTGGTTGCCGTTGATGATCTCCAACGCCGGCGGCTCTCCAACCTTCGCCTGGATTCCACCGATCTGGCCGGCCTCGACCTGCGGGTTCCCTGCCGCCTTTTCAACAAGGGAAACTCTATCGCGTTCAAGGAAATCAAAAGGTTCGAGAACTCGCTGTGCGGAGCAAAGATCACGGAGGAAAGCCGCCGCTCCTTCGCGGACCGGGTGAGCGCCGGGGCCCTCCACCCCCTTGAGAGCCATTTCACCCCGGACGAGGTCATCCCTCTGGGTGTGGAGACCGCCTTTGCCGCGTCCTTCGCCGAGCGTTTTGGGACGGGAACAGAGGCGGCCGTGAAGTCCTTCATGGACGAGATTCGCAGCTTATGCCACCTGGCCGGGGCGAAAAAGGACTGCTTTTTGGACAGCCCCATAGCCGCGGAGATGGGATCCAAATATCCCTTTATTCAGGGGGCCATGTCCTGGATCACGGATGTCCCTGAGTTCGCCTTAAGTGTTGCCGAGGCCGGTGGATTGCCCACCATCGCCCTTGGCCTGATGGACGCGGAGACCCTTGACGGAAGGCTGGGACGCCTGCCGGAGATCATGGGAGGACGCCCTTATGCAGTGAATATCGTCTCTCTGGCGGAGAACCCCTTCAGGGAGACGCATCTGGCCTGGGTAAAGAGACACAAGCCCCGTTTTGTGGTGATCGCGGGGGGTGATCTCTCACCTTTAAGGGAATTGCTGGAATGCGGTACGGAGGTCATATACATCGCCCCTGATGAGACCCTGTTGAGGCTCGCCCTTGAAGCCGGCGTCCGGTACGTGATTTGCGAGGGATATGAGGCCGGCGGGCACGTGGGGCGCCATAGCACACTCACCCTTGCTCAAAGGGTGTTGGATATGAAACGGCTAAAGCCGGCCCTGTTCCAAAATTGCCGCATTGTTCTTGCCGGGGGAATCTTCAATCGGGAGACGGCATTCATAGCCGCCATGCTCGGAGCGGATGCCATCCAGATGGGCACCGCGTATCTGGCCACACGGGAGATCGTTGAAACGGGCGCCCTGACGTCGCTCTATCAGCGTATGATCCTGGAATCGCCTCCGGGCGGAACGCTCGTTTCAGGCCAGGACACCGGACTTCGGGTGCGATCCTTGAGGACCCGGAGAGCGGCAGCGGTTTTATCCCTGGAAAGGGAGTTCGCCGCGGATCACCAGGACGAGCACTCCTTCCGCGCGAGAATAGAAGGGATGACAGCGGGGAGCCTCTTCGCCGCGGCCCGAGGCATGGACAGACCGGGCGGGGCGCCTCTGGATGAGCGGGCCTGCCTGGAACGCGGGCAATTCATGAGTGGAGCCTGCGCCGGCCTCATCAGCAAGGTCCTGAGGCTGCCGTCCTTCCACCGCGCGCTGGCCGAAGCCCCTCTTTTGCTGCATCAGCCATTCGAGGGGTCCATCGAGAAAATGCCGGGACCCTCACCCGGCGCTTCGCACACCATAAAAACCTCATCCCACCGGATTGGCCATGGACTGAAGCATGCAGCGCCGCATGGATATGCCCATGAAAGGGTTGCCATAACCGGGATGGGTATTCTCAATACCTTGGGGAAAAGTCCGGAAGAGGTCTGGGCTTCAAGCCTGGCCATGAAAAGCGGGATTACCCTGGTTCCACCTTCCCGGTGGGATCACAAGCTTTTTTATGATCCCCGCCCGTTCTTTCCGGACAAGACTTACTGCAAGGTGGGAGCCTTCCTGGACTTTCATGTCTCGCGCAATGATCTCGGGATTCCCCCACATGATTTCCGAACCATGACCGAAGCCACAAAGATCACCATGTGGCTGGCGGAGAGAGCCATCCGGGTGTCCGGCCTCCTGGAATCGAACATTCCTCGGGAGCGAATCGCGGTACTCATCTCCCAGAATTCGGGAGAGGCGGCGATGACCCTCACCGATTTGGTCATAAGGGGGTACGTTCACGACATCCTTGCCGATATCAACAGGGCCCTTCACCTCAGTCCGGATCAGGCGAGCGCCGTCGAACGCGAGGTGAAATCCGGACGCCGGCCCATTGACGATACCACACTCCTGGGCAGACTCAGCTCCGCGGCGGCAGGCTTCGTTTGCAACCGGTATGGGTTCATGGGCCCCAGTCATTCTGTCTCCGCCGCCTGCGCGACCTCACTGGTCGCACTTCACAGCGCCATCCAGATGATCCGAACCGGCATTATCGATGCAGCCATCGTCGGAGGGGGCGAGGATAATCTCAGGCACATGCATTTTCTGGAATTTTCAGCCCTGGGCGCCCTTTTTGGGATGTCCGGGCAGGATAGGCCCGCTCACGAAACCTCCCGCCCCTTCGATGCCGAAAGAGACGGGATGGTCCTGGGAGAAGGAGGAGGGGTAATCGTCATCGAGCGGGAAAGATCGGCCCGCGCAAGGGGGGCGCCTGTCCACGCCGTCATCACGGGCATGGGAGCGAGCAACAACCATCTGGGCATGGTGGAGTCATCCAGTGTCACCCAGGAGATCGCCATCCGCGCCTCTTTCCAGGGGACACCCTATGGGCCCGATGCGGTGGACCTGGTGGAATGCCATGCCACGAGCACCCGGCAAGGTGACGTGGAGGAGGCCCGCGCCCTGAAGTCTTTCTTCAATTCCTCCAAGCGCACGGTTCTCACCTCATTCAAATCCCAGATCGGACACACTCTTGGCACCTCCGGCATCAACAGCCTCATTCGAGGAGTCATGGCCATGAAAGCGGGGGTTTTTCCACCCACCCTCAATTATATGAATCCAGACCCGGAAATCGGCCTGGAAGGATCGGGGCTATTCATCGCCCCCGAGCCGCTCGACTGGGAGTGCAGGGCCGGCCGGCCAAGAAGGACTCAGGTCAACGCTTTCGGGTTTGGAGGTTCCAACTACGTGGTGCAGTTGGAGCAGGCTGTGGATGAAGCAGCTACAATCCTGGTCTCCGCGGGCGGTGAGTCCGGTCTCGCCCGAGAGGGGGGTGGTGAGCGCACCACGGATTTCGAATTTCGGACGCCGGATTTGAAGGAAGAGCCCGATTACGCTGGAGAGGCAAGTGGTGGGCCTCCCGAGCTTCAGGGCGTATGTTTTTTCCGAACCAGGATGGAGGGCCGTGACTGCCGGATGGCTGTCGTGGCGGAATCCGAAGAAGAGGCGCTCACTGTCGTCGGGAGGACGCACCACCTTACCGAGGGCGGAATCGTCACCCCAAAGGTTTTGAGGTCCCTGGCGCAGCAGGGGGTCTTCATGGGCGCTGAGCGCCCGACGGCGCTACCGCTCGCCCTGGTGTTTCCCGGGCAAGGCACCCACTATGGAGGAATGGGGCGGGATCTCTACGAATCTTTTTCCGTAATCAGGGAGTGGATGGATCGGGCCGCGGCTGCCGCGGACTTCGACCTCCTTCACCTGTTGTTCCATGATCGAGAGGAGAATCTTCAGAAAACCCGGTGGCAGCAGCCTGCCCTGTTCGCCTTGGAATACGCCATGGCTCGATGCTTCCTCTCACTTGGCATCCACCCGACGGCGACGGCCGGCCACAGCTTAGGCGAACTGACCGCCTTGTGCCTGGCCGGAGTCTATTCCCTGGAGGACGGGTTCCGAATCGTGAACATGAGGGCCCGGTGCATGGACAAAGCCGTTGGCATGCACGTTGATCCGGGTGTCATGGTGGCCGTGGACGCCCCCCTGGAGCTGCTCAAGGAGTTGATTCAGGGACGGGAGGAAGATGTCCACATCAGCAATATTAATTCACCGAGCCAGATCGTTCTGAGCGGCAAGACCGAGGCGGTCAAGAATTTTGGCGACAGACTAAAGGAAATGGGGTACAGGGCCACTCTTTTGCGAGTCAGCATGGCCTTTCACTCTCCTGTCATGAGAGTCATCCATGATGAACTCGAAGCGTTCATTGCCCCCATCCCGTTTCATTCTCCGCGGATTCCCGTCATCTCCAACACGACCATGGCGCCGTATCCATCGGACCCCGGAGAGATCAGGCGAATTCTGATGGCCCACCTGGAATCTCCCGTCCAGTGGATGAATAACGTTCAGACTCTTTGGAACGGCTACGGAATCCGGCTCTTCGTGGAGGTCGGCCCAGGCGATATATTGAGCAATCTCATCGCGGACACGCTCCCTGACTCGGCATGCATCCAGACCTGCCTTCCCCGCGCGGAGAGTTTGACCTGCAAGACAGCCCTTGCTCGGCTTTTCGTGGAAGGGCACCTAAAGGTTCACAGGGAACCCGGATTTGTTTCCCTCCCTGGAGTTGTAAAGGCCCCCGAATCTTACCGCTCCCCCCCGGCACCCACGTCACGGACCGTGGCGCTCCGGCCCGCGGGGTCCAACCCGATGGCAGGGATCGTTCAAAGGGAAATCAACCGATTCGTGCTGGAGACCTTCGGCCGATCCCTCAGGCCCAATATCATGGAAGCCATCCGCCAAGAGGTCAACCCGACATTCCAGGAAGACGATCTCGCATCGGTTATCCAAACCATGCTCGGTGGCCCCGGGCCCCCAGAGGGAAGGGGGGAGCCGCCCGACGCTGAATTAATGATCAATCGCGATTCGCACGTCCGTGGAATTTCTCCCGCCCCTCCTTTAGAAAAGATGGAAGCTGCCGTAAGTCCCCCTTTTATAGAGGGGGATTCAAGGGGATTTCCAGGGCCGGGCGATTCACCCGTATCGATGGAGACTCCCGCCCCCGGTGATGCGCCTGAGAGCCGGGATCACATGGAGGACCTTGTTCGAATCATCATGGATGCCACCGGATTCGAAAGGGACGAGATCCAACCCGATATGGATCTCAGGAGAGACCTCTCCATCCGCTCCAGTCGTCTCCCGATCATCATGGACGCCGCGGAACGCCACTTCGGGATCACTATCGAATTGCAGGATTTTATCCATGTCCGCACCGTGAGGGATATCGCTCGGAGGATCTCCGAGATAATCGCCAGGCAGTACGGAGCCGGGCCGCGGCCGGCCACAAAGGCTGTCGACCCCGGCGCGGCGCGGGATGAAATCCTGAAGCCCTCGGAGGATGATGCGAGCCTGAAGCGACTCATATTCGGTTACGTCCCTCTCGATCCACCGGCTTCCATTCCCACGAAATTGGAGCCGGGCGAGTCGGTCCTCCTCCTCTCGCCGGACAGGGATAACCGCATTGCGGCAAGTGCGGGAGATATCTTCCGCCTGGATCACGGGGTTGACGTATTCGCCATGCCGTTCATGCAAGGGAGCTTCGGTCCAGGCGAAACAGGCCGCGACATTCGAACTGCCGAAGGGGCCCATGGGGCCGCCGATTGGATAGCCGGCCTGACGTCCCTCGTTGGGGTGGTTATCGTCCTGCCTCAAGGCGTGCCGGAAAGTTTGAGAAGCATGGAGGATGTTTCGCGGCTTCTCAGGGGGCTCTTTATCCTCCTGAAAACATTTCTCCAAGCGCCGGCCAGGAAATTCGTCGTGCTGATCCACTCCGGCGAGGATACCGAAACACCGGGTCGGCTGCTGGCGGAGGGGCTGCTGGGGCTATTTCTGAGCGCAGCGCAGGAACACCCGGCGGTCCAGTTTCGCACATTGGAAATCGGCCGCGGCGCCGACCTTCGCGCTGCCTTACGCGATGCTCTGGACAGAGGGTACCCGGCGGTGGAGATGGCTCATCGTGATGCAAGGGTTTTCACCTCGGAGGGACGCGTCGCCCCGTTGGTCTTCAGGGGTCCATTAAGTCTTGAGCTGAGCCCTGGAGACGTTATAGTCATGTCTGGGGGCGCAACTGGGATCAGCGCCCACCTGGCCCGCGGTCTCGTGCCCTTTAAACCCCGCCTGGTCTTTCTGGGAAGGACGCCTCTCGATCCAGGCATGAATACCGTAAAACCCCGTCCCACGCATCCGCCTTCGGAATCTTCCACTTACGAAGACAGGGCATTGGAGATTACCCGGACCCTTGCGGAGTTGCACTCCTCGGGGATCGAGGCATCCTACCATGCATGCGATGTCGCCGACCCCGACGCGGTCCGCGCCGTCATGGACGAGGTGGCAAATCGTTACGGCAATATCCGCGGGATCATCCACGGCGCGGGAGTCCTCAGGGACGGTTTCCTCAGCCAAATGACCGCGGATGATTTCTCCATGGTCACGGACATTAAATTCCTCGGGGCGTGGAATCTATTTCAGGCTACCGAGAAGGCCGGTTTGAGGTTTTTCGTGGGCCTTTCCTCGGTGGCCGCGATCCAGGGGAATCCCGGCCAGGCCAACTACGCGGCAGGCAACCGTATGATGTCCGCGTTGATTAGAACCCTCCGGAGGAAGAATGGCGCCATCCGGTTCAAGGCTTTGATGCTTCCCCCTATCGAGGGGGCGGGCATGGCCGAGGATCCACATGTAAGGGAGCTAATGAGGCGGATGGGCGCGTCGTATATCCATGTAAATGAGCTTGCGGCGCTATTCTGCCGGGAGATCTTCGTATCCCCGGCCGACGACGATTGGGTAATGTTCATGAGGGCACTACCCTCCGTGAAAACGGCAAGGATCAACATCATGCCCCGTCCTTCACCCAATGTAGAATTGGATGGAGGCGCCGTGGCCTTCAGCCCCGAGGACTTTCCCATGATAGATGGGGTCTCCAGCCTTGACATCCGCCGGGAGCAAATCGAGGCTGTCAGGTCCTTTTCCCGGGAGAAGGACCTTTGGATCGAGGATCACAGGCCCTTGGCGTTCGTCAAACATCCCCTGGTCTCAGCCGCCATGTTTCTGGAGACGTTCATGGAAGCCGCCCGGATCCTGTATCCCTACCTGCAGGTGCGGGGAGCCCGCCAAGTGCGATTCTTGGACATGATCCAATGTCCTCCCGAGGTTCCGCGGTCCTCCAGGATCTCCTGCCGCCGGGTCCCCGGCGGCCTTCCGGAGGTATCGTGCGAGGTTTCGCTGGCAGCACGGGAGATCTCCCCCACGGGAAGATTGACAGACCGTTTCTCCCCCCACTGCAAGGGCCAGGTCATTCTCGATGACGGGGAAGGATCTTTAGGGGAGGGTTTCCTGGATTTTCCCGTCCGGCTCGACGAACTGCGGACGCGCCCCATGGATCATAAAAATATGCTTGAATGGTACGAGAAACACAGCGGCCTTAAAGGCAGGTATCGCGTGCTGGAGGTTCTTGACGGTGCGGGTCCGGGAGTGGTACGGGGACGAACCACCTACCGGCAAACAGGTGATTTCGCAAATTTGAGCAACGCACGGTACCAATACTCTCCCTATCTTTTCGAGGCCCTTTTGCAGTTGACCGGCTTCTACCGCGTGGCAATGAAGATGCCGGAGCAAAGATCCATGATTCCCATGGAGATCGGGGAGATGCGGTTTTGCCGAAAATGCCGGGTGGGGGAACAGATCACCCTGGAGGCCCGCATGCGGGCGCAGAACGAGCAAGGTCTCACCTGGGACGCCAGAGGACTTGACGATCAGGGCCAAACCATCATGCAGGTTTCCAATATGCGGATGCACTGGGTTTCGGACTGAGCCTTCATGGCTCCGAAAGAACGCGGCTCAGGAAAGATTGGAGTGGATGTGGCAACGGATTGCCGAGACATAACCGTTCATGCCGCGAGTTTCGATCATCGAGGGGGTCCGGTCTTCTATGCATCCTTGCCATGCCCCACCGAAAGCTTCAAAGAACCTCGGACTAACGGGTCAGGAGACAAGCACCGCCTGGTATCTATCCTGTGGGATCACCTGGTGGCGCTGGGAAGCCCTTTTTGGAAATGCTTTCGTTCCTCCAACGGAGATGATCTCCCCATTCACGTGGTTCGCGGCCCGCTTGGCAAGCCCCATTTCCTGTTGGGAGAATATCGGGGCCCGGCCGTCTCCTTCAGTGAAGGTGGAGGAAAGGTCTGGGCCGCCCTCTGCGGGGATCGGTCCGATATCGGAATCGATGTTGCGGGGACCGATGAATTCCAAAAGGAATACCCCTTTCACCGGGTGTTCAATGACCAGGAGCTTAAACATGCCTTGAGATTGGCGGGGGGAGAATTGGGAAACGCATCAGCCCTGCTCTGGTCTATCAAGGAAGCCGTCGTCAAGGCCCTGGGATGCGCGTTCCACCTCGTGGACCCTCTGCAAATCAACGTCTATCCACCCGTGGCGGGAGGAGACGGCGGATACACCTTTCCCGTGCGCTTATCAGGGAAGGCTCTGATGCTGTTTCCCATGGACGCCGGCCGGTACATATGGGTACGTTCACTTCCTCATGTGAAGATGTGGCTTTCCATCACCATTTTGAACCGGCAGCCTTTGGTATGAGCGATTCTTGATACTGTGACCCATGGAGGCGGAATGTCGATCCATGACGACAGAAGTTGAGCACGCAATCGAAGTCGAGAACCTGAAGAAGCTTTACGGGAACCTGGTGGCGGTCGACGACATATCGTTTAACGTCAGGCAAGGCGAGGTTTTCGCGTTCCTGGGCCCGAACGGCGCGGGCAAGACCACCACCGTCGAGATAGTCGATACGATCCGCAGGCCCACATCTGGAAAAGTGCGCGTTCTCGGGATGGACGTCAGGAAGGAAAAACGCGACATCGTCCCCCGCATCGGGGTCCTCCCGCAGGGGTTCAGCTCGTTCGACAGGATAACGGTCAGGGAGACCATGCAGTACTACTCGCGGCTCTTCTGTCTCAGGAACGCCGATATCGACGGTCTGATGGATCTCGTGAACCTCAAGGACAAGGCCAAAGAGCAATACATGAAACTCTCCGGGGGCTTGAAGCAGCGCCTCGGAATAGCAATTGCGCTCGTTAACAACCCCGAAGTCGTGTTCCTAGACGAGCCGACGACAGGCCTCGACCCCCGCGCCAGGCGCGAGGTGTGGGAAGTCCTGCTGGGCTTGAAGAAGGAGGGAAAGACGGTATTTCTCACCACGCACTACATGGAGGAGGCTGAGCTTCTTGCAGACACCGTCGCTATTATCTCCAGGGGGAAGATCATCGCCATGGACTCTCCCGCGCAGCTCATAGAAAGCAATGCGGATAACCTGGTCCTCACGCTGCACCCCGTCGATGAAAAAGCCTTTGAAGTAGTTTGGAAGATGGGCTTTGAGCCGGTTCTTAACAACCATAAGAACATCAATGTGAGGGTGGAGCGCACTGACGACATCCGGAAGATATTGAACGCCCTTAAAGACGCCGGGGCGTCGTTGCTCAGCATGGACGTTCGCAAGCCCAACCTCGAACAGGTTTTCCTGAAGCTCACCGGCGAGGCGCTCAACGATGGCGCATCCGGGGAAAAGGGGGTGGAATGAATCTGCGCGTCGTCGGCGCAAATCTCGTCGTGAGCATCAAGATCTTCTATCGCGAGAAGACCGCCATGTTCTTCACAACCACCTTCCCGATATTGCTGATACTCGTGTTCGGCACCATTTTCATGGACCGGGACAAAGTGAGCTTCAACCTTTGCGTGCAGGACCTCGACCAAACCGAAACCTCGGCGGAGATCGCCAAGACCCTCGCCCTCACCGGGAAGTTCAAGATAACCAGGGTTGACCCCGCCATCGACGCCACGCAGTACGCCAAGAACAACAAAGTGAACATTGTCCTCATTATTCCCAAAGACTATGAAAGATCTTACACACAGTATCTGCAATTCGACGACCCCAACGCATTCGTTACCATTACATATGTATACGACCCCAGCTCCAGCTCGGTGGTTGCGAAAATGCAAATCCTGGACATGGTATTCGCCAGGATGAACCAGGGACTTTCCGGAAAGCCGTCGTTCGTCAGGACGGCGGAAATATCGATACACACCAGGGAATACCGGTTCGTCGAGTTCTTCATCCCCGGCATCATCGCGATGGCGGTGATGACCGCGAGCCTGTTCGGCACGGTGAACGTGAACACGGAGCTGCGGCAGAAGGGCATCATCAGGAAGCTATCCACCACGCCCATCACCCATACCGACTGGATATTGTCGAACATTCTGTACCAGTTCATACTCGCGGTCATATCCACCACTGCAATGCTGGTGGTGAGCTACGCCGTGTTTGACGTTAAATTGCGGATAAACGCCTGGCTCCCTCTGTTCATTGTGCTTGACGTCTTTACGTTCGTCGGAATCGGGATGATACTTACCCGCATCGTGAAGGAGGCGCAGAGCGCCACCGCCGCGGCCAACGCCATCATGTTCCCGATGATGTTCCTCTCGGGGAGCTTCTTCCCTCTAGAGATGATGCCGGGCTTCTTGCAGAAGTTCGCCAGGACGCTGCCGCTCTACTATGTTAACGAGGGCCTCAGGGCATCCATGGTGTTTAACGACAACCTGACCGCGCTGAGTTACTCCGCTATAATAGGGACTTTCGCGGCCATGGTCTTCATCGTGGGCATAATGGCCACCAAATGGGAAGAAGGCACGTGATGCGGGTTTTCATGAAATACTTGAGATGCGGAGACTTGCACGAAGCCTGTCCCGAGCTTGTCGAAGGGGCCGGGATCTTCAAGCCGGGAGGTATGGCGGACACGTGCCGTTGGTACCGCGCCCAAGGATGGCTTCGGTGACCATCGAGGGTGCGACACGAGAGAATACGTATCGCGGACTGAGCGGCTTCCTGCGTTATCTGCGTGAAAAGCGATACGAATTGCTGTATCTCGACGCCAGTGATCTATGGCTGTACTTCACGGTTACGTTGCTCTATTGGCATACGGAGCGAACCGAGTCTCGCTTTGTCCCCCTCGATACCATCAAGTCGCTGCATCCCATCGTGAGAAGCACCGCCCTCGATTTAGTCGAAGATCGCACCAAATCCTTAACGGCACATCGACGCGAAATCATCGAAACCGGGCGAGTCGACCGAGTACTCCAAGATGCGTGCATGCCGTCGGTTTCACCGATCAACGTGGTGGCCGAGGACCCATCCAACTACATCGCCTTCGAGGGCAACGGGCGCCTCGAAGCTATTCGCCGGGTCGTCGCGGGGATTCCGGGGGTGCTCGTCGAGGTGGTTGTCTATCATCCGACAAACCACGAATCATGTGTCGGACGTATGCGACGTCTACGCACCAGAAACGGTATGGCCGACTGAAAGGGCACCGACGGGATAAACCACGAGCCACCCCAACGCCGTGCCCCCTAGTCCTGTCCCCCCCCCCGCGGAAATCGAATTTCCTGTCAGTACCTCTACCGGGAAAGACTCGACCAACAAGCCGGCTAATACAATCGCAAATCGGACGATTCCGTGTGATTCGTATATCAGAGGGGAACGGGTTCTTGCGGAAGATCCCAAAGTGAAAGGGCAGCGCGCTGTTTCTCGTTATCGACCTTTTGCAGGGCTTCCAGCTCCGGGGCGACGACATCCAGAGCAAAGCGAATCTGCTCGGGCGTATGGGTGCAATTAACAAAAAAGCGCAGGCGGGCGGAGTTGTCGGGAACTGCGGGATAGACCATGGGCAGGGCATCGATCCCTTGCCGGAGGAGGGCTTGAGAGAGCCTTAGGGCCTTCAGGGAATCTCCCACTATCACTGGAATTACAGGGGACCCGCTGCTGCTGGCGCCGGTATCCAGGCCCCTTTCCCGTGCGAGCATGAGAAAAAGCCCGGAGAGCTCATGGAGGCGCGTCACCCTTTGGGGCTCCTTCTTGAGCAATCGAATGGCGGCCAGCGCCGCCGCGACATTCGGCGGAGGCATTCCCACGCTGTAGACAAAGCCCGGCGCAGTGTATTTCAGGTATTCGATGAGGGCCCCGGACCCGGCGATGTAGCCTCCGCAACTGGCAAAGGATTTGCTCAAGGTGCCCATCCAAAGTTCCACATCGGCAGGGTTGATTCCAAAGTGCTCGCCAATACCCCCGCCCCTTTTCCCCAATACGCCGACGGAATGAGCCTCATCCACCATTAGAAAGGCTCCGTGTCGCTTCTTGATCTTAATGAATTCGGGCAGATCCGGGATATCGCCATCCATGCTGTAAACGCCTTCGATAATAACGAGGGCCCGCCGGTAACGGGGTCGCGACTCCCCGAGAATCATGTCCAGGGCTTGCCAGTCATTGTGGGGAAAAGAAAGGTGCGTTGCTTGGGAGAGTTGGCATCCCTGGAGAACACTGTTGTGGATCAGGGCATCATGAACTATGAGATCGAGCTTGCCGAAGAGATGGCCTATAGTGGTCACGTTGGTGGCATGCCCGCTCACAAAGACAAGGCTGTCCTCTGCTCCAATCAAACCGGCAATTTCATGCTCAATCTCACGATGCATTGGTCTTTCGCCCGAAGCAAGGCGGCTTGCCGAAACGGACGTTCCGTAGCGGTCGATGGCGTCTTTGGAGGCTTGAGAAACGGCCGGATCTCCGGACATACCCAGGTAGTTATACCTGGAGAAGGTGATGAACTCTCGACCTTTTGCAACGGCCCCATTGGAGTTGGCCCCGTCGTGCACCCTGAAGTAAGGGTTGTCGATACCTCGCGCTTTCATTGCCAGCATGATCCGCTGAAGGTTCCGGTATTCGGGGTAGTCCTCAAACGGCAGGCACTCCGGTTGTATCTGAAAGGCATTGCCATGGGTACAGACCCTTTTCGCCGGCTTTCCGGACTGACGGCCGGATGAGAGCAGCTTTCCCAAAGGTCCGTCTTTGGCTTCAAGCCCCCTTCCCGATGTCCTTTGCCAGAGAACATGCGCCGTCAGATCGGAAATGCCGGCCCCCAGAAAGAGCGTCTCGACGGGAAACTCGATTCCCATTTCTTCTTCGATGGCCATCTTCAGCTCCACTGCCATCAAAGAATCGATGCCCAGCGTATTCAGGGGACGGTGCACATCCACCCTCGATAGCGAGATCCTCAGAAGGTCCGCCACCTTTTTTGAAATGTAAGACTCAATGGCACGGACGAACTCCGACGCAGCTTCGGTCCCCATGTCTTCGGATTCAAATCCGCCGACTTTGAGCGTGCAGGTTTTCAGGGGGTTTGCAATCGAGGTGTCCGCCCTCACGTGGCCCGGTCGGAATTCTTCCCATGCCAGACAGGGTATCTTCGGCTCAACTTTTTGGGAATACCCCACGCACTCGGCAACAACATTCAAGCTGCCCTGGACAAAATGTTCCCGGCAAAGGTGTCGTTGCACCTTTCCACTGGTTGTTTTTGGAAGACTGGAGGTCTTGAGGAGCAAAACAGCGTAGGCCTGGATTCCGTGCTCTCGTGATACACTTTGGCGAATGGCTCCGATCACTTCCTCTGCGTCAAGTTTTCTGATGTATCGTCGCTCGACCTCTTGCACCACCACGAGCCGTTCCTCATCCCCGACTTCGACGGCAAACGCCGCCCCGCCGCCTGCCCGCAAGGCCTCATGGCTTCTCTCCACGGTCCTCTCGATGTCTTGAGGATAGTGATTGAGGCCCCGTATGATGATGAGATCCTTCAGGCGGCCGGTGACAAAGAGCTGGCCGGCATGGATAAACCCGAGGTCTCCCGTGCGCAGAAATGGACCTTCGCGCTTATCGGCAAGCCTTGCCCGGAAAGTCTGTTCCGAATCTTCGGGCCGATTCCAATAGCCTTGTGCGACGCTTGGCCCCGCGAACCATATTTCTCCGATCTTATCGCTCCGGCAGAGGGTTTGCCTCTCCGGGTCGACGATAACTATCTCATGGTCCGGCGGCGCTCCCCCATTTCCCACCAGCTTGAAGTCGTGCCCCCTGTCTTGCGCCGCCAGGGCAAGGCGGCCTGCTTTCAACGCCTGCACGTCCGCCTGCAGAAATGTCGGTTCGGAGATCTTGTCGCATCCGGAGGCGATAAGGGTTGTTTCCGCGAGACCATAACAGGGCAGATATGCTTTTTGCCGAAAGCCGCAGGATTCAAAAGCCGCGGCGAAGCGGAGAAGCGTCTCCCCCCTGACAGGCTCGGCGCCGTTGAAGGCAACCTCCCAACTGCCCAGATCGAGTCCTGACTTCTGCTCCGGCGTGATCTTTCGAACACAAAGATCGTAGGCGAAATTCGGCCCGCCACTTGTCGTGGCCTTATAGCGTGAGATGGCCATAAGCCAGCGGAGCGGTTTTTGGATGAAGTGAACAGGCGATAACAGGATCGCATCCGCACCTGCGTAAACCGGCTGTATGATCCCTCCGATCAACCCCATGTCGTGGTACGGGGGAAGCCAGATTACGCCGCGGCTACTCTGGGAATGCCCAAAAACTGCGTGGATGACGGATGAATTGTGGAGCAGGTTTCCATGGCTGACCATTACGCCCTTGGGACTTCCCGTGGAACCGGATGTGTATTGGAGGACAGCGAGGGAATCAGCGCCAATGGGAGGTTCTTGCCAGGCATTTGCCAGGTCGTCGGAAATGGTGTCCGTTGGTATCCATTGGAGAGCCGTCAGCCCGGGAGTCTGGTCTATTTGCCGCCTGTACTCTTCCAGGGTGGAAGCCGTGGTGAGCGCGACTTTTGGTCCCGCGTCGGCTACCGTTGCCGCGAGGCGCGCCAGGAACTGGTTGGAATGTGGGGGATAGGTTGGCACGGCGACCATGCCCGCACACTGGCACCCGAAGAATGCGGCGGGAAACTCGGTGCCCGGAGGGTAGAGTAAAAGGACTCTTTCTCCCGGAGAGAGGCTAGATTGGAGATGCGCTGCAATGGCGAGCGCCCTCCGTTCCAGTTCACGATATGTCAGGCTGGTTTCTTGTGATTCTCCATCCTTAAGATAGGTGAAGACGGTTTTTTCTCCATGCTCTTGAACCCTCCGGCGCAGCATGTGAATCAGGCTAGACATTCCTTGCTCGCACAGTCTTGATCCAGAGCTGCCTCGATTAGCATGGATTGAGTCGTCTTTCATGCTGTTGTCATTCTTTCTTATTTGGTCGAAGAATTCCGTGGCTACAAAGGTAATTTCGAGGCTCTCCGTGGTCAATGGTAAGGCGCAATCGTGTCAATAGCACTCGAAGATGTCCGCTTTTCAAAGCACATGAAATGTCCGGTTGTCGATCATGGACTCTGCCGTTATGCTTCTATGTCTCGTGAGGGGATAGGGCAATGCTGGGGAGCAACCCGAGCACTCGCGGACGGACGGAGAAGAGGCGGGAGCTGTCGAGAGCTTCCGCCCTTTTTCTCAACCTCAGGGAGGGGGGGAGAAATGGAACGAGTTCGGGGTGAATGCCGATTCAGGTGCGTAATCCTAATCCACTCAGCATTCCATCGGCAAAAGGTCGTGCCCTTTATAAGCTTAAGCCAGGGTGAGCGCGGAGCGGCGCACAGGGTTTATCTTGACAAAAACGGAGGCGGAATCGTATATTGAGCGGATATTCAAAAGATGACGTGTGGGCCGTTAACTCAGTAGGTAGAGTATCTGCCTTTTAAGCAGAGAGTCGCGCGTTCGAGTCGCGCACGGCCCACCACTTTAGCAGCCTGGGTACCATTTTGAATAATTTTGAAATTCAGCCCCATTTGGGGCCTTTTTTTGAGCTGCCTCGGGGATTGATGCCGGCATGTCACATAACCCGCTGAAAGCCGTCAGACCGGCTCCATCGTCGAATTAATCTCCTGCAACCGCCCCCCCTTATAATGCGAATCCATAATAAATGTATCTTACTCAAACAAATCTACCCTCCATGGGGCCGGATCATTTACTCATAAATTACGGCTTTTCCGGGTTAGAATACCGCATTCACCCTAGTGGCTTAAAAAGGCCCCAAGAACGGTTTCGAGAATTATAGCGTCGGATAATTTTACATTTATGTATTTCATGTAAGTATCTGAAATTCAACGGCAACAAGGATTTCATGGCAAATTGTAAATTGCAAAGAATCGGCATACTTTACACTTTCAAAAAGGAAAGCTGAGCGTGGGAAAATTCTTCCCCAGATCCTGCCGGATTTTTACTCTGTAAATTCAGACTGTTAACAGCGGCAATAGATAAGTTCCCATTGCTGGCCCCCTTCTTGCAAAAATATGCCGTCACAAGGCTGGCTAATCTGTATTTTTTGGCGATACTTTTTGAGCATCTGGATAATAGATCCAACAGAAGGAGACCACTTATATGAGAAGATCAGCGATAAAGGGCATGTTTTTCGGAGCACTCTCGGTGTTCCTGATTTTGGGCCTGGTGCCGGCGGCCAGCGCTGTGCCGACACTTACCCTCTTTGATGGGACGACCACTGTTATAGTTGCCGATGGCAGCGGACTAGACTCAAGTCCAATTGCCGGGGTGGTCGAATACAATAATTCGATAGGAAATTTTTTCGTCAATGTGACTACGGGCATAAGTTCCCCTGTTTTTGCCCCGGGCAGTATGGATTTGAATTCCATTGACGTTACCTCGACTGGTGGGCAGCTTACGATTACTTTGTCCGATACGTTTAATTCCCTACCGGTAGGGTTACGTGGTGTGAATTTTGCGGTGGGCGGCACTATAGTTGGTGGAAATATAGACTTTGCCGTTTTCACTCAGGCCCCTGGCATCACCCTTATCGGTTCCTCTGGGCCCTTTGCAGGTCTGCCGTTCGACGGCAGTTTTTCAGGCAGCTTCAATAACCCTGGTGTTTTCACTCTCTTTGAAACCGCCCACATGACCTTCGACGGTTTTGGCACTACCAGCTTTGATGCATTTGTCCAGGTCCCCGAACCCGGAATCCTCATGCTGCTTGGCGCCGGTCTGGCGGGGCTGGGTCTTTTCAGAGTTAGGGGAAAAAAGAGCTAATACAAAATCTAGGCGGTTTATAAGATACTTGAAGAAGAGGTAAGGAAATCCCTTACCTCTTTTTTTTATTCGCTTTTTGAGCCATTTACCACCGACTTATCGCTTATCTAAAATACTCAAAGCGCCCTCCGGCAAACAAGATTTTCCAGTTTCCGGTACGATAGAGATCCGAATAATAGTAAGGGTAGAACAGTGAAAGTCGCGCTCTCTGAAGTTTAGGTTTCCACCCTGATAGGGACACTCAAACCTTATGTATCTCGCGGCAACTTCAGCTGATTAAATCCCGTTGCTCTGGCATCAGAAGATATAATATTTCCAATCGTTTACTATGGATACGACTTTGCTGGTGCTCTGCGGCGCCCCCATACTTCCAGCGTATTAGAAATTAAAAAATACCCTGTAATATGTACTTCGCTACTGTCATGAGTAGGTCCCTACCTTACATAATACTCCCTCGGTTCACCAATTTTCCCTGATATTTACCCAGTTGCAAATTCATTGCAAAACTTTAATGTTGAGGCACTACAGAACCTCAATGTTGAGGCGCATTTCTCGTTTTTTACCCATGAGAAGGGTTCACACTCGCTGAGAAATTTCGAGTGTTGCCGGCCAGCCAGTCACTGATCGAATAAAATAGGCATTGACAGCCCACCAACTCTTTTTCAGAGAGCTAAAGAGGGCTGTTTTCTACAGGCATCGAGCCGATGCCATGGGTTCGAAATACAGCAGCCAGCCTTGCAAAGCCAAAAAAGAGATGGAATTTCACCCGTTACACGAGAGTTATGAACAAAATTCCAGGAGGTCAAAGATGGGCATCAGTAGAAGACAATTCATAAAGAGTTCGCTCACTACAGGAGCGATTGCAGCAGCAGCTGGCGGCATGGGGATTTTTGACCCGAGAAAAGTCTACCCATTCGCCCAGAGCACACAGATCCGAAAATTCGTGACCCACCTGCCGGGCGTGACTCCCGCGGGAGCAAATGAAATTGGTCAATATATTACGCTACTCCAGGGTGAAAGCAGGCAATTTGCAGGCCTGCAGACCGACGTCTACAACATAGTGGCGAGCAAATTCTATCAAAAAATGCATCCCGATCTTCCGGGAAAGACAACATTTTACGGATATGCCGATCTATTGACACGCGATACCAAATATCTGGGCGGCGCAATTGTGGCTAGACGAGGGACGCCGGTCCTTCTCAATGCGACAAACTTGCTGCCGGCACAGCACTTTCTGCCGGTCGATCCGACTGTGATGGCGGGCCCCAATGGCCTCATGGTAGGAGACCTTCCGCAGAACAGGATCGCAGTGCACCTCCACGGCGGGTTCTCCCCCTGGTTCAGCGACGGCACTCCCTTCCAGTGGTTTACCCCATCCAGCCCAAACAAGCGCGGACTGAGTTTTAAGAACGTTCCGGGCACTTCCCCGCCCCCGGGCACGACTACTCTCTACTGGACCAATCAGCAGAGCGCCAGGATGATGTGGTACCATGACCACGCGATCGGACTTACGCGTCTTAACGCTTACGCCGGCATCGCCACGGCCTATTTCTTGACGGATGATTTCGAGCAGTGGCTGGGGGCAGGGGGGCTCCTCCCCATTGAAAGCGGGCCGGAAACCATTCCTGATTTTGACGGGGTAGTGGGGCTCCTGGGGGTTCCGCTTGTCATCCAGGATAAGACTTTCGTTGCAAGCAACATATTGACACAGGATCCCACCTGGCGCTGGGGCGCTCCGGGCAGCCTGTGGTATCCGCATGATTACGAAGTCAATATCTTCTCCAACGGGCAGGCCAACCCCAAAGGCAGGTGGGATTGGGGTCCCACGGTGAATTTCAATGTGCCGCCCTCGCCCCCCTCGGTGGGTACGATGCCGCTGCCCCCGGTCTCCTGCGTGCCTGAATTCTTCGCCGACACGCCCATGGTCAACGGCGCTCCATACCCGGTGTATGAGGTCGAGTCCCATCCCTATCGGTTCCGTATCCTGAACGGCAGCCAGGCCCGGTTCTGGCACCTTAACCTTTACAAGGAACTTGGGACAACAGGTGAAGCCGACTTGAGTGCGCCGGGTCCAGCGTTGTACCAGATCGCAACCGAGGGCGGCTTTCTGCCTGAAGTTGCCATTCATCCCAACGGCATACCTTGCCCGCTTGACCTCGTGGCGGACCCCACGGGAAACTCAGCGGTTCCGGACGGCCCCTTCAACCTGTTGCTGGCTCCAGCCGAGCGTGCCGATATACTGATCGATTTTACCGGATGCGCTGGCCAGACTTTCATCCTGTATAGCGATGCCCCTGGTCCATTTCCGATGGGAGATGCCCGAAACGACTATTTCACCGGCGCCCCCGACCAGACTGCGTTCGGCGGCGCCCCGTCCACGGCGTCGGGGAAAGGGCCCAATACCCGGACCATTATGAAGTTCAATGTCACCATTAATCAAAATAATGTTGGGATCGTGCTCGACAACGCCTGGCTTCAAAACATGAACATGGCTCTCGCCAACAATTTCAAGGGAAGTGCAGTCCAAAATCCGGGAGCCGCGCCACAGCAGGAAGCGCTGCTGGCGCCCTGGAACCCGGCGACTGGTCAGTTCGAAATCCCCGGTGGGGTCAAGATTTACAACAAAACCCTCAATGAGGACTTCGACGAATTTGGCCGGTTGATCCAAAGGGGCGGAACGGATGTTTCGCTTGGCCTTAATAACCAGGGCTTGACGACTTTCTCACGGGGTTACCTCGACGCCGCCACTGAAGTTGTTCACGCGGGAGAAATCCAGGCTTGGGATTTCTATAACACTACCGGCGACACCCATCCCTGGCATTTCCACCTGGTAAATGTACAGGTTGTCGGGCGAGGCATCTATGCAATCAATCCGGTGACCGGCACCCCGCAGTTCGGTACCTTCACCGATCTGAGCGGCGCTCCCGGCAAGCTCACGCCTCCCGACATGAATGAAAGGGGTTGGAAGGAAACCGTTCGCATGAATCCGGGAGAAGTCACTCGGGTCATCATGAAATTTGACTTGCCCGTCTTACCGGCGGTGATGGGCGATCCGAAAAGTCCACGGTTCCCCAACGGCCGTGAATACGTGCACCACTGCCACATCCTGGAGCACGAGGAACATGATATGATGCGTCCGCTGGTTGTTGTCTAACCTCCGGAAGACGCAACGAATAGCTTTACCTTAACCTTCAGGAAGCCCCCCGGAACAGCGGGGGGCTTTTTTTCGTGCGCCCGGCAGGGCAAAAGGGTGCTGCGCCCCGTCCTGGGCGGTCTTAATTTAGGCGAAAGTTTCTCCAAAGCCGGTGGTGCTTATAAATCAAGGGAGTAGATTCGTCCCACGCCCAAGTTGACAGCTGCCAAGGGGCTGGATATTCTGCTGATTCAGATTAAACCCAATCCGAAGGAGTGGCGAATGGACAAAAGCAATGACGTGGTCATGGTGGCGGCCGCGCGCAGCGCAATCGGAAAATTCGGCGGCGCCCTCAAGACCGTTCGGGCATCCAGGTTGGCCGCCCTGGTCATGCAGGAGGCTGTACGGCGAGCCGGCAACCTCGATGCGAATATTATCGACGAGATCATCATGGGGGATTGCGTCCAGTGCGCCGATGAGGCCAACACGGCGCGCACGGCGGCACTTCTTGCCGGAATACCTTTCCATGTTCCTGCCTATACGGTCCAGCGCCAGTGCGCGTCATCTATGGAAGCGCTCAACTCGGGCGCGCAGAAGATCCGAAGCGGCGATGCCGAGGTCGTCCTGGTGGCGGGGGTCGAATCCATGAGCTCCGCGCCCTACTACATGTCAACCGCCAGGTGGGGAATGCGCCTCATGCACCAGGAGGTAAGCGATTCGGTCTGGGAGATACTCTATTCGGGAAGCCATGTTCTGGGCGAGCCCATGATAATGGGTATCACCGCTGAAAACCTCGCCGAAAAATATGGAATCTCCCGCCAGGACCAGGACCAGCTTGCACTTGAGAGCCACAACAAGGCCGAGGCCGCAATCAAAGAAGGCCGGTTCAGGGCTGAGATCTTGCCCGTTGAGGTGCAGGTGGAAAAAGGCCGTATCGAGATTTTCGACCAGGACGAGCATCCGCGATTCGGCCTTACCGCCAATGACCTGGCAAAGCTGAAGCCGGCATTCAAACCGGATGGAACAGTCACGGCGGGCAATTCTTCGGGCATGAACGACGGGGCTGCGGCGGCAGTTCTCATGACCCGCAAAAAGGCGACGGAGCTAGGCCTAAGGCCAATGGGGCGCATTATAGCCCAGGCAGCCGCCGGGGTTGAGCCGCACCTCATGGGATACGGACCAGTGCCTTCGACGCAAAAAGCCCTGAAGAAAGCCGGGTTGAGCCTGAAGGATATCGGCCTGATCGAGGTAAACGAGGCGTTCGCCGCGCAGTACATAGCCTGTGAAAGGGCACTGGGCCTCGATCGCTCAATCACCAACGTCAACGGAAGCGGCATAGGCCTTGGGCATCCGATAGGCTGCACGGGACTGCGGATAGTCGTCTCACTCATCCACGAAATGGCGCGAAGAGGCGTCGAACTTGGCCTTGCGACCCTGTGCGTCGGCGGCGGAATGGGTATGTCAACAATCGTTTCACTCGACTAGACGTGCTCTGATAACCCAAATTCAGCCATGCAGGTAAGGTCTGGCGTCCGCTTAACCTTACCTGCATGGCTCTCACCCCGCATCCCACATCGCAACCCGCAACCCCCAGCGTCCTCTCCGAATTGATTCCATTCTTCCCCATGTTTTGTTATTTTGTGTAAGTACGAATTAATCAAGCCTTCAGAAGCGGGTGCACAGATGGACTACATAGAATGGTTGGACAAGCACTACCCCAGAAAAGTGGTGAGTGCGAGGCAGGCTATTTCAGCGATAGGCAAGGGCAGCCGGGTATTTATCGGCACCGGTTGCGGCGAGCCTCAGCATCTCATCCGCGCCATGGTATTCGACGAAAATTTGCAGGATATCATGATCTACCAGATGCTATCGAGCACGCTTGCCGAATACGTCGATGACAAAAACTTCCTCGACCGCTTCTCGCTAAAGCTCTTCTTTATCAGCTACGCCCTTCGCAAGGCGGCGTTCGAGGGCAAGATAGACTACGTTCCAGCCTACCTTTCCCAGATCCCGGAGCTTTTCAACAGCAAGAGCATCGGCCTGGACTTTGCCCTCATCCAGGTAAGCCCGCCGGATGAATTCGGGTACTGCAGCCTTGGAGTGTCGGTGGATATCACCCGCGCCGGCACGGAAAACTCCCGTGTGGTCATCGCGCAAATTAATCCACAGATGCCCAGGACCTGGGGGGACAGCTTCATTCACGTCGATGAAATAGATTACCTGGTAGATTATAACGAGCCCCTGGTGGAGTTCATACCCGGGTCCCCGGACAAAGACATCACTCAGCGAATCGGCCATTACGTCTCACAACTGGTAAATGACGGGGCCACCCTGCAGGTCGGCTTCGGACAACTCCCTTACGCCATTTTGCCCTATCTGGACAACAAGAAGGACCTGGGAATTCACACCCAGCTGATAACCGACGGCTTTCTGCCTCTTTTCGAAAAAAAGGTCATATCCAACAAGAAGAAAACCCTTCTGCCCGGAAGGGTGGTCGCCTCTCTTTGCATGGGGTCGCAAAAACTCTACCAATACGTCAACGACAACCCGATGTTCTATTTCCGAAGCTCCGAATTCGTAAACGATCCGGCCGTGATTGCCCGCAACGATAATTTTATTTCTATCAGTTCGGCCCTGGAAGTCGATCTTACCGGGCAGGTCTGTTCGGACTCGGTCGGGTATTTGTTCTACAGCGGCATAGGCGACCAGGTCGATTTCCTTCGAGGCAGTTCGATGTCCAAGGGAGGGTTTTCAATCATCGCCCTGCCCTCGACGGCTCAGGACGGCAAGGTATCGAGGATCGTGTCCCACCTCAGCGAAGGCGCCGGTGTCGCCACGACGCGCGGTGACGTGAATTTCGTGGTGACCGAATATGGAATCGCGGAGCTGAAAGGTAAAAGCATCTACCAGCGGGTTATGGAACTTTCGCAGATCGCCCATCCGAAATTTCGCGAAAACCTGATCTCCGAGGCAAAAAAGCACCACTACATCTTCGCGGACCAGCTCCCGCCGCGCGAGGAAGACCTTATTTTTCTCGAAGAGTACAAGAGCACCCTTCAGACCCCGAGCGGAAATACAGTCGAGTTCCGCCCGCTGCTCCCATCGGATGAGTTCGGGTTCCGAAATTTTTACTATTCGCTCCAGGCAAAGACCGTTTACTACCGGTTTTTCTACTATAAGAGACTTTTTTCCCACGAAAGCCTTCAGGAACAATGGGCCAAGGTGGACTACCGCAAGAACATGTCGATAATCGGCCTGGCGTCCAGGCGGGGGCACAAGGAAATTGTCGCGATAGGCTCCTACGCCGCGTTCGAGGAAGATAAGGCCGAGGTCGCACTGGTGGTCAGGGACGATTACCAGCAGCAGGGCATCGGCACTCACCTGCTAAAGGTCCTGGAAAAGATCGCGAAGGAAAATAACTACAAAGGCTTTATCGCGTCGGTATTGAAAGAGAACCGGGTGATGGTCCACACTTTCCAGAAGAATTTTCCAAAGTCCGAAATCCTCTCAAGGGGCAGCGAAGTTTTCGTTCAGATGGATTTTGAAGACAACACGCAAGCCGAGCAGCAGGACCGCCAGTAACAGTAACGGTTTGGCACATTCCCGCCTCAGCGCGCATGGCGCATTCAGCGGATATGACGTCAGGGTAGAGCGCGGGCCGGGAAAAGCGCACTGATGGACTCTTGCCCGTGGAATGCCGGTATTTGGTGAAGTTGCGCCGGCTGCACCGGCCTCTGCCAATTCTAAATGCTAATTCCCCTCAAGCCCTGGAGCCCCGCCTGTTCCGCTCCCACCTCATCCGATCGGATGCCGCCGCATCTCCTTGACACCACGAGTATTCATGTGTAATAAGGTATTTCTTCGGGATTGGCGAAATCGCCTCAAAGGCAGAAAGAGCCCTACAAGCCTTTGAGCGCGGGGCCGCGATTCAAATTGGCATCCCGCCGCCGCAAATCCTGTTGACATCGGCCGGAGCATCCGCTAGACAACTCCGGTCGCGCACCACCATGTCCCCATCGTCTAGTCCGGTCCAGGACACCGGCCTTTCACGCCGGCGACGCCGGTTCAAATCCGGCTGGGGACGCTTGAATCAAGAGGTCGGCTCGGTCGAGCCGACCTCTTTTTTGTTTTATACAGACCCCCGTCACCCAGGGCCATGCAACCTGGCATCAAACCCTTTACGAAAGCGGCCGGACCTATATCTTTTCAAAGATCACGGGCATCGGCTCATTCATTCCGCACCCAGGCTGCCCCCATCCGATTCTTAATTATCATTCGTTGCTGGAAGCCGAAGTAAGCCCTTTTTCCGCACTTTAACCGCACTTGTATTGCACCGTTGCCGCACCGTTAATGCACCATCTCCGCACCTTTGGCCGTGTTTCCCGTCCGGGTTTACATCACGCTCGATCATCGTGCCCGCATTGCTCATTTGAGTCTTCATCGTCCGCTGTCCGCGAATGTCCGGACTGCATGCCGGATCGGCCCAGCGCTTTGTCCAGAAAACTTTGACCGCGAATCAGCATCCTCTTGTAGCGCCCGGCCATTTCAAGGCCCGCCTCGATGCCCCGGATCACTTTGACATCGAGCTGTTTCGGGTCCGCCGCCAATTGATTCATCCGCATAAGGCACGCCTTTTCGAGTGCTTCAATGCCGTCTCGAACAGTTGCCGCGGGTTTGCCACGGGACTTGCCGCGCGGATCGGGCCCTCTTTTGGCGTCATCCATCGCGGTCTTTCTGGCAAGGGACTCCATTGCGACAAATGCGATAACGTCCCTGGGGCCGGCTGTTTCAAGGCAGTTATGGAGCAGCTTTTCCCTTAGCAGGTTCTTCTTTGTGCCGATCTCGTGAAGAATCCGGCTGTTTTCACGCCTTTTTCCGGCCCAACCCAGTTTCTTTCCCCAGTGCTTAAGCTGTCTCAGTGAGACTCCGGTAATATCGCTGACCTCACTGAAACTGTGCCCACTGATGCAATAGAACCGTTCCGCCAGTTGCACCGTTTCGGTTGAAAAACTCTTCGGCACCGCGTCTACCCCTGCTCAGATTACGGTTGATGCGCCGGCGGCCGCGTTTGCCCGCCAATCCTGAAGACGGTCAACGGCCTTCAATATCTCTCACTAAAGCCTTGCCTCCGGTTCGCTTAGCACACGTTTTTTACAGGTAGGGATAATTTGGCAACCGGTTGACGGTTTATTGAATTAACCCGGGAAGCGATGCAGAATCGTAATATTCGTAGGATGGGTGGAGCGAGCGCAACCCATCTATTTTCCATCTATTTTCTATTTACAACCATTGTGAATGTGATGATGACCAACTACCGCCGAAACCGCCTGCCGGGAGCGACATATTTCTTCACGTTAACAATTGCCCAAAGGCATCTCGATTTGTTGATACTATGACCTTCATTAATCGGCGGACATTGAGCAGGATTGGATACGGCGGCTGTACGGGTCTTTCCGTGACCACGCCCGGCAGCATGTTCGCTAATCAATGAAGGTCTTAGTAAGACACGTTCAAGATCTGAAAACTGCATTTCGCGAGGAACATCAACGCGCCCCTTTTGTAAACGTTGCCCTCGTCATTCTTCCTGATCACCTGCACGCAATATGGCGCTGCCCAAAGGCGATTCGGACTATTCACAACGATGGCGGCGAATCAAGGCCGGCTTTTCACTCGCGCTGCCTTTGGGAGAAGGCGTTAATCCGGGCCGTAAGATGAAAGGCGAACGGGGACTCCGGCAACGCAGATTTTGGGAACATACCATCCGGGACGAAGGCGATTTGAATAACCATTTGGACTATATCCATTATAATCCGGTCAAACACGTCGGATTGGCCGCATTCCACGTTTCATCAATACGTGCAACGCGGAATGTATACGATGGATTGGTGCGGCTCCAAAGCAGAGTTTGACGGCGATTTCGGGGAATGATCCAAACCGGTAGTCAAAAGCGATGGGTTTCGTCCCATGAAACGTGGGACTTCACCCATCCTACCTGCTGACAGACGCTCGTCCCGGTTTCTGCCTTCTCCACCACAAGCCGGAAGGGTTCCGCTATAACCTTCGTTCACCGTTGACTATTTTTTCCCATCCCAATAGACTAAATAGAATATCGGGAGGGCGACAATGTTACTCAAGGCTGAAGAGCCGCAGCTGTTGATCAATATCCCCAGCATGGACGAGGAAGTTTTCAGCATGCGGATTCGGGGAAAGTTGCGTCCTACTTTGCGACCTCGACTAATTGATTTGTTCTCAGGGGCAGGCGGGATGACCTTGGGTTTTAGCCCGTTTCTGGGACATTATTTCGAGCCGGTCTGGGCAAACGACTTCAACACATATGCCGTGGAGACGTACAACGCCAATTTTGGCAACCATTGCGTACCCGGTGACATTGTCGATCTGCTTCGTGATCCCGCCATAACAATTCCCCGAGCAGAAGTGGTTATCGGCGGCCCCCCATGCCAGGGCTTCAGCCTGTTAAACAAGTTGCGCAATGATGATCACCGCAAACAACTCTGGCGGCCCTTTATGGAGGTCGTTGAAAGATCCGGGGCCTCCATTTTCGTAATGGAGAACGTACCTCAACTCATTGGATCGGTTGAACACCAAGAGATTCTGGAAGTTGCCGTGGAATTGGGCTTCAGTGCCGCATCGGCTAGATTGTGTGCTGCGGATTATGGAGTCCCGCAGATTCGCTGGCGGGCATTCATTATTGGTTGCAGGTTCACTGACCCTAAAAGCGTTTTCCCACCGAAAAGGACAAACTACCCTTCGGACCAAAACCATCGCCGGGCCTTTGCTGAAAGAGAAGTGCCCTACATATCCGATCCTAGACCGTACAAGACTGTGAAGGAGGCGATAGGTGATTTGAAGCCTCCCGAAGGTACCGAGATAAGGGATGAGCCACCTCCGTACGACCTCCATTTTGGCCGAAATCCTTCCCCTAAAAGTCTGAAGCGTTATTTGGCAATCCCGGAAGAAGGTATGAATCGTTTCGACCTCCAAAAGCGCGCACCGCATTTGACGCCGGAATGCTGGACTTTCTGTGGGACACCCCAGGTCGGTTGTTCGTGAGACCAAGGGTGGCCAAGCATCATAGCCTCCATTGAACCGCTCTTCGCGGCTAGCCGTAACTGATTAACAAGGTGCGGTATGTCATATAATTCAATTCAGCCTCAATACGGGGTCCCTTGGTCAAGAGAGGAATTGATCCTTGCATTCGAACTGTATTGCAGGATTCCGTTCAAAAAAACCAAAGCAAATAATCCAAAAGTGCTGGACTTGGCTGAGCTTCTTGGACGGACCCCAGCGTCTGTCGCTCGAAAACTCGGTAACTTTGGTGCCTTTGACCCAGAACTTCGCAAAGCAAAGATCACAGGGCTAACCCATACAAGCAAGCTAGATCGTGAGATATGGGAGGAATTTAATCGGGATTGGAATGGCTTGGTCTGGGAAGCCAGCAAGCTTCGGCAATCATTAGGGGCTGAAAGCAAACAAGGACATCAGCCTCTTTTCCAACCCTCAGGGCCATCGGAGAAAGTGCGTACGAGCAAGCAGCGGGTCCATCAAGCATTCTTCCGCGCCGCCATCCTTAGTAGCTATGAAGAAGCCTGCTGCATAACGGGTTTGAAGGTTCCAGAATGCTTGATTGCGAGTCATATTGTGCCATGGAGCGAAGATGAAAAGTACAGATCGGACCCTACCAATGGTCTCTGTTTAAGTTCCACTTTCGACCGCTTGTTTGATGCTGGCCTGATAACGATCAGCGATAACTTGGAGGTTCGTATGATAGTGAGTTTGATCGAAGACAAGAATCAGAGCACCCAAGAATTGATCTGCGCGTATAACGGGAGACCCATCATCACGCCGCGCAGATTCATGCCTTCGCTGGAACGACTCCGTTGGCATCGTCTCAATGTGTTCAGGGGCTAATTAAGGGAAGGGGTTCGTGGGATTATGCAAGAAGGTGCACACTTGGAAGCACTCATTAGTGAGTATGAGGAGCTTCTGCCGCAGGTTGTACAATCCGACGACACTGTGGCTGGGGAGAACTTAAAGCTTCTAGTCGGCTCATTATGCAAATGTGCGGACTGGACTGAACAAGGTGCAGACGAGATCATTCGACTTGCGACAGCTTACGGCGCGTTCATGCTTCGAAATGCATTGGCCCTTGCCGTAGCACTCGGAAAGGAGGACGGTGAGCTAGGGTTCTGATAGCAATAGCTCGCGCTGGCACTTGTTCCTGCAAACATGGTCCTACGCTCTCTCGGCTCCTCCCTTATAGATAAGCAATATGCAAAAAGCGCACGGGACCGCATACTTTTTTATCTTCGCAAGTATCCACATACGGTTATCAGCGGCAATGAGCTTATGGTTGTCGCTGGAATAGGCGAATGGGCACGGCGAGTTCGTGAGTTGCGCGTTCAGTTCGGCTGGTCCATTATCAGTGGCCTGACCGCAAAGGAAATGGCCCAAGAGGAAGAAGTCCCATTCCCTGATGTTGATCTCTCGGCGATGAAGCCCAGCGAATACATCCTACTGGATGAAGAACAAGACAGGGATGCCGCCTTCCGTTGGAATACCGCTAACGAGATACGACGTAAGAAGTCCTCGGTTAGGGATAAAATTCTGGAGTACTTAATCAAGAATGTCGGAAAGAAGGTTACGGGGGAAGAACTGCGTTACGTTGCGAATAACCGCACCGAATGGGCACGGAGAGTACGGGAACTACGCACTGAACACGGCTGGCAGGTAATGACAAAGACGACCGGCATGCCCGAGCTACCAATAGGTGCTTACCTCCTGGCAAGCACACGACAGGCCCCTGAACATGACCGCGTGATTCCCGATCAAGTGCGCCGCCAAGTTCTTCAGAGGGACGAATACAGGTGTCGGAATTGTGGGTGGAATCACGACAAGTGGAATCCCTCCGACCCGAGGCACCTTGAAGCTCATCACATTGATCCTCATGCGCAAGGCGGAGCCAATACGCCGAACAATCTCATTACCCTTTGCAATGTTTGCCATGACCAAGAGCACAAGAGAAATCATTAATAAACGGGTAACACAGGCAAAGTCTTTTGGTTGCCTGTGCCGGCGGCAAGAGGGAGTCTAATTGGCGGTACAATCCGATTCCTCTTGTCCCACAGGCAGAGGCTGCCTGTGCCACCCGCGGCTCCAAAGCAGGATTTGACGGCGTCTTCGGGGAATGATCCAAAGCGGTAGTCAAAAGCGATGGGTTTCGTTCCATGAAACATGGGACTTCACCCATCCTACGTGCTATTTTCTATTTACAACCATTGCGGATGTGATGATGACCAACTACCGCCGAAACCGCCTGCCGGGAGCGACATATTTCTTCACGTTAACAATTGCCCAAAGGCATCTCAATTTGTTGATACAATGACCTTCATTAATCGGCGGACATTGAGCAGGATTGGATACGGCGGCTGTACGGGTCTTTCCGTGACCACGCCCGGCAGCATGTTCGCTAATCAATGAAGGTCTTAGTAAGACACGTTCAAGATCTGAAAACTGCATTTCGCGA
>DBMO01000053.1 GCA_002298995.1 Desulfarculales bacterium UBA696
ACAGCGGGAACAGTCACGGCAAATCAGACCGTTATGGTTAACGCCTCCTACACCGAGGGCGCGGTCACCAAGACGGCAAGCCAGAGCGTAACAATCGTTGCTCCGGCGGTAACCCTGTCGAACATCGCGATCAGCGGCCCGGCTTCTGTAAACTCGGGCGCCAGCGCGACCTACAGCGCGACTGCTACCTACAGTGACGCCACGACCAAGGCAGTAACGGCAACCTTCTCGCTTGGTTCGACCACCTATGCGACCATCACCGGCGCCGGTGCTCTTACAGCGGGAACAGTTACCGCAAACCAGACCGTCACGGTTAACGCCTCCTACACCGAGGGCGCTGTAACCAAGACGGCAAGCCAGAGCGTGACAATAGTTGCTCCGGCAGTGACTCTGTCGAGCATCGCGATCAGCGGCCCGGCTTCTGTAAACTCTGGCGCGAGCGCTACCTACAGCGCGACGGCTACTTACAGCAACGCCACGACCAAGGCAGTAACGGCAGCCTTCTCGCTTGGTTCGACCACCTACGCGACCATCACCGGCGCCGGTGCTCTTACAGCGGGAACAGTCACGGCAAATCAGACCGTTATGGTTAACGCCTCCTACACCGAGGGCGCGGTCACCAAGACGGCAAGCCAGAGCGTAACAATCGTTGCTCCGGCGGTAACCCTGTCGAGCATCGCGATCAGCGGCCCGGCATCGGTTAACTCGGGCGCGAGCGCGACCTACAGCGCAACCGCCACTTACAGCAACGCCACGACCAAGGCAGTAACGGCAACCTTCTCGCTTGGTTCGACCACCTACGCGACCATCACCGGCGCCGGTGCTCTAACAGCGGGAACAGTAACGGCAAATCAGGCTGTTACGGTTAACGCCTCCTACACCGAGGGCGCGGTCACCAAGGCGGCAAGCCAGAGCGTAACCATCACTCCCAAGACTTCGACCCTGTCGAGCCTGGCCATAAATGGCGCGGCATCGGTTGCGTCGGGAGCCACTTCAACCTATACGGCGACTGCCACCTACAGTGACAGCACCACCAAGACAGTTACGCCGACCTGGTCGGTCACCCCGACGACCTATGCAAGCATCAGCACGGCGGGCGTGTTGACCGCATCGGCGGTTACCAGCAACCAAACCGTTACGGTTAACGCATCCTACACCGAGGGCGGCGTAACCAAGACGGCTACGAAGAGCGTCGGCATCACCGCCAGTTCGACCACCGGCGGGCTGATCTACCATGATGATTTCTCGACCGCCACCGCCAACGGCGCGCCGAACTGGGAAGTACTAATGGGTGCATGGGGAGGCGGAAGAGGACGGTACTGGTCGGGAATGCACCAGAATGACATTTCCCTGGTGACCATTCCCGCGCTGGAACAGTTTCAGACCGGAAGGCTCCAGACCAACATGGCGCTGATGAATATCGAAAGTGATAACATACCGCACGGGATGATGATATTCAGCTACATTGACAGCGCCCATTACCGGTACGTCAACGTCAGGGCCCGCAGGATCATCATCGGCCAGGTTGGCGACTTCGAGGGAGTAAAGGGCGGCATTAAGGCTGCCGCGGCGGCCAGCCTCTCCCTGAACCGCTACTACACGGTTCGCCTTGATCTTGACTCGGCCGGGAAAGCCAGCGTCTCTATCAATGGCGGTAGCAGCGATGATGATCATTCATCATCCACCAGTGCCGTGGCCACTTACACCTTCCCCTCGGCCGTCACCGGCAGGGTGGGATATGGAGTACAGAAGGCCTGGACCCTGTTCGACGAGTTCTACGCCTGGGATGCCTCAGTGCTGGGAACATCCCCTGGAACAGGTGAAACTGACGACTAAAATGTAAACCTTAACTTCGAGCCGGCCCTCCAGGGGGTCGGCCCGCGAAACTGCTGGACGAAGGGCAGGGGCCGCAAGGCGCCTGCCCTTTTTTACTTGCGACCAAATCCGTAATCAGCTGTTTTTTAAGCCCTTGGTCTCCCGTGTTCTTCGTGGTAAGAATTGCCGATCCCAAATAGAGGTTTTTTGCAGATGGCCGACAGCAAATTGATCTACCGGTGCCAGCAGTGCGGCAACGTCAGCCCCAAGTGGATGGGCAGGTGCCCGGAATGCCGCAACTGGGACTGTTTTGCCGAAGAGGTAGCACACAAGGGACGCGAAAAGGCCGCCAAGCTTGCGAGGCACTCATCTCAGCCTGTGAGCCTCGAAGATATCAAGTCCGATGGCGAGACCAGGTATTATACCGGCATCGGGGAGTGGGACCGGGTGCTCGGGGGAGGCCTCACAAAGGGGTCCCTCGTGCTGCTTGCCGGCGACCCGGGGATTGGAAAATCCACCCTGCTGTTGCAGGCCCTTTCCAAAATGACCGGTGATGGTCCCGTCCTCTATGTCTCGGGAGAAGAAAGCCCGCGGCAGCTAAAATCCAGGGCCGGGCGGCTGGGTATAGCCTCGCGCGATTTGTATATCCTGCCGGAAACTTCGCTTGAGGCAGTCCTCGACGAAATGGAAAAAAACCCTCCGCTGGTTTTGGCCGTCGATTCCATCCAGACCATGTACACTCGGCTCCTCGATGTTGCTCCAGGCTCGATCAGCCAGGTTCGCGAGTGCGCATCGAGGCTCATGAGGGCGGGCAAGGATGCCGGGGTGAGCGTATTCGTGATCGGGCATGTCACCAAGGAAGGCGCAATCGCCGGGCCGCGCGCGCTCGAACACCTTGTCGATACCGTGCTGTACCTGGAGGGCGACAGGACTCACACCTTCCGGCTTCTTCGGGCGGTTAAGAACCGGTTTGGCTCGACCAATGAAGTAGGGGTGTTCGAGATGAAGGAGAACGGGCTGGAGGAGGTCCCCAATCCTTCCCAGCTGCTGCTTGCCGAGCGCCCCATGGGAGTATCGGGGTCCGTTGTCGCCTGCTCCGTGGAAGGAACAAGGCCGATTTTGGTCGAACTCCAGGCCCTGGCCGGCGCAACCGGGTGGATGCAGCCCCGGCGAACCAGCATGGGAGTTGACACCAACCGCCTCTCGCTTCTTCTTGCCGTCCTCGAAAAAAAGGCGGGGTTCAATTTCGCCCAACAGGACGTATTCGTAAATGTGGCGGGTGGAGTGCGCCTGGTCGAACCGGCCACCGACCTCGCAATGACCACGGCCCTCATGAGCACCTATCTCGACAAGCCCCTTCCGGCGGACCTCGTGGTCTGGGGGGAAGTCGGGCTTGCCGGGGAAGTCCGGGGCGTCGGACATAGCGTGCTTCGGGCCGCGGAGGCTTGCAAGCTTGGATTTACGACATGTCTAATGCCGAAGAGCAACGCGGAGCGCCTCTCACAGGAGATGGACGCCAAGTGCATCGGAGTCCGGACACTTCAGGACGTCCTCCAGGTTCTTTTCGAGGGAATTGAACGGGCGCAGGGGAGGTCCCCTACATGAGCGTCGAATGCAAGTTCTGCCGCATCGTTTCAGGGGATCTTCCCGCATTCCAGGTTTTTGAAGACGATTGCTGCGCGGCGTTTCTCGACAACCGCCCCCTTTTTCCGGGACACTGCCTTCTGATTCCCAAAATTCATGCCGAGACCCTTGCAGAGTTGCCCGACCACCTCGTACAGCCGCTTTTCTCCAATGCCAGGCTGCTCTCGCGCGCTGTCGAAACAGCGATGGAAGCGGAAGGCTCTTTTGTCGCCATAAACAACAAGGTCAGCCAGAGCGTGCCGCACCTTCACGTTCATATCGTTCCCAGGAAAAGAAAAGATGGGCTGAAAGGGTTTTTTTGGCCGAGAAACCCCTACCGGGACGAAGAGCAGGCCGCTCAGACCGCCGCCAGGGTGAGGGCAGCCATTGAGCGCCTGCGCTCCGGGGGCCGGAATTAGTGAACGGATTGGCCGAAGCGGGCGCGGGTGATCTTCCCGCCTTTCGTTGTGGATCCCCAGGTTATGGCGGGGTCTCCTGCGCGTGTTGTCCGATTGGTAATTTCCGCAAACTCTACTTAGCGAAGGTAAAAAGGTAAAGAGGACAGAAGGGGTGGCCTGGATTCATATCCAGGCGCGAAGCCCAAGAAGTGAGGTCACCACGTCCAGTACCGTCTAGACTTCCGGCACCGCCGCAGAGCCTCTTGTGCTCGTGCACCCGGATATAAATCCGGGCCACCCACTCATTGGGACCCACGACTTTTCATTTAGCGATAACACCAAATTGTTAGGATTTTTCTTTTGGGCAACACGCCGTCCTGGCCACGCCGTGGTCTCGACCGAAGGTCTCCAACTTTGTTACTAGCTCTCTTTGTAGACTTTTCGGGAGCAGATGGCACGGTCGGGAGAACGTGCCGCAACTTGGGGGGCCGCGGACTCTGCGTCCTCTTCGGTGAAATAAGGCTTCATCTCGCGCGCGCGAGCACGAGGGTCCGCCGCAGTAAATTTGACACAGGCAAGCGGCCTTCATCCCGCGCGCGCGAGCACGAGGGGCTCAAGGGCCAATCGCGGGAACGCGGCTAAGACTTCATCCCGCGCGCGCGAGCACGAGGGGGATTCCACCTTGCGCATTGCCCGGTTGCCCTCCTTCATCCCGCGCGCGCGAGCACGAGGGTGGGCCAGCCTTCGATGTTTACTCTCCATGATATCTCGTATCCGGGCCGGACCATTTCTTCGACCCGGTCGAGCACGCCTTCCAGAAATCCGCTCAGAACCACCCGCTCGTGACATTTCCAGGATTCTCCGGCGAGCACCTCTTTCAGCACGGGCCATTCAATGTTCATCACGAGAAGGTCGCAGGACGCGTTTAGCACACTCAATCTGTCCGCGCATATAAAGCCGAGCCGGTCGGACGTCTCGTTTTCCCGCGCGTTTCTTGCTGCAACCGAGAGTGCAAACGGGATGCAGTCCATGGCCCACGCCCGCTTAGCCCCTAGAAGGGCGCACGCGATTGCAAGAATGCCCGTTCCGGTACCGAAATCGACGACTGTTCGTATCCGGATTTCCCGGTTGCCTGATTCCGGAGAAATCCCCTTATGCTCTTCGTCTCGGTCAAAAAGCCCGGAGATCGCCAGAAGGCACCCCCTTGTTGTGGGGTGCAGGCCGGAGCCGAATACGACCCCGGGGTCAATTCGGATCGGTATCGCGCCGGAACGTCCCCTAGGCAGCCCGGGGCTAGCCGCGGGCCTGATGGTGAACGGACCCACTTCCACGTCTTGCCCGGAAACATCCTGCCATTTGTCATGGGGCAGGCTGTATCGCGCGGTAAGGCGCCATTCCGGATTGGCTTTCAGCCAGGCCAAAATGTCATCTTGGATCTCTTCCCTGTAAAAAAGGTAGTAATAAGGCTGCTGCGGCCAAACCCCCGCCAGCCCACGGGTGGGAGGGGCGGGCAGGCGCCTGCCCCCCGTAACCTCGTAGACCTCGAGAAGTTTGTCTGGCCTAATATGTTTGCGATCTCCAAACAAAATTCGTTCCACCTGTTGACACGGAAGGGTTGGGACTTTACCTTGCGCACTAGTTGAAATTGAGTGCTGTTGATGGCATGGAGAACTTAAGAGAATAATTCTTTATTAGTATATAGGAGCAGAAAATGAATAAAAGGTTTTTTTCCCGCCTCACGATAGTTGCGGTTGCTTTTACCCTGGTCATTGGTTTTGGAACATTCAACGCGGCAAAGGCCTTAACCGGAGAAAACGGCATGGGCTATAACCTTGCTCCCGGCCAGACAATTCTTATCGGGGCCGATTTCGCCGGCAACTCGGTTGGTGCGGCACGCAATGATGCGGATTCCAGGCCCCATGAATTGGTTTCGGATTCCTACGGCCTGCGGGGAACTTCACAGGAATAAGATGGCAATCATAAACGAGTTCCACAATGTGCATTCGATAATTTAAAGCCGTTGACGGCAGACAGAACTTAATAGAGCGAATCTTTAACGTATAGAGGAGTTTAAAATGAGCAAAAAGATTTTTTCCGGTCTTACGATATTCGCGGTTGCTTTCGCCCTGGTCTTTGGCCTTGGAACGTTCAACCCCGCAAAAGCGGTGCCGAGAGGGGACGGAGAAGGCTATAGCCTGCCTCCCGGCCAAAGCAACCTCTTTGGAAGCGATCAGGCAGGTAACTCAGCCGGGGTAATTGACAGAGACAGAGATGCGGACTCCAGGTCGCATGACTTCAATCAAGATATTTATGGAATGAGGGGAACCTCGCAGGAATAACGGGGCTGGCCCGAATCAATTAACAGCTTGCAGTTAAACGCAGTTAACAGCAGAGCTCAAGAGATTAATCTCAAGGCATATTCGAGGAGTTTCAAAATGAACAGAAAATTCTTTCCCGGACTCGTGATAGTTGCAGTTGCTTTTACCCTGGTTCTTGGTCTCGGAACATTTGACGCGGCAAAGGCCGTGCCCGGAGAAAATGGCGAAGGCTATACCCTGGCTCCTGGCCAGAATAACCTGATCGGGGGCGATTTTGCCCATAACTCGGCGAGGATTCTCTGGTTCGATGCGGATGCCAGAGCTTTTGAATTTGCTCCCGATACGTATGGACTGAGGGGAACTTCACAGGAATAAGCGCCAGACCCGGCGGCTTCGGCGGGCTGAGCCGAAAATTACTCAAAACCCCGGCGGGATAAGCCTCCCCCGGGGTTTTCCATATAAGGCTCTAAACTTGAACGCAACTCGATATCGGTTCGCCCGCTGTTCCGCCTGAAATTTGGGCTTCCGGTTGACATGCTAACGGGCGGAATTAAGTTAGGCAAAGGGAAATACAATTGTAGCGATGGGATACGAAATACCAAAGAAACAATATCCCGCTAATGAGGAGTCAAAAATGAACCGTAAGCTTCTTGGTATAATTGCTGTCGTATTCGTCATGGTGCTTGGATTTGGTGCGTTTAATCAGGCGAAGGCGGTTCCGGGAACCAGTAGCGACCAGAAATATAACTTTCTTCCTTCGGACCAGGTAAATCTTTTCGGATATGATGCGGCCCAGAATTCTGTCGGTATGGGGCATGACATGGACTATAGGGATTACTCCGTTTCCGACTACAGGGGACCAAATCCGGGGGAAGTTCCTTCTTCAACTCATCCGTAAACGGCTCTGAAAAGGTCAGGCATTGGGCTGAACAAGGGATATCAAAATTCATCGACCGGTCAAATGACTCGCCTGAAAAATAAAAAGCAAAATCCTCCGCCGGCGGAGGATTTTGCATATTTAGGCGCCGTATTGGCGCTATTTTTTTGGAGTGCGTCCGGGAAGCATCGGTTTTGCCGGGCCTTCGTCTGTTCCTTCCTTGGCCGAGGTTGCGGCGGCGTCCTTCGCCTGGGCGGGGCCGACGTTCAGGTCATAGGTAAAGATAGTGCTCTTGGCGTCCCAGGGTTTCAGAAGGTCCTTGGCAATAACCATGCTTATGACGAGCTGCTTCTTACCGTCGCCCATGAGGCTGCCTATCCGGACCCCCGATACCACGCCGCTCATTTCCCTCGTTTTCCAGTTCTCGACCATTCCGAGCTGGTCCCAGGAAATCGAAACGACTTCGCCCTTCTCGTATGATTTCATCGAATCGGGGAGGAACTTGTCGAACATCGTGGTGGTCCGGTTGAGGACCAGTTCGAGTATGCCGTCCTTGTTGAGGTCAGTCACGACAATGGGCGACGGAATGAAGTAGAGATCGACCCTATTGAACCTCAGGTCTTCGATTTTCGCCTCGAAGCTGTTGACGGTTGCGCAGAAGAGATTGCTGCTCTTCCAAACCTGGTCTCCGCTCGGAGTCGTCACCAGAAGTCGAAAATTACGATCGACCACTATTACTTCGTCCATGTGATCGTTGTTGATATCGGCTTTGATGAAATTAAAAATGTTGCACGCTTCGGGCACGCTCACCGGGGCCGTGGGGTCGAGGGATTTGCCCCGAAGCTGCATTTCGAATATCCCTCCCTTGAAGCCGCTCTCGGTTGACTCTCCCTTTTGCTGACCTACCAGGACCTTGCCGCGTTGGCCGAGGTAGACGGTGTTCAGAAAATAGGGGACCCTGTCCGCAACGACCTGAAGCTTGCCGCCCATATCGGAAAGCACATAGGAAGAGACATCCTCGGTTGAGTACTCGGGCAGTATCTGCTTTTCGCCTATGGCCTTGGAGGAGTTCTTTCTGCGCAGGTTGGAAACATAAATGTAAGCTTTGCCATCTCTATGGACGTCCGTTACAGACACCCACACGAACCGGTCCAGCGGGGTGCCCTCGAAAGAGGCTACCGCCCGCAGGCCGCCCGCCTCTCTGCGGTATACCGTTACTTTGTTTTGACTAACGGTAACTATCTCATCCTTGCCGTCGCCATCCACATCACCCACGTCCATGGCCATAACGGCGCCGTCGAGGTTCTGGCTTCTCCAGACCCCCGGCTGCCTTAACTGGCCGTCAGGGGTAACCTCGATGAAATTGGGATTGATATAGGAAATCTTGTCCCCGGAACTGAGCGCCCCGGGCAGAAGAAATTCGGGGTTCCTGGTGGCAAGCGCTTCGGCTTCGGCAGAGGCGGTCTGTGTCTTCTCTCCGGGCTTGGCAAAAACTTTCGTATTGATTTCCTGGGCAAAGTTATTGACTTGCGGAATCACTTCGTCCAAGGTTTTTGTCTGGGCGAAAAAAGAAACCGGCTCGCCTTTGCCGGAAAGCGAAATCATCTTCGCATCGATGCTCACCGACTGGCCCATTCCGGTGATGCTGCCGAAAAGGACGTAATCGGCGCGAAGGCTGTTGCCTATCCTGTTCGCGTCGTTTGCCGAAATGTCCTTCAGCCCCTTTGCGGCCTGCTCGACCTGGGACCTTTCGAGCACCTGTACCTTGCCCTGCCAGGCGAGGCGCGAGGTCAACATATCCCTTACCCCGCTCTGTAAATAGCTCAACTCGGCGGGAGTATGCATTGCGAAAGGAAGAATGGCGATTTTAACGGGCACGCCTCCGGCCGGTTCCGCGGCGGAGCCGTATTGTGCAGGCCCGAGTATGGCAAGCATCATCAAAGAAAATAAAAGAGCGGACTTCCCGATAGACATTTTCAATCTCCTTGTTGTCACATACAAGCTGTTGCCCCAGAGGGGCTAAAATCGCTTTCCAGATCGTGTCCGGATATGAATTACGCATGGACTGCCGCAATTCGGGTAAACTGCCGTTTAGAGGCGATTCCCATGCGGCTGCCGACCCATTGCAACTTCAGGTCTTTGGAAATCGTTCGTCCGAGCCCCTTTGGATAGAAAAACGAAGAATTTCCACGATTACCGGGAAATACGACACCAAGGTCGGTATTTTCCAGTGCGGTACAATAAATCAGATACAATCATCATATCAAGGGTTTTTATGCTCGTTTGTTATCCCCATCGAAAAAGATTAATAAGTGATTGGTTTTATGCCGAGATTCTAATGGATGGTTTTTACTTGACATCATCTTGAAGTTAGCATTAGATTGCTGTCAATTGTGGTAAAGGGGCAAACCGCTAACCCTAGACGATGGGAAGGGAGGTGGGATAAGTCATTAGATTCAATGGGATGGGGCTAATTAAGGAGAGAGTACGTAATAACGTCAGCTTTTGAGGAGGAAAGAGAATGAAGAAGCACCTGATGATTCTCGCGGTGGCACTCGTGGCGTTGTCAATCGCCATGCCCGCTCTCGCGGAAGTCGAATTCAAGTATGGCGGTTCGTTCCGCGCGCGTTGGCTTATGCAGGATAACGTGTTCGATGGAACCGACACCCGGTTTTCTCCCAACTACAACTCAGACGACAACAGGCATTTCGTGGATCAGCGTCTGAGACTCAACTTCTCGTTTATTGCCAGCAAGAACCTCAAACTGGTAACCGCCTTTGAAATGGGCGACGCCATTTGGGGACAGGGCAGCAACGGGTCGGGATTTGCACAGCAGAATACCGGCGCAAACCTGGGCGCAAACCTTGGTGGTGACTCTGTTTCGGTTGAAGTAAAGAACGTCTTCATCCAGTTCAACATCCCCAATACGCCCACCACCGGTATCATTGGTCTTCAGCCTTTGGTGTTGCTGGATTCCTGGATCCTTGGCGATGACATTCCCGCGGCCGTATTTGTAACCAATCTGGATCCGTTCAAGATTACGCTCGGTTACGCCGCTGGCCAGAATGGCTGGGAAAGACCTACCGGCTCCAATTTCGTTTTTACCACCAACGATACCTTTAACGTCGATGATTTCTTCCTGTCATTTGACTATGCAAGCGGCCCCTTCAAGGCATCTCTCATTGGCTTGCTGCAGTTCGGCCATGACAGCTCGATGAGCATCGATCCTTCGACCTACGCAACCCCGATCAGGGGCGCCGTTGGCCAGACTACGAACTTTCTGAACAACTCTCTGATCAGCGATTACCAGTACCAGAACAACGCTCTGGTTGATCTTGGCCTCAACCTGACCTACAAGGTTGACTATCTGCTCGCTTATGTAAATTTCGTTAAGAACCTTGGCGGGACGGATTTGCCCAACAACTTTGCCGGCGCAGTTGCAGCCAGTCAGTTGCTCACACCGCTTGAGAAAGCCACCTATGCCGGTGTGTTCCCGAATAGATCAGCTGATTATACCGGCTTTATGGTTGATGCCGGTGTAACGTACTTCTGTGGACCTTGGACGGCCAACATCGGCGGTTTCTACACAACTGGTCCGGACATTGCCAAAAACGTGTTTGATTTCCAGAGAGACTATTATCTGCCGGCGATTGGCACGACCGCAGCCAACGCTTCGCCGGTTTATGCCGGTAACCGGATCAAGCCGTTCAAGAACCTGCAGAGCAGCGAAGTTGACTGGTTCACCTATCCGGCAGGCGTCCAGAAGGCCACCTCCGAAATTATCGGCGGCGGTATACTGGGCGAGGACCTCTATGCTCTCCGCGGATATAGCAGCACTGTGGCAGCATCTGGAATCGGACAGCCTGGTGGCCAGACCACCCCGCTGTGGAAGGGCTGGTACCAGCCGCAGAACATTTGGACCATCACGGCTGGTGGTTCGTACCAGGCAACCCCCACTACCAAGATCAGTGCTTCTTACTGGTATTGGGGAGTATCGGAAGATGTTCCTGTTGCGGTTAACCTGGACACGACTTCCATCAATTTCGGCAAGTTCGATATGTCCAGCTCAATCGGCCACGAGTTTGACCTCTATGTCGACCAGAAGATCGTCGACGGCCTGACTCTGACCCTGGTTGGCGCGTACCTGTTTGCCGAGGACGCTTTCGCACCTTATCCGGTAAATCTCGTGAGAACCAATGATTTCATCAACCCGCTTACCGGTGTGATCACCAAGACTGTCGATTTAAATCAGACAAGTCCTACTGCCCTCGTTTACAGGAACGGCGTACCTATCGCTACCAAAAAGCTGGCCACGGATGCATTCGAAGTTGGCGCCAGACTGCAGTGGAATTTCTAAGCAACAAAACGGTTTAGCGTAAGCTGAACTTCTGGCCCGGATGGATACCCTCCATCCGGGTTTTTTTATTTTTGGGCCTGCTTGGCGGGCTTTTAAGTTGCAGCCAAAGGATCTATCTTGCAAAAGGAGAGGCCAAACTCGGCGGTCCTGACTGCGTGCCTCGTTATTAATCAGTCCGGTTAAAATAAATGTGGTGCGGCGCAAAAGCGCCACGCTTCGATAAGAACAAGATGTTGGGCAGGCTTTCCAGCCTGCCTTTCCGCCCCTTCGACCGCCGTTCGGGCAAATTCTCAGTTACCTCCAATGCCGGTGGGGTTAGCTCCGCCAACCAGCAAATCCGAGGAACACCTATGTCCCAGTTTTTAAAGGTAAAGAGTGCCAACGAGGTACTTTCCATTCTCGAACAAATCCATCCGCTGCCTGTCGACACGGTTTCCCTGGCCTTCGCTACCGGTAGGGTGGCAGGGGCGGATATTGTTTCGCCCGAGCCGGTTCCACATTTTGCGCGGGCGACGATGGACGGTTTTGCAGTCCGCGCCAGGGACACCTTCGGGGCATCGGAGGGGCTTCCGGCCTTGCTGGAGACAGCCGGCGAGGTGCTGATGGGCCATGAAGCTAAAGTAACTGTCTCGCCCGGCAAGGCCGTGGCCATACCCACCGGAGGCATGCTTCCACAAGGGGCGGATGCCGTGGTGATGGTGGAATATACCCAGGCTGTCGATGCCGGTACAATCGAGGTAACCAGACCGGTTGCGCCGGGTGAGAATGTGCTTGCCGCCGGCGACGACATCCGCGAGGGGGAGAGGATTGCCGGCCGCGGTTCGGTGTTGCGACCCCAGGAAGTCGGCGTTCTCGCGGCGCTTGGCTTTACTTCCGTGGAAGTTTTCAGGAGGCCCAGGGTGGCGCTCATATCGACCGGCGATGAAGTTGTCCCGGTGGATACGCAGCCGCTCCCGCCCGGGAAGGTTCGCGACATAAACACCTTTGCGCTGGCCGCGCAGATCGAATCCGCCGGCGCGGAAGTCGGATTGAGGGCTAAGGTTGCCGACAGCCTCGATGAGCTGATATCCGCCTGCCTTGGGGCACTTGAGGATCACGACATGATAGTGCTCTCGGGAGGCAGTTCAGTAGGGGTTCGCGACTACACGCTCCAGGTGCTCGAAGGGCTCCCCGATTCAAAACTTCTGGTACACGGAGTGGCAATTCGGCCCGGAAAGCCAACCATACTCGGGCTGAGCGGAGATAAACTTTTCTGGGGCCTGCCGGGACAGCCGGTATCCGCGCTCATTACGTGCAGGGCCTTCGTGGTGCCCGCTATCGAGCGCCTCCAGGGCCGAAGCGCGGGAGCATCGGCCGGTATCGGCGCCGGCGGCTTCAGGGCCGTACTTAACCGGAGGCTGCCATCGGTCCACGGCAGGACAGACTTCGTCCCTGTATCAATCTCGACCCAGGCTGACGGTCCCCCCGAAGCCGTACCGGTATTCGGCAAGTCCGGCGCCATAAGCATCCTCGCCCGCGCCGACGGCTACGTAATTGTCCCCGAACACGTCGAAGGCTACGACAGGGGGACGGAGGTTGTTGTGTACCCGTTCTAAGTTTAGAGGCTGATTGTTGTGAGCTGTGGGTTGGCATTGGGTCGCGAGGGATAAATGGAGGGGGCGTGCCACAACCAACCGGGTTATGGCGTGGTCCCCCGGAGCTGTTGCCCAAACCAGATGTGTGCGTTCGACAATATCAAAGATCTCCGTTATGGCGCGGTCTCCCGACCGCGCCATGGTCCCGACCGAAGGGCTCCAACTTCACAACCCACAATCCGCCCCTCAGTTCCCATCCTCCAGAACCTCGTGGGTCTTTACCGGCTCTTCGACCCCTTTTACCTTTATGAGGCCCATTGAGCGCGTGGGGATTGTGGGGTGGATTAGTTCGTAGGTTCTTTGCGATATGAGGATGCCGCCGACGGGGGCGTGGGATTCAAGCCTTTTGGCGAGGTTGACCGCCGCGCCGAGTACGGTGTAGGAGAGCCTTCTGGATGATCCCATGTTGCCTACCACGACTTCTCCGGTGTTGATGCCGACTCGGATTTGCAGTGGAAAGCCTCCCTTATCGAGCCATTTCTTGTTCAGTTCGCGCGCTTTTTGCTGCATGGCGGATGCTGCCCGGACGGCCCGAATCGCATGATCGGGCAGGGTTTCCGGGTCGCCGAAAAACACCATCAAGCCGTCTCCGATATACTTGTCCACCGTTCCCTGGCAGGAAAAGACCACTTCCACCATTGTCTCGAAGTATTCGTTCAAAAAGGAGCGTATTTTGTCCGGCGATAAGGTTGAAGAATAATGGGTGAAATCCTTTATGTCGCTAAAAAGGATCGTCAGTTCTTTTCGCTGGCCTTTCTCGATAATTGAGGGGTCCGCCAGTAAGCGCTTTACAAGGGCGGGCGGAAAATAGGACTCGAAGGACCTTCTAAGGGCCTCCTTTTCCTTTTGGTCCTGAAAGAAGCTCCAGGCAAGGATGAGCGAAGCGGCCGAGGCGGAGGATGCGGCGGGACCAACGACATCGATAATCAACCCCTGGTACAAAAAGAGCATGAGCGCCCCGCCGGCGCATCCCGCCAGCAGCAGTACGGATCCTGCGAAAAAGGGCAAGGGAGACAGCCGCAGGGATATCAGCAGCAGGAGCAGCACCATTGCCGCTTCGATAACGGTAACGGCCGCCCTCGGGACTTCTTTAACAAAACTTTGAGAGATAATGGTCTGGATTACCGTTGCGTGAAGGCCGCTCAGGGGGAAATTCACGTCCACCGGAACAGGTCCGGTGTCTCTGCCTGCAGTAGACACATCGGAGATGACGGCAATTTTTCCGGAAAGCTCATCTGCCCACATTTCGAGATCTTCGCGGTCATTCGATGCCAAATAGATTTGGGCGAAGCTGTAATGCCGCATGGTTTCCCAGGGGCCGATGAAGTTGACGATCATGTTCCCCCGGCTGTCAATCGGGATGATGATATCGCGGGGCCGGCCTCCGGGGGGACGGGCCCCCTCGATCCTTACTTCCTGTCCAGGCCTGACCGTGATCTGCTCGGGGCCTACTCCGAGATAGTCGCAGGCGACCCTGAAACCCAGGCTTGGATAGAAGCCGTCATTATAGCGGATCAAGAGCGGCACTCTACGGGTCACTCCATCGCGGTCGCTTTGCAGGCTGATGCTGCCCAAGCCTCGAGAGGCCGCGGTAAGGCGCGGAAAGGTGATCAGGGGCTTTGTCCCCGAATAGAACTCTCCACCGTCGCCTTCGACTTTTATTTTCCACCGGATCTCAGCAAGGCAGTCGCGAACATCGGGGGCAATCAGCGCTTCGCGCTCCCTGCCTTCCGGGGTCAGTGCGAAAGCGAGGCCGAAGTAGACAGTTCGGGCATCTGCGGCTGCGTCGATGATTGTCTTGTCATCTTCCTGGTTGGTCTCGGCGGCGAAGATAAAGTCGTAAGCCTGGGCCGCAATGCCCATGGAAGTCAGGTTACGGATGACGCGGGCGTAATGAGAGCGCTGGAGGTAAAAGGTCCCGAGCTGGCGGATGGCCGTGTTGTTAAGGTCCACGTGCACAACGGTGCCGTCGTAGGGCGGGCGCAATGAGGCAAGGGAGGAGCGCAGGAGAAAACAGGCATCGAATACCTGGGAGTTCCAGGTCTCAAACTGTCCTGGAAAGAGCTGGAATAGGAGCTGAACGAATGCGAAGGCGACGGCGGCCACGATTGTGAGCCCCCGCGCCCTCTTCCTGCTATTTGTGTTCAATGGTGTAGGTCCTGGCAACGAACCCGGTCGATGCAATTTCGTCGGCAAAAGAGGAGATATCCATTCTTTTGGGACCTTCGCCCGGAATGATCTCCCTTACAGCGCCCCCGATGGGTACGGGCCGCTCGGCCGGCGAGGTAAACTCACGGTGTTCTTTCCTGAGAGCGCGGATCCGGTCCAAAACGACCTTCGAAGCCTCGGCCCGCTCGGCAGGGCTGCCGGACTCGCACCGCAGGTAGTCCTTCTCCAAATCGGCGAGCCTTTTTGGCGAAGCGACAAGATAGAAAGATTCACGCCCCGGATTATTGTCCAGCTTGAACCAGGCATCCCCGCGAGGAATATAGTACTTGCGCTCCGGCCGGTAATCGCTTTCAAACTGCGCGAGCGTGTAGGGGAAGAGGAGTTTCAGGCCATCCTTCGGGTTGTAGTGAAAGACGTAGACGAAACACTTTTTTCGGAGTTCGACCATCATTTTGAGCTGGTCGCCGGATTTTAGGGCGGTATCCTGCTTCACCGGCACGGGATCGCCGAGGCCCGGACCTGAAGTAGCAAAGGCCCATCTGAATTCCACCTCCGGATCTTTTTGGGCCGCGCGTTCATCTGCCGCCGAGGCGAGCGCCGGGATAATCGAAAGCAGGCAGATCAAGACAGCCCAGGTACACTTCGTCCGAAAGATCATGGTGTATAGCCTCATCGACTCACCCGTTCCCATGCAATTTTTTGATCAGCCAGGCCATATTCGCGCCCAGCACCTTCATTGTCCGGATGCCTTCCTCGTCTTTTTCCACGTCGCCCTTATTGAGCCCGAACCCTATATTCCAGTAAGACGATCCCGGCACAATCATCTGGCTTATGAAAAAGAAATGGTTGATCGAATCGAAGACGTGAATGGCCCCGGCCCGGCGCACGGCGACCACGGCAGCACCCACTTTTCGCTTGAGCAGGTCCCCGCTGGCCTTTGAGACAAAGCCCGCGCGGTCGATAAGGGCCTTCATCTCCGCGGTGACGTCGCTAAAATAGGTTGGAGATCCCAGAATGATGCCGTCTGCCTCGATCATCTTTTCCATGCAGGAATTAAGGTAATCGTTATCGAAGACGCAGCGGCCGTTCTTTTTCTCGATGCACTTGAAGCAGGCGCGGCAGCCGTGTATTTCCTGCCCCGCAAGCTGGACCAGCTCGGTTTGTATGCCTTCGGCCTCTAGTTCCTTTAATATGTAGTTTATAAGAATTGCGGTATTGCCGTCTTTTCTCGCGCTTCCGTTAAATGCGACAACTTTCATGTTGTTTGTTCTCCATTTGTGGCGTGCAACCGTCGCGGGCACAATAAAGCTTTGCCCACCCTACAACTGGTTTTATTTAAGGATAAGCCCTTAATCTTGAACGCAACTCCGTATTAGCGCTAAGGCTCGCGGACGAGCCTGAATCCCAGATTGTCGTTCATGCCCTCGGGCAGGCCGCTCCCGCGTATCGCGCAGCGGACGGCGTCCGGACCTCCGTGCCAGAAGCCGCCCCGAATGACTCGGCTTTGCCCCACGCTTTCATCCGAAAATAACGGGTTTTTCTGGTCATGGCGGACGTAGGAGTCTACGCTGTAGACGTCCGCGCACCAGTTGGAAACGTTTCCGAGCATGTCATAGAGCCCAAAGGCGTTTGGTTGGAACGACCCGACCGGAGCGGTTGCGGCGTAACCGTCATCACAGTCGTGCACGTGATCGATGCCGAACTGCTTTTTGGCGGTGAGGTCCGCCACGTTTTCATACGTGCAGGCCTTGAGTGGATCGTTTCCCCAATAGCGCGAAGCATCGGAGCCGGCCCTGGCTGCGAATTCCCATTCGGCTTCGGTTGGAAGCCGGAACGTGTACTGCCCTCCGTTTTGCCCCATCAGCCATTGAGCGAAGTTGTTGGCATCCCACCAGGTTACGAAGACCGCGGGCTGGGTGTCGCCGTTTAGCGAATGCCCCTGGTAGTTCCTGCTGTCGTGGTCTGGGCGAAATTTCTTGAACTGCCCGTTTGTTATCTCTGTCTTGCTCATCCAGAAGCCGTCGACGCAAACTTCGTGAACCGGGCCCTCATCCTCGGAGCGGCCTTTTTCGGTCTGAGGGCTTCCCATAAGATAGCATCCACCCTGCACCCATATAAATTCCAGGCCGGTAACGGGCTCTCTCCAGGTTTTGAAGCTCTTGACGGGCTTTTCGCTTCTCGATACCGGCTCGACTCTGGCAGGGTTGGTCTTGTCGCCGGACGATGCAATTTGTCCCGCCGAGGATGTGGCCGGCTGATCGGGCGATGCCGTACGGGCGGGCGGCGGGGTCAGAAAGTAGAAGTCGCCTTCGAGGGATGATGACTCCCAGGGTACTTGTTTCCCGCGCGTAGCCTCGCGGACTGCCGATCGTACCTGCTTGAAGACGTCCTCGATCTTCATTCCCGGCTGCCGCATAGCCTTCATCAGCTCCCCCGTGTAGACGCCGTTTTCCCCCGCGCCGTCATTTGCCACCGATCCGGGCGAAGTTGCATAGGCTATCAGGGTGCCGCTCGGGGCGCTTACCGATGCCAGCCCTTGTGAGACCGACCGGAAGCTTCGAGCGAAGGGATTGTCGCGGCAGGCGTCCAGGACGACGATATTTAAGCGGTTGCGCGCGAAATCCATCTCGGCGAGTACCGCCCCCATATCAACCGCTTCGTATTCGACCTGCTTTTCGTGCTCGATCGCCGCGCCTACGGGGATAAGGTAGTTATGACCTCCCACCTGCACGCCGTGTCCCGCGAAGTAGAAAAGTCCAACTCCGCCCTTCTGGAGCTTCTGGCCAAGGGACTGGATTTCCCTTTTCATCCCTTTTTGATCCAGGTCCTCGTGCAGTGATACGTCAAACCCAAGTTCCTGGAGCGACCTGGCCATCTGGCGGGCGTCATTTATCGGGTTCCTGAGGGGCGCCGAAGCGTAGGCGCCGTTGCCGATGACAAGAGCGGTGCGCCTTTCCGGCTGGTCGGAAGCCAACGGGGAGAGCTGGGCGCAAAACCCCGGGGCGGCGAAAAAAGAACCGCTCGATATTGCGGCCAGAAAACAAATGGAAAATGGTAATTTCCTTAATAGAACGTAGTAGGCGCGATTTTCCCTGCTAGCGCAGCGCATTTGAGGCCACCATCCTTTTTTCTGAAGTAAAAAGGGGAGATCTCCCTCGGCAAGGCAGAACTCCCCGAAAACTCGGCTCATATAGAGATTAGCGATATACGTCCAACATTTGCTGGGATCATTTCAACAACCCATTTTTGTCCCGGACCGCGAGCCACGCGCGCCCAAGCCTTCAGACCGGGCAATTATAAGTAACATCAATCAGGTATTCAATGAAAAAGCTCTAAATTCCCTGTGCGAAACAGGCCGGAAACATTACAATACCAGCCATCCGTAATCCGGGTGACTTATTCACATCCAGGTAGGTTTCCAATGAGCTGCCGAGTGGATCACGGCGAATTAGATAAATCCAGCAACCGCATCCGGTAGAGAAAAATGAAAATTGCCATTCTCACAAACGAATGTCCGCCCAATATCTACGGAGGAGCCGGGGTACACGTCGGCCACCTCATGGGTGAACTGCGCATGGCTGAAGACGGGGCTCATGAAGTTCAGGTGCTCTGTTTCGGGAGTCAAAACGAGCAGCTCCCCGGCCTCAAGATACAGGGAATCGAGCCCGGTCGCCTGTTTAGGCTAAAGGACCCTGGATTCGATAAGGTAGCCGATGCCCTGGCGCGCGATATCCTGATGGCGGGCACGCTCGACCGGGCCGACGTAATCCACTGCCATACTTGGTACACGCATTTTGCCGGCTGCCTGCTAAAACAGCTCCTGCGAGCCCCGCTGGTCCTTACAACCCACTCGCTCGAACCGCACCGTCCCTGGAAGGAAGAACAGCTCGGCCCCGCTTACAAGGTCAGCGGCTGGCTCGAAGAAACCGCCTATCGAAACGCCGACGGGGTTATAGCCGTATCGGGGGCGATGAAAAAAGACGTCCAGGAGCTCTACGGAGTTCCTCCGGAAAAGATTCGAGTGATCTACAACGGGATAGACACCTCCGTCTACACTCCGCGGGGCGACCGGACGGTCCTCCATAAATATGGGATAGACCCCGAGAAGCCGTTCCTGCTGTTCGTCGGAAGGATCACGAGGCAGAAGGGGATAATTCACCTGGTCCGCGCGATTCGCCACCTCATTCCGGGAGCGCAGGCCGTGCTGTGCGCCGGGGCGCCCGACACCCCGGAGATCGGGTGGGAGATGGAAACAGAGGTCGAGAAAGCAAGAAGGGAAACCGCCAATCCGATCATCTGGATTCCCGGCTTTTTGCCGAAAGAGGAAATAACGAGTCTCTACGCCCTTGCCTCCATGCTGGTCTGCCCCTCGATCTACGAACCTTTCGGCCTCATAAACGTCGAAGCCATGGCCTGCGAGACACCTGTCGTGGGCTCGGCAGTTGGCGGGATTCCCGAAATAATAGTTGAAGGCGAAACAGGCTTTCTTGTCCCCTTTGAGCCCCTGGGAGAGAATAATCCCGAGCCCAGAGATCCCGAAAAATTTTCCAAAGACCTCGCCGATGCAATAAATCGCCTCCTGTCCGAGCCCGCCCTGGTCCGAGAGATGGGTGCAAAAGGCCGCACGCGGGCCGAAGAAGTATTCAGTTGGAAGAGCATCGCCCAGCAGACGCTGGAGTTTTACAAAGAGCTGGCGGAGCGCTAGTTGCCTGTTGCCATGTTGCGGCACGGTCAGGGGGGGCTGTTGCGCAAATCAGATTTGGATTCACGTTCCGGGACGGTATCGAAAATCGTCTTTCCCGCAGCGCTTCTGGGCGGGAANNGAATCCAGCGGCTTTAAACCCAAAGTTGTTGGCCTGCCGAGTAAGACACTGGATTCCCGCCCAGAAGCGCTACGGGAATGGCGTTGTTGAGGCTCGCGCCTGCCTGTTCACTTAGCAGTTTTAAAAAAGGCTATTTGGGCAACAGCCCCAGGAGACCGCGCCCTAACCGGCGGCAAGCAGACAACCCACAAGCGGGGTTTTAAACTCGCGACTCGCAACCCGCAACGAGCGCCGCAATCTCTTCACAATCCCGTTTTTAATGCCCCCGAAGTATGCTATTAAGACGATGAAACGGTTCTAAAACAGAGGGGGTCTGTCTTTGGCCCAAAAAGGGGGGGCTTGTGCCGAACGGGCTATTTTCGTCCGGGCGGTGCGGGATGTGCGGAACGGGTCCGCGCTGAAAATGGGGGCAACAGGGGTTGGCGCTTTCCAGCTATAAAGAATCACTCGATTATCTCTACGGACTTCAGAAAAACGGAATCAAGTTCGGCCTGAACTGCACGGAAAATCTCCTTGCACGGGTCGGCGATCCGCATCGGAAGCTCCGGTTCGTGCATATCGCCGGGACCAACGGAAAGGGTTCCACGGCGGCGATGCTGGCCGGCATCCTCGAAGGGCATGGCTTCAAGACGGGCCTCTATACATCTCCCCACCTGGTACGCTTCACGGAAAGATTCCGCCTGGGCGGGATCGAAGTTTCAGTCGAACGTATTCTCGACGCTTTCGAAAAAATTCGCTCGGTAATCGACGACCGCCAGCCGCCCACATTTTTCGAGGTCACAACGGCAATGGCGTTCCTCTGCTTTGCCGAGGAACAAGCCGACTTGGTCATTGCCGAGACCGGCCTTGGCGGTCGGCTCGACGCAACTAATGTGATCCATCCCGAGGTGTGCGTCATAACGAATATCGGCTTCGATCACCAGGAATACCTCGGCTCGACCCTTGGCTCGATTGCTCGCGAAAAGGCGGGAATTATAAAGGAGGGCGTTCCGCTGGTGACCGGGGCCCTGCAGCCCGTGGTGCAGGGGATTTTCAAGACCACCTGCATGAACCTCAGGGCGCCGCTCTACAGGGCCAAAACCGATTTCCGCGTGAGGCGGGACTCAGACGGCTCTTTTCAGTATCGTGGAATCAGCCGCCAGTGGCAGAATCTTCGCGTGAACCTGAACGGGTTGCACCAGATAGGTAACGCAGCCCTCGCGGTTGCCGCCACGGAGCTGCTGGAGCAGAAAGGCCTTCTTTCAATCGCCCCGCCTGTGGTGGAAGGGGCGCTCGCGGAGGTAAACTGGCCCGCGCGACTCGAGGTGCTCGACCGCAACCCGACCGTCCTGCTCGACGGAGCGCATAACGCGCAGGGCGCGGAATCCCTTCGGGATTCCCTGAAGGAGTGCTTTCAGTTCGAGCGGCTGCACCTGGTGCTTGGGATCATGGCCGACAAGGATATCAGGGGCATTCTGAGACGGCTTCTTCCACTTGCCGAAACAGCCATTTTCACGCAGCCGCGCTATTCGAGGGCGGCAAGCCCGGACGAGCTGCGAAAGATGGCGCGCTCTTACATTCAGAGGCACTACGTCATCCCGGATCCCGCCTCTGCAATCGCGCAGGCGAGGCAACTCGCAGGTCCGGGTGATCTTATCTGCATTACCGGTTCGCTTTATTTCGCTGGAGAGGTAAAGGAGCTTTTCGGGGAGAAGGGGCTGTGAAACAAACGTTCCGAAAAGTAATTCGAGGGGGCCTTCTTCTTTGCTGCGTCCTGGCGGTTTTTACCGGCGCTAAAATGGCTGCCGCCGCCGATTCCGTGCCTTTTTCCGGCTCGTTCATGGTCGACCAGGGCATGGCTGCGGATGCAGCCAGGAGCGAGTGGAAAATCGAGGCGCAAGCGCTTGCCTACGACCAGCAACGCGACCTCTACGAAGCTGAAGGCGATGTAAAGATAACCTCAGGGGACCGAATAATTCAGGCCGACCGCGCCGCGCTCGACATGCAGGAGCGCAAGGCGGAACTCTGGGGGAACGTCTATCTAAAATATGGGAAAAACTGGCTAAAAGGCAGTCACGTTACCTGGAATCTCGACACTGAGACCGGATGGGTTGACGATGGCCTCGTTTATTTCGAAGACAATAAGTTCTTCATGCAGGGGCGAAACATCAACAAAACGGGTCCCAACAAGCTCACTGCCGAGGAAGGATACCTGACCACCTGCGATCCGGCTCACCCGGATTGGAAGATTGAGTACCAGAGCGTGAACGTCGAGGTCGGCGGCTACGCCTGGGCAAGGAATATCTCGATGTGGGCCGGACCCGTGCCGATCGCCTTCCTTCCGGTAGCGGGAGTTCCCGTTCAAAAGGATCGTCAGTCGGGGTTCCTGCTGCCTTGGGCCGGGTACTCCGATCTGATCGGCTACGACGTTGAAATACCATATTACTGGGTCATCCGGGACGACCTGGACGCCACTTTCTATGGCCGCTACATGAGCGAGCGCGGGTTTATGGGGGGCGCCGAATTACAGGTGAATAACCCTGAGTGGGGAAAGGGCGTCTGGATGTTCAATTACGTGAACGACCAGGTGGAGAAGTCCCTTTTGGCCGACCAGGGATACACCTTCGAGACGCGGGACCGATTCTGGGCGCGCGCCCGCCACGATGTAAAACTTCCCTGGGATGTAACCGCCAAGATCGACATCGATCTGGTGAGCGACAAGAATTTTCTTCAGGAATTCTGGAACGGTTCAAGCTCCTATACACATACGGAGAAGATCTTTCAGCTCTACTTCGGGCGGGGCAGCCTCTACGACTGGACTTCGCTTGTGCGGGAGTCATCGATCTACCTAGAAAAACGCCGGGAATCTGACCTCCTGAGCATGGATCTGCGCTACTTCCAGGAGCTTCAGGACGCAATCGAGCCAAGCACAATCCAGAAGTTCCCGGCATTTGCCTACACGATGCTTCCGACGTGGGTAGGCAGCACCAATTTATATTACACGCTGGACAGCTCCGCCGTTAACTATTCCCGGCGGGAGGGGGATCAGGAGCAAAGGCTCGACGTCCGACCCCGAGTATATTACCCCATGCACTGGTTGGACTACATTAATGTGGAACCGTCCACCGGCTTTCGTTCGACATCATACATAGTGGAGTGGGACAACAAGAATCACGACGCCTTTAACCAGCGCGCGGTATCGGATACGAGCATCGAGGTCAATTCGCGCGTGAACCGGGTCTTTCCGGTAAGCTTCGGCAATATGGTTGCGTTTCAGCACTCATTTCGGCCCGAAATTGCATACGAATATTCCGATCAGGCAATCTACGGGCATATACCCCAACTTGACCGGATTGATAAGGATCTATCCCGCAATGGCGTACGTTACGGATTTTCAACTTTCCTCACTGCCAAAAGCGTGGTTTACGATAAATCGGGCAATCCTGTTACCACCTATCGCGATTGGGTGCGGCTCAGGGCCTTTCAGTTCTATAATGTTGAAAAACCAACGGTGGAGGACCCATTTTTTACCACTCGCGTGATGGACGAGGGACTCTCGCCCCTGGGTCTCAGGTTTGATCTGACGCCGTTAAAATACATCTCCCTTTCCTATGACTCGGATCTTGATTTCCGCTCCAAAGGCCAGGGGGATTTGCATGACTTGTACGTAACACTGGACAGCGGCAAGGGCCAGATACTGAGGGTGGATTACCAGCGCCGGAGTGATCTTGGAATAAATGAAATCATATCCGCCGTGCTCCTCAAGACGCTTCCAAACGTCTACCTGAATGCATACTACGACTATTTTCTTGATCAAGGATACCTGTACCAGCAGGGATATGGTCTGAAGTACGTTCACGGGTGTTGGGGGTTAGGGCTTGCCTATGAAAGATTGGGAGAGGATAATAGGTTTGTGGTCACCATTGAACTGCTGGGCCTCGGTACGGTCGGCCGCTCCCTTTCTACTTCCAATATGGCTTATTAGGATTGAGGAATTTAGGAATTCAGGAATTGGGAAGTTTTGAAAAGGGCATGCGATGAGCCCTAAAGTTGCCGTTAAAACCAGTCAATTTCTAAATTGCTCAATCCTCAATTCCTCCCTTGACAAGTCGGGCCCTCGCCGGTATTATTTGCTGCTTCAGGTTAATTTTTCCAATTTTCGGAGATCCAGTCAATGAAAACTGAGAGCGCAAAGTTTGAGCCGGATAAGCGCAAGTGGATAGTGGTCGATGCCGAAAACCAGGTGCTCGGCCGGCTGGCGAGCCAAGTGGCGGTACGCATCCGCGGAAAGCACCTTCCCACTTTCACTCCGCATGTTGATACCGGCGAATTCGTCGTTGTCATAAATGCCGATAAGGTCAAGCTGACCGGCGATAAGTGGAACCAAAAGACATATTACCGCTACAGCGGCTACATGGGCGGCGTCAAGGCGATCACCGCGCGCAAGCTCATCCAGGAAAAACCCGATCGGATGATACGTCTTGCGGTATGGGGCATGCTTCCAAAGAACCGGCTGGGCCGGAAGCTTATCAAGAAGTTGAAGATCTACACTGGTTCCGAGCATCCACATGATGCCCAGCAGCCTGCAACTTTTAAGTTGATCGAAAAATACCCGGTAGTTTAACTGAACGGAGCCATGCCCAGCGGGCAGGAAATACTTTCAGGAGATTTTTTCTAAATGGCCGATGAACGTTTTTACGCAACGGGAAAGAGAAAGACCTCGGTGGCGAGGGTTTGGCTCAAGCCGGGGACCGGCAGGGTCGAGATAAACAAGAGGCCCTCCGAGGAGTACCTGGATAGGGAAACGAGCAAGATGGTTATCGCTCAGCCCATGGCCCTGACAAATACGGTGGGCAAGCTCGACATTTACGTAACCGTTATGGGCGGCGGCATTTCGGGACAAGCAGGCGCGATCCGGCATGGGATCTCGAAGGCGCTATTGGAACTCAATCCCGAATTCCGTGAAGTATTAAAAAGAGCCGGCTTTCTAACTCGCGACTCGCGAGTCAAAGAGCGGAAAAAATACGGACGCAAGAGCGCCAGGGCGCGGTTCCAGTATTCGAAACGCTAAGCCGGACCCGGAGTAATCAACCGGGGCCGTACTGGCTACCCGGTTTTGCCCTTCATTTTCTTTTAGCGACATTTGTAGCGAAACCGAAAAGTTCGGATTTGAATAATGGGGCGCTGTGCCGTCGGTGCAGTGCCCCTCATTTTGTCTGCGTTATGGAGCCCTTCCCAATGTCCGTGCGCGTTGCAATAGCCGGGGCATCCGGCTACACGGGTTTCGAACTGGTGCGCCTCCTGTGCGCCCATCCTTCCGCCCTGATAAGCGGTATCACATCGAGGCAGCAAAAGGGCCACAGGCTCGACGACCATTATCCGGCCCTCAAGGGGCACTGCGATCTTGTCTTTACTGATACTGACCCTGAAAAGCTCGCATCCTCGGCTGACTTGGTCTTTACCGCGCTGCCTCACGAGGCCGCGATGGACATTGTGCCGGGGTTGCTGCAACTCGGTGTGAAAGTTGTCGACCTCAGCGCCGATTATCGCCTGAGGAGCCCCGAGGTTTACGGGCAGTGGTATTCGGTGCACAAAACCCCCGAACTCCTGGACGAGGCGGTCTACGGCCTTCCCGAACTTCACCGTGATCGCATCCGGGAGGCCCGACTGGTGGCAAATCCGGGGTGCTATCCGACGAGCGTTATCCTTGCCGCCGCGCCGCTTCTCGCAAAAGGGCTTATCGACCCGGCCACCATCATCGCGGATTCCAAATCCGGGGTTTCAGGGGCCGGGCGCGGGGTGTCGCTTGGAGTGCATTTTTGCGAAGTAAACGAGAGCTTCAAAGCCTACAAGGTGGCCGAGCACAGACATACGCCTGAAATCGAGCAGGAACTTAGTGCAATGGCAGGAGCGAGTGTGGTAATCAATTTTACGCCTCACCTCGTCCCGATGAGCCGCGGAATATTGAGCACCGTTTACGCCAGTCTCAGGAAGGGAGTGTCGGCCGGAGAGGTTGACGGCGCATTTCGGGATTTCTATGCAGGCGAGCCTTTCGTCAGGTTATCCGCGCCGGGAGGGCTTCCGAGTTCGCTCCAGGTGCGAGGCAGCAATTATTGCGACCTGGGCTGGAAGGTGGACCAGCGTACCGGAAGGGTCATAGTGGTCTCTGTCATCGACAATCTCACAAGGGGCGCATCAGGCCAGGCGGTTTGCAATATGAACATTATGTGCGGGTTCGCCGAAAATGCCGGGCTTGATTTTGCCCCGTGGCAGCCGTGATGGATGCTGGAAATCGTGGGGCAAAATGGCCCATGGGAATTTATGAACGAACATGATATCCAGGCCCGGCGAAACATCAAGCTGGTCCTTGAATACGACGGCTCAGGCTACCACGGATGGCAGCGGCAGGCCGGTAGTCTCTCAGTTCAGGAAATCGTCGAATCGCGGCTCGGGGTGATGCTCGGCGACAGGGTGGGTGTGCGGGCCTCGGGCCGAACCGACGCGGGAGTACACGCAAGGGGCCAGGTTGTAAATTTTTACACCCGAGCCAGACTAAAGCCGGAGGAAATTCTCAGGGGGCTCAACAGCCTCCTGCCGGGCGACATAGTGGTTCTGGATGCCGAAGAGGTGGATGAATCCTTTCATGCTCGCTTTTCCGCCGCCAGCAAGATCTATGAATACCACATTCTCAATCGTGCGGTTCCTTCGGCGCTCCTTAGAAAATATGCCTGGCACGTGCGCCGTCCGCTCTCTGTTGCTCCGATGGAAGAGTGCCTGAAGTTGATTTGCGGCATGAAGAATTTTTCGGCTTTCATGACTTCCGGCTCTCCCGTCTCGTCTACCGAGCGCCACATTATGCGGACGGCAATCGAGCGCCCCGGCGCGGATTTTTTGAAATTTGTGTTCGAGGCGAACGGCTTCCTGAGGCAAATGGTCAGAAATTTGACCGGAACACTTGTTGAGGTCGGAAAGGGAAGGCGCACGCCTGAGGAATTTGCAGCGATTCTCGAAAGCGGAGACCGCAGAAAAGCCGGGATGACTGCACCGGCCCACGGCCTTTATCTTGTCTCCGTTAACTACGGCCGTGATTGAATAGAATCGGGGGGAAAGCAGAATGAGATTGGCCCAGAGGATTTCCCGGATAAAACCTTCCGCCACCCTCGCCATAAACACAAAGGCCAAGGAGCTCAAGCGAAGCGGCGTCAATGTGGTAAATTTCGGGGTAGGCGAACCGGACTGCGATACGCCGGAATCAATCCGGGAAGCGGCGGTGAAAAGCATTTGCGCCGGCCAGACGCGCTATACGCCGGTGGGTGGCATCGACGAGCTGAAAGATGCGGTCTGTCGAACCATGAAAGCCGACTACGGGCTCTCTTACGGGTTGGAAAACGTTCTGGTATCCTGCGGAGGCAAGCACGCCCTCTACAACCTTTTCCAGGCCCTGCTCGATCCGGGCGACGAAGTGATAATTCCCTCGCCTTTCTGGGTGAGCTATCCGGACATGGTGGAACTTGCGGGTGCGACCCCGGTCATACTCCGGTGCACGGAGGAAAACGATTTCAGGCTGACTCCCAGCGACCTCGAAGCCGCAATTACACCGAAGACCCGGCTCTTCATCCTCAACAGCCCCTCCAATCCAACCGGCAAGTATTATGGTGAAAAAGACCTGAAGGGCCTTGCCGACGTCCTTTTGCGCCACGAAAATGTTCTCATCGCAAGCGATGATATTTATTACCGGATTCTTTCCGGGGGCCGGAAATGGATCAACATCGGCATGGTCGAGAACCGTTTGCTCGACCGCACCTTCATCGTGAACGGCGTCAGCAAGAGCTACTGCATGACGGGGTGGCGAATTGGCTACCTGGTTGGCAACGCCGAGGTAATCAAGGCGGCAACGAAGGTTCAGAGCCAGTCTACCAGCAATCCCACCTCCATTTCCCAGTGGGCGAGCGTCGAGGCGCTAAACGGCGACCAGGCGCATGTGGCAAAAATGGGGCAACTATTCGAGGTCCGACGCCGACTTGTGTTGGACCGGCTCGCCAGGCTGCCCGGCGTCACCTGCCCGGAACCCGACGGAGCATTTTACGTTTTCCCGAACTTCAGCGCCTATTTTGGACGCAAATACAACGGGCACGAGATAAAATGCTCGGCGGACCTTGCCGATTTCCTGATGGAAGTCGCCCACGTGGCCGTCGTCCCGGGTGTTGCATTCGGCGAAGACAAATGCCTGCGCCTCTCTTATGCCCTTTCCGGAGAAGAGATATCGAGAGGGTTCGACGCGATTGAACTAGCCCTGAAGAAGCTCTCATAAAAGAAGATTTGGCAGGATTAAAGTTATGTAGGGTGGGCACGGGCTTTATCGTGCCCACCCTACTTTATCCGTTTGACAAATATTTCCGACATCGTGGAAGACTTTGGCCACGGTTTCGTTGGACTGCAATCCAAGAAATCATGCCTGTCCTGCGAGGCGAATGTTAATGCAGCGCCCTTTGTTTACCGGGGACAACCTCCTATCGGATGCCTCTAAATGATCAAATCCTTCGGGCACATTCAAATTCCGATGAAGAGAATTCATCTCGAGCTGACGAACGTATGCAACCTAAACTGCGTTTTTTGTCCCAAGTCGGTAATGACACGGCCCGCGGGATTCATCGATACGGGGCTTGCAAAAAAAGCCATAACGGAAATTGCCGAAAACGGTTTATGCGAGAAGATAACCTTCCACGTTATGGGGGAGCCGACCCTTCATCCCGATTTTTTCGAAATCCTCGATCACGCGGCCTTACAAAGGCTCGATGTTGGACTGACCACCAACGGGACGGCTCTCTCCGGGCAGATCGGAAAGCGGCTCCTCGATTATGAACTCCACCAGGTGGACGTATCGCTTCAAACCCCCGATGAAAAATCTTTTGCCCTTAGGAAAGCCGGAGCATTAACTTTCAGGCGCTATCACGACGGCATAATGGATTTTTTCTCGGAGTATCATCGCAGGTACCCAAGATCCATATTCAAATTCAGACTGATGAATACGGCGATGAAGGCCAATTCGGGCGAGTCCGGACAAATCTCCGTTATCTCTTCAACCGCGGAACTCAGAAATATCGTCGAAAGATATTCAAGGATCATCCACGGGCTGCTCGGCTTGCCCTTTCCCGGGTCCGCCTCATTTGAATCAAAACTTAAATCTCTCGTTCATTATAAATGGAACGTTATCGAAGTGCTGCCCAACGTGTTTTTCGAAACCTACCTTCTCAGTGGGTGGGGTAATGCCTTCGACGATGACGTAACGCCTTTGAGCCGTGGCTACTGTTTTGGAATGAGAGATCACTTTGGAATTCTTCTTAATGGGGACCTGGTGTTGTGCTGCATAGACTATGACGGCAAAACCAAAATCGGCAACATCGGCGAATCTTCGATAAGAGAAATTCTTTCATCGGATCGGCTCGCGGAGATAATGGACGGGTTCAAGGGGTTCAGGCTGGTTCATCCGCACTGCAGGCATTGCCAGGGAAGCAGGTCCTCTTTGGGGCGCGTGGTTAAACCTGTCGCGGCGGTATTGGGGCTGAAAGTGCTGAAGCCGTTTTTCTACAAACATACCCGGCTGTTCGAATGAGGGGCAGGGCGTTGATTCCTCTCGGCGGTGCAGCAGTTTGCAGCCCCTGAGCTACACCTTTATACTTGACCTTCTGGCCTCAACTCCAATATGCTCCGTCAGCATTCACGGCTACCCACGAAGACTTTCAGCCGATGCAGCGGGGGCATTTGGTTCGAGCGGCTTCCAGCCGCGACTCACGCAATTCTTCCCGGCTAAACCGGGCGAGAAATAAAGCCATTTGGAATAAAAGGAATATGGATGGGGTCGAGCATAAAAGGCGTGCAAGCCTTCTTTATTCTCATTCTGCTTTGCCTGTTTTTCTACCTGCCGGGCCTGCAGACCATGCCGCCAACGGACAGGGACGAGTCCAGGTTCGCCCAGGCAACCACGCAGATGCTCGAGAGCCACGATTTTGTCAGGATCCGGTTTCAGGATGAGCCCAGAAACAAAAAGCCCGTAGGTATCCACTGGCTCCAAGCTGCGTCCGTCGCAATTGCCGGACAGCTCGAATCGCGCAATATCTGGCCCTACCGTATCCCTTCGCTCCTTGGAGCCATTGCGGCGGTCCTTGTCACCTTCTCGATGGGCAGGAGGCTTTTCGACGACCTCACGGCTTTTCTGGGAGCGGCCTTCCTCGCAAGCTCCGTAATGCTTGTTGCGGAAGCCCACCTGGCTACTACCGACGCCGTGCTGCTTGCGACGGTTGTGGCTTCCCAGGCGGCGCTCAGCCGATATTACCTCAGGCCCGACCACGATATTCCAGTCGGGATGGGGCCTTTTGTGACTTTCTGGACTGCACAGGCCATCGGAATTCTGGTTAAGGGGCCGATAACTCCAGTGATAAGCCTGCTTACCGTTGCCGCGCTGATCACCGTCGACAGGAGCATCAAATGGCTTCGAGGAATGCGGCCTCTGCCCGGGCTTCTTGTTGTTGCCGCCATCGTGCTGCCATGGGGGATTGCCGTCTACCTGGCCCAGGATACCTACTTCCAGGTCGCTTTCGGAGAGGACCTGCTGTCCAAGATGACCTCCGGGCAGGAAAGTCACGGATTCCCTCCAGGGTGGTATCTGCTGCTTGCCCCGCTCACCCTCTGGCCGGCCTCCTTTTTTGTCATTCCAGCTATGGCGAGAGCGTGGAAATCAAGATATGTCGGGGCGGTAAAGTTTTGCCTGGCGTGGATAATTCCGGCTTGGGTGCTCTTTGAGGTCATTCCAACCAAGCTTCCGCACTACCTCCTGCCGACCTATCCCGCCCTTTGCCTGCTGAGCGCCGAAGCCATAACGGCATGCGCCGCGGGAAAGGCAGGGGAGCTCAACTCGAAGTGGATGCGGTGGGCAGCGATTCCTTGCGCGGTAATAATTGCGGTCCTGGTGATGGCAACAGCCGTCTTTCCCTATATACTTGAAAAGCGCATCGATCCGGTCTTCATCGTCGCGGGCGCGGCGGCATGCATTTCGGCCGCGCTGTTTGCCCGGGAGTTCAGGTCCGGCCGGTTTGTTCGATCCGCCGGCATAGCCATCATTGGAACGGGGCTTGTTCTTGCCCCGATGCTGCAGTGGGGCCTTCCGAGAATGAAGTCGGTATGGCTTAGCAGTAGCGTGGCCCGCGAGGCAAAGCAGTGCGCGCAAAAAAATGGCTCTAACCTGCTGGTCGCAGCCGTCGGCTATCACGAACCCAGCCTTGTTTTTCTTCTTGGCACCCGGACCCTTTTGACCTCTTCTTCCGAAGCGGCGATGTTTCTACAGAACAACCCGACCGGTCTGGCCCTGGTGGCGGACGACAAGGACGAGGAATTCCGCCGCGAGGCTGCCCGCCTTAAACTGAATGTCGTCCCGGTGAGCACTTTGCCGGGCTTTAATTACACTACTGGAACGAAGACGGTTTTGTGCATATACGAGCTGCGTTCAGACCGTGATTGTGGAGAAGCCGGTAAATGAGGGAAGACTCGCTCCGGCGCGATCCAGGCGCGGTTGATATCTCGATAGTAATCCCGGTTAGAAACGAATCCGGGAATATCATTCCTCTTGCCGCCGAAATTACCGCAGTTATGGACTCTCACCCGCTGCGCTGGGAATGCGTCTGGGTGGATGACGGCTCCAGGGACGAGACCCTTGCGGCACTTCGCGAACTATCCAAGGCCGACCTGAGACACCGGTATCTTTCATTCGAGCAAAATGCGGGGCAATCGGCCGCGCTATGGGCTGGATTCAGTGAAGCCGCTGGGGGAATAATCGCAACAATCGACGGCGACGGACAAAACGACCCGGCCGACATTCCAAAACTCATCGGCATGCTGGAATCCGGCGCCGCGGACATGGTAAACGGCTACCGACTCCGGCGCAAGGACGGTCCTGTTCGGAGGCTGGCGTCATTTATAGCGAACAGCTTCCGAAATCTTACGACCGGCAGGACAGTGCGCGACGTCGGCTGCTCCACCCGCGTTTTGCGAAGAGAATGCATGATCTCTCTTCCGCTCTTTAACGGCATGCACCGCTTCCTGCCCACCCTGGTTGCCATGAGGGGATTCAGGCTGAGCGAAGTCCCGGTAAACCACCGCCCCAGAGTAAGGGGCCGGAGCAAGTACTCGATAAACAATCGCCTCTGGGTGGGGCTCCTCGATACCTTCGGGGTCATGTGGCTGAGAAAAAGGGCGCTGGGCTATGAAGTTAAGGAAAGGTCGGGAATCAACAACTAAAATCAAAGATCAGCTTTTATCGCCCGCATGAAGGTCAACCGGCATTTTCCGGAAGAATCCCGCTTAGGAAATTTTCGATCTTCTTCGACAACTCCCGTGTGAAATCCCAATAGAAATGATCGCAGTTAAGGATTATCTCAAGGCTGACCTTGTCGCGCGCATCGGGTTGTTTGGCCAGCCAGTCCCTTAGCGATTCCTCCGAGCAGAAGCCGTCCTTGTTTCCAAGCGTGATTAAAACGGGCAGGGGTGGCAGCAGCAGGCCGTTGAAAGACATGAAATCGAGCGGCGGGGAAAGAAGGCATAGCGATTCGGCGGAAAGCCCAAGGCTCAGGGCCCTCAGCACCGTCCAGGTCCCGTAAGAGTAGCCCGCGAGGTCAATTGCTCCCGGGTGTTGCTCCCTGAGATAGTTGCAAATTTCGATCAGGTCCGAGGCCTCTTTTTCACCCTGGCCCAGCCGGCCTCCACTTGATCCAACTCCACGGAAATTATAGCGAAGCGTCCCCCATCCGCGAGCAGCGAATGCGTGCTGAGCGGCAGTAACGACGTTGTTGTCCATATCCCCGCCAAAGAGCGGGTGAGGGTGGCATATTACAACGTTGCGGCCGTTCGTGCCGCCCCTGTACATCGCCTCGAAGTTGATTCGGCCGTCCTCCACCGGTATGCGGACCGGAATCTCCGGCATGCTGCGCTCCTTCGGTTTAGATCAGTGGTGATCGGTTGATTTTTGGGCGCGGAGTGCATAACGAATCTTAAGCCCACAATTGATTATGGACTTCCCATCGGCGCGCCGATAGGTCTTGCCGCCGTAAGCTCCACTATATAACAAGCCCGTGTCAAAAGCTAAGGGCCAATTGCGAATCGAGCTCCAGCCGAAGATATCGGGCGTCGAGAAAGAAGGGGATAAATGTCGGGCAGACTTTTCAAATCAGCCCTGGTGCTTAGCGGCGGGTCCGCCAGGGCTCTTTCTCACCTGGGGGTACTCGAAGTAATCCAGAGGCGGAAGATGGAAGTGGACCTCATTGTTGGTTCGAGCATGGGGGCGCTGATCGGCGGCCTTTTCGCTTATTACCGCGACCCCGCCCGAATAATAGCGCGGCTCGGCGGCGTCTTTAAAAGCGATCTCTTTATCCGGACCTCCTCGGTCATTGCAGCGGAGGAGCACCCCCAGCTGGGGCCGGACGGTTTTTTCAACCGTTTTATATGGCTGTTCAGAAAAGGGGTTTACTACACGCATACCATGATCCGAAAGGAGATGGTGCCGGAAGGATTATACGAGGAAATAATCGCGGCGCTGGTACCCGACATCTTCATCGAAGACCTCCCGATCCCTTTTGCATGCGTGGCAATGGACCTGCTGACGGGAGATGAAATAATCATTTCAAAGGGGCCGCTCAGGCGGGCCATTGCTGCCAGCTCCGCCATTCCGGGCCTTTTCCCCGTAGTCGAAATAGATGGCCGACCCCTGGTCGATGGAGGCTGGGTGGACAATGTGCCGGTTGCCCCCGCAATAGCCCTGGGGGCTCATTTCGTGATCGCGGTCGATGCAACGCTGGAAATCTCCGGCATGGCCGAATACCCCCAGTCGGCAATCGAGATAGTCTTCCGCTGCAATGAAATTACCAGGGTAGTCCTGACCCGGCACAGAAAATCCCTTGCCGACGTCCTGGTCTCGCCCCAGATAGGCCAGCTCTTCTGGGCCGATTTCAAGTCAATGGACCGCTGCATCGAAATCGGAAGGAACGCCTTCGAAAAAGCCATACCGGAGATCGTGAGAAAAAAGGCCATTCGGCGTGCCTTGACGATTAACGGCCTTCTGCACCCCGCCCGGATTTCAGGGTGGCGGCATCCGTTTAGCATCTTTTAGAGACGGTGATTTCAAGGAGCTTCCCCTCCTGCCGTTCGTCCGATGCCCCTCCCACATCCATAGCTTTTATTCCGTTCTGAGTATTGTCACTTTTTAATAAAAACTGGTATGTTAATTGAATCTGAGCCCAGGGGATGTACTTAGTGAGGAATGGCTGCCCGGCCAAATCGATTCTGGAGGAGAGGGATTTGTTAATGCTGAGGAAAGCATTTTCGCTCACAGTTCTTTTGCTTTGCGCCATTCTTCTGGCTTCCTACATAGGACGCCATCTCTCCGATTTTGAAAGCCTCTCCAACATATCGTTTATTTATATTCTGTTGATTGGGTGCTGTTGCCTGCTTGCCCTTAGCGTAAACGGCCTCTTTCTCAAGGTCCTTACAATTGACTTCGGAATCGATCTGAGTTTTCTCGAACATTTTTCTATATCGATAGTGACCAGTTTCGGAAACACTTTCCTGCCCATGAAAGGGGGCGCCGGCCTGAGGGCTGTGTACCTCAAATCGAAATATAACTTCGATTATTCCTACTTCTTATCTAGCCTTGCGGGAAACTACCTGGTTGTATTCAATGTCACTTCACTTGCGGCGCTAATTGGAATGTTCTCACTGTATTTTGTTGGGGAGGGCTTTCATTCTTTCACGGCATGCGTTTTCTTGCTCCTTTATGTGCTCACATCCTGGGGCATCTTTTACCCCCCGGCCGTCCTGGACTGGATTCCCGTAAAGCTGCTCAGGGAGCATATTAATCAAGTTCTTGCAGGGTGGCAGATGATACGAAAATCAAGAAGAACTGTTCTTGAACTTTTCATTCTGACGATTTTGTACGTAATGCTTTCCTCACTTGCCACCTGGTTGGAATTTGCAGCTTTCGGAATGAAGGACAGTGCCGGGGTGTCAATCGGTTTCCTCAAATCGGTTTCCTTTACCGCCATCGCGATTCTTTCATTGTTGATTAGTCTTACTCCGGCTGCCCTTGGAATTAAGGAAGGCATGCTGATGTTAAGTTCTCAGTTCCTGGGAATCTCTCCTTCCCAGGCACTTGCCGTTTCCCTTCTCGACCGTACAATGAACTTCACAGTTCTTGCCCTGTTCTTCGGTTTCGCTTCTTTTCATCTTAAAAAGCAACTTCGGCAGAGGACGCGGATACCTCCAGCCTCGCTGTCTTGATCCGTTCCCTGAGTTCTTGCCTCCCGTAAGCATTATGCAATCCCGGTGATGGTATGCTTATTGAATTGAGAATGCCTGTGATGCTCCAAGGGGTGTTGCGGATTTCAGACCAGCATGGCCGGATGGCGGAAAACTTTTGTCAGGCCATATGAGAAACTTGCTGGCGAGGTGATCCATTGTGTCGCTTTTTTGACGACCCCACGCCAAAGCAGGCGTCCTTATGCTATTCGGAGATTCATCGGCCAAGGGGAGGATATGACCGGCGAGAAATTACTAGACGTTGTGAACGGAAAACGGGTGCTGTTCGTTACCCCATCAGACGTTGATTACATAAGAAACAAGCAGGAAATCAGGATCCTCACGCGGGCAGCCCGTGCGCTCGACATAATAGCTCCCATTCCCTCCGGGTCTATAGAGCCGACCGGCATCAAGCGCATTTTAAGGGCGAATCTGAAGGTTATCTCTGCTGGTGTAAAGAAATACGATGCAATTTTCATTGGCGGAATTCCGCAGTTACTCATACCGCTTGTCGGGATGCTATCGGGAAAGAAGACTATCATAGTAGACTTCTTCATCTCACTGTATGACACCCTGGTTTGCGACCGTCGATTACTCTCCGAAAAGAACCCGCTTGCGTGGTTTTTAAAAAAACTCGATCGCTATACGCTCTCCAGGGCCGATTTTGTCGTCGTGGATACAAGGGAGCATGGCGTCTATTTTTCTCAGATGTTCCAGATAGATCCCGACAAGATCGCTGTAATATATCTCGAGGCAGACTCGGACATTTACTACCCTAGAAACGTGGAGCGACCACCCGAGCTGATGGATAAGTTCATTGTCTTCTTTTTCGGTGCAATGAACCCATTGCAGGGAGTTGAGGTTATTCTAGATGCGGCTCGGCTTTTGGAGGAGCACGATCAAATAGTTTTCGTAATCATCGGCCCCATCGGGAAAGTAAATAGCACGAGCAGGTACTCGAGACTAAGCAACGTTCGCCACGCAGCAAGATGGCTTCCGCAAACAGAGGTCGCAGACTATATCGCGATGGCCGATCTATGCTTGGCCGGACATTTCAATGCGACCGTTTCCAAGGCCAGCAGAGTTATTCCGGGTAAAGCCTATTCATATCTTGCCATGAAAAAGCCGGTTATCCTGGGAGACAACCCGGCAAATAGGGAACTTTTCCCAAGAGAAAGTGGAAACGTGCATTACGTCAATATGGGAGACCCGGTAAGACTGGCAGGTCGGATTTTGGAACTGGCAGGCTCTAAACAAAAGGAGATTTACGTAAATGGGTGATAATTGGCTGCCGATGCCGCGATATAAACTCAGAAAGGACCTCGTAAGCCGAATCCTTAGCCGCGAACCTTTGCACGGGAAAACCTGCCTGGAAATTGGCTATGGGGCTGGGGACATGCTTTTGCTGTATGCGGAACTGGGGCTCGATGTCCACGGTTATGACATATCAGAGCAGGCGTTCGATTACGCCGGACGCCGTGTTGAAGAGCATTGTAGATCGGGCCGAATTAGCCTTTTGCGGAACGAGACGGATTTAACGGGCAGCCGTTTCGACTATATCATGGCATTTGAGGTTCTTGAGCATATCGAAGATGATTCGTCCTGTCTTAAAAATTGGTGGAATATGCTGAAAGATGGCGGCCGATTGCTCATTTCCGTCCCGGCGCACACTCGAAAATGGGGAGCAAGCGACATAGCCGCGGGCCACTATCGAAGGTACGAAAAAGAAGGGGTGAGGAATCTTCTGATACGTTCTGGATTTAATGTGCTGGAATTGTGGAATTATGCTTACCCACTTTCCATATTGCTGGATATCTTCCTACATAAGCAATACCGCGCCTCCGGAAACAGCCTCTCCAAGGAGGACCTCTCCAAGGAAAGTGGAATAAAACGGAAGAAGAACCTTTTTAACAAAATAGTATCCAGCGACTTATTTCTCTCCCCATTTCTTCTCCTGCAACAGTTCTTCCTGGAAGAGGACCTGAGTTCGGCATACTTGATTTTCGCCGAAAAAGTACCCGATCATGGGAGAGTTGAGATATGAGGATAGTTCCGTTACCACACCGGGCACTTGCAGGCGCCGGTACTCCTTTTGGGTGAGAAAAAACCCACGCGACAATTTAATAAACGCGCAAAACCGGCGAAATTTCTCGAAGATCTTTATCAAAGCCGCCTGAGCGGTATCAATCAAATAGGTTTACAGATGATTAAATCAAAAATTATTTTACTAAACCCCATAGCCTCCGAGATAAGCCGTCGTAAAGGCGTTTTGCCGCTTGCTCTGTTATCAATCACACGCAAACTCGACCCGGAAAAATATGAAATTGTAATAGTTGATGAAGCTATTGACAATTTCCGGGAAGAGATGGCTGAAGGTGCTTTGTGCGTTGGGATCAGCGCGATGATAGGCTATCAGATCAACAGGGCGCTCAAATTCGCTAAGCGTATTCGGAAACTGCATCCTGATGTCCCTCTTGTCTGGGGAGGCTGGCATCCCTCCATACTGCCGCAAGAAACGGTGGCAAACGAACACGTTGACTACGTAGTCCGTGGACAGGGAGAGATTACATTTGCCGAACTGGCGGATTCATTGAGGGAGAACCGAGGGGTCGATAACATCCTTGGGTTAACCTACAAGCAGGATGGGAAAGTCGTCTCAAACCCCGACAGACCCCTGACAGATCCAAATGAGTTTCAGGCACTGCCCTACCACTTGATAGACATGGAGAAGTACATTCATGCCAGCGAATTTGGGGCCAGGACCGTTACCTACCTTTCCAGCATCGGTTGCCCATTTAGTTGCGGTTTCTGCGCTGAGCAGGTTGTCTATGGGAAGCGCTGGTTGCCGCTAAGCGCTGATCGAGTTATCTCGGATTTCAAATCTTTAAAAGAACAATACAACGTCGACTCGATAATAATAAACGATAGCAATTACTTCACGAACCAGGGCCGAGCCCTTGAGATATCTCAGCGGATGATCAGCGAGAACATTAACTTAAAATGGGGAAACGCCAACGGCAGAACGGACCAGCTTGTAGCATACAAAAAAGAAACGTGGCAAATGATGAGGGACAGCGGGCTCCAATGTATCCTTACAGGCGCCGAGACTTACGATGACGGGATTCTCGAAATCATCAACAAGAAGGCCACGGTCAAAGATACAATAACTCTGGCGCGGATAGCCAATGAATATGGAGTAAAAATTAAGTTCTCCTTCATGATCGGTTTGCCGGTCCGTGGCAGAGAAGTATCCCTTGAGCAAGAATTCGTCAGGGTGGTTGATTTCATAAATAGTCTGTACAAAGTGAATGACAAGAACCATTTCCTCTTATTCTTGTATACCCCATTTCCTGGGACTCCACTATTCAGACAATCCATTGAGCTTGGGTACAAAAGCCCGGAAAGCCTGGAGGAGTGGGGAGAATTCCTTGAAGGTTTGAACCATGCTTCCACGCCCTGGACCAATTCAGCTTTCGCTGAAAAGGTTTACCAGGTAAACTTCTATTTTCCGTTTATTAGCAATTCCGCATACGATATTCTACAGCAGTACCCCCTTCCCGTCAGATTGCTGCTGCTCCCCTTTGAACGCTTGCTGTACCTGATCATGAAGCATAGGATAAAGCACAAAATATTCAATCTGCCCGTCGAGTATCACGCAATGAAGTTAATATTGAGACTTTTGAAGGGACGAGTTTAATCGGACCAGGGGTCTCGATAACTCACGTGTGCTGCTAACCTCCCTACAAGTGGGAATCTCCTCCCGATAATCCCACGGTTTGTGGGGCAGGCTGGGCAGGCGTTCCAGACTGCCGCAGCCGCATAGTAGCCTGCCCGTTTGACACAACAACGTGCGCGGCCCTAACTGCCAATTTTTGTCACCGACCCTGACAATTCTCAGCAGGAAGCTCTCTGAGCGAATTACTTCCCAAGATTCCGGTATATCATTCATTCATGTCTGGCACTCCAGAGACCAAGGCTGGATAAAGGTCTGCAGATTGTTGGCAAATAATTCACTGTTCTGTTGGGTTACGGCATTAATTTTGCTCCTCTCACGTGCAACGATGAACAACACTGGAATCAAAAAAGGATTAAAGGGAGGGAGATCGATTGACGATAATCTGAGGTAAAGGCAACCCTACTGGAATCAACATATAAAATTCAACGATTGAGAGGAGAAACAGATGTTTATCAGAATGAAAGAAAGCAAAGGCTTCACCCTCGTGGAATTGATGATCGTCGTTGCCATTATCGGTATTTTGGCGGCTGTTGCGGTGCCCTTCTATCAGAGATATATCCAGAAAGCTCGTGTAACATCGAAGGTATGGCCAGGCGTACACGCAATCCAGACTAATATCGCCACATACTACAGTTTCCAGCAGGCCCTGCCCACCTCCATGACAACAATGGCAGCCGACTCCAGTACAGCTTGCTTTACTCCTCTCATGAGTACTACTAATCTGACTATTACCCTCAACACTGCCAATACTGGTTGTAATCTCATGGCACTAAACAGCGCGAGTGTCCTTGTCACAACACCAGTGATCACCGGCAGCAAGATTACCGCATGGAGGCTTAGCGGATCGCTCGCAGACACTCTCGGGCTTACTAACGAACATTAAACAAGAAACTCGCTGCACAGCAAAGGATGCCGGTAGGTACCGGCATTCTTTGCTTTTCCTTTATCCGGGAGAAAAGATGGAATCCGCACCACAGCCTGGAGCCGGACGGTTTATCAGAGGCCTTCTCCTTTTTTCGTTTATTGTCGTACTTTTTTTCTCATATTCGAATACCTTTACGTCTCCGCCTTACCTCGATGACTTTCATTCGTTTGTTTTCGACAGAAGTATATACATAAATGATATATCTCTTTCGAGTATCCTTTCCCTTACCAAAACCCAATTCGGAATCACTCGTTTTCTTCCGATGCTAACTTTGGCACTAAATCATAACTTGGGTGAGAGTAACCTTATCTATTTTCATCTAGTGAACCTGCTAATCCATGTATTATCTTTTCTTGCCGCTTACTTTTTGATCAACCAGATCATTGCCGTAGAAAAAAAGCGCAATCCCGATTCTTTCTTGGCAAACATGGCGGGATGGCTTCCTATATGTGTTGCGGCGTTATGGGCATTGAGTCCGGTTCAGACCAGCGCCGTCACTTACCTGGTTCAGCGTATGGCCTCGATGCTGGGCTTGTTCTACTTTCTATCAGTAGGGCTATATATCAAATTCCGGCTGTGCCAGACCGGCAGCACCCGGAAAAGGGCCGCGCTTATTGCCTGTTTCATCCTTGCGAGCTTAGGTGCATTTCTCTCGAAGGAGAATTCTGCTCTCCTGCCATTCTCAATAGCCCTGGTCGAGATTTGGTTTTTTGAGTCCGTATTGTTGTGGAAGGCATGGGGGTTCTTTCGGCGCAGAAGCTGGAAGAAATGGGTTTTAATAGGCATAGTCGGTTCAGCTTGTCTAGCCATCGGAATAGATGTCTTCCGCACATCGATTCTCGCCGGATACTCCCATAGGTACTTTACGCTCGGTGAGCGTGTTCTAACCGAGGGACGCATTGTGATATGGTATATATCACTTCTATTTTGGCCCGATCCCTCGCGTCTTTCAATGGAGCACTATACCGAACTATCAACTTCCCTGTTGAATCCGCCGTCAACCCTTTTCTGTTTCATGCTGATCGTGGGCTTTCTTGCCGGCTCAATATATTCCCGAAAAAAATACCCGGTTATCACTTTTGGTATAATCTGGTTTTTTCTCAATCTCTCACTGGAATCCACAATTATCCCTCTGGAACTCATCTTCGAGCACAGGCTTTATGTGCCTTCCCTGGGAATGTTCCTGTCCATGGTTGCGGTTTTGGCCCTGGTGCTAAGATATCTTTTCGGGAGGCTTCCGGAATCAGAATTCGGAAAAGTCTTCTGCTCGATACTTATCATACTGGCTTGCTGCTCCGCTCTTTTGACATTCACGCGTAACGACGACTGGAAAGACATCGTTTCGATTCAGTACGACAATGTGACCAAGGCCCCTCAATTACCCAGGACGAATTCGAATTATGCCAATGCGCTGATCGGCATCGGTGAATATGATGAGGCTATAAAGTATGCCGAGAAGGCACTGGAATTAAACAAACCCGGCCGTGAATCATACGCTGTCGCCGCGAATGCAATCGCAATCAGCCTTGTGAAAACGGGACGATATGAAGAGGCTATAACGCGTGGCAAGGAACTGTTGGCCAACTATCAGATGGGGTGGGACGCAGATTCAATCCCGTTTCTGTGCTTGACTATTGCCCAGGCCCATATGTTCCTGAACCAGCCAAAGGAAGCCTACCACCAAATTCAGGACAGCTTTGTCAGAACGAGTAGGCTTGATCGGACTGATAATTCATTTCATAAAAAGGAATCATCCTGTTTTCTCTTAAGAAAACTACTAGCACAAATCCAGGATAAGGATATCGACCTCAATGGTGATGGAAAACCCGACCCGGGCGAAAAGCCGATCGATTTCTGGATAGCCACCGAATTGAGAGGTCTTCTGGAGTTCGATTTCTCGAGAATGTTGATTGAAAAGGAGTTTGCCCGAAACCCTGAAAATGTTGAAGTTGCGCAGGCAATGCGGGATCTTAGAAAGAACGATGCTCTTAACCAGGCGCAAAAGGAAAGGTGGAATTTTGAAGAGAAGTATGTGCACCGGGCCTTTTCTTCGAAATTTAATTTCTGCATGGCCGTGGCTTTCCTGGTGCAGGAAAAGCACATGAAGGGTTTTTTCCAGCAAATTGGTGAGAATTGTCTGAATGCCGCGCTTGAAATCGCGCCGAAATCGCCCGATGCCCTGCTTCTCAAGGGTTGGTATGCCTATGCCGGCAAGAATACGGGCGAAGCAGTACTTGCGGCAAAGCAGGCAATTTCAATCGATCCCGAGAACGCAAAGGCCTGGCTTGGGCTAGGCTTTTTCCAGCTGAGCGCCGGCTCGGCAAATGAGGCTCGCGAAGCATTTAACAAGGTCCTCGAGATTTATCCGGGCTACTCCAAACGCCCCGTGATACTGGGTATTTGCCAGCAGATCGAGAAAGGGCTGCCGGTGGATCCTGTTTCGGAAAATCGGGACAATTCCAGCATGAATGCACAGATAGAGGCCGCTCCTTCCTCTTGACAAAAAGAATATTTGCGGTATGAGTTTAAAAATGTAATTATTAATAAGATTTATGCGGAAACTAAGAGGGGATTAGCAATAATTCGGGGACTGAGAGGGGTTGCCATGAATTCGCATCATCTGAGCACAAGGAATGTGCGCGGCTTTTTTGCTGTCGTGGCGGTTTTCTGCCTGGCGGCATGGATCGCGACGATTTCACCTGCGCAGGGGCAGGGCGTTTCAGGGCCCATTCCTCCCCCTGGACCGGTCGAACAGGCGCCTCCTGCCGTGGATGTGGCCTCGGAGCTTCCCGCTCCTCCAGCCAACCCGCAAATTCTCGATGGGCCTGCCTTACCCGCCAAAGCCGCCCCGACCGAAGGGGTGGCCGGGATCACCGGTGCGCCGGAATCCGGTTCCCAGGTCAGGAAGACACCAGCTGCATTTTTGTCCGATAGTTTCACCTTCGTAAAAGCAATGGACCCGTTCGTCCCCTTCATATCACTGGACCCAACGCTTCAGGTGCGGGTAACCGAGGAAGGTGAAGAGGCGCCCCCGGAAATGGAGCGTCCTCTTACTCCTCTTCAGAAGATGACTATTGCCGAAATCGAGCGCGGACTCAAGGCGATTAGCTGGGGAGCGCTTGGCAGAAGGGCGGTTATAGAGGATGCGACAAGGAAAGGGTTCATCGTGTCAGTCGGTACACCGGCCGGTGAGCGCAACGGCGTGGTTACCCAAATTCTGAACGATCGCCTCGTGATTCAGCAAGAAATTTGGGACAAAAATCTCAAGAGGAGAGTGCCGCAGGATCAGACGATAAAGCTCGACAAGAAAACAGATGAACGCAAGGCAAAAGGCGGCAATAAAGGATAATTTTTCCCTGATCGGCAGGCGGCTACTGCCTGTTGGGTCTCGTTCACGCTCAACCCATATACTTGCTCAGTCCACGCCTACAGGGATCAGCCCAGGCTTTAACCCTGAAAAGGCACAGCTACTCCAGCACTATTTCCCTGAATTGCGAGGGATTTTCGATCTCGGCCAATTCCGGCTTACCCGCCAGGTTCATGGTAAATTCCCGATAATAGCTTACCAGCCCAATGTTTAAGCCCAGGCGCATCCCGGGCTTTAGCTCATCCAAACCGAACCAGGCCGCGGGATAGAATGCCTCGACCACCATGTGAGGGAGAGATTTTTCGATCCGCTGCACGCGGTCTTTCTCGCCGAGGCGCTCTACGGGCCTGCCCTCCTCGATCCTGAAAAGTTCCGGGCTGATTCCGAACCCGTCCGGGTACTTTACATTCTTTTCAGGCACCATGAATGTGGCCAGGTGGGTCGTCCTGCCCTGCACTTCGATCGTAAAGTGCAGTTGGAAAGCCTCCGAATATGGGAATCTTTTGCGGTAATCCAGGAAGTCGGGGTCAAAATAGGTATTTGATAGGCTGAACAGGTAAAATCCTTCCGGCGACCATGCCAGGTGCACGTCCCCAAAGGGAACATAGGGCGCCGGGGCGCTGAAGCCGTATAGCAGGGTATCTTCCTTTTCCCATTCAATTAGCGATTGGTCGGAAACATCTATCGGCCGCGGTGTTCGGGGCACGCGGATTTGGCCTTCAGTGGCCCCGTTGTTTGTGCCGGATGCTGTCTTGGCGCTCATCTCGTGAGTTGTTTCAAGCACCGGGTTGAGTTTTGCCAAACCTTCTATCAGCTCTTCGTATGGCCGGTTTGCCGTATCGACGAGGCCCATATTATAGTCTTCGCCGTCTTCTCGCCCTCCGAATGGTTCATCGCAGTACTGGAACCAGTGAGCGCCGACCACGTTTGGAAAACGGGCAAAATTGAGCAGGGCGTTTCCCGCGCCCCACGTCCTCTGGATCTGTGTGCCGACGGTCATGAGATGGCCCGGTTTTGGGTGCTCGGACCTTGCAGTCTGGTTGCTGTTACCGCTCCGGTTTTCACCCGCCGCGAAGAAAAACTCGGTTATCAACACCGGTTTGGGGTTAAGCTTTCGAAGGCCCTCAAAAAAATAAGGGGCGACCCACCCATCGGGCGTGTCGACGTTATAGTTGGTGGAAATCACGTCGATATTGTCGCCCATCGCCCGCACGGCATCCTGGTGATAGTAGAGGGGCAGGCGGTCGCCAAGCACGAGCGCGCCGGGATGGGCTGCGCGGATGGCTTTGTACATCAGTTCGTAATAGCGTTTGGCGCAGTCGTACATGAAACGGTCAACCAGCCGGATACCGCTTCCTCCGGGCCTCAGCTTGAGCGCGGCCCCGGCTGCTTTCATCGCTTCGAAGCCGTCCAGCCCTCCCTGGGGGACCCAGTCGCCCAGAAGCTTATCCCAACTCCCGCCGTAATGGTCGAAGAGCATCCGCCACAGGCGCTGCTTGGTATGGTTCTCCCACCCGGCCTGGAGATACCAGCAAAACAAGGGGGAGTTCCACCACCCGACTTCGTTGTCGGTAAAGTAGCCGATAAACTTTGGAGAGTCGCGGTAGGGCGCCGTTAGCTCTTTTGCGGTATCTAAAACTATCTGTTCCATCCTGGGATCGAAGGGATCGAACCAGTGGTATTTCGACCCTCGGCCGAGTTCGAGGTCCACCGTGAGCGGCAGCCCGAGGTCCGGTGAACTGTCGGACCAGCCACCCAGGGTATTGAAGCCCCATCCTTTTAGCTGCTCGCCGACCTTCTTTCGCCATTCATCGATGCTGGGATAGAAATTGAGCCAGCAGTAGGCCTGCCCGGACTTGCTCTTCTCGGTCTCCGGCCACGGCTTTACCAGGTTTACACCCTTCGAGTAAAAAACTTTGCCGTCCGGGTCAAGCAGCCATTGGACGCCATTTTTCTCCGTCGTGCTCCATTTCCGGGCAAAATTTGGATTTTCTTCTGCCTGGGCGGGTTGCGCCGCGAAAAGAAGCATGATGACTGAAAGCAGCAACGTGAGAACAGAAAATTTCGAGCGCGGTTTCATCTTTAGGCTGTGGCGATCCTCTCGGCGTGGATATTTGATCAAATGTGCTGCCCCCTGCCATTTGCTAGTGAGGGCTATTCCCACAAGAGATAATTTTAGCCGGAAATAAAGGAATGGGAAGGCGAAACCCTCCGGGGTCCACGCGGCAGGGCTGTTGCCCAAATTATTTGCGTGATTCACATACTCAACAGAATCGAAAATCGTCATTCCCGCCCAGAAGCGCAGCGGGAATGGCGTTATCAGACCCCGTGGCTTATTTGGCAATCTTCAATAAAGATATTCAGGCAGCAGCTCCTCGATCGGGCCCATCACCACCTGAGAGCTAGGGAATGATATAGACGGGTGTCCCGACCTTTACGACGTCAAAAAGCTCGTCAACGGCGTTGTTTGGGAGTGCGACACAACCGAGGGTCCAATCCGCGTGGCATCCCCCGCCGTGTATGTAGATCAGGCCCCCCAAGGGGGTATTGGCCGGCGGCATCTTCTTGGAATCGTTTGCCTTGACGATCTGCCGGTAGTCGTTTTGGCTGATCATCCCCGAGCTTAGGCCGTTTTCCGCGTGCCGGGGGCTCGGATAGTTTATTCCGAGAGATTTGTAATACTTGCTCGAACTTTTTTTCTCACAAATGAAGTATTCACCCTCGGGCGTCCTGCCATCACCTTGGAAATATTTGTCGCCCTTGGGACTGGGGCCAAGGCCGACGTGGTAATCGCGCACCAGCATCTTGTCCTGGACCAGCCAGAGGCGCCGCTCGCTTTTATTGACGTAAATCTGAGGGTTGCTAACCAGCAAGAGGGGATAGTCCATATTGACCGTGCAATACGGCAGATCGCAGGACGGCGGTTCCACGGGCTTTATCTCGACGACCTGCGTTTTCACCGGTTTCCTGATCTGCGATCCAAAAAGGTATTCATCGATAGTGGAGCACGAGCTGAGAACCATACAGGCCAGACCCGCGCACAACGTGAAAAGAATGCCGCGCAATGCGTTCCCCCGATACTTCATGATGCAAATTCCCCTCAATTAATGTCACGCCCCAAAAGATCAGCTGCTTTCACTCAGCTGCCAAACATTATATCGTCAAAAAATAGTCTTTAGTGTGTCACTTTGGGCATTGAGCTTGGGCGGCCCGCCCATTTTGGGCTTTGCCTTCTGCCTAAAGCTCGTCTGCATGTCCTTCTCCAGGTCCCTCAAAGATTCCGTCACGAGGACAGGTGTCCCGATTTCCGTCCATGAATAGAGCTTTTCGGCGCTGTAGAGCGGAACATTGATACAGCCGTGAGAGCAGTTCCGCCCGATTACATCCCCTGCGTGGATCCACACCCGGTCATAGATATGCAGGGCAAACGGCATAAGCGAGGGTTTTCCATATGCATTGGGATAAGTGGACATGTGGTCGATATCTTTGCCCTGTATCCGGTAAACGCCCCTTTTGGTCCAGGTATTCATTTTGCCGACGCATACATAAGTGTCGCCGCTCATAATTCCCCGCTCATACCATCCAAGAAAACAGATGTCCTTAACTATGAGGATGAACTTGGGAAGATGGTCTACACCGGCCAGTGCCAAAGGCAAGGGCGACCATGCCTTGTATTGCGAAAAATCCCTCGGTACCGAAAGCGGACGCTTATGCTTGATATCGTCGCGGATGTATTCGCTGTCCTTGCCATTTATCCGGGAAAGTATTTCGAGGCATCGCTGAAAGTGCAGCTCTGAGTCTTTCTTTTCCAGCCCTCTAAGTTCCTTTTCGGAGACCGCGCGCCTCACAAGCGGGGAGTATTCTTTTTGCGCCTTTTTCACCGGGCGCGGCGGGGAGGATGATCTGGGACGCGGAGGTGCTTCTACCGGCTGCGCGGGCGGTGCTTCAGACACGGGGAAATCTTCACCCTGCTGGAATTCCGCCTGCCTCACGGCGCAACCCGAAAGTAAAAATAGAAAAATTGCGAGCCCGATAAAGTGAGCCGAATAAAGCTTTCTTTGCATCATTTCCCGTCGAAAAACGAACCGCCCCGTTAGCGGATACCACCGTTTGCGTTACAAACCAGCTTAATTGGCATCAAATAAGGAAAGAACACCTGAATCCGCCCGCCGCGGTTCTTTTCCATCCCCCCTCGGGCTCGAAAAATACGTTATCGGGAGCTACTTTTCAAGAAAGGAATTGGGGGATTGAGGAATTTACGAATTTAGGAATTAAAAAGACTGGGGAACTCGATTGACGAAGAGGAGCGCTCTTGGAGGACCAAGTCGCTCAATTCCTAAATTCCTCAATTTTCTTTCAGGGCACCCTGCAAACCTTGAGGAGGCTGTTTTCGAATTCGCAGATCAGGCCTTCGGGGCCGGGTTTTTCAACTATAACCCATGTGACGCCGAAGCTTTCTTTAAGGACCTTGAAGTTTTCTAGCTTGAAGTCATCCCATTCGCGAAGCGCCTTCATGTGAGCGACCCAGGTAAGGGGAAGCCCCGAGGGCGCCGATCCGCTGTCGGCCCCGATTGCACCAGCGGTCGCGGAGAGAGCGACCACGGCGACATCCTTGACGTAATCGGCCATCATGCTGCGTTCGGCAAGTCCCCTGAACCCGTGAAAGTCCTCGCCGGGCTTTTTCAAATAATAGGGATCGAGTGCGAAATAGGCATCGACTGGAGTATTCAGGCGAACCCACTCGAATGCTTGCAGCCATGGGTTATCGGAAACGATGCCGGGCAATTCGATGTGGGGGCTTGCGGAAAACTCTGCACGCTGAGCCGCGAACATTCCCAGGCAAAGCGGAAGGAAAAAAATCACCCAGCGAACGGGTTTGTTCTTCAATATCAAGCGGCCTATCATACCACCGGCTAGGAGGAAGAAAAGCAGGTATATGAGTTGGAAGCTACGCATTGGCTGCAGGTTTGCCAGGCGCTGCAAGCTCGGTATCGAGGTGAGCGCCAGGGCGGAAAGGGTTGTCAGGGCGCCGTAGATGGCTGTTCGCCTGCAAAAATGGGAACAAAGAGGCGAGCTTTTCTTGAGAAGCGTGCTGAACCAGAGCAGGAGCGCAATAGGCCCAACTATCCCGAGCCACTCGTACCAGGGCCACCTGAGGGGATAGTGATGCACCCGTGTGGCGGAAATCTTTTCCCAGATAGCGTCCGGGGTTACTCCGTTTCCGAAACTGGGAGCCGATGCAAATCCAAGCAGACCGCCATTGTGCAATGCACCACGAGGAGGTTTCACAACGAGCAAAGCTATCAGCACGACGCCGTAGAAGGTCATCTGGGCATGAATCATGGACCCTGTTATGCAAAGCAGAGCGGCGGCAAAATAGCGTTTTTCCAGCACGGAAATCAGGGCGAAAAGTACCGCGACAGTTGAGATGGAGCGCGGGTGGAGATGCTGATCCATGATGTAGAGGGCTGTCCCGGTCACGGGAATTGTCAGAAGGGCGCCCACCAGTGCGACCGACCCCCAATGGGCGCTGCGTTCCCTGAAGAAGAGTCGGCTCACCTGGAAGCAGCCGAGCAGCACCAGGAATATGGCGACGATGTGCAAGCCGAAGAGCACGTATGCCGCGGGTATGCCCAGTTCAGCCGCCGGGAACGCTATCAGCTTGTCGAAAAGGGTAAATTTGGTCTGAGCAAGAAAGAAGGCCGAGTCATGCGGATACAGGCTTGGATTTAATATCTTTTTGATCGATGGAAGGTAGATCGCTTCATCTTCGATCCCAGCATGATATCCATGTACCAGGAGGGCGAGGATTGCAGCAAAAAAGAGCAGCAAAATTTCTTTGGTGGAAGCGTACCCGTTAAGGATCGCTCCCCCTGAATCGGCCCCGGACGGAGATTTGTTTCGACGCATCACAGCTTGAGGGCCTTTTTTATAAATGGAATGCCGGCTACCGCAAGCAGCCAGTAGCCGAAAAACGAGTACAGGATGGCCGCGGCAAGGGCTTGGGGCGCTGTTGCAAAGGAAGCGAAAAGAATCACCATCGCTCCGTCGCGTGTGGCCATTCCGGCCAGGGTGATTGGAAGCAGGCCGGCAAAAATCGCCACTGGAAGGGCCGTTGCCGTAAATCCCAGCGGCACCGACGCCCCCACGCCGAAGAAGAGGAGCTTGGTCTGAACTATCGTCGCAATCCAGTTTGCAGCGGTAAGCGCGAGAATTGCCGCAAGCAGGCCGGGTCTTGACCTCAGAATCCTGAGCGAGTGAAAAAGATCGTTTATAATCCCCTGCAGTTTAGGGCCAACGGGCAGCCTGATCCCGAATGCCGCGACAAAAAAGATAAACGCAACTGCGCTGGTTGCCGCGGCTCCAACCGCTATAATCCGAATATCCCCGAAGGCGACGCCGCCCGTAAGGGCCAGCAGGGCAAGGGTTAGAACGTCGATCAAGCGCTCGGTTATGACGCTTCCGGCAACGATTGCCGGTCGTATCGAATCGCGCAGACTCACGGCTTTTAGCAAGTCGCCGGCTTTGGACGGCGAGATCGAGCTTAGCGGCCAGATACCGATAATTATCAGCATGCAGCGCGTTACCGGGACGTCGAAGCCAAGAGTACGAAGCACAAATCTCCAGCGGTAGGCTGAAATGACCGGAAAAGAGAAGGTTATAAGAGCCGCGCCGGCCCAGACAACAGGCGGGACGCCGGATAGAAGGTTCAACACGCTTGCAAGATCTATTTGCCGGAATAGAAAATAGAAAATCAGCAGGGTTGCCGCGATCAGGATCGAACCTTTTAAGCCCGAGTTGAGCTTGCCCCAGCCGCTCAGCTTAATCAGCGACCCGTTGGCGAGAACCTCGATCTCCCCGTTGTTTTTCATGAACTGTAGCCTCTTTCAATCCGATCCTGCCTCAGGACCGTTGTAATCCGGATGTTCTTCTCCCTGTTTAACCGGGAAAGGGCTTCACCTTCAACGGCAAACCCCGCGATATCGATTTCCTGTGACTGGAAGTATCGGCTCTGGGGAACATAGCGCACGAAAAATTCGTCACCGATTGAAAGGCTTTTAAATTTCAGGTTGGATTCAATCCGCAGTTCGTCATCGATCCGTATGGCGTCTCCTTCGAACCTCATGTGCCGCCGGAACTTGATCGGGACCGACCTTTGACCCAGGATCAGCGCCTTTCGAATCCGCCCCTTCAGGATATGCGCAAATGCCGGGATTATCCCAAGAGATACGAGGACGCTTCTGAACACAATCTGTTTTGCAGGGGTGAAAAGTTTGGTCGAGGGAACAGCCTGAAGGTTCCCCCCCACTTCCCATCCGCCATCCACAATCGAGCACTCATAGGCCGGGTCGATCCACTGCGAGGTCACGAGGCGGCCGTCTTCGAGGCAGCCGATGATCCCGCAGTCGTTTAATAAGAGCTTTCCGTTCGGTTCGGGACCAAGTTCGGACTTACCCCGCAAGCGGCTCCCTGCCGCCGCCGTGCGCTGGAAAACCTTCAGGGTCCCGCCTTTGGCAAGATTAGCCAAAACATAGTACCGGGCCGTGTTGCACACGAATATGCGCGACTCCGAAAACCAGCTTGCAAACGGCGGCCGCTCGAAGGGCATGGGGGCCAGCGGAGAAGGCCGTCCGCCGTAATCCAGCCAGGCCTGAAGAAACTCCGGGACGCGATAAAAAACATAGCGGTCGGACATGATCTCGGGGGGCACCAGCTTGCCCTCTGAGAGGCCTTTCAGCATCGCCTCGGCAGTTGCAGCCGCAATCGGGACCTTTCCTGCAATCACCTCGAACCCGTGCGGATAAAAATGAAGCGTATTCCGGCTTCCCGCGCTGCCGGCATAAAAGCCGTTGGGATAGGCAAAGTAGCTGCAAAATTCGGCCGACTGTTTCAAAACCTCGAAAATCTCAGGGTCGGGATTGGTCTTGTACACCTTGGAAAGAAAGGAAACGGTCGCGGAGAGATAACCCGGATCGACGCCGTCGTATTCCCTGGACCAGCCCTCATCGGCATTATGATAGCCCAAAAAACCCCGCCAAAGATCTTCGAATCCTTTTCGCAGCTCGGTATCACCGGTGAGTTCGAAGGCCTTCCACACCGCCAGGCATGCCATTGCATGGTGATTTGCCAGGTGGTCTTCTTCGCATTCACCGGCGGCGATAAAGTGTGCCGCCTTTAATATCGCCCGCTGGACTCTCTGGGCGATTTCCGGAGGAATTTCCTCTTTGAGAAGGTTGTAGGCCTCTATGGCCGTAAAGGTTGTAAACGCCGTCGGCCCGACCCAGCCTCTTTCGTAGGGGTAAAACTCGTCGAAAGATCCATCCCTGTGCTGGATTTTCGCCCAGAAATCCAGGCCCGCAATCGCCCAGTCCCTTACCTTGGGTTTTCCCCTGAAGATATTGCCCGGGAAGTCGTGCTTGTAGACCAGGGCCAGCGCGTGCACACCAAACTGGCGCACCGCGTCGGGAAAGTCGGATACCTTGTCCAGCCAGTAATCGCGGTGAAAGCACCCGTAGGTGGGTGAGAAAGGGTTTCGGTCCTGGTTGCCGAGAAGGCGGGGTATTTGGGCCAGGGCCTTTTCTGCGTATACCTGCCTAAGATCGGGATTGACCGCGCAGACTAAGGCCCTGCCCGGTGTCTCTTTTGGTTCCAAATAGCGTTCTCCGTTCGAGGCCGCGATAAAAAGAAAAACAGGGGCATCGCCGCGGCTCCTGACGGTACCCCGAGTGCTTTTATTTTTCCATTAAAGGGCAGTGGGAGTTCAGGAAGGTGGATCGTGATACCGGCCAACGCGCTCACAGCGCACGGCCGGGCAGATCTTTGATTACCCCCTCGATGTGCTTTGGTCCGGCAATTTCAGGTTTGTTGCGCATTCTCAAAATGCTTAGGAAAAAACTGAACAAAATGACCTGGCATCCAACAATGAGGCAGGCGACCGACGGGATGAGAATCCGAAGCGCTTCGAAGGGGGCGCTAAGGACAAACCCCTGTGCGGTCCACGAAACAAGGGGGACGAAAGCTCCCAGTAGCCCGGCAAATATCAGGACCGCCGCGACAATAAGCCCCGGTTCCAGGGGCGATGAGCGTGTAAGGCGGCTAAGTCTCGAATTGTTAGGGAAAATTCCCTGGCTGATCCCGTAGAACTTTGCCAGAATGCCGAACATGATGCATTGGCATCCTATAATGAGCCCCGCGGCCGCGTAAAGCATGGAGATCGTATTCAGCCTGATTCCAGCGATGAACCTGGGGCCGCTCATCAGCATCGATATCGTGAAGATTCCGAAGGCCATCATCAGGATGCCGGGGTAGAAGAAAATAAACCGCGGGCTGTAGAGGAGCATCATGCGCAGGTGCTGCCATCCCGCGGAGAAGGTGCGCAGGTGCGGTGGCCTTCCGCGTCCGTCGGGCGCGAGGGTCGTCGGCACCTCGGATATTTTCATCCCGAGTATGCTTGCCCGAGCGATCATTTCGCTGTTGAATTCCCAGCCATCAGCGCGCAGGTCCAGACGTACGAAGCTTTCTTTTTTGAAAGCGCGCAGTCCGCAATGATGATCCCCGCAGGGGCTTCGGAAAAGGATGCGTGCAATCGCGCTCATGACCGGGACGCCCACGTATTGGTGAAGCGGTTTCATGGCGCCTGGGGCTATCCCGCCCTTGAAGCGGTTTCCCACCACCAGGTCGCATCCTTCCCGCAAACGTTCGAGAAAACGCGGTATGTGGGTAAAGTCGTAGCTGCCGTCAGGGTCGCCTATAAGGACGTACCTGCCGCGGGCTTCGGCTATTCCGCCGCGAAGCGCATTGCTGTAGCCTCGGGTCTGCACGTGAACGACCCTTGCGCCGAGGCACTCCACAATTGCAGGCGAGCCGTCTGTGCTGCCGTTATCGGCAACTATGACTTCCCCCGAAATTCCGTGTTCGAGCAGTGTGCGCAAGGCTTCCTCGACCGAGTGGCCGACCGTCTTTGCCTCATTGAGGCACGGCATTACCACCGACAACTCGATCGCCGGAGCGGGCTCTTCCGAATCGAAAAATTCCAGTTGGCGAGCTTGTATTTTTCCCATAATCCAGTCAGATCCAGATATTAAAATCTCCGAATGCCTCTTTAGCGCAAAAACAACCTTTTGGCAAATAAAGGAAGAAGAATTCAGAGAATTTAAGGAATTTGAGAATTTAAGGAATTAAAAAGAATCCCGGAATTGGAATAGCGGATTTAAGCGACTGAGGAATTAAGAAATTTAGGGATTACAGGGAACTTCGGGGTGTTAGAGTTTAAAGGTTTGGGTTTAGGGACTGCTTTGAACCACTAATCCCCGATTTCCTCAGTCCTTAAATCCATTAAATCCCTTAAGCCCACTAAATTTCATTTCCCGGCGGGCATAATTGTGCGAAGGATGTCTTCTTTGCCTATGATCCCGACTACTTTGCCTTTATCAACGACCGGAATCGTATGGAATCCCTTGTTCACCATGAGAGCGGCTATCTCTTCGATGCCCGTTTCGGGCTCTACGGTAACCGGATTGGGGGTCATTGCCTCGGAGGCATTGACGGCGGAGATTTTTCGAATTTCTTTTTCAATCTTGCCCGGCGATGTAATGGGAATAAAAGTATCCAGGAGGTTGAAAACGGAGGGAACCGGGATTTTTTTCTGCTGCGCGATGAGATCGCTCTGGCAAATTATTCCCACGAGTCTTCCCTTCTCATCGACAACCGGGGCGCCGTTGATGTGCCGCTCCAAAAGCAGTTTTGCTACATCGGTGATCCGCATTCCGGCTTCTATGAATACTACATCCCTTGTCATGATATCTTTGGCTTTGAGCATCGCAATGACTCCCTGGAAAGTCTCTTCCATTTTAATCGGCGCCGGCAAGTTCGGGATCGCTCTATCCCGAGGTTAATTTGATGAAGACCTTGAGGGCAGGCTATAACATCATGCATCAATCCAATGTTTACCGCAACCCTGGCCTCACCGCGGAGCGAATACCCCAAAAGCATCGCGGGACTAGATGTTTTTAATTACTGAAAAAGTGCAGCGCCAGTCCATTCTTTTCGATAAAATGCCTCTTCGTTCAAATTGGATCTAAAATGTAAACTATTCGCCGGGGCGAGGCGTCATAGAGTTAACCAAGTGTAATTCCCTATATTTTTACGGGAGGGATAAAAGATGTTCAAACCGGCCCCACTGGGAAAGGTGCTGGCTTACCGCACCAGGAGGATTTAGGATGAGCCGTTCGGGGAAGATAATCCTGCTGTCAATCGTATTTCTCCTGATCGCCGCTCCGGCGGCCCTGGCTCGGCCGCAGCGCCAGGGGCCCCCGCAGGCAAGGCAGCACGCCGAGGGGAAGGAGAATGTGCTTGTAGGCCGCGTTTCATTGATCGAGGGTGAATTGCTGCGCTACGTTCCAGCTGAAAAAGACTGGGTGGTGGCAGTCAAGGATTCCCCGTTCGGGTTCGAAGACGCGCTCTATTCGGGAGAAAGCGCCAAGGCCGAGTTCCTGATGCCAAACAGCACCTGGCTCAGAATGGGACCGAACACGCAAATCCAACTGATAGCATTGAAATCGGACGCCACCGAAGTTGACGTTGCGGTGGGCACCGCCCGTTTCATCGACCAGAGTTCGAAAGCGGTTATCAAGGCAACTACGCCTTTCGGTTATGTGGTTGCCGAACCTGGTTCTGCATTCGATCTATACGTGGGGGATGAATCGGTTGAAGTGATCGGAATCCGCGGACACGTGGAATTCATCCACGACGCCGACGGGTCGAGATATGAGGTGGTCCCGGGATCGTTGTCGATCCTTGCCGATGCTCGCCAGGCTACGGCAAGCGAGGGCAAGGTGGATGCCGAATGGGACGATTGGAACGTAAGCAGGGATACCATGTGGTCCAAGAGCATTGAGACCAAGGGGGAATCTGCCCGCTATCTTCCCGAGGGCATTCGTGAAGATGCCCGAACACTCGACGAAAACGGCCGCTGGGAGCGCGTTTACTATGAAGGCGAGTACCGCGAAGTGTGGCGCCCGACCTACGTGGACCCCGGCTGGGAACCGTATTCGGTCGGGAGATGGGTTGACTACCACGACGATTATTGCTGGGTGCCCGCCGAACCCTTCGGATACGTTACCCACCACTACGGGAGCTGGTTCTGGGCGAATAACTACTGGTACTGGTCTCCGCCGGTGGTAACCGTCGGAGTCGGGGTACCGTGGTGGGGGGTCGGTTTTTCATGGTATCCGGGAAGGGTAGGCTGGCTCTACGGCGACGCCTATGTCGGTTGGTTCCCGCTTCTTCCGTGGGAACCCTTCTACTCACATCGCTGGTGGGGACCCCGCAGCTTCGTGCTGAGGTATCCCGGGTCGATTCACTATGACATTGGCAGGTACCATTTTGCAAACCGCGCGGTCATAGTGAACCGGGGGGCGCTATTCAACGGAAACAACCTCGCAAACGCCAGAATCAACAGGGCTCAGATAGCCGGAAACCTGAGAGGCGCGCCTGTTTTATCCGGTGCGGCCATTCCACAAGCCAATTTCAACCAGAGGTTCAATTTCACCAACGCGGCCCCAACCGCCAGGCCGGGAGCGGTGGCCGTCACTCGAGTGATGCAGAACCAGACCAAGGCCGCGGTGACGGGGCCCGTTAACGGCAGTGTCATTCAGCAGCAGATCGCGACGGCGCCCGCCGGCAGGCTTGCCGCCGGAGCGGCTGTTACGGCGCCCAAGGCAACAAGCAGGCTCGTTTCCGGGGCCGGTGCGCCGGGAGGGGGTAGTGTTGGAGCCCCGCGCGAGCTTAAACAAAGCGCGAGAGCGGTCCAGCCGGGAGCAGCCCGGTTCGGCGCGGCTCCTGGTGCAATGGGTAAAGGTCCAGCCACAATTGGAGGCCGCACCGGAACAAGCACGGGCCGGGTAGGAATTGCCGGATCTTCTGGGGCCGGCACTGCCCCGGGTACGATAGGTCGGAGTCACGGCGCGGTGGGCGCTCAGTCCGGAACGAGTGTTGGCCGGGCCGGTCGCGGCCAGGGGAGCGTCAGTGAGCATCGCTCCGCGGGCGGGCAGGCAGCACCCGGCATCAGTCAAAGGGGTGCTCAGTCGTTTCAGCGAAGCGAGCCGTCTTCAAAGTCCAGGGCGGCGGTTCAGGGTCCGCGCAACGGCGTTATGCCGCGTGGCGATATGAGCAGGCGAGATGGCCGGATGAGTTCCGGAGGGTACAGAGGAGCACCTTCGCTTGAGCGGCGAATGGCGCCCGGAGGTGGTCCAGGGGTCCAGCGCGGGCCTGAATCCGGTATGCGCGGGCCCGCTTCGCACGGGGTCCCCGGCGGAATGCAACCCGGGATTCATGCCCCATCCGGTTCTCACGGCGCTCCTCCCTCAATGCAGCATGGGCCCCAGGGTGCTCCCGGAGGAGGAGCCCGTGCCCCGCGGCAGGGACCGGGCCCTGGTGCCGGAGCCCACGGTCAGCGATTCAGGGGTTAGCGGTCTGTCTATTCCTGTCAGCGACATGTAAAGAACGGGCGGCGTCCTGAGAAAGGACGCC
>DBMO01000016.1 GCA_002298995.1 Desulfarculales bacterium UBA696
ACGTGGGACTTCACCCATCCTACATGCCGGATCAGGAATAAAATTGACACCCCCTTTCCCTGGCTTGACAATCCTGAGCCTATTAAATAACTTCATGCCCCTCCCCAGTATATTTCGGTTGCGGCTTCGAAGATTGCCGCACCAGGCCGGAATCGATCCGTCCTTTACCCTTTTTGCGGAGGCAGCAAATGCAAAAAATTAAGCTTGGGCCTCAGACCATTGTTTATCCAATGCCCGCTTTCCTGGTTGGTGCAAACGTCGGCGGAAAGGCAAACTTCATGACGGCCGCCTGGAGCGGGATTGCCTGCAGCACGCCCCCGATGCTAACAGTGGCGCTCCAGCACCACAGGCATACGCTGAAGGGCATAAAGGAAACCGGCGTCTTTTCGATCAACGTCCCCGGGTCAAACCAGGCCACCGAAACGGATTATTGCGGGATAGTTTCGGGAACGAAAGAAGACAAGGCCTCGGTTTGCGGCTTTACCGTATTTTACGGCAAGCTGGAGAAAGCGCCTCTTATCGAGCAGTGCCCGGTAAACCTCGAATGCAGGGTCGTACACCTTCTCCACCTCGGCTCTCACACCCTCGTTATCGGCCAGATAGAAGAGGTGCACGTATCGGAGCAGTGCATGAGCGACAATGAACCCGATCCGCTCAAAATCGACCCGCTCATGTACATTACCGGTCCTGGCAAATCCTACTTCAAGCTTGGCGAGTCGGTTGCGCCTGCATTCAAGATCGGGTTGGACCTGAAAAAAGCGAAATAAGAATTCGGTGGAACAGGGGGCCGCGGGGTTATGAAAAGCTATCGCAAGGAGTTGTGGTTCAACATACCGTCACGTATGGGATTTGTGAATATCACGCCCCAGATCGACCAATGTCTCCGGGAGAGCGGAATCCGCGAGGGCCTGCTGCTGTGCAACGCGATGCATATCACCGCGTCGGTTTTCATAAACGACAATGAATCGGGTCTGCACGACGATTTTGCCGAATGGCTCGAAAGGATTGCCCCGCACGAACCGGTATCGAGCTACCGGCACAACGTCGGCGAGGATAATGCGGACGCGCATCTCAAGCGACAGGTGATGGGACGCGAGGTGGTTGTCGCAATCACCGGCGGAAAACTCGACTTCGGCCCCTGGGAGCAAATATTCTACGGAGAATTCGACGGTCGCAGAAAGAAGCGGGTGTTGATAAAGATAATAGGAGATTGATTCAGAAGGAAACCACCGGCCCTTCCCCGGAACCGCCCGTCGGGCAGTTCCGGGGAGCATACTTTAGCCGGTTTTGAAAGCTTCTCAATATGGCGGCGGCGGTGGATAAGGCGGCCGGGGCCCAGGTATCGGCGGAGGCGCATCGAATGGAGGTGGGCCCGGCGGAATCGGCTCTCGATACTGCGAGGGCGGCGGTGGCGGCTCCGGGTATTGGGAAGGCGGATAAGGCCTTATCCCGTGAGCCAGGCCCAGGACTTGCATCGTGGGCGGGTCCAACTCACCGGTCGCGGGAAGGCGGTTGTCAAGCTGAAAGCGTATCAGCTCCCTCGATGTCCGCCGGCCCCAAACTCCGTCAACCCTCCCCGGATTGTAGCCAAACTCGATAAGCCTCTCCTGGACCTTGGCCGTAACATGAGGAGGGGGCTGCGCATTGGCCTGAATCGACGAAAGCAGCCACACCCCGGCAACTGTCAGCATGACCCAAAGAATTCTTTTCATCGCGTCCCTTTCTTTGAGTGTTATGAGATCGAGCCATGAATCTTGTTTGTCGCAATAAGATTATATTTTGGCTGCTACTTGTCAAAGGAAAAACCAGGGTGCGGGGGGAGGACTGATTTCACCGCCTGTCGAACTTATCCGGAAATGATCAGGCTGTAGGGTGGACACAGTTTTATCGCGCCCACCATTGGTTTTTTAAGGATAAGCCCTTAGTCGCCGGCTTCGTCAACTCTTTCCACGGCGCAAAGCAGTCCTCTCAACTGGTAGCTTCCGAATGCCGGATCGAATGGCGGGCGGCTCGATGTGAGCACGTTGGCGTTCGATTCCCACAGGCCGAATTCGGGTCCTTCTTTTTCCGGAAACCACCAGCCGTGCTCGATGTTTACCACGCCCGCCACGATTTCCGCGCTTACCCTGGCCTTCATCACGATTTTTCCCCGAGGGGTGCTTATCCAGATGCGGTCGCCGTCGGAAATTCCGTGCTTTCCGGCGATACCTGGAGGGATTTCGGCAATGGGATCGGGCCGCCTGCTTCTGAGGCTCTCAATTTGACGGTGCTCGCTGTGAAAGAATTCCTTTCGCCTGCTGCCGGTGGTGAGGACATACGGGAACTTTTCGGCCAGCTCGGGACTCGCGGCATAGCTCTCTGCCGGCTCACGGTAGGTCGGCAGCGGATCGTATCCCAGCCTTTCAATCGCCCTGGAGTAGAGTTCGACCTTGCCTGAGGGTGTGTGGAAGCCCTCTTTTTCGAATTTGCGGTACTCATGCGGAGGAAAGATGACCGTTCCCCCTTCGAGATCTTTGAAAGACTTGCCCAGGGCTTCGAGCCGGTAGTCGAGTATCTCTTCCAGGCCCTGCTCGCTTCCGGGCAGGTCAAGCCTTCGGGCAAGATCGATCATGATCTCCTCATCCTGCCTGCACTCCCCAACCTGCGCCGTTTTTTTCTGCACCAGTACGGCATTTTCCGCAACGTATGGAAGCTCAACCAGCTGGTTCACCTCGGGCCAGAACGCGGCAGGCAGAACATAGTCGGCAAGGGCGGCGGTCGGGGTCATGAAGAGGTCTGTTGCCACCAGAAATTCAAGTTTCCTGAGTGCCTTATCCACCATGTGCGAATCGGCGACAGTGACCAGTGGATTGCTTCCAAAAATAAGAAGCGCCCGGATCGGATAAGGTTCGCCGGTAAGCATGGCCGAAAAGAGGGTCGGGATGTGCGCCGTCGGCATGGAAGAGCGGAACCCGGCCAGCAGCTTGAACTGATCGAACCCCATCCTTTTTTTGTTGGAATCGGAGGGCAGAGTGTTCTTCAGCGTCGGATAGGGCCGGATAATATTCATCCCCAGGATGTCCGCGCCGGGAATATCGATGTTTCCCGTAAGGCCCCTTAGAATAGCCAGGGCGCGGACGGTCTGCAGCGAATTGGCGCTCTGCTCGACCGCAACCCCCCATTCCAGGACGGATGGTTTTTCGAGGGCGTAGCGCCTGGCGGCGGCCGCGATATCCGCGGCCGGAACCGAGGTTATTTCGGCAGCCCAACGCGGGCTCATTGCGGCAACGTGCTCTTTTAGCCGGTCAAAGCCAACCGTCCAGTTTTCCACGAACTCCCTGTCGTATAGCCTTTCATCCATTATGACGTTGATCATCGCCAATGCGAGCGCTGCGTCGGTTCCCGGCCTTACCGGCAGCCACATCGCACAGCGCCTGGCGGTTTCCGACCTTCTCGGATCGACCGCGATGCCGAAGCTGCCCGACCTGAGCGCCTTTTTCACAGGGAAGGAAAGCTCGCCGTCGGGGCCGGTCACAACGGGATTGTGGCCCCAGAAGAGGATGGTTCTGGGCGCGACCTCGCCATAATAGTCTGCAACCGGATAGCCGCCGTAGGTAAGGCGGCTTACGGTGATCCTCGGAAGCAGGCAGTTTGCCATCCCCGGCTCATACCAGTTGGGGGTGCCGAGTGAGTTGGCAAAACGGATGACGTGCATGAAATGGTGGCGGCCGGTGCCCTGCCCGATAGCGATTGTTTCCGGTCCCGATTCTTTCCTGATCCGGTCAAGTCTCGATGCGATTTCGCCCAGCGCCTCATCCCAGGAGACTTCCCGCCATTTTCCCGAGCCCCTCTCACCGGTCTGCTTAAGTGGTTTTAAGAGCCGAGATGGATGGTACATGATCTCGGGCGCGCACAGGCCCTTTATGCACATCTGCCCGAGGTTGAACGGCGAGCCGGAGGCCGGCTGCACCCTGGTCAGCCTTCCGCCCTCATAATGGAGCCGAGCCACGCAGCCGCCATGGCAGCTACGGCATACGCTTTTGAATGTTTGTCTATTCTTTGCCAAAATTTCCCCGATTGAAGCAACGGCGGCAGGCTTTCCAGCCTGCCGATATCGTGTACAAATCAGAAAGCAACTCAGAGTGGTATGCAGGGTGGGCACAGGCTTTTTCGTGCCCGCCGACAGCGGCGGCGGCAGATAAAGCCTGCTCACCCTAAATCTATTTATCCATTTGGCTGGCCGTCCCGCTCTTCCTGTCTCCGAACACGAAGTGCTGGGCGAGGTAGTCGATCAGGTCCTTCGTTTCCTCGGGATCGAGCTGCTGGTCGGCGTCCGAGAGTGCCGATGCCGGGTCGCAGTGGGCCTCGAACATCAGGCCGTCGGCGCCAACGGCGAGCGCCGCGCGGGCGATCGGCTTGATGATGTCCTTTCTTCCAAGCGAATGGCTTACGTCGACTATTACCGGAAGCGTGGTTTCCTTTTTCAGGATCGGCACGCAGGAAATATCGAGCGTGTTTCGCGTCTGATTTTCAAAAGTCCTGATGCCTCTTTCGCAAAGTATTATCTGGGTGTTGCCGCCAAGGTAGATGTACTCGGCCGCAAGGATGAACTCATCGATGGTTGCCATGAAGCCCCTCTTTAGCAGGATCGGCTTCCGGATTTTTCCGAGTTCCTTCAGGAGGGAATAGTTCAGCATGTTCCTGGTGCCGACCTGGATGATGTCGGCATATTTTACGACCAGGTCTATATCCCGGTCGCTAAGGACTTCTGTCACCACCCCCATGCCGAATTCGTCGGCAACCGTGCGCAGCAGTTTCAGGCCCTCGACCTCGAGGCCCTGGAAGCTGTAGGGGGAGGTGCGGGGCTTGAACGCCCCTCCCCGCAGCAGCCGGATTCCGAGCTGGTTGAGCCGGCTGGCCGTTTCCCATAGCTGCTCATAGCTTTCCACCGAACACGGGCCGGCAATGATTACCGGCAGTTCAGCCCCTATACTTACCCCTCTCACTTCGATCACTGAATTTTTACTGCCGGGAAGGCGGCTAATTTTCAGGCGCTTCTGCTCGCCCATTATCATTTCTTCAATGGACGCGGCGAAGATTTCCCTGAAGATGCGCTTCATCTTGTCCGGTGACAGAGGGCCTTTATTTTTCGCCTCCATATTCTTCAGCATTTCCGATTCACGGACCGGGTCGTAGTAGGCCATCTTCATCTTCTCTTTAACTTCGCCGATCCGATTGGAAATGGTGAAAAATTCGTTCAGCGCATCCAGGATCTTTTCATTGATCCGGTCTGCCTGGCGTCTGAGGCAATCGAGCTGCTCTTTTAGAGATTCCATATCGTCAGTCACCCGTATCTAGTGGAGTATACCCCGTCCAATCAGACCTGTTTAGCATCGAAGCGCGCCAGGATCTTGCAATTCTGGTCAACCCGTTCCGGCGACAGAAGGATGTTGCGGATTCCCTCCGGGCCGTCAACGATCTCGGTAACTACCTGGTCAAGGTCGATCCGCCTCCTCAGGCACAGCTTGAGAATGTTGCTGAACGCGCCGCACAGGTGCCCGCGGGAGCCGTTTATGGAAATAGCGTTGGTAATCATGTGGTCGACGGCGTCGAGCATCAGGGGAGTTCCGCTTCTACCCAGGAGCGCTATGCGGCCGTTGGGGTTTAGATGCCTGAATGTCCTGCGCACGTTTTCCATATACCCTGAAGCCTCGATGAGCACGTCAACTCGCTTTGGACCTTCGCTGAAAAATTCCTCGACATCGTATGCCTGGTCGCACCAAAGCCGCGCAAGAGATCTCCTGAACTCCACCGGTTCAATCACGCACACCTGCGAGGCCCCGAATATCAGCCTGCTGAAAAGCGCTGCAAAGGCCCCGATCGGGCCTGCGCCAAAGACCGCCACCACGTCTCCCGGACCGACGCGCGTCGTTTCGCAGGCAACGTAGGCGACCCCGGCAGGCTCGACGCATGCCGCCGCCTTAAGTCCCTTATCATCCCGGCACAGGGCCGTAACATCGTGAGCCAGCATGGAGGGTACATCAACAACGCTTCCGAACAACCCGTCGGTTTCCAGGCCGAGGAGTTTGGCCGAGAGGCACTGGTTGAACTGTCCGCGCCGGCAAACCTCGCACTGCTTGCATGTAATGATGGATTCAAAGGTCACGATGTCGCCGGGCTTTACGTGCTTTACCCGCGAGCCCACGGCAACGACCCTTGCCACCCCCTCATGACCGATTACCCTGCCGCGCTCAGTTATTGTAGCCGGGGCGGAAGAGAGAATGTAGCCCGTCTCCGGATTGGTCTCCACAAGGTGAAGATCGGTCCCACACAGGCCCGAGTAGATGATTTCGACCCGGATATTGTCGGCATCGAGTCCGCCCAGCTCCCGCGTTTCGATAACCACCCGCGGATTGCAGTACAACTGGTGGGGGCCGGGATTTGAGACGCCAATCATCGGCTTCCTGTCGGCATAGACCACCACTGCTTTCGACTTCATATTTTATCCCTATCCTGAGCTGTTGCGCATGGAGAAAAATTCCGCGGGGTGGGCACACCCTACGTTATCTCTGGAGTTCGGATATCTGGGGCTGATAATTGACCCAATGGGAATTCTCCATGCCGGGAATGCATCACCATTGTCCATGAAGCGTCCGGCTCAATCCAGAAGCTCTAACTGGCTGTAGTTTATTTTTCCGCCCGGTGTTTTGGGCAGCGAGTCCACCACCTTGATCGATCTGGGGATTTTATAGCCTGCGATCATATCTTCGCAATGTTTTCGTATTTCGTTTTTATCTATGGATGAGTCGTCTTCCAAAACGATATAGGCCCTGGGCATCTCGCCGTGGACCCTGTCGTATATCTTTGATACCGCGACTTCCCTGACTTTGGGGTGCTTTTGGATTGCTTTCTCTATTTCCGAGGGAAAGACTTTCATTCCGGCAACTTTCATCATTCTGGTCTTGCGGTCAATGAAATAGAAGAAGCCTTCCGCGTCTTTCATTGCAAGGTCACCCGTCGCAAACCACCCGTCAAGCATGTGCAGCTTGGATTCCTCGGCGTTTTTGTAGTAGGAACCGCAAACGGCGGGGCCTTTTACCACCATCTCCCCGGTCACTCCGGGAAGCGCTGGCGCACCATCTTCGTCAACAATTTCAACTTCATAGTACCGGCAGGGCTTTCCCATGGAATCCGGCCGGTACGCTCCCTTTCCGGGTGGGGTGGCAAGGGCTATGCCGGCGGTCTCGGTGCTTCCCCAGACAGGATATATCGGAGTCCCGAACTGGTCTTCGAATTTTTGCACAAGCGGCGCGCCCGCGAAGCTGCCGCCGCTTTCGGGGATTCTCAGGGCGCCAAAGTCGAGCGGGGAGGTCTCGTGCTGCCTGGTAAAGGCGTCGTAGATGGCCGCAACCGCCATCATTGCAGTTACTTTGTAGTCGGATACGGCCTTTGCCACCGTTTTGGGGTAAATACTGTCGACGAGTACCGCCGTGCCCCCGAGGTAAAGGCTTCGGGCAAAGAGTTCGTGAGGGTGGACAAAGACGGGGAACATGCAAAGATGTACGTCGTCATGAACGAGCCCCAGGGTTTCGACGGCTGAAATCGTGTTCCAGTAGACGTTCGAGTGGGTCGTGACCGCCCCTTTGGGGGTGCCGGTGGTCCCGGACGTAAAATTGAGGTAAAAGACGTCGCTGTCGAGGGATTGCGGAAATTCCACGCCGCACGGCGCGAGCGCCCGGTTCCGGGATGTTATCTCATCCCAGCCAAAGCACTGCAAGGATGGCTTTTCACCCACCACGACTATCCTGTCGCATGGAAACTCGATGCCGGAAAGCGCCGGGTAAAGCTCGGAATGAACTATCAGGGCGGCAGGGGATGTAAGATCGAGCACGTATTTGAGATTTGTCCGGGGCGGGGTGGGGTCCAGTGGGACATAGACGCCCCCGGCTATTGCTATTCCCAAAAAAGAAATGAAGATCTCCGGGGACTTCGGGAGCAGGACGCCGATCCTGTCACCCTTTTTCACGCCGGCTCCGACCAAAGCGGCCGCAAGGCCTTCGGAACGGTAGAGGAGCTCTTCGTAACTGACGGTCCTGGATTCCTGTCTCACGGCTGCTTTGCAGGGAAACCCGGCCGCGTTTTTCCGCAGCATTTCAACTATCGTCATGGCGCTTGTGCTTCTCCGTTCCATGAGTTTAGGTCCAGAATTACCCGTCCCGCAGTCCTTCACAAGTCCAGCGATCCGCTACCCGGGCTGATCGCTTAAAACAGCGTGGAGCCTGCTCTTCAGGAACGAAGCGGCCCTACGGATTGAAGGAGACCAGCGCCTGATGAACGGCGTAATTCTTCCAAGTAATCGGTCCAAAGTCAAGTTGGCGTAAAAGGTTTAACGAGAATGGAGGGTCAAGTTTGCAAGATAATGGCTATTAAATAGTACGCAGTGGCAACGACCGGCGCTCATGGGTGTGGTACAATAAACGACGATGGTTTTCCGGAAGTTAGTCCTTGCGCTTTCCGGTCGACGACAGTTTTTGATCGGACCACCTTTTCAGGAAGCCGGAGATCTTGGGTGGGCCGGGTTCTTTAACAAGCCTGATCAATCCCCTGCGGTGGAAGGCAAGTTGAAGGCAGGGGCGGAGGTGCGGACAGGGGAGACAGTCCTTCTGCGGCTGCATTATCCCGTTTTCGTCAACCGGGCATACACGATCACCATCTCCGAAACACTCCGGCCGCCCCGTATCGCCGGAATCGGAAGAATCAGCAGGTGCGCTCATGGAAGATTCACAAGCCTTTCTCTTTGGGAAATTAAGGTAAATTGCTCTCGCCGCAGTTCGATTTGGTGCGTGAATCCTAACTTACCCCGAGGCCGGAATCCAGATATTTGAGTAAAAAATTGCCCTTCATGTATTCCAGGGGGCCGGTGGCAGTTTACCCGGCACGCCACGATTCACGAAGTCGAAATCGCGGCGCGCCCAAATACCGGGGAATCAAAAAGGGCAACTATTCGGAGGGCCGGCAAATTAGGCTATTCGAGAATTTCCAGGACCGCCCGCTTCCTCAGCTTTGTCGCGGCCGCATTGACGATGGTTCGTATGGCGTGTGCATTGCGGCCTTCTTTGCCGATAATTTTGCCGAGGTCATCTTTGGCGGCCCGCAGCTCTATCACTGAAATCTGGTGCCCACATACTTCTCTCACAACTATTTGTTCGGGATGTTCGGCAAGAGACCGGGCGATGAATTCGACAAGTTCTTTTATTTGGATGTCATTTTCCATGTTCGTTTAGCTCCCTTCCGTGGCGATTTTGCATCAACACGAGAAAAAGAAGGATGTGAAAGGGAAAACAGTCCCTGTTAGTTCAGCTTGCAAGCTGCCGGACCAAATCTTTTCACGAGAAATTGAGATTTTTGAGCGGGAGCGAGGAGCTTGAAATGCGTCGCGTGCGGAACTTTCGTGAGTACTAGTGTAATTATGCAAAATATCTATTAGTGTCAACCTGTTTTTCTTGTTGTGGAGCGAGCTTTTTTCAATATTTATGATAGCTTACCAAGAGAAAAACGTCACAAGCAAAGTGCCCCTGCTTGTTCATCCAGTCGGCGGCTCGTTTTACACACTCAGCCGCGTATTAGCCGCGGGAAAAAAATGGGGCCGCAGATTAGCCCCGGCGTGAATGCGATTTGCCAAAGCCTTTTAAAAGAACAAAGTTGCCTCTTTTCCGCCGATCTCTCCTTGCAGGAAAAAATGCAAGCTCAGAGCGTTCTGGCTATATATTGAATAATCATGAAACTTGGATAAAGACAGTGGATAAACTATGATTCCCAGCGCTGGGAATGGTCGAAATTGGCCCCCGAACCTGGCAGGCTCCAGGGTGCTTTGTCGAAAAGGGGTTTGACCCTGTAAATTTTTGCCTGTTCCGATATGGGGCGAATTGCCGTACGGGTGCGCGAAAATGGTTTCAAATCGGAACTTGTGCGCGGATTCCGCGGCCCCCTCGGCAGGTCCTCGATTTGCCGCCGGAAACATCCGACCATCCCCTGCCCGGCGGCGCCGTCGATCGATGCGGCTGAATTTGCACGCCGGGCCTGTCGATTTGCGAGGTCGATAACGAAATTTTTTTGAAGTCAAAAGGGGCGATGTAAACTATATTATCCGCATCTCGGCAAGGTGGCACTAAAGTTCAATCTGGGCCGGCTCCCAGGACCGGGGCATTCTTATGAATCGTCGAATAAATCAGGATAAAAAAGGCCGGGAAACCGGCGGCGACTCGAAGTTCAAAATCAATATAAAGGGAGTGAATATCGTAAGGCTCCTGGTATGCTTCATCCTGGGACTGAATCTGCTCCTGATCTACTCGATACTATTTTCTTCCAATGGACTTCCCGGCTACTCGAAGCAAAACGATCAGGTAAGAGAGCTCGAGGGAAAGATTTTAAAGCTCAAACAGGAGAACCAAAAGCTGTTTGAAATGATCCAGGCATTCAAAAAAGACCCAAAACTCCAGGAAAAACTGGTTCGCCAGGAACTGGGCTGGGTGAAGGAAAATGAAGTAGTCCTCGAATTTCCGGACAAAGAAAAAGACCCCGGCCTGAAGCAGAATAACACGGAAAAAAAGCCCGTTCCCACCAAGTAAGACAGTCCGCTATGTGCCTCAACCGGCAGTTCGACCGGGCCAAAGCCGCATCACCGCCCGGCAGTTTGGGTGAATGGGTTTTGCACAGGTCCGAAAAGTACTTACCTTCTTACCACTCCTGATTTTTTTGATAAGAAAAGCGATTAGTCGGCAGCAGCTTTCAATCCGGATATCCGGAAGAGGAAGGAGAAATGCCATGGCCCAAAATGAAATTCTCGTTGAGAGGCAGGGACACATTGGATTTATCACCCTGAACCGCCCCCAGGAGATGAACACCTTCACGGTGCCTTTCGCCCGGCAACTAAACGACTCCCTGGTGGAGATGGAAGCCGATCCCGAGATCAGGGTGGTGGTGATCAGGGCGGCCGGGAGGCATTTTTCCGCCGGAATAAACCTTGGCGAATTCAAGGACAAGACCCCTAAGCAGTATCGTGAGTTCATAAGGAAAATGGACGAACACAATCATACCATCGCCCGAATGAAAAAGCCGGTAATCGCGTCGGTACAGGGCCTGTGCGTGGCGAACGGGGCCGGGCTCAGCTTTGCCTGCGACCTGACCGTTGCCGCCGAAGATGCAAGGTTCGGGACCACTGCGATCAATGTCGGGCTGATATGTCTTGGACCTGCCGTGCCGCTGGCTCGCCTCGTCGGGCGAAAAAAAGTTCTGGAAATGGTTCTGACCGGAGACATGATTTCGGCCGCCGAAGCTGAGAGGCTCGGTCTGGTCAACAAGGTGGTGCCGAAGGAAAACCTCGATGAAGCCACCCTGGAAATGGCCCAAAAACTCGCCGCCAAGAGCCCTCTCGCCCTCCAGATCGGCAAGGAAGGCATTTACGCGATGCAGGATATGCCTTATCCGCAAAGCCTCGACATGCTGGGCAATCTTTTCGCCTCCCTTTGCTGCACCGAGGACGCCGAAGAGGGTGTGCGGGCATTCCTTCAAAAAGAAGAACCCAAATGGCGGGGGCGATAGAGCAGGCAGGCCGACTTGGCATTTTATTACTGACCGGGGGTGCTCTCAAGGGAGTAAAGATTTATATTGTTGTATGCATCTGAATTAACACGTAATTCAAGAATTTAGCAATTCGGAGGGATTGAGGGATTTAGTAATTGAGAAATTCAGCGATTAAGAAACAAGTCGAAACCCGGGAGATTGAAATGCCCCGTAGTGAGGAATTCGTATCGCTTCCTCTCATGACTGTATCCGAGGCTGCGAAATACCTCGGGGTGGGGCGGCGGGTCGTCTATCAGCTCATCGAATGGGGTGAGATTCGCACTGTAAAGATGAGAGGGACGGCAATGATCGAGAAAAGAAGCCTTGACGAATACAGGCAGAGCGGAAGGCTGAGCTGATCCAGAGCCCACGGCCGTACATGAAGCAAAGATGGATTCGACGGAAATGCAGGTGGGTTGAGCGTTTATGGCAATTCGTCACGAAAGCCTTTGAACGGTTTGAAACCCAACACTCCGGCGCCGGAATGTTGGGTTTCGCACTTTTATTTTTTATTAATGACTTCGTCTTCCAGCAGTTTCCCAAGAGTGTAGGCTGCATCGCCAACCACTTTGATGCAGATCTTCCTGCGGCTCTCCGGGTTTGAATAGAATTCCTTTACCTGGTCGTTATCCTGCCAGTTCATCCGGGAAATGTCCTTGCAGTCGGTGCCGCCGTATTCGCGGGTGAGGTCCTCGAAGGCTTGGATGTATTTGTGGGCAAGCGACCACATCTTCGGGTTTTCTTTCTGTTCGAGGTTGCCACGGCTGAAAAGGCTCGATATCAGGGCAACGCCGCCGGTGATCGCCCCGCACACGCGGCACGTTCCGGCAATGCCGCCGCCGAACAGGCCCAGCGCCTTGAGCACTTCCTCGTTTACCACGCCCATCTTCTCCTGGCCGGCAAGAAGAACCGCCTGGCTGCAATGGAAGCGCTTCTTGAAAACTTCGGTCGCTCTGTCTCGCATTTCTTCAGGGGTCATGGTCTACCTCCATTTTGGGTGGCAATTGACACAGCTATTTTGGGCGGGCGGTCTGGCATGCCCAGCCCCCGTGATTAAATATTGAGGGAAAGCCAGTCGGAAGAATTGCCTAATGCCTAGGCTATTTGTTATACCCTGTGAAATCTTGAATGGCGCGAAAAAAGGCGTGCTGCCAGTGCCCGGCAAAGATGATTTTATTCTATCCGGGAGTGGTTGTCCAGAAGTGGAGAAGGGGCCACTCTACGATAGTTGTCGCTCCGCGGAAGTAGTCCGGTGAGGAGCTTTCCCAATTACGAACCGCCCGCCTGCGGGACTGGGTGAGGACCCAAAAAGATGATTTTAAATAGGTTTGCGGCAATACGTCGAAAGCGTGACTTTTTCTATTCGTCCGCGGGCATCACCCTGCCGGGTTTATGGCTTTGCATGATTGCGACCCTCGTGCTGGGCGGGTGCGTCACCACCAGGCTGGAGCCCGCGGTCAAAGGAGGGCGTTTGGAACTGGGCATCGGAGACGTAATCGATACGGCAACCGGTGACGTGATGACGCAGGACAGGCTCATGGAGAAGCTCTCGACGGCGTCGGTCGTGTACGTGGGCGAGACCCACACCAGTGTCGAAGACCACAAGGTGCAGCTTGCGGTTCTCAAGTCACTCCAGGCTAAAAGCCAGTTCGTGATAATGGGAATGGAGATGTTCCCGCGCTCTGCCCAGCCGGTCCTCGACCGGTACATAAATGGAGAGATCGACGAGAAGACCTTCCTCGCCGAGTCGAAGTGGAACGACTCCTGGGGGTTTCCGTACAAGCTGTACAAGGGGCTGATCGATTTCGCCCGGGAGAAACACATCCGCGTGATTGGCCTCAACGCGCCGTCAAGTGTGGTAAAGAAGATAGCGCATGGCGGCCTGGCCTCGCTCACAGCCGAAGAACGCGCAAAGGTGGCCCGCGATTTCCACCTCGACGATCCCAAAAACAGGGCCAGGATAATGGAGGATTACGAAGTCCACGGCAAAAACAACATAAAGAGCTTCGATACCTTCTTCGCAGCCCAGCTTGCCTGGGAGGAAACAATGGCCGAAACAATCGCCCAGCACCTGAATGACAGCGACGGCAAGTGCAAGATCCTGGTTATAGTCGGCAAGGGCCATCTCACTGACAGACTCGGGATTCCATACCTGGCAAAAATGCGCGTGCCTCACGACTACAAAACGGTTGCGCCAATGCCCATCAATTATCCCGAAAGCACCTGCGACCCGGATATCGCCCAGTATGTCCTGCTCACCGATAAATTCGACATGATGATTATGCACTCCCGCCCGCGGCTCGGCGTGAAAATTCAGCCGGCGGCTTCGGGCATTGGTGTCGAGGTGATCGAGGTAACTCCGGACAGCCCGGCGGCAAAGGCGGGTATTCGCAAGGCGGATATTATAGCTGAGGTTGACGATGCGCCCGTGACAAACGTCGGGGAAGTTCTCGAAGCGGTGTCAAACGGAGGCTCCAACATAAAAATCATGATCGAGCGCCAGAAAAAAAGAATGAGGATGAACGTTGCCGTCGACCCCCAATAGACGCCGGAATGTCACGTCAGCCGGGTGATCAGTGAATCGTCGGCTTCTTGTCCCTGGGTTCAACCACTTTCAGGTGTGTCTTTCTAGGCTTTTGGCGCTGGGGTGCTGTTCGACCCTGTTTGAAGAAGTTTGCCCGTAGATAGACCATCCCCTTCATTGCCGGCCCCGCGGCCAGGAGAATGCCTATTACCGCGGATACGGCGGCTGCCGTGGGCTCCTGTTCCACCACGAGGATCCCGGTATAGATGAAAACCGCTCCAAAGAAGAGCAAAACTATCGTAATCACAGTAGTTTCTCCATCCTGACTCCGCTTTCGGGACAAGTTTGGCAGGCATTGGTTGCAAGGAAACCTACAGTCCCGAAACTCTTCTTTCATACATCATAGCGTGGAAAAAGAAAATGCCGCTGAGAGATTTCAGCGGCATTGAGTTCATGCGATGTATGCCCGCAACTTTTCCGAAGTGGCGTACCCCGTAAGCTAGATCTTCAGAAAGAAAGCCCCGATTATGTATCCCACCAGAGTCGCGGCGCCGACGCCTATCAGTCCCGGTATCATGAAGCTGTGGTTGAAAAGATAGCTTCCGATGCGCGTCGTGCCGGTGCGGTCGAAGCTTATCGCCGAGAGGTCGCTTGGGTAAAAGCAAAAGAAAAAGTAAGCGTAGCAGGCCGGAATCATGCCTATCAGAAGATTTTGCGGGATTTTCAGTGTCAGGCCGATAGGCACCATAATGAGCAGCGTCGCCGCCTGGCTCTTCACGAAGGCGGACACGGCGAACATAGCCAGGGCGAAGAGCCACGAATACTGGCTGACCATGGCCTGCATGTTGGCGACAAGGAATTCCTTGTTGGCGTCGATGAATGTGTCGCTCATCCACGCGATTCCCATGATAGCTATAACAGCCGCCATGCCGGCCTTGAAAACCGAGGAGGCCGCTATATCGGCGGGCTTTACCCTTGAGTAGAGCATTAGCACGGCCCCGGTTGTAAGCATCACTATTTGGACGACGATGGTCATTGACAAGGCTTTTCCGTTAAAGACCGGGGCCAGCTTGAAGACGGCTATCATAACGATTGCGAGTACCCCGGCGAAGAAGATCAAAACCGAATTTTTCGCGCGGTTTGAAATTTTTTCGTTGAGTAAGGTAACCGTTTCCTCGAGTTGGGAGCGGAAGGACGGGTCCTCCATTTTCTTCTGGAACTCGGTGTCTTTGTCCAGGTCTTTCCCGCGCCTGAGGCTCCACAGGGCGGCCAGTACCCAGCCGATGAAGGTGGCAGGGACGGTTACGCACAGGATGTTGAACAATGAGAGGTGGTATCCCGCCTTGAGGGCCATTGCCAGGTAGCTGGTAACGGCCGCCGCAATCGGACTCGCGGTGATGCCCATCTGGGAGGCTATCGAGGAAACCGCCATTGGACGCTCCGGGCGTATGCCGGTCTTGTAGGAAACGTCGGCAATTATGGGCTGGAGCATGTAAACCGCATGGCCGGTGCCGACCGCCATCGTCAGCACGTATGAGCAGAAGGGGGCCAGAAAGACAATGTATTTTGGATGGCTGCGAAGAAGCCTTTCGGCAAGCTGAACCATGTAGACGAGGCCCCCGGCGGCGTGCAGGGTGGCGGAAGCGGCCACGACGGCAATGATGATCAACATGACGTCTATTGGCGGATTCCCCGGATTCATGCCGAAAGCAAAGGTAAAGATGGTCACTCCGGTTCCGCCGATGAGCCCAAGCCCCATACCGCCGACTCGAATTCCCACATAAATTGCCAATAACAAAACACCGAATTGAACCCAGAACATTTTTGCCTCCAAACTTTGGGGTACACCGCGCAATCATACGGCAGGGTAGAAAACTCGACCTGCATTCAACCCACCATGGTACAGCCCAACAATACGGCGCCTGGAAGGCTATGTAAATAATTGTAAAATTTAGATTTTTTAATTCTTAAAAGACTTTGTGTTCATTTTGTTCATGGGTTTTTCAGGTGTGGCGGTAATACCGCCGCTCGGGGCGGCCAACCACTCCGTAGAGGAGGTCGGCGTCGAGGAAGCCTTCGCTCACCAAGTGTTCGAGGTAGCGGCGGGCGGTGGTGCGGCTGACGCCCAGTTCTTCGGCCAGCTCCTCGGCGCTGACGGTCTTTTCGGGGTTGTCGGCAAAGGCACGGCGCACTTTGCGAAGGGTTAGCGGGTCGATGCCCTTGGGTGTTTCGGGCTGGTCGATATGCTTTGCGGGGTTGGGTCTGAGCAGCCGGTCCACCACTCCCTGGTCCAGGGTGCCTCCGGAATGTATGCCGGCATTGTAATCGCGGTATTTCTCCATGGATTCCTGGAAGCGGGGAAAATAAACCGGTTTTACGATGTAGTCGAAGACCCCGGCCTGAAGCGCCTCCTTAAGGGTGGACATCTCGCGTGCCGCGGTGATGAGGATCACGTCAATCGTGAGGGCCCCCGCGCGAAGGCGGCGCAGCAGATCCAGTCCGTTTCCTTCGGGGAAGAACAGATCGAGCAAAACGAGGTCCGGGGCGAGAACCCGTGTAATTTCCTCGGCGTCGGCAATGGTGTTTGCAATGCCCACTACCTCGAAGCCGGGAATTTTTACGGTAAAGCGGCGGTGCAGCTCCGAGATGCGCGGATCGTCTTCTATAATGACCACGCGTATTTGATGCGCATCAGTCATTTTCAAGCCCCCAGTACTTGTTTTATACCACAGCTGCCGGGTAAACGCTATTTTCGGGCCGTCCCGTTCTTTGGGATGCTCACGGTGAACAGTGCGCCTCCCAGTTCTCCCTGCCCAAAGCTGATGCTGCCGGCGGCGGCCTCGACTGCCCGGTGCACCAGGTAGAGGCCGACGCCCCGGCCAGGTCCCTCGTGGGTCGTAACTCCCCTTTCGAACAGCGAGTCGGCGATCCGAGCCGGAATCCCACGGCCCGAGTCCTCGACCTCGATTATAAGGTCCAGTCCGAGGTCCGTCAGAAAGAGCCGAACATCGGCGGCTTCTTCGGCTTCGCGAGCGGCCTCGAAGGCGTTGTCGAGCAGATTGCCAAGAATCGTCACCAACCCCGCGCGGTCAATGTGCGGCGGGATATCAGCAAATGAGCTGTCCGGATCGAGCTTGAGATTGATTTTAAGCTCGCGGGCACGGTTGAATTTCCCGAGGATAAGCCCCGCGACCACCGGGTCAGGGATGGCTTCGGCCAAGGTATTTAGAAGCTCCTGGTATCCACTGGCCTCGTTCATGACAAGTTCGAGCGCTTCCTGGTGCGCTCCGATTTGGATCAGTCCGGCGACGGTGTGGAGCTTGTTCGAGTATTCGTGGGTCTGGGCGCGCAGCAAATCCGAATATTCCTGCATGTGCAGCAGCTTTCGGGCAAGCCGGTCGATTTCGTCCTTGGGGCGAAAGCTCGCAACCGCCCCGGAAACGGGCCCCAGGGGAAGAATGTTTACTATCATGGCGCGATCGGCGATGTAAATTTCGCGGTCGTTAGCCCTCCGCTTCTCGGCGAGCGCCTGTTCCATCTCACGGCACGCGCTTATTTCGCTCAAGTGGCGTCCGCGAAGGTCTTCATCCGGCGCCAGGTCAAGGTAGCGCCGCGCCGCGTGGTTAACCAGCGTGAGCCGGCCCGCTCCGTCAACAGCCACCACCCCTTCGCGGATGGATTCAATTATGGCGTTTCGCTCCTCGAAGAGAGCGGCAATTTCATGCGGCTCCAGCCCGAAGATGGCCGTCTTGAAAGATTTCCCTATATATCCGGCCCCGAGTACTCCGAACAGCAGCACCACAGCCGCGTAGCCAATGATTTTTCGCTGCTGGGCATAAACCTGCGCCTCGATTTCATCCTGAAGATGGCCTACGGCCACAAATCCGATGATCTCGCCGCCCGCATTGCGTACCGGAACAAAGCCGCGCATCGACGGGCCAAGGGTCCCCACGGCGAGAGAGACATACGAACGACCCTCGTTTACCGCAGCCTGGTAATCACCTCCCACGAATTCTTGTCCAATTCTTTCCGGGACGGGATGGCTGTAGCGAATCCCCTGCCTGTCGGCAACAACGACGTATTCGGCAAATGAAGCCCGCCTCACCTGTTCGGCCAACTCCTGGATCCGCGTAGGGTCCCGCTTCTCAATCCCTTCCACGACAATTGGATTGAGGGCCACCGCCTCAGCCACAACCAGCGTCTTGTTCTCGATCTGGTGCAGCATGATGCCCCGTATCGAGTCCGACGAGACGGCCCCTATCAGTATGGCAAGCAGGAAGAGGAGCGCACTGACCAGCAGGCTCAACCTCAATTGCAGCCCCCTGGGAATAAAGCGTCCGGCCCATGCAAGGATTGAATTCACGAATGCTCTCCCATTTCAGATTTATTTACCAAGGTCCTATTTTGCCTGTGATAACATATTATACGTAGAAAATTTAGGAATTTAGAAGTTCAGGGATTAGTACCAATTTGGCGGCAAGGCTACGTACAGCGGCAAGCGCTCACCTTGAACTATATGGAGGATTCAAGGAATTGAAAGGATGCCGTGCAAATGGCTCAATTTCATGTCGGTCCCAATATTTTTTCCCCTACCGAAGATGCGCTGGTTCAGGTAATATGCGCAGGTGGGTAATGTTTTCTAACCAGAGGAATTAAATTTCCGTGGCATACTCAGAGATGGTGGCGTTGGTCGTGGACGATTTTGCCACGATGCGCCGCATAATCAAAAAAGTTCTGAAAGATCTCCAATTCGGGGATGTGGTCGAGGCTGACAATGGAGCCGAGGCCCTCAAAATCCTCAGGTCTTCCAAGATCGATCTGATCGTCTCCGACTGGAATATGCCCGAAATGGGGGGGCTGGAACTCCTCAAGCTCGTCCGTGGGGACGAACAACTGAAGGCTATTCCCTTCCTCATGGTTACCGCCGAGGCCCAGAAGGAAAACATTATGGAAGCGGTCAAGGCGAAGGTCAGCAACTACGTGGTAAAACCCTTCACGGCGGCTATACTAGAAGAAAAGATCACCAAGATCATTCCCCGGGGTTAGCCTGCGATCATCATCCCGCCGGATTGTCCTCCCTTATTCCGAGTATTCTCATCTTTCGGTGAAGATATGCTCTTTCAAGGCCGATCTGCGCGGCCGTTACGGAGATGTTCCAGCCGTTTTCCTCAAGCTTCCTGATGAGGTAGTCGCGCTCGAAAGACGATCTGGCCTCTTTCAAGGTGGGAAACTGGAAATAACTCAGCTCCCCATTCGCCCTTGGCTCCGCGCTCAGAAGCTCCGAGGGGAGGTCGGCGGGGCGGATTTCCTGGCCCGGTGTCATTATAATCAGGCGTTCGACGAAATTTTTGAGTTCCCGAATATTTCCGGGCCATGTGTACTGCTGAAGTATGGGAAAGATCGCCGGGTCGATGTTCTTCTTGCCAAGGGAGCTTTCGCCGGCAAGCTCGGCTGCAAAACTTTCCACCAGCAGCGGTATATCTTCGAGCCGGTCCCGCAGTGGGGGAACGAAAATCGGGATAACGTTCAGCCGGTAGTAGAGGTCCTGCCGGAACCTGCCCAGTTCTATTTCCTTGGCCAGGTCCTTGTTGGTTGCGGCAACGATCCTCACATCCACTTCGACCGGATGGGAGCCGCCGACCCTCTCGAAGGTCTGTTCCTGGATTATGCGCAATATCTTGGCCTGGGTCCTCAGGCTCATGTCCCCGATTTCGTCGAGGAAAAGCGTCCCGGTGTTTGCCAGGTCGAATTTTCCCTTGCGCTTCTCGTATGCACCGGTAAACGAGCCTTTCTCATGCCCGAAAAGTTCGCTTTCGATGAGTTCCTCGGGTATGGCGGCGCAGTTTACCTCGATCATTGGGCGGTTTGCGCGCCGGCTCGAAAGGTGGATCAGCCGGGCGGCAAGCTCTTTTCCAGTGCCGTTTTCTCCGCTGATCAGCACAGTGGCGTTGGTCGGGGCCGCGCGGCTGATCTGTTCCCTCAGGCTCTCGACCGCTATGCTGGCGCCGGTCATCCTGCTCGGCTTGTGAGCCTTCCTGCGAAGGATGCGATTTTCTTCCTCGAGCCTGGAAAACTCGACGGCGTTTTGAATCGACACCAGCACCCGGTCTATCGAAAGCGGTTTTTCGATAAAATCGAACGCGCCCATGCGGGTGGCCTTTACCGCCGTTTCGATGTTGCCGTGCCCGGAGATGATTATCACCGGGACCTGCGGGTAGATCTTCTTAATCTCCGAGAGCACCGTCAGCCCATCGGTCCCCGGCATCCATACATCGAGCAGAATAAGGTCCGGCTGGTCCTTCTTGGCCTTCTCGATCGCCTCCTCGCCCGATTCCGCCAGGCTGATTCCGTAGCCTTCATCGAGCAATATGCCGCTCAACGACTGAAGTATGCTGATCTCGTCATCCACTATGAGAATTTTTTGCTTCATTCTTTACCTCGATACCCCGGTAGATCAGATTCACCGCAGAGGACGCAGAGAAAGACACTTAGAGCCTATCAATAAATAATTCGGACCGCCCCAAAACCGTGAATTTTGTAGGGTGGGCACAGTTTTATCTTGCCCACCGATTGTAGTTTTCCTTGAGACAGGGTTGGTGGGCACGATAAAACTGTGCCCACCCTACAATGGGTTTTATTTAAGGATAAGCCCTTAGTTCTAAGTTGTATTTTTGCCCCATCCCAGTTTACCGCCCGTTTCAGGGAATCGAGATTCTGCAATTTCTTGTATATCGAGAACTCGACCTGTCCATACAAATGAGTCACGAGCTCCAACCAATTCAGCAAGATCGCGAAGGGCTCTGTGCTCGATTTCAGTCAATCCCCCTTCAATCTTCTCAAGAGGGTGCATTATAATGATCGGTCTAACAAAAGCCTTCCTGTTAATTACTCGCCTGATGAAATAACGAAGGGTCGCGGAAGCGATTTCGAAATCCCGAATACAGGATCTTGGATGGTCAAAACCATTGTGAATTTTGACTGAATCATCAATCGCCGGGTCGATCATCTCCGCTTCTGATCCAGCGGCAATGATAGTCCCTTTGCCTTTTGAGCCAATGCGCACTGCGAGTAGCGGCTTATCTTCGAACGTATGATTTTCTTCGACTAAGGTGACTGAAAGCAAGTCGGCCTTGATCTTGACGTAAATAGTATTTTTGAAAAACCTGCCGATAAGCCAATCTATTATCACAAGTTTGTTCTCAGCAATCTCCGCGCTCTCTGCGGTGAATGATCCTGCAATCAAAATTACCCGGGCAGTTCGATAGTGAATACCGTTCCGTTCGGCTTGTTTTCGCGCACGCGAATAAATCCATTATGGTCGGCTATGATGCTCGATACGATGGCGAGCCCCAGCCCGGTTCCTTTTGCCTTTGTCGAATAGTAGGGCTCGAAGATCTTGAGCCTGTTTTCGGGGGCTATTCCGTGGCCCGTGTCGGCGCATTGCAGCCGGGCTATCTTGAGGACCGGGTCGTAGGAGAGGCTGATCGAGACCTCCCCCTCCTTCTGATGGAGGGCGTGGACTGCATTGTCCAGCAAATTTATAATCACCTGCCTGAACTGGTCGCGATCCAGCTGGAGCGGGGGCATCGATTCGTCTTTTTCGAGCCGGAAAGCAATGCGGTTGAAATTATGGCGGTAGAGGCCGAGGCCTTCTTCGACTATCTCGGAGAGGCTGCACGGGGCGAGGCGGGCGCGGGGAAGGCGGGCGAATTTCGAAAATTCGTTCACGAGGCGCTGCATGTGGTCAACCTGCTGGATAATCGTCCGGGTGCATTCGTCGAACACCGAGCCGTCGGGATCCACCATCTCCGAGTATTTTCGCCGAAGCCTCTGGGCGCTTAGCTGAATAGGGGTGAGCGGGTTCTTGATCTCATGGGCAATCCGGCGGGCCACTTCGCGCCAGGCGGCCATCCGCTGGGCTTTTTCCAATTCGGTGAAGTCGTCAAGAACCGCAACCAGCCCCATGTAGTTTTCTGAGTCGTCCCGAAGAATCGAAACCTTCACGAGAAGCGACATGGGCGAGCCTGAAACCTTCACCTGTACCGCCCGTTCGAGATAGGGCTGGCGGGAGGCCCCGTATGAGGATTTAAACGAATTGATGATATCCAGATGCGATTTATCGACGAACTTACTGTAATGCTCGCCCCTTAACTCTTCGGCCCTGTACCCAAAAAGAGCCTCCGCCGATTTGTTGATGGTCGTGATATTGCCGTCCGCATCGACGCTGACCACCGCCGCGGCGATATTTTTCAGGACGATTTCCATGTAGCGGCGGCGCTCATCGAGTTCGATATTCGTGCTCTGGAGGTCCCTGTAGGCGCGGTCGAGCTTTTCGCGGCTCTCCCTAAGATCGCCCGTCATCTGGTTGAATGACTCCATCAGCATGCCGATTTCATCGAGCCTGCCCGGCTCCAGTCGCACGTCCAAGTCACCGTCGGCGATTCGCTGGGTAGCCGTTACCATGTTCTGTATCGGACCCGTGAGGTTTTTCGCGAGATAGAAACCGAACCATACAGCCGCAAATACCGCCAGGATGGTGACAATGGAGAAGGTGATAAAATGGCTCTTCTTTAAGGGCACGTGGAGCATTTTTAGCTGGAGAAAGTCTTCGTAGCCGGCGGTAATCGAGTCCATTTTCTGCGCAAGCTGGACCGGAAAGAGCCTCACGGCGATGAGCGCACCGTCCGGCATCCGGCCGGGAGGATCGAGTTGAAAGGGCAGCTTGACAGCTATTGCGTTAAGTTCGCCCGGCAGCAGGTCGATGATCCTGGACGCAGCGCCGCTTTCATTTTGAAAGCCGTTTCTGAGGAAGGCCGGATCGATCCGCGGCAAGGTCTCCTGCCGTGAACTCCACGTAAGTGCCCCGGAAGAATCATAGACGAACAGTCCATCGAGCCTGCTTCGCCGGAGAAGCTTCTGGGCGTTTGCTTCCGCGCCCTCCGCGCCGCGCGCGCGAAAGGCGTCGGCGATCTCCGGCAGGAGCGCCCCGCACTCCGAGGCCATATTGGCGCGCTCCTGCTCGGTGAACTGCTTGACGAGCTGTACCGAGCTCTCCAGCGAGCGTTCCACCTGTGAGCTGAACCAGTAGTCAAGACTCGAGAATATGAACTGGCTCGCCATCCAGAAAAGCGGGATCGCCGGAATGAGCGTCAGGCCCACGGATGCCGCTACGAGCCTGGTCTTGAGCTTCGATCCTGGAACGTTTCGCTTCCGCTCGAAGACCAGCTTCACGATGTTTCGCAGCACCAGGTAGGCCAGAAGCAGCAGAAGCAGAACGTTCAAGTTTACGAAGGCGAAAAGGAGGAGGTTGCTCAGGAGCGGCAGATCGGTGCGGAGCCTGAAAAACCAGCCTTGCAGGAAACCGACCCCAAGGATCAGAACGAAGGTTGCCGCAACCAGGACGCGTTCGATTTTTCGGCGCTTTTCCTTTGACTTGAGGTCTTGCTGATTCATGGCTACATCGAAAACTTGACTGTGTACCAGTCGGTTTCAAAATCCCAGAGCGATACCCAAAAAATGATGTAGCGAAAGAAAAAGGGCAGTTCGACCTTCGAGAGTTCGGCCTTTACCTTGAGGGTATATTCGAGGTCCTTGCGAAGCCAGCAGGTGGCTATTATCGGCAACCCGCGCACCGTGCTCATCCAGGCCTTGGCCTCGTTGAAATTGCGGGTCACGAGAAACTTCTGCGGGTGCTCCGGCAGGTGGACCTGGAACTCGTTATTGAGGCGGTTATACCTTATCGTATGTTCCAGTGCGAAATCGACCACATCGCCCTTCATCAGCGTTGGCGCGGGCTTTTCCAGTGCGACGATTATCCTGAAAGTGGTTGGTACGCCGTTCAGGATGGCCTCTTCCATTTTCGCCGTAAAACAGTTTTCGAGCTTGAAGGTGATTTCGAGGTCCTGACCAAACTTGTCGATCGAAAAATCCTGGATTACGGCCTTATTGGACGCCGCGACAAATAGTGGAAATCCGGCGGCGAAAACCACCAGGAGAAGGCATGCTGATATCCGCGTGAGGAATAGTTTCATAGACATTCCGTATCAGGTTCTTAGATGATATCTGCCGGATTCTAGCGAAGGGCACCGCCGAACACAAGTGAAATGAGCGGTTTGCGGGTTGCAAGTTGCACCCTGTTATGTGCTGACGACTTACACTTGCGCGGAAATTCGGCCATTCGCGCAGGGTCCTCGATGGGGCTTTGAATCGCGAGGTGTCGTTCGTCATCGGTTTGGGTGCGCGGAATCGAGGATGAGTGGACGGTTACGGTGGCGTGCGGGGCAAATTAGGTCGGCAGGGATTTCCCGCGGTCCCCGGTCGCCCGGACCTCTTTCCCGCGCAGGCCCTGGGCGGCGGTGGCCCCCATGGCGACCAGCACTTGGAGGCGCACTATGTCTATTTCTGCTTCGAGCCAGGGGAGGCAAGCGCGGCGCCCGCCTTCCTTAGCGATTCAGGCGTAGGGTCGAGGGGAATCATGACCGCGGCGGTTTGCTCGTCTTCGGGTCTTTCCCGCTCCTTTGGCCTCTTTCGAGAAATATTGGTGTAAAACCGGGGTCCGGGAATGGTGGGTTCAGCTGTCACAAGCGCATTTTCCGCCTGCCGGCCTAGCTTCGGCAAAAGGTTTTTCCTTATCGGTTTCACGGGCTTCTTCGGGGGTTGCAGACGGTTCGGAACCCGCCTGCCTTTCCCATTCATGAGATATGTCCCTGGTGGCCGGTGCTTCCGTTGAGGCAACGAGGGCAAACGCGACCCTGGTGCCGCCGGTATTCGGTCCCGCCACCTGCCTGCCGCTCCGGTTGTAGAAGTAATCTTCTCCGAGGTGAATCCAGCCCTCCTCGAACACCAGCGAGGCATCGATTTCCGAAAAAAGCTCCGGTGGGAGGTCCGAGTCGGCCCGGTCGATGATGGCCTTTATTCTGTCCAGGCTGGTCATATAGAACTCCTTTGCCGATTCTGAATATATTTTAGCTAAATAGTATTCACTGATTGCTTCGCGTAAACGGGCCGGCGGAATTTTCAGCGAATAAATTATAATGCTGGAAGTTTATCGGGTGGGGCAGAATTTCAGGCCCGCCATCAGGGCATGGATGCCGCGGTTGTTCACCATGAAAAAAACCGGCGCTGCCCAAACTATGTGCAGCGCCGGTTCTTTATTCTCGATTTGCCATATCTGCCGTAATTTTATCCGGCTCCAATAATATCTCTATCAAGCAGGCTTAGCGGCCGGAACTGGTTTGCTGACAATAGGGCCCCCAACGGGCAGGACATTTCTGCCGAAAAGCTGCAGGAAAATCACATGGGCCATCATATAGAGCGCCAAACAGGCGCAAACCACCAAGTCGATTGCAGTTATGGTCAGAACGTTCTTCATCCCGAGGATGAACACGAGGTCAAGCCCGATAAAGCCGAGCAAAAGCGTCAGGAAGGTGAGGAACATTGCCATATGGATCGCAAGTGAACCAATAAACAAGATCGCCGTATACACGGTGTAGGCGAGGAGAAAATATCCCAAATCGGTTCCGCTGATCTTGAGGTGGTTGCCGATGAAGCTGTTCGGAACCGCTTGAAGATCCATGACGAGGAAGATGAAACCAAGGGCGATCCAGAAAGCGCCGTACGCCGTAAAAGCGCTGTACCCGAAATTGTTCCCGCATTTAAATTCCTGAAACCCCGCAATCAGCTGCGCGAGGCCGCCGAACACTAGGGCCGTGCAGAAAACGACTCCTGTCCCGCACCAGCCGAGATTGTGAAACTGAAGCAACAAGGTGGTGACTCCAAAACCAGCCAAACCAACCACCGCCGGATTTCCATTCGTTGTTTCCGCCATGATTAAGACTCCTTTTTCGATTAAGTAAAAATGGAATTCACTTGTAATAATAAGAATGTATTGTAAATCATGCTGTAAGTGCGTGCCCTTGGAGCGCCGCATCACCTCCTCTCGAAAGTAGTTCCGGGTTCAGGTGGAACCCAATATCTCCTCTTCTTTTCACATGGAATCGGGCTGGAATCGCCCTGCAAATGCGCGCAGTTCCTCCTGGTGCCGACGGACTTCAGGATGTAGCCCCGCCAACCGGCGCGACAAAGTAATCTGATTGATTTTGAAAGATACCGAACCCAGATAGATTGAAATCAGCGACAGCGATCACATGGCAATTTCGACGGAACCGGCAGAGGAGTGGTATTCGAAAATGTACATTCCAACAGACAGAGCCGATTGTTCCTTGTTTTATTCTTGCCGAAATTCCTTTCTGTACTGCCCCCATTTCTTGCACTTGTCAAGGAAAAGGCTCGGACGAAAGACAAGACACGGGCGAGAGTAGATTAATCTAATTACAACTCCTGCCTCGGCGGGCCATCTACTGTACCGCACCCTATGTGATCTCGCCGCGGAAAGTTGCTGGTGGTATGTTTGCAGATCGATGCCGACAGATTAGCTTAAAGGGGTTGCGGCAATCGAGGCTTTGACTTTTTCAGGAAGTTGGTCCATGTTGTGGCCGAGACTGGAAGTAATTCCTTAATGATTTTATGGCTGGGAGGAATGAATGAAAATAGAGCAAATCCCGGTTGGTTTCATGCAGGTTTTCTGCTACCTGGTCTATGATGAAGGGACCGGGGAGGGTATACTTATAGACCCGGCCGGAAACGAGGAAGAACTCGTAAGGTACTTGAAAACCAAGGGAATTTCGCTTCTCTACATAGTGAATACCCACGGCCATGCCGACCACACGTGCGGCAATGAGAAAATCCGGCAGGCCACGGGCGCCAAGGTGGTCCTGCACGAAACGGACGATATCTTTTACCAGAAACCCGAGGCGCAGTTTTTCGCACGCAGCATGGGCTTTCAGTCACCGGGGCCAGCCGACCTGCGCGTGAAAGACGGGGATGAAGTATCGTTTGGAAACTTAAAAATGAAATTCATTCATACTCCGGGCCATACCAAGGGTTCGTGCTGTATTCTCGTTGACGGGAACCTCTTTACCGGAGATACGCTCTTCGTCGGCGCCGTCGGCCGGACCGATCTACCCGGAGGGTCGATGAAAGAGCTGGTCAATTCGCTTCTGAAACTCGTCAAAACGCTTCCTCCGGAAACCGTAGTCTGGCCTGGCCATGATTATGGAGACCAGCCCAGTTCGACCCTGGCCCGCGAAGCGCGGAAAAATCCATATATAACGGAACACCTGTAATGAGCACCGATTTCAGTCTCGAATACCTGGATTTTGAAACTCCCCTGGGGTGGATAATAGTTGCCGCGAGTCCCAAAGGCGTAAGCCTGGTGGACTTTAGTGGACGCGTAAGGCCCTCGGCGGAGCGCATCGAGTCCGTTGTCAAAAAAGAGTACCCCGACTCGAACCCAAAACCCGGAAGCGGCTCTGGAATTGCCGGAGCGGCAAAGGGATACATCCTGGATTATCTGAAAAACCGAAAACCGCTGCCCGAAATCCCTCTGGATGTGAGAAAAGGCACCGAATTCGAGCGCAAGGTCTGGAGTTCCATAAGCGCCATTCCCTTTGGGCATACAGTCTCTTATAAGGAGATTGCCGCCAGTGCCGGGCAGCCTTCCGGGGCAAGAGCAGCCGGCCGGGCATGCGGAAAAAATCCGGTCCCGATCCTCGTTCCATGCCATAGGGTGGTCACATCCAACGGAAAGCTCGGGGGCTTCTCCGGTGGGCTGGAAATAAAGGTCGCCCTGCTGGACCTCGAAAAAGCCTGATTAAGGAGAGTCCTGCCCGGGGATTTCCTTGTCCCGAGGCCCTGAAGGCCAATGGGGTGGGCATCGGGGGCGACGGGACAGGCGCCGGCCCGCTCGTTTGGGAAAATGTTTGCCGGATATCGGCGCGTATATATATTCGGGCCGGAAAATATGAGAAAAAAATCCGAGTCTCGCGATGTAACGGAGGAAATGATTTGAAGGAAAAAAGTCTGAAGATAGGGGTAGAGATCGATCCGCCCACCGGAAAACTTGGTGTGCTGATTCCCGGCATCGGGGGCGCGGTCAGCACGACCTTAATAGCCGGAACCGAGCTGGTGCGGCGTGGACTTGCCGAACCGGTCGGCTCGCTTACGCAGCTGGGGACTATTCGCCTCGGAAAGCGTTTCGAGAACCGGTCGCCTTTGATAAAAGATTTTGTTCCTATCGCGAAGATTGAAGACCTTGTATTCGGGGGCTGGGACATCTATGAAGCCAATGGCTACGAGGCATCCCTCTACGCAAGGGTACTCAACAGGGAGCACATCGACCCGATAAAGGATTACCTGAGTTCCATCAAGCCGATGCAGGGGGTATTCGACCGCAAGTTCGTAAAAAACCTCGACGGCACCTATGTAAAATCGACGCCAAGCCTGCGCGAGCGCGTTGAATTGCTCAAGGAGGATATCGCCGGGTTCAAGTCTCGAAACGGCCTTAGCCGCTGTGTAATGATCTGGTGCGGAAGCACGGAGATCCACCAGAAACCGGACCGGATACACGAATCTCTTGAGGCCCTTCGCGAAGCAATCGATAAAAACGATCCGCGCATAGCCCCCAGCATGCTCTACGCCCTTGCCGCGCTCGAAAGCGGCATACCTTTCATAAACGGCGCCCCGAACCTCACTATCGATGTACCCGCAATGGTGGAATTGGCAAACACGCGTGGGGTGCCTGTTGCCGGGAAAGACTTCAAAACCGGCCAAACACTGATGAAGACGATTCTCGCCCCCGGCCTCAAATCACGTATGCTCGGCCTTGAAGGCTGGTATTCGACGAACATCCTCGGCAACCGCGACGGCCTGGTCCTAGACGATGCCGATTCGTTCAAAACGAAGGAAGAGAGCAAGCTCTCCGTACTGGAATACATCCTCCAGCCCCATCTCTACCCGACACTATATAAGAATTACTACCACAAGGTGACGATAAATTATTATCCGCCACGCGGCGATAACAAAGAAGGGTGGGACTGCATCGACATCTTCGGATGGCTTGGCTATCCGATGCAGATAAAGGTGGACTTCCTTTGCAGGGACAGCATACTGGCGGCGCCGCTTATCCTGGATCTCGTTCTCTTCACGGACCTGGCGAAGAGGGCCGGCATGAGCGGCATTCAGGAGTGGCTCTCCTTTTACTTCAAAAGCCCGATGGTAAAGGAAAACCTCTACCCCGAACACGACCTTTCCATCCAGTCGATGAAGCTGAAAAACACGCTCCGCTACCTGATGGGAGAAGAGCAGATTACCCATTTCGGCCTGGATTACTACATGAGCGGCGAACAGGACCCGGCCAAAAGCGGGCTTTAGCTCCTTTCAAGGAAGCGGGGGTGGGTACGATAAACTTGTGCCCACCCCAGGAACCTCGAAGCAAAGTAGATTGGGTTGAACAAAATGTAGGTTGGGTAGAGCGCTAAACCTGGAGTGATTCCATTGACCGGGAGGCTGTCAAGCGAAGCCCGACATCTTGCGCTTCGTGCCTGCTCCTTGCCCATGCCACACGCCGGGGTGTTGGGTTTTGTTTGGTAATTTCTTCGCGGATCTAAACGGTTTACCGCTCAACCCAACCTGCATATGGTTTCCCCGGGCTCTTTTATTTTTCGAACCGCTTTGACACCAGCTCCCTTGCCGCGGTGCCACCATCGGTTTATCCGGCCATTTTCGAGCTTCCGGCTCGATCCCTGCCACTCGCCCTATTGTGTCTGGGTCCCTCAATTTGATATAGTGGGCCCCAGACTCCAAAAGAGGCATTCCCGCGCCCAATGGGTCTACTGGGAGCTCCAATGAAGATTTCCACCCGGATTTTTTTCAGCCTTGGGTTCGTCTTTGCCCTGGCGGCCCTGTTGACGATGATTCTCGTCAGGGACGAACTCCAGAGGCAAGCTCTCAGCGAGGCCGAAGACAAGGCCCAGATCATTCTGAACAACCAGGCCGCACTTTTCGACTACCTAACCCAAGAGCTCAGACCCAGGCTGTTTAAGTTAACCGAACCTTTTCGCCCGGCGGACTACTTCGATCCGACCTGGATGTCCGCAACCTACGCGTTGCGTGTAGTCGATCAGCGCTTCAAGTCTATCAGCTCGCATGGTTATCTGGAAAAGATGGCCACTGTCGGCGCTCGAAATCCGGTCAATGAGGCAGACGAATACGAGAGAAATTTCATCAGGGAACTCAATGGCGACCCTCTGCTCGTCAAAAAGACAGAGGTCGAGATTCTGGATGGACAGCCTTATTTCCTTTTCCTGCGCCGGGGCTGGGACATGGATGAGACGTGTCTTATGTGCCACGGCGACCCGAGGGATGCCCCGGTCGGCCTGGTAAAATATTATGGCAGCGAGGCCGGATTCAATCGCGACATCGATAAAGCGCATACAGCCGTTTCGATCCGAATTCCCCTTAACGAAACCTATGCGGAGGCGGAGAATTTTTCTATAAGGCTATCGGGCCTTTTTCTCTCGATTCTGGCAAGCCTTTTCCTCATTCAGCACCTTTTGCAAAAGCGGCTGTTGTTCAATCCCCTGCAAAAAATCCGCGTCAAAGCCCTTCAAATTGCCGCAAGCGACCGGCACCTGGGAGAGCGAATCGACCCCCCGGGGGGGCGGGAACTCTCCGAGCTTACCGAGGCCTTCAACATAATGTCCGAGGGACTCAAAATCAGGGTCATCGAGCGCGAAGCGGCCGAAGATGCCCTCCACAAGGCCCATTCGCTGCTTGAGAAAAGGGTCGAGAGGCGCACCTCCGAACTTTCCCTCGCTTATGAGAAGTTGAAACTGGAAATAGAGGAAAAGAATCGGGCCGAAGAGGCGCTCATACATGAGCGGGATTTCGTGGAAAGCGTTATCAATACCGCCCATGCAATAATCCTGGTCCTGGATTCCGAGGGGCGGATAGTGAGGTTCAATCCATACCTTGAGGAGCTTTCGGGCTATAGGCTGGACGAAGTCAGCGGAATGGACTGGTTCGATACCTTTCTGCATCCCTCGGACCGGAAGAGGCTGCGAAAGGTTTTCCTGATGCCCACCAGACCGGTCAGGGGTTATGTAAACCGGATACTGACCAAGGAAGGGCAGGAGCGCCAGATTGAATGGTATAACGAAAACCTCAATGGCCTGGACGGCAACCGGGTCGGCATTCTGTCGATAGGACAGGACATAACCGAGCGCAAGAAGGCTGAAGAGGCGTTGAAGCTCTCCGAAGCGCGCCTTCGGACCCTTTACTCGCAGCAACTGACAGCCCAGGAAGAGGAGCGAAGGGAAATAGCCAAGGAAGTACACGACAGCATAGGGTCCCCCCTGGCGGGACTGAAAATAGGGCTGGAAAACGTTCTGATGCAAACCCAGAAAGCCCGGATGAAGAGGACCGATCCCGATTCTCTGCGGGCACTTGCCGACCTGGCCCAGCATGCTATGAGGGAATGCCGCAGGATTATGACAGACCTGCGCCCGTCTGTTTTGGACGACTACGGCATAGTTGCCACAATCGGCTGGTTTTGCGACCGCCTGCAGACGGTTAATCCCGGCATATCCATAGAGAAGAAGATCCTCGTTACGGAAAAAGAAGTGCCGGAGTCGCTGCGAATCGTTTTGTTCCGAATCGTGCAGGAAGCGCTGAACAATGCGGTAAGGCACAGCTGGGCCGAGAATATTACCGTCTCGCTCCTGAGATATAATGACAGCCTCGAATTGAGTGTCCGGGATGACGGCTGCGGATTCGATTTGAAATCTGTTTTGGGAAGAAAAGATCCTGAAGGCGGAATCGGGATATCAAATATGATGGAGAGGACCGAACTTTCCGGCGGCATTTTCCGCATTGAAAGCAAGCCCGCGGAAGGCGCCACCGTATTTGCGCGCTGGTCGTTCTAATCTGTTGGGAAGTTGATATTTTGTATGACAAAAGGCCTTTGATCTTGACCTCCCCGCCCGGTTCGTGGTTGAAATGCCGGAAAGTTTGCTCTCGGAAATCCAGGGGGCAACCACCTTGATAATGCAAAACTCGGGAATAAAATGACTGACGAAAACAAGACCAAGCAACAGCTCATATCGGAGCTGAAACAGTTGAGAGAGCGTGTTGCGGCCCAAGGCCAGGGCCAGATGCCCGCTTTTGTCGACAGAAGGTTCAGGGGGGTCCTGGACTCGCTTCCGGTTGTGATTGCATTTGTGGATTCAGGGCGGCGCTTGCTTTTCTGCAATAAAGCCTTCGAGGAAAAATTCGGCACACGCAAGGCGCCCCTTTCGGGAAAGCTCCTGGAGGAAGCCCTCGATCCCGGTGTCTACCTGAAGATTTCGCCCAGTATCGAAAAAGCCTTCCTTGGCGAAGGCGTCGCTTTCGAATTGAGTTCAGGTGACCTGAACAGGGGCAAAGGCACTAGGCGCATGCTCAGGCTCAGTTGCATTCCTCACCCCGATCCGACCGGCGGCTACGGATTCATAGCACTCGGGACGGATATAACCGAGCTGAAAAAAGCCGAGGAGGCGCTGCGCCAAAGCGAAGAGTGGTTCAGAAACCTCGCCGAGCATATCCCGGGACTCTCCATCCAGGGATATCGGACAACCGGGGAGGTGGTCTACTGGAATAATGAAAGCATTGCGCTTTTTGGGTACAGCACCGATGAAGCCGTTGGAAAGAAACTGACCGATCTCATCGCCCCCCCGGATCTCGAACCGATGTTCGAGCGCATCTTGGAGGCCGGGAAAAAGGTAAAGAAATCCGGTGAAATTGTTCCTTCGGGTGAATTGATCCTGTTGGACAGGCAGGGGCGCAACGTTCCAGTCCATGCGACGCACACCGCCGTTGTCATCGAAGGCAGGGAACCGCTTCTTTTCTGCATCAACTTCGATCTGTCCGACCGCAAAAGAATCGAAGAGGAACTGCTGAACGCCAAAAAGCTCGAAGCCATCGGCATCCTTGCCGGCGGTATAGCACATGATTTCAACAATTTGCTTTTCGTTATCCTTGGCAACCTGAGTATGGCCCAAATGAAACTGAGCGGCGAGGACCCGGCATTCAGGCACTTTGCGGAAGCGGAGAAAGCATGCCTGCGTGCAAAGGACCTCACTCAAAAATTCATTACTTTCTCGTCTGGAGGCGGTCCCCTGAGAAACAAGGTTTCGATAGGTGAGATGGTGGAAAATGCTGTCAGCCTGGTCCTCAGCGGCTCCAACATCGGGAGCGAGCTAAATATCCCGCGTGGTCTATTGAAGGCGGATATCGATGAAGACCAGATGCGGCAGGTGCTGACGGGTATAATCGCTAACGCCAAGGAGGCCATGCCGAGGGGCGGCACGCTCTACGTCAACGCCGAGAACGTCGATATTCCGAATACCGGCGCTCTGCGGGAAGGCCAATACGTAAAGATAGTGATAAGGGACGAGGGAACCGGGATTCCGGAGGAAAACCTGGCGAAGATATTCGACCCCTATTTTTCGACCAAGTACCGCGGCAGCCAGAAGGGAATGGGGTTCGGACTTGCCATCGCCCATTCAGTGATAAAGAGGCACAACGGTAATATCAAAGTGGAATCCCGCCTCGACGAGGGAACTGTGATTACGATCATTATACCGGCATCCACGGCAACGGACGTCGCCCACCAGGTCAGCACGGGCTCAGGCCATCCGGGGAGAAAAAGAGTGCTCATCATGGACGATGAGGAAATGCTGGTTGACCTTTTGAAGACGATGATCGAACACCTGGGCTTCGAGGCCGGAGTCGCCATGAACGGGGAACAGGCGGTCGAGATGTATGCTGACAGCCTGGAAAAGAACCGCAAGTGGGACGTTTTGATCCTGGACCTCACGGTAAAGGGCGGCATGGGCGGCAGGGACACGCTAAAAAAGCTCCAGTACCTCGACACCGAGGTGAAGGCAATCGTTTCGAGCGGCTATTCGAGCGACCCGATCATGTCGGACTATCAAAGCTACGGTTTCAAGGACATCCTGAGCAAGCCCTATGCCCTGGATCAGTTGAAAAATGTCCTTAACAGGGTCCTGAGCGGCGAGAGCGTGTAGAAGTGTCTAGTGCAGGAATGGAATCCTGAACAGAAGCAAGAAACCGTTGGCGGATAAAACGGCCCCCAGTACGGCGGCCGCGAGAGAGAATACAAAAACTCCCCGCGATGTTGCAAGGATTGACACCGAAGCCATAACAATCGCTATTTGCAGGAGCACTTCGGCATAATCGAAGTAAGGGTCCCTGCCCCTGTTGGTGTCACGATCCTGCTCGAGCTTCTTGGCTTCCTGCTCGATTTCCTTCTTCTCGATATTGAACCGATTTTCCTCCTCCCCAAGTGTTTGCGCGAGCGAGAGCAGTTTGCCGCGCGCATCATCCCCGTATTTTTCCGGAAGGACCGCTATATCAGTCTCGATGCGAATCCTTTCCACCCTGTAGAGATGCTCCCGGATAACCTTGGCCTGGTAGAAGGACCATTGATCCGAGGACTGCTGCTGGGCCAGAAGCATCTCCTTCATGGCATTATTGCCGCCAAGGGATGTTATAGCCAGCATGACAGCGTAGAAAGCGGTCACCAGGGCCACCTTTCTGGTGAAACCCTTTTCCTTGATCTCTTCGAGTTCCCCGGGGTTGGGAACTTCCACCTCCGCCATACAATCACTCCCTTCTGCCGGGTCTAATCGTGGTAATATAGTCTCGATCCGGCCGGGTAGCAATTCCGGGTTATAATTACCGAAATGTCCAAATCATCTTTCATAGCTTTCAAACCAACGCTGTGGGTGCTGCCCGCGGGGGATTGGAAAACCCCGCCACTTAGCCGGTGTGCCTGCTTTTTGAACGGCCGCGCTCCGACTCTCCTAAAATGTTTGGGGAATGGGGCCTGATATGGTAGATCAGCTTCAGGGTATTTTGTTGAAGAGGCCGGAATCGCCAAAAGGGATGGCGGTGCAGGTGATAACTTCGCTGCCCCGATTAAGCTATTAATGGCCGAAAAGACGACCCCCGGTCTATAATGAGACCTTGCGATTTCATTTTAATATGATCTTGCGAAAGCCCGCGAGAGAGATCAAATCGAGGAAGCGCCGAGAATGCAATACGAACCCGTAATCGGATTGGAAATCCACGCACAGCTCCTGACCAGGAGCAAAATCTTTTGCGGCTGCTCAACTACCTTCGGCGGAAGCCCGAACACGCACACCTGCCCGGTTTGCCTCGGAATGCCCGGGGTGCTTCCGGTGTTAAACCGCGAAGTGGTCGAATTCACCCTCAGGATGGCTCTTGCGACCCGCTGCACGGTGGCCCCGTACAGCCAGTTTGCCCGAAAAAATTACTTCTATCCCGACCTCCCAAAGGGGTATCAGATTTCCCAGTATGAACTGCCTCTTGCGCAAAACGGCTGGGTCGAGATCGATTGCGAAAACGGATCGAGGCGAATCCGCATTCACAGGATTCACATGGAGGAGGACGCGGGCAAGCTCATCCATGACGAGCACCAGCCGGTGAGCTACGTGGATTACAACCGCACGGGCGTCCCCCTGATCGAGATAGTTAGCGAGCCGGACCTCACCTCTCCCGAAGAAGCAGCGGCATACCTGAAAAGCCTTCGCGAGGTAGTTCGCTACCTCGAGATCTGCGACGGGAACATGGAAGAAGGGAGCATGCGCTGCGACGCCAATATCTCTCTCAGGCCCGCCGGGACCACGGGACTCGGCACCAAGACCGAACTAAAGAACATGAATTCTTTTAGAAACGTGCAGAAGGCGCTCGAATTCGAAATCCGCAGGCAAAATGCGCTTCTGGAGCGCGGTGAGAAGGTTATCCAGGAAACGCGGCTCTGGGATTCCAACCGCAACGTGACGGTGAGCATGCGGGGAAAGGAAGAGGCGCACGACTACCGCTATTTTCCCGACCCCGACCTGGTGCCGATCGTGGTGGGTGAGGACTGGATCGAGGAGGTTCGAAAGGCCCTGCCCGAGCTTCCCGACGCAATGCGCGAACGGTTTTCCGCCCAGTACGGCATTTCCGCCTACGACGCCCGGGTACTCACCTCGTCAAAGGCACTCGCCGGCTATTTTGAACGGGTTGTAAGCGAATTTCCACAGCCCAAAACCGTCGGCAACTGGATCATGTCGGACCTTTTGCGGGAGCTGAACCGCGATAGCCGCGAGATCGAGGACTGTCCGGTGACGCCCGAAAACCTGGCCGAACTTTTGAAACTGCTCGATTCGGGGGTTGTGAGCGGCAAGCTCGCCAAGGCCGTTTTCGAGGAGATGTACGCCGGCGGGAAGTCCGCCCGGCAGATAGTCGATGAAAAAGGCCTGGTGCAGGTACGCGATGAGTCGGAGATCGAGTCGGCAATCGATAAGGTCCTGGCCGATAATCCGGCCGAGGTCGAACAGTTCCGGGCCGGAAAAGAAAAACTTTTCGGCTTCTTTGTCGGCCAGGTAATGCGGGCTACCAAAGGCAAGGCGAATCCTCAGCTCGTAAATGAAATCCTGAGAAAAAAACTGGCCGGATAAATTCTGCAATCCGGTATAATCAGGGATCAAATCAGAAGTCTTCCGGTCTCAAAACCGGGCAAGAGCAAACCCGATTTCCATCAGGAGCAGTCGCATGACCCAGAAGTGGATGCCGCCGATCTATTGGGAAGGCGAGGCCGTTGCGATACTCGACCAGAGAATCCTGCCGCAGCGTGAAAAGGTTATTTGCTGCACCACGCCCGAGCAGGTGATAAAGGCGATAAAGACGATGGCGGTACGAGGCGCGCCTGCGATCGGGGTAGCTGGGGCGCTTGCCCTTGCCCTCGGGGCCCGCTCGATGCGAATGGGCGATGCGAGGGAATTTACGCGCAAGTTTTCACTGCTTTGCAACAAAGTGAAAGAAGCCCGGCCCACCGGTGCAAACCTGGCATGGGCCGTCGAAAGAATATACTCGGTTGTTGTGGAAAACCCGAGGGCTTCAGTCAAGGAACTCCAAAATCTGATCAAGGTCCAGGCCGACGCCATTTTGACCGAGGACGTCGCCGTATGCCGCGAGATCGGCAGGTGGGGGAGCGAAGTCGTCCCGAAAGGGGCGCGGATTCTTACCTACTGCAACGCCGGAGCGCTTGCCACCGCCGACTACGGCACCGCGGTCGGGGTGATCCGCTCGGCCTATGAGAAAGACCCGACGGTCCAGGTCTATTCCTGTGAAACTAGGCCATTTCTCCAGGGCGCGCGCCTTACTTCATTCGAGCTGATGCGGGCGGGAATTCCGGTGACCCTGATTTGCGACAATGCCGTCGGAAGCCTCATGAGCCAGGGCAAAATCGACATGGCCGTCGTCGGAGCGGACCGGATCGCCGCAAACGGCGACACCGCAAACAAAATCGGCACCTACATGGTAGCAGTCCTTGCGCGAACCCATGACATCCCGTTCTACATCGCCGCCCCCCGCTCGACCATCGACCCGACCCTTCCCGACGGGAGCGGAATCCCCATCGAGCAGCGCGACCCGGCCGAAGTCACCCACCTTTGCGGCCGCCGGATCGCACCCGACGGAGTCATCGCCATAAACCCCGCATTCGACGTTACTCCAAACAAGTACATCACCGGAATAATCACCGAGGTCGGGGTGCTGAGAAAACCGTTCGGAAAGGCGATAAGGAAGGCGCTGGAGGAGTAGCCGGGCTTGAACATTTAGGACTTATCCGTAAATAAGATTGCATCGCCAACAGGATGTTATCTGCATGTGCTTAATTACGGACAAGTCCTTAATTGCCTTAAAGTTAAAAGTGGCTAGATGTATAAGCGTTCAGGGGCTCACAGACGAGCAGTTGAGGCCTAGGAAATCTCATCCGGCTTTTCCGAAATAAGACGCTGAAATGTCCTAGAAAGAAAGCCGACACTACCTCACCCCGCAATTTCCCCACTCTTAAACTTTTGATATAATTCGAGTTCTGTTGATAAGGTTCCGGCACTTGAGGAACCGTTGAAAAGCCATTTACATCGTTTTTACATAAAGTTTCCTCTTCTTAGGCAGGGCGGCGCTCGAATCGATCGTTTTGCTCCGGGCTGCCGCGACGATGAGCGAAAATCGATTCCACCTGTCGAAAACATCCGCTGGATGGCTCCGGAGGCGATTTTTTGGGTAAAGGCGCTTTACATCCGCGCCAATTCATGAGATATCGCTTTCGTTTGCGGAAGACGTAAGTAGAGGATGGGCTTCAGGAAATCAAGAACCGGTTTAAGAGCAATAAGGGGTATAGGCGGTAATGGCACGAAAAGAATTTAAAGTGGCGGTGGTCGGGGCGACCGGAGCGGTCGGCAACATGATGGTAAGGGTCCTGGAAGAGCGGGCTTTTCCCGTTGGAGAGCTGACCCTGCTGGCATCGGCGCGCTCGGTTGGGAAAAAGATGTCCTTTAAGGGCAGCGAGATTCCCGTACAGGAACTTACCGAGAATTCGTTTGCCGGCATACAGGTGGCGCTTTTTTCCGCCGGTGGAACAATCAGCAAGAAATTCGCACCGATAGCGGCTCGCGCCGGAGTGGTCGTAATCGACAACTCGAGCGCTTTTCGCATGGACCCGACCGTTCCGCTGGTGGTTCCCGAAGTAAATCCCGAAGCGGCGCTTTCCCATTCGGGCATCATCGCCAACCCGAACTGCTCGACCATCCAGATGGTGGTTGCACTCAAGCCGATCCAGGACGCTGTCGGGATTCGCAGGATCGTCGTTACAACTTTTCAGGCGGTCTCCGGTACCGGCATGAAGGCAATAGAGGAACTAAAGGTCCAGGTTGCCGACATCGCCGCGGGGCGGGAGCCCAAAAGGCAAATTTACCCGCACCAGATTGCGTTCAACTGTTTTCCGCACATAGGCGCTTTCCTCGATAACGGGTTCAGCGAAGAAGAAATGAAGATGGATAACGAGACCCGCAAAATCTTCGAAGACCCCGAGATCAAGGTCTGCGCGACAACCGTTCGGATACCGGTCTTCTACGGCCATTCCGAGTCGTTGAATATCGAGACGAGAAAACCCATTTCGGCCTCGGAGGCGCGAAAGCTCCTCGGGAGCGCTCCCGGCGTGAAGGTGATCGATGAGCCGGCGAGCGGGGGCTATCCGATCCCGATCCAGGCGGCCGGCACCGACGATACCTACGTTGGGCGAATTCGCAGGGACCCGTCCGTCGAGAACGGCCTTGCCATGTGGGTGGTGGCCGATAACATCAGAAAAGGCGCAGCCAGTAACGCCGTGCAGATCGCCGAAATGCTCGTCGCCCGAGGACGGCTCTAAGGGCCGCATGCGGATCATTGCGGGCGAATTTCGCGGCCGGAGGCTGCACGCTCCAAAAAGCGACAGGATACGCCCGACAGGCGACCGGGTAAGAGAGGCCGTCTTCAGCATAATTGCTTCCGCTATTCCCGATGCGCGGGTTCTGGACCTTTTTGCCGGAACAGGGGCCATGGGTCTGGAGGCGCTCAGCCGCGGCGCGGCGCAATGCGTATTCGTCGATCAGGGTGTGGAGGCGGCGCGCCTCATTCGGGAAAACATCGAGCTTTGCGGGGCTTCCGACTACTCGTTTTTGGTCCAGGACGCCGTGCCGTCGGCACTTCGGCGGCTGGCCGAAAAGGGCGAGTTCTTTGACCTGATCTTCATGGACCCCCCTTATGGGAAGGGCCTGGTCGAAAAGACCCTGGAAATCGTCGGGGCGGTTTCCACCGCGGAAACGCTGGTGCTGGCCGAACACCACATCAGGGATGATTCTCCGGACCTGGTCAAGGATTGGAAAAAAGATAGCGAGCGCCGCTACGGCGATACAATGATATCGATCTACTCGATCTTAAAATGAATCGCGCCCGCACTGCGCGACAGGAGGTATAATTGTCCAGCATCGCTGTTTATCCGGGTTCTTTCGACCCAATTACCAACGGACATCTCGATCTGCTCGAACGCGGTCTGAAAATTTTCGACAATATTATAATCGCAATCGCGGCAAACCCAGGCAAAACACCCCTGTTCACCCTGGAAGAGCGCTGCGACATGATTCGCACGGCGCTTGCCTCCCATCCGGCGGGACATCGGGTAAAAGTTGACCTCTTCCACGGACTGCTGGTCGATTACGTAAAGACGGTTCCGGCACGCGCAATCCTTCGAGGACTTCGCGCCATCAGCGATTTCGAATACGAATTCCAGATGGCCCTCATGAACCGGAAGCTGGAGCCCGAAGTAGAGACGCTATTTATTATGACCGGAATGCGCTGGATTTTCATCAGCTCGCGAATAATCAAGGAAGTGGTAATGTCCGGCGGGTGCGTTAACGGTTTGGTTCCCGAAATAGTCGAGAAAAAGCTCCAGGAAAAACTGAAGGGTCACAATAACACGCTTTATTGATCCTTCCGGGGCGCTTATGTCTCTCAACTTATGCAGGTTGGGGTTTCTCGGCCCAACCTGCATCTGAAATTGATCCAGCCAAAAAGCGGACGCCTACTCTTTCTTCCAGCCCTTCGCCCGCATGCAGCTGTCAAATGCCCTGATTTCGCTCATATCCCATTTGTCCGCGGTGGTTCCGCCGGGCCCCACGAGTGTCTGGGAACGGTTCATTGAAATGTTCCGCTTGCAATCGGCCTGATCGGCCTGGAACTGATCCTGGCTTTTGCCCGAAGTCGATACCCAATTGGAGCCGAATTCAATCGGCGGCGGCTCCAGCCCGATCGAGTTGCATCCTGCAACCAGGATAGAAAAGAACAGCAGACTAACCAACCTCGACAGCGCCCCTTTTAGTTTCCCATCAGATCTCATCAATTAAATCCTTTGACCCCAAGAAACTGAAACTTATTAATTCCTCATCCCCCAATCCCTAACTTCCAACTACCTTCCTCGAGTTTGCTATCTTAGGCCATTTATCTGTATGGGCAAGAATAAATTATCGGGATGGGGCTGGATAGACAGTGCGCCGGCTAAACTTTCCATTTGCACGCAATGCGGCGGGCGGGTTATGCTTAAATGTTACAAACAGCCGCGGGTTACTATTGCGGCATATTTCCCAGCGGGGGAGCGGCGCCATTGCGGATGTCGCTCATTTCTTATCGCATGAAGGTGAAGATATGAAGGCAGGCTTCGACCATACTGAGGTGATCGAAAATATAAGGGCCAGGAAAGATGCGCTCGGCAAAGAGCTGATAATCCTTACCCATCATTACCAGAGAAAAGAGATTGTCGATCTTGGTGATTTCGTCGGCGATTCTTTCGAGCTTTCCAGAAAAGCGGCATCTGATAGCGCCTGCCGCCATATCGTATTCTGCGGGGTCCACTTCATGGCCGAGAGCGCGGCCATTTTAGCCAAGCCACGCCAAATTGTACAAATCCCGAACGAACACGCCGGGTGCTGGATGGCCAGCATGGCGGATTCGGTGATAGTCGAATCAGCCTGGAACCAGATATCTGATGTAATGGGGAAAGAGCGGCTTGTGCCGGTCGTGTACATGAATTCGGATGCCGACCTGAAGGCATTTTGCGGGACCCATGGAGGGACTGTTTGCACTTCGTCAAATGCCCAAAAAGCCGTACGGTGGGCATTCGAGGTGGGCGATAAGATTCTCTTTTTCCCCGACCAGCACCTCGGACGAAATGTCGGCCACGACCTTGGGCTGAAAGCCGATGAAATGATCGTCTGGTCGCCCGATAAGCCCCTTGGCGGAAACACCCCCGAAGCGGTTCGCGCCGCGAAGATGATCCTTTGGGACGGCTATTGCCTGGTGCATACCCGGTTCTCGGTCGAGCAGATAGAAAAAATGCGCTCGGAATTTCCCGGCGCCCGCATAATCGTCCACCCCGAGTGCACGCGCGAGGTGGTTGCCGCCTCGGACGCATGCGGATCGACGAGCTACATAGTAAAATATGTCCAGGAAGCCCCCGCCGGTTCAACGATAGTCATAGGCACCGAAATCAACCTGATCAATCGCCTGTCGCTCCAGTACCCTGAAAAGAAGATAATGGACCTGAACAACTCGCTCTGCCCCAACATGTTCAAGATAAATCTGGGCAACCTGCTGTGGATTCTCGAAAATCTCGGCGATGTAAACGTCGTGACAGTTCCGGACGACATTAAGGCGGATGCGAAGCTGGCCCTGGACAGGATGCTCTCGTTGGCGTGATTTCGGGGCGGCTACTACTCAAGCGTTGATCTATGTTCAAAACTCTGCAACCACTGATCCTTGCCTCCGTATCGCCGCGCCGAAAGCGGCTTCTGCAATCAATTGGGATAGAGTTTCTGGTCCAGCCGAGCAATTCGGAAGAGCCCGAGGATATATCGGCCGATCCCGCCGAAGTTGCCGAAAAGTTGGCGAGGATAAAGGCGCGAGCAGTTTCTGCCGCTTTTCCCGGCCATTGGGTGCTGGCAGCCGACACAATTGTCGTTCTGGAAGGCCGTATCTTCGGAAAGCCGACCGACCCTTCGGATGCATCGCGCATGCTTGGGGAACTAAGCGGGCGGGTCCATGAAGTGATTACGGGTATGTGTCTTCGGAATGAGGATAAGAAGATCCTCAGGAGCGGCTCGGCTGCAACGCGGGTCCGTTTCAAGCCGCTCACCATTGCCGAAATAGAGGCATATATCAGGACAAAAGAGCCGATGGACAAAGCCGGCGCATACGGCATACAGGGAATCGGGGCTTCTCTGGTCAAATCTATCGAGGGTTCCTACTCAAATGTAGTGGGACTTCCGCTATGCGAGACAATCGAGTGGATGCTTGAGGAAGGAATCATCGCACCGGCCTGAAATCCAGCGGACCAATCACGTTATCCCATAGTAAGAGCGCATACCCCGATACTGAATTTGGGGCCACACTCTTGCGCTTCGCGCCCGGATATGAATCCGGGCCACCCCTTCTATCCCCATACCTTCGCTTGGCGGAACTTTCAACTTGGGCAGCAGGGCTTTGCCCTGCCCTCAGGCACCATCCGCTTAAGGGCTCAAGGCAGGTGTGCACAAAAAGGTTATGCCCACACAGAGGCAATCGTATACCCTGATCCAAATCTGCTACACAGAATAAAGGGGAAGGATTAACTTAACAGGTGCTGGTTGCCGATGCGCACGCGCTTTAGGCCTGCGTCGGTTGCCGCGGCCAGGCATGCTTCTGCCTGGGCGGCCGAGGTCGTGGGGGAATCGTCCATTATGAACTGCGGGGCGTAGGCCAGAAGGGCATAAGGGATATCGGGATTTAGTCCCGCGATGAAGCGCGCAATGCCTGCGACTTCCTTCTCGTCGATGTAGCCGGGCACAAGGGGAGTGCTGGCTACAAGCAGCGGCGGGTCCGAGCGTCCGTTTGTCATTTCGGCGACCCTGGCAAAATTTTTGAGCACCCTTTTGTTGTCCCATCCGCAAAGCGCCCGGTGAGTTCCCGGATTCCAGGCTTTGAGGTCCATTTTCAGGCACCCTCCCGATTCCATCGAGATGCGCGTCATTTTGTCGAGCCAGGGCTGGTTCACTCCACCGTTTGTTTCCCAGCAGATTCGCAAAATCTTGTCGGGGTTCTTTTTCCGGGCCGATTCAACAACGCGCAGAGCAAAGGGGAGTTGAGGGCCGGGGTCGCCCCCGAAAAAGCAGATACAGCTCGTATCCGGCCTCACCGCTTTCTCGATGGTCTCGACCTTTGACCAGCGCGGCGAGAGCTGCTTCTTTTTAAAAGACCAGTTTTGGCAGTAGAGGCAGTTGAAATTGCAGGCCTCGAAAAAGACGGCAAGGTTGTAGTAGCCAACTTCCGGGCCGGAGTCGTTCGAGTAGTGCGGGTATCCGACTCCTGTTCCGCCGGGGCAGACCCAGTCGGCTACGCAGTTCGTGGGCAGCGGATCATGGTAGAATGTGACTTGCGCCCGAGATCTGCCGTCATTTTTGAGGCTTGTCTTCCCGCCGTTTCGAAGCCCGCAGTAGCCTTTCTGCCCCTCTCCCAGCCTGCATCCGATGAAGCAAAGATTGCAGGCGGTCCCATCCGGATCGCGCGCCGGTTTTGCGGGCAGACCGAACATTTCACGCGATTCCGCATGCACATGCTCGATTCGGCTGCTGCTTTCTTCCGGCCTTGTGCGGACGCACTCCGGGCAGATGCCGATCGATGTTGCAATACCTCTAAGAGGTTTGCCGCACAGTTGGCAGTCTGCTTTCCCGGCAGGTGGTATGGGGGGTCTTCTAACCAGCATTTCTGTTCCGATTAAATCAGCAAATACGCGGGAGTTGTTCGCCTCTTAGCATGTCGACCAGGCGGTGCCCCCCGATACGGGTACGCAGGAAAACACGGCCGGGGTCGTTCGATACCACTTCTCCTATACAGCGTGCGCCCAGCCCGAGCGGGTGCGACTGCATGGCGGAAAGCACGGCTTGTGCCTCATCCCGAGGTACGATCACAAGGACTTTTCCCTCGTTTGCCACATAGAGAGGGTCCAGTCCAAGAATTTCGCACGCTCCGGCAACGTCTTCCCGTATAGGGATCTGTTCCTCGAAAAGCCGGATGCCGACGCCTGACTGCTCCGCTATTTCGTTCAGTGTGGTGGCAACCCCTCCGCGCGTGGGATCGCGAAGAACACGGATGCCGGCGCACGCCGTGATCATCTGATCGACAAGACCGTTCAGGGCGGCCGCGTCGCTTTTTATCTCGTTTTCCAGGGCGAGGCCCTCACGCTTGCACAAAACCGCCATCCCGTGGTCGCCAATCGTTCCGTTTATGAGCACCGCGTCCCCGGGCCGGGCGTTCGCGCCGCCTATGTTGATTCCCGGAGGGACAATTCCGACCCCCGAAGTATTTATGAAAATCTTATCCGCCTTGCCCCTGGGGACCACCTTGGTGTCCCCGGCAACGATTTGTACACCTGCCTCGCGGGCAGCATCGGCCATCGAGGAAACGATCTTTTCAAGATCGCCTAAATCCAGGCCCTCTTCCAGGATGAACCCCACGGTGATGTATAGCGGCTTTGCTCCGCGCATGGCGAGGTCGTTGACCGTCCCGTGCACGGCAAGGCAGCCGATGTTGCCGCCGGGGAAGAAGATCGGGTCCACCACATAGGAATCGGTGGTCATGGCGATTCGGCCGGCGCCGACTTCAAAAACGGCGCTGTCGTTTCGCTCGGCCAGGAGGGGATTGCTGAAGGCCGAGATGAAAAGGCCGTCAATCAGTTCGTGCATGGCGCGCCCGCCGCTGCCCTGGTCGAGCTGTATCAGTCGCTGATCCATCGTAGTGTCCGTCGAGTTTGGAGTGGGTTTGGCGTAAGATCCGGTACGGCAGGCTATATGACCTGCCACTTTACATCCTGCCCTGCGAAAAGAGTCATACGGGGGAGAACAGCCCTAAAAGCCTGTCCCTGACCCCCAGCCCCAGGGGGTTTGTTCCAAAGCCAGCCTTCAAACGATATTCTACTGGTAATACCTGTAATAGGCGCCACAGGTGCCCTCGCCCGAAACCATGCACGGGCCTTTTGGGTCCTGAGGATTGCAAACTTTTCGGAAAAGCCCGCACTCGGGTGGAGTCATCACGCCGCGCAGCACTTCGCCGCATTTGCAGCCCGGGTGTTCTTTAACCTTAATTTCCGGCATTGAAAAGCGTGAAACGGCATCAAAGTTCTTCCATTCGCGGCGAAAGCCGAGTCCGCTTTTGGGAATCGGGCCCAAACCGCGCCAGGTTGAGTCCGTCGGCTCGAAAATTTCGTCCATGATCTTCCTTGCCGCGGCGTTTCCCTCGCGGGTAACCACCCTGCGGTACATGTTCACTACCTCGGCCCTGCCGGACTCGACCAGCTCCACCGCGCTCGATATCCCCTGCAAAATATCCAGAGGCTCGAACCCGGTGACGACGCATGGCACACGGTAGTTTTCAACCACTTCCTCGTAGATCCCTGAGCCGGTCACGATGCTGACGTGCCCCGGACACAGGAAGCCGTCCAATCTGACCTCGTGGGCTTCGAGCAGCGCCCTCATAGCCGGCGGAAGGATTTTGTGGACCGAGAAGACCGAAAAATTATCAACCCCTGACAAGGACGCCTGCTTAACGGCGGCGGCAATGGTCGGGGCGGTGGTCTCGAACCCGATTCCTATGAACACCACTTCGCGGCCGGGATTTTGGCGGGCGATTTCCAACGCATCGAGGCTCGCGTAGACAATGCGAACATCAGCCCCCTTGCTGCGCTCGATGTTAAGCGATGAGGCCGAACCCGGAACCCGCACCAGGTCGCCAAAAGTGGTAACTATCACCCCCGGCTGCCCCGCCAGCCATATCGCTCGGTCTATGTCCTCGTTAGCCGTGACGCAAACAGGGCACCCCGGTCCGCTGATGAGCTTTATTTGCGGCGGCAGCAGCTTGCGAAGCCCCGAACGGAAAATCGAGACTGTATGCGTGCCGCAGATTTCCATCAGCCGTATTTCGTCCTTTGTATAGACCCGGCGCCGAAGCGATTCGATAAGGCTTTTTGCAAGCTGAGGGTCCCGGTATTCGTCAAGGTATTTCATTGGACATCCTGTTCAAGATTTATATCAAAATGCTTTAAAATCTCACTATTGAGGCAAGTCACGGTTATGGCAAGGTATCCCCGGGCTGTTGCCCAAACAAGTTGCAGTGCGAATTCCCCTCCCTCGATGGGAGGGGCTAGGGGAGGGTGACGAAAAAGGTCTAAGAATCTCAACCCCCTCCCCCAACCCCTCCCGCCAGGGGAGGGGAGTTTTCCTTCAATTTGAACTTCTATTCCGGATTTGGGCAACAGCCTGTCCCGACCTTGCCAGCCGCACCCGTGGGTCCCCCTCTACTCTAATTTTTCTTGCCGAGCAGCTTGTTCGCGCCTATGAAAGCCTGCCCGAGCGAGATGCAGGCGTCGTTTGCCGGGACCTCTTCGTTGGAGTAGACTTCGAAGCCAAGGCCGGTCAGCTCTTTTTCAAGCCTTGCCGACAGGAAGGCATTCTGGAAAACTCCTCCGCTGAGCGCAATCCGGCGAAGGCCGCATTTTGAGGCCGCAACCACCGCCGCTTCGGTCAGCAGGCGGACAATGCCGTTGTGAAAACGTGCCGAGATCTTCCCGGCCGAGACGCCTTGCCGCACGTCCCAGATCACTTCCAAGATCATGGGAAATGGGTCCAAGATGAAGGGTGTGCTGTCCCGTTCCGCGATTTCTCCTTCATAAAAGGAGCCCTCCGGCTCGATTGCCTGTTCGAGTTCGATTGCCGCCTGCCCCTCGTAGTTTACCGACTCCCGGATGCCGCAAAGGGCGGCGACCGCATCGAAGAGCCTTCCACACGAAGAGGTTACAGGGGAGTTTATGCCTTTCGAGAGCATCTGCAGGATGAGTTTGCGGTCCGGCCATTGTTCCATGAGATCGGCGAACCGGACCTCGGCGGCAATTGGATCGATGCTCCAAAGATAGCTAAGCGCCATCCGCCAGGGCTCTTTGATCGCTTTATCGCCGCCCGGCAGGAGCACGTGGCGAAAATGCCCCAGCCGCTCGAACCCGGTGCGGTCAACCACGAGCACCTCGCCTCCCCAGATGGTTCCATCCGTGCCGTAGCCGGTGCCGTCCAGGGCCAGGCCTATTACGGGTGCGTCGAGATGGTGCTCGGCCATGACCGATGCGATGTGGGCGTGGTGGTGCTGCACCGCAATCTTTGGGAGATCCTGGCGAAGCGCCCACTGGGTGCTCAGGTAATTGGGGTGAAGGTCGTGTATTATTAGCTCTGGGCTGATTTCGAGCAGCCGTTCAAGGTGTTCGATCGCATGCTCGAACGAGCGCAGGGTCTCGAGGTTTTCCAGGTCGCCGATGTGCTGGCTCAGGAAAGCCTCGTTTCGACGGGTAACGCAAATGGTATTTTTCAGCTCGGCCCCGGTGCCCAGGACGGACGGGCCGGACTGAGCGAGGAAAACAGGGACGGGGACGAAGCCCCGCGCCCGTCGCATCGGCCGGGTTTTGCCGGAAAGGACCCTGGTCACCGAATCGTCGCAGCGCATGTAAATGTCGCGGTCGTGGAGCAGGTAGTAATCGGCGATGCCGTTGAGGCGGATCGCCGCTTCCGGATTGTCCATCACAATGGGCTCGTCGCTTCGGTTTCCACTGGTCATGACAAGGGAGCGGTAGGGGGCCCCATCGAAGAGCAGGAAATGGAGCGGCGTGTATGGCAAAAAAGCGCCGAGATATCTATTTTTTGGGGCGACCCCGCTTGCTAATTCATGGCTGGAGTGTTCGATCCTGGTCAGTAGCACTATGGGGCGGAAGGGTGAAAGAAGAAGCTCTTCCTCGGAATCGCCGACCAGGCAGTAGCGCTTTATTTCCTCGATGGATGAGAACATGACCGCAAAAGGTTTTTCTTCGCGGATCTTGCGGCCTCTGAGACGCGCCACGACGCCCTCGTCTGTTGCTTTCGCGGCGAGGTGAAATCCGCCTAGGCCTTTAATCGCGACGATTGCCCCGTCGCCCAGTAATCCGACGGTTTTCTTTATTGCCTCATCGGTTTCGGCAACCGCGCTTCCGGCGCTATCCTCCAGCCACACTCGCGGGCCGCACTTCCAACATGCATTTGGCTGCGCGTGAAACCTGCGGTCCAGCGGATTTTCATATTCCGCCGTGCATTCCGGGCACATCCTAAAGCTTGCCATGGTCGTATTCTTGCGGTCGTAGGGGATGTCTTTTATTATCGTGTAGCGGGGACCGCAGTTCGTGCAGTTTGTAAACGGGTACCGGAATCTCCTGTCTTCCGGGTCGAAAAGCTCTCGAAGACAGTCGGGGCAGGTGCATACATCGGGAGAAATAAGCGTCGAGCGTGCTTGGCTCGAACTGCTGGTCAATATCCGGAAGTCTTCCGCCGGCTCGAATGGGAGCTCGGCGGTTTCGATGGATACTATCCTGGATAAAGGCGGCGCCTTGCGGGGGATATCAAGAATAAATTCCTCGACCGAGGCTGCCGGTCCGCTTATTTCGATTTCCACCCCGCTTTCGCGGTTTCGAACCCATCCCCCAAGGCGGTGGCCGGCGGCCAGCTGGTAGACGAACGGGCGAAATCCCACGCCCTGCACTATACCGTGCACCTTTATCAGGACGCGTCGGCCGTCGCTCCCGCCGGTGGATTTATCTTCGGGTGAATCACTCACGGCATCAAATCTTACCCGCCTGGAGCTTTTTGTGCCCCCTCACCTTCTCCTCGATCCAGGAGAGCCAGGGAGCGAAACCTTCTCCGGTTCTGCACGAAATCTCGAAGACCTTCTGGTTGGCATTGAGCTGCCTTGCCCGCTCACGGATCTTGTTCATGTCGCAATCGGTATAGGGCAGAAGGTCGATCTTGTTGACCAGGAGCACCGAGCAGATCTGAAACATCAGAGGGTACTTGAGAGGCTTGTCGTCACCTTCGGCCACGCTGAGGATCATTATTTTGTCGTGCTCGCCCAGGTTGAACTCCGCCGGGCAGACCAGGTTGCCGACATTTTCTATGATGAGAAGATCGACCGCGGAGAGGTCGAGCGAATCAAGGGCAATCTGGATCATGTTGCCGTCCAGGTGGCATCCGCCGTCAGTATTGATCTGCACGGCCTGGACCCCCTTGGACTGAATGCGCTCGGCGTCGTAAGACGACTGGAGGTCTCCCTCGATCACGGCTATTCCGATCCGGCCGGCGAGGCCCTCGATGGTCTTTTCCAGGAGCGAGGTTTTGCCCGCACCCGGCGAGCTCATAAGGTTGAGCACGAAAATTCCCGCATTGTCGAATCTTTTGCGGTTTTCCGCCGCAAGCCGCTCGTTTGCCTGAAGTATATTACGAACCACAGGGACTTTGATTTGCGCCATCTTCTTCTCCCGTTTCACCCTCGATACTGGATACACAAAGCTCTCTGCCGCTAATCAACTCGATATCCGCACCCCCGCATCCAGGGCACAGAAAAACCTGCTCCTCGACCGCGAAGGATTTATCGCATTTTCGACAGTGGGCGGTAAGGCCGACATTTTCTATCTCTATCTCCGACCCTTCGGCTATGGTGTCACGGCTTACCAGTTCGAAGCAAAAGGCAAGCGACTCGGGCACCACCGCGGCAAGTTCGCCTATCTGGAGTTTCACCTTCTTGATTCGGACGATGCCGTGGCTTCGAGCCTCTTCGACCAGAATGCCGAGAAGGTTTTCGGCTATTGCAAGTTCGTGCACCGTAGACCTTTCATCAGGTTCCCTAAAAAGCCGGATATCAAGTTTGGTTTTGCGGCATTTGTTGCCTATTGCTTCCCTCAACCCAGCGTGAATATGCCTCATTGTAGGGTGGGCACAGTTTCATCGTGCCCACCAAATGTGTTCCAGGCAAACGTAGCGGTGGGCACGATGAAACTGTGCC
>DBMO01000052.1 GCA_002298995.1 Desulfarculales bacterium UBA696
CGGAACCCATCATTTCAATCTTGGATGCGAACTGGTATTAGGTGCAACCGGGTATAAGCGAAATTCTCAGTCGATCCGGCAAGTGATATAAAAATTCAAATAGAAGCCGGGCATAATTGCATTTCCGTATTATCTTTGCCCTACGCTCCGAAATCTGTTATCCAGTAATATTGCCTAGTTTGGTCTTGGATATTTTCGAGTCGATCTCCGGCTGCCTGGCAGAAAACTTCCTGTCATCTCGCGTACCGGACAGACTGCAACAGAGGAATGGTATGCTCAAGGGAACGCCAATCGAATCGGGATATTACAGCTTCCTGGAACGGCGCATTGTTCCCAAACTGATATATTTGAAACTAACGCCCAACCACGTTACTTATGGAGGGCTCATTATCAGCATGCTGGCAGGGCTCTCGTTCGTCTACTATCCATTGGCGGGCGGATTGCTGACCTTGCTTACCGGGTTGCTAGACACTCTGGACGGATCGCTCGCTCGGGCCACGGGGGAGAGCAAAAAATTCGGCGCCTTCCTGGATTCAATCCTCGACCGATACACCGAGCTGATCATATACCTGGGCATCTGCGGCTACTTCTATCGCCATGAGGCACAACCGATCTTCTGGCTGCTCATCCTTCTGATACTGTTCGGCTCGCTAATGGTCAGCTATACGCGGGCGCGCGCGGAGGGGCTGGGCGAAAGGTGCGCGGTCGGAGTTTTTCAGAGGGGAGAGAGAATCATACTTCTCGGGGTCGCCGGAATCCTGAATCCCTTCGTAAACCTTTTTTCCTCCACTTCCGGCCCTTCATGGGCGTATGACCTGCCACTCACAGGAGTGCTGGTCGTGCTTGCTGTCGGGACAAACATCACTGCGATAGGGCGATTTCTGCACGTATTAAATAATCTCAGAAAGAAAATGTGACCTGCTTTTTGGCCCCGCAAAGAGCGGCCGGAAGAAAGCGGGAATGGCCTGTCCCAATTCCGAACCGCGGCTTGGTTGGGATTTAACTGGTTTCAGGTAGGATTGGCGCTTTTCTTCAAGACCACCATATCGTCTTCCCGGTATATCTCGAACGAATCCCCCACGCTAAAACCCAGCATGTCTATCAACAAGGCCTTGTTGAGGGTTACACTCCCGCTCTGGCCTATGGTCCTGAAATTGCCGGTCTTCACGACTACCGAAGGCATCTGGGCCTGAGGCCTTTCGCGCCTGCGCATTATGGGACGGTCATTATTGCCGCTCTGAACCGGAGGCGCGGGGTCAACCGCGGGAGAGGCAGACTGAATTCTGGCGGTCTGAGGCTTGGTGAATTCGACCTGCGGAATTTCACCCATTTCCATCAGGCCTTTCAGGTAAAGGTCCTGGACCTCGCTTTTGAACTTGATATTAAAAAGCTTTTGTACAGATTCCAGCGACCTGCCATTTCGTATCTCGTTCACCACGAGCTTTGCATCAACGTTTTTGTACTCGATTTGCATGCCCTTTCATCCTCTTCCTGGTAGAAGTTATTTGGCTCATCTTAAGCAGTATGGCGGTGTGGCCCGGCCCACGCTTGAGAATAAAGCCCTCCAGCCTTATTGGAGCGCAAATAAGAACTTGCCTCCCGGACCGGAAGAAATTTCCGAATCATCTCTTGCTCTAAATGTGGTTGCTTATCGGGTCTTTGCACGTCCCGGATGGTTCCCCTCGGGACCATTTTCAGAAAGCCGTTTTAAAAGACCAGACATTCAAGGAATCAAATCAACTCCGGGTGGAGACTTCCATTTTGAGGGCCGGCTTGCTTAAGGGTAATAATGATGCATGCCTTGTCAAGGAGGTGCTCTGTTTCGGGTTCTGATCCGGTTTTCCTGAATCAAACAGGTCGGAGGAACAAACCTTACATCATGAAAAACAAGGATGCAATCGGCAAAACGGTCTCGGGGACACAATTTTCGGATATTCCGGTGGCCTTTGTAATGTCTTGAACCGACTGGAAATTTACGGTTGTCTTTCGGAAGGCACCCCTTTTTAGTTGTCCTCAAGCGAGACACCGCAAAGCTTCCTGAATCTTCCACCATCGCCTTGAGATCGACGGCATTGAGTGCGGCAAAGCCCTTCTCGTCATTATCGAAATAGCAATAGACATCAACTCCTTCGGCTGCCCACCCCTTGAAAAGACCGGCCCATCCGGAAAGGGCTTCGCGCGAGTAACTGCCCCCGTAAGGACCCTCGGGCCCGTGAAGCCGGACATAGGCGAAATCGGCGGTGATCTCGACGGGCGATTTCCTCCCTCCCAGTTCATAGACGCAAAAAGCGCTCCGCCGCTCTCTCAAAAGTGAGTATATCTCGGGATCGAACCAGCTCTGGTTTCTGAATTCGAAAGTATGTCCGTATTCGGAGGGAAGCAACTCCAGGAACTCCTTTAGCCTCTCGGCATCAACCTTGAGACTGGGTGGGAGCTGCCACAAAATGGGACCGATTTTGCCGCCCAATCCGGACGCGCGTTCGAAAAATCTCTCAACGGCATCGGAGCTGTCTTTCAACTTTTTGTTATGAGTCATGTAGCGGCTTGCTTTTACGGCAAAGAGGAAATCATCCGGCGAGGAATCCCTCCAATTTTCGAAAGTGCGCTTGAGGGGCAGGTGATAAAAAGAGCTGTTTATTTCGACCGATGAAAAGGAGCGGAAATAAAACTGAAGCAACTGCCTATTGGGTAAGTCTTCGGGATAAAATGGACCTTTCCAGTGCTTGTAGCTCCAGCCCGAGGTCCCGATGCGAACCGCGCCCATCTTCTTCATTCCCGGAATATAAGGCTTTTGGCACGGTGTGTCTGGTTGGGGGAGCGGCCGTTGAGTAGGGGCCCTGGTTCAATCCGGTTTGACTCCGGCTTATCATCAGGCCCCTACTTTAAATTCGGACTGGGTATTGCCGTTAGATGAGCGTTTGCCTCCTCGATTACCACCAATATGAAAATCGGTGGCCCCAAGGATTGCGAAACGACCTGTTACATTACCTTTCTTTTAGGCCTGCGCTTTACCGTTGGACGCGCTTCCTTGGCTCCCGCGGCGGCGCCTTCCGGTCCTGCTGCTTCCGCCTTCTTTTGCTTCCGTTCGGCCAGGAACTTCACGAGATTTTCCGGCAGGCCTCTTTTCTTTGCGGCCTTGCTTCTCGCTTTGGTCAATGACTTGGCGGAAAGGGGCTGTTTTAGCGAAAATCCATACTTCTTCTTGTACTCGCGAGGCGTAAGCGAATGCGAGCTGAGGTGCTTCGTGGTGAGTTGCCTCATCTCGGTACCGCATTCCAGGCAGATGATCTTGTCATCCAGAATCGATTCGCGAGGTTCCTTCTTGACTACCGCAGCTTCTTCCGCCGGCATTTCGTCGGCGCCCCCTCCTCTTTCGAGAAGAATTCCTTTTTCTTCTGCCCGCTGCATCCTTTGTAAAGTCGAGAAGGTCTTTAACAAGGCCTGTTCGATGTTCTCCGCCGACATTTGCCCAACCGAAGCTTGGGCTTGAACAATCTCGGCTGCTATTTCCAACAGCTTTCTCACTTTTTCCTCCTGTAAAAAAAATGAGTGTTAATTGATAGGTTCTCTTCCTCTAGATTAGAATTATCTTAATGACGTCATGAAAAAACTTCAAGGAATAAAAGTTGACGTGACAAAAATATTTTCCTCAAATGAATGTCACTCTGAGAGGGTAGTTTTCCAGAACAGACAATCTATTAGTGCACCTAATCTTGGCAAGTAAAGGTGCGTCTTATTGCAGGGGGTGGGGATTCCTGAAAATCGCAGATAGTTACTCCAGCGAAACGCGCATTGCAATAAAAAACTAATCGGTGGCATGTAAGGACGCACTCAAATGCCGATTTGCTCTTCGGCAACTTCATGGGACCTCCTTTGTTCGATACGCAAGGGGACTTGTCGATGCTTTGATGAAAATCCTAATTCGGCAAGATAAAGGGTAGTCCTTGAATTTATCCGGGTAGAGCCGCTAAACCTAGTTTCTGTTATTGAGAGGTCCTACCCTGCTCTAACAACTTTACCCGGTTCCAAAAGTCCGGGAAGCGGACGGCTGCCAATAGGTCGACGGGGACCGGTCTGCTTGCCTGAAGAATGAGAAGCCTGGAATATCCAGAGCTACCGCGCTATAACATTGAAAAACCAATGGAGAAGACGGGCAATTTTGTAAAAGGCCGACATCGTGACATCAGGAGTTCATGACGGTAACGCGGCCGGCGGGTTCATTTACCAGAATCCGGGCTCAATAGCCTGTTAATAATTATGACATACAGAACGAATCAGGCGCAGAAATTTTATGAAAAATCAGGATTGCATGAAGATAAGGCTCGAAAACATCGCAATAGTGCTAAATGAGCCTCATTTCCCCGAAAATATCGGGGCAGCCGCCCGCGCCGCGAAAAACATGGGCATCAGGCGCCTGACGCTCGTAAACCCGATCGACTGCGATCTTCCCCGCATCCTGAAAATGGCAACCCATGGCGCCGAAGATGTGGTCTCCGCAATGGAGATCCACAACAGCCTGGAAGATGCCCTGGCTCCGTTTGCCCATGTGGTAGGTACAACCGCCCGCATCGGGTCCCACCGCCAATCCGTAAGAGATGCCGCGCAGGTCGCCCGGGAACTGGTCGGGATCACCCAGAAGAACCAGGTCGCGATCCTGTTCGGCACCGAGAGCCGCGGCCTGGCCAACGAACACCTCAAGTACTGCGACACGTTGGTTACCATACCCACGGCCGATTTTACCTCAATCAACCTTGCCCAGTCAGTTATGATTGTAGCCTACGAGATCTTCAGGGCGGCCTCGGAAGACAGGGAACTTTTCGTACCTCGCCTGGCCAACAAGCGCGAACTCGAAGGGATGTATAGCCATCTCGAGGATACACTCGTAAAGATAAATTTCATAAATCCGGAAAATCCCGAATACTGGATGATGAACATAAGGAAATTTTTCAGCCGCCTTAACCTCAGGGGCCGTGACATCAGGATTATCCGTGGTATATGCAGGCAAATAGATTGGTATTGTCATAAAAGGAAAATTTAGGAATTCAAAAGATGTCCCTAGACAGGCCCCGCAACGTTTTTCCCGACATATTCCCTCCACGAGAAATCCGGATTCTGGGGGCCGGGCGGTTTGGGAGGCTGGCTGCTGAAAAGCTCAGGCATAAATTTCCCGATGCAGGGATCAGCGTTACCGACAGGGATGGTGAAAAAATCGAGCGCCTCCGCCGGGAGACGGGCATTACGGGGGAGGTCGGGGACTCCATCCAGTCCATGGTGAGACGGCCGCCGGCCGGCCACGCCTGGATTATTCCCACGGTGCCGGTACACGTCGCCTTCGAGTGGGTGCTTCAGGAACTCTCTAAAGAAAAGGAGGGGGTCACGAGGCTCCCCGTCCCCGAAGCAGCGGCGGCACAGGTTCCCAATCCGATAAGGTCCCCTTCCGGATTATCTATCTATTCCAGTTTTGCAACCTTTACATGCCCGGAATTTTGTACCGAGCCCGAGGAAGTCTGCACAAAGTCGGGCAAGGCACGAATTGCCAACCTGTTCGAAGTCTTCGACGAAATAGTTATTCCCGAATTCACGCCGCTGGTGCTGAGAAGCTGGCAGCTGGCGGGAGGGGTGGGCGGCTACCCCGCAAGAAGCATGAAAGATCTGCTGGGAGCAGTCCGACAGGGGCCCGGAAAATACCTGATCGGCACCAGCTGCCGCTGCCACGGTGTGCTGGATGGATTGGAGTGGCGATAAGTCTTCTTCTCAAGGCCGGAAACTTTGAACCAAGAAATAGTAATGTCTTTTCACCTGCCTCGCCTCGGGCAAGTTTGTCTGTTGAAACATATTTCCGCACCGGCAATTCCGCACGGAGCGGTCAACGCCTCTTGTGCCAGGTTGCATTCAGGAAGAGGCTAGGGACTTGTCCGTAAATAAGCACATGTAGGGTGGGCACGGTTTTTTCGTGCCCACCGGTTTCGAATTTAGATGAATCAACAGTCGGTGGGCACGAAAAAACCGTGCCCACCGACTGCTAACATCCTGTTGGCGATGCACCTTATTTACGGATAAGTCCTAAATGCCCCGACCGATGCAGCGGAGCCCCTTTTGCTCTATCTAAGGAAGTCCTGAAGGCTTAGCGGCTTGCCGTTTACTATCAACTGGCCCGGACGGTAAGCGGCGCTTGCCTTGATGCTTTGATTTTCCCGCACGATCAGGTTGTTTGTAATAAGGTCCTGGATCAATTCCCCTGCCCTTTCAGTGGCTACCTTATCAATTTTGGCCGGGTCGTTCAGCCCTTCCTTCTGCAAATCGCTCTTTATCCCGCTCTGCATGATTATATTCAGGAGCTTTTCGGATATGGAAGCATTAAGGCTCGCGCTGACACTCGTAAGCGCCGCCAGGGGATTTTCAACGATCAGGCCACCCGATTCGGATACGGTTATGAAGAAGCGGGCATCGAAGTCCCCCCAGGGGGTTGCCGCCTTGAACTGCTTGATTTCCATCTCCGGTGACTTTGCCAGAAATTCGGTAAGGAATTGCTTGTAGAATCCGGTTAACTGCTCGGTCATTTCCTCGCTGTGCTTTCCGAAAAGCTGGGCCTGCATTCCTTCCATCTTCTGCTGAAATCGCACGAGGGTGTCCGAATCGAGTTTGCGCAATTCCAACTCGAAGACGAAAGGACCGAAAGACATCTGCTCGGCGGTGAGCTTCTCGAAACTGGCGGTTATGGAGGCGTTTATCGCCTCGCCGCTAAACCACGATGCCTGACGGTACGCGGCCGACTGCACGCCCATAGGGGCGGCGCCGTTAGCTCCCCTGAAGTCCATGTTCGCGCACGCGATGCTCATCTCACCCGTGGCATATGCCTTTTCTCCCTGCTGGATATCAAAATCACCGGTCAGTGACTTGAGCACGAGCTGCTGGTCGGGGTCACTAACGTTAAGTGCCGGTATGCTAAACGACCCGGATGCCTTGTTCCGCAAGACATCGAACCGCCAATGGCCCTTCAGCCCTCCCCAGTCCACCGTCAGATCCTGCCCCTTGTTGTTGGGACTAGTTTTTTTGAAGGCGGGAATGCTGGCATGGGACTCACCGCTTCCGTCAAATTTTAGGATCGTCTGAATCTCGGAGGCTTTTAGTTCGGGTATTTTTTCGAGCAATCCTTTTATTACATCACCCGCTTCGCCCTCGCCGGTCCAGGTGGTGGTAATCACCGCCATTGCCGGTTGAATCGAGCTACTCGAATCAGGGGTTTGAGTGAACGCAAGCGGTCCGTGCTGGATGGAATTTATCACCAGGAATTTCAGTGGCTGCCCATCCGGTATGTTTAGCACCACCGATGTAACGGCCGCCGAGTGGAAAATGCCACGCTCGTAGCTCTTGATCGATACCTTGAAATAGGGATTCTCTTTGGGAAGTCGAAGATAGAGCGGGATTTTTTGATCGATTGCAACCTCGTATTGTTTCTGCGCCTGGGCCCCGAGCCACCAGCCCGCCCCACAGTACGCCGCACCCAATACAACAAAGAGACAAACGAGAACTACAGCTATTTTTTTCATATCAAATCCCTCGGTTCATCAAGCCCCAAACTCAATTCCTCAACTCCTCGGTTACAATCAGACAATCTCATAGCCGATTTAGGGAAAGGAATCAAATAATCCAGGAGTGCAAGCCGGGCGACCGGCGGTTTTTGCTCCTCGGCCGCGCCTTTATATTCTGTAATGAATTGTCGTTTCACGCTGGTTTCATTGCTATTCTGGGGCGGTTAATCTATTTTAAAATATGTGATAGAATATCAGTTCGCTTAGCCGAGCGCGGGTGCAATTCCTGAAGAATGCGGAGAAGAATAAAATAGATGTCCACTATCGATTACTATGAAGCCCTCAGCGTCTCTGCGGATGCTACGCCGGAGACGATAAAGAAAGCATACAGAAAACTGGCGCTGGAGACCCATCCCGACAAGAACCCGGGGGACCCGCGCGCCGAGGAGCGGTTCAAGAAGATCAACGAAGCCTACGGCGTCCTATCCGATGCTAAAAAGCGCTCGCAATACGACCAATACCGGCGTCTCGGGGGCGGCCCGAGGCCAGGCGGGCCTTACGGAACCGGTTTTGGATACTCGCAGGACGAAATCTTCAGGGATTTTTTCACCAGCGGGCAGGCCCAGGACGTTTTTTCAGAGATGCAAAAAGAATTCGAACGAATGGGTATGAGGTTCGACCCCGGCTTCATAAATAATCTCTTTTTCGGCGGAAAAAACATTTTCTTCGAGGGAGTGGTCTTCGGCCCGTCGAGAATTCGGGTCGTAAGGTTCGGGTCTCCATTCCGGCAGCAGCAAAAACCTTACGCAGGGAGCAACGGAGAGCACGAATCGGGCGGCTCGAAGCCGAGAGGTTTGCTAGATTCAGGATTGTCGCTTCTGGCGCGGGCGGGCAAAAAAGCCGGAGAATACATTATCAAGAAGGCGTTAGGCATTCAGGACATCCCCTCAAACCGCAGGGACGAGGAAATCAGGGGCACGATCCCTGAGCCTGATTTGACCTACAAGCTCGATATATCGGAGCTTCAGGCCCGCGACGGCGCCGTCGTGCAACTCGCCCTCCCGCATATTCAGGAAGAGAGGGTCGTCTCGGTGCGCATCCCGCCGGGGGTAAAATCCGGGACGAAACTTCGCCTCAAAGAAATGGGGAATGAACTCCCGCACAACCCCACCCGTCGTGGCGATGTTTATATTGAGCTTCGGGTGGCGTAAGCGGGCGGAAAAGCGGAAATCGGCTGGGTAAGGGCGGCGAGGGCGCCAATCCAGTTCCTCCGTAGGGCGGGCACAGGCTTTACCGTGCCCACCGACATCAGCAGTGGGCACGGTAGCCTGTGCTCACCCTACGTTATCGCCCCAATCATCAAGTCTTCCCGACGCCCGCCGTTACACCTTGCCAATTGCATTTATAAAACTGCTAACGAAAGGGAAAAGTGCAAATGAAGACCGTGAAGATCAGGGGGATGTCCTGCAATCACTGTGTAAAGGCTGTTAAGAAGGCGTTGGAGGAAATCGATGGACTGAGCGGTGTCAGCGTCGATCTCGAAAAGGGGGAGGCCTCATTTGACGAAAAAAACCCCGTTGACGAGCGGGTCATAAGGGAAAAGATAGAGAAGGCGGGCTTCGAAATTGGCTAAGACCAACCTTACCGTCGAGGGAATAAGCTGCGCGGCGTGCGTGCGCCGCATCGAGGAAGGCCTGAAATCCCTGGAAGGGGTAACGGATGCATCGGTTAACCTCGCAACATCCAGGGCGACGGTGGATCACGATCCCGCGGTGTTGGACGAGAGCGCGATCCGCAAAAAGATCGAGGAGATAGGCTACGGCGCTCAAATCGAGCCGCGGGGACGCGACGGTGTTAAGAGGACTGCCATCCTTGTCGGCGGAATGACCTGCGCGGCATGCGTTCGCAGGGTGGAAAACGCCCTCAAGCCGGTCCCCGGAGTCGAGAGCGCCTCGGTCAACCTGGCAACATCGAGGGCCACAATCGTCTATTCGCCCCGGCTCGCGGACTGGTCCGCGATCAGACGGGCCGTCGAAGACGCCGGCTATGAATACCTCGGCATTTACGGCGAAGAAGCAGCGGACCCCATGGAAGCGGTCCGCGCGCGTGAACTGCGCGAGCTCAAAATAAAGGTTGCAGTGGGCGCTGTCCTGAGCGTGCTCATCATGGCGGGCTCGATGGCGCATTCCATCCCAATCCTCGATGCCGTACCGCACGGGCTCATGCAATACATCCTGCTCGCACTCACCACCCCGGCCGTTTTCTGGGTCGGGGACAGGTTTTTTATCGGCGCGATCAAGGCATTGAAGCAAAAAACCGCCGACATGAACACACTGGTCGCGGTCGGGGCGCTTTCAGCCTACATCTATTCGGCACTGGCCGTTTTATTCCCCCATTTTTTTTCCCAGGCGGGTGTGGAGCTGCACGTCTATTTCGACGGCGCCGCTATGATCGTTACCCTCATCCTGGTTGGAAGGCTCCTTGAACACAAGGCACGGGGGAAGACCTCGGAAGCCATCAAGAAACTGATGAAGCTCACCCCAAAAACGGCCCGTGTCGTTCGAGGCGGCGAGGAAATAGATATTCCCGTCGAAGAGGTATTGCCTGGCGATGAGGTTTTGGTGCGCCCCGGAGACCGCATCCCAACCGATGGTAAAGTCATTTCGGGAAGCTCGACCTTGAATGAATCGATGCTGACCGGCGAGAGCATGCCGGTTACAAAAGGGCCGAGCGACGAGGTCTTTGCCGGAACCATAAACCAGAGCGGGAGTTTCACCTATGAGGCTACAAAGGTAGGCTCCGAAACGGTCCTTGCCCAAATCATACGGCTGGTCGAAGAAGCCCAGGGATCAAAGGCCCCCATCCAGCGCTTCGCCGACAAAGTGGCCTCGATCTTTACTCCCGTCGTAATCGTGATCGCCATTATAACCTTCATCGTTTGGTATTTTGCAGTCCCCGGGCACGTTCTGAGCCGGGCCCTCCTGAACTTCGTTTCGGTGCTCATTATTTCCTGCCCGTGTGCTATGGGGCTTGCCACTCCAACCGCCGTGATGGTCTCGACGGGACTTGGCGCCGAAAACGGGATCCTCATCAAAAGCGGCGAGAGCCTTGAGCGGGCGCACAAACTAGATACGGTGGTCTTTGACAAGACGGGCACCATCACCAAGGGAGAGCCGGAGGTTACAGACCTTATTGCGGGCGAAGGGGTGAGCGAAACGGACCTGTTATGCATTGCGGCTTCCCTCGCCTCGGTCTCCGAGCACCCTCTCTCGCGGTCGATAGCGAAAACGGCGGAAGAAAAAGGCATTCGCTGTAACGAGGTGCGAAATTTCGAAGCTCATGCCGGCTTCGGGACGAGTGCGGAGATAAACGGGAAGGAAGCCCTGATTGGAAACCGCAAGTTCCTGGAGACCAAGAGTATCGATGCTCGAGACTTGGCGAAAGCCGCTGAAATGCTCGAAGCGCATGGAAAAACTTGTGTCTATGTGGCAATAGGCGGTGAGGCGGCCGGGGTGATAGCCCTAGCCGACAGCCTCAGGCCCTCGGCCCGCGAAGCGGTTTCCGTCCTCGAACAAATGGGACTCGGGGTCGCAATGATTACCGGCGACAGGCGGCTCAGCGCGGAAGCCGTCGCGCGCCAGGCCGGGATCAAGCGGGTGCTCGCCGAAGTGTTGCCGGGCGGGAAGGCCGGCGAGGTCCGGCGTCTTCAGCAGGAAGGGCGCACCGTTGCAATGGTCGGCGACGGCATAAACGACGCCCCCGCGCTTGCCGCCGCGGATATCGGAATCGCTATAGGAGCCGGCACCGACGTTGCCATCGAGGCAAGCGATATCACCCTTATCCGCGACAACCTGCTCCTCGTACCTTCGGCCATCAAACTTTCGTTTCTTACAATGCGGGTAATAAAGCAAAACCTCTTCTGGGCCTTTTTCTACAACGTAATAGGAATACCCGTTGCCGCCGGAGTTCTCTATCCCTTTTTCGGCATCCTCCTAAATCCCATGTATGCCGCGGCGGCAATGGCCCTAAGCTCTGTATCCGTCGTCACAAACGCCCTGCGCCTCAGAAGGATCTGGAGGAAAGAAAAAGGATGATTCAGGAATTGAGGGATTTAGGAATTAAGGGATTTAGGGGTTTGAGAATAGCGAAGTGTAGGAATGAGAGGTGAGGTGATGAACAATTACGAGTCCCTTTTATTCCTCAATTCCTAAATTCCCAACCCTCAATTCCATTTGCATTAACTTGGCTCCGTTTCTATATTATGCCCCTGTCAACCCTTGTCGAAGCTTACAAAACACACTGAGGAGGAATGATATGGACAGGTATGTTTGCACGGTGTGCGGGTATGTTTACGACCCCGCCAAGGGCGATCCGGATAATGGAATAGCCCCTGGGACCAGCTTCCAGGACCTGCCAGATGATTGGGTGTGCCCGGTTTGCGGCGCGCCGAAGGAAGATTTCGAAAAAGAATAACAAATCAAACACGAGAGAACTCGAAAAGGGAGTATTCCAGATGAGCTACGCCTTCAATGCTGCGGAAGTGTACAAAGTTGCAATTCAAATCGAGGAAAATGGAAAACGGTTTTATGAAGAATCCCTGAAGACCATAGATGTTCCCGAAGTCAAGAAACTCTTCACCGAACTTGCCGGCCAGGAAGTCGACCACAAGCACAGGTTCGAGTCCCTCCTAGCCCAGCTTCCCGCCGACGTCAAATTTCCAGCTGTCTGGGACCCGGAAAATGAGCTGGAAAAATACGTCAAGATGATGGCCGAACAGCATGTATTCATTGCCGATGTGGGCCGGATCAGCAAGGTAAAAGACGCCAAGAGCGCCCTCAAGCTGGCCATGGAGTTCGAGAAGGACTCGGTGATCTTCTTCCTGAGCCTTGAAGAGGCCTGTGCGGGCAAAAAGGACCAGGAACTCGTTAAAGTACTGGTCAAGGAAGAGCAGGAACATCTAAAACGACTTACGTTAGAACTATTAAAGCTGGATAAATAACTTGCATGAGCATGATTTTGCGGAGCCATTGCCGCCCCGGGGGTTTAGTCGCAATGAGGAAGTGCGTGTATTCGGGCGGCGTGGAGGATTCTAATGAAAAAGAATGTCAAAGTATATTCGACTCCCGACTGCGCTAAATGCAATCAGGCCAAGAAGTTGTTGAAAGAACAGGGAGTCCAATTTGATTCGGTTGATATTACCGAAAGCTCCGAAGCCCTGCAGGAGATGAGAACTCTGTCGCGTGGAGCGAGAAGCGTGCCGATAATTTCGGTTTGCGACCGGGTGCTGGTAGGCTACGACAGGGCGGAGCTTCTGGAAGCGATAAGCTGTCTCTCAAAGTAAACCGCCTCAAAGCCAATATAGGGGGCCGTCCATCGCCCTCCGCATCACCTTGGATCCAATAGAGTTCTATTAGAGGAAGGTCCATGTGGGGCAGGCTTTTCAGCCTGCCCCACTACATTCTCCCGCCGGATGGGGCTTAAATGATCCTTATTGCACCTAATACTGTTTTGCGTTCAATATTGAGCTGATGGGTTGCGCTCCGCTCCACCCATCCT
>DBMO01000046.1 GCA_002298995.1 Desulfarculales bacterium UBA696
TTAGGCGCAACTTGAACGCAAATCAGTATAAGGTGAGAAGGCGAACGGTTTACCTATTCCCGCACCTGAAATGAAAAGGAGCACTTGAATCAAAAAGGGCTTACGCAAAACCGCGAGCCCTTTTATTTCCCGGCTCGCCGGACATAGAACCTGCCCGGCCCCACCCCTGTCGCTGTTTGATTGAGTTTCATTATTTCTTTCTCAATCGGGAGAAGCCATGAACAAATTGATTGTCTGTTCCATATTGCTCCTTTTGGTAGCCCTTGGATGTGCCCACACTTCCGAGACGGCAAAGGAAGCAGCGAAACAGGACATCTCAGTTGCGGCAGCAGGCGCGACCGGAGTGCCTGCCCTGGAGGTCCCTGAATCGTATTATAACTTCGGAGAAGTAAACGAAGAGACCGATTACATGCATGAATTCGTTATCAGGAACAAAGGGACCGGGGTACTGGAGATCAGAAAAGTCGTGCCCGGCTGAGGAATTACGGTGGACGGCTTCGACCGGTCCATTCCCCCGGGGTCCGAGGGGAAAGTAGCTATAAGACTCAATGCGAAATCATGTCAAAGCGGCGCCAAGAAAACATCCCTTGTATTAACCAACGATCCGAAGACACCCAGATTCGGGTTGGTAGTCCAGGGGAAATCAAAACCTCAATGATTGGCCAATCGAGGAAGAATCATAAGTGAGATTTGGGGAGAGGAATTTGCCTTTTAGAACATAGGGGCAGAGCCATTTACTGCTCTGCCCCTTATATAGAGTGTACTACGTGCTTTGATTAGAATCTGTAGCCTATCTGCCCGCCGGCTCTGACGTTATCGGCAGAGGCTTTAAACGAGCCATCTATATCAACATCCAATCTTGGATCAAAGGCAATAAACCGGAATCTCTCCTCCTGGGTTAACTGATATTTTGCACCAATTCCTGCAAACCAGTTTCGGTACTTATAGGTAAACCCACCAAAAAATTGTCCGCCGAAGAGCCAGTTGCTGTCTGATGCCTTTAAGGATCGCCCCAGTTCGGATGCTTTGAGTTCCACATTCATATAGCTGTAAGAAATACCCGCGCCCAGGTGAAAGTCGAAATCGGGAGTGATCGGTATAAGATATTTGGCATTGAATTCGATGGGAACATAGTCAACGCTGGTATCGCTGGTAAACAACGGATCTTCCTGGTCGACCAATGAACCGGACGTACCCCCCCACCCCGACTCTACTCCAAGGAATAGATTTGGGCAGAAAAGCTCCTTGTAAAACTCGGCGCCAACGAAAATCCCGTCATTAGCGTCGATCCTTCTAATAATACTGTCCGTGAAGTGGATGTACTCGACCTTTATCGCGACATCGCCTCCGAGATCGTACTTTTGAGCCTGAACCGAATGTGCAACGCAGATGCTGATCATGATCGCCGTTAAACAACAGAGAACTTTTCTCATTCCCCCCTCCTTCTCCAAGGAACATGCCTGGCAAAAACAAATATGATTCCCCCCTCGGTATTTGCAGGCATCCCTAGCATAAGGGCTATGTTAAATCAATTCCTTTCATTGCCTCAGATGGGCGGATCCAAATGACATCCATGGAATTAGGGATGATCGGAGGGTTAAAAAATAGCGCTTTTTATTGAGGCAAAATGAAATTAATACTCGATTCAAGGACAAGAGGTTCAGGCGACTATTTCGAACCTCACTCCGGGCGATCTGACCTGTCCACTCTCACCCATTGGACCGACTCACCCCTGAATCTTATTTTTTCACGCTTGTGCTCGGTGAACAGCTCTTTACTGGATGTCTTCTTATGCTCAAGAGTAAGTGGTTTTTTCTCCAGCTTTTCGTCCGCCGGATCAAACTCGAAATCAAGGCTGCATCCATTCGTTGCGAGGCTTTGAAAACCCGGAAAATTTGCGTATTGATCCGCACAGATGAATTGATACCACGCCGGGTTGACCGCTAATGGATGAGAAGTTTCGATCTTGAAGGCTACAGTCGCCCCGGCCGGTATTTCAACCGGAAACCGGTAGCTTCGAACCTTAAACATTCCCCGTGAAAGTTCCGGTCCCCTGGAGTAGCTCACCGGCCTGCCGTTCAAAAGCGCCGTTACCGAGAAAGGTTCCGTAAAGCCCGTGCCTATTGTGTTCGAACAATCGAACGGTACGAGGATGCTTGTTTTTACGCTCTTCCCGCCCTGGTTGCGCAAACTGAATGTGATTTCAGATTCCGCTATGGTGGCAATGAATCGATCCGGAAAAGCGCGGCCCTTACCCTCGACCTTCATTGACCAGCCGTTATCGATTCGGACCTGTGCCCGCACCGATATTCCCTCCAACACGACCACGTTTCCGCCTACCGATTTCGCAATGTAGGGGGCGCGGAACGTCACCCCGACTGGGCCGTCGTATGGGAACGCATTTGAAGTGAAGAGAAAAACGAAAAAGACGGATAAAGCGATATGCCGGCATGGGTCACGGTATTTTATGGCCATTTATTCCTCTTCATCACGCATTCATTTGCCACAACTGAAGCCACCCATTTGCAAACAAACACATACTCCAGCTCTAGTCGAGAGTATCGTTGAAATACCTCCTGTGGGCATCACAGCGGCATTTTTTGTCCCACGGCCTGGAGCACCTCCCGATCAACTCGACTATCTCACTCACCTCTTGTTTTGTAAGAGGGCCGCCAAGATTCATAGTCTCCTCACCGGTAAAGTCATCCCACCAACTAACCTTGGTGAATACTCCACATTCCGGGCAGAGGAAATAAGAGTCCGTGACCTCGTCCCCCATGATGCTGCCGGACATGGAGGCGACAAGATCATCGCCGGAAAGAGTCTTCTTGCATTGTATGCATGTCATCTCAATGACCTGAAAAATTTAGCGTCATCAGTTCTTACAGAAATTGGTTAAGTTGGGTCGGGATAGAGATCAGGTTCACGCAATACATCAAACTACATTTGAGACTTCTTGCCGTAAAAGCTCCAGTTGCAAAAATAGATTGAAGTTCATAAGTTTTCCAGATTGAACATGCAAGTAAAATGTCAAAGTCGCTGGTCCGGAGGTGACCCTGAAAGCTCGGCTACCCCGAATGACGGGAGGTTCGGGCAACGGCAACATTGTACGGCAGCTGTATTCTGCTGGTTACCTCTTGCGCCCGGACGACTATCCTGGCCACCAACGTTAAAAGAACCTCTGAGGAAGTATTCTGATGACCTTTTGGAAAAGGAGGATTGAAAATGAAAAGGCTCATGGGATCGCTTCTGGCATTTACAATGTCAGCCCTGTCGATTTTTTTGCCGGCAGTCAATGTTTCCGCTCAGGCTCAAGGCCCTGGTGAAAAAGCGAAGTCGGTCCTCCACGCCTATGGTCCTGGCGGACCGGCTCCTGCCATGAAAGAGGCAGCGAGAGTCTTCGGCGGGAAAAAAGGCATCAATATCGAAGTAACCGCTGGGCCTACACCGACCTGGAAAGACAAGGCAATGCAGGATGCCGACCTTGTTTTCAGCGGCTCTGAATACATGATGACTGACTTCATTCAAAAAGACATCCCTGACTTGATTGATAAATCGACCATACACACGCTTTACCTACGTCCTTCGGCGATTCTTGTCCGACCGGGAAACCCGAAGAAAATCAGTGGTGTCAATGATCTGAGCAAGCCAGGCAACAAGATTCTGGTTGTCCAGGGAGCCGGTCAGGTCGGAATGTGGGAAGATGTGGCAGGGCGGACTGGGAAAATCGAGCTGGTCGACGGAATTCGCAAAAACATTGGCGCCTTTGCTGCCAACAGCGCAGAGGCAAAGAGGTTATGGGCAAATGATCCCAGCTTCGATGCCTGGCTAATCTGGACAATATGGCAAAAAGAAAGCCCGGCCTTGGCCGACCTGGTCAAAACCGAACCAGAAAACACTATTTTTCGCTCCTGCGGGATCGCAATCACCAACCGTTCTGAGCAGAAGCAACTGGCAAAAGAATTTGTCGATTTCTTGGAATCCGCGGAAGCGGGCGAAATCTTCGTCAAGTGGGGCTGGATGGCCCGTTAGCAATCTGAGCTGAGCACGCAAGAAGCAAATGACGCATAGCGGGTAGCCGGATAGTTCTGCTATACGGGTTCGAAGGACAGGAGATTCGGGCTGCCGGCATCGTTGTACGGCAGGTATATTTGTGTCAGAGGCCTCTTGCGCTCCGCGCCCGGATACAAGTATCCGGGCCAACCGCGAGTGAGTTGTGGCAACTGTGCAATCATTTTATTCCGAGAAAATGGGAATAAGTAAGCAGGTGATGCTTTTGCCGCCTATGTTCGGACGAACTCCCACCTAATGTGAACGGATATTCGCAGTTTCGTTCATGATCCTCCCCAAACTCCAGTTGGCGATGCGGTCCAGGATAAAAGAACAGCAGCAGATCACCGGAACCGAGATTGCGGCTAAGAATAAGAATTCACCTATTCGGCCGAACCCACCGGGCACCAGGAGTTGGAAGTAGCTTAAAAGAGGCTGATGGAGGAGATAGAAACTATACGACGCGGCGGAAAAGCTTTTGACCAGGCGCAAATTTCCTAATTCGGCGGCTTTGCCCCACATGAACAATGCCGAGAAAATCAGAAAGCACCAGGCTACCTGTTTCATGAGCGAAACCGGAAACGGCGGATCATGGTAAAAGATTGTCAATCCAGTGGCAAAGAGGACCATGGATAGGAAAATCTTCAAAAATTGCGAATCGAGTAGAATTTGCCGCGTAAGACCACCATGCTTTTTCCACGCCGCGGCAAACCACATTCCCAGCGCAAACTCGGGAAGCCGCGACGGCAGGTTGAAAGGCATCATATATGCCATACCGCCAAAGAGTGAGCCGGGGGAGGTCGAGACATAGGCTTCCAGCAGCCCGCATCCGCCATAAGACAACACTACAAGCAAGATGAGCGCCTTTCCTGCTCCAATCCTGCAAAAAAGCCGCAATATAAACGGGAAAACCAGGTAGAACTGCGCCAGCAGCCCCAGGTACCAAAGGGCGGCATAGTTGGTGTAAAATATGGAGCTTTGCCATGATTGCACGAATATGAAAAATTTCAGAAAAGAGGCCGCCGAACTTAAAGGATCGGCGCCGTAAAACACGATATTCCCCACAAAAATGACCAGCACAGTTAAGTAATAATGCGGAACGATGCGCAGGAACTTATGCCGGATGAAATCAGTATACTTGTCGAGCGGCCTCCCGTCAGCCCCGAGGTAAGGCAGAGCGAGGAGAAAACCCGAAAGTAAATTAAAAAAGACGACTCCCAGGGCCGCTTCTTTAAAAACCGCGTTCAGTATGATTTCGAATGCGTTATCGGCGACCGGCCTGGCAATTCCCAACCATAGATGGTGAAAAAATATAGCCGTCATAGCCGCCACCCTTATCAGGTCGGCTTGATGGATCGTTGCCCTGCCGGTTCTTGAGTTGTTGATTATCAGAAGCTTTTATCCTCCGGAAAAGCGGCATTGTTAGTAGATTTCGGTAAAGGTAATTGTCAGAGTGTGGTTATTTTTTCACACTAGCGAATTCCAACCCGGTATTATTTCAGCCTGGAGGGGTCTGGAAGTGCTCTTGCTGACGGACCACCTTTCAGGTGAAGAATCAAATCTGATACTGTCCTTTCTGCGGCGATGGCGAGCTCCTGCTTCAAAAGCTTACCATTGTCGGCCTCAAGTTCCTGTAGAGAGTATAATCTGGAAAAATCCTTTGTTCTATATTGGTATCCTTTCTCCCAGACAACAGATCCTTTAGGAGTCAACATCTTCGCAATAGTCATTGTCGATAGACCACACGAGTTGCTCACATGAATTGAAATTACGTGTAGGGTTAATAGATGGGTGGATGAATCCGATGGATGGTATTCATCGTCAATCAGAGTCTTTTCCGCCCTCCATGGCCAATTTGGGAATTCCCTTTGGAAGCGTTCCACGAATCCATCAAAGATCAATGAGCCAAAATCTGGAAGGCCGAAGGATTCTGTTAAAACCTTTCCCTCCCTTGCCTCGACACTTGCTGCCATTGAGTTCCCAATCAGACCACCAACTGCACGATGGCCTTCGGATGCTGGCGTTCTTTTCATAAGCGGCAGGTATTCGTGATTTGCTAAAATTACTGATCGTATTGATTCCCTGTCAGCCTTTGACAGAGACCATTGGGGTGTAGCACATCCTTCAAGGATGAATAGCGACAAAAACAGAGGCAATAGAAGCTTCATCATCTACCCCTTTCGGATACCCGGTTCAAATAAAGTGATTGATTGTAGAGGAACATTACAGCACTCGAAATCCTTTTGCAAACTGCTTCTGGTCCTTATTCTTCCGGGCGTACGAACAGAAAGGTCGGTAGTAAGACCTTCTAGAAGCCCTTTTCAAGGTCTATCTCCCTTCAAAGTAAAAAGACGACCCTAAACACGTCTGACAAATAAACGCGAGATTTTCTTGATAATTGATGTGCTTTGATGAGATGGATGTCCGTAAGTGTAAGCTGAATTTGTATTTGCGCGGGTGGCGCCGGCAGCTTCTGGCGGTGTGCGATAGCACAAGAGGGCAGCTAATTGCCTTCTCAGACTCTGAAGATGCCTGGAAATTGAAGCTTTCATAATAGCCCCACCTGCCGCGTGCCGGTGGCACAAGTGAGCCTAATGCCATTAATCCCCGGCCCTCCGTACCCCAGGCAGAGACTCCTGGGCCACCACGCGGACCGCGACTTTTTTACTTCGGCTTGATCAACCACCCTGTTGCTGGTTATAAACATGCCACAAATGGTGATTTGAGGATTCTGGCGCCTGCCCATCCCAACTTTTTACAAAACCATTAACTTTAAACCCGGCAAGTTGCATTCAATGATGATAGATAGCCGGCTTCCGGCAACCTGGCATTCTGAGTGCATTACCAGAGGGACAAGGATCGTGAAGAACTGGAAATGTTCATGCTGTGATTACTTTACCGAATCCGAGCGCTGCCCTTCCTGCAAATATGCCAACTGCAGGGGGTGCCACTTGCTTCAGTATATGCACACACCGCCCATTGTGTGCCCGTCCTGTATGCAACCATGCGAATTCATGGATATCGGCGACGATCCCGAAACCATTGCTGAATGCAGGCGCGCGCAAGGCAACCCCCAGTAATTAGACAAGACTAATTCCAGCCTAATACACGGATGACACCGGTCCCGCCTCAGGCGGGATTGTCGCCCCGTGCCGCAGGCAAAAGGGAAATAATCACGCAGGCCCCCCTTTTGTGCTTCGTACACCGGCAATCCCGCTTGGGGCGGAACAGGCACCACCCCGCGCTTTGTGCCCGGATACGAGCATCCGGGCCACTCGCGGGCCTCAGGCTCATTAAAGTGATGTTTTTGCGGACAAGAACGGGCATCTAAGCTGAAAATATAGTCCTTTTCTAATGCTTGATCTTAGAATATCGGCATACCAGCTTGGCCCGACCCCAATCCAAGAGATGTTCCCATCTCATATATTTTGACAGATACCAAGCCTCACTCGCGGGATTAGCGGTCGCCTTTCTCCGAGGTGTCGTTCAGAACGGCCTCGCAAGATTTAGATTAAAGCTTCCCATCCTTAAAGAAGCCTTATTCCGAGGCACCGCCCATTGACTTGTTATCCACCGACAATTATTCTCCAACACGTTGGACCGATCTGGATATGGCCTCAAACGGGAATCTCCAGGCCGGCCTTCGGAAGCTGCTGATTTACCCAGGCACATTACTCGAAGTCTTTGGACTCTCTCACGAGGTGAAACTCCAATGCGAATTCCCATAGTCCAGGCCAGGTCTTCCCGGAGCGGTCTACCTGCAAAGAACATCACCTATTCCGACTGCCGTGAACTGCCCGACTCATATATGTCTGAATACTCGGTACTGGGGCTTGTGGTGGACAATCTGAAATCGGCCCTGGAAGTGCTTCGAAAAGCGGGCGTGTCAACCAGCGAAGAAGCCTTTGGCGCCGAGATTTCGATACCAGACCGTGAAGAGTTGCCCTGCCTTGTCAAAAGCGTATGTGAAGCCGGCGTATTCTGCGCCATTGGCGACGTTATCGATTCCATATATCAGGGCTGATGATCTCGAACCTGCCCGTGCGGCAGACTAGCTGGATTGGAGCAGGGTCCTTTACGATACAGTCAATTTCTCTGATTGACAGGCCGGTAAACCGCTGCTTAACCTTCCGGGCGATTCTTTGATCAGACGATTCCATCGGGATACTTCCCACTACTCTCCAGCAAGGAGGAGCAAATGTTGGAAACGGGTAATGAGGCGCAGGATTTCTGCCTGAGCGCGGATGATGATGAAACTGTGTGCCTGAAGAATTTGGCGGGGAAATGGGTGGTTTTGTATTTTTATTCCAAAGATAACACCAGCGGCTGAACCAGTGAGGCTCTGGAGTTTTCAGAGCGCATGGCCGATTTTGAATCCCTGAATGTGATTGTCTTTGGAATCAGCCCCGATTCCGTCTTATCACACAAGAAGTTCAAACAAAACAAGGGTATTTCAGTCAGGTTGTTGAGCGATCCCGATCACAAGGTGCTCGAAATGTATGGAGCCTGGGGAGTCAAAAAGATGTACGGGAAAGAGTCCTCGGGCGTAATCCGCAGCAGTGTGCTTATCGACCCCGGGGGGATCGTACGTAAAGTCTGGCCAAAAGCAAAATCCTCCGGGCATGCCCAGGAAGTGCTTGACATGATCAGGCAGTTTTCTTGATTTTGTGCAGCGAGGATTTCGTGACTCTGCCCGCTTGTCACACGGACCCAGGCAGCAAAAAGACGCTGCCTGGGCAACCCCGCGGGCGGCCCGCGCTTCGTGCACGACTACGAGTATCCTGGTCACCCCTTGGCCTCAGGTTCATTAAAATGATGTTTTTGGGGACAAAAATGGGCATCTAAGCTGGAAATATAGTCCTTTTCTAATGCTTTATCTTAGAATATCGGCATACTAGCTTGGCCCGACCTCAATTCGACCACCCTAAGCGTGGCTGGATAATGACTGGAACGAAATTACTCGCCTCGTTAAACTCGGATAGCCTTTAAATGGCAGAATTGCCCTATTCTTGCCTTCTATCAGATTCTTGAATTCACAAGCGACCCACGCATATTTATTTCTTGTCTTCAGGTCGGGGTGGCCCTGGCCGGACTTTATTGTTTTCACCCAGCAGTCGAGTAGACTCTCTATGTGTGCAGGTATGTGAGTACTACCAGCGTATATTTTCAGCTCGGAAAACGGATCTACTCTTCTCGTGCCATCACTATCAAAAGCAAAAAGCTGGGATTCTCTTATTTTGGCTATTTGGTAATCTTCTTCGCTTTCAGATGACATAAACCATCCCCAAATATCATCGCTGATTACAATTCTCGGAAGGCTCGTTTGTTTTTCAAGCTCCACGGCGTCAATAAAAGCAGGCCCGAACACCGTACTCTCTCTGTGCCACAAGTCTCCACTTGTTATTGCTCCACGACTCAAAAAACCTCTCCTAACAATTATCCCCTGTAATTGAGATGCTACTTCACAAAGCCATATAGCGCCTAAATTTGTCGCCTCTACTGATACTACAACGCAGTCAGAAAAATGCTCGGCAATTGGCCTTATTATGTAACCCTTTTCATCCTCACTATCGTATCTTCCTTGAGAAGAAGGATGATTAAGTACATTTGCTGAGTCAATATACACCCGCAACTCGCTCATAACGCCAAAAATATCAGATACACTTATAGATTCACTTTTAACCGCATGTGTGAAGCCCAAAATATCACAAAAAAGTACATGTCGATTTTCGTACTTCATGGGTGTGTTCCTTGCCTGATGCCAGCGCTGTCCGGAAACAAACAACGCCGAACATCCTCATAATGCCGTTAGATTGAATGCGATGTTGTCTGCCGGGTTAATTGATGCAAGGGCCGGTGCCCGGATAGCTCTGCATCCAGGTCAGAAGGACAAAGGGTTAAGGCAAACGGCAACATTGTTCGGCGGGGATATTCTGCCGGTACCTCTTGCGCTCCGCGCCAGGATACAAGTATTCTCGCCACCCCCACTACCTCGATCTCCGCTCAAAATCGTAGGCTATCTCCCAATCTCTGTGTCCATAATACTCCAGGTATTCATAATTTTCGGTAAGATCGTAGCGAGGGAGGTGAGAGGAAAGAGCATCTGCAACCTTCGAAGGTGTTTCCCCACCAAGACGCATCAGCCAAAGCGACACTTGGTCATTCGCGTCTGAGCGGGCAAAGAGAATGTGTTGTCCATCCTCCAGCCATAAAGGTCGTTCTTCCCGGTAATTTTCATCGGAGGTCAGACGCCGCTTTTCCGATCCGTCAGGTTTCATTATCCACACTCGGCGTCTTGCAAGTCCCTCATGTATTTCATTTTCCCCCCGGACTTCGGCGCCGATATCCGGCCCTGCAACATAGGCAATGAGGCTACCGTCCGGGGACCATGCCGGAAAAATGGCGGACACCTCCGGTTCCGTCAGTGTTTCTGCCTTTCCGTTTTCAGAATCGAGCACGACGATTCGTTTGTTTGTCCAGGTAAACCTATTGGCTCCTTCCGAGATGGCCATCTTCCTGGTGGTCGGCGCGAAAGAAAGGAAATCAGGGTAGAGCAATGAACCGGTCCCGGTGCCATTCTGTTTTTTATCAGAGTCGAGGAAGAAAAGAGGGCAGCCATCCGACATTATTGAAACGGACATGACCTCGCATTGCCATAAATAGATTCGAGACCCGACCCAGGCCGCCAATTCGGTATTGCCGGGAAATCCCTCTTCATTCGGCGGATGATAAACTACGATCATTTCCGATTGCCTGCTTTCAACATTAACCTTTCTGATCGAATGCCGCCACGGCCATTCCCCTCCCGGAACTTCCGGCCTCTCATCGAAATCATACGCAATCCACTTTCCATCCGGGCTCCAAAGAAACTCGTGAACGCCGGTGTGCTCCTGACCGGGACCCGGTACAATCAGGAGGTCATCATCCTGGCCGGAGATGGCTATTCGCAGTTCTCCTTTGACGGTAAATGCGAGGATGTCCGAGTGGGGAGACCAATCGAATTTAGACAACTTATCAGAGGGAAGGGAATGCGCCGATTTCCCGTCAGCCCCAATGACCCAGACCTGGTCCGCACCCTTCCTGAATGCGATCCACTTCCCGGACGTGGAAAACCTCGGGGTTGAGTTGAGGGAATCGTTTGTGAGCTTGAGAGCACGGCCGTCAGGCAAAGCCTTTATGAAGATGTCCCCGGCTTGGACGTAAACCAGGCGGCCAAGGTTGGGCTGCCGTAAAAGGAGGAATGCTCCGACCAGTAGAAGGGCGAACAGTGTGATCGTACCGTAGAGAAGCTTACGACTCATATCGCCTTACACAACCCTCCTGCCAGTGCGGTGGCACAAGTAAGCTTGATCACTATATAATCCCGGCCCTCCCGTTCCCCAGGCAGAGGCTGCCTAGGCCACCCGCCGAATGCAATGGTCTAAAATCCTGCAGGCAATGTTTGTGCTTCACCCCCGGCAACAAGTTGGGTAATGTCGCGGTTGATCCTTCCAAGTGGTTAAGAAATTATATCGGCAACAAGTTCCTGTAATGGAAGATTTACAGTGCCCCTGCCCGGACGGCATTTTCCAGATCAATCCTGAATCGATCCATTACGGATTTGATCGCTTTCCCGACCATTACTGATTTGGTTTCAGGTGCATCATAGCTTAACTTATCCATTCTCCCCTTAACATGCCCTACATAATCCTTTTCGAGGAAACAATCTCCGGTGCTCGGCCTAGTAACCTTGATATTCATCTTAAAATCGCCGTACATATCAGCCTCTGCCATGTCATAGGCCACCATTGCAAAAGCACCACCATAGGCCATTAAAAGGGAGGATTCAGCTTTCTTTCTCTGATAGTTCGGTGCATTCCAAGCCATCCTTTTCAGACAGGAGTTCACAACCAGGTCTACTTCCCGGAATGCCCCGGGAGCATTGCCGGGCAGTCTTTCCCTGGGAACCAGGATAACTTCTTTGAAGAGACCTGTGCTTTGTATTTCCTCGGCAATTATATGACTCAGTTCATCTATCGGGTCCTTCTGAAACATCCTGTCCATAGCTTTTCCTTCTGCTCTCTGGTCGATTGTATAATTAACAGCGATTCTGAGGTTGGTGGAAGGAGATTCTATTAAAGCAGGATGATCATAGTGCAGCGGGACAGAAGCACAAGCTCCGATAAAGAGAGAAAAAAAAACCGGCACCCACCATTTTCCAGGTCTGAAAACCATCGCATTCTCCTTGGTCAATCAAGTCGGCACATTATCCTTTATGCATAAATTTTCAGCGGTTGTCCATTCAAAAAGGAAGAGAACGTATGCAATACATTATCCATAGATACTTGGGATTGCTTCATGCCTGATAGTAAGAGATAATCTTTCTGAGAATCCTAAGTCTTACATCAACAGGGGATGTCCAATTAACCATATTGTGAATAATGAATGTGAAAATTACTTCCTTTACAAGGGCACGATAAATGTGTAAGAGTTTTTAGGTGAACAATTATGAACCTTCATATTAATCTTGGAGGATACCATTGAAAAGTCGGTTACGAAGGTTTTGTTCGGCCTTTTGTGCATGCATTGCCCTATGTACAGTGGCAGGATGCGCTTCCTACGATGCGAAAAATATTACCTCAGTATCTATGAGGGGCACATCGGTCAAAGAATTCGCGACCAGTGTCGATGGCGTTGACGTTCGCTGTTGTCCTCTGGTTGACCGGGAAGCAAGCCAAAAATACCTTGGGATTGACCCGTCTTCGGCAGGAGTAATTCCAATATTCCTAAGCATACGTAATAACACTGATAGTCCATTAAAGGTGGAGGTTGGGAAGTGCTTTACTGCAACTGATTCCAGAGGTGGAATCTTTAATGCTTTAACGATTGGTGAAGCTTCTGAACGTGCCAGAAGAAGCGATGTAGTACCTGTGGTCTGGTCCTCCATGATATTCGGAGTGGCCGGCATGATTATAGCCGGGAACCAGGTTGCTGAAGTAAATAGGACAATTGACCAGGATTACCATGAGAAGTCATTCAAACCTACCCTGATCAATTCGGGATTCGAAGGCAAAGGCATAATCTTTTTTGATGTGCCAAAGGAAGAACAAACATCGATCACTTCTCTTGTTTTAACTACAACTAACTTAAATACTATGGAGCACAAGGAAACGACGCTGGAGTTTCTTAAATAAACTCTGGCTCAAGAAAGGAGGACCTCGTGCCTAACTGCATGCCTCTATTTGTATTTCTCATTATGACTTCTGTATTTATATCTGGTTGTGTCTCAGAGTTGCGCGCAAAACCAGACGACCTGATGAGTACAAAATCATATAACTCTGGCCATACACTAACCAAACCGATCACAATTGCAGTGTCAGACTTTTCATTGAAGACAGGTAAACCTGATAATGTCATAGGTGAAGCTAAGACAGGGATTTTTAACTCTCCTATTCCTATTACCTATGGGCAACCAGCCACTACCTTAATTTCTGGTCAAATTAAGAAAGGCTTATCGGGTATGGGGTTCAAAATCGCAGCACCTGAAGATGCCGAATTCATACTTGATGGGACTATCGAGTCTCTTTGGGTTGAAGAGTATGCAACTGGATTTAGCATGGAATATGCAAAAGCGAATGCCAGATACGACGTGGTGTTGAAAGACAAGAATGGGAAAGTTTTGTGGGGAACATCAGTCGAGAGTTACAAGAACTCAAATAAATCAATGGATGCAACTTATGACGATCTTCCCACATTGAAAGCTGCTTGTGAGGATTCTATTTCCAAGCTATTTGAGGACCCATCCTTCTGGGGTACCATTTTGAGATGATTTCCTCAATAATAGCTAAGCAAAGAAGCAGCAGTTATGCTCATGAGGATACGGCTCGATAACGCACCTTGCCACACAGGTAACGGGCAACTTCTTCATATGGGCCCTGCCGCAGGCAAGAGGGAATAAATCAGTCAGCCCCCCTTTTTTGCTTCGCACACCGGCAATCCCGCTTGGGGCGGAACAGGCACCACCCCGCGCTTTGTGCCCGGATACGAGCATCCGAGCCACTCGCGGGCATCAAGGCTCATTAAAATGATGTTTTTGGGGACAAAAACGGGCATCTAAGCTGAAAATATAGTCCTTTTCTAATGCTTTATCTTAAGATATCGGCATACTAGCTTGGCCCGACCCCGATCCCTGCGCATACTAGCTTGGCCCGACCCCGATCCCTGCGCCCCGACCCCGATCCCTGCGCCCAACGAGTTGCCGGTGTTACCCGCTAGCTGCCTATCCCACCTACTTCTTATTGAGCATCTCCATACGATGCAAATTTTCGGCCCCATCTGCTAAACGCTGCCCCTCAAGTCTCAAGGAATCAGCGATGGCGGTTCCCAGAAAGGCTGCAGGATAAACATCTCTCTTGAAGGCCCGAACGTCTGCAATAAAGCTATCGATCTGAATCCAAGAGGTCTCCAATTCGGTAGGGCTGAGTTGGCAGGCAATGCTCTCCCTTAGTGACCAGGAATCCTTGCCATCTAAGGACCGAGGGTCTGTGCACCGAGTTTCTAGCGAAATCCAAAAATAAGCAGATAAAAGATCACGAGGGCCGCCAATCCCTTTGCTGACGAATCGCGCAAGATCCTTCCAGCACATTCTGTCACCGAAATCTGCTCCTCGTTGGTAGTACCTGCGGGCAGTGATTGCGTCTGGCCGGCCAAAGTAGCCATCCTCGAAAGCCTTGGCGAGATCCCGACAAGCTGCGCCACTTAAACGCGCTGCATCCTCCAGGAGGGTTTGAGCGGCGGATTGAGGAGTGTCTCCGAAGTCAATATACATTGGCCATCCATCGCGAATCTGGATGGCAACAGTCCTCTGTGCCTCAGGATGTCTGAGCCGGGCGGCCTTGAGCAGCCACGGGACTCCCAACCCTTCATCGTGCTTCTCGAAAGAGTAGTAGAGATAGAGACGCCATGAGGCATCGGCATCACCGAATTTGACTCGCTCCTCAAGACGTTGCTTTTGCTCGTAAGAAAGGTCAAGGCCATGTCCATGTCGAAGCAGAAGGTCCTGCGCGTGCGATGCAGGGGGGTATACGATGAGACAGCATATCAATAGTAAGGGAGCATACTTCAAAGGCATCATCTCATCTCTGACGGCCAAAAACCTGTTTTGGAGTCCCTTCTGCGAATGTGTAATGTATGAAACAAAGCCATTTAGCGCCGACTTGCTCGTCATGTCAAGAACGGCAAAGGGAATCCTTTCCCCTTTTCACACTATCCTTCACACCCCCGAAACACAAATGGGCTGACCATCAGGCCAACCCATTGTTTTTTCTGGCTCCCCGGGACGGACTCGAACCATCAACCTAGTGGTTAACAGCCACCCGCTCTGCCGTTGAGCTACCGGGGAATAATCGGAAGTGACCTGTTTATCAAAGCCCTCCCGGTTTGTCAATAGAGAGGGGACCCGCAACACGCAACACAACTCGCAACCCACAAACCACCCTGAGCTACTTCTGCTTCTCCCGCTCTTTCTTTATGACTTCCTCGGCAATGGCCTTGGGAACAGGGTTGTAGCGGGCGAATTCCATGGTGAATTCGGCTTTGCCCTGGGTTGCGGAGCGAAGGACAGTCGAGTAGCCAAACATCTCTGAGAGCGGGACTTCGGATTCGATGTTCGAGAAAACGCCGTCTTCAGAGGTGCTAAGGATTATTCCGCGTCTCTGGTTGAGGCTTGCCAGTACTGCTCCCTGGAATTCCGTTGGGGTTTCGACCACAACGCGCATTAATGGTTCGAGCAAAACCGGTTGCGAGCGCTGGTAGGCTTCGCGGAAGGCCCCTATAGCGGCCTGCTGGAAAGCGATATCCGATGAGTCGACCGAATGGGACGCGCCATCGTTTATGGTAATCTTCACTCCAACCACGGGAAATCCGGCAAGCGCGCCCTTGGCGAGGCATGCGCGGAATCCTTTTTCGCACGACGGGATGTACTCGGTTGGTATAGCTCCGCCGGTCACCTTGTTTACGAATTCGAACTCGCCTTCCGCCAGCGATTCCATGAACCCAGCCACTCGACCGAATTGGCCCGAGCCGCCGGTCTGCTTTTTATGCGTGTAATTGAAATCGGAGTTGCGGGTTGGGGATTCGCGGTAGGCAACCCTTGGCATCCCGGTCTCGACGTCGGCGTTATATTCGCGGCGCATGCGCTCGACGTAGACATCAAGATGAAGCTCGCCCATGCCGCAGATTATCGTCTCCGAGGTCTCCTCGTCGAGGTAGACCTTGAAGGTCGGGTCTTCTTTGGAAAAGCGCGTAAGGGCCTTGCTTAAGTTCATTTCGGCCTTTTTGTCCTTGGGCTTCACGGCGAGCGATATAACCGGTTCGGGAACGTGCATCGAGGTCATCGCATAGCGCACCCGCTCGTCGGTAAACGTGTCGCCGGAGGCGCAATCGATTCCGAACAGGGCAACGATATCTCCCGCGGCCGCGGATTCGATTTCTTCCATCTCGTCGGCGTGCATCCGAACGAGGCGTCCCACCTTTACACGCTTTCCAGTGCGGGTGTTCGAAATTGTGTCGCCGCGGTTTAGCGTCCCCTGGTAGAGGCGAACATATGTCAGCTGGCCGTAGCGGCCGACTTCGAGCTTGAAGGCCAGCATAACGAGCGGCAAGTCCGGAGAGCTGCCGAGTATGATGCGTTCTTCATCGCGGTCGAGATCCAGTGCCTCGTTCTTGATATTGAGAGGAGAAGGCAGGTATCTCAGAACGGCATCGAGGAGCGGCTGGACGCCTTTGTTCTTGTAGGCAGATCCTATAAGGACCGGGGTCAGCTGGAGTGAGAGAGTGCCTTTGCGGACCGCGTCGTAAATCATTTCTTCCGTTATGGTATCCTCGCCCAGGATGGCTTCGGTGAGATCGTCCGAGAAGAGCGAGATGGCATCAAGCATTTCTTCGCGTTTTTCGCCGGCAAGTTCCACAAATTCCGCCGGTATTTCACTCTCGGTAATTACATCGCCGAAATCGCCGTCAAAGGTGATGGCCTTCATTGTGATCAAATCGATAATTCCATGGAAATTATTTTCAAGGCCCATCGGAATCTGGAGAAGAACCGGATTGTGGTTGAGCTTTTCCTTGAGCTGGCGCGCCACCCGCAGAGGGTCGGCGCCCGTCCTGTCGCACTTGTTGACAAATGCAATTCGAGGGACACCGTAGCGCACCATCTGACGATCGACGGTAACCGATTGGGACTGGACCCCGCCAACAGCGCATAAAACGAGCACCGCGCCGTCCAACACACGCAAGGCGCGTTCGACCTCGATAGTGAAGTCGACGTGGCCAGGGGTGTCGATAATGTTTACCGGGTGACCGTCCCAGGTGCAACAGGTAGCGGCCGACTGGATGGTGATTCCGCGCTCTTTTTCGAGTTCCATGAAGTCCATGGTGGCCCCGACGCCGTCTTTGCCCTTTACGTCATGGATGGCGTGAATGCGGTCAGTGTAGAACAGGATGCGTTCGGTAAGGGTTGTTTTTCCCGAATCGATGTGAGCGCTTATCCCGATGTTTCGAATTTTTTCTCGTGCGTCGCTGCTGGACATGCTTTGCTCCAGGCGCTTGCCGTTGCGCCGTGCTTTTTCGTCTTTTACCAATATAAGGGGTGTACTGGGGCTCCTTGCCTCAGGTGTAGCCATTGTGGTTCTTTCCGCTGCTTCTTTCAATCCTATACACCAGTTCTGTCTATGAGCATATCGGGGTTGCACTCGGCTGGACCCCAACCTGAATAAGCTTCCGCTGACTCATTTAAATGAAATCACCACGACCATTTAGCGGAGCGGCATTACGCCGGGAGAGCGGCTTCCAGCCATTGCTTCTCAGCACCCGGCTCACACTTCGCGGCTGAAATCCACTCCAACGAACCTGTATTGCAGGCGGTATTTTGTGCTACCACGGTAACCTGGAAGGCTGGACGGCCGGCGGGTTTACCCGAACACAGAATTTCGCGGAGCGGGCTTTTGCATTTCGGCCCGCGTTGGTAAAAAAGAACGGGCACTTTTTACAGTGCCCGCATCTAAAGTCCCTATCTATAACCCAATTCCAAGAAAATGAAAAGAGAAATCTGGGCTAATCGCGTTTTGAATTATCTACGAGCTACCTCGCCCTGTTTTGGGCAAGCATGCCGGGTGCGCTCTTTTGCTTCGCGCCGGCAGTCTCGCCTCTTTTGACAGGCTTACCTGATTTGGCTTCGACCGCTTTTTTCGAAACGTTTTTCTTTGCGGCAGCCGGAACTTTTACAGTGCTTTTCGAGGCGCTCGCAGCCTTTCCACTCGGTTTGGAAGCCGACTTGGCGACAGCGGCAGTCTTAGCTGACTTAGACTTGGTCACCGTCTTTGCGGATTTTGCCTCGGAAGCCTTCTCCACCTTCGGAACAGCCTTCACCGGGGCCTTTGCATCCTGAGCACCCTCTACCTGGCGTGAAGGACTTCCCTTCACGGCGGGTCCCTTGCCGGCGGGATAGTTGATCGGGCAGGCAGCGGGCCCCAAGGCAGGTCTCACGCGCAGATTGGCCTGGGTCAACTTTATTTTCTGTCCCGGCTTTAGGCCGGCGTTTCTTCTCAGACTGTTAAGCTGGCACAGAACATCGATTGATATTCCGGATTTTCTGGAAATTCTTTGCAGGGTGTCGCCCCTGCCAACCGTGTAAAATGCGGCCGTTCCGTTGGGTTTCTTGGGATCGGAAGTAAAGCATATAGGCGAGGATGAGGAAGCCTTTTTAGGCGCATCGGTTGCCGTTTGCCCGGAATCGGCAACTACCATTCTCGTTCCGGTCTTAAGCGAGCGGCCGGGAACGAGTTTCGTTGTCTTGCTGATCCCATTGAGTTTGCATATAAGATTGACATCCGCCTTGCTGCGCTTTGCTATAACTGCCAGAGTGTCGCCCCTGCGAACCTTGTAGACCAGGGACTGCGCACTCCTCCGGGGAGCGGCAGGTTCAGCCGGCTCAACTGTTTCCTCTTCAAATTTCTGCTCCTCGTCACTGCCGGCGGCATCGGCCATCTTCACAGGCTCGGATGATTCGGTCTGCACGGAAGCCACCCTGATTCTTGGCGCCTCGGCTATGTAGCCGGGCTGTATGGACCTAGCGAGAAGAACCGGCTCGCTCTCGAAGCTCCTCTTGTAAAACACCAGGCAGCTTCCGGGTACCGGGAGGGCGTTGGGGCTAAGCCGATTCCAGCGGCAAAGGTCGCGCTTGGTTGCTCCAAAGCTTTGTGCGATGGCATCCAGGTTCGACTCCGAACCGTTCACATAGTAGTTGACCTTCGTCGGCATGTACGACTGCTGAGCGATGTCGACCACCTGCGACTTCTCTGTCTCCCCATCCCCGATATGCGCGGCAAGCGTCGACCACGGGGTAAAGAAGCGGACGTGCATGTGGTCGTAATGGTTTCTCACGTGCTGGATAAGAGACCCCCTGACGTTTCCGAAGACGCGGTCAAGGTAGGACTGGTCATAGCCGCGGGTCACGGCGTATTCGTACAGGACCTTCTGGAGCCGGCGGTCCAGAAAGATATACTGGACTCGCTGGGAACGGATTATGTTTTCGATGAGACACCATGTTTTCGGCGCATCGAGGTTGTCCTCGTTCATGGCGACAAAGGTTTCCATGGGGACGTTGCCCTTACGATACATTCCTATATCGACGTCCCGGCCGTTCTGGTGGGACCTGTGATGAATGGCCGAGCCCCCACCGGAGATTGAAAAATCACCCAGAAACACGTCACATGTATCCGGAAACTCGGTGCGCACGGCTTCGATTGCATCGAGCAGAGCGCCGACCACTTCCGGCGTTGTGTAGCTCCTGTTTTCATCGCGAAGGTGATATCCGGGAAATTGATTCGGAAAAATTACGCCGTTTTCGATGCGCCCGTGATACGGCGCGCCGTAGGATGCGGTAAGTGCTTGAGATTGTTGCACATAGGTTACTGCGGAAACGATGACTGCCGTCGAGACTACCAAGGCATAGTTTAATGCCCTCGCGGAGTAGTACCTCCCCATAAACCCCCCCTCCAGATGTTACCTCAAAGAGTTCCCCCCTCAGCCACAACGGCTAAACCAAACTCTTCTAGGAGATGGGCTTTACTACCAAAGAAGATATCGCGGTGTCAAACACTTTTTCAATTCATTTACGGTTTCAGCTCATCGACTAGCGCAACATACCGATATTACATAGGAATTGGGTTGAACTACAAATTATGAAACAGTTATTGGCGAGGCATAGGAAAATGCAAGTGATTCTAGCAAGATAAACGGCGCCTAAACCATTTCCAATACACAACTGCGATTTTAATATCATTTCAAACAATAATGTATAATGGATGCAGGAAAACTTATCGAGGTGGAGATAAGAGGCGAATATATTATAGGTTTATTGGATGAAAACAAAATTGCACCGTGAACCGTTTTACGTTTTCCGGTTCCCTTCCTCTTTCAGAATTCCGTAGGGGTCGCCCAAAAACAGCGCCCGCCCATTGTCGTTTGTAGAGACCGGAACATATTCGATCAGGATGGGGATTGGTTGCGCCAGCTTGACAAAAGTCTGCTTATCGCCCTTGAGGATCGTTTCCACTTTCTGGGCGTATGGATTGTTGTCCTCGCTGAGAAGGAATTCAGCGAGCTTGAGCGCCTTGTCAACCCTGATGCACCCGTGCGAGAAGTCCCTTCGCGCCCTCTCGAAAAGGCTTTTTTTCGGGGTGTCATGGAGATAGACGGCGTAGACGTTGGGGAATTCGAATTTAACGCGCCCAAGCGCGTTTCCGGGGCCGGGCCGCTGAAACATGCGGTTCTGTCCCCACGTCACATACCCATGTTTGGCAAACCACTCAGGGTCGGATTTTGCTTCGGAGTTGAGTTCGAGCTGGATACGGTCCGAGACATACCAGCGCGGATTGAGGATGACCTGCTCGATTGTGCTGACCAGGGTCGGAGTTTGATTTTCACCGATCATCCTGCCCCTGAATTTCACCTTCTTCCCGGAAGCTCTGCCCACCACCACCCGGTGTGTGGCCTCGATCTTTCCATCCCTATAGTATTCGAGCTGGAACTGCGGGATATTGATCCGTATATACCGGCTGAGCTTACGGGCCTGACTGTGCCGAGTGTAATTCAGGGCATAGGCGATCATGTCCACTTTTTCTCGGAAAGGGACATTGAGCCACTCCCGCGTGCGCTGGCCCACCACCCCGTCCGGGTCAACGAGGTGCATGGACTGGAATTCCCTCACGGCCCGCTGTGTCTCGGCGTCATAGAACCCTGTGACGGAGCCGGAATATAGACCCTCTTGCTGAAGCCTTTTCTGGAGTTCGCGCACGTGGTTGCCGGATTCTCCGGGACGAAGGGAGGCTGAAGCGCTAAAGGATTGCTGGTGCGTGCCGGCGGCAAGTTCCCTGTACCGCGCATAAGCTGCAACAAGGGTCCGGTAATGCTGGGGTTGCGGCTCCAGGTCCTTTAGAATCTGAGCCATCGGAACCATGCCGGAAAGGGCCTGCGACTGCTCTTCGCCTGAAAATGGGTTCATCTCATTGGCAAAGCGGGAGAAGGCAGCTGCGAGGGCAATATCAAGTTCGGCTGAAGCCCTGAAGGCATCCCGATAGAGCCGTAGTTGGTCTGGGATCGAGACCTGCGTTTGCGCGGGAGCAGGCGAAGCTTCCCCCGGATTTGCCGTCTGCCGAGAAGAGGCAGCCTGAGAAGGCATGGAGAGCAAGGCGTCCGCGGCGGCCTCGCTCACGTCCAGCCGCAGGGCCTGCAAAGCGGCCCTCGCCCGGTCGAGTTTCTCGAATGCAGCGCGGAGCTGATCGAGCTTGTAGGGAGCTGGATCGATCGCCTCATCCCCGAGAGAATGCAACCGTGCGCTGACAAGCCTTCCCGACTCATTTATCTCGAAGCGCGAATCAACAAAGAAAGGTTTCCAGCCGCTGAGCTGATAACCCAGTCTCACAGGGTCGGGACGCGGAGGTCCTACCGGGGCATCGTAGGGCAGGATTTCCCATATCTGCTCTTTCCACTGCTCTGAAGAAGCCTTCGAGGGCTTCGCAGCCGGCTGTTTTTCCGCCTGGGCGGCGGGCATAAGATTTTGGTTGGATGCTCTTTCACCAACTTCGGCTGACGTCGAACCGTGAAGCAGTACGGATACGAAAACAAAGGCCGAGGCAACAAAGAGAACCTGCTTAATTGGGAGTAGCTTTCCGATTATCATTTGTGCTTTTTTCCGAGTAGCGGGTCCTTGGCATTGATTTCATTATAGAGCCGAATCTGTTCGCTAAAGCTCATTTTTTTCGAACAAATAGTCTGCGATTCCCTTTCCTTCCGGCAGGAACTGCACCGGGCATCGCTGCAGATCTGGCAAAATCGGCAATCGGGACATGAATGCTTCCTGGGAAGCTCCCGCCCGGCATCTTTTCCCTCCGGACTTAAGTCGCCGCATCTTGGGAAATTTTTGTGCTCATTTTCCCCGTTTTCCATTCCGGTGCTCCTTGAGACCTGCTTGCCTTGGCGCGAAAGCGCCGCACGGGCCGCCAAACGCCCGAATTCGAGCAGGTTTTAAACAGATTGTAAGGACATCGGAATGATTCGCCAACATCAATCGAAGGAAAAGCACTTCTCTATACAATAAATCCGTGCTATTTGCAAATCTTACCCCTAAACCTGCGAATTGAGAGGGAGTTTTGGACAGTGACAGCTTTTATATGGGCCTGGCGCTAGAGGAGGCACAGAGGGCATTGGAGGTCGAGGAGGTGCCCGTCGGGGCCGTACTGGTGGACTCGGCCGGGCAGGTCATTGCAAGGGCGCACAACCGACCGGTTTCGCAGAGCGATCCTACCGCACACGCCGAAATTCTCGCCCTCCGGGCGGCCTCCGCGCTGCTCCAGAACTACAGGTTGCCGGGGACCGTCCTCTACGTTACCCTGGAACCATGCGTGATGTGCCTGGGCGCTATGCTAAATGCAAGAATAAAAAGGCTCGTATTCGGCGCCGCGGATCCCAAATCGGGTTCGACCGGCAGTGTTGTTGATCTCACCAAGATATCAGCTTTCAATCACAGAATCGAGGTCCGCGGGGCCGTCCGGGCTGACGAATCCGCCCGGATGCTGAAAAGATTTTTCCGTGAGCGCCGCACCTGTAAGACTCAAGGTCTTTAGGCCGGACCTGGAAAGCAATGAGGTGCAAACCGCCTCAAAGCGAGCGAGGAGAGTGGTTTATGGAAGTGAACAGAGACCAATGGATGTCCTCGGGTATAGGCAATCTCGAGATTGTGGACCGGGCTGATTGGCTGATTGAAATAGATGGAGTGGCAGGCTACCTCCTTCTGGAAGATATTTTTACTCTGATCGGTTTACTGGAAGGTATGCCGCCGAAGGCAAAAATACTGGAGGTCGGCAGTTTCATGGGGCTTTCCGCGTTGTTGTTCGCCAAAGCTTTTTATGCATCTCAAAATTACAGTGCCAAAATCTATTGTGTGGATATTTGGGGAGATTGGGACGTGCACTACGACCATCCGCTTATGAAAATCATTTCGGACGGGAGAATATACGAGAAATTTATGGATAATATCAGCAAGTCCGGTTTGGGAAATTTCATTTTCCCTATCCGAAAAGAGAGCGTTGAGGCATCTCGAGATTTTCCCGACCAGAATTTCGATATGATCTTCATAGATGGAGATCATACCGAAGAGGGTGCACTTCGCGACATCGAGGCATGGCACCCAAAGTTAAAGTCAGGCGGGCTCCTGATTGGTCACGATTTTTTTCAGAACGGAGTTCAGATGGCTGTTCGAAGATACACAAAGGACAAGGACCTGGGCTGCATACTCTTTGGGGTGGGCTCCGTATTTATGCTGGTCCCGAGAAAAAATGTTTTAAACGGCTTGAAATCCCTTTGTTCTCATCAGTAAGAGTCTTAAATCCTTGGCGGCCTGCTCTGCTGAGAATGCTTTCTTCCTTGCCCCGGCCCCTCAATCTTCCCGTGGACCCCCTCCCGGGAACTCTTCATGTGAGTGCACTACCGCTATCCATCGAATGATCCGATTGGGCTGTTCGATTTAAATCGTTTGACTAGATATTATCCTGCCTGTATCCACTTTATTCGATGTCATCCCTTATGCTAACTATCCAGACGATTGACCATACAATATTGGAGGCAGCGAATGGGTGCCGTTAAATTGACCTTCCTGGGTTGCGGAGATGCGTTTGGCAGTGGTGGGAGGTTTCAAAGCTGCATATTCGGAAAATCCGGAAACGCCAACTTTTTGATCGACTGCGGCGCATCATCGCTGATCGCCATCCGGCAAAATTCGATCATCCACGATGATATCGAGGCCATTTTGGTGACCAATTTTCACGGCGATCATTTCGGAGGTCTGCCTTACTTCCTCGTGGATGCCCAATTAAACAAAAAGAGGACCCGCGACCTTACTATCGCGGGACCACCCGGCCTGGGAAGAAAGTTGACCGAAGTAATGGAAGGGACTTTTCCCCGTTCTTCAGTCGTAAAGATGCGATTTGCTCTGAATATTGAAGAACTGCAGCCCGGAGCCGGCCTTTCCATCGGAAATCTGCGCGTAACGGCTTTCCCTGCGGCTCATCCTCCGCAAGATCCGCATATCCATTTAAGAATCGAGTGCGGAGGGAAGGTAATAGTCTATTCCGGCGACACCGAGTGGACAGAGGCGCTCGAAAGGATGTGCGCAGACGCCGACCTGTTCATCGCCGAGTCCTACTTCTTTGATAAGCAAATCAGGTATCACCTCGATTATGTGACACTATCGCAAAAGATAAGGAAGATCGGTGCAGATCGAGTCGTGGTAATGCACATGAGCGAAGAGATGTTGGCAAGGACAAGCAAATCGATATTTGAATGCGCCACCGATGGAATGTTGATCGAAATCTAAAAATAGAGAGGAGAAGATTACATGCGCCTGGACCTGACTCGAACTCAAAAAAAGATACAGGACACCGCCCGTAAATTTGCAGCCGCCGAACTTGCACCGGTCGCTGCCGCCCTGGATGCCGGGGGAGAGCGCGACATCTTCTTGAAAAATCTCAGATGCATGGCTCAACTCGGCCTCATGGGGATAAACGTCAGCAGCTGCTACGGGGGGTCGGAGGCCGGGGTTGTTGCCTTCAGCGTCGCGGTAACTGAAATCGCAAGGGCGTGTGCATCCACCGCTTTGACGATGTCCCTGAACAACATGGTCTGCGAGGTGATTCAAGCCGTTGGCTCCGAGGATCAGAAAAAAAAATACATCCCGAAGATTTGCTCGGGAGAATATCATGCGGCGGGTTTCGGGCTGACCGAGCCGGAAGCGGGTTCGGACCCGGCCGGTATGTGCTGTCGCGCGGTTCAAGACGGAAAGGAGTGGGTTTTAAACGGCAGCAAAGCCTTTATCAGCAGTGGGGACTACGCAGGGTTTTTTGTAATTTGGGCCCTCACCGACCCATCCGCCAGGAAGGGACGGGGCATCAGTACTTTTCTGGTGGAAAACGGCTTAAATGGTTTTTCCATCGGGAAAGGGGAAGCAAAAATGGGGCAGAATGCATCTTCCACCAACACTCTCATCTTCAATGATTGCAAAATTCCGGCCTCCGCGCTGATGGGCAAACTAAACGAGGGATACCGTACAGCAGTGGGAGAATTGGCGGGAGGGCGCATTGGGATAGGTTCATTGGCCCTGGGTATCGGCCTTGCGGCAATCGATTTTGCGACAAAATACGCATTGGCGAGAAAACAGTTCGATCAGCCGTTGACCAACTTCCAGGCGATCCAGTGGATGATCGCTGAATCCTATACCGAATTGGAAGCATCCAGACTTCTTCTTATGAACGCGGCCTGCTGCAAGGAAGAGGGCCGGCCCTTCGCCAGGCAAGCCTCCATGGCTAAATACTTCGCGACCGAAGCAGCGGAAAAGGCCTGCCATAACGCGCTCCAGATGCTTGGCGGGTACGGCTACATGAAAGAATTCCCCCTGGAGCGATACGCAAGGGACGTTCGAGTCACTTCAATTTACGAGGGAACAAACCAAATTCAAAGACTGGTCATAGCCAAAGACATACTGTGTGCCGCAGCCTGACCGTCTCCCGCTGAACAACATCACGGCTGCTTGATGAGCTTCCTGGTCACGTCCATAAAAGCCCGGAGGGTTGGCGATATCCACCTGTCACGAAACCAGATCATGAGCACTGCAACCTCAATTGCTCCCTCGGACCAGGGCAGGATGACAAGTTTTCTTTGACGGACTTCCTCGGCTACCGCAATTTCCGGGAGAATGCTGATTCCGAAGCCCGCCATGACGCTGTGCTTTATAACCTCAACGCTGTTGAATTCGACCTTGTTGAATTTGTCAACTTCTTCATGTTTCAGAATTTGCTCGAAGGGTTTCCTATAGCTGCAATCCACCCTCGAAAGAAGTATCGTCTGGCGGGCAAGGTCGCGGGTATGGACACTCCTTTTCGCGCTGAGCGGGTGGTCGGGGCCGGCTACGAGGACCACGGATTCAAACCCGAGGGTCTCCACCTCGAGATCCGGCGCGCTGATCCCTTCGGCGAGCAGAAAAGCTAAATCGGTTACGCCCTTGCGAAGGTCCTTGGCAAGCCCTTCGAGGGCGCATGTTATGAAATTAAGCTCAACGTTTGGAAACTTCGCGTGAAATGCCTTGAGAACCGCAGGCAGGCGGTGGACCCCAAATGATTCCGGAATTCTTACAGTGAGGGAACCTAACGGTTCCAGGTCCCCTGTGAGCGTCGACTGTGTTTCGTCAACCAGGTCCAATATCTTGTTTGCGTACTGAAGCAGCAGAGTGCCCGTCTCGGTCAACTGGATCCGTTTTCCCAGCCGGTCGAAAAGCTGCACGCCCAGGTCTTCTTCGAGGGCTTGGATCTGAGCCGAAATGCTCGATTGGGCGTAATTAAGCTTCACTGCCGCTTTATTGAAGCTCAGGAAATTTGCAACCGTTCTGAATGATTTTAATTGCCTGATTTCCACTACCTTTTCCTATCGGCTTTTTCGATTGATACGACTTGAATAATTCGTTGGACTCGATACTAACGTTCTCATATTCTCATATTGCGATTTTAATGGGAAGACCCGTTATCATGAGCTTCGAAAAAATCCGTGTGCGGTAATTGGGCCTACTGGCGGTTTTCTCAAGAGAGTGTCTTATGCATGGAGGCTAAAATGGCGCAGAACAAATTGAGCCAAGAAAAGATGGCGGGTAGTGCCGGGCTTGAGAGTTGTAGAAAAGTGGATGAGTCCCGGACCAGGATTTTCGTGATCCTGTCAAGTGATTGCGCGGGGAAAGGGGATGATGAACTCGGACGCGGAATCGTTGTCAATTTTATCAAGACACTCAGGGAAATGGGAGACGACCTATGGCGGCTCGCTCTTCTAAATGGCGGGGTCAAACTGGCAGTGGAAGGCTCCGAGGTTTTGCCCGAACTCCAGGAATTGGCACGGGAAGGGGTCAGTATACTAGTTTGCGGCCGCTGCCTCGAAACTTTCAATTTGCTCGAGAAAAAAAGAGTAGGCGAAGTTACTAACATGCTCGATATCGTTACTTCGATGCAAGTCGCCGAAAAGGTAATCTCGATTACCTGATTAACCGCCGGGGAACAATGAAGAAAGATGGGTGGGGAGCCAACTCCCCGCTCACCCTTCCGCCAGGCGGCTCGGATGGCGGGGGAACCAGTTCCCACCTTACCCGATTATCGGCGACCTTGTGCGACGGCTTTTCTTGCGGCGGCGCGCTTTTGTTCGACTTCTTCGTGAACGGGGCAGTTCGATATAGCTGACTGTTTTTCTTCCATCTCCTTCTTTGTCCTGAAAATCCAGGAACTCGAATCGGAATAACAATACAAAGCCAGTTCGCACTCTTTACACTGTTCCATTTTATTCCCCTTCGGGTGATTGCACGGGATCATCCATCCCGGTATTCGGCTCCTTTGCGGCGGATTGGAGATATTGGTCCCATTCCAGCGGCAGCAGGTACTTCTTCTTTGAATTGCAATCGCGGCACGCCGGGACAGTGTTGCCCTTCACCGACTTGCCGCCGCGAATAAGCGGGACCATGTGGTCCATGGTCAGCTCGGCGGGTGGAAAGCGCCTGCGGCAGTAGTGGCAAATGCCCTTTGCCGTCTGACGCTTCCACCACTGAGACTTGCGCAGTTCCCGCGCCTTATCTTTTTCTTTCCGGAGTTGCTCTGGCGGTACCGTAATTATGAAGCACACCTGCTGATCGTCCGCTTCCATGAGTTAGTACCGCCCATCCAATCGACCGGCACCGTTAGCCAAGCCCCTACTCTTCCTTGGAGGGCTTGATTACGATGTAGAAGGTATTGCCTCCGCGTTTGACAAGCAGCAACAGGGTATCTTCCTTTTTGATTTTCTGCAGCGCTTGCCTGTATTCCCGAAGGTTATGGACCTTCTGGCGATTTACTTCCCTTATCACATCACCCGGACGCAGCCGTGCTTCGGAGGCCGCGGTGCCCGGCTTGATCTCGGTAACTATAACGCCCGTCTCATTATCGTCCAAGCCGTATTTCTGGGCAAGTTCCGGGGAGACGTTCTGGGCTGTTATACCCCAGGCGCTCTCGCCTTTCTCGCCGCCTCTTTTCTTTTCGCCGGCTTCCTCGGGCATGGTCCCGATGGTCACCTTGATAGGCTGCGGTTTTCCGTCCCGGATAATATCCAGGGAGGCTGTTGACTCCGGCCCAAGGGCAGCAACCAGTCGGGAGAGCATGTGAGCGTTTTCGATTGGCTTTCCGTTAAGGGACCTAACTATGTCACCCCTTTTGACTCCTGCCTTCTCGGCTGGGCTGTCCGGCATCACGTCGGCAACGATAACCCCGGTGGTTTCGGTAATTCCAAACGATTCGGCCAGATCGGGGGTAATATCCTGGATCATTATCCCAAGCCATCCGCGCACCACTTTGCCGGTCTTTAACTGACCGAGAATTTCCTTGGCTATACTGATCGGAGTGGCAAAGCCGATACCCTGGCCCTGGGCGACGATAGCGGTATTGATTCCAACAACTTCGCCGTCCATATTGAAAAGCGGCCCGCCTGAATTTCCCGGATTGATCGCCGCGTCGGTTTGGAGAAAATCGTCATAGGGGCCGGCGCCGATGATGCGGCCCTTGGCGCTGATTATTCCCGCGGTAACCGTATTGCCCAGTCCGAAGGGGTTACCGACCGCCATAACCCAGTCGCCGACCCTGATTGCATCGGAATTGCCCAGCTTGGCGGCCCTGGGCAGCTTGGCATCGATTGTGATCTTTACCAGGGCAATGTCGGTTTTGGGGTCACGCCCCACCACCTTTGCATCGTATTCCTTGCCGGCTGCTGTTTTTATTTTGATCTCGGATGCTTTTTCAACGACGTGGTTATTGGTAAGGATTGTCCCATCCTCGTCGATTATAAACCCGGAGCCCAGGGCGTGAGTCTTCATTTGCGACTGGGGATGATCGTTGAAAAACTTTTTGAAAAAATCGTCCCCGAAAAATTCACGAAAAGGGGAATTAGGGCCCACGAAGGGCTGCATTGGATTTTCCTTCAGCACCTGCGTTGTCGATATATTAACAACGACATCCTTGACGCTTTCGGCAAGATCGGCAAAACCGGCAGGGCCGTGCGCAGCGGCGAAGGCGCTTGGAATCTGGATGGAACTGATCATCGACAAAATGGCAATCAAGCAAATGAGTCGAATTGCCGAATTGTACTTATGAGGGGTTAGCATGGAAACTCCTTTCTGAAGTTGCACCTAAGCCTTGAAAAGCTTGATAGTAAAGCCGGAGCCCGACCCCGTGTCAATAAAAAAGAGGGCGAGCGCGGGCCTGCGATTCATTCGAGTTGTTTTCCGCGCCGATCAAAAATGTTACGGTTAATCAAATCAACTTAAACCCGATTGGATGATATTCAATATCCTAGGGAAAAATTCAAAGGACCGGCTTCACCATGACAAAACTTAACCTCATCGAGGCATGTGACAAGGCGGCGTGTATCATTTCCCAGAACCGCGATATCGAAAAGCTCTATAACAAAGCTCTTCAGTGCCTAGGGGAGGGGCGGCTTAGAAGCGACATTATGAGCCGTGCGGCCGAGGCGATCGAGGATGAGAGATTAGGCGATGAGGTCTTCGTCAGCAATGAGAGCATGGTGAGCTTTTTTTGCGGGGTATGGATACAGTTCCTGCTGGTCGAAGTTGCCGGAATAAAAAAAGAGAAGCTCACAATTATCTCCCAAAAGGCTTTCCCTCCCACACCCGAGAACAAGTCCATCCATTAGCGACTAGAAATGCACTCCGCCACGGAGGTCAAACCGGATCGGCCATCGACACCGTCCCGCCTGCAAATTGCAACCGCTTTTTAGCTTGACAAATCGAGTGTGCTTACAGTAGCTTGACTGGCGCGTGGGAAGTCTCCGTATTCTATGGTCTTTTTGGCAGCCGTCAACCCTGTGGAAGGTTTTTGAGAAGGAATGTCAACCTAGTCCAAGCCCGATAATCCGCTCATCTTCGCTCCCTGCGTTCAGCTAATCACCCGACATATGCGGTCATGTTTCAAGTACCCTGATCGGAGCAACACGGAAAAGGCCCGCGCCAGAGAGACCGTTCTGTTGATCCGGAAAGCCGGATTTATTTAACCGGAAACCTTTTTAGAAGAAATTTTATCGAACAGGTTGTTTTGCAGGCAGCCTTATTAAATCAATAACACGGTTAAACCGGGCGGCTTACCCGTCTCCCGGGGCAGATTTCATCAAAACAATTTGAGGAGGACTAAATGAATGCAAGTGTAATTGTTCTTTTTGCCCTCGCATGCGGCGCCCTTGGAGTCGTCTATGCGCTGGTTACCGCCTCATGGGTAAGCAAACAAAGTCCCGGTGACGAGAAGATGCAGGAAATCTCGGAGGCCATTCGTGAAGGCGCAACGGCATTCTTGAAAAGGGAATACAAGACGGTTGCCGTCGTGGCCGTCATATTGGCCGTTTTGCTCACTTACCTCGGAATCTGGACGTCCGTCGGGTTCATTTTCGGCACCGTTGGTTCGGCCGTTGCCGGCTATATCGGAATGATGGTATCCGTTAAAGCCAACGTGCGCACCACCGAAGCGGCCAAACGCGGCCTCCAGGCCGCCCTCACGGTAGCCTTCAAGGGCGGTTCGGTTACAGGCATCATGGTGGTTGGCCTGGGGCTTCTGGGCATCACTGGATACTATATGATCGCCAGGGCCTATGCGCCGGTCGACGATGTTTTCCATGCGTTGGTTGGTCTTGGTTTCGGTTGCTCGCTGATGAGCGTTTTCGCCCGTATTGCCGGCGGCATTTACACCAAAGCGGCGGACGTCGGTGCGGACCTGGTGGGTAAAGTCGAGGCGGGAATCCCCGAAGACGACCCGAGAAACGCGGCGGTTATTGCCGATAACGTGGGTGACAATGTCGGCGACTGCGCCGGCATGGCGGCTGACCTCTACGAGACCTACACCGTTACGCTGGTTGCCGCAATGCTGCTGGCCAAGACGGTTTTCGGGGCCGACAGCGGCTGGGTCGAATTCCCGCTGCTGATCGGGGGCATCTCGATCATCGCGTCGATTATCGGCACCTATTTCGTTCGCCTGGGCAAGAGTGAATATATCATGGGCGCCCTTTATAAAGGCCTTGCGGTTTCAGGTATTCTGGCAGCAGCCGCATTTTATTTCGCTTCCAAGTGGTTTTTGGCTCAGACTGGCGTGGAGCAGGCGTTCACGCCGATGGGCGTGTTTACGATTTCCCTAATCGGTCTCGCGCTCACCGGCATAATCGTCATGATCACCGAGTACTTCACCTCGAAGAGCTTCAACCCCGTTAAGCATATCGCCGCGGCGAGCGTAACCGGCCACGGCACCAACGTCATAGCCGGCCTGGCGGTAAGCATGAAATCAACAGCCGCCCCTGCCCTGGTTATCTGCGGCGCGATAATGTGGTCCTACCAGCTTGGAGGCGGATTTTCCGGCAACCCCGGAGGCGGTCTTTTCGCGATTGCCCTTTCCGCCGTTGCGATGCTTTCTATGACCGGCATCGTCGTTGCCATTGACTCTTACGGCCCGATTACGGATAACGCGGGCGGTATAGCCGAAATGGCGGAACTGCCCGAGAGCGTCCGAGCGATAACGGATCCGCTCGATGCGGTCGGCAACACCACCAAGGCCGTCACCAAGGGCTATGCCATCGGTTCGGCGGCTCTTGCCGCACTGGTGCTCTTTGCCGAATACTCCCGTTCCTTCCCCGGTCAGGTAACATTCGACCTGTCCAACCCGAAAGTCATAGTCGGCCTTTTCATCGGCGGTCTTCTGCCTTACTTGTTCGGCTCGCTGCTGATGGAAGCGGTCGGAAAGGCGGCCGGCGGCGTTGTCGAGGAAGTTCGCCGCCAGTTCCGTGAATTCCCGGGCATCATGGACTATACCCAGAAGCCCGAATACGGCAAGTGCGTCGATATCGTCACCAAATCCGCCATTAAAGAGATGATGCTTCCGGCCCTCATCCCGGTTGTGGCCCCCATCGCGGTCGGGTTCCTGATTGGCAAGGAAGCGCTTGGCGGCGTGCTGATCGGCTCGATTGTCACCGGTCTTTTCCAGGCCATCGCCATGACCAGCGGCGGCGGCGCATGGGATAACGCGAAGAAGTTCATCGAAGACGGCATGTACGGCGGTAAAGGTTCAGACGCTCACAAATCGGCCGTAACAGGCGACACCGTGGGAGATCCGTACAAGGACACGGCCGGCCCCGCTATCAACCCGATGATCAAGGTTATCAATATCGTGGCCCTGCTGATCGTGCCGCTGCTCAAGTAAGACAAAAACGCCCGCCCTCATGGCGGACCCTTACCGCAGCATAAAAAGAACCGGCGGCCCATAAAAGGACCGCCGGTTCATTTTATATGTAGCGCAGGCTTTCCAGCCTGCCTCAGCCGACCTCCTACCCCAATTCCCTGGAGATAATCTCCTGAACGAGGGTGTACGGGTCTGATTTCTTATCGACCACCTTTTCGACCAGCTCGTCCAGGGAATCCCCCCTCGCCTCCATCCTGTCAAGAAGGGTCCGGAATGCCTGATCTTTCAGGGTTTCGATAAGCTGTATCCTAACCCGCTTTTCGATCACTTCCTTCCACTTGTCCTCGCCGCTTGAGAGCAGGTAACTCCTGTGTTTTTCGATCGCGCCGTGCAGTTCTTCCATGCCGCGCGATTTAAGTGCCTCGGTTTCTATGATCGGCGGCTCCCAGCCGTTCGATCCACCTCGGCGGCATCCTATCTCGATCATGTTGCGCAACTCGCGGATTGTTTTCCTGGATCCTTCGCGATCTGCCTTGTTCACCACGAAGATGTTTCCGATCTCCATTATGCCCGCTTTGATCGCCTGGATGTCGTCTCCCATTCCCGGCACCGTCACCAGGACCGTGCTATGGGCGGAGTTTGCGATCTCGACCTCATCCTGACCCACACCAACCGTCTCGACAATTATGATGTCCTTGCCCATGGCATCCAGGACGTTCACCATGTCATTGGTGGACCTGGTCAGACCGCCGAAATGACCGCGAGTGGCGAGACTTCGGATAAAGACCCCGGCATCCAGGAAATGTCGCTGCATGCGAATGCGGTCCCCCAGTATCGCCCCTCCGCTAAATGGGCTGGTGGGGTCCACCGCCAGGATTCCCACCGTCTTGCCCTCCTTGCGGTAGAGTATGGCCATTTGATCGACTAGGGTGCTTTTCCCAACGCCCGGCGAGCCGGTGAACCCGATCACGTAAGCCTTGCCGGTGTGCGGGTAGAGTTCTTTGAGGATCTCCTTCGAGGTGGGTATTTCGTCATCTATATCGCGAAGGAGCCGGGCCGTGGCGCGCACGTCACCGGAAATTATCTGTTCGACTATGTCCATGATCAAAGCCTCGTCACTTTTAAGAAAGACTCTCCGGGTTTGGCTTAATTGACCAAAGCGTTCTCCCCGTCGAAAAGATGGCTTCAAGGTAAATTCTTGCGAGCAAAGCCGCTACTCATCCACGCTGATACCCCGCGGCGGGTGAGCGGCGGATGACCGTCCGCCTTCAGCCGCATCGCTGCCGCCGGCCCGGAAAGGAAGCCGGTGCGGCCAAACATTTACGCAAGCGCTACCTGGCCTTCAAAGCCACGGCCTGCCGCGGCTGGATGTTTGTCGTTACCCAGTCGGTAATGTCCTGGAGCTTTGCGCCCGGTTCAAAGATCTCCTTGATTCCGATCTCCTTGAGTTTGGGGATGTCCTCCAGCGGAAAGATGCCGCCGCCGATTACGGAAATATCCTGGGCATTGCTCTCCTTGAGAAGCTCCATAATCCTGGGAAAAGAATAGGTATGCGCGCCTGAGAGGATGCTGAGACCGATTATGTCCACGTCCTCTTGGATGGCGGTGCTTACGATCTGCTCGGGTGTCTGATGGCACCCGGTATATACGACCTCGAAACCCGCGTCCCTGAAAGCTCGGGCGATAACGCGAGCGCCGCGGTCATGGCCGTCAAGGCCGGGCTTTGCAACCAATATGCGGAGTTTCCTTCCTTTTTCCATGGAAACATTACCTCCCTGTTAGAAAAATAAACATCTATATGTCCGATCCCTAATCCGCGCGTATTTATTTACGCGCTCGATGCCGCGTCGGCCGAGGCCGCCTAAAAAGTTCCGGGATCTGTGTATACTCCGAACACCTCGCGGTAGAGATCGCAGCATTCCTGCTCGGTTGCCCCGGCGCGCACCGCCTCGATGAGGGCCGGCATGACGTTGTTCTCCCAGGACGGGGGGCCTTCGCAGCGCCGGCGCAGCTCGTCCATTGCCCTGCGATACCTGTCCTTATTGCGTTTTTCCTTGAACTGATTGGTGCGGTCGACTTGCATCTTCTCGATCGTGTCGTCGATCTTGAGGACGAATTCCAGTTCCCGCCGCTCTGAAGCGTACTTATTCACGCCGATGATGAGCTTCTCGCCCGCCTCGACCTGCTGCTGGAAGTGGTAGGCCGCATCCGCAATTTCCATCTGCGGGTAGTCGCGCTCGATTGCCCGAACCATTCCGCCCAGTTCATCGAGCTTCCTGATGTATTCAGTTGCTTCCTCTTCCATCTTGTCCGTAAGCGCCTCGATGAAGTACGAGCCGGCGAGCGGATCTATTACATTGGTTACCCCGGTTTCGTCGGCAAGGATCTGCTGGGTGCGAAGGGCGATGAGCACGGCCTCCTCGCTCGGGATCATGTAAACTTCATCAAGCGAATTGGTGTGCAGGGACTGCGTGCCGCCGAGAATCGCCGCAAGGCCTTCGGTGGTAGTACGGATGATGTTATTGTAAGGTTCCTGGGCGGTAAGCGAGCATCCTGCCGTTTGCGTATGGAACCGCATGAGCATGGACCTGGGGTCCTTGGCCTTGAAGCGCTCTTTCATCAACCGGGCCCACAAGCGGCGACTCGCCCGCATTTTGGCTATTTCTTCGAAAAAGTCTATGTGCGAGTTCCAGAAGAAGGAGAGTCTTCCGGCAAAATCATCTACAGCCAGGCCCCGTTTGATGCCTTCTTCCACGTAGGTGATGCCGTCATAGATCGTAAAGGCGAGTTCCTGCACCGCTGTCGAGCCCGCCTCGCGGATGTGGTAGCCGCTGATGCTAATGGTGTTCCAGCGGGGCACCTCGCGCGTTCCGAACTCGACGGTATCGGTAACGAGCCGCAGGCTCGGCTCGGGTGGAAGCATGAGCGTCTTCTGCGCGATGAATTCCTTGAGGCAGTCGTTCTGGATGGTGCCGCCAAGTTTGCTCCGGGAGTAGCCCTCGTTTTCCGCATTGGCAATGTACATCGCCCAGACTATCGAAGCGGGCGGGTTGATGGTCATCGACGTGGTGACCTTTTCGAGATTGATATTGGCGAAAAGGCGCTGCATGTCCTCGACGGTGTCAATTGCCACTCCGCATTTTCCGCACTCGCCCCGAGCGAGTGGAGAATTGGTATCGTAGCCCATGAGGGTCGGAAAATCGAAGGCAGTGCTCAGGCCGGTTTCACCGTGGTTTATAAGGTAATGAAACCGCTGGTTTGTATCTTCGGATGTTCCCAGGCCGGCAAACATTCGCATGGTCCAGAGCCGGGCGCGGTACATCGTGCTCTGGACGCCCCTGGTAAAGGGATAGAATCCCGGAAAACCAATTTCTTCGAAAAAATCTTTGTGTTCAATATCCTGGGGGGTGTAAAGCGGTTTTATCTCCAGGTCGGATACCGTGGAGAAACGACCGAGGCGCTCGGGCATTTTCTGAAGCGCTTGTTTATACTCCGCCAGCCACTCGTTATATTCTGTTTGCATCCTTTCGAGCGCCGATTCGGAAAGAACCTTTTTTCCCATTCTGACCTCCTACAGTGATTTAAGAGTAACACTAGCGATGATCTGGGAAGCACCGGATCAAGTAAGACATTGCTGAAAGAGCCGCCGCAGAGGACGGCGAATCGAGGGCGGGGGACACGTGCAGCCCTTTTAATGCGGCCAACACATGACCCGCCTTGTTGTTTCCCGGTTCGGGGAGAATAAATTGAAAAAAGCCTGTATTGATTGAGCTGTCGGACCGAGCCTTGAGACAAGGAGCGTGAAAGGGGGCGCAAGCTTCGAGGACAGAAGGGAACTGAATGTGCTTTGCATTATTGCCCGACAAAAAGGCTCAATTGTGTAACCCCAAACAATTAAACAGAGAGTGTTTGCTATGTCAAACAGTTTTTACTTGACCCAAAGTGGAAAGTTCTGTTACTAGGAAGTTGTACGAAATCCCGGAACATATCGATTAAATCCACGCTCATTTTGAAACACTTCCGAGTCGACCTCCTCTGCTCAAGCGGCCCGGTTCCGGAAAAAGCATTGACCAGGCGGCATCCTAAACTCCGGCTCCTCTAATCCTCCACCGGACAAACTCAAATCTTGCACAAAATGCCGCAAGGTGCTTTGCAGCCGAACAACTATCGATTTTATATTTTTAACGTTCGGAGTTCATTTGCCTCGGCCTTCACCGGCCTTGCAGTAGATGCATCCTCATCCCGTGTTCGTCTTTAAACAATTAATTCTGCGACACTTATTAAAACCCGTACCACTCTTTGAAAGCCCGTTGGACGCAGAGCGACCCCCGAGAGGAGGTGATAAAGAGGAGGCGCGTAACGCCATCTTACCCGATCAATGATGAAACTATCTACTTAGGAGGATATTATGGCAGATGTTCTAAAACCGCGCTGGGGACAGCCGGTAACTGGCATTATTTCATCAATTGCATTCTTTCTCGTAGCTTTGCTTACGTGGTTTATTTTCAGCGATCCCCGAGGTCCCGTAGGCTCTTTTCCCTATCCGTTCGTTCTCTATCTGGCAATGATGATTTTGGTGGGCCTTTGGCAGCACATGTTCCTTGGAGACTGGCCTTTTCAGGACATCGGCCAGCCGTGGCGGGGCATTATCGAAACCGTCGTCAACCTGGTCGTGGTCTGGTTTGTAATCCATATCGTATTTTACAGGGTCCTCGGACTTGGATTCAACTTCCTCAGCCAGGTTAATCTCGAAAACATCGCCGCAGCCGGAAATCTGGTGCTGCCCGGACCCGAGGGCAAGAAAATGACCCTCGAGGCCATTAGCGCACCTACAGCGCGATTTGCTGAACGGGCAGTCGTATGCTTTGTCCTCATCGGTTTTTATTCGTACCCGTTCGTTACAATCCTTTTCGGCAAATGGCCAATTCGTCCCAGTAATCTCACACAGCCTCAGGCAGGCTTTGCCGAGCTTGGCTGGACCACGATGCTGACACTCTTCTTATACACCATCCTGATCGTGCCTTTCTGGGGGATGATATGGGGGACCTCGTTCGGCACCTCGGTTGGTTTCAATACGCCCTGGTGGGGCGGTATTGCCGGGACCAAGCACGTCCACTGGGTATTTGGATGGTGGGAATGGATGATCATCGTCCTTTTCATGACGCCAAACGTATGGCGGATGAAGCCCTGGACAACCATCAACCTCCCACAACCCTGGAAGGGTGCTGTATCCTTCGTCATCAATGTCGCCCTAGGATATTTTATTGCATGGCTTTGCGTTAAACTCGCGTACCTGTGGATGGACATGGGCAGCGTGACTCAACACCTCCCTGCAGGCGACAAGGGGGACCCGACCCGCTTCCTGTGGTATCACGCCGCGGAGATCGCCGGCTTTACGCTTATTCCTTTCCTTGCCTGGCATCACTATTTCGACGATATGTGCATACAGTCGGATAAGGATTCTTGGGGAGCATTCTGGTTCAGGACTTTGGGCGTTGGCGTTCTCATGGCCATAAACTACATTTTCTTCTATTATATTAACTTCGGCTACTGGGGACTCGGCAACGGCCACATGCACGGCACGGTCGCCGAAAGATTCATTCACGGCGAATCGCTGATCTGGAACTTCTGGTGGATCATTCCGCTTCTGTGGAACGAGTGGTTCTTCCACAAATGGCCGTTCTACGTGCATGAACACCACTAGGCCGATCTTGGTTAAATAAAAAAAGGGGCTCCGGAGACTGTTTCCGGCGCCCCTTTTATATTGCGGTGCACATAAGATATCAGACCCTCCGCCTTCCTCGGTTCCTCTACAGTTTCTCGGAAACCTGGCGGATGCAATTTAGTTGAGTCCGGATTCTCTCAATGGCGGCTAGTTTGTCTGCCAGGGCCGACTCGCTCTTCGAGGCCTGCTCTTCTCCCTGCGAGCGCAGGTCCATGCCGCGTTCCATGGCCTTCGAGATGCCCTCTGAGATTGCTTCCATTTTTCGGATCATTTCGGAGCGGAATGCACCGGCGCTTTTGTTCAGACGTTCGATGAAGTCGAAGCGCAGCCTTCCCGAGTGCATTTCGATTGCTTCGAGCATGTGGCGTTTTCGCTTGCCGACAATGAAACGATTGGCTTTGCGGTAGGCCCACCCCTTGATGCGCTCGAACCTTCCGCTGATATAGCCGGGAAAGACCTGCGTAAGGGATTCTGTCAGCATGTCGAGGCCGACCGCTTCTTCACGCAGCTTGTATTGGAACGACGATTCGGAGAACCACGACGATTCTGCTTCCACCGGCTCGAAGGGAACGCAGAAGAGCTGGGAGGAAAAGTCGAGAAGCGAATCGATCATCTGGTTTACTCGGGCCGCGAAGCGGCGGCAGATGCCCTCGAATGCCTCCGAGAGCCGCTCCTCCTCCAGCTCGCGCCAGGCGGAAAACTCGCTCTGGATTCTTCCACGCACAAAGCCTTCCAGTGCGTCATTGAGCTCCCGCAGTGATAAATCCTTCTTTCCCTCATGGAACCGGCCGAATTCCACATCCATTTTTGGAACAAGGCTGCTTTTGAGTTTGCCAAGGTCGCTGTCCAGTTCCCTGACTATAAGGCGCTCGAGTTCGGCGCTAAATAGTGTGTCAAATTCGCGCCTCTCGCGCAGCAGTTCTTCTTTCTTGTTCACGAACGAGTCTATTTTTCCACGGATCTGTTCGACGGGAGTCATGAGGGACTTCAACTCGAGTTCGGTCTCCAGCTTCACGCCGGAGAGGGTCCTCAGAAGGTTCCGGGCGGCAGAGCCCAGCAGGACTTTTCCCTTTTCCTTCATGAGAAACCGGTCAAGCGCCTCCGAGAACGCCGGAAGCCCGCTTTGGGAAAGAAGCTTCCGCGCACCGTCGATTTTTCCGGAAAGGGCGAGTTTCGCCGAAACCGGGAAAATCTTAATCCCCGTGCCCATGATGTTTTCGACGGCTGCTCTCGAAAAATCGAGCGAGCGTTCGACCTCGTCATCCGAGAGATAGTCGATCTTATTTAGAAGGAAAAAGATCCTGTCGGCAAATTCACGCACGTCTCTCAAAAACTCGAGTTCAGCGCTGCCCGCGGGCTGGTCCACCGATAGCAAAAACAGCGCGGCATCGGATTTTGGAAGATACCTGTAGGCAACATCGGTATTGTGGACGTAGACCGACCCGACCCCCGGCGTATCTACGAGGCGAACCCCGCCCTTGAGATACTGGGATGGGTACATTACCACCACTTCCCGGACCAGTTTCTCGTTTTGAGGATTTCCACCCTCGGTTACGTATTCCGGCAGGGACTCGACCGGGATATCCATGATCTTTCCGTCAGTGAAAAAGACCTTTGCCGCCACCTCCCGGCCATAAACCAGGACGGTTACGATGGAGGTCAGCGGCACGACTGATACAGGCAGCAGATCGGCGCCGAGCAGGGCATTTATGAGACAGGTTTTGCCGCGTTTGAACTGGCCGACAACCACAAGGTTGAAGGTGTTGGCTTCGAGCTTTTCCTTCAACTCGAGACAGGACTGCGGGTCGCTCGGGCCAAGGTCGAGTATCTCGGAGATTGCATGAAAAATTTGCTCCCTCAGCCGCTTGTATTCGCTGGCGGCGCCGGCCTTGCGCTGATTCGAGCGGGGGGGAGACTCGGGTTTCCTGGGAATGGTTTTTCTCATTTGACCTGTAAAAAGTTGGTGGACAATGCCCACTAAATAGAAGAAGTTAAACGTAGGTCGGGTTGATCGAGAGCGAAACCCAACGATAAATCGGTGGCTTATAGAGCTCTGAGGCAAAATCGCCGGCGGCCTGGCGCTCCTGATTGCGCCAAAGGCGCTGTTCACCTATAATTAACGCTTGGCTAAATCGCAAGGCAAAACTCAAAATCCAGCACTGCAAGGTTTTATGAAAATGAGGAGAATCGGTTTTTCGTTACTGAAAAGAGGATTGGCGCAAAGACTTTCCCTGTTGGCATTGATGGGAGTGGTGCTCCTTGCCGGCTCTCCGGCGTATCCGTCCAAAGTGAAGCAGGCCATCCAGCCTGCCTCCGAAGACATTTACGCCGGCGTGAAGGAAAAACTCATAGCGGGTGGTTTCTCGAAGGATCAGGTTTTAAACCTCCTCGGCCCTGCCCCGTCCCCCATGTATAAGCTGATAGCCTCGACGCTTCGGATCCGCGAAGGCCAACTCAATTACGACCAATTCCTCGCGCCCTCCCAGATTGCCGCCGCGCGCTCATTTATCGACTCGCACCAGGCAACATTCGAGCGCGCAAGGCTCATCTATGGAGTCGAACCCGGTGTAATAGCCGCAATACTCCTGGTCGAAACCCATTTCGGATCATACACCGGCAAAACTCCAGTTCTCCCGGTGTTTGCGACATTTGCCATAATGGACCGCAAAGAAAACCGCGACCGCGTATGGAAAATGCTCGCGCCGCGCGACCGCGAAAAGTGGGGCCGCGAGGCATTCGACCGAAAGCTTCTCGACCGCTCCGCCTGGGCCTACAAGGAATTGGCGTCGCTGCTTGAACTTGCGGACACACGCGGGGTCAAGCCCTCATCATTCAGAGGCTCTGTAATGGGGGCATTCGGACTGCCGCAGTTTCTGCCAAGCAGCCTGGTAAAATTCGGGGCGGACGGTAACGGCGACGGCGTGATAGATCTCTACAATTCAGATGACGCAATATTCAGCACCGCCAATTACCTTAGGGGATACGGATGGTGCGATGCAAAATATCCCTCGGACAAGGAACAGGTGATCTGGCAATACAACCACAGCAAACCTTACGTGCGGTCAGTCCTCGGGATAGCGGAGATGCTCGTTCAGCAGTAATTTATGTTCCTCCATGCTAGATCCGCTCGGCGTCGGTCAGAGCGGCTTTTCGCCTGCCGTTCCATGGTGCGAAGCGGGTCAGGAGCACTATTCCGGGGATTGCTCCAAGGGTGCTCACGGTGAAAAATGGCGCCCAACCGAGCATCTGGACCATTGCTCCGGATGGGGCGCCCGCCAGAATCGGCGTCGCCGCCATGAAGCTGGTAAGAAGTGCGTACTGGGTGGCGGTAAAGCGCTTATCGCAAAGGCTCATCATGAATGCGATAAAAGCGGCGTTGCCCATCCCGCCCGACAGGTTCTCGATCCCGATTGCCGCAATCATTGCCGGGTAGCTTTTCCCTATCATGGCCACCCCGGTAAAGGAGAGATTCGAGAGCGCCTGGAAGATGCCGAATATCCACAATGACTTATTGATCCCGATCCTTGCGACAACAGCCCCGCCCGCTAGGCTTCCCGCAATTGACGAAACAAGTCCAAAAGCCTTGTTGACCGTCCCCACGTCTGAGCGGGAGAACCCGATATCGAGCAGAAAAGGCGTGGTCATCGCACCGGCCAGGTCATATCCGAGCTTGTACAACATGATAAAAAAGAGCATCTCGATTGCCCCGGCGCGCTTGAAGTAAGCAGAAAGCGGCCCCCAGACGGCTTCCCTGAGGCTTCTTGGCGGGTTGACCCTTATCTCTGGCTCGGGCGCTGCCAGGGTAAATACCACGCAAAGCAGCATTACTCCCGCTATCAGGGTATAAACTGATTCCCAGGGAATATGATCGGAGAGTATCAGCGCGATGGCGCCGGACACCAGCATGGCCATCCGGTAGCCGACCACGCCGGTTGCGGCCCCCGGCCCCAGTTCTTTTTCGCGAAGGACGTCCGCCCGGTATGCGTCTATTGCTATGTCCTGGCTTGCGCTAAGGAAAGCGGTAAACAGGGCGATGCAGGCGGCAAGCATGGGGAAGGAACCGGGCGAGGATCGGCCCAGTCCCAAGATGCTGATGACCAGCATGATTTGCAGTGCTATAATCCAGCCTCGCCGCCTTCCGAGCCACGGGGGCGTGAACCTGTCCATCAACGGGGCCCAGAGCACCTTGAGAACGTAGGGCATTCCGACCAGGGAAAACAAGCCTATAACGCTCAGATCGACCTTCTCGGTCATGAGCCAGGCCTGGAGCGTCGAACGGGAGAGGGCAAGCGGCAGCCCCGATGAGAAACCCAGGCCGAGAAGCCCAAGGACGCGCCTGTTGGTGTATAAAGCAAGCCAGTTTGCCATTATTTCCCAATCGGTGGATTAATTATGATCAGCCCCGGAGCGCAGTGTACTCTGAGACCGTTGACATGAACAAGTTCAAAACAGCCGGAAAAGACGGGCGCCCGGCAGGCATGGAGAAGATGTGAGACAGGAGTGATTGGAATTCCGTGGGGCAGGCTTCCCAGCCGGCCGACTATCGGCCCGCATTTTTGCATATGTACAGGAAGGTTAGTGTGGCTTAGTGATTCAATTTGCCGATTTTGCCAAAAAGTGGTCCCTGGACGCCGGTCCTCTCGAAGCCGTTGACCGGGAACACCCGTTCAGGCTCAGCCGCCATTTCGAGGGTCTGATACACCGGGTGGGCGACCCGGTCTGGAAGCAGGTTGTGCCGGATATCAGGGAGCTTTCGGATCTCTCGGGGCTCGAAGATCCCCTGGCTGAAGAAAGCCTCTCGCCGGTCCCCAACCTTGTCCACAGGTATCCCAACCGGGTGCTCTGGCTGGTATCTGACCGGTGCGCACTCCATTGCCGATTTTGCACACGCAAGAGGAAATGGCGCTGCGAGTCTTCCCCGCCCCCGACTGACTCGGCCGGCATGATGGAAAGCCGGCCCCACGCCAATGCCTCTCCCGGGACCTGCGGCCACGGCCCTGCCCTTCGCTACATCGCCGAAAACCCGGCAATTCAGGACGTGCTCCTTTCGGGCGGAGATCCCCTGCTTCTGCCTTTGCCGGAGATTGCCGAAATCTTGTTCAAGCTGAGGCAAATCAGGCATGTGAGGATAGTTAGAATCGGCACCCGCGTTCCCTGTGCCATGCCCGAACTGGTTACGCCCGAGCTTGCCGCCCTTCTCGCGAAGTTCCACCCAATCTATGTGAATATCCACTGCAACCATCCCGCGGAACTCAGCCCCGAGGCCGAAAACGCATGCGGGCTCCTGGCCGATGCAGGCATTCCGCTGGGCAGCCAGACCGTACTGCTCAAGGATGTGAACGATGACGAAATGGTCCTTGGCGAGCTTTTTCACCGCCTGCTGGATATTCGCGTGCGCCCCTACTACCTGATGCAGATGGACCTTACTCGCGGGACCGCCCATTTCAGGACCCCGGTTGCAACAGGTTTGCGCATCTTGCGAAAGCTTCGCAACCATATATCCGGGCTGGCAATCCCGCATTTTGTGATCGACCTCCCGGGCGGCCACGGCAAAACGGCGCTCGTACCCGAAATGGTGCGCGAGATTGGAAAAGGGCGAATGATTGTGGAAAACTACCTCGGCAAGCCGGTGTCTTACCCGCTGCTGCAATCCGAAGAAGGCGAACTCGCCGAATTAGTAGAAAGAAGTGCCCGGCGTTCGTGATTGGTTTCATGGCCCCTGCATTGATTTGGGATTTATGATCCTGCATCGATGGTCCGATAAATACCAGTGTCTATACAGTCTTGATCTAATCCCTCACAGGCGTGAAAACCGTAGAACCCATGGAAAGACCAAATGGAAAGAACCAATAACAGCGAGCCTTTCAAGGAGAGGCGCTCGGGCGTGGACAGGCGCGAGAAGCCGACTTCACCGCTCACGCGCAGCAGCCTTTTTGGCTCACGAAAGCATTATAGGCGAAAGGATGACAGAAGGAGGCACTATTTCGTCGACATCTACAGTCCTCTTGTCGTCTCGCTGTTTTTCGCAACCCTGGTGCTGTCGTGGCTCGATGCCCTCCTGACGCTCAAGCTGCTTGATGCTCATTTCCAGGAACTTAATCCCGTAATGGATTTCTTTTTGAAAATGGGCCCCACCGCATTCATTCTTGTAAAATTGGCCATGACGTCTCTTGGACTGACCGTCCTGCTTGTCCTTAAAAACGTCTATCTCTGGCAGGGCAGGATAAAGACCGCGGTGCTTCTGGCGGTTTTCCCATTCCTTTACCTGGTGCTGATCGTCTACGAACTCGTGATGGTGATGAACCTATGAATCCATCCCGGCGAAAACCACATTCTTTTCGAGCCGCCCGGCCCCTCCTCTTTGCTGTTGCGTGCCTCGCGGTCTTACTGACCGGGTGCGCCCCGGGTTTTCGCGTTACCCCTCCCGGAGCAGCGAATTACCTGGAATCGCAAAAGCCCGGCTGGTGGTACGCATCTTTTAGTATTCGCTGGCCCGAAGGCGAAGATCCCTCGTTCTACATCGATACTATGATTGCCCACAAAGTGGCCGCCCCGGTGCTTGAAGAATTCAAGAAAGAAATCCCCCTGTGGCGATTCCACAGAAGGGCGGCCCGAGACCAGGCAGGGCATCGGTTCAGCCTGATTCTGTACTGCCCCCCGGACGTTGCGCGCAGGGCATTTTCGGTGATCGAATCCAGCATAATGCTCGATGAAATGAAAACTGCCGGCGTGGTCCTGAAGGTTTCCTACGACGACACGAAGAAGATCTCGAAGCCGCAAATCGAGAGCACAAGCGACAAGGCTTGGTCGAAACCATTACAGAGGTCCTGGCCATGGTTCATAATGGGAGTCAGCGAGACGTGGCTCGACCTAATAGACCAGTACGCCAATGACGGCCGCCACAAGCCACTCACCATGGACGAGATGATCGAGTTCTACCGTGGAGTCGATAAATCCGTAACAGAAGCCTGGATGAAGGAAGGCGCCCACGCATTCCTCCACCACCTGAACGCCCTTTTCGGCTACGAACCGGTAACGGTCCAGGGGAAATACCCCCTAAGGTTCTAAGACAAGAATTTTCAGGGAAAACGGATGTTTTGCAGTTGCGCTCCACCCAACCCGGGTTTGCCAACATTTGTGTCCGGCTAAATCCTTATCAGAAACCCGTCACGCCTGTGAAAATCCGGTCGCGGGCCGCTGTGCGAAAGCGACCAGTAGGAGAGTTTGCCTTCCGGATTTTTTATAACCACGCTGAGTCCGGCCTCCAATTGCGCGTCGGCGGGAACGATCTTTCCGAGGTCGATATCAACCGAGATCGCATGGCAGCCGCCATCATCATCTACCCGGATCGGGAGCAACGAAAATGCCTTCTCCTCACGCATCCCTTCCCGGTATGAGTCGAAACGGAAGACGTTCCAGTCGCCGGAGGGTGAGAGGTTGAATTCCCAGTAATTTTCAAATTCTCGGCGGGCTAGAAAAATTTCGAAGCAGGTATCCCCCCAGAGGCCGTTTTTGCGAAGGGGGACCTCTGCTTGGGGCGGAACGACAACAGAGGCTATACCTCCGGACAGTTCCCATGAAACAAAAAGTATGCTGCCGGATCTATCAGCAGTACAGCGGATTTCAAGGCCACCCGGAACATCCGCGCCGGGGAAGGATTCGAGCAAAAACTCGCGGCCGCTCACCCCATCTCCTTTACGATGCGGCGAATGACGGTTTCCTGTGACTCGATACTTGCCGTAAGCCGAAACTGGACGAGCGCCCTCGCAAGGTTATGTCCCTCGCGGGCCACTTTGAAATATGGATTTCCTTCGAGGTGGTCGGTAAAGAATCTCATACCCAGTTCGAAAGCAATCAGGCGCACCGCATCGAATATAAATTCACGCTCTACCGGCGCGAGAAATTCACCAGCCGCCGAATAATAGCCCTGAAGTACCGCCCGGCACAGGTCGGGATCGAAGCGCACATCGCCCTCGCCGCCATCTTCTCCTCCGGGGTTGCACGATGAGCGCAGGCAATCTCCGATATCGTAGTGGAGAAGGCCCGGCTTGACCGTGTCCAGGTCGATGATGGCAACCGCCCGCCGGGTCTTTGCATCGATCAGTATATTGTTGGCCTTCGGGTCTCCGTGGATGGGGCGAAGGCCGAGCGCGCCCCGTGCTCTTGCCCCTTCCAGGACCTGCGCCAACGCCCTTCGGGAATTTATGAAATCGATACAGAAGCGGACCTCGGGAGATAAACTTGGTTTTGCAGCCGCCAGGACTTGATCGTATCGGCCAAGATATAGCGGAGTTACATGGAAGCCTTCAAGCGTATCGGAAAGCTTCCCGGCGGGCAGGTCCCGAATAAGGGAGTGAAAAGTTCCGACCGCCCACCCAACTTCCCGTGCATGAACCTCATCGCGAACGGAATCGATTGACTCCGCGCCCTCGATAAAGCTCATTGCCCGCCAGAAAGACCCTGAAGAATCAATCCAATGATCGCTTAAGTCAGGGGTGAGGAGTATGCGAGGTATTTCCCATCTCCGGCCCTGCTCCGGGTCAAAGGTTTCCATGCGTCTCAGGACGTGGTCGGACAAAACGCGGAGGTTTCGCATCACGAGTTGCGGCCTTCGAAATACATGCGTATTCAGGCGCTGTAGAACAAATGGCTTATGCTCGCCCGCGGGCTCAACCAGAAAGGTGTCATTTACGTTGCCTCTGCCGAATTCGCTAACATCGGCTATCGGGCAATCACAAAACCGGCCTGCTGCTGCAATGGCGTTGTCCTCTCCCCGGCCCCTTGCGCCAAATTCGTGTGTCATTAAATTCCTCGAATTCCGGAGTGTAAAAGGCGAAATGCTCCCTTAACCGTGGAGATTTCGCGACGCATATCACTGCAACATGGAATTTATACCTAAATTGGAGTATGTAGGAGCGTTTGCCGGAAGTCAACTCCGTCAAACCGAATGAGTTATTGCTGGTTATCTTTTAAAGGAGTCATCGAGACGTGCTGCGTAAAGCATTCTTACTGGTTTTAACTTTTTGCTGCGCCTTGGCCATGCAAAGCATCGCCAGGGCCGATGAGGAGCAAGCCGTGGAACAATCCAAAAATCCCGTTGTGATAATGAAGACCTCCGAAGGGACAATCAAGATCGAACTCTGGGCCGACAAAGCGCCGGCAACCGTAAAGAACTTTCTTGAGTACGTCGACGAGGGCTTCTACGACGGGACGATTTTTCACCGGGTAATCGATAATTTTATGATCCAGGGCGGAGGATTCACTCCGGAGATGAAGCAGAAATCTCCCCATCCGCCGGTTAAGAACGAGGCGTCGGCTGAACTCAGAAACGATACCGGCACAATCGCGATGGCCCGCACAAATGAGGTCAATAGCGCAACGTCGCAGTTCTTCATCAACGTAGTTAACAACAACTCTCTTAACCATATGGACGAGACTCCGCCAGGATTCGGATATGCCGTTTTCGGCAAGGTGATGGACGGAATGGACGTGGTAAACAAGATCAAGAAAGTCCCGACGACCAGGGTCTCCATGTTTCAGGACGTCCCCGCCAAGCCCGTGGTGATAGAGAGCGTAAAGCGCGAGCAGTAGAGCATTAATATGGAGGTAATATGGGATAAGACTTTCCCTGCATGTGGGGACAGGCTTTCCATCTGAATTCCTTCAATCAATGGGCCATAAACAGACTGGGGGAACGGTTTTGAACCGTTCCCCCTTCTTTCTTACGATTTCTCAGGTCGGTCTATCCGATCTTGGTAACACTTTCGTTTTGCGCTTTTGTCCCAACCACACCAAGTCCAGCCGCGGGAATTTCAGGAGCGCTCACCAACTCCCTGGCAAAGAACCTGTAAACCCAGACCTGGTAGGCAATCACCACCGGAACGAAGGTCAATGCCACCCCCAGCATGATCTTCAGGGTCAGGGGGCTCGATGCCGAGTTAAACGCGGTCAGGCTGAACGCCGGGTTTATGCTCGATAGAAGCATATTCGGGTATAGCCCGGTAACCCCGAACAGGGTTACCATGATGATGAAAACGGCCGATGAAAACCAGGCTTTCAGCCACTCGGATTTTGCGATAAAGACTCGGATGGTGAAAAGTGCGGCGACCGCTGCGAGTGGAATCACTGCAAGCACCGGCATTTTCAGGTAATTATCGTATAGGCGTGTGCTGAACCAGGTAGCCGCGAGAAATATCACGGCCATGGCGGCAAGCGCGGTCCAGACCCGGGCGGCAACCAGTCCGCTCCTTTTCCTGAGGTCTCCTTCGGACTTGATCGTGAGCCAAAGGGAGCCGTGTACCAGGAACATCAGAACGAAAAGGACGCCCCCCATCAGGCCGTAGAAGTTCAGGAGCGACAACAGGCTTCCATGGTAAACTCCCTGCCCATCGATAAGTATCCCGCGGAAAAGGTTCGCGAATGCCACCCCGAAAAGGAGTCCAGGGGCGAAGTTGCCTATCCAAAGGCAATAATCCCAGAATCTCTTCCATCCGCTGCTTGCGAAGTTAGACCGGAACTCCATCGCGACTCCGCGAACGATAAGCGCGAAAAGGATCAGAAGAAGCGCCGAGTAGAGGCTGCTAAACATGACGGCGTATGTTTTGGGAAACGCGGCGAAGGTGACTCCGCCCGCCGTTATCAGCCAGACCTCGTTCCCATTCCAGTAAGGCCCCATGCTTTTGTAGACAGCGCGCCGGTCTGCTTCATCCTTTGCAATGAAAGGCATGAGGGTGCCGATTCCAAAATCAAAACCGTCCAGGGCGAAGTAGGCGGCCCAGAGAATTCCCCATAGTGCAAACCAGATCGTCTCAAGCATATTCCACCTCCGCTGCCGCCGCGCCGCCGAGTTCCGGCCCTCTGCGGGCATGACGCGATATCAGGTAGAAAGCGACCAGGCCAAGGAAGCTATAGACCACTATGAAGGCGGCAAGGGATATCCCCACCTGAGATGCGGCTATGGGCGATACCGCCTGTTGGGTTTTCATCGTACCGTAGACGACCCAGGGCTGACGTCCCACCTCGGTTAGCATCCAGCCCATTTCGCAGGCGAGATAGGGCAGTGGGATCGAATAGACCAGGACTTTTAGCAGCAGGGGCTTCTCAGCGATATATTTTCTGGACGCCCAGGCAAAGCTGGTCAGGAACAGGAAAAAGAAGCCAAGCCCAACCATTATTCTGAACCCGATAAAGGGAATCATTACAGGGGGCCGCTCGGAGGGCGGAAAACTCTTGAGGCCTTTTACTTCGGCTTTTGCATCATGAAAGGCAAGCGTGCTCAGCCCGCCCGGAATTTCGCCGAATTCGACGAGGTTGCGCTCATTTTGCGGGTCTGGTACCACAAACAGGAATTGAGGGGCATTGGTCTGAGTGTTCCAGAAAGATTCCATGGCGGCGAGCTTGGTCGGCTGATATTTGGCAACGATTGCACCGTTCATGTGTCCCTGGACGATCAGTACAATGGCGAAAACGAGTCCAAAAGTTACAGCCACCCTGAATGACTTGGTAAAAAAGGTGACGTTCTGTTTTCTCAAAAGGTGCCAGGCGCTTACGCCCATTACGAAAAAGGAGCCCACAATGTATGCGGCCGAAAGCGTATGGGCAATGGCGTACCAGGCAAAAGGCTGAAAGATTACGGCCAGGAAGTCCGTAAGCTCGGCCCTTCCGTTTCTGATGGTAAACCCGACAGGGTGCTGCATCCAGGAATTGGCTATGAGGATCCACACGGCCGAGACGCTTGAAGCCAGGGCAACCAGCCAGATGGATATCGCGTGCGCCTTGGGCGAGAGCCGGTTCCAGCCGAAAGCCCAAACCGCGATGAAGGTGGATTCCAGGAAGAAGGAGACCGTGGCCTCGATTGCCAGCAGCGATCCGAAAATGTCTCCCACATATTCGGAATACCGCGACCAGTTTGTCCCGAACTGGAATTCGAGCGTGATACCGGTAACCACTCCGATGGCAAAGTTTATGAGAAAAATCTTTCCCCAGAACTTTGCCATATTCTTGTAGTCTTCATCTCCCGTCCTGACGTAAATCGTTTCCATAATCGCTATAAGAATAGAAAGCCCCAGGGTGAGGGGCACGAACAGGAAGTGGAAAAATGTGGCCGATGCGAACTGTAGTCGAGATAGCATCAGGGTGTCCATTGGCACACTCTCCTTTTCTTCAATAAACACCAAAAGTTCATGTACTGGTATTTGTATCCGGATAATTTGATCGTGTGCGGGGCAGGCTTTCCAGCCTATGGGCCGGCCGGAGCTAAAGGCCCGGCTCGAAAATCCTGCCCCACATCCTAATCACTCAGTTAAATTTTTCCAGAGGGTCCGGACCGTTAAGTATCCACACCGGAATCCCCGAACTAATTATTGGGGGGTGCCGCCCATGACGGGGATCGGAACCTAACCCACTTTATAAAATGCCTTTTCACCCGAGCCGCAGATCGGGCACTGACCGGGCGCTTCTCCGCCGCATGTGAAGCCGCAGACCGAGCATACGTGGTAATCGGTCTCATCGAGATTGCCCATCTCTTCCAGTGCCTCCTTGTAGAGAGTAGCATGCACCGTCTCCACCGCGTTTGCGTAAGTAAAGCTGCGCAGGGCCGCCTTGTTCTCTTCCCGTCTGGCCAAATCGATCATCGGCGGATACATCTCGACGAACTCGAAGGTCTCCCCATCAATTGCAGCCTTGAGGTTTTCCGCTGTAGTGCCGACCTTTCCCACCACATTCAGGTGAGAGAGGGCATGAATGGTCTCGGCTTCGGCAACAGCCCTGAAAAGCTTGGCGACCTGATGGTAGCCCTCTTTTTCCGCCTGTTTCGCAAATGCGAGATACTTCCTGTTCGCCTGAGATTCGCCCGCGAATGCCTGGATGAGATTGCGTTCGGTCTTGCCTTCCATCTTTTCCTCCCGGTTGTCCTTTAAGAACATCTTTTCTTGCGCCAATTGGTGAACCGACACCCGGTCCCTCCGCCGTAAAGTGTTTCCCCGCCCGTTTTACGCGACCGGATTTCGCGATATGGGCCTCTTTTTCCTCCCTGGCCATCTTCCTGAGCTTGAAGGCCGAGTCCCTCAGAAATCCATAGAGCACCCCGCAGCCGACGTCCTCCCTGGCTCCGTCGCCAAGATCGGCTGTCTCGGCCATGAGGTCCGCAAGGCGAAGTGTCCTTTCCAGAATTTCGTCGCATTGTTTCATCCGGCTACTCCCTCGAAACGGTTTTGACCTAATTAAGGCAAGAGCCGTACCAGGCGGCAATGGGACAATCGCATTTTAATATCCTATGTTATTTCCAACTGTTACGACAAGCGGCGATCTCCGGCGGCATTCATTCACAATGGGATTTGAGACAACTAATGAGACACTCGGATTAAAGCCGGCGAGACACCTTTCGAAACCACGTATTGCTATCAGTGGCGAAACGGAGTGTTTAGGCGGGGCGAAAAGCTGTATCAAGTTCAAACCCGAGACAAAGTTGTCTCATGAGACACATTCCAGAAATTTATCGCGGTGCGGCAAGAATTTTGAGACCCTTTCCTTGAATATGGTCTATATATGTTTTTGTAGATATCTTCTCGGACTGGACCATATGTCTGATTGCTCAACACTCGTTTACGCTAATCTCCTCAGAGGTTCAAAATTCCGCCGTCGGTACAGGGCTGTCTCAGCGCCCGCGAACATAAGCGCAAGTAGGATAAAAATACGGTATTTTACCCATTTAGGTTTCCAGGCTCAGGTATTAGTTAGGACCACACAGAGTCGCGTGCTTTTGAGAAACTATGTGCAAACGTTGTGGGGGAAGGCCCCGCTCCGCCCTTTTGCGGTTTTTTCGTATTCAGCTCGCAAATACTTTCCGATATTCACCAAAATGTTCATCTTCAAACCCCAGAGGCGAATATGAATGAGAATCGTCAAGCGTGGACCGATCCATTTTTGGTCTGGGCCGATTTGACCAAATCGGCTTCCGATTTCTGGCAGTCCTCCGCCAAGGCGTGGCAGGAGACAGCAACCGCGTTCGCTAAAGCAGCAATGGTGCGCGAAAGCACCGATAACGCAGCGGCGGCGTGGAAGGACCTCTTCACGGGAGCACTTTCGCCCGAAGCCTTGCAATCGCTTGGGAATTCCCCGTCTTTTAGTGAAGTCGCGGTCGAGGGGGCCAGGTCCCTGATAGACGGGTTTTTGCGCTTCCAGGAACGAATCAAGGCCACGGGCAACAACAACGGTCAGGGACCCGATTCCGGCGCTGCCGGCCACCAGGATATTTTCCGGCTGTGGATGGAATTCCATGAAAAGGAGATCCGGCCGCTGCTCAATGTCCCGCAGATCGGGCTTACCCGATTTCACCAGGAGAAGATGAATCAGCTTCTCGACAAGTTCAACCTCTACCAGGCCGCGGTAGGCGAATTCCATTACCTGCTCTGCCGCCCGATGGAAACCTCGCTAAAGGAAATGCGCGACAAACTCGATCAGTCGCGGGAGGACGATTCATCCAAGGATCTCAAGCAGTACTACGCGCTGTGGATAAAGACCCTCGAGGGACACTACATGGAGCTTTTCAAGTCTCCCGAGTGGAACAAGGCCCTCGCCCGCCTGGTAGATGAAGCCTCCACTTTCAGGGTTTCGAGAAACGAGATCATGGCCGATTTCATGCAGTTTTTCCCCATACCCACCAACAAGGAAATGGATGAGGTCTACAAGGAACTATACACGCTGAAGAAGATGGTGAAGGGATTGATCAAAAAAGCCTCCCAACAGGAGCCGAATGCGCGATGAGTTCTCAATCAGCCTCCCACGAAAGTTTGTTGAAGGTTTTTGTCGAGGGCCTGGAAAAATCCCGTGAAAGAATTTTAAAGTCGCGAGACGTTCTTCTCGGACCCCTTGATACGGAAATCGCCACCACCCCCAGCGAAGTCGTCTACCAGGAAGACAGGGTAAAGCTCAAATATTACAAGCCGGCCAACCCCGAAAACCGAATCAAGACCCCGCTTCTGGTCGTCTACGCCCTGATTAACCGGGAGACCATGCTCGATCTTCAGCCAGGCCGCAGCGTTGTCCAAAACCTCCTCAAGGAGGGAATCGACCTCTACATGGTCGACTGGGGCTACCCCACCCGCAAAGACCGGTTCCTTACCATCGGCGACCACGTCAACGGATACCTGGACAATATCGTCGATTTCGTACGCAAGCGACATAAAGTCGATAAAATCAATATCATGGGAATTTGCATGGGCGGGACTTTTTCGGTGATGTATTCCGCCCTGCACCCGGAAAAAGTTAAAAACCTCATTACGACCGTAACCCCGAGCAACTTCGAGACCAGCAAGGGCCTTCTCCATATCTGGACCAAGGACCTCAACCTGGACCACGTAGTTGATGCATTCGGCAATGTGCCGGGGGACCTGTTGAATGTGGGGTTTTTACTCCTCAATCCGGCGCGCCTCGTTATCGACAAATACATGAATTATTTCGAGAATATAGATAATAAGGAATACATCGAGAACTTCATACGGATGGAAAAGTGGATTTTCGACAGCCCGGACGTTCCCGGCGAGACAATCCGCCAATTCATCGATGACTGCTACAAGAAAAACCTCCTGATCCAGAGCAAGATGGAACTGGACGGCGAATTGGTTGACCTTAAAAAGGTAACGATGCCGCTCCTGAACGTCTACGGCAAATACGACCACCTGGTGCCCCCCGAGGCATGCGACGCCCTCACCAGCAAAGTCGGCAGCCTCGATGCCGAAAACATCTGCCTCGACACCGGCCACATCGGCATCTTCGTCAGCTCGAAAAGCCAGAAGGAATTGATCCCCAAGGTAATAGACTGGCTGAGACAACGGGACGGCAAAGCCAAACGGGCAAAGCACTAGCTTTGGCTGTTTGTTTAAGGAGGTATCGTACACCGAACCTACCGAGCTTTATTTAACGATAAATTGATCAGAATGGGCAGGGCTTCGGCCGTGCCCATTTGCATTTGAGCTTGCCGGGCTCGACCGGGCACGGGGGACATTCCGTCAGCGTAAAATCAATGCGGGCGGCCAGGACACTTGCTGCCGGGCCGCCCGCATTGATTCTCCAAGCGTTCTGAATGAGGGAATGAGCTAATCCGAAATCACCTGATTAATGAAGGCTGAATTGTCGCAATTCTCCCGCGGAGGCCGCTAAGAGGACTTCTTCAATTTTGATCTCGGCAATGTAAGACCTGGTGAAATGTCAGGATTCTTTACGAAAGTATAACATGGGCTTGGCGCCCATCCCTAAGAGGTTTGCTTGGAATTATGCTTTTGGCTTTTGTCGGAATGTTTTACACTCTCTCGAAATAATGTTCTCGGATTGGCTCTTATCCTAATCCTAACATGTAGATATAAATAGCATTACTTCAATGGGCATGAGATTTGCTTGGCTTTACAGCTGTAGCTCGTGTTTTCGGTTATCAAAGAAAAACCTCTGCCGCCAAGCAAATGTGGCAGAGGAAACTTATGGGATATCAAGGTATTCGTTGGACAACAAGAGGAGGAATTATCAATGAAGATGCACAAAGCGATGTTTCTGATAGCTCTGACGCTCGCTGTGGTCTTAGCTGGCAGTATTGCGCAGGCGAACCTGATTACGGGTAAACTTTGGCACGTCTCTGAGGCGGTATCACAAAACGCCATCCCGGCAAATGTGCCACTTACGACGCCGGATGTTACGTTCGATGTGAATGCGGTCAACTTTGATTCTCAAACTTCAGGGTACTCAGTTGGGGCCTTCCTGACAGGCGGAGGGGCTTTTAATATTACAGAAAACACTTCCGGCACCCTCGCCTCATTTCTGGATCCCGTACTCATCGAATTTAGCGGCCATGTCTCGGTCACTACTGGTATGTCATTTACCGTAGCGCACGATGACGGTTTGACACTGATCATCAATGGTACCAACCTGGGATTCAATCCTGGCCCTTCGGCGCCCGCGACCACTACACTAAACTGGGGTGGACCATCAGGTACCTTCGACTTTCAGTTGGTGTATGGTGAGTGCTGTGGTCCCCCGGCAGTGCTGAAGACCAGTCTTCCTCTAAATAATGTCCCCGAACCCGGCATGATGCTCCTTATTGGCTCGGGATTGCTGGGCTTGGCTGCGTTAAGGACCAAGTTCAAGAAATAGCGTAAGCGCTTTTCAAGCGTTGCAAGAAAGGAAGGCAGGGTCTAATCGGCCCTGCCTTTTTTTCGTCACAAAACAAATCTTTCCTGACAGGAGTTTCCACAACCATGCCATCTTGCCCTAAAACGGCGCGGGTCATTCAGGTTTTCATTGGCCTGGTTTTCATCCTGGCAGGTATGGTTAAAGTCTGGGAGCCTCTCCTTTTCTACTGGGAGGTCCTGCCCCTTACCCAGTCCCTTACCCAGATGTTAGGCCTGGGGAACGCCATCTGGCCGTTGCCCGCGCGGCTAGCACTCCTGTTGGGACCAATTGAAACGGGACTTGGATTGGCGCTCATACTCAACTGGCGTCCTGGTTTCGTTCTGCCTTTGAGCGTTTCCATGACAGCCTGTTTCCTTGGGTTCATGCTCTACGTGTGGCGCCTCGGTGCGGGAGACGACTGCGGTTGCTTCGGATTTCTGGTCGAACGAAGTCCCGGTGAAGCTGCAACAGAGGATTCAGTGATGTTGGGGCTGCTCCTTTTTGCCTGGTGGGCCAGGAAGCGGGAGGAGATCGGTCCCAGAAGAATTAATGGCTGGCTGGTGTTGGGGGGCACTGTCCTTGCTCTGGCCTTGGGAGGGATAAGATTTTTCCCTGTCATGGATCGCCTGGACGCATCGGACCTGCGGGTGGGATTCCAGATAAGCGGATTGAGGCTTACTGGAGCAGATGCCGATCTGATGAAGGGTGAACATCTGGTCGAGTTTTTCAGCCCGATCTGTATGAAATGTGAAAGAATGGTCCCCATGCTGAACAAAGGCAAGGAAAAGCCCGGGCTTCCTCAAGTCATCGGCCTTACCGCCTATGCTCAGGATTCCGCTGAGTTGCTCATATTCAAGCTCAAAACTCAGCCTAACTACCCCATGGCGACTATCTCGAGGCCGGATTTTCTACGCCTCACTTGGCGTAGCCCATATCCCCGCCTGGCATATGTGCGTGACGGGACCATCTTGTGTGTATGGGAATCCGATGATCATCCAACGTGGACACAGATTGAAAGTTCGATAACCGAAAGTGTGAAACGGTAGGCAATTGCTTTTTAGGGGTCTAATACTGATTTACCAAGAAAATGCTCAATTTTCATGCTTCGCGGGCGAGGCGCAGCATCATGGAAAATTGCGTTCAAGTTGCGCCTAAAAACCGATGGGTTCCGCTCCTCTCCACCCATCCTACGCTCAGTCTGCGTGCTAGGTTAAGATGTAGGATGGGTGGAGAGGAGCGGAACCCATCGGTTCAATCTTGAACGCGAGCTGGTATAAACACAGTGAGGTCCCAAGGTGCAAAAGACAACCTGGGGGGGCACGCACGATGTTAGAACCCATCCTCATTAGGCTTTGGCAGGAAAACAAAAGTCTGCCACGGCCCTGCCCCAAGTCACCCCAAAACAGTATCCCGCCCGAAAACATCAGGCATGAGAACAAATGGCGCCAATCCCGCTTAAGCGATCAACCCTGCTGGCTTAATCGCATCTGGACAAAAACAGGATATTTGTGTTTACTTGCCGTGCGAAATTTGGCTGAAACCGAGCACCGAAACCGAAACGAAAGGCGCGGGTTTATGTATGTCTGATATACCGCCATTTCTCACCTCCACAAAATTATCTAGCGTGCCGGGCCTGGTGCATGGATTTTTTACGAGGGCCGGCGGGGTGAGCGGGCCGCCTTATGACAGCCTCAATGCGTCGTGGAGCAATGGGGATTCGGCGCAAGCGGTTTCGGAAAATCTTTCGCGGATAATGGCTGCGCTGGGACTGGAACGGCTCGTTTCAAGCCGCCAGGTTCACGGCGATGTGATCAATGTTGTTGGCGAGAGCACACTGCGCTCTTTCAAGGCAAGGCCCCCTATTCTTCTTGCGGACCCGGGCGATGCCCTGGTGACAGGCATTTCCGATACCGGCCTTCTAATCAAGATTGCCGACTGCCAGTCGGTATTCCTGGTTGATCCCGAAAGGCGAATGTGCGCCAACGTGCATTCGGGCTGGCGCGGGAGCGTTCAAAATGTCGCGGGAAAGACCGTGGAATACCTGCGGGAGCGGTTTAATTGCCTCCCTGGAAGGATGCTTGCCGCCGTGGGCCCGTCGCTTGGGCCTTGTTGCGCGGAATACGTGAATTTTAGAAATGAATTCCCGCCCGACTTGTGGCATTTTCAGACCCGGCCCGCCTACTTCGATTTTTGGGCAATGACGCGGCACCAGTTGGTCGAGGCCGGAATTCCCAATGAGAATATCGATATTCTCGGGCGGTGCACTGTTTGCGAGAAGTCGACCTTTTTTTCGTACCGGGGCGAGCGCGATACAGGCAGGATGGCAGCCGTGATCGGGTGGAAGGGTTAGGCTGGGAGCCAAGTGGAAAAAGTCCTCGAAACAGCGCGCATAATCTGCCGGGAGAGCCTGGCGCCTCTGATTGTCCGCCTTCGCCTGCACTCCCCCGGGATCAGCGCGGCGGCACGGGCCGGGCAGTTCGTGATGCTCAAGGTCCGGGAAGGAATCGATCCCCTTCTTCGACGCCCTTTTTCATTCCACCGAATCCACCCCGATAAGGGGGAGATAGAGGTTCTTTTCAGGATCGCGGGGCGTGGGACCCTTGCACTTTCCAAGCTTGGCCCGGGAGATCCGGTCAGCCTCATCGGACCTCTTGGCAACGGGTTCGAACTTCCACTCGACCGAACCACCCAGATTGCCTTCATTGCCGGAGGGATCGGGATCGCACCGCTCGGGGAGCTGATTGCACAGGCACTCTCCGGCCCCGGCCAGACTCAGAAAGCGCACCTTTTCTACGGCGCCCGGTCGGCATCCGAGCTACTTCCCGAAGATATTGTGAGCCAATTCGGGTTGCGCGTCCACTTTGCAACCGATGACGGCAGCTTCGGCTACAAGGGACGTGTGACAAAGCTCTTCGAGGAGTTCACCGCTCGGGCGGATGAGGATTTCAGGCCGGCCGAGGTCTACTCCTGCGGGCCTCTTGCCATGCAGTACCATGTAGCCAAATGGGCGCTTGAAAATGACGCCCTGTCCCAGCTTTCACTCGAATCGCTCATGGGCTGCGGAATAGGAGCCTGCCTCGGGTGCGCCCTGCCCGCCGCTGATTGCGGACCGGGAGACGATCAGCGCTTCGTCCATGTCTGTGAAGATGGCCCAATATTTTCCGCGGGATCGATAAAATGGAACCAAATCCTGATCCAACAATCGCCGCCCCCGACCTATCTGTTCAGTTAGGGCCGCTGCACCTGAAAAACCCCGTCATGACCGCCTCGGGCACCTTCGGGTACGGCGAGGAGTATGCCTCGCTGACAGATCTCGGCAAGCTCGGGGCGCTGGTCGTCAAGGGAATATCGCTTTTACCGCGAGCCGGAAACCCGCCGCCACGGATCGTTGAAACCCCAGCTGGGATGATCAACGCCATCGGCCTTGAAAATGTCGGGGTCGAGGTCTTTCTCTCGGTTAAGCTGCCCTACCTGTGCGGCCTGGATGTGCCGGTGATCGCCAATATCTTCGGAAACACAATCGAGGAATACGCGGGACTGGCCGAGCGCCTGGACGGAGCGCCAGGCCTTACAGCCATGGAAATAAACGTAAGCTGTCCCAATGTGAAAGAAGGCGGGATGGTTTTCGGCACCGACCCGGCGATGACTGCAAAGGTAGTCGAGGCTGTCCGGCGCAAAACGTCGCTTCCGCTCATCACCAAGCTCACCCCGAATGTCACCTCGATCGCCGAAATTGCCCGAGCCGCGGAAGGCGCCGGAAGCGATATACTATCGTGCATAAACACTGTTGCCGCAATGGCCGTGGATGTTTATTCGAAGCGACCTCGCCTGGCAAATATTTTCGGGGGCCTCTCCGGCCCCGCCATCCGGCCCATCGCCCTGCGGTGCGTATACGAGGTGACCAGGGCGGTAAAATGCCCCGTCATCGGAATCGGCGGCATCGCGAGCGCGGCCGATGCCCTGGAATTTATGCTGATCGGAGCACGAGCAGTCCAGGTGGGAACAGCCAATTTCGTGGACCCAACCATAACAGCTGAGATAATCGAGGGAATCAGGTTGTTTTTGGAAGCTGAAAAAATTGCTGCCCTATCCGATTTTATCGGCACACTGGACACAAGCTGCCTCTTTCCTTTTGCCGAGGACGCCTGCGGTTCGATAGAAATTTAGCCGGCTGGAAAGCGTGGCGGCAAATCATGGGTTGAGCTGCCTTCGAGGCATTCACCTCAGCGGACAAAATCCCTTCCCGCTTTCCGGCACTCATCAAGGGCCGCGGGATGGTGCAAAATGGCCCCCTTTTCGTCTATTTCCCTGAAGCAAAGCTCCCCGGCCCAGGCGATATCCAGGGCGTCGAAGAAGTATTTCGCAGTGAGGATGGAGCATTCAAAGAGACGCTTTCCGCGGGTGGCCCCTGCGCCAAGAAGAAATCCCTTCCTGCCGAGGACGAATCGTTGACCTTGAGCTGGGGCGGCAAATCCCGCTCCCTTTTTTATCAGCTCGCGCCGCATATAAGGTGCTTGTGAGCGGTCCACGAGCAGCTTCAACTGTCCGGGCAGTCCATAAAAGTAGATTGGACTGGCCATGACGACCCGATCCGCGGAATCGAGCAGTGGATAGACTTTTTCCATATCGTCTTTCTGCACGCAGCGGCCCGCTTCGTCGCAGTGACCACACCCAAGGCAGCCCGAGATATCGAGGTCCCTCACGTATATCCGCTCCGTCCGGACTTCCGCCGAGGAGGATGCCCCCTCGATGAACGCATCGGCCATCAGGTCGGTATTGCCCTTTTTACGTGGGGAGCCGTATATGGCGACTAACAGCATTGTGGCGCTCCTGCGAAACCGTGCAATTTTGTTCGAGAATCCCCTGCCGTATTGAACCGAACGGCTTTACAGGGGAATGTATCTCTGCTACTTTGAATTGGGCCTCGGCATGGGATTTCCGGCCAAATTCCCGTCAAAAAAGCGATCTTCACAAACTGGACCCCTTGTACTCGTTTTTCAAGGAGTAGAGTCATGCCTGACTGCATCTTCTGCCAGATTATAAAAGGCCAACTCCCCTGCGCAAAGATTTATGAAGATGAACGCGTGATAAGCTTTCTAGATATAAATCCGGTCAACCCTGGACATACCCTCGTCATCCCCAAGGCACATTATAAAACTATTTTCGAACTCCCGGAGGAAGAACTGACCGCGTGCATGAAGGTTGCCCAAAAACTTGCCAGGGCCGTTTTCAAGGCAACCGATGCCGCCGGCCTCAATTTCATCCAGAATAACCTCAGGCCCGCGGGGCAGCACGTAGATCATATTCATTTCCACCTGATTCCGCGCTACCCGCAAGATAATTTTTTTACTTCATGGCCCGGAAAACCCTATCAACAAGGCGAGCTGGAAAAAATCGCAAAGATGATCACCGCGTGCTGCAAGTAGTTCGCAACTGAACCGCGCCGGCGTCTTTTATTCATTTCACCAAAAACCGCACCGAGGCGCTGTTTGGCTAGGTTGGGGAGTTTTCACCGATTTGAGGCGGGCGACGTCCGCCTTTTTTTATTAGGCTTGCGGAAGGGACAAACGAAGGGGAGCAACTTACAGCCGCAATCCGGAGACCGCGCCGAAGAGGCTCCCGCTACCACATCGAACGTAATGAAGATACTCGTGCCAGTACTGTCTTTCATAAATGCAATGATTGATATATTCCATGTGGATCGAAGACACCGTAGGGTGGGCACGATGAAGCCCGTGCCCACCCTACAGTTCGATACCGTCATCGAATTTATGAAATCGACCACTAAGTTGGTGACAGGATTACACCACCATCGAAGTTCGCCAACAGTAACAGGTTAGCAGCGGGTCCGGCTATCTTGCCGGGGATCCCGCGAATACTTTTTGGTTCAGATTTCCGGAACCCGGGCCGCCACAGTCAGGAGTATAGCAGGTGACGTCAACGAATTCGCATTTTTGATTGCACGAAGGGCAGGTCACGGGAGGGGCCTCGGTTTTCAGCGTGTTACCGCAACTATTACATTTCCAGGCAGGCATGGCTTTCTCCTTTCTCTATCTGGGCGGTTGCCGATAAATTACTCGCCACACTTGATGTCGGGGTCTTCCTTATCCCTTATCTTGTATGGAGCTATAGTTTAACAATTAACGGCTTTTGATGCCAGATATCGAGGCGTTATTTCTATTTGTGTGAAATGTTTATCGTACGACAATGCTTGTCGTAATTGAGCAAATTTGCACGGTTTGATATTTAAACCGCGATTTTGCAAATAGCGATGGCTTGAGGTAGGTATGATCGAATTCAACACTTTTCTCTTCGTTTTTCTCGTTGTTTTCATAGGACAAAGCATATTTTCGACTTGGCTGGACCGAATCAACATTGGTTATGCCCAGAAAAACCCGGGCAAGGTTCCTCAGGGATTCGAAGAATTTCTGGATGCGGAAAAGCTGGCCCGGATGGGCGCCTATACCGCGCGGAAAGGACGGCTGGGAATCATCGGGGAAATCGTCTCCAGCGTGGTTCTGCTGGTGATTCTCCTCTCCGGAATTCTTCCAGCGGTCGCCGCCGGGCTGGCAGGTCTTGGACCGACTTCGATCCTCGCCGGCCTTATATTCTTTTTCATCCCCGGTTCAATTCAATTCCTGGCTGAGCTTCCCTTCGGCTACTACAATACCTTCGTCATCGAAGAAGAATTCGGGTTCAACCGATCCACTTTGAAACTGTGGATAATTGACCACATCAAGAGCGGCATCATCGGGACCGTTCTTTTTGCCGCGCTTTTTTCCATCCTGATGCTGCTGATAAGGTACTCTCCCCTTCACTGGTGGTTCTGGGGCTTTCTGATCGTTTCAGCTGTGCAGGTCCTTTTGGCCGTTCTTTTCCCGGTTGTGATCGCGCCTCTTTTCAACAAATTCGAGCCGGTAAAGGACGAAGAGCTTTCTCGGAAGATCATGAGCTTGATGGACGAGAACGGGATCAGGGTTAAGAAGGTGCTGCAGATGAATGCAGGCGTTCGCAGCCGCCACACAAACGCCTATTTTACCGGAATTGGGAAGACGAAACAGATCGTGCTCTATGACACGCTCATTGAATCGCACAGTCACGATGAAATACTTTCCGTGCTCGCGCACGAGGCAGGCCATTTTCGAAAGAAACATGTCTTGAAGCAGCTAGCGGTTTTCTCCCTGTTCCTGCTTGCCGCCTTCTACATCACGTGGCTTTTTGTCCGGTGGCCCCTCCCCTACAACACGTTCGGGTTCTCCACCATTTTGCCCTACGCGGGGCTTTTCCTGGCGGGGATTGTCTGGCAGAAGGCCGGCTTCTTCCTCCAACCGTTCTATATGAGCATATCGAGAAGGTTCGAGGAGCAGGCGGACACTTATGCTGTAAACATGCTCCGCACCGCCTCGCCGCTCGTTACGGCCATGAAGAGGCTCTCGGCCGACAACCTCTCCAACCTAAATCCGCATCCGCTCTATGCGTGGTTCCACTACTCGCATCCTCCCATCCTCAAGAGGTTGAATCAACTTGAAGAAGCACAAAGAAAACTTGGCGAGCGCGGTACGGACCAAACCAGGAGGGCTGCCGGTTCATGACGGGTACTTTCATAAACACCGGGGCGATTGTGGCGGGGAGCGTTCTTGGCGCCCTTGCCGGATCGAGGCTGCCCGGCAGAATGCGCCAGAGCGTGCTCTACGGCCTCGGGCTGGTAACACTTCTGATCGGCTTTCAGATGGCGATGAAGGCGCAGAACATCCTCGTCGTGCTTGGGGCCATACTGCTCGGAGTGGTTATTGGAGAAGCGCTGCAAATAGAAGACCGGGTGCAAAGTCTTGGCGAGTTTTTTCAGGAAAAGCTCTCGCGCGGGACAGGGCAGCAGTCGTTTGCAGAAGGCTTTGTGACCGCCAGCCTGGTCTTTTGTGTCGGACCCATGGCAATCCTTGGATCGATCTCAGACGGTCTCTCGGGGGACTATCGGCTGCTCTCGATAAAATCGGTGCTCGACGGCTTTGCCTCGATGGCCTTTGCGGCGAGCCTTGGGTGGGGCGTGCTGCTCTCGGCCCTGGTAGTTTTCGCATACCAGGGAGCAATAACGATCTTTGCGGGGGCCGTTTCGGAAATTCTGACCGAGCCGATGATAGCCGAGATGACAGCGACCGGCGGGGTGATGATCATCGCGATTGGAATCAATCTTCTCGATATAAAGCAGTTGCGGCTTGCCAACTACATCCCGGCAATTTTTATAGCCCCGGTCATAGAGGCACTCATTCCTGCCGTTAAGGCGCTGCTTTAGACAGGATCCGCAATTGGATTCGGAGCTGTACCAGGCTTATCCCGGTTATCCCGCCTCTACTTACACACCGCAAAGCACCGGCCGCGCCAGCCCACGGTTGACACAAGTGGCCAAAAATGCTTTATATTGTGGTTTCGCACAATACCGGCGGGCGAGAGTGGCGAAAATGGTAGACGCACTGGACTTAGGATCCAGCCCTGGCAACAGGATGGGGGTTCAAATCCCCCCTCTCGCACCAGAGAAATTGCGCCTATTTCGGCTAGTAAATACCATCTCATCAGAAAGGTGATATCAGAGTGGATATGAATGTTTCAGTAACCGACGTCAATCCCGGTCAAAAAAAGATCCGTGTCGAAATACCTGCCTCCAGGGTCCGGGAAGAATTCGAGGGAAAGTATCGCGATCTCGCGAAAAGTGTAAAGATAAAGGGCTTCAGGCCTGGCAAGGTGCCAAAGTCCATTATTCAGTCATACTATGCGAAGGCGGTCGAGCACGAGGTTTCCACCAAGTTCATCGATGAAACCTTTCCCGAGGCCCTGAAGGAAACCGAGATCAAACCGCTCACCCAGGCCGACGTGAGTGAATCCAACTTCGAAGACGACGGTTCTTTTTCCTATACCGCGCTGGTGGATATCAGCCCGCCCTTCGAGCTGCCGGAATACAAGGGCCTGAAGCTCTATAAAACTCCAGTCGAAGTGCCGGAGGAGCAGGTCGAGGCAGAGATCGAGCAGATCAGGCAGGGACACGCGCAGCTCAAGGCAGTCGAGTCAGACCGGCCGATCCGCGACGCGGACATGGCGGTGGTCGATTTTACACCAATGGTTGAGGGGAAGGTTTTCGAGAAGGGCAAGACCCAGGATTTCATGATCGAGATTGGCAAGGGAAGCCTGCACCCCGATTTTGATAAGCATCTCCTGGGGCATCGCCGTGGAGAGAGCTTCTCGTTCGAACTCGACTACCCCGCCGAGACCCCCACGAAGGAAATCGCCGGGAAACGCGTCCATTTCGAGGTGACGGTAAAAGAGCTGAAAGAAAAGGAACTCCCGGAACTAAATGATGAGTTCGCACAGTCCATTGCGGGTTCCAAGTTCGATACGCTCGAAGATCTGAAAGAAGAGATCCGAAAGCAGATGCGGGAGCGCGAGGAGCAAAGGATATCGCACGAGCTGAGCAATATGATTACCGATAAGCTCGTCCGCCGGGCGCGGTTCGATGTGACGCCCAGGGTAATCGAGGCGGAGACCGGCAAAATGGCCGATAATTTGCGCTACCAATTCGAGCGCCAGGGACTTAAGTTTGATGCGGCGCGTTTCGATTCGCCGGAGTTTCGATCAAGCTACAAGCCCCAGGCCGAGAAGAACGTCCGTGTACGGCTGATATTGGATAAGATAGCCGAAGCGGAGAATATCAGTCTGAGTGATGAGGATAACGAGGAAATCTACCGCGAGATCGGCAGCGCTTACGGCATCGATGCCGAGAAGGTAAAGCGCGAATACGCGGACAGCTCTTTTATCGAGCAGAGCCGCGACAGGAAAATTGAAGACAAGGTCCTGAAATTAATAGAGGCCGAGGCCGTCTACGTGGAAACGCCCGAAGAGGCGCGTGACCCCGAAGAGGCTTCAGAGCCCGAAGGCGGCGCCGAACAGGCCGAACCCGCCAAACAGGAGTAGCAGACGATGGGACTTATTCCTATAGTGATTGAGCAGAGCAGCCGGGGCGAGCGCGCATTCGATATATATTCGAGGCTGCTGCGAGACAGAATCGTATTTCTCGGCACCGCCATAAACGATGACGTGGCAAACGTAATTATCGCCCAGATGCTCTTTCTTGAATCGGAAGACCCGGACAAAGATATCCACTTCTATGTCAATTCGCCCGGCGGCCTGGTAACAGCCGGCCTTGCCGTCTATGACACCATGCAGTACATAAAGCCGAAAGTCTCGACTTTGTGCATGGGACAGGCAGCGAGCATGGCCGCCATTTTGCTCGCGGCAGGCGAGAAGGGCAAGCGTTTTGCCCTGCCTCACGCACGCATAATGCTCCACCAGCCGATGGGCGGCTTCCAGGGGCAGGCCACGGACGTGGACATCCAGGCAAAAGAGATTCTGCGCATGCGCGAGGAGCTTAATAACATCCTGGTCGAGCACACCGGCAAGCCTTTCGACCAGATCCATCGCGATACCGACCGGGATTTTTTCATGTCCGGCTCGCAAGCAAAGGATTATGGGCTGATAGACGAAGTCATTTCCCTCAGGGGTTCGGACCGGCCGTTAAAACCCGTTTGAGCGGCCAAAATCCCTTCTTCAAAATATACAAATTCACCCCCGGCTCTTTCCGATCCGGGGGTGAATTGCGTTACAGGGGCTATTGCTCAAAATGACTCAGCTTCGGAGCGGAACCCGTCGGTTCAATCTTGAACGTGAGCTGGTATGAATGGAGCAAAAGACAAGATTCAGGCGACAGGTGTCGGATTTTGCCTCCTACATGCACTCATAGATTTGAACCCTTTCACCAATCAACCAACCGGCAGAACATCCTCCTCTACTCACTGTTTAAATTGAGGCAGCCCCATTCTGCATCAAGGCTACTCACAAAAAAAGGCCGCTATTCACGTAAAAGTGATTCTTATTACCCGTGTTTGATAGTATTAAAGGGTCAAAAACTAAGCTGACGGGAAAAAGATATCGAGCCCCTTCGGGTACAGGGCCGTGAACCTCTCCGTGCTGGGTGGCTTTCGGCTTTTTTGGGGGAAACTTGGGGCCGCGCGAGCCCTTTACGTAAAGGTGGCTGCTGTTTTCACCGATATAACAAGGGTATAAGGGGATTCCACCGGGAAGGATCCGTGAATGTTTCGTGCCCGCATGTTCTTTTTTTTGCTGACCTTTTTGGCTCTAGGTTTTCCGGCCGCCGATTGCCGCGCTGCAACCGCGGCCCCCATACGCATCGGCGCCACCGTGTCGCTGGAAGGCAAATACGCGGAGCCGTCGAGCAGCATCCGAGACAGCTTCAAGCTGTGGGAAAAACAGGTAAACGAGCGTGGTGGACTTCTTGGAAGACCCGTCGAATTAATCCTCTATGACGACAAGAGCAACGCGGACAATGTTCGCGAACTCTACACCAAACTTATTGCGCAGGACAAAGTGGACCTCGTGCTCTCCCCCTACGGCACACCACTTACACTGGCGGCCGCCGAGGTCACTACCAGATGCGGTTATACGATGCTTGCGTGCGGGGCTTCCGGGGACGAAATCTGGAACGGCAAACTGCTGAAGGTGTTCGGGATGTATTCCCCCGCCAGGCGCTATTTTATCGGACTGCTCAACATCATGGCCGCTAACGGCCTGAACACCGTGGCTATTGTGTATGAAGACAGCTCGTTTACCAGGGACGCCGCCGAAGGCGCCAAGGAGTGGGCGGAGCGTTTCGGGCTGAAGGTGAGCCTTTACAGGTCCTACTCCGTCGGAAAAGACGATCTGCCAAACCTGCTAAAGGATGTTCGCAAAGAAAATCCCGATGGGCTCATTCTCGCCTCTTATCCCGATGATATCTACCTGTCGCTTGATTGGATGAAAGCACATAAATACAGACCCAGGGTACTGGCGACTACCGTAAATTCAGCCTATCCGCATTTTTTCCAAAAGGTCGGCAGCATAGGAGAAGGCATTTTCGGCCCCTCACAATGGGAGCCGGACGAACGTATTCCGTTTCCGGGGACAAAAAGATTTGTTGCAGATTACGTGAACTTCACTCAAAGAGTTCCCTCCTACCACTCCGGGTCATCCTACGCAAGCTGCCAGGTACTCGAGAGGGCCGTCCAGCATTGCCAATGCCTGGACCAGACCAAGCTGGCCGATTTCATCAGCTCGCTCGATACGGTTACAATCATCGGACGCTTCAAGGTAGGGCAAAACGGCAGACAGACCGGGCACAATTCCATGCTGATCCAATGGCAAAATGGGAGGAAGGAAATCGTTTTCCCGCCCAGCATGCAAACCGCTCCGCCCAGGATCTGATCGATGAGGAACCAAGATGTTTAGGACGTGGCTGGCGGCTAAGAATCGCATCGTACTTTGGATTATAATTCCATTCTTTCTGGTTGGTTTAACCATATCTGCCCTCTCGGTCTATTTCTGGACCAAGCCGGTAACCTCCTTTATCGAAAGCCGCAACGAGGACGAGCTCAAATTGGCATCTAGCCTGGGCATTCAGTACTGCGAGGACAGGCTGAACGAAATTCTCAATCTCAGGCTCGAAAACGATCCTGAAATGGTTGCTTCCATGCGTGCCGAGGCCATAAAAGAGGTAATAGGTATAAACAAGGGATTCAGCCATATCCAGATGATGATCGTGGAAGCCGGGAACACGGTTGTAGGCGCTTCGGTTCCCGACCTATCCGAGTTTCCAGCCAATATGACACGGGAGAAAACCCCGGTTATACGGGAAATACTTGGCAGCAGGCCGGTGAGGATGCATTACCGATATTTCCCGTTCTGGCGCTGGCACATTATAAGTTTCATCTACGAGAGCGACTATCTCGGGCCGGTTCTCCTTGCCAGGGAGACCGTTTACGTTGCGAGCATCGCCGTGCTTTTGTTCATGACGGCGACGGTCCTTTTCCTGTTCAACCGCATCCTCAATAGGCCGCTTACAAGGATAATTCACGCCGCGGAGGGAATCGCCCAGGGCCGATACACCCGATTGAGAATGACCAGGCGGGACGAAATAGGAAAACTTGCCCAGGCATTCGACTCCATGGTGAAGAGTCTTGAAGATGATAAGAACTGGATTCACGCCATCATGTCAAAGCTCAAGGAGTCCGAGGAGCGCTACCGGCTGCTCTCCGAGAATTCACTTGCAAATATCGTGATGGTGCAGGAGGGACGGTTCATATACGCGAACCGGACGACCATGGCAAACTCCGGCTATTCGGCCGACGAACTGTACCATCTGAACGTTTTGTCCTTCGTCCACCCGGAAGATCATGAACTTGTCAGGCAGAAGATGTTCGGCGATACAGAGGACGCGCTTTTGCCGGATCGCTATGAGTTCCGCTACATTACCAAAAACGGCGATACCAGGTGGCTGGAAATGTTGGCCGTTCCAACTTTCTACAGGGGCAAAACAGCCATGATGGGGCACGCCATAGATATATCGGACAAGAAGAGGGCGCAGGAGGAGCAGAAAAAATTGGAGGATAAACTCCAGCAGGCACAGAAGCTGGAAGCTATCGGTACAATCGTGGGGGCGGTTGCCCATGATCTCAACAACATATTGGCGGGCCTTGTCGGCTACCCCGATCTGCTCCTGTTGCAGACCCCGGAAGAGAGTCCGCACCGCAAGTACATCCTCGCCATACAGCAATCGGGCCAGAAAGCCGCCGCAATCGTTCAGGACCTTCTTGCGATGGTAAGAAGGGGGGTGGTGGTAAAGGAAATCATCAACCTGAATAATGTTATCGAACAGTACCTGATATCGTCGGAACTGGAACGATTGCGCGGCGGCAACAATGATTTGAAAATCGAATCAGAACTCGATCCAGATCTGCTCAACACTTCAGGTTCTCAAACCCACCTGTTCAAAAGCATCGTCAATCTGGTCTCCAATGCCGCTGATTCCTCAGGGCCTGGCGGCAGAATCAGCATCCGGACCGAGAACCGCTACATTGACCGGGACGGCACTTCCGATGACGACCCTCGGGAAGGAGAATACGTTGTAGTGAGCGTCTCGGACAATGGCGCCGGGATTTCCAAAGCCGATCTGGCGAGGATATTCGAACCGTTCTATACAAAAAAGGTGCTCGGCAGAGGCGGTACGGGTCTTGGCATGCCCATGGTGTGGTCCACGGTCAAGGACCACTCGGGCTACATCCAGGTGGAAACCGCGGAAGGTAGTGGGACCACGATCGAACTCTACTTTCCAGCAACCAGGGAAGCCCTGCCCAACAGGCAAGCCATTGCCTCGTTCGAGTCTCACGGGGGGACCGAAACTATCCTTGTGGTAGACGATGTAAAGGAGCAAAGGGAACTCGCCAGCGAATTTCTGACCAGTCTCGGGTACACCGTGCATCTTGCCAGGAGTGGAGAAGAAGCGGTTGAATATTTCAAAAACAACGGCCGCGCCGACCTGCTGGTCCTCGATATGATAATGGACCCCGGAATTGACGGCCTGGAGACCTACAAGAAAATCCTCGATCTTCGACCGGCACAAAGAGCGATTATCGCCAGCGGCTTTTCCGAATCCGACCGTATAAGGGATGCCCGCAGACTCGGCGCCAAGACCTGCATCATCAAGCCCTATACCCTGCAAAAACTCGCCTTGGCCGTAAGAGAAGAATTAAACAGGTGCAGCGACGGCCACTTAGCTTGAGGATCATCTTCGATATTTGCTTCCAATGCTTTTTTTTTGCGCGAGGGGATTTCCATGGAGCGCCGAGCTTCCTCTCCATTAGTCCCGCCGGTTAAACTCGTTCATCGACGCTGTAAGGCAGGTGGAAAGAATTGTGATAGCTGCTTTCTCGGCCTGGTCGAGAAGTGTTTCGAACTCTTCGCGATCTTCGGCGTAGGGTGGCTGCAACACGAATGTCTCGACAGGCTCGCCGTGCTTGGGGCGGCCGATACCGAGTTTAAGGCGGGGGAAATCGCTTGTACCAAGGTGGTCCATTATTGACTGCACCCCCTTATGTCCGCCCGCTCCGCCTCTTGCGGCAATGCGAATCCTCGCGAAGGGAAGGTCCAGGTCGTCGTGGATAACAATGGCCTGCTGGGGTGCGATTCCAAAATATTTCAGGACTTCTCCGACCGCTTCCCCGCTGCGATTCATGTAGGTAAGCGGCTTTACGAAAAGAATTTTTCGCCCTTCGGCCTGCCCCGCGCCCCAGCTTGCCCGGAACTTTCGCTCCTGCATCCCGATCCTGTAGTGGTCGATCAGCCGGTCGGCTATCTTGAAACCGACATTGTGCCGGGTATTTTCGTATTCTTTTCCCGGATTTCCGAGGCCGATAACGGCCAGAATCTTATCCTCGTCGGAATTCCGGCAGGGATCGCTCATAGGCTCCCTCCATCGAGCAACGGCATGCTAGCCGTAAATTACCGCCTATAAGAGATTGCGGGTAACAAAAGAGCGGGGGAAAATCTCCCGCCGCTCTTCATTGCGCTCTGTTGCTGTAGTCTAACCCTTATATCCACGAGTGAGGCGCTACTTGGCCTTGCCTTCCCCCTCGCCGGGCGTTTCGGCCACTTCGGGGGCAAGGATGCTAACGACGCCCATGGCTTTCTCATCCGTAAGCTCGTAGCCGGCTTGCGCTTCGAGGTCTCCGACGTGCAGAATGTTGCCCAGGTCCAGCTTGCTGACATTGATCTTGACACTTTCCGGAATCTGGTTGGGAAGACACCGGACCGAGAGAGTGCGCTGGATGAGGTTCAATTCGCCGCCCTTGGAAACGCCGATCGAGTCGCCGATCAGTTCCACCGGGACCTCGACCTCGATGGGCTGATCGAGCGGCACTTCGTAGAAATCGACGTGCAGAAAACGCCTGCGGTACGGGTGTACCTGGACTTCGCGTATGAGCACCTGCCGGGCTTCGCCACCGCCATCGATATTAAGGTTAAGGAGCTTGCTCTCCCCGTGCGTATCGCGCAGCAGCTTTTCCAGCTGGAGGGCCGAAACGGACAGTGAAATGGCTTCTGTTTTGGGTCCGTACAGGATGGCCGGGACACTGCTTTCACGGCGGATCCTTCGCGCAGCCCCTTTCCCGTGCTGGTCTCTTTTTTGCGCTGTAAGTTCAAAATTCATCTACAAATTCCTCCTGTCAAGAGCGCGTGCGGGCGCTCAGATTTCTGCAAACATCGAGCTTACGTGTTCCTCGAAATGAACCCTTTTTATAGCTTCGGCAAGCATTGGCGCAATGCTGACATGGCGGATACGCCCGCAATCAGCGGCCTGCCGCGAAAGCGGGATTGTATCGGTGACCATGAGCGTTCTAATCGGTGAAGAGACGATCTTCTCGACCGCACTGCCCGACAGCACCGGGTGAACGCAGCACGCGTCAACGACCCCAGCCCCCGCGGCCTGCGCCGCCATGGCCGTTCTCACCACCTTTGTGCCTGTATCCACCATATCGTCAAGTATGATAACCCGCCGGCCTTTGACGTTTCCCACGATGTGCGGATGGGTTCCGTTTTCCTCTCGGTAGTCCATGAGGGCCAGGTCGAGCTTCAGGCGCGATGCAAAAAGGCGCGTGCGCTCGACACCCCCGGCATCCGGGGCTACCACGATTTCATCGCCTTTGATCTCGGGCTTGAGCTCGTTTATAAAGACAGTTGTCCCGAAAAGGTGATCCACCGGAATGTTGAAAAACCCCTGGATCTGATCGGCATGAAGATCGATGGTGATTACCCGGTGTGCGCCGGCGGCGGTTATTAAATCCGCCATCATTTTGGCCGTGATCGCCACCCGGGGCTTTTCCTTCTGGTCCTGGCGTCCATAGCCGTAGTAGGGAATAACGGCATTTACGCGCCTTGCGGACGCCCTCTTCAGGGCATCGATCATGACCAGAAGCTCCATTATATTCTCATTGACCGGCGGACACGTGGACTGAAGGACATAGGTGTCCTTCCCCCTGACGTTCTCGCCGATTTCGACCCGTATTTCACCGTCGCTGAAGCGACCGACGAGGACCTTGCCGGGTGTGATCCCGAGCTGCGAGCAGACCTTCTCGTTCAGCGGGTTCGAATTTCCAGCAAAAAGAGTGAGACGGCTCCACATAGACTTCAACTTCGCTCGAAAGTGACCGGAGGACTCGAAAATCCGGCACCTCAAAAAAAATGGCTGGGGCGGAAGGATTCGAACCTTCGAATGCGGGTGCCAAAGACCCGTGCCTTACCGCTTGGCCACGCCCCAAACAGCTGGGTAATGACAATTTAACAGCGAGGGCAATTTGCCGCCGCTCAAAAAAACTCCTCAGGAGGAGCTGATCATGCGAATATTTTTTTCGTCTTTAATAATGACTTTAGCGGAACCAGCCCAAAAGTTCGGCCAATCCCTTCCGGCGTCGATTTCGGCCGCCAGGGCAGCATCCCGGGATTCGAAAATCCCGAAAACAGTGGGTCCGCTTCCACTCATCGATGATGCCAGAGCACCGCGCCCGAGCAGCCACTTCTTCAAGTCCGAGATGACCGGGTACTGAGAGGTAGTAACCGATTCGAGATCGTTTTCAATCACCTCGGCGGGTTTTCGCGAAACAGTGTTGAAACGACCAAGTGTAATTTGAGACTTTCCTCTTGTCAATTTTAAATTCGAGTAGACCCAGGCGGTCGGCACACTGACAGGAGGCTTTATCAACAAAAGAGGATATTCCGGAATACCGTCCGCAAATTCGAGCTTCTCCCCTATTCCGGTTGCCAGTGCGGGTTTTTGGTGCAAAAAGAAAGGAACGTCGGCACCCAGCCCCAGGGCGATCTTGTGAAGGGAAGCAGCGGGCAGTATGTTTTGAAAACAATGGTTTAGGGCGAGAAGAACCCCTGCGGCATCCGAGCTTCCGCCGCCCAGGCCGGCCCCGGAAGGTATGTTCTTTTCGAGGTCGATATGAACGGCCCGAGTGAGTCCGCCGGCTTCGAGGAAACGCTCGGCGGCACGCCACGCGAGATTTCGGGAATCCTCGGGGATACCAGTGGTGTTGCAGCGGAGGGAAACCGGTCCAGCTGCCTCACTCACCTCGACGGCGATCCTGTCGAAGATCGACACCGGCAGCATCAAGCTGGACAGTTCATGGTATCCGTCCTCGCGCTTGCGGACAACCTCCAGCCAGAGGTTTATTTTTGCGGGTACGTAGGTCTCGACAACCAAGGGGTCCGGGCCTCTTTGTTCGGCTACTTGCCGCTCGATTTCTGAACGTAGCGCATTCTTAAATCGTACAGGACCGATTTAAGAAGCTGTTCCTCGTCCTTGTCGAGATTACCCTTGGTCTTTTCTTCGAGCATGCCGAGAGTGTCTATGATCTGCTTGGCCAAGCCGAGGTCGACATGGGTCTCGTTGGTTTCAGGCTCCTGGATTTCCCCCAGGAGAACCAGGGCCGAAGAGCTGAGGGAGAAGATAAAAGTTGCCATCGAGACCTCGGGAAGAGGCCGCTCCCGTCCGGCTTCTCCGGCTTTCTTTTCAGGACCGGGTTCACTGGGCTTCCGCTCGGCCTTTTCTTCCTTGCCGGCTTCGCTTTCGGCCCGTGTCTCTTTTCCGGCTTCCTCCTCGGAGGTGAACCTGCGTTTGTCCTTAATGACGAATCCCTTGTCTTCTTCTTTTTCTGCCATTGAACCCTTCCTCCAGCATTAGAATCCAGAAAGCGGGTCTTGCCGCGCCGAAAAGCGACCCGGCGGGAACTATCGAGAGCCTAAACCTCCACTGCCTGCACGATATCGACGTTGTCCATCGCCAGCAGTTCCTTGATTACCGCCGGGGGCGTGGATGTATCGGTTCGCAGGAAGATAATGTTTTGTCCGCGTTCGAGCACCTGCCCGACGCTCATTTTTGAAATATTTACATTGTTGCGGCCAAGACAAGTCCCGATTGCCCCTATGGTGCCAGGAGTATCGATATTGTATATAAGCAGCAGGTGTCCCTCGAGCGCCGCTTCCAGCCGAAAGTCGTTTATGCGCACCATTCGCGGTTCTTTTTTCCCGAATATGGTGCCCGCTACCATGTTTTCCTGCTCGGAGGTTTTAACGTGAATGCTTATGAGGTTCGTGTAGTCTTCGGCCTCGCTTCGGACCGCCTCGGTCACCTTGATGTTTCTTTCCTTTACATGGACCGGGACGTTCACGAAATTAACCATGTCGCCGAGGATTGGGCTAAGCATCCCCTTGAGGATAGCTATGGTAAGGGGATTTTTCTCCAGGGCGGCCACCTCGCCGACGTACTCTATCGATACCTTCTGGATGGCCCCCTTGGTCATCTGGGTAAGTACGCTCCCAAGCTTTTCGGCCAATCCGAGATAAGGCCGCAGCTTCGCCAAGACAGCGCCGTCGATATTGGGGGCATTGACCGCATTACGGATGGTCCCGCGTGTAAGAAAATCCGCGACCTGGTCGGCAACCGCCACCGCCACGTTCTCCTGGGCTTCTTCGGTCGATGCGCCCAAATGGGGAGTCGCCACCACCTGTTCGAGTTCAATAAGCGGATTCCCAACTGGAGGTTCCGAGCTGAACACATCGAGTGCCGCACCGGCTACTATACCGCTCTTGATGGCTTCGGCGAGGTCAGCCTCATTTACTATGCCCCCTCGAGCGCAGTTGATGATGAATACGCCCGGCTTCATCTTTTTAAATGCATCGGAGCTGAACAGGTTTCGGGTTTCCGCCGTCATGGGGGTGTGAACCGTTATGTAGTCTGAGCGCGCAAAAAGCTCATCCAGGCTCACCGCCTCGATGTCCATCTGCTCCAATACCTCGGAATTGATGAAGGGATCAAAACCTATGACCTTCATCTTGAGCCCCATCGCCCTGTCGGCGACCACCCGCCCAATCCGTCCGAGCCCTATAATCCCGAGCACCTTGTTAAAAACTTCCTTGCCCTGGAAGCGCTTCTTTTCCCATTTACCAGCCTTAATAGAACTGGATGCCTGGGGGATATTCCGGGTCAGGGAAAGCATCAAGGCGATCGCGTGTTCCGCGGTCGTTATGACGTTGCCTTCGGGAGTGTTCATTACGACGATCCCGTGCTTGCTCGCCGCCTCCACGTCAACATTGTCGAGCCCTATCCCCGCGCGGCCGATCACTTTCAGGTTGCCGGCATTCTCGAGCACATCCGCCGTCACCTTGGTCCCGCTGCGGATCACGAGCGCATCGAAATCCTTGATGGCCTGACGGAACTGCTCCGGCGTGAGCTTGGTTTTTACCTCGACCTGGAACCCGGGGACCCTTGTGAGCTTCTCTATTCCGGCATCGGACAAGTCATCGCTGACCAAAATCCTCATCAAAACCTCCATGAAACCCGACCCGCTCCTTCCCGGAGAGCCGGTCTTCCCTTGATAAAAATGCGCACCCCAAAATAGACAAATCCCGCATGAGCGGGAATTTAGTAGCCGAAAAGGAACATTTAAGTTTCAATCCAGCACCCCGGCGCGGGGGCGGTATTACAATAGTTTCCCACTTCTTGAGTGAATTATCTACGCTAGCATCCCTGGCCCATTGGCGTCAAGTGGCAATGCGCAAGGCATTTGCCTAAAATGGTCTACTCCGGGCGCCTGCCTTGATGGATGGTCCATAATGCTCTATGCGCCCGACCAGAGCAACGTCGCATCATCAGGGGGAATCCGCCCGCATTCAAAAGCGCAGCACCGGTTTTACCACGAAGCCGGAAAGAGAGTCCCTTACACCCTCGTTAATTTCAGAGGCGGGGTACTCTTGCACCAGCGCATCCACGGGAAATTTCCCTTCCCGAAACGCTTTTATTAGAGACGGGATAAATTTTTGCGGGTTGCTGTCTCCCGCGATGCTGTAGAAAACCATCTGGCCGGGACCGGGTTTTGGGGGAGAGATTTGCTCGCCGGGGGCGTCCATTGGAATTCCGAGCTTGGATAGTTTTCCATTAGGGCCGAGCGACCTGATTGCCTGGTCTATCACCTTCGAGAGGCCGGTGGTTTCCACCGCATAGTCCACCCCTCGAGCGGCGATTTCCCTGATACGCCTCCCGACATCCTCGGTCCGCGCATCCACGGTGAAATCCGCGCCCAGTTTTCGGGCCAGTTCAAGGCGCGAAGCGACCGTGTCAACTGCAACTATCGGGGCCGCTTCCGAAATTCGTGCTGCCATAAGGGCAGAAAGGCCGACCGTCCCAATCCCGAATACGATGAAAGAGTCGCCGGGCCGGGGCTTGAGCTCGTTAAGGACAGTGCCGGCCCCGGCCTGGACACCGCAGCCGAATGGCGCAAGCAGGGCAAGTTCATCATCTGTCGATGCGTCCACGGCAACCAGGTTGCGCTCATGGGTAAGCGCTCGGAAGGCAAAGGATGACTGGCCGAAAAAAGAGCCGGAAATCGGCTTTCCTTTGGCGTCCCGAATGCTGGTCGAGCCGTCGGGCCTTTTTCCCTCGAAGTTCAACTCGTCGAAGGAATCGCACCGCGCGGGGCGGCCGCGTCGGCAGTTGGAACACTGCCCGCAGGAGCTAAACGAGAGCACAACCCTCTCCCCTGCGCGAACCCTACCTACATTGGCCCCGACCTTTTCGACCACTCCGGCGCCTTCATGGCCCAGCACCGCCGGAAATTCCGTTCCGATTAGCCCGTCCCGCGCAGCGATATCAGTATGGCAAATCCCGCAGGCGACCATGCGCACGAGCACCTCATCGGGCCTCGGATCGTCCAGCTCGACTTCCTCAAAAATAAAAGGGCCGCCGCGCTCACGAACGATTGCGGCTCGGGTTGGAATCGGCATAACTAACATTCCCCTGCTTGGAGGGTTCCGGGCAGGGTCAAAACAGGCTGTTGCCCAAATCCGGAATAGAAGTTCAATGCACCGAAATTGAAGGAAAACTCCCCTCCCCTGGCGGGTGTATAGACCGGGGACATAGGTAACACTCGTTTTAGGACATGGGTAACACTTTATAATGGCATATCGATCTTAACTAGGAGTCCGATATGCCCTGGAAGGTGCAACC
>DBMO01000007.1 GCA_002298995.1 Desulfarculales bacterium UBA696
GCCTTGAATAACAGTATCTACGTACTGCTGCTGGTGATCGGGGGTTCTCATCTTTCATCTCCATCGATTCATGAGCAATTTCGACGGGATGAGTATACATCAGACAAGAAATTGATGCACTGATATAAGTGGCTTTTTCAAGAGCCTGTTAGAGTGAAGGAGTGCATCGGGCAATGATCGAAGCAGCTAAAGCTTATCTCGGTAAAGTTCCGATTGAGGTGGAGGTTGCCATTGCAGACACTTGGGCAGAGCAGTAGACAAAGCCAGACTCAGCTTAATCACGGAGTCGGTTGTAAAATGTGATCGTTTCATTTGGATCTTACGTGCTTCCCCCCCCAGTTTCCGATCTCATCAAACACATGTTGCAAACTGCCGCCGCCTCTTGGGAATTCACATATTATTATAGAATCATAAGGCGTTATGCGTCGGTCTGTTTTTGGATTTCATGGATTTGGCAAGACATGGTTAGTTACTGCGGGATAACTTATGTGAGGGAATCTCTTTTCTGTTGTCTTTTGTTTTAATCGGATGGGCCTCGGAAGCGCTCGATGCTCTCTGTAAAATCGAGAGCAACAATCACAAGAACCGCATCGGACATCGACTATCGACATCTGCCCAACGTAACGTCAGAGATACCATTCTCTGAAAATTAGCACTAAACCATGTTGACAAACCAATAGAAGATTTCTAGCATAAAAGTGTCCGAAAACGGGGAAGGTTTTATTCATCTTCTAATATATATTGTTTTATCCATTAGCGACTTATAGGTTCCTCCTAGGAGGGTCTGCCAATGCGGTACCTGCTCGTCACTGCCATCGCAGCCATCGCTATCTTGTGGCCATTGCCAGTGTCGACGGAGGAAGCGCGCTGGCGGCAGACAATGAACCAAGACTGCCTTGTCTGGGATGCCCTGCCACAGCCCGACGAAACCGTCACTTGGTCGGGACCTTGTGTTGGCGGAAAGGCAAGCGGGTACGGCACCGAGGTCTTTCGTTACCGCGACGAAGGCGTTTGGAAAGAAGAGCGCTACGTCGGCGATATGCAGGCCGGCAGGCCCACCGGGCGCGGAACGCTCACCTACGATAACGGCGACCGCTACGAAGGCAGTTTCGTGGACGCCAAACGAGTTGGACATGCAACGTACACCTACGTCAACGGCGACCGCTACGAGGGCGACTTCAGAAGCGACAAACGCACAGGACGTGGGACATTCATTTACCACAGCGGTGGTCGCTACGAGGGCGACTTCGTAAACGGTGACTTCCAAGGGCGCGGGGTGTTCACCCTAGCCGACGGAGGTCGCTACGAAGGCGACTTCAGGAGTGGCATGCCCAACGGCTACGGCACTTACAAAGCTAGCACCGGTGAGGTCGTTACAGGCAATTGGTCGAATGGATGCTTCCGACAAGGTAACCGGGTGGCTGCCGTCGGTACCACCAAAGAGAAGTGCGGGTTCAAATAAGACTCTGTTCATATCGCGCGAGGCTCGGCGTCATCGCGAGCGAGCCGTGTAGGGTGGGCACGTCTTTGGGGCTGTTGCTCAACCGATTCGAGCAACAGCACCTGAAGCTGTGCCCACCCTACATGGCTGCTTTTGGGAGAAGGCGTTAATCCGAGCCGTAAGATGAAAGGCGAACGGGGAATCCTGCAACGCAGATTTTCGGAACATACCATCCGGGACGAAGACGATTTGAATAACCATTTGGACTATCTCCATTATAATCCGGTCGAACACGGGTTGACCCCGAGAGTGTCGGATTGGCCGCATTCCACGTTTCATCAATACGTGCAGCGCGGAACGTATACGGTGGATTGGTGCGGCTCCAAAGCAGGATTTGACGGCGATTTCGGGGAATGATCCAAAGCAGTAGTCAAAAGCGATGGGTTTCGTCCCATGAAACGTGGGACTTCATCCATCCTACGTGCTGGAGTCGCTCTCGGACGATTTGTTACGTACAGTGGCAAGATGTCTTGATTCCTTGGTGAAAAGTCACTCAGAATTAAGGTTTATGTCTTATGAAACAGTAAGGATCCAGGTCTTCAAGAGGATCAAGGCCAAAGCCGTAAGAGACAGCCGGGCAACCGCCGCATGAGTTTCGGATTTTGCATTTCCTGCAGGCAGTTGGTCTCTGACGATATCGCTCTGCTTCTTTTGAATCGTAAATTTCAATCAAATCCAGTTTGGCAATGCTTCCGAGCAGAGAAGGAAATTTACGGCAGGCATGGACCTCTCCGTCCGGCAGAAGCGCCATGAAATTGAATGCAGCTCCGCAACCTGCTCCAGTGCATCCGGGCAACAAGGCACTGCCGAAGTTATGGCGGTAGATATTGAACAGGTTGTCCTTATAACCGAAAATGCTGTTGTGCTTTGCTGCCTTAATATATTCCTTTAAAAATTCGATGTAATCACCTTTTGTCGGCATCTCTATGGAAACCGCTTCACCTGTTCTAGAGAGCCTGTTGAAGGTGAAACGATGGGCAAGATCCCGCAAGTATTCCCCTAATGGGATGACATCCTTTAAATTTGATTTGGTGAGGGTGAGCATTACATGAGTTTGCAGTGAAGATTCTTCGGCTCTTTCCAGGAATGAAAGCACCTGCTCAAAGTGCCCGGCTCCCCTAATCTTGTCGTTATTCTCCTTTAACCCTTCCAGACTCACCTGGTAATAGATGGGTTTCTGGATATTGATCAAACGCCGGATGTTGCTATCCGATATCGGGTTACCTAGGATAGAAGTCTTGAACTTCCTGGAAGTAATAGATTCATATAGGTCCCAAAAAAAAGGATAAAGAAAGGGGTCGCCGCCGGTAAGACAGACGCGTCCCTCCACACTCTTATGTTTGCAAAAAGCCTCGAACGAATTGAGTACCCTAAGAGCTTCATCGAGTTGCAAATTCTCCCTTTGGGATCTATCGTAGCAGTGCTTGCAATTGAAGGGGCAGGCGTTCGTCAAGTGCCACTGGAGAGTGAATACCTTGCTTTTCCTGCCAAAAAGAATTCGATCTCTAATCATTTATACAGGAGCACTCTCGCTGTAATCTTCAAATTTGTAGTGTTAATATAACAGGATTGTATTTTGGCTGATATTGACTTCATGATCCACCACAGCCGCCGCAGCCTCCCCCACACCCACCACCGCAAGCACCACCACCACAGGATGAACCGCCACCCCATGATCCACCTGTTGAAGCGCCGCATCCTCCCCATTGGTAGCCTGAATCGGAAATAGGCCGCAGATGAAGAGCAGTGATCATAGCCGATGCCGTTGGCGGCAAGGACGACAGACCGAAAAGAGCCGTGAGAAGAACCAGTTGGTCCGTTGCCGTATGAGGACGTAACCTCATCCGTCCATGGTACAGGCGGCTGAACATCTTTTTCAGTCTTTTAAATTCATTATCCCCGGCATAGGTCCGGAGCTTGTTGATAACCTTCCATAATATATAGGAGAAGACAAAGCTCAGAATGATAAGAAACAGGATGTTGGTCTTGCCCCGTGAAAGGGCAACATAGATTTTGGTCCCCGCCATGCCCCAAAGGAGCAGCAACCCGAAACAGGACAGTATTAGCCTTCGGGATCTCTGCTTTTCGCTAGGGATGAGATTTTTGCTCCTCAGGGCATCACCGATATCTTCAGCCCAAACCAAAATGTCAGGATCAGCAAAAAGAGCTTTTGCATTATCTTCCTTCCTGAATCTTTTAAGAATTGCTCTTTCCAGTGGACTTCTCGCGGACTCGATGGAGTTTCCATGGATAGTTCGGAGTTTGGCGTCTCTCGTTTTTAAAAGCTTCCTGTCAAGCAGGGAAAAGGCTGCTGATTGTATCAGGTGCCTCTTCCCTCCACGAAGATAAGCAATCTGATAAGGATCTTGAGCAAGGTCGAAGGTCGTAGATTGATCGGACTCACTTCTTTTCCTTAGCTCGTTTAGTATGATGATCAATGCTATGGAGAAGCAAAGAAAAAAGGAAAGAAAATCAGGACCTCGAAGATCGAATGGATTGAATGACATTTATTTAAGCCTTTCGACATAATCCAGCATCTTCTCTGTAAGATCCATAAGGCCAATGGTGGCGGCAGAGGCAATACCCGGCTCCAGGAATTGAGACTCCCTTGCCTGAGACAGGCCTTGTAGCACCTGTTCCCAGGAGTCCCCGCCGATGTCTTTGGCCAATACCTGAAGAGCTTCTTTCGGCGATGGAGCAGTTCTTCCTTCCAAATCAAGTATCGTGGATGCAACAGAACGAAGCGGAGATGCGGCTTCTGCGATGATGATCGCCAATTGTTCTTCTCTCAAACTCGTTGCCATGTATCGCTCACGAAGTCTCATCGACAGGTTCAGCAGGCTCTGCCGAAGAGCCCGGAGTCTGGCTTCTCTTGGTATCGTGAGCCCAGAAAGCAAATCTTGCCCATACAGAATCTGGTGGCGCCGGGAAATATCCCAGAACTTTACGGGAAAGTCTTCGCACGCAGCATTGAGTTCGGACCGAAGGACAAACATTGCCGAGAGTTTCAGGGCAACATAGCCAACCCGCAGTGGGTCTTTGAAAGAATCCGCCTTTGCGCGGTCAAAGCGTTCGAGAATAAAAAGAATATTTACATCCGAAGTGGCACGGAGCTTCCCTTCGGCAGCACTGCCAAAGAGCACAATGGAGAGAAGGTCCTGTCCCAGCAACTCTTGTGCCGATAGAACGATTGAGGCCAACACGTTTCGAACATCCTCCGGAACTACAGAGGGCAAATTCTTAAGTTCCTCGTCCATACCGCCTCCACAATCGGAGTTTATTATCTGGCACGTACTTTATATATTGAGTTTTCTTTAATTCCAAGCTGATAAGGAGGGAACTCACAAAGGATGCATACTAATACCCCTTGGGCATTTCCGCGGGTCTGAGCTACTCATTGAAGGCATGCAGCGTGGAAGGTCAGCACATAACTCTCCTATATTTTGAATCGTCGGTGCCAGCATCCTCTTTCGAGATGCTAATCACGCTTTGAGCCGAATGATTTCCATCCTCCGGACGCAAATGAAGATGGTGAAGAACGACCGCTGGTTGGGATCCAGAGCCCCCTTCGGTGTTGCACATTCGGGCAGATCCGTAAAGCATACCGGGTCTATATGATGGCAGGTTCGACTCCCGCATTCATTTTCGAAGATATGGATATTTTTTCGATATCCTCACCCATGTATTTGGTCGGTTCCGGAGTCGTATCTTGCAATGCTAAGGTCTTGAACTTCTTGGAAGGCATAGGGCTGCCGCCTCGCTTTCACGCCGGCGACGCCGGTGGGCGCTGCTTTACCATCGTGCCTACCAGCATTATGTAGCTCCGGTCAAAACAAGGGGGCGATTCTGGCCATGCAGTCGGGGCAGAATTCGTTACTTTTCCAGTCGATTTCTTCCATGTAGGTCGAGGACCTCATCACGCATCCCTGGTCCTGGCAGTGAACGAGCCCGAAGGTGTGGCCAAGCTCGTGTATGGCTTCCTTGTAGAGGCGCTCCTGGAGACCTTCGGGGTCTTCCGGAAGGCCGTAGAACTTGTTGTCCAGGCGGTATGAGCTGATTACGGCGCATCTGCCGTTAAGCTGCGCTTCTCCGAAGACGAAAGTCAGGATTGGGATGTAGAGGTCGAGACTGCAAACACCAAGCACTTTGGCATCCTCTTGAGGGACGTCTCTTTCCAGTTGTTCGAGGATCGCCGAGGAATAATACTGGTGTCTTTTGGGCTCTAGAAAAGGGCGCGGGTCAAGGTCGGTCGGGGAAATATAGGTCCTTACGGAAAACCGTGCTTCGAGCAGGGCGCGCATTCGCTCCAACTCGTGTTCAGCGGAAAAGCCAATGGGAACAAGGATGATCATTAATTATATTTCGAATTAGTGTGCGCTTTATGGGTATTGAGAATTCAGGAAGTTGATGAGTTTCCTCTATCATTCAGATTCTTTGATCCTAAAATTCCCAAATTCCTTACGTCCCTGAATTCCTAGACTTCTAAATCAGGCCCTTAGGCCATACTTCTTGATTTTGTTGTAAATGGTTGCCCTGTCGACATCGAGGAGCTGGGCGACCTGTGATATGTTCCCACCCGTCTTGTTGATGGCAAACTGTATGTGCCGCTTCTCGACCTCTTCCAGGGTCAGGACCTTGTCCGAATCCGCCGAGGGGGTTGCCACCAGCTTGCCGTTGATGGTGAAAGGGAAGTCATTGACGGTCACCAGGGGAGGCGATCCGACGACAATTGCCCGTTCGACCGCATTCTGGAGTTCCCTGACATTTCCGGGCCAGGAATGATTGGTGAGCATCTCCATGGCTTCCTGATCGACTCCGCTGAAAGGCTTGTTCATCGCCGTCGCATATTTTTGCACGAAATGACTGACCAACAGCGGTATGTCTGCCGGCCTCTCCTTGAGGGAGGGCAACTGAATATTGAAAACATTGAGGCGGTAGTAGAGATCTTCCCTGAAGGTCCCCTCCTTGACAGCCTCTTCAAGATTGCTGTTGGTTGCCGAGATGATCCTGAAGTCGGCATCGATTATCTGGTTGCCGCCGAGCCTGGTAAATTGCTTGGTTTCAATCACGCGCAACAGGTCCATCTGGGTCTTCAGGCCGATATTGCCTATTTCATCGAAGAATATGGTGCCCTTGTGCGCCAGTTCGAGTTTTCCCTTGCGGCGGTATTGAGCGCCGGTGAAAGCTCCGCGTTCGTGGCCGAACAGTTCGCTCTCCACGAGCGTATCCGGCAGCGCCCCGCAGTTTATGGCTATTATGGGGAAATACCTGCGCTTGCTGTTGACGTGGATGGCCCTTGCCACAAGCTCCTTGCCCGTTCCCGACGGACCCTGGATCATAACGGTGGTGTCGGTGTCGGCCACTGTCTGGATCAGCCTGAAAATCTCCTGCATCTGCGGGCTCTCCCCGATCATCTGATCCATATAGATCAGGGACGTTATTTCTTCCTTGAGCCTGAGGTTTTCGCGAAGGAGCCTGCGCTGCATGACCGCGTTTCGAACCAGCCTGCTGAGGTCGTCGGGGTCTATGGGCTTTATTATGTAGTCGTATGCGCCCTGCTTGAGGGCCGACACGGCGGTATCCACCGAGGCGTAAGCAGTCATTATTATGACCACGAGTTGCTGGTCTATTTCCTTCAAGCGCCGCTGGAGTTCGATACCATCCATCCCCGGCATTTTTATGTCGAGCAGCACGATATCGAAGCTGAATTCGGGCAGCTTATCGAGCGCTTCCATCGCACCGGAGGCGGTCTCGACCTGGTAGCCCTCCTGGGTGAACCAGTTTTTAAGAGAATCCCGCACCACCTGCTCGTCATCGACGATGAGCAATGAAACCTGTTCGGCCATTTCTAATGAAACTCCAGTCTCGTGTGTTTTGTTGCAAGACGATTCCCGGGGGATCGCAAATTACAGACCGTAAATCATGGATTCATTATAGAATACGGGTTCACGACCGTTGATAACCCGTTTTTTCTTTCTCGGGAAGGTTATTATGAAGGCCGCGCCCTTCTCCGGCTCAGATTCCACTTCTATCTTGCCTTCGTGACCAAGGACTATTCCGTAGACCACCGAAAGACCCAGCCCGACGCCCTGCACTTCCTCCTTGGTGCTGAAGAAAGGCTCGAATATATGCGCCTGTACCTCCTTGGGGATACCCTTACCGGTGTCCTCGACGCGGATTCTTATCGAGTCCTCATTGGGCACATCTTCGGTTTGAACGGTAACCGTGCCGCCCCTGTTCATGGCTTCCGAGGCATTGATGAAAAGCGCCACCAGCACCTGCTGAATCTGATTTGCATTGCCGATTAGGTACGGGTCCTTTGCCTCCAGTTTCTTTACGGCCGTTAGATGATTCACCTCGAAATTGAGCTTGGTGATGAAAAGGCTCTTGTTGACAAGATCGTGCATGTTGACCTTTTCGAAAAGAAAATCGGGGCTCTGGGAGAAGTGGAGAAGGTTCTTGACTATGTTTCCGCAGCGTTTGACTTCGTTTACGATAATATTGAGTTGTTCAGCGGCCAGTTCCCTTTCCTTTTCCGTCATGGGATGAGCGCTTATCTGGCGGCTGAGGAGCTTGGTGTAGGTGAGAATCCCGCCGAGAGGATTATTTATTTCATGGGCCATGTTGGCGGCAAGCTTGCCCATGGATGCCATTTTGGCTACGTGAATCATTTTGCGGGAAAGCTCGGAGTTTTCCGCCTCCACCCTCCTGAGATTATTTACCATGCTGTTGAAAGAACCGGCCAGATCGGCTATTTCGTCGTTTCCCTTCACCTTGACGCTGAATTCCAGGTTTCCCTTTCTGACCTCGCGGGTGCCCTCCGAGAGCTTGTCCACGCGCTTGTGCACCATCAGCCATATGAAAAGGCCGGCAAAGAGTTCTATAATACAAATCGCCCCCACCGAGTAGAAGATCATCTGCATGCGGCTCTCGCTGATGTTCTCATCCACCTGCGCAAGGCTCATTTTAGAATCGAGCACCCCCAGAATCTTCTGCTCGGAGGGCGGAGGGTGGCATTCCGGAGCCGCGCAGGAGGTTTCATTTCGGATCGGGTTTATTACCGCCAGTACGCGATAGCCTTCCGGGGATAAAAAAATGCGGGGTCGCGTGGTTTCCGGGATGTACTCGAGAGGCCTCTCGGTGCTGTGGCAGACGATACACTGCTCGGCATTGAGGTCCGCTTGCTGCCCAAGGTCCTTTTCGCTGGTGCTGAAAGCGACTTCACCGTTCTTGTTGTAAATACGTATGCCCTCGACACCCGACTGCTTGCCCAGTGTCCTGATGATCTGGGCAACGTCTTCCTTGCGGTTGAGCAGCATACTATAGTGGACGGAACCCTCGATGAGGTCGTTGGCTCGTTTGGCGTTACTGAGTATCTCCTGCATCAGGTGATCTGAACTGGCGCGAACGATGAAAGTGGTGAGGGAGACAAATACGATCGTGCTGATAAGCAAGAGCAGGGAAAAAAGCCTGAATGCGAGTGATTTCGTTATCTTAGGTATAGCCATCCATGCCCGTTCGACAGCCTGTTCTTCCCACCAGTCCCCTTCCCTTTCCAGCACCCTCATTCGCTGGGTATCAGAGTCTCGATTTCCCATTTGAATTTGAACCCCTGTTTCCAGAGAAACCACTTTAGCATGCGCTTGAAAATGATTCAAAATACTTCCGATGAGAAAGAACTATGCCTGGACCAGTTCCACCCCCTCCCTTTTACGCGGCAGGGTAATTATGAATGCGGTCTCGATGCCCGGCTCGGATTTGACCACTATTTTACCCCGGTGACTCTCGACTATTCCGTATACGACCGATAAACCCAGTCCCACGCCGTGGTGGTCCTGCTTTGTGGTAAAGAATGGCTCGAAAATACTCGACAGGTTCTCCGTCGGGATACCCTTGCCGTTATCGGCAACGGTGAACCGGATCGAATCCTGCTCCGGGACGTCTTCTGTCCGCACCGAAAGCGTGTCTCCGCTCGACATGGCTTCAACGGCATTGATGAACAGCGATATCAACGCCTGCTGAAGCTGATTGCCGTTTGCGATGAGCAAGGAGTCCCTGGCCTTGAGTTCCTTTACCTTTTTTATTCGATTTATATCGAGGTGGTGGTTGACTATGAACAGACTTTTTTCAATAACCTCGTGCAGGTCAACCCTTCCAAACAATGAATCGGGAGTTTTGGAGAAATGCAACATCCCTTTTACAATACTTCCGCATCTTTTTAGCTCGGCAACGATAATTTGCAGCTGATCGACGCTCGTTCTGCATTCTTCAGGCGTAAGGTTGCCCTCCCCGAGCCTTTTTTGAAGAAGCTTCACGTAGGTGAGGATACCGCCAAGCGGGTTGTTGATTTCGTGGGCGACTGTCGCGGCAAGCTTGCCCATCGAGGCCATCTTGGCCACCTGTATCATTTGATCGTGAGCCTGCTTGAGTTCGCGCGCCTTCTGCTCCACCCGGTCTTCAAGCGTGTGAGCCCACTCCTCGTTTTCGGCCTTGGTTCGCTTCAGATCGGCAACCATGCTGTTAAATGATTGCGCAAGACCGGCTATTTCATCCTTTCCCGTAACTTCGAGGGAAAAATCCAGGTTGCCGTTCATGACCTTCCTGGTACCGCCGGCCAAGGCCTTCACCGGCTTATGGACCATGCGGTAGATGAAAAGGCCGCTGCAAAGCTCGATCAAAAAAATCCCGACAAAGGAGTAGAAAAGCATTTGCCGACGGCTCTCGGCGAGCGTCTTATCCAGGTTCGCCAGGCTCATCTTGGAATCCAGCAAACCCAGTATCTTCTGCTCGGATACGGGTGGATGGCACCCCTGCGCCACACAGGAGGGCTCGTTTCGGATCGGGTTGATTACGCCCAGCACCCGGTAGCCGTGGGATGAGTTGAAGACGCGGGGACGAATCGAATCGGGCACGGATTCTAGAGGGGGCTCTCCGCTGTGGCACACCGTGCATTGCTCTGCCTTGACATCGACTACCTGGCCAATTTCACGTTGGTCGGTGCTGAAGATTATCATGCCCTTCTTCTTGTAAAGGCGGATGCCGTCAACACCGGTCCCGGACCCCAGGTCCTCGATAATTCTCGCCACGTCCTCTTTGCTGTTTTTCAGCATACTATAATGGATCGATCGTTCGATCAGCTCGTTTGTATCCTTAGCCTGAGCCACTATTTGACTCATGAGCTGGTCCCCGGTCGAGCGGATCATGATATAGGTCAGAGGCAAGAAGATGATTACTCCGATGAGCGGAATCAGAAAGAATAAGCGAAACCCAAGGAGGTCTCTAAACCTGGTCATATCCAAAATAATCTCCCTGTGTCCTTCCGCGTGGCGGTGGGCTAGCTGGACTCCAGCTACGGTATCGAATGGTCGAAATATGCAAGAACTTTACCAGAAAACTACATCTCATGCAACGCGTTATGCGCGCGGGGCCAATTGTCCGTGAGCAGCTTAATGCGGTTTTTATTTGAGATTTTTATCACATTTAGACGCCGCTTTGGTCACACCTAGGCCGCGTTGCGCTCTGCAACCGGCTGCACATGGATTTAAACTTTTGCCGCTATAAATTAACCCATGGAAAGTGGAAATCAACGCCCCGATTTTACCTGCAATTATATTTGTGCAGTTTATTTAAAAGGATCGTTTTTGCCCACATCGTAATGTCCGATGAGCGGAGTTATGGATAAGGGATGCCGCCGGCGCAATCGCCGGCGGCATCTGGGTTGGAGAACACAATTTGGGGATATCAGCCCCACCGGCGCCCTCCGAAAACCTTAACGGTAGGCGAACAGCATGGAGTAGATGATGCCTATTACCAGGCTGATGCCTATTATGAGCGCGGCCCAGCCGAAGATCTTGATTGCCCGTAAAAATTTGGGCGGCAGCGGGTCATCCAGGTACTTCTCAAGCTCCCCGCTCGCCAGGACCTTCTCGTATTCGGCCGGCCTCTCGCGCTTGAATTCCTCGAGCGGCATCCGCCCGGTGAATACCACCGTGTCCATCGGGAACTTTTCCGGGCGAAAATGCGTATTGAAGAAGTGAATCGTGAAAATGAACCCGGCGGCCAACAGGGCCTCGTCACTGTGGATGATAGTGGCCACATTGATGAGCCAGCCAGGCAGCAGGTGCGTAAAGAACTCGGGAAACCAGAGCATTAGCCCGGATGAGCCGATGACCGCGATACCCCAGAAGACCGCAAAGTAATCAAACTTTTCCCAGTAGGTCCACCGACCGTATTGGGGCCGCGGGCCAATTGCCAGGTACCACTTGATCGTTGCGATCAACTCCCGAAGGTCTTTCATACCGGGAATCATGGAATCGGGTCCCAGGATAATCTGCTTCAATCCGCCTTCGCTCTTCCTGCGCGTGATTAGATCCCAGACATGCACGCAGAAGACCCCCACCAGGAGCGTTGCGGCAAACCGGTGGAGGAAACCTGTCGTACCGGTCCCGCCCAGGAAGCGCGACAGGAACACCGCCCAGCTCATGTAGGAGAACTTGAGCGTCATGCCGGTCGTTGCGAGGGTCAGGAAGCTGACGACCATGGTGGCGTGCAGGCAGCGGTGCAGCAGTTTGAAGCGAACATATTGCTTCTCGTTCGGATCGTATGCCGCCGGAGGATGATCTCGTCTCGTCTGAAGCGAACGCGGCAACCACAGGAAGGTATGGACCCCGCTTATCACGAAGGTGCTGACCAACAGGGTGGTCATCGCCCAGAAGGTCCAGAAGATCCAGGGATATCTATCGGGATCGTGGTGAGTTGCATGGGTCAGATACCCCGCGAACTGCCTCGTCGCGGTGGGATGGCACTTCTGGCATGTGGCCACGATGTTGGAGCGGCTGAGGTGCGACGCGGGATTGAGTGTCGGCAAAATGTCATGGGTGCCGTGGCAGTCGTGGCACTTGGCCGTCCGGGCGCCCCCGAGCTCGGAGACCTTGCCGTGGAAAGTATCGAAGTAGGTCTCCGCAATTTTCGAATGACACCTGCCGCACGTATCCATGATCTCGAGCCGGAATTTATCCTGGTCTGTTCGACGGATGGCGTGAGCGTTGTGGCAGTTGTTGCACGACGGCAGTTTGCCTTTCTTCTCGTCATTATTTTTGAGCGCGTGAATGCTGCCCGCGTACTTTTCATAGACACCTTTGTGGCACTGCGCGCAAGTCGATGCGACATTCAGCGTGCTGACGCTGGACTGGGGGTCGGAGGCCGGCAGCTCGCGATGCGCCGTATGACAGTTGGTGCACATGGCTGTTACAACGAGGCCGCTCTTTAGCAGGCCCTTCCCGTGAATACTTTCAACGTAGTGCTTATGAATTTGCTGCTCGCCGTCCAGGTGACGCACGGCCGCCTTGCCATTCTCGCCGTGACAATAACCGCAAAGGCCCGGGACGTTTGTCGGGAAGGTCGGCGAATTGATGTCCTTCTTCCCGAGGACCCCGTGAGTGCCGTGACAGTCCGCACAAACCGGCGCATTGGGATTGTCTTGACTGTGCAGCTTGCCATGTGTGCTTACCTGATACTGTTCCACCTGCCCTGCATGGCAGATCGAGCAGTCCACCTTCTTCGTGATCGTTTCGCAAGCCCTGTTGGCCGATGGATTCACCTGGTTGTGGCACTGCGCACAGGCAACTTTCGTGTGCATCGACCCCTTGATTTGATCGCCATCCACGTGCAGCGCACGCCCATCCATGGGCGACTTGAAGTCAGGCTTGCCGTGGCAGTAGAGGCAATCGAGGTCGGCTACGCCCTGCTCGTAGAACACCTTGCGCGCCTTGTGGGGCTGGTGGCACTCGATGCAAACCGGCACGCTTTCGGGACTCTTCTTCCAAAGCTCGCCCTGGATCACTTTCCTGTGAACTTTCTCGATTTGCGAATGACACTTTTCGCATGTGCCGACCACGTTGGCCTTCGAAATGGTGGAGCGGGAATCGGTATGTGGCAGGATGAGATGCGATCCGTGGCAGGAGACGCAGGTTGCGCTTACATTCAGTCCCTTCTTGTAAAGCCCTTCCGCGTGGATGCTCTCGGAGTAGTTATCAAGTATATGATCCTGGTGAATCTGCCGCTGGCTCTGGACCTTTGAGCCCTCGCTGTGGCAGGACCCGCACACAAAAGGCACATTGAGCGGGGTCACCCGGGACCTGATGTCCTTCACCCGAAGGATGTCGTGCTCGCCGTGGCAGCTTGAACATTTCGGGGCCAGTGCGTCCCCGCGCGCCAGCGCCTTGCCGTGAAGGCTCTCGTCCACTTTGGCCTTGGCCTTGGCATGGCAGGTGCCGCAATTTACCGGTTTAACGGGTGCCTGATGTTCTCCCGCGCTGCCTGCGAGGTCATCGTGGCAGTTGACACAGGCCAGACTCACGTGGACCGACCCGGAATAGCGGCCCTCATCAATATAGAGGGAAACAGGTTTGCCGTCGCGCTCCGCGCTTAAAGATTCCTCTCCGTGGCATGCGAGACAATCTTTATTCTTCCGTACCGGGACCTTTGAAATTATTCCCTGTTCACCGGGTTTTGCGGCCGCAAGATAGCTGCTGCTCTCGGGGGCCGCCATGCCCGGGGTGATCAGCAGGATGAATGTCAGCACAGGCAGAACCGCCTGCAGGATGGTTTTAACTACTCGGCCGTAATGGCCCGCTTGCTTACTTTGCACGCCGGGGTGCTCCTTTCGAAATGGAAAAGATGATGCAGAACCGCCATGCTGCCTATCCCCAATTGGACAAAAACTTGGTTCAGGGGTTCTAATGTATATATCCATGCGGCCCTCGAAAGGGCTGCATCGTTCAATCCGGGCTAATGGCCGATCGGCGCCCCCGGCTTAAAGATGCCTTCTTGGATTTTGCCGGCTACAAATGAGGATCTGCGAAGAGAGGGAGAATTGACAAATATGTTAAGCACTGGATTCAGCAGGTATAGATATTGTACAGGGAATCTCTAATGGCATCCCTCCGGCACGAAGTCAAGCTAAGTTTGTCTCATGCCGCCCGTTAAAGCGGACGACAGCTTGTCAGCGAACTATTAGAACCGCCTACGCGGTTTAAGGAAAGGTGCTGTTTGGCAAAAAACTCTTTTCCGGAAATTAACTATTGCAGACTAAAAACCAATGCGGTAATTAAAATTGGTTAAGCAGCCGGTGCTTTCAGCTGGTGCCGGACGGACGCCATGCGGGTGATTTCGCCATCCTGTACCGATCACAAGCCATCTCTCCTCGCTCAAGATGAAGCGAAAACGCACTCATCTCCCGGTGCCGCAATCTCCTTCGAGGAAACTAACCCAAGAAATCCCGTAACCGCATGCCGCCACCCGTAAATTGTATTTGCGCTCGGCGCAAAGTGGTAGCGAGTTGGACCATTTAACCGTATTTTTTTATGCTCCGGACCGACAAATGGGTAAGTTTATTTCTTTTCCGGCGCGTTTCTTTTGGTTATAAATCGGCGACTTGAAATTTTGGACAAGAAGCACACTGATTTTTAGCCGACTGGAAATACATGGGGGGGCAGGTTCTTCCCTCCTGAAACTTTGGCTGGATTCCCAAAAGCAGCGGCACTTCTCCTAAGCAGGGACAAACATCCCACTGCGACCCCGTTGACATCCCACGCCCGGTTCCTCCAGCCGTTCCGTTCATAAACTTCAACTGTAGGACTGTTTTACTTATGCGACCTGTCACGACCCTTTTAGTTTTTGCGCTCGCGGCATTCTGCGCAATTTCTTTCGCGCCATCCCTGGTTCACGCCGCGAAGCCTCAAGCCGCGAAGCCTCAATCCCCGGAGGTTCGGGCCACGGAGCTTCACACCGCGGAGGTTCAGGCCGGGGACACCAATGAGAGCTGCCTTTCCTGTCACGGGGAGGAAACGGACGATTTCCCGCACGTTGACGCCAAGGAATTTGGCGCCTCGATTCACGGGAAGAATCTATGCATTTCCTGCCACACGGACGCCAAAGAGGTCCCGCACAAAGACAAGCTCGCACCCGTTTACTGCGCAACCTGCCATCGAATCGAGTCGGGGATCTATATGGATTCAGATCATGGCCGAGCCCTCTCCAAGGGTATCAGCGAGGCTGCAACCTGCACCTCCTGCCATGGGAAGACCCATTCCCTGCTCTCATCCCGAAATCCGGCCTCGCCCGTCAATCACCAGAACATTCCGAAAACCTGCGGCAATTGCCATGCCGATACGGAAAAGATGTCCAAGTTTCGCCTGACGGAGAAGGAACCGCTGGATTCCTATCTGCACAGCGTCCACGGCAGGGCGCAACAGAATGGGGCAACCGGCGCCGCTGTCTGCTCCGACTGCCACGGCACGCACGATCTTCATTCGGCGGCCAACCCCCTGTCCAAGGTCTACCGCGCAAATGTTCCGAAGACGTGCGGCCGCTGCCATGAAAACGTGCGCGAGGTTTTCGAGCGAAGTATTCACGGGAAGGCCATGCAGGCGGGCATAAAGGAGTCCCCTGTCTGCACCGATTGCCATGGAGAGCATACAATCCTCAGCAGTAAGGACCCGGAATCGACGGTCTCCATTGGAGGTATCGCCAAGACCTGCTCTGCTTGTCATGAATCCGAAAAAATAACCAAAAAGTTCGCGCTCCCCCTGGATCGGCTCAAAACCTACGAGGAATCCTTCCACGGCCTTGCCGCGAAAGGAGGCGACCTTCGTGTGGCCAACTGTTCCTCCTGCCACGGCTGGCATGACATTCTTCCTTCCTACGACACGCATTCTTCGATAAATCCGAAGAACATGAGGTATACGTGCGGAAAGTGTCATCCGGGCGCTGAAACGCAACCGATTTCGGGCGCCGTTCACGGAACGACCGGGATGTCGGTATCGAGGAGCCATTACGTAACCGAGTGGGTGAAGATCATCTACTACATACTCATCCCGCTCGTAATCGGCTCGATGTTTTTGTATACGCTCTTCGACTACATCAGGAAGGCCCTCTCGCACCGGAAACCCTGGAGAGATGATCAAGGCCACATGCGAACCGGTCCTGCTTTTCAATACGACTCGAACGCGGCGTTCACCTCATTGCACCACGAACAGGAGGAGGACGAGGAGGCCGAAAACATATTACGCTTTACTGTAAATGAGCGATGGCAGCACGCCCTTTTGATACTGACATTCGTCGTGCTCGCCTATACCGGCTTTGCATTGGTCTATCATGGCGCATGGTGGGCCGAGCCTTTCGATTTTCCGGGAGGAGAGGCCCTGCGCAGGCAAATTCACCGCTGGACGGCGCTCGTTCTCGTCCTTCTGGGCTTCTATCACCTTTTTTACATGTTCTTCACCACCCGCGGCAAAGAGCTTATCAGGACACGTTTTCTGCCCACCAGGCGCGACTTGACCGACCCAATCAATCACACGCTCTACAACCTGGGACTTACCAGTAAGAAACCCACCCATGTCTACCCCTCATTTATAGAGAAGATCGAATACGTCTCGCTTATATGGGGATCGATAGTCATGGCCACCACCGGACTCATCCTGTTCTTCAGTGACTATTCGCTCCAGTTCTTCCCACTCTGGGTTACCGATGCGGCAACGCTGGTTCACTTCTACGAGGCGGTGCTGGCATGCCTCGCCGTGGGAATCTGGCACATGTACTGGAGTATTTTCGACCCGGATGTCTATCCGATGAACTATGCCTGGCTGACCGGCAAACTGCGGCCAAGAAATAAACATGAGGAAGCCGCGAAGCAGCAATAGCGGCAATGGAGGAAATTTTTCACAAAATCAGTCCTAAGGGCATTAATTAGGGCTGTGTATCCACCCGATTCAATTGTCTTTATTTAAGGCTTTTGTTAGAATGCGCCCGCCCTCGGGAAAAAACTTCCTTCGAGGGCGGGTTTATTTATCGGCAAACGATGTTCTTTCCTTGCAAGGACTTTTCCTGACGATATGTTTATCTGGTCCTGGACACCAGCCTGTTGGGAACAGAAAGGCCAAAGTGTTTGGATCCAAAGAAAGAAATGAAAGCGGGCGACCTTACCGGTCCGTGTGGGTGATGTCTGGGACGATATCCGCACTCCTGCTTCTTATATTCATCGGGTTAGTGTCAAACGGTTGCGAAAAGCACACCCGGTATCAGGTACTGAGTACTTTATTCGACGGAGTGCCCGATCCCGATGCTCCTCCGCCCGAGGAGAAATCCGGGAACATCAAGCTGGCGAAGGGAGCGGCCAAAAGTGGCGCTGAACTCTCGACCAAAACGTATCGCCATCCGCCGGCGGAGGGCAGCGACGATTGTACTTTCTGTCACGGAAAGAACATGATGGTCCAGCCACCCAAGGACCTTTGCATAAGATGTCATACTCATGTTCAGAAAAACCTTAAAGTCGTTCATCCTCCAACTGCCAAATCGTGCTCCATCTGCCACGATCCACATGACGGGCCGTCGCAGTTCCTGCTCAGGAAATTACCGCCCGAGCTTTGCGTGAAGTGTCACGACAAGGGGGCTCCCAATAAACCCTGCTCCCGTGTTGAAGCCAAGGATGCAGATTGTCTTTCGTGTCATGAACCGCACGGGGGCGACGATAAATTCTACCTCGTGAAAAAAGAGGACGTTAAGGAAGGGCCAAAAGCCGAAGCCACCCAGGAGCAACCCAAAAACGACAGCGCCCAGGATCAGCCGAAGAAAGAGAGCGTCGAGGAACAGGTAAAGGGAAAGAGTACCGAGGTGCAGCCGGGCAAAGAGAGTACCCAGGAACAGCCAAAAGACGGGAACGGCCAAGACGGGAAGAATCAAGAGCAGCCCAAATCAGAAGGCGGGTAATTATGTTTAGAACACGAAGGTCCACTTTTCTTCTGATCCCACTTTTTCTTATTTTATCCGGATGCGGAAATACTCAGCCCAAAACCGAGCCGGCCACAACTGTTTCCCTGGTTTGGCCCGCGCCTCCGGAAAAACCTCGCATAGAATATCTCTACTCGATATCCGGCCCCGAAGACATCGGCATAAAGCGCTCTTTTGCCAAGAAAGTATGGAGCGTGATCACTGGTGATGAGGACCCCCAGAAGCTGATCAGGCCATACGGGGCATGTTCCGGCCCTGACGGGATTCTTTGCGTTGCCGATCCGGGGTCAAGGTCTGTTCATATTTTTCATTCGAAAGAGGGCTCCTACAGGCAGATACGCAAAGCAGGCAAAGAAGACCTGAGTTCCCCCATTGGAGTAGCCATGGACGGGACGGGCCTCCTCTACGTTTCGGATTCCGTGCTCAAGAAGATTTTTGTCTACGATAAAAACGACAAGGTTGTCGCTGAAATCGGCGGAGGCGAACGATTTGCGCGCCCGACCGGACTGGCTGTAGACAACAATTCAAAAAGGCTTTATGTTACCGATACCTTGAATCATTCGGTCCTGGTCCTGGATCTGAAGGGCAATTTGATTACACAATTCGGGAGGCTTGGAGATGAAGACGGAGAGCTCAATTATCCTACTTCGGTAGCAATCGACGGTAAGGGTAATATTTATGTAAATGACTCCATGAATTTTCGGATTCAAGTTTTTGACTCAAACGGCCGATTTATTAGTAAATTTGGTAAACATGGCGACGGGATGGGTGAGTTTTCAAATCCCAAGGGTGTGGCATTAGATTCCGAGGGGCACATCTACGTTGCGGACGCTATATTCGATTCGGTCCAGATATTCAGCGATCAGGGGGAACTTCTCCTCTTCTTTGGCCAGGCCGGCCACGAACCCGGAGAATTCTGGATCCCCACGTCCGTTTTCATTGACCCCACGAACAAGATCTTCGTTTGCGATTCTTATACACAAAGGGTCCAGGTCTTCCGGTTCCTTGGAGGTGATTAGCTAATGCGAAAATTAGTTATCGTTGGAGCTATCGCACTGGCGATCTTCAGCCTCGATGCTACAGCATGGGCGGCTAGCAGCATATTGACCACGAAACACAACCTCTCGGCATCCGGTCCGGGAACCATCAAGGCCACGGTAGAAAAACCCATCTGCGAATTCTGCCACGCACCCCATCGGCCTGGTCAGTCCGTGCCCCGCTGGAACAGGGAGTTATCAGAGGTCGTCTACACCACTTACCATAGCTCGACCCTAAAAGCGGCCGTGGGGCAGCCAAACGGGGCATCCAAGCTTTGCCTCTCATGTCACGATGGAACGATTGCCCTGGGCAAGATTAAGACCGAAAAAAACATCATCCCCTTTACCAGCATCACGATACCTGCCGGCAAAACCAAGCTCGGGACCGATCTGTCAGACGATCATCCCATTTCTTTTACCTATGACCAGTCTCTTGCCGCGCGCAACGGCCAGTTGGAATACCCTCCTTTAAGGCAGCCGGTTAGGTTGGACAAATTCAGCCAGCTTCAATGCACCTCTTGCCACGACGCTCACGATAATACTTACGGAAAATTCCTGGTAATGGACAACACAGCGTCCGCCCTGTGCGTGGTCTGTCACAGGGTCAGGGGGTGGCAGCTAACAGCTCATAGAAACTCCAATGCATCATGGAACGGCGTCAGTCCGAACCCGTGGTTCCATTCCCCTAACAGGACCGTTTCCTCAAACGGATGCGAGAACTGCCACAACCCCCATACCGCGAATGGTAGGGAATGGCTGCTCAACTTCAACGCCGAGGCGGACAACTGTTATCCATGCCATAACGGTAACGTCGCCTCGAAAAACATCCAAAAGGAATTCCAAAAGCCTTTCAGGCATCCCGTGGGAGTCAGCCGGGGGGTTCACAAGCCAAACGAAGACCCGCTATGGTCATCCCGCCATGTCGAATGCGACGATTGCCATAATCCCCACGTAGCCAACTCTACCCAAGCAGACCCGCCACGGGCCCCCGGGAGCCTTGCCGAATTGCCGGGAGTAAACTCGGCCGGGTCCTCCACTAGGCCGCTCCTGTTCGAGTATGAGCTTTGCTACCGCTGTCATGCCGACAACCCCGGCACGAAATCCCCAACCGTTGTTCGCTGGGTATTCGAAAAGAACCTCCGCCAATTATTCAATCAATCGAATGCATCTTACCATCCGATCGAGGCTCCGGGGAAAAACCCCAATGTGCCAAGTCTTCTCGTGCCCTACACTACTTCGAGCCTGATCTATTGCACCTCTTGTCATAACAATGATTCCGGCCCCAAGGGAGGCGGAGCCGGCCCCAATGGGCCGCACGGATCAACGTGGAGGCCGCTTCTGGAAAAACAGGCCGCCACTATGGACCTGACGGTGGAAAGCCCCCAGGCCTACGCGCTCTGCTATAAATGCCACAATAGAAACAGTATTCTCGCAAACCAGAGCTTTTCAAAACACAAAAACCACATCGTTGATATACAAGCCCCCTGCACGGCTTGTCACGACCCGCACGGAGTTGCGTCAGCCAGTCATTTGATAAACTTCGACAAAACGATAGTTTTTCCCGACGACAAGGGAATTATCAGATATGAATCGAGAGGGCGTTTCGCCGGGGCCTGTTTTCTCAAATGCCACAACGTGAACCACAGTCCAAGGACATATCCCTAGAGCTCATTCTACTCTGGATACACTTCATCACAATTGTTTAAACAGACACTCGGGGTTGCCGGCGCGGTCTCCTGACCGCGCCGTACTTTTGACCGCAATGCCTCCAACTATCTCAGTTGCAAATCCGGGGACCGAAACCGTATCACCCTCTTTGCGATGACCTGCTGAAACTGAGCGGCTCGGATCGGATGCGATAATTCGGCCGATGCGGGGCTGGCAAGGTCGGGAGACCTTGCCACAACAGGGGTGGGAACTTGCCGCCACCAGATCTTGCTAAACCGGGGGATCTTGCCGCAAACCGGGGGGCGATGGAGCCGGTGAAGCCGGGACGAAAGCCCATGGGAGAGATTTGACAGATCCGTGTGCTTCACCGTGGGGAGCATTCGTTTCCCGAATATGTGATAGATCGAGCAGCTTTGGGTGAATTGCCTTGATCTTGCCGATGTCCACATCATTTAAGTCGGGCGGTTCCAGCAATGTGTCAATCAGGGGTATCCTTTGTTTAGGCTCTTCATCCAGTTTTTCAGTCAGCGAATTCACATTTGTGATCAGCCCGGAGTTTCCCCGGACAAAGAATTTTTGGCGCCTTGCCATCCTGGCTATTTCCTGTGACAAGTTAAACACAAAGTGCCGTGGGAGTTACTCTTCACTAAAAGGCTCTTGTTTTTCATGTAAGGATTGTGGCAGGACAGACATCCGATCTTCCCCTGAAATAGAGCCACCTCTTCGGGCAGGCCCTCGGAGGGCTCGAAGTCGGACTTCATTCCCGGCCTGGGATAATCGACCCCGACGGGGTGACCGGAACCTCTGCCGTGCTGAAAGCTTCCCGATTTCAGTGAAATGTTGGTGCCCTGTGAAACGTTGCCGTCGTGGCAGCTCAAACATTCGATTGAATTTTGATCGAGCAGTTGACCGCCCCAGGCCGCCTGGATGAATTTTCCAGGTGTATGGGCATAGTTGACTGAACCGGCGTGACACTTAGCGCCCACGGCATCGTTACCGTGGCACACTGTGCAAAACGCCCGCCCGTTCGCATGCCCTCGCAGCAGACCCTTCAATTCGGTGTCGCCCCATGCGGAAGTGCTCCTTTCCTTGTGCACCTGATGACAGGTAAGGCAGGTTATTCTGCCTTGCTTGTCCAGGTACTTGGACAGCGGCATGGGTTCTTTTGAGACGACATTTACGGGGTGTGAAGCACGTTGGTTTATTTTGTGGCATTGGAAGCACAGTTGCTCCGGCGAGCCATTTAGCACAATTTTGCGGAAGTCGGTCCCAGGCTTTGGGATAGTGGAGTGACAAAGCCGGCATTTGCCTTCGAAGTCATGCCTGGCGACCCCCGCCGAGATTTTTCGCACTGGCAGGATCAGCGCTAAGCACAGGATAAGAATCCATTTATTGGGAAGTCGATTGAGAACTCGCAAGAATCACCCCTCATATTTTCTCGATACCCCTCAAGTCACGACAAATCATGTGCAGCTCATTGACTTTGCCTTTGCTCCCGGCCTCCGAAGGAGAGAAATAAATCTCTTCCGTGAGGCGCGATGTCTCACCGAGTTGTGTCTCGAGGCGCTCGCTCCGCCGCCGCCGACGGACTAGAAGATCCCTTGATACCTGCGCTAGAGCGTGTAGCTGGTCGCTCATGCGGAATGAAATCTCCGGCGCGGGATCATTATTCCCGATCAATCTAAGATATTTTTCAAAGCGAACAATGGGGCCTGCAATGGAGTGAGCCCACGGCAGGGACAGTAAAAACAGAATAAGGTTAGTATATTGGCCTTAACTACTCCCCCTGCCGGAAGAATGAGCGGCAGTTTATCCCTGAGCGCATCGAGGGTCGCGATACCTTCGAGGTAGTCTTGCCCAGCGCCGGTTTGGCAGAAAAGAGATGGTTACTACACCGAAGCAACACCCCAAAAAGACTACCCTCAGCGACAGCGCTGTCTGGGGTCGATGAAAACCTGTTTCTGCTTCTTGGCCATGGCACTATTCCTTAAATCGGCTTTTCGCCGCACCTCGATAAGGTAAAACTTTCCTGATTTTTGTATGGCAATTTTCCTGCGGGAGTGCAATTTCATGGGGATTCATGCATCGAAGATGCGGTCAATTGAGCAACTTGAAGGGTGGAACTCAAAGATTTTATCGGGGTCTTGCGGGCATGCCTTGATACGGGGGCAACTGTCTACCGTCAAAAAATATTAAAGCGGCGAATCAAGCTCATTTTGATCAGCAGTTCATCCCTGTTCGTTTGCCTTTCGGTCCGGGTGAGGTAGTCCGTGCTGAGTTTCAGTTCGAGGGTCCGATAATGGCTCCGGAGTTCTCCCCTGAATCTCCAAATGTCCGTGTCCTGATCCGTTCCCTTCTCCGTGATCCTCCCACCCGATAATGCAAGATCTATGAGGCTGTTGAACCGGTAGAGGTAGTAGGCTTCAGCGATGAAATACTCTATGCTTCTTACATCCTTTGTGTAGTCGGTCCAGCTCTGAGAAGCAGAGATGGCAAGATTGGAGCGCTCGGTAGGGGAGAAGTTGGCGCTCCCGCGAAGCCTGATCGAAGTGAAGGGGGCGAGTTCGGATCTGTCATCTTCATATTCGGTTGTAAAAGTGAACCAGCGCCATCTCGTTTCAGCTCCGTAAATGTTGCGTAACGTGCTGGAAAGCTGGCTTGTGTCCGATGTATCGACTGTTTGGGTTTGAGAGCCGGTCGGAATCTGCTCGATGCTCTGATACAGGTAGTACACGGAAAGTAGTCTGCGAAAATCATATCTCAGATTTACTTGGTTGCCCAAAGTGTCGAATACGAGGCTTCTGGGCGTCGAGTACACGTACTCTACTACCACGACCGTTCCATTTGGCAGGGCCACCCGTTGGATTTCAGTCAGCACACCCGATTGGACGAGCAGGTAATCGACTCCCTCCGTCAGGGTTAGCCCGCTGGTGTCCCTCACCACGACAGAACCGAGGCTCACATTGGTGTTGGCGAGGAAATGTCTCTGAGGGTCGGTCAGGGTGATGCGCTCGTTTAGTACGGTTATGATTCCACTTGGAGCTTCTCTATCCGTATGCCGGTAGAGGAAATTGTATCCGGCACTGAATATTCCTCCGGGAACCTTCTTGTGGTAATTCATCAGGAATCTGGGGCCGTAATAATTTTCAGTGAACTCGGTCGCGTTGGTCTGGCTAAGATCAGTCGCCAGCTCGGTTTCAAGACTTTCGTATAGCCTGTGGCGAACACCCAGGTATCCGGAGTTCACCAGGGTCTCGAATTCCCCGGAAGTAAAGCGCGAAAAGTTGTATCCGTAGAGACTTGTAAAGCTCTTGGTATGATCGTAGTGGTAGTTTTCACTTGCCTGAAGCGAAGTGTTTTCCTGGGCAGGGGCTGTTATGTTAGCTATGTTGCTTGTCTGGAGCGCCGAAATGTTGGAAACTCCATGGAGTTTTTCGCGGTCCAGCAAGGAGGTGATGTACGCAGTGTTAGAAGTGATCTCCTGTGATGTGGGGGCGCTCTCGACAAGGTCCTTGTATTCGTACCTGAACTCGCTGTTCAGGAAATTTCTGTATCTGTGGGTGGCCTTCCATTCAGCACCTTGTTCCGTGCGCTCCCTTGTGAAATCTATCGAGTCTTCTTTTGTGTTCTCGTACCGCAAAAGAAGGGTCATGGGCAGAAAAGTATTCTTATAACGAAGCAGTCCTCCGTAGTTGCTCGTGTCAATATTTATAACGTCATAGAACTGGCTGCTGACGGGAATGCTGAACTTGGAAGCAAAAAGATTGGCGCTGACTTTTTTTTCCTTCAGGAGGGTTGCGCTCGCGTTATATTCGCTCAAAAAGCTGGTTGAAGAGGTGCTGCCGGTAGACCCGCCGAAGAAATCCTCCCGAAGACCCAAGGAAGACTCGGAGTGATACTCCATCAGATTGGGGTGGTAGATGTAGCCATCGCTGTTGAGGTTCACACGCTCTTCGAACGTGTTTCGATCGGTAATAAACTGGGAGCCTTCACCCCCCTCGGTGTTTCTCTCCTTCTCGTATCTTAACTCAAGCCCGCCATCGAGGTGACGCATGCCTAACCATCTGACTTCATCATCCCCGGTGGAGATCTCATGACGTGCCGCGCAAAAGGAATCTTGCGCACCCAGGATTATGGACACTACGCAGAAAAAGGCAAAAAGAACGAACGCTTTGCAAGAAATTGGGCCTTCCCCGTGCTTTTTGCTCATTCTGGTCATCACCCGGCCGGAATTTATCGGATTACGTCTATTTAAACCATATTTCGCCAGAAATTGATATATTTCAGAGTATGAGCGCCAAATCAAGGACAAATTGCATAGTGCAGGATAATGTATGTCGAATCCGCCTAAGCGAGTTATCCTGTACAAATACCAACCGGCCCTCATAACACGCACCCCCCCATGTCACCTGGGCCCTGTTCGGACCCGGACCAATGAGGGGTGTGATTTTGAGCGCCGGTAGTCGAATCTGCACGACTATACTACTTATTTCCCACCATGGGGAAGGAGAAAACACTCCCTTCCCTTAATCGGAGGAGGTAAAGGAGGAAAACACCCTCCGTAACTTAGCGGGGTTGGCAAAAGCTTCGAACTTCATCACATGACGACTTGTTGCGGTGGCGGAAGCCCGGAGGGGGGGTCCCACCAGACATTCCGACCTGGACCAGATCAAGTCGATCTCGCACACCAGGATTTCCCGGGGGGACCAGGCGCCCCACGCCTGGGAGCTGTAACCTGGTCCCGAAATCCAAGCCGGAAAAATATTGCACAGCCGGGAAGGCTCCCTTCGAGGAGCGCATCTCGATTATTCCGGAACTGGCGCCAGCGGCGGGGGGGGAGCCCCACCCTGAAGAGCGCCTCCTCCAGGGGAAGCAGACCCTTGCGCCGCGGGCTCTTTTTGCGCAGGCGCCTCCATTTGCGGCACAGGCGCTCTCACAGTGTAATCCATCCCGTCCATTCTGCCGTAGCCGTATACGTTGACTTTGCTCAAACCGAACTGACTGGCAACCAGGATCACATACTCGATCTTGAATCTGGGGTCGGCATACTGCTGGAACAGGGGAGCGTTCTCATAATCGATAACCATGGAGGTGGGAAGATTTATATCCTCCCTGTTTCCTCCGGGGCTCCCGAAGAAGAGCAGCAGCCTGCCCTCGCTATCGAAGATCTGCACGTTCTCGAAAGCTGCGTCAACCGTGTAGATATTTCCATGTCGGTCCACGGCAACACCCTTGGGTCTTGCGAACTGCCCAGGTCTGTCGCCCGCCTCTCCGTAAGCACGAATCGGTTTGCCATCAAGGGTGAACTTCTGAACGCGGAAGTTCCCTATCTCCGTGACGTAGAGAAAATTATCGGGACCGATTACCATATTGGTCGGATAGTAGAGTTCACCAATGTTCTTACCGGACTTGCCGATCTCGAAAACAGTCTTGCCGGACGCCTTATCAAGGACGTGGATCTTGTTGTTCTTGAGGTCGGAGATGTAGACTTTGTCCGCTGTGACGACAACGCCGGCAGGTTTGAACTGGTCTTTTACTCCATACGCCTTTACGAAATTGTCATCCCTATCAAACGCCAGAACCTGATTCAGGGCTGTGTCACTAACATACTTGGTTCCGTCCTTATCGACGGTGATATTGATAGGCTTTACCATCCTGCCCCCGCCGGAGCCCGTGACGTAGGACAGTTTCTTGGCCCTCAAATCGAATACGGCATAGGCGCCGCTTCCAGTGTCGGCAACATAGATCTTGCCGTCATTGATAGCAACTCCATAGGGCTTCTTGACGGCCACAGTCTCCCGCGGGTCCTTTCCAACGACAAAATCAGCAAAGCCACCCTTGGCTTTTCCCAGATCGGCAGCCGAGGAAAAACTCGCAAGATACTGGATCCTGGGCGCATTTGGCAGTGGTGGGTAAAAAACAGGCCCGGCACCTGTCTCGGGTTCTTTTTTGGTTGGAACAGTGCCGCACCCAAACAGGACGGAAAACAAGAATACGACCAAAAACAAGTTTGCAAAGAGTTTGAATTTTCTCATAAAACCTTCTTCCACTAGCAGTTCGGAGATGGTTACCTCCCGAAGCCGAATGGCTGTTGATAGACTATCGCGGGGCATATTTCCCCCGACCTTTGCCCAACCGGGCTCCCCAAGACCCTACATATACCAAAAAACATTCCCTAAGTAGCTAATTTTTTGTATCATCTTCAAATATTTCCCCCGGACAACCTCATTCTTAACTTTAAACGCATGCTTTGGTCACGAATTTTTTTCCATAAATTGCCAGGATTGGATTCAACCCCCAATATGAGGCACTAGGTTTAGACCGGGCAAGGTTTTAAGTCCTGCTCCCAAACCTGGCGTATGCTTTCCCCATCCAGCAAGCATTGAAACAGCCGCCCCAGAATGCCCCCGGATTTGGGGGCCGGGTGCATTACGGATCGATCGTTTTGCCCAATTAATTCGGCTTCCACCAGGATCTCGGCAGATGCAGAGGTCAAACGCGGGATCTTCAGGGCAGACTCGTCAGTATAGCGGAAGATACGAAAATAGGCGAGATATCAGGCTCGAGAAAAGTGAGTGAAGCTCAAGGCGGCAGACGAATCAGGCAGGGACCTTCGCAGCTTGTATTTAAACACAAATGGCCACCCTCCCACGCTCGGGAGATGACCGTGCAGTTTAAGAGAGCCTTGACCTTCGCCTCCCCCCCAACAAGCGGGAGGAGACGAAGGCAAAAAGGCGAGCCTAACAAACTACTTTGCGTGGCACTTCAAGCACAGAGCACTTGCAGCGTTGTTGACCCTCAGGAAGTGGCCATTAACAGGGTCATGAACTGCATGGCAGGAAGAGCACTGCATTTTTCCAGCATACAGCGGGATACCGGTCACAACCAGCGAGGCGCTGGTAGGTGATACCAAGCCGCCATCGGCAGTTGCCAGGGCAGCGTCATAGGTAAAGGAAACAGGGTGATCGTTGGACAGGTCGGTTCCAATGAACTTCGTTCCACTGGTAATGCTGTGAGTCCCTGTCTGCGTTCCGTAAGTGTCAATCGCGACTGTTCCGTCATGGCAGGAAAGGCAAGCCTTCGAATAGCCGTCCGGCTGACCGACAGTGGCATTCAACGTGGAGCTCGAGTAGGGAGTGAAGGTTGCACTGGTTGAACCATGGTTCCAGAGAGGAGCGATTGTGCTGGCCTGGGTATTGTGAGGCGCGTGGCAGTATACGCAGATCTGTCCACCCGCACCCCAACTCGTGGCGGTCATATCGTGCAGCGACCCAACAATAGATGCAGCCTGAGCACCAGCAACAACAAACGCTCCAAACAGCAGCGCGATTCCGATCAATAAAACTCTTGGGATCTTCATTTTAATTGCCCTCCATAAAGAATTTTCATAATTCGACACGACACTAACACAATGAGGTTTCCGGTACTTCTCACCTCCTTCCGAACGGTTGGGCTGAACTCTGGAGGCCTCTGTCGAAGCTCACGGACAAATGCCTCGCTTTGGCCTTTATTCTATAAAACCCCTTGCCTCTCTCAGGTCCGCCCGTTCAAAACTTTATATTTGTTAATCTCCTCCTAACGGTCTCTTGACCTCTCTCGCCGCTTCTCAGCGGGGTCCCCCCGGCTTCCGGGGCGCCAGGGGTGATGGACGGTTCAGTTCAGCAACCCAGGATCACACTCATCGGGTAGACCTCCCCTCACCAACACTCTTATTTTGTCTATAAGCTCGGGCTTTTCTATATACCCGTAAGCTCCTCTTTCTCTTGCCATGACGCCTGTTTCCCGGTCCCCGTGCGCCGTTATGATGACGACCTTCGCACCGGGGTAAATCTCTTTTACGCGATCCAATACCTCCCAGCCGTCAATGCCGGGCATTACCAGGTCGGTTATGATGAAGTCAAAACCAACAATCCTGATGGCCTCCAGCGCCTTCTCCCCATCCCCCACAGCCATCACCTCATACCCATCCTGAGAAAGGGCCTCGGAGAGGGACCAGCGGATCAGGAACTCATCATCGGCAATAAGGATCTTTTTGCCCAGAATCATCAGTTCCTACTTTCCATGGCACAGAAGGCAAAGCTGTGACCCGGCCATCGAATACCTGAGCATCTTTCCGTTGGCCGGATACTTGTTGTGAGGCTCATGGCACGAGCCGCACTCCATGTATATGGTACCGCTCTCGGTATACATCGGCGTATACGTCGCCCTATAATTGCCATTGGCGAAATCGTAATGGCAGCCAAGGCAGTTGGCATTATCATCCATCGTCTGATGAAGCCACGGAATACTTATGGGGTGATCGTTTGTAAGAACAGTACCGAGGTTTTGCTTACCCGTAATAAAGTGACTTCCATTCTGGGCGCCAAAGGAGTCTATCGCCACGGTACCGTCATGGCAGGATAGACAAAGCTTCGACTGATTTCTTGGCTGCTGGGCCGGGTATTGCAGTGTTGCACTGTTGTAGAGGGTGTAGGTCGCCGTGGTCATTTTGTGAGACCAGAGTGGTACATTGGTTCCGGTCACGGTCATTCCCCCGTGAGGGGTGTGGCAAAATGCGCAGGAATCATCGCTCCCCCAACCCTTCCCCGAAAAATCATGCTTGCTGCCCACTATACCAGCCTGTGCCACCGTAACGCCCCCAATCAACAGCAGGATACCTAGAATTGCCATTCCAACAGCTGCCGTGCCTAACGGCCGTATCTTTCGGCCTCTATCCATGACTTCCTCCTCCATTGGTGATTTTCCTCAGCATCAACTTCAACAAATCAGAATAAGATACGCGGATCTGGAGCAACCTACTTTATCTTCTTATACATCCCCTCGGCTTTTACCCCAGTTTCTTTTAATCACCTGCGGGACCTATTTTCGAAATTCCCCCGCGAAACACCCAGCGTGAGCCGGGATTAGGAGGTTAGTTGCAACGACATCTGTTTTCCATGGCAACCAGGACTTAGTGCAAATCCCTTGACTGTACAGATGCCTATTTTCCGTGGCACCAAAGACATATTGTAGATCCGGCCAGGCTGTTCCGAAGCATCTTCGGATACTGGCTATACTTATTGTGCGGCTCATGGCACGAGCCGCATTCCATGTACATGTTGCCCGGAGTTCCGTAAAAAACCGGACCCTGGTACACAAAAGCGTGGTGAGAACCGCCGTGGCAACTCGTGCAGTTAGGATTCACCTTGAAGGTGGCATGATTCCATTTCATGCTTATCGGGTGATCGTCCGCCAAGTTGGTTCCGATGTTGGCCGAACCGGTCACGAATGCCGCACCGCTCTTATTGCCGAATGAGTCTATCGCCACTGTGCCGTCGTGACACGAGAGGCAGAGCTTCGAAGGCCCTCTCGGTTGAAGGGTCTCTTGCTTCATTGTTGAACTGGTATAGGTCGCGTAATTGGCCACCGTGCTCATCGTGTGATACCAAAGGGGCTTGATTGATGCCCCTGCATCCTGCTTTGCATTATGCGGGCTATGACAAAATATGCAGATTTCATCAGTACCATACCCGCTGCCGGAAAAATCGTGTGCACTGCCGGTTATGGCAGCCTGGGCGGCTGTTGCGGTCACAACAACAAACAAGCCTACCAGGACCAACTTCAAAACGGTCGATGTACTAAACTCCCCTCCAATGCGTCTTCTATTCATGACTTATTCTCACCCATTTACTCGGGGTTAAATGCAACAAACGGTTCGAATCAACTTTTCACTTATGGAACAGGACTTCTAAAACCCCTCTTACTTATTGCCGCCGCTGTAGGCTTGGGAATCCAGATTGCGGTTTCGAAACTCGCAATCCCAATTTTTGAAAGACCTAAGTTGAAGTTCTCACTAATGATCTTCCCGTCAGCCGGGCGTCCGTGAGTATCCACCCAGCCATACGGCCTCTTTTCACGCTAATTGAAATGCAATCTTCATGCCCCCCTTGCTATCGAGATAAACATGCGATTAAAAACAACAATTTCAGTCTGCCCTTATCAGCCATACGCTCTTTGGGTGAAATGGCATAAGTCCTAGGGTGAAATGACCCAATTCCCCCAGCCGTCTCGGGACGGCTGACGTCGGCACACTTTCCCATCGATCAACAGGCTGTTCTCGCTTGAATGTGGAAAAATCACGTTTACCAAGGCAAACTTTTGTGGTTGCCGGCGGCGCAATGTGCGCCGCCGGACAACCAAGGTCTTCGTGTAAAGCCGCACTTACCACCATTTTCAGTAGCATGCAAGGCAATATTGTGTTCCGAAAACCACTCCGAGGCACCCGTGAGGCTTGCCTTGTTGTTGCCATGCGGCCTGGATGCGATGAAGGCCGCACGCAACAAAAATTTGCAAGTCGCCACGGTAAAGAGGGAGTGACTCAACCAATCTTTTCAGTTTTGCCCCCCCTGGCACACGCTTATGCCCTACTTGTTATGGCACACGAGACAAATTACCGACCCGTCAATCGGTTTCCGGAGAAACTTCGGGTTTGCGGCAAACTTGTTGTGCGGCTCATGGCACGACCCGCACTCGATGGTCATGGCCCCAACCGAACCGTAGAAAAGCACTGATCCATTGAGATGACCCGCGTCGTGAGCGGTGGTGTGGCAGTTATCGCACCTGCTGCCAGGACCGGTAGCATCCCAGTCGTAGCCGGCGCCGCCATGGCTGGTGGACCCGGCATTGGCAAAGTGCCTGAAGCGTATGCTTATCGGATGGTCATTGGCAAGGCTGTTGCCGGCGCCAACCTGGGGAGTGCCGGTTACGAAATTGGTGCCGGTGTTGCCGCCGAAAGAGTCTATCGCCACACTGCCGTCATGGCAGGAAAGGCAAAGCTTCGACGGTCCATTCGGCTGCGTCTGCGATGAACCCTCCTTCAATGAATAGCTGGAGTACAGGGTGTATACCGCTGAACTCAGTGTGTGATTCCACAGGGGCTTGACCGATGCGCCGGAATCTTGCAACGCATTGTGCGGACTATGGCAGAATACACAAATTTCATCCGTGCCCCAGCCTTTTCCAGAAAAATCGTGTTTTGTGCCGGTGATGCTCGCCCCGGCCGGCAACGCGGCCCAGAGTATAGTCAACATCAAACCGGTAACAACTGCCGTTAAAATCAACCCTTTACTGCTTCTCATTAGCTACTCCCTCAAAATTTTTTACCCTGACCAAACAAAACTCTAATCCTCACACGAACAGTAATTTTATATGAGCATTGGGTCTTACCCGTAACCGCGCAATTTTCATTCAACTCGAGCTGGTGTAACAGGCAATTCAATCTGACAAAATCGCTGCTGAACTGCCCCGAGAGGGAACTCCAGTTTGAAACAGGTGCTGAAAATTGCCGCTAAAAGACCCAAGATGGCCGAATTGAAGGTCCTGCCGGCCCGCAGGGCTAAAACTACTCTCCATCGCCGTTATATTGTGCAATACCGATGCCAGTAGCGCCTCTTCTTTAACTCTCTGTATTCTCTGCGTATTCTTCTTACCTGCTAATGTGTCGCTTCCGATATTGGGTGACATGCCGCACCGCCTTGGGTGAAATGACCCAGTTCCGGCGCGCGCAGGTGTCATTTGCCCGCTTCGATCCATCACCTCTTACCTGACTGTTGGCCGAAAGATTCAACCGCCGCGCTGCCGCCGTTATGGCAGGAAAGGCAAAGCCTGGACAGTCCGCTGGCTGTTTGGGCGTCTCCTTCAAAGATGGACTCGAGTACAAAGTGTGAGCTTGACTGCTCATTGCGTAATCACACAGCGGCGTAAGGCTTAACCGGAAATCCTCTTTTGCATTGTGGGGGCCGTCTGTTACTTCTTGGCCCAATGCAAGCCAGGGTCGCCATCACCGACACCAAGCGAGACGTTTCCGGTTAAGGCCGCGGCACTGATGAGATCACTATTTTCGGTCCGGCATGGGACAGGCTGCAATTGCCGACAGAACATACCCCTCGCTTCTCATCAGCTACTCCCTCAAAGGTTTTTTCCCTTGAACAGGTATGGCTCATAGCTCAGACAGCGGCAAACAGCCATGTGAGCATAGTGTCCGATCGCCGACGGCACGATCTGGCTCCGATGAAGTGAATTAAGATTTGGCGAAATCGAAATGGAAAATGATTTTGAATGCAGCGAGAAGGAATTCCAGCAACAGCAGTGAGCTAGAGAAATAGCGGTCTAAAGGGACCCTAATTAGCCGAATTGATGGCCCCACGGTGCCGCCGGCTAAACTTTTCTCCTTTGCCGCAGTCAGCTGCAACCTTAATGCCAGCATCTCTCCTCCGCTAATAGTGCGATTTATCTAACTATTGTTTTCGCCTAATCCTGAGTGCCATAAGATTTTGGGTGTCATGACACACCATTCCGGGTGAAATGGCCCAATTCACCAAAAAAGCCGTTTTTTTTACCGCTCAGTCCTGATTTTCTAACCTGAAGAATCTTCCGGAAATCCAGCCAAAATTAAGGCTCCGAGGTCATGTGAAATAGAGAACAAATCCGAGCGAAGGAGGAGTCTTTGTTCCTGACAAATGCGCAAGCCGCTTTTAAACACCCGGATTTACGCCTTTTTTTTCACTTTCCGTTCTTATGTCTTGTTGCCGGAGTTATCTGCTAGTGGATAAGCCGCCCCTGACTGGATAACCACTATCAAACCATAAATCCGCTCTTCTGACAAGCACAACCTCGCCGATAATCATGCGCCCTTAAATCTTTTTCTCGAATTGCTTGGCGATATTGGACTTAAAGGGGGTGAGTTGTGGATCGAGGTCGAAATCAAATGGACGGGAGTGGCGAGGCTCCTTGCCCTGATGCGAAATCAAAGTAAAATTAATAGAGTATGGAAGAAAGCTTCCCTCCACAAGTCTATAGACCGGAAGAGGCGTGGGCAACGGCCCATCATGAGAGATCAAGAGGTTTTTGGTACGGAGAAACGGGAGGCGCTTAGGAATTAACGCTACGGGAACAACCGGGGTTGGGCTAGGCAAAACCCCTTAATGCAGCACCGGTTCCACACTGATCGCTTGTGAAGAGTTGCCTTCGATAAAGGATGCGAGCAGGGAAATCTGGTCATCTGACAGATCTTTGAATTCAAAACCGGATCGATATCCCTTTTCGAGCTTTTGCCTGTAGATGAATCTGGCGGGGAATTTGAGATCGGAAATTTTGGATTCGCCATGCCCGAGCAAAACAAGCTCGGCTTTGTCTGGATCGGCCGCCATCTCATCGGTATGCATGAGCGCCAGCCCGCCCTGTGATATGTCCAGCACAGGCCCGATGGTAAGCTTTAGCTTTCCCGGAACGGAAAGGGCCGCAAGCGTTCCGACCTTGACCTTGTAGCGGACGTACCTTCTGGTTTCGAACTGCACTGGCGGATTCCCTCCAAAGCGTTAGACTCTTTATTACCATTCCCAGGCTCCCCCGTCCATATTTTGATGCTGGGCTGGGAAGCGATTTCAGTCCGGAACACCGGCGTCTATTCTAGCTGTTGGTTTCATCAAACGAAAAATTCCCTATAAACTCATGCAGCATGGTGCTCTGCCTGAACGATATATTGTAGAGCTCAACTCCGCACAGCAAGGCGTCTAACTGCGTCGGTGCACTTGTGGACCTTTTCTGGACGTGCACGATTTTGCAGTCCATCCGGTCGAGGTGGATGAATTTTTCATTGCTGCCGAAGATCTTTATGCTGTAGAAATTGGGACTAAGCTCGGCTGTGGAAAGATACCTCACGCAAAGTCCGCCCAAGCTGATATCGACAATGTTTCCAAGGACCAAAAGTTCATTCCCCCTCAGGAAAACGGCGAATGCGCCTTCTTTTCCTTTTAGCCTCTTGTATCTTCTTCGTTCTTCGACCATGAGGGGACATTTCAAAAGAGTAGGTTCCAGTGCGAATTCTTGATGTTTGGTCGCATTATGGACAACTTATAATCAACGCTATAGATTTGCACAAGGGTCTTCTCTATAATGTTTCCTCCCTGAAGTCCTCCCTCTCCACCTCTCAAGGAGGGACAGCCAAGTGGGACGGAGGATAGATTTTGGCACTTTTAGTGCATCGCGGTTCCTGGTCATCTTGCCTGCTACCGGCTGCTTTTGAAGCCTGTATAGCAAACCTCTTAAAATACAAACAATATTTCCTGGAGTGGGATTATTGTGAGCATAATATCACTGGATGAGTCGGAATTAATTGCCGCCCTGGCACTGCTTTTTTCGACCGATAAGGGCGAATGCGGGACACTTCTCGGGTCCATCGGGGAGCCGGACCTGAGGAAAGCGTACCGCCGAAAGGCCCTTCAGACACACCCCGACCTGTTCATGTCCCGCGGAGAAGAATGCCGCAAGATGTGTTCCGAACGATTCATAGCGGTAAACAACGCCTACGAGACATTGAGCGGCTATCTTAAATCAAAGGACGCTATCAGAGTCGGCAAGCCCGCGCGCGATTACGGACAATCAGCCGGAAGCTCCGCCGGCTATGCCCGGAAAGCCCATGCACGCCCGGACCATTCCAGCGAAAAATCCGGCGCGCACAGCTTCCATGGCTTCGCTACATCACCTTTTTGGGGAAGAGACGTGCCAAGAAGGCCCCTCCGGTTCGCCGAATTTTTGTATTACTCCGGCGTAATCCCCTGGAGAGTGTGGATTAGGGCGCTGGTGTGGCAGGGCACTCACCGCCCCCGAATAGGCGAAATCGCAAAAAAATGGCGTTGGGTGACCGAGGTGCAGATAGAGGACCTGCTCAGAGAGAGGCGTCCGGGCGAATTGCTTGGCGCATTGTTTCTCAATAATAAAATCGTTAATCCATTCCAGTTGAATGTTTTGCTCAGGCGCCAAAAAAATCTCCAAAGGCCTATCGGAGAATATTTCGTCAAGCAAGGAGTGCTCAAGAAGGGAAATCTCAACACCCTTTTGACGCGCCAGCTGAATCACAATCTCAGATACAATCCACGGGATTGACGGACAAAACGGCACCACTCGTTTCACCCTCAGTTTTATGTTTGACTTTTGCACCGAAAGTGCCTATCCCACTTATTAATAGCTGATGCGGGGCCATGAAGATTGCGGATCTTCCGCGAAAATCGGCTTCCTACGGATCAGCGACATTTCCGCCCTACCCGCGCAGGCAATTTCTTCGATTCGGTGCATTCTCCCTGTCGCTGACTAACTTGTCGTAAGGCTCTGTTAAATTCCAGCCACCATTATTGGAGCGGCCCTCAGCCGGTCAACCTCTTTTAGCGCCACGAATCCGGTCATTTAACGGCAGAAATTTGCCGGTTATCAATTGTGGATTGCTCGTAGGCTAACCTAATCTTACATCCAAATCACAAAGCAACCCGGAGGTGTAGAGATGAACGCAATTGCTGCGCGCGAAAAGGCGAGAGGACTGCTCGATGAGGCGAAAACTTTTTTCCTCCATACCGGAAAAAGGATTGCGCTTGCCGAGTTTACAAACCCGAACGGAATGTTTTCCGAGAGCGACAGGTATGTTTTTGTCTTATGTTTTAATGGAACCATGCTTGCTCACGGGGTCAATGAAAGATTTGTCGGCGAGGAATTCCTGAATGTTCAGGACCGGGATGGAAAGCATTTCATAAAGGAAATAGTCGAAACCGCGCTGGCAACGGGTTCCGGTTCAATAGAGTACAAGTGGTACCACCCCAAGAGCAAGCAGGTATTACCGAAAATAGTGTTTTTCGAAAAAGTTGATGATCTGATTATCTGCGCCGGCGCCTACTAGCAGGAAACCGGCACACCCGGGGGGGGGGGCCGTGCGCGAAGCAATACATTTAATTCTAAAAGGTGCGTACCATGGCTACAAAATGGGTTTACCTGTTCGACGAACTCGACCAGGCCCTGGCTGATGCCGGCGGTGAGTGGGATGATGCCTTGGGACTACTCGGCGGCAAAGGCGCAAATCTTGCCGAAATGACGAGAATCGGACTTCCGGTCCCCCCGGGTTTCACCGTGACGACAAGTGCTTGCAACGCATACCTGGCAGCCGGCATGGAGTTCCCCGACGAGATGTGGGAACAGGAACTGGAGGCATTGGCCAGGGTTGAGAAAAAAACCGGCAAGAGATTTGGAGACCCCCAGAACCCGCTGCTCGTCTCCTGCCGTTCCGGGGCGAAGTTCTCAATGCCCGGCATGATGGATACTGTTCTCAACATAGGCTTGAATGAGGACACCGTAAATGGAATGATCGAGGCGACCGGGGACGCTCGCTTCGTCTATGATTCCTACCGCCGCCTGATCCAGATGTTTGGCTCGGTGGTGATGGGCGTGCCCGATGAACCATTCGAGGAGATAATCACCCATTTCCGTAAAACCCGCAAAGTAAAGACGGACGCCGAACTTACGGCCGATGATTGGAAAGCTGTGGGGAACCGGTTCAAAGAGGTCTTTCAGCTTTACAGCCGCATCGAGTTTCCCACCCTTCCCTACCAGCAGCTTCGCCTTGCAACTGAAGCCGTCTTCAAGTCATGGAACGGCAAGCGTGCAATCGATTACAGAAACGCCGCCCGGATTCCCCACGACCTTGGCACTGCGGTGAATATCCAGACCATGGTGTTCGGCAACATGGGCAAGGAGAGCGCAACCGGCGTCGCCATGACTCGCAACGCCACAACCGGTGAGAAGAAGATCGAGGGCGACTACCTGATAAGCGCCCAGGGCGAAGACGTTGTGGCCGGCATCCGCAAAACGGACCCGGTCGAACAGATGGCCCAGACGATGCCCCGTGTCTGGGAGGAATTTGTCGATATCACACAGACACTCGAACGCCATTACCGGGATATGCAGGATGTCGAATTCACCATCGAGCGGGGAAAGCTCTGGATGCTTCAGACCCGCAACGGCAAGCGCACCGCCCAGGCAGCGGTTCGCATAGCGGTGGAAATGGCCGAGGAAGAGTTGATAAACAAGGAAGAAGCCGTAATGCGGGTAACCCCCGAGCAGGTTGACTTCTTCCTCCACCCGCAGTTCAAGCCCATCGCCAAGAAGGCCGCCAGGGATGAAGGCAAGCTTTTGGCCGCCGGCCTGAATGTCTCTCCGGGAGCCGCCGTTGGCATGGTCGCCTTTAACGCAGACCTTGCCGAAAGTTGGGCTAAAAAGGAAAGCAAGAAGGTCATAATGGTGCGGCCGGAAACCAAGCCCGACGACGTACACGGGATGCTGGCCTCGCAGGGAATTCTAACGAGCCGCGGCGGCCGCACGAGCCACGCCGCACTTGTCGCGCGCCAATTTGGAAAACCCGCGGTAGTCGGCGTTGCCGAGCTTGATATCGAGTTGGGCCGCCACCTGATGGCCGTAGGCGACCAGGTGATAAACGAGGGCGAGTGGATTTCAATTGACGGTTCGACGGGCGAGGTCTTTCTCGGACAAATCGAGACCATGGTGCCCGACATCTCCGATCAGTGGCTGATGAAGCTTCTCCACTGGGCCGACAGTTTCCGCGGCCTCGGCGTCTGGGCCAACGCGGACTATCCTCAAGACGCCAAGCGGGCCCGTGAGTACGGAGCTGGAGGCATCGGGCTTTGCCGCACCGAGCACATGTTCTTTGAAGCTCAGCGGTTGCCGCTGGTCCAGAAACTCATAATGACCAACCAGCCAACCGAAAGGCGCGATGCCCTGGACGCGCTCCTGCCCTTCCAGCGCGAGGACTTCATCGGGATCTTCAAAGCCATGGACGGGCTGCCGGTGATTATTCGGCTAATCGATCCACCTCTCCATGAGTTCCTTCCCGGATTCGAAGAGCTGATGAGCAAGCTGGCGGACGGCAAAATCCGCCTTATGCACGCGCGGGACCTGGCTGAAATCAATGGGCTTCTTGAAAAGATCGAAGAAGACGAGCGCATCCTCAGGCGCGTCGAGACTCTTCGCGAGGCAAACCCGATGCTCGGCCTTCGTGGGGTGCGCCTTGGGATAATCATGCCCGAGCTTACCCAGATGCAGGTGCGGGCGATCTTCGAAGCAGCCTGCATCTGCGCCAAAAACAGCGTCGATGTGCACCCCGAGATAATGATCCCGCTGACATCGCATGTAAACGAGCTAATAACCCAGAGAAAGGCGCTCGAAGAGGTAGCAAAAGAAGTAATGAACGAGCAGGGGATTACCATTGACTACAAGTTCGGAACAATGATCGAAATCCCGCGCGCGGCCCTTACCGCCGATGAAATCGCAGAGCACGCCGAATTTTTCTCCTTCGGCACGAACGACCTCACGCAGACCACCTACGGGATAAGCCGCGACGACGCCGAAAAGGGCTTCTTGATAGACTACATGGAGCGCGGAATCTTGCCCGAAAACCCCTTCGTGAGCATCGATGAAAAGGGACTTGCGAAGTTGATGCAAATCGCGGTGGAGCTGGGACGCAAAACGCGGCCGGGACTGGAGATAGGCATCTGCGGCGAGCATGGCGGCGACCCCAAATCAATTGCTGTCTGCCACGGCCTAGGTATCAATTACGTTAGCTGCTCGCCCTTCCGCGTCCCAATAGCCCGCCTCGCCGCGGCCCAGGCGGCATTAAGGGGGAACAAAGCGGCAAAACCCAAAAGCAAACCCGGTGCGGCGCCGGGGGCGTGAGGCTTTTCTGCAAAATGTGGGCGGGCACGGCATCATTGTAAAAAAAAAGGTGGGCACGGAAAATCCGTGCCCACCCTACATTCTCGGACGGCTTAGCCCGTCCGTTCTCTTCTTACGCTTTACTTCTTACGCTCTACTTCGTTTTTTCCACCTTCACCGCGCAGACCTTGTACTCAGGTATCTTGGCCTGCGGATCGAGGGCGGCGATGGTCAGGTTGTTGGCCGCGGCCTCGAAGTAGTGGAAGGGGATGAAAATCGCCCCTACATCCGTCATTTCTCCGACAACCGCTTTTGCGGTAAGATTGCCGCGCCGTGAGCTGACCTTCACCATCTCGCCGTTTGCTATGCCGAGTTTCTGCGCATCAACCGGATTGATCTCCACGAAGCATTCCGGTGCACAGCCGTTGAGGCCCTCGGAGCGCCTGGTCATGGTGCCGGTATGGTACTGATACAGGACCCGGCCAGTGATCAGGATGAGCGGATACTCGGAATCGGTTGGTTCCGCTGGCGGAATCCATTCGATTGCGTGGAACTTTCCTTTTCCGCGAACGAATTTTTCCTTGTGCAGGAATTTCGTTCCCGGGTGATCGGCGGTCGGGCAGGGCCACTGTAGACCGCCATCGTCAAGCCTCGCGTAGGTCATCCCGGCATAGGACGGGGTGACCTTCGCCATTTCGTCAAAAATCGCTTCCGCACTGGCGTATTTCATGTTCTTGTAGCCCATGCGGGATGCGATTTCGCCCATGATCTCCCAGTCCGCCTTAGCTTCTCCGGGTGCATCCACGGCCTTGCGAACGCGCTGGACGCGGCGCTCGGTATTCGAGAAAGTCCCTTCCTTTTCGGCAAAACACGCGGCGGGCAGAACCACGTCGGCAAGCTTCGCCGTTTCGGTGAGGAAGATATCCTGGACAACAAGGAAGTCGAGCTTTCTGAGCCCCTCTTCCACGTGATGCAGGTCGGGGTCGCTTATCATCGGGTTTTCGCCGACGATGAAAAGGCCCTTAATCTGTCCCTTGGCGGCCGCATCGATCGTTTCGACTATGGTGAGGCCGGGCTTCTCGGGGAGGCTCGAAACCCCCCAGTACTTTGCGAACTTCTCACGCACCTCGGGCAGGGTCACCGACTGGTACGCGGTCAGCACGTTCGGCAGGGCGCCCATATCGCATGCGCCCTGTACGTTGTTCTGGCCGCGAAGCGGGTTCACGCCGCCCGATTCGATGCCGATGTTTCCGCAAAGCATCGAGAGGTTCGCAACCGATTTGACCGCGTCGGTGCCGTTGATATGCTGGGTTATACCCATCGCGTAGGCAATGGCGGCCGCGGGTGCGGCCGCATAGAGGCGGGCAGCGGCAATGATGTCGGCTGCGGGAATACCCGAGATTTCCTCGACGCGTTCCGGCGTATAGGTCGAAACCGCCTTCTTCAGGGCCTCGAAATCCTCGGTCCGTTCTTCAACGTACTTTTTGGCGTAGAGACCTTCCTTAATTATCACGTGCATCAAGCCGTTTAGCCACGCGACATCCGAGCCTGGCTTCTGGCGCAGCCAGATTTCGGCAAAATCCACCAGGTCGATTCGTCTCGGGTCGGCAACTATCAGCTTTGTCTTTCCGCTTACAACGCCTCTTTTGATGAACGAAGAAATAACCGGATGCATCTCCCGGGTATTTGAACCGGTAAGCAGGATCACATCCGAATTTTCAAGTTCCTCTATCGAATTGGTCATTGCTCCACTCCCGAAAGCGGCGGCCAGACCGACCACCGTGGAGGAGTGTCAGAGACGAGCGCAGTGATCGACATTATTGGTTCCGATCACCGCGCGAGCAAATTTGGATACGAGATAGTTTTCTTCATTGGTGGTGCGGGCCGATGAGAAAAATGCCAGTGAATCCGGTCCGCTCGTCTTCTTTATGCTGCCCATTTTATCGGCAACGATCTTTAGCGCCTCATCCCAGGTGGATTCCTGGAGATGGCCGTTTTTCTTCACCAGAGGCACCTTGAGCCTGTCGGGATGATTTATGAAATCATTTCCGAAGCGGCCCTTTACGCACAGACTTCCCTGGTTTGGTCCGCCAAGTTCGGGATCGGTGGTGACTTTAACGACCTCGTTGTCCTTGACATTGAGTTCGAGCTGGCAGCCCACGCCGCAGTAGGTGCAGGTGGTCTGGACCTTCTTCAGCTCCCAGGGGCGTCCCTTGAAGCGTGACTGCTTCTGGGTGAGCGCTCCGGTCGGGCAGGATGCAACGCACTCACCGCAGAACGCGCAGTTCGAATCATTCAACAGCCCGCCGTTGAACGTGGTTATAAAGGAATCCGACCCACGGGCGGCTATGTCGATAACGCCGTTTACCTGCACCGAGAGACAGCCGCGCACGCAGCGACCGCACAGGACGCATTTGTTGGGGTCGCGAACTATCATCGAACTGGAATCGTCCAACGGCTTGGGGACGAAGTTCGTCTTGTAGCGTACGGTGTCGATTCCGTGTTCATAAACCAGGTTCTGGAGTTCGCACTCACTGTTTTTCTCGCACATGAGGCAGTTGTGGTCGCCGTATGCGAGCAGGAGTTCCAAAACCGTCCGACGTATTTTGAAAAGCCTGTCGGTGTGCGTCGAAATATTCATTCCATCAGTTGCCGGAGTGGTGCAGGAGGGCGGAAGGCCCCGCATATTCTGGATCTCGACAATGCAAAGCCGGCATCCCCCGTAAGGCGGCATCTTGGGATGAAAGCATAGGGTCGGGACCTTTATGCTGTTTTCCCTGCAGACTTCGAGGACTGTTTGCCCTTTTTTGCCCCGGACGCTAATTCCGTTTATGGTAAGAGTCAATTTGTCGTCCATTTGTCCTCTCTCGCTTTGTGACCCGCCCGCCCCCTCGATGTTGATCAGGGGACAGTGGGAATTATACACTCTCGTTAGTCTATGGAGTTGTACCTGCAGGCAAGAATGCAGGAACGGCACTTTATGCACTTTTCAGAATCTATCAGAGCGGCTTCCTTCTTCTTCCAGGTAATCGCCTCGACGGGGCATGCGCTGGCGCACTGGCCGCACTTCTTGCACTTGTCGGGATTTACCTGGAACTTGATGAGCCGCACGCAGACCCTGGCCGGGCATTCCTTTTTCAGAATGTGGGCCTCGTACTCGTCCCTGAAGTACCTGACGGTCGAGAGCACCGGGTTTGGCGCCGTTTGTCCTAGGCCGCAGAGCGAGCCGTTCTTTACGTCTTCGGCAAGCGCGACAAGCTGATCGAGGTCCTCGAGTGTTGCCTTGCCTTTCGTTACGTCGGTAAGGATCTCGAGCATCTTCTTGGTTCCGAGACGGCATGGGACGCACTTCCCGCAGGATTCCTTCTGGGTAAAGGTGAGGAAGAACTTGGCCATGTCCACCATGCAGGTGGTCTCGTCGGTTACGATCAAACCGCCCGAGCCCATGATGGCCCCGAGTTGGGTCAGGTTCTCATAATCCATTGGGACGTCGAAGTGAGCCGCGGGGATGCAGCCGCCCGACGGACCGCCGGTCTGAGCAGCCTTGAACTTGCGCTTGTTGAGAATCCCGCCGCCTACTTCCTCGATTATCTCACGAAGCGGGGTCCCCATGGGAACTTCAACCAGCCCGCTGTAGGTGATCTTTCCGGCGAGAGCGAAAACCTTGGTCCCCTTGCTCTTTTCGGTCCCTACCGAGGCGAACCATTCGCCGCCCTTTGTCATAACGACCGGGATATTCGCAAGGGTCTCGACGTTGTTGATATTGGTGGGCTTTCCGAAAACACCCTTTACGGCCGGAAATGGCGGCCTCGGCATTGGCATGCCGCGCTTTCCTTCGATTGAAGCGATAAGGGCAGTCTCCTCGCCGCAGACGAATGCGCCCGCGCCGAGCTTTACTTTTATTTCGAAATCATGGCTCGAACCGAAGATGTTCTTTCCCAGGTAGCCCTTCTTCTTGGCCTGGTCGATTGCTATAATCGCCCTCTCATATGCCATCGGGTATTCGGCCCGCACGTAGATGTATGACTTTGTGGCGCCGATAGCATAACCACCGATAATCAGGCCTTCCAGAACGCTGTGTGGGTCGCCTTCCAGCACCGCGCGGTCCATGAACGCTCCGGGGTCGCCTTCATCCGCGTTACAGATGATGTATTTCTGGTCGGCGACCGAGCGGTTTGCGAACTCCCACTTCATGCCGGTCGGGAATCCCGCCCCGCCTCTTCCCCGAAGGCCCGATGCCTTCATGTTGTCGATTACCTGCTGCTGCGTCATCGAGAGGGCTTTCTTGGCGCCATCGTAGCCGCCAACAGCAATGTAGTCCTCGATGTCTTCCGGATTTATAAAGCCGCAGTTCCTGAGCACTATGCGGCGCTGCGGATTGAAGTACCTCATGTCCCTGAAGGTAAGGACCCTGTCCTTGGTCTTCGGATCGAGGAAAAGCAGCCGCTCTACCGGCTGGCCGCCCTTGAGGTCGGTTTGAACTATTTCGGCCACGTCATCCGGGGTCACGTTACAGTAGAAGGTCCCGGCCGGCATTACCATTATGGTCGGACCTTGCTGGCAAAAGCCGTGGCAGCCGGTATACTTCGTTTCGACCGAACCGCTCAACCCAGCCTTTTCCAACTCTTTTTCGAGGTTGTCGAATATGACCTTCGCCTTCTGGGACTCGCATCCGGTTCCCCGGCATACGAGGACCTGACGATCCTTTCCGGGTTGTATCCTAATTGCCGGTTCCATTCAGAATCTCCGCTACTTTTTCGGGTTTCATGCGACCGTGGGTATCCTTGTTTACGAACATGGCAGGCGCCAAGGCGCACGCGCCGATGCAGGCAACCGTCTCCAGGGTGAAGCGGCCGTCCGTTGTGGTCTGGCCAGGCTCCACCTGGAGCTGGCTCGCAACCTCCTCGAGAATGCGCGCTCCGCCCATTACGTGGCAAGCCGTCCCCTGGCAGACCATTATGATATTCCTGCCAACGGGATCGAATTTGAACTGCGCATAAAAAGTGGCCACGCCGTAAACCTCCACCGGAGACATCCGGCAGAACCTCGCGGCTGCATCCATGGCGTCGGGCGACAGATACCCGAATTCCCCCTGAATATCCTGCAGGACAGGAATCAGGGCATCCCGCGTGCCATGGTGATGAGAAAAAATTTCCTGAAGCTTCTCTTTCATCCTTTTCCCCCTTTGAGGCTTTGGTAAAACGGGCCCAGGCAATTCCAAAGGGACCCGTCCGGTTGTTGTGCCGGATCACCGCCCCGAGCATGGGCTAGGGACCACCACTTGGGCGCGCTCGTCCGGAACGTGAAATGCTCGCCGTCCCGGATTACAGCGCTTCTTCCCAAAGTTTCCTTCAAGGCGGACAAAACGAGTCCACGCGGCTTATCCTCGCTGAAGGCTTTGGGCAGGAAGTGGTAAGCGCCCGGTCTAATTGCCTCGACCGCCGGTTCGACGGTTGAAAGCCAAAAATTTCGGCAAAACCGATCTGGTGGTAAACGATCCGGCCATTTCCGCATCTCTTCCGCCATTATCGGATATTTGCCCTCAAACATTTAATTTTCCAGACAGCCATGGCCGGTTGGAGAGCCTATTACGGCAGGTATCTCGACCACGAAACGGGCGCCCCCTCCCGGATTGTTAAAAGCCTTGAGGGTCCCCTGGTGGTTCTTGACGATCCCATAACTCACCGCCAGTCCCAGTCCGGTCCCCTGTGGCTTTGTCGTGTAGAAAGGTTCGAAAATCCGCCCCAGGTCATCTTCTGAAATACCGCTTCCGGTATCTTCCACTTCTCCCACAATGCACATCCGGTCGAGATCGAACCGGCTGCTGACCTTTATGGTTCCGTCCCGGCCTATAGCCTCGGTGGAATTAAGCAGCAGATTTGTGAATACCTGCTGAATCTGGTTCTGGTTCAAAAGGCATTCGGGCAGGTCGGAGAACAGGTCTTTTGTTATTTCTATGCGGTTGCCGCGGAACATATTGTCGAGAAGGCTGAGCGTCTTTTGAATTATCGTGTTGAGATTGGCCATGGTTTGCTGATGGGTCTTTTCGCGCGAGAACTCCAGCAGGTCCTTTATGATTTCACGGCAGCGCACCGTTTCTTCGATTATTATGTCCAGACCCTCCCCGACGGTGCCCCCCGGATCGGCCTTTTCCCTCAAACTGGTACTGAAAAGCAGAATTCCCGAAAGCGGATTATTTATTTCGTGTGCTATACCTGCCGCCATCCTGCCCAGTGCGGTAAGTTTATCGGTTCGCGTAGCCAGTTGATCGTAGCGGCACTGCAATTCTTCAAAAAGCCAGGCACGCTCCACCGCGCACGCGCATTCCTGGGCAACGGAGGACAAGAAGTCCAGCTCTTCCTCGGGGAAGATTCTCTTCTCGGCGAAGCAGATCCGAATTACCCCGATGATGTCTTTTCTAAGCGTTATCGGAAGGTTCAGCATCATGCGGATACCTTCCTCCCAGGCCTCCTCGGGATACTGAACTCGGGGATCGTTTAGTATGTCGTCAATTATGACCGGACGATTTTCCCGGTACATTTCCTCGATCACCCTCATATTCGAAACCGGTCCCTTGCTTACGTAATGGTCGCTCAAACCATAAGCGGCACAGAGTTCGAGTTGGCCCTTCTCAAGGTCAAGGCTCCGGAACATGGTTCCCTTTGCTCCCAGGATCTGGGTCACTTTGGAAACAACCAGCTCGAGAACTTCGCGAACGTCGGTAGACGAATGCACCAGCGCGATTATCTCGCGAAATACATCGTAGAAACCCTGGACTCGCAAAGGACTCAGCATGGCGTTTCTTCTCCCGGAGCAGGGGGGATTCCATTCGGATCTGTCGGTATGCTTTTAGACGACGGAGTGGAATTGCGGCGGTAGAAGCTGAGCGGCGAATTTGGGAAAGAGCGAAAGAACGTGTCAGAATGTTTCACAACTACTGATTAACTGATTTTGGTTTATTGTTCAAGGATAAAAGTCCGGGAAAGCGCAATCGGCGCGGAGCAATAGCTAAGTATCCATACTTGCCGGGGATTTCCCAGGCAAATATTCTTTAGCATAACTTACGAAAAGATCTTCATGCAATTATTACCACCGGTGCCAGGCACGGGCAGGCCGGCGAGCACCCGAATTAACGGCAATTATTTATAGCCAAGCCTTTTCCGCGGGTTTATCTTTTTTAGAGAAACCGAGCGCATCGGTTCTCCTGTTGCGTCCTTCCGCCCACATGCTGGAGGGGGCGCCGTCGGAGGGCTTCCATCAGCAGCCCGGAGGGAGGTATACAAAATGGCCCGCCCTATTTGGAAAGGAAGTATTTCTTTCGGCCTGGTCAACATTCCCATCACACTATATTCGGCCGAGAAGAAAAAAGATCTCAGCTTCAAGCTACTCGACAAGAGGACCCGCTCGCAGGTGCACTACGAAAGGGTAAGCGAGGAAACGAAGCAGGAGGTTCCCTGGGACAATATCGTCAAGGGATACGAGTACAGCCCCGGAAACTATGTTGTCTTAACCGAGGAAGATTTCAAGAAGGCCGCCGTTGAAGCTACCCAGACAATCGCCATTACGGATTTCGTCGATCTGGCTTCAATCGAGTACATATATTTTTCAAAACCCTACTACGTCGTTCCCGGAAAACGGGCCGAGAAGGGCTACGTTCTTTTGCGGGAGATAATGAAGCGCACCGGTAAAGTTGCCATCGCCCAGGTGGTAATTCGGTCCCGGCAGTACCTTGCAGCGCTCGTACCCCAGGATAACGCCCTCGTCCTGGAGATCCTGCGATACCACCATGAACTGCGCGAACCGTCAGAGTTGAGCTTTCCGGCTGGAAGCCTCGAAGAGCACAAAGTATCGGACAGGGAACTCGAAATCGCCGAAATGCTTGTAAACAGCATGACGAGCGAATGGAACCCGCAAAAATACCACGATGAATACCGCGACGCCCTCATGGACTGGATAGAGAAAAAGGCTCAAGCCGGAGGCGCAATGCCTCCCGAAGAAATCCCCGTGGCCAGGAAGGAACCCGCCAAGGTAATCGATATGATGGACCTTCTGAAGCAAAGCGTCGAGCAGGCTGCAAAACAAAGAGGCGAAGGCCGCGTAAGGTCAAGGGAAAGAGAAGATCGTTCGCGAAAGGCCGGGAGCAAGAAAGCCGTGGGCGAATGATAACCGGCCAAATATTTTGACTTGGGTTGGGCAAGAAGGTGTGGCTGTTGCCAAAAATGCGGGACCCAGGTTGCGGCGCGGTCTCCTGATCGTGTTGCCACATTCGTCGTAAATGTATGGTGGGCACGGCATCTTCGTGCCCACCGGCCACTGGAGGACACGATGACACCGTGCCACCCCGCGGCTTCTATATGCCGCTATATTGCAACGCCAAATCGGTTCGGGAGTTCTGATGGGACTTGAAACCTACCAGGAAAAGCGCGACTTCAAACGGACCCCGGAACCGGAAGGCCAAGTCCGGTCCAGTCCAACGCGAAATCTATACACTATCCAGAAACATGCGGCAAGCAGGCTCCACTACGACCTCAGGCTCGAACTCGACGGGGTGCTGAAGAGTTGGGCCGTGCCGAAAGGGCCAAGCCTAAAACCAGGCGAGAAGAGGCTTGCGGTTCACGTCGAAGATCATCCGCTGGAATACGGATCATTTGAGGGCGCCATCCCCGAAGGGGAGTACGGGGGCGGCACGGTCATGCTGTGGGACAGGGGGCGATGGGAACCCATCGGAGATCCGCATGAAGGCTACGCCAAAGGAGACTTAAAATTCAGGCTCCATGGCGAAAAGCTCAACGGCGCCTGGGTCCTTGCCAGAATGAAGGGGAATTCCGGCGAGGAGGGCAAGAACTGGCTGCTCATCAAGAAAAGGGATGAGTACGCGATTTCATCCGGCGATCCCGATCCCGTGGACTACATGGACCGAAGCGTGGCCGGCGGCAGGTCGATGTCCGAAATAGCCGCCCGGAGCGAAAAAGTGTGGTTCGAAGGCGAGGCGCTTCCTGGGACTGACTCGCGGGTGGAGGCCGCGCGGGCCGAATCGGGTAAGGGAGCAAGAAAAAAGACGCGGGCCCCCATTGACCCTTCAGGTCTGTCGGGTGCGCGCCCCGCTCCCCTGCCGCATATCTTCCGCCCCGAGCTTGCAACGCTCGTCGCCAAGCCCCCCGAGGGGGAAAACTGGATTCACGAAATTAAGTACGACGGATACAGAATCCTTTGCTTCCTATCCGATGGCGCTGTTCGTCTCGTTTCGAGAAATGGAAACGATTGGACCGTCAAATTTCGGGAAATTGCGGAAGTCGTGTCGAAACCGCCGGTTGAAAGCGCCATCCTGGATGGGGAACTGGTGGTTCTTGACGAGAAAGGCAGGACAGATTTCCAGGCGCTCCAGAACATCCTGAAAGGGATCGGACCGGGGAAGCTCGTCTATTACGTTTTTGATATTCCCTATGCCGCCGGCTTCGATTTAACTTCGACCCCGCTGGTTGTTCGCAAAGGATTATTGCGAAATTTGCTCGAATCGTGGTCCCAAAAATCCGCAAACGACTCGATTCGCTACTCAGACCACATACAGGGAAATGGCGGGGCGGTTTTCTCAAACGCCTGCCGCCTTGGCCTCGAAGGAATCGTATCGAAGCAGTCTGACAGCCCCTACGATCAAAAACGCTCCCGGCGCTGGCTCAAGGTGAAGTGCTTTCACCGACAGGAATTCGTAATCGGCGGCTTCACCGAACCCGGCGGCTCCCGGACGGGATTTGGCGCTTTGCTCCTGGGCTACTACCGCCCGGACGGGGCACTGGTCTATTCGGGGAAGGCAGGCACGGGTTTTGGCGAGAGAGACCTGGCAGAAATGACCCCCAGGCTCGCGACCCTTGAAATAGATAAATCTCCCTTCGTAAATCCCCCGACCGGCCACGAAGAAAAGGGGGTTCATTGGATTCGCCCCACGTTGGTCACGGAAGTCGAATTTTCCTCCTGGACCAAGGAAGGCATCCTGCGCCATCCCTCGTTTAAAGGACTAAGAGAAGACAAGGACTCAAAGGAGATTGTCAGGGAAGACCCCGAACCTCTGGCGCCGGTCGGGAGTACCCAAGCGGAAAACTCGACCGGAAATAACTCCATGAAAGAAGCTCCATCCAAAACCGAGAGCCCGAATGTTCCAGTTCCAAAAGCCGGTGCACAAAAGCGGGGCAAATCCAGCGGCGCAAAAAGCGGCGGGATAGATTTGGCACTCTCAAATCCGGACCGGGTGCTTTATCCGGAAATCGGAATCACCAAGCGCGATCTCGCCGAGTATTACGCCGAGGTTGCCGAATGGATGCTTCCTCACCTGGCGCGGCGCCCTCTTACACTGGTGCGCTGCCCCGAGGGGTGGCAAAAAGAGTGTTTTTTTCAAAAGCACCTTGGAGATATAGCCCCTGGAGTCCTTCGCCAGATATCCTTCATGGGAAGGGAGGGAGTAGAATATTACAGCATCGTTGATAATGTTGATGGCCTCCTTTCGCTGGTGCGGATAGGGGCCCTCGAAATTCACGTGTGGGGGAGCCGCGAGGAAAATCTGGAACAACCGGATTTGATGATTTTCGACCTCGACCCTGACCCCGAGGTACCATGGGAAAAGATGGTCCGCGCGGCCTTTCTCGTTCGGGAACGCCTGACCGATCTTGGTCTGAGAAGCTTCGTGAAGACCACGGGCGGCAAGGGGCTCCACATAGCTGTACCCCTTATACCACGCGGGAACTGGGACGATGTGAAAGGGTTCTCGCGGGCGATAGCCGAGGGCATAGTCCGCGAATCGCCCAACGAATACATTGCGACTATGTCCAAGAGCAAACGCAAAGGGAAGGTATTTATAGATTATCTCAGAAACGGCAGGGGTGCGACCTTCATCGCCGCCTATTCAGCACGCGCAAGAAACGGCGCGCCCGCTTCAGCGCCAATCGGCTGGGATGAACTCCTGTCCGGCATCCGGCCTGACAGCTTCAATATCGGCAACATTCGCCAGAGGCTTGCATCGCTCAAAAAAGACCCCTGGGAAGGCTATTTCAAAGTCCGCCAGACAATCACGGATAAGATGATAAAAGTCCAAAAAAGGTTGTGACATAACCGCTGAAGGCACGAAGGGCCTGCTATCTCTGAATCCTCATCTTGAGGTTCCTCATCTTTTCAAGGAATTCCCTCGATGCCTCGCTTCCGCGCTGATCAATTACATGGGGGGTGATGGCCACTATCAGTTCGGTTTTTTGCAAGGTCCTGCCGGTGCTGCTGAAAAGGGGCTTTAAGAGCGGAATTTCCTGTAGGCCCGGAATTCCCGTTTTCTCGTTGTTTTCGTTCGAATCGAGTATTCCCCCAATTATGACGGTCGAGCCGCTCTGGGCAAGCAAAGTTGTCTTGATGTTGCGTTCGACAAATGTTGGAGCCTGATTGTTTGCGCCAACCGTTGCATTGGGACCGACACGCCGGATTATTCCTTCGACCTCGAGCCTGACAAGGCCGCCGGCATTTATGTGCGGCGTGACGTTGAGTATCGTTCCTGTTTCCTCGTATTGAATTGTACTGAAAACGCTTGACGCCGAAAGATCCGCGGAGGTGCCGCCGGTAAACGAACCGGTCGGTACAGGCTGCCGGCCGCCGACCGTGATTGTCGCGTCCTTGTTATCGGTTGCCAGAAGGCTAGGGTTGGAAAGGATATTGATATTTGTCTTGGATGAGAGGATATTCAGAAAAACGGCAAGGTCCTTGGCACTGGCGATCCACGACATACCAAGCCCCGCGCCGGCAACACTCCCGATATCGGGAAATCCGAAGGTCGAGGTGGTTGTAGCGCTGCCCGTACCGATGGTGGATGACTGCTTGTTCGAAAGCCCCCCCAGTGAGAGGCCAAGCCCGGTCGGGTCATGGGGATTGTGCTGGAACCAGTATTTTATTCCGTATTGAAAATCCTTGTTCAGAGTGACCTCGGCTATCATTACTTCGATTAGAACCGCCCGCGGGAGCAGATCGAGCGTCTCCACGGTTTTCTTTATTTTTGCATAATCCGATGCATTTGCCCGCACAACTATCGCATTGTTTACTTCATCCGCAATTACGGTCACCTCACCGGTGAAAATCCTTGGTTTGCCTGCTGCCTGGCCCCCTGTCGTACCGACAGAGCCTAGCGTGCCCCCGCCGGTCGTGCCTCTGGATGCAGTCGAACCGTAGGTGCTCCCCGTCCCTCCAAAGGTGCTTCCAGACATCGAACTCGTGCCTGTGCCGGTGGTCGTTCCCGTTCTGCCGCTTCCAAAACTCGAAGACCCGCCAAAGGAGGACCCGCTGCTGCCTGTGCCGAACCCGCTGCTGCTGCCTGTGCCGAACCCGCCGCCACGGGTTGAAGTCCTTCCTCCCGAGGCGACGACCTGCTGTTCGAGCCTCCTGGCTCCACCGCCGCCCCCCAGTCCGTAGACTGAATTAAGAATGTCGGCTATGTCACGCGCAAGGCCGTTCTGGATGAAATAGACGTATATCTGTTCGCCGGATTCCACGCCCTGGACGTCAAGCGCATTTATCCATTGCTTCGCGGATTTTATCAAATCGCTATTCTGGGCCATAACCAGAACGCCGCCAAAACTCTGGAGCGGAATAAAGGCGATGTTGTTCTTGATGGCGCTCTCTTTCACACCGCCAAGCTTGTTCAGCAAGGTTTCCATCCCCTGCACCGCATCCTGGGGCGATATCGACCGCAGCGGGATTATCTCCATGCTGACTTCCTGAAGGATATTCACATCTATCGTTTTCAGGAGGTTGATAATCGAGCGGGCGTTTTCGGTCTCTTCGATGAAAATCAGACTGTTGGTGAGTGACTCGACAATGACTTTCTTGCCGGCCGACAGGAAAGGAGATGCCAGGTTGGATGCCTGTTTCGCATCCATATATCGCAGCCGGTAAATAACTATTATGGGCCTGACACCATCTTTCTGGGCCTTCAAAAGGGCGGCGTCGGCGATGGGCAGCCCGGTACCCGTGGTTTTCTGCGATGATTGTATGAAATACATGCCCTTCTTGGGCACGACGCTCACCCCGTTTGACTCATAGGCCCGCGTCACCATCTGGAGAAGTTCCTGCGGGGTAAACTCTCCTTCGATGTACATGCTTATGCGGCCCTGCAGCCCCTGGTCCAAAACATAGTTGACCTTGAGCTGATCGCCGAAAATCTGGCTCGTGACTTCCGATATGTCGGCCTTGTCGAAGTTGAGAACTATTTTCTGCCGCTCGGGTTCAGCTCCGGGAGTGATGGTAGTCAGGGGTTCCTGCCCCTCGGGGGTCAGGAGGCCGGTGGGCAGTGGCTTGCCCATTATGGATATTTCTTTTTTCTTCTTTTCTCCCTTTTCTCCACCCTTTTTTTCGCCGCCTAGCGACTGGACAACTTCAATCGGCTGACCCGATTCTCTCTCCAGTTGCGTGTATTCGCTGAGGGTGCCGAGGGAATGGGGCGCCGGGGATACCTTGCCCACCGGGGACTTTGGCGCTGTGGCCGTCTGGCAGGAGATAAAAGAAAAGGCCAGCATAATTAGAACGATAGCCTGGCGTGTTCTCATACGAAAGGCCCCTCCTTACTTCGAGAACTTGCTCAATGACTGTCAGATACTTCAACAGAATGCAACCGCGCCAATCGCCAGAGGCGTATATCCGAGACCTTCATTCGGTCCGGGCCGGGCAATTCCGGGCGAGTTCAATTATCATTGGTATGTCTTATACTCGAAGCCTTTGCTATAGTTCAACAGTTATCGAGGCAAGTTGTAGATCCGGGCAATCGCCGACAAATGTATTTCCCTACCTGAGTTTGCCCAAAGCTAATACCTCGTTGAAAAGAAATGAAGAAGGAGAATCACGTTTTTTCGCCCTTTTCCATCAATGCAGCGAGAATAACGTTTACAACCAGATCCGGTCCCCTGTTCCGCTGAATTTTTTGAATATTAATTTCCTGCACAAGGATCGCAAATTCCGAGTTTCTTACTCGATCAAGAAAATAATAGAGACCATCCACGTTTGTCATCAAATTAAAACGGAGGTGAACTTCGGAATAGAGGCCGTACTCCTTGCTCGCGAGCACCTGGTAGGTCTTGATGTCGAGTTTCTGGCCGTCTCCGCCCTTGGACGACAGCAGGTCCCCGAGAGAAGCTGCCAGCTGGTAGGGATCCGTCCCTCGAAAAAGCCTCTTTTGCATTTCCTTGAGTTCCTGCTCCTGCTTTTCGAGATTTTGCCTTATCTCTCCGGATTGTTTGAGTTTTTGCTCATATTTATGGACAAGCTCCTCCTGCTGCTTAATCTTGGCCTCGATTATCTCGTTTTGACCAATCACCTGGTCCAGCCAAGCGATTTTAAGCGCCAGCAGTGCGAGTACGAGGATGGCACAGGCCATAATCGTCTTGCGGTATTTCTTTGTTTGCGCCAACGAGGGCCATTGAATTTTCATTGTTGGACCTCCTCTGGAACGGACATTTCGTCCGGAACGTCCGGCTCGCCTGTCTCGGGTTCGGTTCCGGCAGCCTGGCCGGGCGCCTTATCCGAAACCTCGCCGACATTCGTCGAAACTGCTTTCATTGACGGAGCGAGTCGATCGAAAGGCAGCGCTTCGAGGGTCTTGTTCAGCTTTTCAATGTCAAGCTGAAGCTGCACGTTGAAGCGCTCCATGTCCGAGTTGGGATTGCGGGTAACGGGAGAAGCAAATTTCACGTCGGTCAGCCCGTCGGTTTTCGAAAGCTCGGAGAGGTATTTGATTGCCGATTTGCTTTCACCCCTTATGATGACCTGTCCCTTGCGCAGAGAAATGTAGTTGATCCAGGTATCGTCGGGGGTGATCATCGTCATATAGGTCAGGAGTTCAAGCAGCGGATAGCCCTCCCGGTTGAACTCGGAAAGGGTTTTTTTGTCTTCCTGGAATTTGGATATTCTGTTCTGCAGCTCTTCGATCGGCTTCCACTGAACTTCGAGCTGGTTCAACTGCCTTCTTAGCCCCTTTTCGGTCTGGAGCAGCCGGGACGAAGAGCCTACCTGCCAGAAAGCGAACAGCGCAAAGAGCACGACAAGTCCGGCAAGCGGCCATGCGGCACGGGACACCTGCCAGGGCTTCAGCAGGATTTCATTATCGAAGGTAGGTATGTGTTCCTGCTGGAGGAGGCCCTTCACCCAGTTCGTGACAAACGCTCCATCAATGCTTCGCTTGCATACCGGCAGACCCTTCTCACTCCAGTCGCTGCCGTAATCCCCATTGAGGCCGCACTCTGCCCCCGTGCAAAGCAGGTTGACGTGCGGCGCAGTTGTGTCGGAGCAGTCTTCAACACCCTCCCCCATACAATGCAGACTCTCGCGAAAAAGCTTCAGGCTGTCCTGCGACTTTCCTATCAGCATTGAATCCATGAAGGCACCCCGGTAGAAGCGGTGAAGTTCAAGCTGCGAATCGTCCAGAACCCGCCCGATTATCTGTAGTGGTTCCTCGGGTTCGCCGGGCACCGGGGATGGGATGAAAGTCCCGTATGCAAGGGCGCTCGGCACCACGGTGAAGAGATGGAACTGCTGCGCATTGAGCGCCGTTTGGAATTTCTCGTAGACTGTCCTCTGCATGGCGAATATCGGGACCGAAATGTGCTGGTCCAGCGATACCGCGGGGCCGTAAAAGTGGAGCGTGCTGTCCATTTCGTGGAAAATGTTTTCCTGCCAGTCAAAATTTACCGCTTCCTCGATCTGGTCCTTTAGCGACAATGGATAATGTTCGCGGTGGACCGAGTAGAAAGTGGAAGGAACGAACAGCAGCAGCGCGCTTCCTTTCCGTCCTTTCGGCCTAAGGTTGAGAAACTGGATGTAGTCCAGCACGGACTCGCCGTCGGGAACCGGGTATCTTTCGGCCTGCTCGATTACCCACGAGCGCCATTTGCGCCTCGCCCGCACCACTTCGACATTGCGCGCTTCCACGTAGACGGCGACAAGATTTGTTGGTCTATATTTTATGAAGCCCTTAATCATGTCTTTTACCTCTCTTAAAGGACTTTCCTGCTCAAAATTTTATACGAACTCTTTTCCTGGGGGCTGAAGCGCACGGTGAGCCAAACGCCGACCGCGGGAGGACCGTTGGAACTCATGCCGAAAGAGAGTATCCTGTAGACCCCACCGAGCCTCCAACTCAGTTGCCGGGAAGCAGTTTCCTCTTCTTCGGTCGGGAGCAAACGTACATTACTCCCGTATATCGTCAGCATACTGAAAAGGGAACTCTTGCCCGGAATCAATAAATCCTTGTAGGCATCTCCAGGCGTATCATCGCCGCCGCTTCCATACCCGTAGAAAAGCTTCTGCGTCATTCCGGGGACGAGCAGAAGCTGGTCGAGGCTGGTAAGCGGCCCGTTTAGCGGTCCGTAATTCAAACCCAGGTTTCTATAATAAGGCTTTTCTCCGCCAAGGAATCTCGCGGTGTCGTCCTGGTCGATGAAGTCCATGATGAGATCGGTCAGGTGATCCGCAATACCCTCATCGGCTCCCGCCCTTTCCAGGATCTCTTTTAGCTGTGGCTGCCCTACCCTGTTTACGTTTACCTTGCGCTCCTCGGGTTCCATTATTACAACCGCCCGTCCCGTGTCGTACTGGACCACCCGCGGCTTTCCGTCGGGCTGCCAGTTTCGGTCGAGCGGCTCATCCGCGTTGAGCGGCTTCGGCTCCCCCATCCTCGCAAGGGCTTCGTAGCACCCGCCCGTTGCAAGATGAAGCGCTTGCGATCTCCTTATTGCCTGAATCCGGTCCTCTCCCTGAAACCGGGCCTCCGCGCTTATCTGCAGCGCAAACCACATTATGAGGGCGCAAATCCAGAGCACGGCAATAAGGATCACCCCCTTGCGATCCACAACCGGGTTAGGCAAAACCGCCCTGAGCGCGGCGAGATGTTTTGCAAATCCTTCGGTCATCGGGTCCCCATCGGCCCGGTCGAGAGCTTCTGCTTGATCTCGATCGAGAATGGAGAGTTAACTGAAAAAGCCTGCGAAAAGTCTTCGGAATCGGGTGCTTTCCACCTCATGATCACCGAGGTGGGAAATTCATCCTTCTGGTCCCATTTGTCGGAGTTCTGGGAAGAACCCTCCCCACCGGAGTAAGACAGCTCGAAATTCGCGATTTCGACTGCATAAAACCGGATGATTGCCTTGGCATCGGTCGAAACCCCCGCTTTCACGAAATCCTTGACCGTATCCGGATCATAGGGGTTTAGGGGAATTTCCGCGTAATAGACCGTTTTGGCTGCCGGATCGTAGAGGTAGCGCGCTATAACTGGGACACCGCCCGAGATTGCCTTGACCGAGTGGGAAGTTGCAAACGCAAGTGATTGAGCCTGCCCGGAAAAATAAGGGTGAGCACCCTCCTCGAACTTGATGGGCGTGGGATCGAACTCGGCGAGCTGCCGCTTGAGCAGGTCCGCAAGGGCGGCGCTCTGATCGGGCTTGTGGTCCTGAGTGTCTTCCCAGGCCCTAAGCGCAAAAGAGAGACAAACCGAAAGGATAACCATCACGAGGGCGGAAATGGCCGTCGCAAGGATTACCTCGATCAGCGTGAACCCCTTTCTTCCCTTAAGCCATCCGGGAAATTCCATTTTGTCGCTCGAGTTAAGTGTCATTTTCTTTTGCCGCGAATATCGCGGAATCTAAGGTAGTCAAACCTTTACAACGCTGCCGCCCGAGATCAGCTCGGCGGCACGACCACGCTGAACTCAAGGTGACTGCCCCTGTAATCGAGCATCACCCTGTAGAGATCGCCCTTGTTTCCGGCCCTGTTTTCACTGAGCTGCACGGGGACCGAACGAACGATGACGACCGGAGAACCTTTCCGGTCTCCAAAGGTGATCGCGCCGTCCCCGATCCTCTTGGGATCGTCAAATATCGCCTGGGCGGCGGTCTCGAGGATGGGTTGTATCTGGCGCTTGTCCTTGAGCCTGAACCTGTACTGCATGGACATCGAAATGAGCCCCATCACCCCGCCTACAATGACCGTCCCGATGATCAGGGAAACCAGGATCTCCAACAACGTGAACCCGCGGCTGCCCTTCTTTCCGCCAATTCCTGTCTTTCTCATCATTTGGGCCAGTCTGATCATCAGGTCTGCCCCCTTGCAACTCCAACCGTGCCGAAAAGCGGGTTGATGGATATCCGGTAGGTTCTTTTATGGTCGAAAACCAGATCGAAGCTGTTCCCCACCATGCTGCCGTCCGGGTAGAAAGTGACCAGAAAATCACCTGTTTCGGGGTCCCTCTCGAGGCGTTCCGAAAAGATTTCGACGTTTTCCGGTATAGGCCTGTTTGCCGGCTTGGCGAAATCGTAGACCCGGTCGGCGCTGTTTATCCTGAATGCAACCGGCTGTCCCGAGTTTACGGCAATCAGGCGCGCCCGCCTTATGGTGTCGACGAACTGCTGGAGAAAGTCGCCATCTTCGAGCCTCCTCCAGCCCGTTCCCACCCTGGGCATGACAAGGGCGACCGAGACCGAAAGGATAAGCAGCACCACTATCAACTCGATCAGGGTGAACCCCCTGCGTCTTCCATGCTGTTTAGAATTTGATGTCATTTATTCCAAAAATCGCTGTAAACATGCTCATAACCATAAGGGCGATAATAGCGCCGGTGCTCATGATAACAATCGGCTCCATCAGGGCCATGATACGCTGGAGAGTCCGCTGCAGCTCCTTTTCGAAGTACTCGGACAGCCCCAGAAGTCCCGTTCCGAGATTACCCTGTTCCTCGGAAATCCGGAGCATGGTGCCCATTCGCGCCGGGAATTCGGGGTGGATCCTGAAAAAGTTGCTCATCGAACGCCCCACTTTTATCTCCTGGTAAAGTGGAGCCAGCTTTTCCCGGAGCATCACGTTCATTATGAGTTCCTGCCCCAGGCTGAGCGCGCGGAGCAGCGGCACTCCCGATTCGATCATCGTACCGAGGGTGCGGCAGAACCTTGTTAACTCGCTGTGCAAAATTATGTAGCGGCTAAGTGGGAACCTGAACAGAAGCTTATCCGCCTCCATTCTCGCTGCCGGCTGCCTCATCAAATACTTGCCGCCCCAGAAAACCACCGCCAGCAGAAAGGGCAGCGTCCAACCGTAATCCCTTAGCCAGTTGCCCACCTGGAGCATCACTTCCGTAATGAATGGCACCTTCTGGTTGAGGTCGTGGAAGATTTGCGCGAATTTTGGAATGACATACACCAGCAGTATGACCATCGAAACCATACTGGTGCCCAGAAGAATGATAGGGTAGATCATCGACGAGATGAGGGCCTGCCGGAAAGCGCGGCGCTGCTCCATGTATTGGGCGAGCCGCTTGAGTATCGGTCCGAGCGTGCCGCTGGCTTCTCCCGCCCTCACCATGTGGTCGGCAAGGGTGCCGAAAACGTCCCGGTACTTGCCTATGGCGCCCGACAGATCGCTTCCGCCCTGCACTTCTTCGAGCAGGTCCTTTACCATGCGCTGGAATCTCTTGTGCGTCTGGTTCGTGCTGATAAGCCCCAGGGCGCGGTCCACCGGGAGTCCGGCGCTCAGAAGGTCCGAGAGATCGAAGAAGAATCGTATAATGTGCTCTTCGGGAATCCGGCGTCTCTGATGTCCCCGTACGGCCTTTATCTTTACCGGAAAGAGTCTGCTCGATTTTAGCTTGCGCGCGGCATCGGTTTCCGAGAGCGCATCCAAAACTCCCTTGTGAATTTCTCCCTGAGCATCGCGGGCATGATACTGATAGTAGCTCATATGAACCTATTCCGCTGAAATCTTTATGACAAACTCGTAACCCGCAGAACCTCGGAGAGCGTGGTTACACCCTCGACCACTTTGCGGAAACCATTGTAGGCCAGGGGCCGATATCCAGATGCGACAGCAGACTGAGAAATATAGCCGGCGTCTTTTCCGGCAACGATCCCGGACCTGACGGCCTCGTTAATCGGCAAAATCTCGAAAATCCCCTGCCTGCCTTTGTAGCCCGTATACCCGCACCTGTCGCAGCCCTTGTTCTGATAAAGCTTAAGCGGGGTGGGCAGGTCGGGCAGTATTTCGCTTATGCGCTTGATATCCACGTCACGAGCCTCGTATTCGATCTTGCAGATAGGGCACAAAATCCGAATCAGCCGCTGCGCCATTACCGCCAGCAGCGAGTCAGCCATGAGGAATGATTCAATGCCGATATCCCGAAGCCTGGTGATCGCGCCGGGGGCGTCGTTTGTGTGAAGCGTTGAAAGGACCAGGTGGCCCGTCAGGGCCGACTCGATTGCGATATCCGCCGTTTCCTTGTCGCGGATTTCACCTATGAGCAGAACGTCGGGGTCCTGCCGCACCAGCGAGCGCAATGCATTTGCGAATGTCAGATCTATCTGCGGCTTTACCTGTATCTGGTTTATGCCGTCCAACTGATATTCGACCGGGTCCTCGACGGTGAGAATCTTTCGGGTGACTGAATTAAGCTTCTTCAGAACGCCGTACAGGGTAGTTGTTTTCCCCGAACCGGTTGGGCCTGTCACCAAAATCATTCCGTAGGGGCGCTCGATAAGGCCTTCTATATATTCGAGGTCCTTCCCGTCCATGCCGAGGTTGGTAAGGTTGTATTCGACCCCCTCCTGGGAAAGAAGTCTCAAAACAACGCTCTCGCCGTAGATGGTGGGCACGGTCGATACACGGATATCCACCTCGCGGTTTCCGAAACGCAGCTTGATTTTGCCGTCCTGGGGCAGCCGCCTTTCCGCGATATTGAGGTTCGCCATAAGCTTGAGGCGGCTAATAATCGCGGATTGCATGTTCTTCTGGGGCGAATCGAGGTCGAAAAGCACCCCGTCAACCCGGCAGCGCACGTGAAAAGAGCGCTCGAAAGGCTCGAAATGTATGTCCGATGCCCGCATATCGAGCGCCCGAGAGATCAACACGTTTACCAGCCGCACTATGGGCGCTTCCTGGGCCAGACCTTTAAGGTGTTCGAGGTCTTCCTCGAAGCCGTCCGATCCCACGGCGATCCCGTCGGATGCAGCCTGTGCCTCGCGGGCGGCCGTTCCGTAAAGCCGGTCGATAGCCGTGCGGATCTCTTCGCGCTGACCTATGCAGAGGTTAAGTTCCATGCCGGAAAAATAGCTCGACAGGATATTTATGATCGGCAAATTGAGGGGGTTATTAACGACCACCCGAACCCGGCCGCTGTCAACCTGGATTGGGAGCACCGCGTGCTTGCGCAGGAAAAACATTGAAACCCCTTCGAGGAGCACCGGTTTTTCAGGGTAGTCTTCCCGTTCGAGCAATGGTATTTCCAAATATTTTGAGAGCACGCGCAAAATCCTGCCCTCGTCGGTTATTGCGATGTTTTCAAAGGCGTCCATAAGGGGTATGCCCTCGAAAAAACAGGACACCCGCAGGCGCTCCAGCTGGTCGTCCTGCAAGCTGAATTCCCGCCGAAATTGTTCAAGTAGAGAATTCTCTTTCTTTTTGGTCATTTAGTGTTCCCTGAAATGCGTTGGAAGTTCATCTCCGGAAAGCAAGTCCCGAAGGCGGCCTGGATGGGCCCCGTCCGGGTTGAACTATTGTCCTGGAAAACTGACCAATGGGATAAATAACAAAACAGCGGTGAAAAGTAAACGTAAACCTTCGAAATCACGAGCTATTCAGAAGTGGACCATTCAGACTTGGCGCTCCCGCGACCGGGGGAATCTCTCTCCCGCCATGCGGGCGGTCTTTCGCCTGCCGGCTCCGCTACTGTTTTCTTGCCGCTGAACGAGAATATAATCAATCATTTTGAAAAAAAAATCGATCAACAACTCTTTTTATCCTTACAGTTTTCCATATCCTCGCCGAATTCGGGTAACGCACAAAACAGAAAACATATTTAAGCCCCTGGATTAGTCGCTATTCGCATGCCGCTTTGAAATATGGATGCTTATCATTATCTATAGGGGAGCATCCTGTATGGATTCCGTGATTTTATTCGACGGCTGTTGCGGCATGTGTTCGAGATCGGCCAGGCTGATCAGCAAACTGGACCGGCATCGAAGATTCAGGTTTCTCTCCCTGCGGACCGAACCCGGCAGGGAGCTTGTCAGACAATGCGGCGAAGATCCGGACGACCCGCATACCCTTCTTCTTATAGAAAAAAACAGGTGTTTCCGAAAAAGCGACGCGGTGCTCGCAATCGGCGGCCGCATCGAGGGCCTTCATTACTTCGCCTCGGCGCTGCGCATGATACCCCGTCCGATTCGTGATTGGTCCTACGACATAATTGCCAGAAACCGCCACCGGCTCACGTGGGAAACCAAAACCTGCGCTCTATCTCCTCACGATGAACCGATTCATGACGCAAACCCCCGCTCTGAAAGCCCGGAAGCTCGGGCCGGTGATTAGCGGCAAATGCGGCGTGACGTGGTCTTCCTGTCATTTTTCTTTTTTGAACCAATGTTTACCTTTTTGTAAGAGAGATAGTAAGGAGCCTACTAGATGAGCATCGAGGATCTTAAAGTGGGCCTTTTTGTCGGGACCGTTCTCATAGCGGCTTCCGTAAAGGACCTGATCGAAAAAAGGCGTCAAAAAATGCAAACGAGAAGTAAAGCCAACTATAAATGGAGACTACGATGAATTGGGATCAAATAGAAGGCAATTGGAAGCAAATCAAAGGAAAACTCCGGGAGAAATGGGGTGATTTTACCGACGACGATTGGGACAAGATACAGGGAAAGCGCGACCATCTCATCGGGAAAATTCAGGAACGGTACGGTAAGAGCCGCGATGAAGCAGAAAAAGAAGTAGATGACTGGCAGAGGCATTACCACTGATCTATATTTGCTCTACCGGCACAATCAAAGAAAGAAAGCCCCGGTCGAGGGGCTTTCTTGCGTATAAAACCTACGTAACTCAAGGGCTACCCACTGATTTTTCGAGCATGCCATGCCGCCCCGGTCCGCGGAAATCCGCTCCCGCGGCTTTGACAAAAGAGTAATTGACCGCTATTTTCCTAATCGCAATGCATTTGCTCCCTTTTTATGCTCCTACAATTGATCTGTTTTGAAATAGACAAGGAGTCCAACTCGAGGATGCGCTATTTGTCGGCTTTAATATGTATCTGGACAACCATGATTTTCCTGGGTGTCCCGAGCGCTTTCACGTCAACCCGGAAGGAGGCCGGGAACTCCATTAAGGTCATCGCGGTCGAAACGTTCCTTGCCGACATAGTGCGGAACATTGCAGGCGGCCGGGTCCAGGTAAAAACATTGCTGCCGGTCGGCGCCGATCCGCATACATTCCAACCGACACCCGCCGATGTGAGGGGGGTAGCCGAAAGCAATGTCATTGTCATAAACGGGGCCGGGTTCGAGGAATATCTCGATGAACTTCTGAAAAATATCGGGGGGGTTCGCAAAATAATCGATTCCTCGGCTGGATTGAGTTTCCGTACTCCGGGAGGGGATGAGTCGGCCGATTCAGATGAAAAGGGCCATCATCAGGGAGAGGCCCACCACGATGAGGGAGATCCCCACTTCTGGCTGTCGGCGGCTAATGTGGTCAATTACGTGGAAAACATTCGCCACGGACTCAGCGAGGCCGATCCGGGGGGTGCGGACCTTTACGCGGCAAACGCCCGTGCCTATACCGAAAAGCTCGAAGAGCTGGATCAATGGATATTGAATCAGGTAAAGCAAATTCCTGAAAACAGGCGACTTCTCGTAACCGATCATGACGACCTTGGTTATTTTGCCGACCGCTACGGATTAAGAATCGTCGGAATGATAATCCCGAGCCTCAGCACGGAGGCATCACCTTCGGCCAAGCAGGTTACACAGCTTGTAAAGAAGATCAGGGGAAATGGGGCAACGGTCATATTCCTCGAAGCGGGCGAAGCACCGCGGCTTGCGGAGCAGATAGCAAGGGAGGCCGGCATCAAGGTGGTGACCGGTCTTTACACACACTCAACAAGTCAGCCAGGCGGGCCCGCTCCGAGCTACATCGAGATGATGCGTTATAATACAGCTACGATAGTGAATGCTCTAAAGTAGTCGTTCAGACAAGATGGACGGTGCATTTGTGACAAACCAGAACAAGATATTGACCTGCGACCTGGCGCCGGCCAGCCTTTCCATGGAAGGGGCGTCTGTTTTCTATCACGACCGGGCCGCGCTGGAGCAGATCACCTTCTGCGTCCCCGCCGGGTCAAGTGTAGCTGTGATCGGTCCAAACGGGGCCGGCAAGTCCACACTTTTCAAGGCACTGGTGGGACTGCTCCCCCTGCATAGCGGAAGTATAACCATTCATGGTCTTCCGCTCGGGCATCACAAGGATTGCGTGGCTTACGTGCCGCAAAGGGAGGAGGTGGATTGGCGCTTCCCGGTGAGCGTTTTCGACGTGGTCATGATGGGACGCTACGGACAGCTAGGCTGGTTCAGGCGTCCGGGGAAAAAGGACCGGTCAGCGGCAATGGACTGCCTGGAGAAGTTGGGCATTGCCGATCTTGCGACGCATCCCATCGGCAGCCTCTCGGGAGGACAGCAGCAAAGGGTTTTTCTGGCTCGCGCACTGGCCCAGGAGCCGCATATCATTTTGATGGATGAGCCATTCACGGGCATCGATGCTTCCACCCAGGAGACCACGCTTTCTCTTTTTGAAGATCTCAGTAAGCAGCAGGTTACACTCTTGACATCAACTCACGATCTAAATCTCGCTGCAAAGAGCTTCGATCAGATACTCCTGCTAAACCGCCGATTGATAGCCTTTGGCCCGGCTCGGGAGGCCCTGAGCGCCGCAACCATTGCAGAGGCCTTCGGAGGGCAGGTACTATTCCTCGACGGGGCGATGGTCGTGGATAAAGCCGCTCATAAAACCCCCATTCACGGGAAATAAGATCATCATGGACTGGCTCCTCTCTCCCCTTGCGTATGAATTCATGCAACGCGCCATGGCTGCCTCATTGATGGTCGGCATACTCTGCGCGCTGGTCGGCTGCTACGTCGTCCTGCGGTCGATGGCCTTCCTCGGTGATGCCATGGCCCATGCCATCCTGCCCGGTGTCGCGGTGGCGTACCTGCTCAAAGCGAACCTGATGGTGGGCGCGCTGGTGTCGGCGATTGGGGTGGCCCTGGGCATCGGACTGCTGTCGCGCCAGGGTACTTTAAAGGAGGACACGGCGATAGGCATTCTCTTTGCCGCCGCGCTCTCGCTCGGCATAGCCCTTATCAGCACAACCAAAACCTACGCCAGGGACCTTACCCACATCCTGTTTGGAAACGTGCTGGGGGTGAGCACGGGAGACCTGTGGCTGACCGCTTGCGTGGGACTTGCGGTTCTTCTGGTCGTTGCCTTACTCTACAAGGAATTCCTCGTAGTCTCGTTCGATCCCATTCTGGCGGCTACACTTCGACTGCCGGCCGAACTTCTGCGCACTCTCATGCTCATCATCATCGCACTTACAATCGTCGTATCGATGCAGACCGTCGGGGTGGGGCTGGTTGCTTCCATGCTGGTGACACCCGCTGCGACCGCTTTTCTCATCGCGCGCCGCCTTCCAGCCATGATGGTCGTCTCGGCGGGCATTGGAGCCATTTCCGCAATTGTCGGCCTATACCTCAGCTTTTATATCAACATAGCTTCGGGAGCAGCGGTCGTGCTGGTGGCCACGAGCATATTCATGATCGTTTTTCTCTTTGCCCCCGGCAGGGGTGTTCTATGGCGACAGTTGAGAAAAGCGCGCGCTGCCTGAGGGGGGCGAAGTGGAACCAGGACTGGTAAGATGGGTGTGAAGTGGAGCAAAACTCGCCGCGATGGATATTCGGAGTTTATACACAACGGAATTTTTTGCATCCGGATGGAAACTAATGGATTACCTGGTAGCTCGGTGAGATTTTGGCGTGGGCGCGGCCGCGCATGTCCGCGTCAAGCGCCCTGCGCACTGCTTCGGCCAGGTTGCTCCTGACATAGGGCTTCATCAGCAATTCCCTGATGCCGGAATCCTTGGCCTGCTTCTCGTTTATCAGCTCACTGAATCCCGTACACAAGATGACCGGTATATCGCACCTTGTCTCCATAAGTTTGGAGGCAAGCTCCTTACCGGTCAGGCCCGGCATGGTCATGTCGGTTATAACCAGATCGAATGCATCGGGCTGGGAGTTGAACAGTTCCAGCGCCTCCGTGCTGTTCGTTTTGGCGGTGACAACATAGCCCAGCGACTGCAGCATTTCCTCCCCAAGATCGGCCAGACCTCTTTCATCATCGACGAAAAGTATCCGTTCTCTTCCGGTGGGAAGCTCCAGGGAGGTAACCGCTTCCTGTTGGACTTTCCCTTTTATGGTCGGGAAGAAAAGGTTGAACGAGCTGCCTCGCCCCGGTTCGCTATATACCGAGATGGCCCCGCCGTGGCTCTTCACAATTCCCTGGACGACGGCCAACCCCATCCCGCTGCCTTCACCCGCCGCCTTTGTGGTGAAATAAGGGTCGAAAATGCGCTCAATGAGCTGCGCATCCATACCGCAACCGGTGTCGCCTATCGTAAGCTTTACGAAGGGACCGGGCTTGAGATCGGGATAGCGGGACACCAGGTATTCGTCGACCTGCACCTCGGAAATCTTCACACTCAATGTCCCGCCCTTTTCCCGCATGGCGTGGGCGGCATTGGTGCACAGGTTCATCAGCACCTGGTGTATCTGGGTCGAATCGGCCAAAACAATTCCACCCTCGGTGCTGACATCTATGTCCTGGCTAATGTTAACTGTCGTAGGCAGCGAGGAGCGCAGGAGTCTGAGGGCCTCTGCGATAATGGGCGCAAGGGACACCGGTTTTCGCTCAACCTCCGTTTTACGGCTGAACGTGAGAATTCGGCCCACCAAGTCAGCCGCGCGTGAGCTTGCCTTAAGGACCTGTTCGAGATTGCGCCTCGCGGGACTTCCGTCGGGTATCTTGGAGTAGGCCATCTCCGTAAAACCCATTATGGCAGCCAGTATGTTGTTGAAATCGTGGGCAATCCCGCCCGCGAGTCTTCCTATTGCCTCCATCTTCTGAGCCTGGCGAAGCTCTTTTTCCAGTCTCACTTCATTTGTGATATCCCTGTGGATGCTCACGTAGCTCAAAATGTTGCCCTGCTTGTCCCTGACAGGCGAAGAAGTCACCTCGGCTTCATACAGTGTGCCGTCGTTTTTCTTATTGATAATGCGCCCCGACCAGACATCCCCTCTCATGAGGGTGTTCCGCAGCAGCCGGTAAAAGCTCTCGTCATGCTTGTCGCTTTTGAGAAAGCGCGTGTGCCGGCCTATTATCTCGGATCTTTTGTAGCCGGTCATTTGCTCGAAAGCCGGATTAACGTAATGAATGATCCAGTTCGTGTCGGTTATGAAAATGGCTTCAGCGGATTGCTCGATAGCCGTCGCAAGGCGCACCCGTTCTTCCTCGGCTTGCCTGGCTTCGGTGACATCCCGAAAAACCATTACCACGCCGACGATCTTGTCGCCTTCGCGAATCGGCGCCCCGCTGTTCGCAATTACCCGCTCCGTTCCATCTCGGGCAATCAAAACGGAATCGTCTTCGAGGCTGACGACCCTGCCCAGTTGGACTACCATCTCGACCGGGTTGGGGCAGCGTGCGCGGCTTCTTTTCTTGATTACATTAAAGATCTCCCCAAGCTGTCTGCCCGCGGCCTCTTCGTGAGTGCACCCGGTAAGTTGCTCGGCCACCCCGTTCATGAGGATTATCCTACCCTCGACGTCGGTGGTTATAACCCCATCCCCGATGCTGCGCAGGGTAACCGTGAGCCGTTCTTTCTGGGAAGCAAGCGTCTTCTCGAACCATACGCGCTCGAGCGTGCTGTAGACGATCTCTCCAACCATGCGAAACAGCTGGATATCCTCTCCGGACCACTCCCGCGTCTCGCGCACAGAATCAAATCCGACAAGACCCCTTATGTTCTTGCCGGAAAACATTGGAATGCGAATCAGGGATTTAATCCCATCATTGCGCCAAAGTGTCTTTTCAGCTTCGGCCTCGGGCGGGAGGAATTCAATATCCGGAATATGCAAGCTCTCGCGGTTTTCGATTCTTTGATAGTACCACGGCAAATCATCCTTCCGGAATTCTCGTTGCCGGCGGGCCTCGACTCCCTCGGCACCCCATTCATGCGTTGCGTAAAGGGTCTTCCCGTCGGCAGAGAAGAGATAGATGCAGGCGCGGTCAGAGCCGACAAAAGTAGCGACTTCGGCCAGTGCCATTGAAATTCCCAAATCAGCTTCATCGGCTGAGAGGTCGAGAAACATTCGCGACATATCGGAGACGAGTTTCTCCATGTCAATGCGGCGTCTGAGCCTCTCGGTCATCAAGTTGAAGGAACTGGCGGCGGAGCATATCTCATCGGGTCCTTCCACCTTGGCGCTCAGTTCAAGGTTGCCCTGGGCGATACGGGTAGCCGTCCTTGCCAGGTCCGCCAGTGGGGAAGCTATCCCGCGCGCGAAATAGAGCGACGCTATACCGGCCAGAAGAACCGCAAAAAAGGCCACGATCGCATTCAGAAAAAGCGTGGTGTAAATTAGCTGGAATGCTTCGCCCTGGTCCTGCTCGGCCACCAGGACGGAGTTGAGTTCGGAAAGCCAGCGGTAGACCCCGATTACCTGGGCGCCCTGATAGCCTCTGTACAATCCGTGACCGTTTTCGTGCTTTTCAAGGGCTATTTCGACCGCGCGGGTGCGTATGGCAGACATGCCGGGATTAAATCCCGGTGAACGTGATACAGTCATCAGAACGCTGTTGGAACCAACCAGGTAGGTCTCCCCTGTGCTTCCAAGCCCCGTGCGCTCCCCCATTATCGTGTTGAGGGTGCGGAACCTGGCCTGGCCGCACATTACACCCACCGCATTCCCCTGCTCGTCGAAGAACGGGTGCACTACCACCACATTGTTTAATTTTTCCGAAGCCGAGGAGTAGGAAACCGACTGGAGGTGAATTCCAGCTCGCTGCATGCCCTCTTTGAAATAGGGCTGCAGGCCGCGGAATTCACCCGATTTGAGCGGGTCCGTGGACAGGACTACCACACCGCGTTTGGACAGGAGAAAGAACTCGTCGAATCTTTTCGTAAGTTCGATAACCTGGACGAGGCGGTCGTAGATCTCTGCCTTTCCGATTTCCGCCCGGTCATTTATCTCGCTTTCGGAGAGCAGAAGGACGACTTTTTTGTACACATCCTCTTCCGCCAGACCGAGCAGGTCGGTTTGCAGATTTTGCAACCAGGTGGTTATTTCGTTTTCTTTTAGAGCGGCAACGGATTCAAGCCTCTCGAAGGCCTGCTGCTTTCCGCTTTGGATTCCAACGATTATCGAGCAGACGCTGATTCCGGCCGCGGGAAACAGCACGAGGAGCACGAATGCCAGGAGCAGCCTGGCGCGGATCGTGTTGAAGCGCTTTTTGAAGCTGGTGGTGGAGTTCTGGGTCATAGTTTATAAACGCTGTTGCCGGTTGCCCGCTGAATCTTCAAGAGATATCCTCGACTCATTTAACGCCAAAATTCGAATCTGGCACAGTATACCTAAACCGCGAGTGCACCGTCGGATAGATTGATCAGGCTTTACCGGTTGCCAACTCGATTGCTCGCCGTCCGATTGCTTCCCCAACGCGATTCTTCCAGGAGTCCCATACAGGCGCCGCATTCTTCCGCAAAAGAGCAATTTCCGAGGCGCCGGGTTCGATAATGCGCATGCCTGAATTCTTTATAGCAGGCCAGACTGTCTCACGGGTCAGCTTCTTGAATCCAATCAGGCTTTGGTTTTCATCATACCACTTGCCAGCCTCCCAAAATGCATCCTTATCCCCAGCGGGCAGATTATCCCAGACGTCCTTTAGCAGGAAAATCCCGATGGTTGCGGTGGCAATGGGCACCTGAAAACAATATTGGAGGCGTGTGTAAAGATTTCTAGCGCCAACCGTGTTAACGTTGGCGACCACGGAGTCCACGCCCCCCCGCTGGAGGGCGAAAAAAATTTCTTCCGACGGTATGCGTACTCCGGTTGCGCCGAAGCTTTTGAGTAATGCGGTGGCCCAAGGCCCCACCACCCTGCATCGCTTCCCCTGAAGATCGGCAAGGCTTACGATCTTCTTGCTTCCGCTCCATATATATTCCGGTTCGATTACACCCCCGCCGCTCGATAGCATGAAAAGATTGCCGCGGGCAAGTTCGTCATTTATCAGCTTCCACAACGGGGATTCCATCGCCAGGCGCTCGCCATGCTCGAAAAGATCCTCACAAATCCCGGGAAGCTCGATAATTCCAAGGATCGGGAATTCCTGGGTGATATAGGTGGAGGTGTGGACCATAAACTGGATGGACCTGACTCTGAGCCCGCGCACCTGTTCGTCGGCCTTCATCAGGCTTGCCGAGTCATAGAACTCGAACCTTCCGGGAGCAATCTTATGCAGGCGATCGATGAACCCCAGCGTGCCGAACCTTAGTTCCTTGTAGGAAGGCGGGAGGTAGGATGCCCCTTTGTAGACCTCATGGGCACGGCTTAGTCCTCTAAACGGCTCGATCCCCAGAAATCCAAAGGCCGCGCCTCCCATTGCGGCAATCTTCAGAAACTGCCGCCTGGTATTTACTGGCATGTGGTCCTCCATCTCACAGGGGCACGATCAGTTAGCGGGGCCATACGCGGTCACCAGACTCTGAAAAGTCCTCACGACCGTCGGAACTTTCTTCCCATCAAGAATGCGCACTGCGACATCAACCGCTATCTTGCCGATCTCCAGAGGGAAGGTGTTCACCGTGGAGTTCAACCCGCCCGTGCGGATGGACTCCAAGGCATCGGGAATCCCATCCCTGCCGATTACGATCACCCGGTCCGACCTGCCGGCGAATTTCACCGCCTGGAAAGCCCCAAGCGCCATGACATCGCTGGTACAGTAAATACAGACGAGGCCGGGGTATCCTTCAATTATTTCAGAAGCATATTGAAAGGCTACCTGCAGGTCGCTCGCGCATTGGGGATCGGCTGTTATTCGAAAGGAACTGCCTTCGAGTGTTTCGGTGAAACCCCTCACGCGCCGGTTAACTCCGTAATCTTCATCCAGACCTTTGAGAATTGCTACCTCTCCGCCCGGAAGTTTCTCGATCAAATAATTTGCCGCCCTTTTCCCGTTCTCGTATTGGTTAGGCCCGACGTAATAGAAAACCTCGGATAGGATGGCGGAATCGACGTTGATCAGTACCACCTTCTTCCGCTTTGCCTTGGCGACCGCCGACTCCAGGTTCAAATCCGTGATGGGAGAAACAAGAATTGCATCGTAGTCCCTGTCGATCATTGATTCCAGGGCGGAGTATTGCCCGGCCTGATCGGATTCGCTTGCACCGGCCTGAAAATCAATCGTGATGCCAAGTTCCTTTGCTTTCGCAAACATGCCATCCATGACCAGCTGGCAATACGGGTTTCCGAGAAATTTCAGCAGGGCCGCCAATTTGTAGTTCTTCGATGGTTTGGAAGTATTCCCCATTGATTTGAGCAGGTCGGCATAATCGATGGAATTGCCCTCGGTATCGGGGGCCAGACGTCTTTCCGTTGAACTTGAATTGCCGCCCTCCGATACCTTTTCGATCGAGGATTCCGCTCCACTTTGAGCGGACCTCTCGCACCCCGCCAAAACCAGCATACATGCCAGAACGAGTATGGTGATCAATTCCCGAAAAACGATTGGATACCGTGCCGACATCGAATGCACGGGTGAACCGGGCGGGATTTTTGCCTGAGCGTTGGCGGGTGCCGGTGAAAACAAATTGTTTTCTCCAGAAAAGATCAGTCCGTACGAAATTTAGAACCCAAACATAGGGTCATTATTCAACTACATTCGCAAAATTATCGGTTAATTTCCCTCGGAAGTTTAATTTCTGCTTGGATAGAATCAAAGAATTCGGCGATCAAAGAACGGAATTGGCACGGGAAGAGCGTCTCCGCTTGAGCCCGATTCTCCAAAAGCCGAATACCACTGAGCATTTAGCCGGTTGGAAACAGCAATAACACAACGATTCTCTTTTTTAAAGAATTTATCAATGTCGGGCTGCACGCGTCCAATGTTGGAGAGGTTTTTCAAATGAATAAGCAAACAAAAAGCGTTAACTAATGGCGCCGTTCCGGCAATCCTGAAATTCAATCAGGATGCTACTTCCTTTTTGCAACATTGTGCAATACAAGTGGAATCAGCGCACACTGATGCTTACATAAGCAATATACCCGTAAAATCACTGCCTTTTTTTAATTTTCAACCGAAGGGGACATCATGGCTCGCCACGCACTTCAAAAAGGCAGCGTTCCAGATAAAATCGAAACGCAGCGTCCCAGCGTAATTGGCGGCAGGGGTCTTGACCTTGGATTTTTCTTTGATGCACTTGGCGGCAAAAACTTCAACCAGGTCCGAAAGGAGAACCGGTGCCGGACGTAAAGGCAAAAGCGGCATCCATAGCGGACAGTCTGATTGAGCTTTCCGAGCATACCGAGATCGTTAAGCACGTCCCCGGCGTTATCCAGCTCAAAATAAATCCCTACGGCATTATTCTCGCTCTTAATCTTAACATGAAACTGAAGCTGAATACGGATGACCTCAAAACCACGGGAAAGAACATCGGCATACTCGATGTAAAGGCAAATAAGGCGAGCAGAATACTGACAATCGTATACGACAAGGAAAAGATCCCGACCGAACTCTGGGAGCTTCTCATCAAGGGCAAGGCCAGCCCGAAGATCCGCAAGCTGGTGAGAGAAGAACTTTTTAGAAGGCTTCAGAATGGATAGGCTTGGCCGGCTCGCCTTTCAGAACCTGCAGCCCGGATAGGGCAGCTTGGGCGTGAAGCGGTCGGGGCCTTTCACCACCGCTTTCCCTGTCGCTTTTGCTATAGTCGTAAGCATTCCACGGAAAATCCACTGATGCACCCCGTAGAGGCTGTACCAGTAAAGCAGGCCCAGGAACCCTCTTGGCACAAAGCGCGACAACTGCCTGAGTTCGACCACCCCGTCTTCAACCCGGTTTACGTGGAACTCGAGCATGGCCTCGCCCGGCGTTTTCATCTCCGCCAGCAGCAGCAGGTAATTCGGCGGAGAAACTTCGAGTACGCGCCAAAAATCCAGCGCGTCACCGACATAAAGGGTTGAGGGATGCCTGCGGCCACGCCCGAGGCTTGTTCCGCCAATGAGTTTATCAAGCCAGCCCCTTAGAATCCAGAGCGACTCCCCGTAGTACCAGCCGTTTCTGCCCCCGATCCTTACTATCGGCTCCCAGACCTCTTCAGGGGATGCCCGGAGCCGGATTTGGTAGCCGCATTCCATTATGGAGCCGCCGGCAAATTCCTCGTCGCCGCAGTGGGTCCACTCGGGCGGGCGCAGCGCACCGGCATCGGTCCAGGAGGCTTCGACCATCTGGTGCTCGATCCTCTCGATGGCCAGCCGTATAGTTTGGCCGGAGTCCAGCAGTTTCTGCGGAAGTATTTCCCGTATCCGGTTTTCGCGGCAAACCGCACCCATTGAAAAATGTTCCACAATGGGCCTTGCGACATGGGATGGGACGGGCGTAACCAAGTGGAGCCACTTGGCGCTAAGCCCTGGAGAAACAAAGGGAGTGGGAATCATCACGCGTTTTTTGAGCCGAGCGAGTTCCGCGTATATTTTTATGAGCTGCTCGAAGGTGAGCACCTCGGGGCCGCCTATGTCGAAGGTTTGGCCCGTTGTAAGTTCGTTTTCGAGACATGCGATGAGGTAGTGCAGAACGTTTCGGATACTGATAGGCTGGATTGGCATGCGCATCCAGCCGGCTGATAATGACACCGGATGGCGGTCGGCAAGATAGCGCATTATCTCGAAAGAAGCGCTGCCGGAGCCGAGGATGGTTGCCGCCCGCAGAAAAGTGAGCGGGACCGGCCCGGAGCGCAGGATATCAGCTACCTGGGTGGAGCGGTTCAGCAATGGATCGGACTGCCCGCCCTCAATTGTTCCAAGGTAAATGATTCGTTTGAGGGTCGAGGCCATGGAAGCGTTTACCATGTTCACAGCCGCTTCGCGCTCCGTTTCACCCGATTCCGGCTCGCCCTCGCCCATCGCGTGCACGAGATAATATGCGGCCCCGCAACCCGAAACGGCGCGATGGAGGCTCTCCAAATCGAGCACGTCCCCCTGGACTATCTCCAGCCCCGGCTTACAGGCCCAGGGCCTCGATTCAAGCTTTGCCGCCGAACGCCCCATCACCCTGACCTTGTAGCCGGCCTCCAGCAATCGCGGGACAAGGCGTCCCCCAACATAGCCCGTTGCACCCAACACCAGTACAGGTTCAGATTCCATCCAGCGCCACCTTTGTTGTTTCCAGAAACTCTCATTGTGATTATATTAAATATTACTCACTAAAGTCGGATTTTTCTTATATCGGATCATTACCGGGTGTTTCTTTTACCCACCGGAGTTTAAGCGATACCGGAAGAAACGGGCTCAAGCGTCTCTCCGCAATGGAATTACAACTCTCCGCTGAACTCTTGCAGAACAGTTTCTCAGGTCCGAAGCCAATAAGAAACTTTTATTTTATCCGGCAAAGCTGAAGTCCGGGTTGCGGAGGCCGTACAAGCAGGCCCGAGAGAGCCGGACAGAAGAAAGGGGGCCGTGGCGGTATGGATCGACACATGAAAATGCCGGATGACCTGTTTTGCAAGATTTGCTCCGAGAAGCGGGGAATAAATCCCAACACCCTGAAGGAAGTCATAATCCTCGCGGTGGAGATCGCACGTGAAGGGCGCGAAGGCAGAAGGATCGGAACGATATTTGTGATCTCCGACTCCGACGAAGTGATGAAGCGCTCGCGCAACCTCATACTTGATCCCCTTTACGGCCATCCCGATAATGTCAAACGTATCGCGGACCTCGATATGCGGGAAACTATAAAGGAACTGGCGCAGCTCGACGGCGCATTCATCGTGACCGATGATGGAGTGGTGGTTTCGGCGTGCCGCTACCTCGACGCCTTCTCCGAAGGAATAAACCTGCCACTCGGCCTTGGCAGCAGGCACATGGCTGCGGCATCCATAACCAAGCAGACCAATTCGGTCGCGGTGGTGGTCTCCGAGAGTTCCGTGGTGCGCGTAATAGATGACGGCCAGATCGTCTCAGAGATTATCCCAGAGCTGTGGATGTTCAAACGCTACAGCGCACACCTGAACAAAGAAGGCAAGACTATCGAGGAGGAAGAAATTATCGTCAGCACGATCAGTGAGGAAGAGGAAGAAGTGGCCTAGTCCCCGCAGCTTAAGTCCGAAGGGTCAAATTAGCCGTTCCGGCAATTTCATAATACACAAAAATGTTTGGTCTCTCCCGTTGTGGCACGTTCTCCCGGGGCTGTTGCCCAAATAGCCTTTTTTAAAACTGCCAAGTGAATAGGCAGACGTGTGCCTAACAACGTCATTTCCTCTTGGAGTCGAATCAACACATTCAGTTTGGGCAACAGCCCGAGGAGACCACGCCGAAACGTTGGCATTCCCATAGTGCGTCTAGACTGCAAGTGTCGTGGGGCAGGCTGGAAAGCCTCCCCTACAACGCCGCCCCCTTGGCTGAACGATATCGTCTTTACCCCGCATAAAACCAGTCGTTATTTTCAGCCATGTGAACCAGGATCGGCGCGGGTTCGAAGCGAGCACCGAGACGTTCCGCTAGTTTCTCCATCTCCGAGACCGTCCTGCCCGCCCCGTGAGTATCCAGATAGCGGAATGGGCCGCCAAGAAACGGAGGGAACCCCAAGCCAAAGACCGCCCCGATGTCGCCGTCCTCGGGGGTGGAAATTATGCCCTCCTGCAGGCAAAGGGCGGCTTCGTTCATCATCAGGTAAACCAGCCTGGTCTGGATTTCGAGAGGGTCGAACACCTTGCCACGCGGCCGGGCGCCGAAAAGCCCATATATGTTGCGGTTAACCGGCCTCTCTATTGCAAAACCGGGGATCGTCAATCTGTCCCAGAACCGCGGCGTGTAGTCATAGAAGCCGATCCTTTTTTTCCTGCCGAGAAATCCGGCTTCCAGAATACGATCCAGGGCCGAAGGGGTGTGAATTTCACGGCCGGAGAAAAGCTCATCGAGTTCGCCCGCCACATGCACGGCGACCTCTATCCCGACTTCATCGATTAGCCTGAGAGGCCCTACCTGAAACCCGAACCGTCTGATAGCAGAATCGATTTCACGAATGGATGCACCCTCTTCGACCAGCCTTACCGCCTCGAGCATGAATGGGGTCAGTATGCGGGTGGTATAAAATCCCGGCCCGTCTTTTACCACAATGACCGTTTTTCCCTGCCTTCGCCCCACCGCCACCGCCGTGGCAAGCACCCGATCGGCGCACTGCTCCGTCATTACAATTTCGAGCAGGGGCATTTTTGTCACCGGCGAAAAGTAATGCATTCCGATCACGTTCTCGGGCCGCCTGGAAGCCTGCGCTATACGGCTGATCGGAATGGCGGAGGTATTCGAGGCAAAAATGCAGTCCGCCCCCGTCTCATCCTCTACTTCTTTCAGCACCCGGTGCTTGATGTCGATATCCTCGAAAACGGCCTCGATTACGACCTGGGCGCGGGAGAACGACCCGTGGTCGAGCGTCGGTGAAACGAGGCTGTAGGATTTATCGCGCTCAACCGGGTTTTTCATTTTCCGGCGAACCTGCCGGTCGAAATATTTCCAGATACCGCCCAGCGCCTCGGAAAGCTTCTCCCATGATACGTCCTTGAGCAGCACACGATATCCGCCTGCCGCCGAAACCGCGGCAATTCCAGATCCCATGAAACCGCCACCGAGGACTCCAACTGTTTCCACCGGCTTTGGATCTCCGAATTTTTTCTTCTTGAGAGCGGTTTGCATGAAGAAAAGGCTTCTCATGGCCTTTGACTGGGGGGAGAGTATCAACGGGCCGAGAGCCTCCGCCTCTGCCCGAAAACCGTCTGTAATAGTTCCGGCCAGACCCGTCTCGACACAGTCCACCAGCTTGAGTGCGGCTGGATAGTTGCCGTGGGTTTCCTGCAGGACCCGCCGTCTTGCCAGTGCGAAGTAGAGCTTTCTCGCCGGCGGAACCGAGGCGATGAGCCTGTCCAGTGAGAGGAGAACCGGCCCGGTTGACTTCCTTGGAAACTTTTTTTTGAAATGGGGGACACACCTTTGAACCGTATCGGACAGGCTGTATGGAAAGACGACCAGATCGACCAGCCCGGTCCGTTTGGCCTCGCGTGCATCTAGGTGCCGGCCTGTGAGCATGAGCGGCAGCGCCCGGTGTACCCCGATAAGGCGAGGCAGGCGCTGCGTTCCTCCCCCGGCGGGAAGAAGTCCCAGCCTGATTTCCGGGAGCCCAAGAACGGTCTTCGCAGAATCTGTCGCGATGCGGAAATGGCATGCAAGCGCAAACTCCAGTCCTCCACCGAGACAGGGGCCGTTTATAGCCGCGATGACCGGGAATGGAAAACTCTCGATCCGGTTCAAAAGCGCATGGAACCGGGAGATCATCGCCGTGGCCTGCTCAGGTTCCTTCACATTGTCGAAATCTTTTATATCGGCTCCGACGATGAAGTTGTCGTTCTTTGCGCTGATAAATACCAGCGCCCTGGTGGAAGGGTCTGAGGCCACTTCGTCGAGAACCGCGCCAAGCTCGGGAAACATCCTTTCGGAAAGCGTATTAACTCGGTCGACCGGATTATCAATAAAGACAAACCGGACGCCATCACCCATTCTCTCCACTCTAAAAAATTCCATGTCGATCTCCCGAGATCAATTCAGCAACCCACAACTAACGATCCACAATCGACACCCCGTCTCAACTCATTCGCTCGATCAGCATGGCGTGTCCGAGGCCGCCTGCCGCGCAGCTTGCGATGAGACCAAGGTTTGCGTTCTCGTGGCGAAGCCTGTTGCAGCAGTTTATGAGCAACCGCGCGCCGGTTGCACCGAAGGGGTGTCCCAGGGAAAGCGAGCCTCCCCGCGCGTTTAGCCGCTCGATGTCGATTTCGCCAACCTTCGATTCCCGGCCGAGCCTTTCGCGGGCGAAGCTCTCGCTGTCGAGCGCGCGCAGATTCGCCAGCACCTGTCCGGCAAATGCTTCGTGGAACTCGAAAACATCAATGGAAGAAAGGGAGGCGCCGGTCTGTTCAAGCAGTTTGGGTACGGCGAAGGCGGGTCCGAGAAGCAATTCCTCGTATGGGTCACAGCCTGTGAAGGTGAATCCTTTGATCCGCGCAAGCGGCTGGTAGCCGAGATCTTTTGCTTTTCGGTTTGACATGAGCAGCACCGCCGCGCCGCCGTCGCTCAGGAAGGAGGAGTTTCCGGCCGTTGCGCTTCCGAAAGGAAAATAGAATGCGGGAGGCAGCTTGGAGAGTTTTTCGAGGCTTGTGTCACCTCGTATTCCATTATCGCGGATGATTGTTTTTTTGAACTTGGGCGGCAAGGGGGTAGGCAGTATTTCTTTCGCGAACAGGCCCTCTTCGGTTGCCCTGGCGGCACACTGGTGGGACCTAAGTGCAAACCGGTCCTGCTCCTCGCGGCTAACGCCCCACTGGGCGGAGAGCCTGTCCGAACTCTGCCCCATCGTGAGGCTGTTCGAAAATTCTGCAATTTCGGGCAGTTCAGGAATGAAATCCCGCGGGCGCAGCCGCCCGATCCATTTCACCCAGTCGATTGGGGTTTTCAGCCTGCGCATGTCCATCAGCTTGCGCCTGAGCGGCCGACGGAGCAAAATCGGGATATTGCTGAGTGCTTCGGTCCCTCCGGCTACAATTATGTCAGCCGCGCCGCTCGCTATCATCCCCGCCCCCACCGAAATGGCCCGCCCGCTCGAAATGCATGCCATCGCGATTGTATGGGCGGGTATCCGCAGCGGCAGGTTGGCCCCGATCAGAGCTTCCCGTGCAACGTTGCTGGTCTGGGGCTCGTTCAGCACGCACCCGAAGATCACCTGGTCTATGCCATGCGCATTCAACCCCGAACGGTCGACCAGGCCCTTGAGAACTATCCGCGCCAGGTCGTAGGACGAAAAATGCTTGAAATCAGTCCCCGAGCGCAGAAAAGGGGTGCGGCAGCCGGCCACGATTACCGGTGAGTTGTCATTTAAGTCGATAAACATTGCGGGTCCTCTTTCTTTAGGTCTCTCCGCCTTTATGCACCGGGTCCAAGTGAAACCAGGATATGTAATCGTTCCTACAACAGGTCCAAAAGCTGGGTTGGAGTCTCTATAAGCTTTCGTGCACCGCCTGCAATAAGCTCATCGGCGGTGCGGAATCCCCACAGCGCACCGACAGCGTACATCCCTGCCCCTATGGCTGTAAGCATGTCAGTGGCCGTATCTCCAACATAAAGAAATTTTTCCGGCTTTATGCCCAGCAACTCCGCGATTTCCAGGGCCGATCCCGGGTCCGGTTTCCTGGGCTTTAAAGGGCGCTCGCCAACGACGAACTCGAACCGCCAGGCGGGGAGCAGTTGCTTTGCCATAAGTTGCATGAAATCGTCGGGTTTATTGGACAGGACGGCGGTTTTTATCCCGCGCTCGGCAAGTCCGTCCAGAAGTTGGGTGATTCCGGGATATGGCCTGGTCTTTACGTTCCAGCCGCGGCCGTAGTTTTGGCGCATCATCTGGAGGCACTCGGAGACAACCGCCGGATCGGAACGCACAGGAGAGGGAACCGAGCGCTTAACCAGGTTTTCCATCCCGTCGCCGACGAAGTATTTGTACCGTTCGGTATCGTGGGGTGGGTAGCCAAAATGCCGGAGCACGGCATTCATGCAATCGGCGATGTCTTCGATTGTGTCCAGCAGGGTGCCGTCCGCATCAAACAGGACCGCCGCAAAAGTTCTGGTGGGAGTAGTCAAAATAAATCCTTCGATGAGAGTGTCTGAGAATGGGAGAGAATGTAATTACGATATTCCAGCCCTTCAATGGCTGGAAATTCCGCGCAAACTGGTGAGGAGGATGAGGTCGAATTTGGGACAAATATTATGTGCACCCGGCAATTCTGGACACTTGCTTGAAAGGCATTCTCACCACCGAATTCGCCTGCCTCAAGAAGAAAAACAAAACCAGCACCCAGCCGATGCTCCACACCGATGAAGCAGTGATTTCGCAAAATTTTACAAGAGGGGATGAGAGAAACAGGAAAACGGGGGAGTAAATTGCGCAAAGTCGGGAATACTTGCCAATAGAGATAATGTAGGGTGGACAAGGGCTTATCGTGCCCGCCGATCAATCCTCGGCTCGTAGGCAGGTTTGGCATGATAAACCTTTGCCCACCCAACGTTTGCAAGGAATTTCTATGGCAACTCCGTGCGCCCGGATTCCGGCCACCCGCGGGCAATTTCGAACAGGGTCCTGACCCCAAACCCTGTTGCTCCACGCGGGATCGCGCCACTGTCTTTATCCGTCCAGGCCGTCCCCGCGATATCCAGGTGCACCCAGGCAATTTCATTCGGGACGAACTGTTTCAAAAAAATTCCTCCGACTATCGCGCCGGCCGACCTGTCGCCAACGTTTTTCATGTCGGCCACCTCGCTCTTGAGGGCGTCGAAATAGAAATCCCAGAGTGGGAGGGGCCAGAATTTCTCGCCCATATCTGCTCCGGTCTGCCTGATCAAGCCTATCAGCTCCTCATTGTTGCCAAGTACGGCTGCGACCTGGTTTCCGAGCGCGATTATGCAAGCCCCGGTAAGGGTTGCGATATCGATTATGGCCGCGGGAGAATATTTCTTCACGGCGAAGGCAAGCGCATCACAAAGCACTACCCGGCCCTCAGCGTCAGTGCTTATGACCTCGATTGTCTGCCCGGAAAAGGATTTTAGAACATCCCCGGGCTTGTAGGCACGGCCGTCGGGCATGTTCTCCGTACAGGGAAGAATCCCCACGACCCTGCGCTTCAATCCGCTTCGGCCGATTGCCTCGAAAGCCCCCAAAACCGATGCCGCGCCGGCCATATCCTGTTTCATGGCATCGAGTTTATCGGGCAATTTGAGCGAGATACCACCGGAATCAAACGTGATCCCCTTGCCGATGAAAACCAGCGGCGGATCGTTTTCAGTCCCCGGCGGAGCGTGCTCGATGACAATGATATAGGCAGGCTCGCGGCTCCCCTGGGCGACCGCCGCAAAAGCCCCCATGCCCATGGAGATGGCGGAGTCCAGATCGAGGATTTCGACTTTGAATGAGAATCTTTCGGCCAGCTGCCGCGCGGTTTCAGCGAGGAAGGCGGGGGTTGCCCGGTTTGCGGGTGAAACTGTGAGGTCCCGTGCCAGTATAACTCCGGCCGCTTCCGACTCGGCAAGCAGGACTGCATCGATCGTGGGGCGGTCAGGCTCAGCTTCGGACAGAAGCAGGAAGGTTTCGGGGGCAGGCTCCGCCTCGGAGTTCCTGGTCTTCAGTTCACTGAATTTATGGAGTCCTGCAACCGCTCCGAAAAGGGTCTCGCGCAAAGCGGCGGGGGATTCGAGCGGCAATCCCTCGAAAGCGGCCATGGCGATCCCCGGGCGGGCAACGTTTATTTCCCGGCACTTCCTAAGCGCGTGAGCAGCGGCGTTTTTGAGCTTGTCGGATTCGAATCGGTCCGCCGGGCCCAGTCCAGCCAAAATGATCCGCGGAATCCCTTCCTCTCCCGAAGGGGCGTAGAATACGGCCGTTTCGTTCGGCTTTGCCTGGAAGTCCTTAAGCGCCCCGCTGCCGGAAAGCCATCCTCCTTTTTCTTCCAGGTAGCGCCTGAACCCCGCCAACGGCTCATCGGCTTTTTCAAAAGCAAAGAATATAATGGCATCCGCATGCCAGTCTTTAACAGGTGCGATTTTCCATTCAATCAGCATCAGCAGGCCTCATTATAAAGTCGATGGATATTTACAATATACATATTGATAATTGCCAGTCCAAGGGATTTAAGAAATTAAGGAATGTAAGGGATTAAGGCAACGGTGGAAGATGCGGTCATTAGGAAGTGAGGAATTTTGGAATTGAGGCACGCTCGCGGGTCTGCCCGGCATTCCCGCACCGTGATCAGGCCAAAAAAGCATTGACAAAAACAGGCCTCGCATTTAGCGTTTCCGCTCATCATTTTTGGACGAATGCTACAGAGAGAGATTACAGGAGATCGAGATGAGTCGTATTTTCAACTTCAATGCCGGACCTGCCGCCCTGCCACTCAAAGTGCTCGAACAGGTCAAAGCGGAAACGCTCGACTTCCGGGGTACCGGAATGTCGATTCTCGAAATAAGCCACCGCTCGAAGTTTTTTGAACAGGTGCTGGACGACGCCATTGACAGGACCAGGCGATTGCTTGGCCTTAACAAAAGCTACCACGTTCTCTTCCTGCAGGGAGGCGCAAGCCTTCAGTTTTCCATGATCCCGATGAACCTCGCGGTGGCCGGAAAACCTGTCGATTACGTGGATACCGGCACCTGGGCTACCCGGGCCATCAAGGAAGCACGCAATCTCGGAAAGGATGTGCGGGTTGTCGCTAGCTCCGAGGACAAGGAGTACACCCACATTCCCGAAAATGTGCCTGTAGACCGCGATGCGGCTTACCTGCACATAACTTCCAACAATACCATCCGCGGTACCCAGTGGCGCGATTTTCCGGACTCAGGCGGGGTTCCCATAATATCAGACATGTCATCGGACATTTTTAGCCGCCGCTTCGACCCGAAGCCCTTCGGAATGATTTACGCCGGCGCCCAGAAAAACCTCGGCCCAGCCGGCGTAACTCTCGTCATAATCCGGGAGGACCTGCTCGAACGCGTTCCCAAAGAGCTTCCCACAATGCTCCGCTACACAACTTACTCGGAGAATAAGTCGCTCTACAATACGCCGCCCTGCTTCGCAATTTACGTGGCGGACCTCGTGCTCGAATGGATCGAGGAAACCATCGGCGGACTCGATGCGATGCAGAAGACAAACGATGAGAAGGCAAGAATCATCTACGGCTATATTGACTCCCAGGATTTCTACCGCGGGACCGCCAGGCCCGATTCACGATCAAAGATGAATGTGACCTTCCGGCTGCCGGACCCCGAGCTTGAGAAGCAGTTCCTGGCCGAAGCCGGGGCTGCTGGACTCGGCGGATTAAAAGGCCACCGCTCGGTTGGCGGATTCCGCGCTTCCATTTACAATTCAGTGACAGTCGAGGCTGTAAAAGCGCTTGTCAGCTTCATGAAAGACTTCGCCGCCAAAAGAGGATAAGCCTTCTCAGGCGGTTCCGTGATAATCATGTGGGGCAGGCTTTCCAGCCTGCCTCAACCTTTTTGGGGAGACATCAGGAAATGTCGCAAAGAAAAAAGGCGGCTCCTGAATATACCGGGCCGCACCAGTTCACCATGCCGGGATGGATTAGCTGCGCTCCTTTCGAGAGGCTGCTCGGCATAAGCATAGTCGAGGCAGCCGAAGGCCGGGCGGTCCTCGAGATGCCTTTTGTGATCGACCTGGCCCAGGGAGGCGGCCTCATGCACGGCGGCGCCCTGATAAGCCTTGCCGATACCGCGGTCGTTATGGCCATTAAGACACTGGTCCCGGCAGGGTCGCACTTCGCGACAATCGCCCTGGAAGCGAAATACCTCGCGCCGGTCAAGCAGGGGAAAGTCACGGCAAGGGCCGAAGTATTGGAGCGGGAAGGCAGAATCCTAAAGGGCCGCGCAATCGTCTATGACGATCAGGACCGCGCAGTCATGGAATTTTCCTCGACCTTCAAAATCGCAAGGGACACAAAGATCAGGGGGATAATCTTTGAAGACGGGGATTGAGGGATTGGAAAATTTGAGAGCCGGCACTTAAGAAATCATCGATCTATGGTTCGCAAATCTTTGAATTCCAAAATCCCCCAATTCCTAGACTCCTCGATTAGAACCTCGCATCTCGATTGCTGCCGTGTATGCAGTTCGGCGGGGGATGTTGAATTTGGCGGCAATGATTGAGGCGGCCTCCTTCGATGAAATACCGCCGGCGACAAGCTTTTCCAGTTCTTCCTTCCAATCTTCCGGGCACGATTCCGGGTCCGCTTTTCCGGCCGACGCACCCTGGCCCGCTACCCCTTCAACCACCAGGGTCACCTCGCCCCGCACCTCGCCAGCGAAATGGGCCAATGCCTCTGATACTCGGCCACGGAATACCTCTTCGTGGATTTTCGTTAGTTCTCTTGCAACGGCGACGCGGCGGTCGCCCCAGGAATCGAGGATGTCTTTGAGCATTTTTGCGAGTCTTTTTGGCGACTCGTACATTATGACCGTCATGGGCAGCGAAGCATTTTCGCTAAAGAAAAGTCGCCTTTGGGAGCCTCTGGGCGGAGGAAAGCCAAGAAAACAAAACGGATGGGATGGAAGCCCGGATACCACCAAGGCCGAGATAACGGCCGAAGGGCCGGGAATCGGGATCGGCTCGATACCGTTTTCGAGTGCCGCTTCGACGAGCAAAGCCCCCGGATCTGATATTCCAGGGGTGCCGGCGTCAGTCACAACAGCGACACTCGAACCCGCCTCGATCTTTTCGAGCAGTTCGCCACCGCGCTGCCTGGCATTGTTTTCGTGGTAGCTTATGAGCGGTTTATGGATATCGTACCTGGAAAGGAGTTTTCGGGTGTGTCGGGTATCTTCGGCCGCGATCAGGTCGACGCAGCGGAGGGTCTCAAGCGCCCTCAGAGTTATATCGGAAAGATTTCCGATGGGCGTCGAGACAATGTAGAGTTTTCCATTCGCGCGGCCTTCAAGGCCCGTTTCGGGGCGGTTCTTATCACCAGCGGGCTTCGAAAGCATTCACGATCCAGTTTATTTCGGGCTCTTCCCCGTTCCACCTGATTGTGACCACGTCGATTCTGGCCGAAGAGTTCCCCAGCCCCTTTTTCTTGAGATACCACCGAGCGGCGTGGAGGATCTTCTTCTGCTTCACACCCGAAACGGATTCTTCGGCGGTCACGAGGCCTCCGGCCCGGCGCGTTCTCACCTCGACGAAAACGACCGTTTTGCCGTCCCCGGCTATAATGTCGATTTCCCCTCCGGGGCACCTGAAGTTTCGATCCAGGATCTTCATCCCGCTTCGGGAAAGGAATTTGGCAGCCTCGTCCTCGCCGTTCCTACCCCTCAAGAATCGGCTCATCCCCATCATATTCGCACTCCGATTCGTCAAAAAGGCAGCCAAAACTTAGCCTGTGCAGCGGACATGGACCGTACTCGCGGATGGCTTTCCGGTGCCGGGGGGTCGCGTAGCCCTTGTGCGAATCAAACCCATACTGGGGATAGACCTCGTGGCACTCGCACATGATCCGGTCCCGATGAACCTTGGCTAGAACCGAGGCGGCGGCGATCGAAAGCGAGAGGAAATCTCCCCGCGGTATTCCAACCTGTTCTATATTGAGGGGAAGCTTGTAAGGGCCGTCGATCAGCAGAAAGTCGGGCCTTGCACCCAACTGCTCGACTGCCAGCATCATTGCCTGGAAGGATGCTTGAAGGATATTTATCCTGTCTATTTCGACGTTGTCCACCACGCCGATTCCGAAGGCGGTGGCGGTTGCGCGGATCTTCTTGTCGAATTTTTCCCTTTGCTCGCGGTTCAGGAGCTTGGAGTCGGTTAACCCAGGCAGGCGCACCCACTTGGGCAGGATAACCGCGGCCGCAACGACCGGACCGGCGAGCGGCCCCCTCCCCGCCTCATCAATTCCGGAAATCAAAGAAAAACCCCGCCGAAGGGCCTGCTTCTCGTAGAGCCGCATGTCCACCGCCGGGGTTTTTATCGCTTTCCTGGGCACGGCGTTATCTCGAAATTCATGAGTTGAGCGCTGCGTGGCAGGATCTGCTGGCAGCCGGACCCGAAGGACCAGCCTCTTCCGCTGCCCGATTAGAATCGGGGAAATTCTTTCAGCCTGCCGGCCTGCCGCGGGGTCAGGCCGTAAGGCCCGCCCGTAAACTTGATCCGGATCGAATCCGGCAGGTAATCTAATCTTTGGCTTTGGCCGGCTCGCGCTTTTCACGAATTCTTGCAGCCTTTCCGACCCGATTGCGCAGGTAGTAGAGCCTGGACCTGCGGATGCGGCCGCGACGCAGAATTTCTATGCGCTCGATCTGGGGCGAATGCACGGGGAAAATTCTTTCAACCCCCACGCCGTAGGAGACTTTGCGCACCGTAACCGTTGCTCCCATCTTAGCCCTGTGTGCGCGGATCACCACGCCCTCGAAAATCTGGATGCGCTCCTTGTCGCCTTCGCGGATCTTGACATGAACCTTTACCGTATCGCCAATCCTGAAAGCGGGGATGTCCACCCGCATGTGATCTCTTTCAATCATCTCGAGCATGCTTGCCATTTGTAAATCCTCCTAGCGGATATGAACAGGGTGGCCCCCAAACCCATATACGAGCGACAAGGAGCGGCATTTAGCCGCAAAGGGTCGTGAAATCACTCCTGATAATATAATGCGGCCCTGCGGAAAGATTCCATGTGGACCGTGGTTAACCCTTACAATTTCCACTTTCCCAGCAGCCGGTCCATGATAATAGCAACGGCGGAACGTACCGGGAGATGGTTATACGAACCGGTGCCCGCAATCGGGTCGAGCACCGCGTCAGCGTGTTCGAAAACAGCGGGAGCAAGTCCCCAGCCGGTACCGAAAAGCAGCAAGAAAGGCCGCTCCTCCCGATCCAGATGCTCCCGTGCATCCAGGTGGGAGAGGGATTCGTCTTCCTTTCTCGCCGTGGTCGCCCACACAATTGGCTGCTTGCCGGTCCGAAGCATGATATCGCGTTGGGCCGAAGGGATATCCTCGACCACCCGCAGAAGCTTTAAAGCCTCTCGCCTCTCGGGCAGCAGTTCGCCTCCCCTGCCCTCGATCCAGTGGGCGGTGAGCCGATTTGAAAGGGCCTGCTGGTCCTTTAGAGGCGTTACTATATAAACGGCTGGAATGCCGTAAGTTCGACACGACCGGGCAAGGTCGTGCAGGTCCAGGTTCGTTATGGCCGAAGCTATCGTCTCACCCGTCCGGTTGAGCACGGGGTAATGAACCAGTGCGATATAGAGGGGCGCCATCCAAATTCCCTTCGCGAATAACGGCGGCCCCGGCCGCTTCTAACATTCAGTGCGGGGCAGTCTGGAAAGGCCTGCCCCATAAAATACCTTCGGGATGACTATTTCCGAGCCTCTTCCCGCGCGGCTTCGAGCAGAGCAAGGTCTTCATCCGAGAGTTCAAGGCGCGCAAAAAGGTCCGGACGGCGGATCTTCGTTCTGAGAAGCGCCTGCCCCCTCCGCCATCGCCTTATGATTTCATGGTTTCCCGACAGCAGCACCTGAGGGACCGTCAGGCCCTCAAAATTCTGAGGCCTGGTATACTGGGGAAATTCCAGGACCGCTTCGCTGAAAGAATCCGAGCCGGCCGAGCCGGCATTTCCCAAGGCCCCGGGGATAAGGCGCGTAACAGCGTCTACAATTATCATCGCAGCGAGTTCGCCGCCGGTCAGGATATAGTCCCCTATCGAGAGCTGGTCGTCTGTGAAATGATCGGCCACCCTCTCGTCAACGCCCTCATACCGGCCGCAGATAAGAATAATCCTGGAAAGCCCGCTGAGTTCGCGAGCGATTTCTTGAGTAAACAGCCGGCCTTGCGGGCTTAGCAAAATGGTCCTCGCGGGCGGGCCGTCAGTCTTGATCGCGCCAAGGGCCGCCACTATCGGCTCGGGCTTCATTACCATGCCCTCCCCGCCTCCGAACGGCCGGTCATCAGTCATCTGGTGCTTATCCAGCGCGTAGTCGCGGATATTATGCACCCGCACATCAATGAGGCCACGCTCGCGCGCCTTTCCCAATATGCTCTCATCCAGCGGGGATTCAAACATTGCCGGGAAAATCGTCAGGATGTCAAAGACCATCTATTCAAGGCCTTCCGGCAAATCCACGGTCATTTTCTTCACTTCGAGGTCAACTTCGACGATGACGTCCTCGATTGCCGGCACCAGGATCTCTTTGCCTTCTTTTTCAACGACATAGACGTCGTTGCTTCCGGTCTCCAGTATGGAGCGGATGGCCCCCAGGTCTTCACCTTTCCTGGTTTCGACCCGTAACCCGATAAGCTGGTAATGGTAATACTCACCATCGGGAAGGGCCGGCAGCCGGTCTTCGGGAACGAACAGCTCTTTTCCCGCCATTTCCCGGGCCTGATCCAGGTCCTTCAGTTCCTCGAAGATGCCGATATAGCCCTGCTTTCGGCCCCCAAGGCTTACCAGGGTGATTTCACGCTCCGCCGCTCCATCAGAAGTGACGAATATGAGTGTGTCCCCTGCGCTGAATTGGCCGAGTGTGTCGCCGTAAGGAAAAATTTTTACCGCGCCCCTGACCCCATGGGGTTTGACTACCCGTCCGACGGGTATCAGACACGATTTCTTCATGCAGTGCTATTCTATTATTTCCAGGACAGCCCGTTTTCTAATCTTGGTGGAAGCAGCGCTGAGGATCGTCCTCATGGCGCGCGCCGTGCGGCCCTGCTTTCCTATTACCTTACCCAGATCCTCTTTAGCCACCCGGAGCTCTATTACCGAGGTTTGTTCGCCCTCGATTTCGGAAACCCGCACCTTCTCAGGATTGTCAACCAATGCCCGCGCCATAAACTCGATCAGTTCCTTCAACATTGTGGCCTCCGGATATAATCGCTGCAATTATGCATCGAGGAGTTGTAGCTGCCAGTTTACCCGTGCTTTTTTATGAGATTCTGAACAGTATCGGTCGGCTTGGCGCCCTGATCGAGCCAGTACTTCAGCCTATCCTTATCTATCCGGACTTCAGCAGCCTGCGGCAGCGGATTGTAGATTCCGATCTTTTCGATAAAACGGCCGTCGCGGGGCGCTTCCGAAGAAGCAACGACGATGCTGTAAAACGGCCTTTTCTTCCTTCCGCCGCGAGCCAAACGAATTTTTACCGCCATTCCTGAAAACCTCCGTTAGAATTTGGGCATCGCCCAGATCATTTCCGAATATGTTGCAGGCACCGATAACCGTGCCGATTCTTGCTTTCCGCGTCGCCCCCTTGCCGGGCATCCCGGTACGTAGTGAGTCCGGATCTGATTCTGGTAAAAGCACGAGGGATTTTACCTGGGGCAATCAGAAGGCTGGGTCGCGCCGCCTTGGACCTCGGAGCATACCAAACCCTTCCCAAAACGGCACGCGAAATGATTCATATACCGCATTGATTCAAATTTAAAAAGGGAAAAATGAACCCTTTCGCCGGATCTTGCCCTTCTTCTTCTTTCCTCCACCGCCGGCCGCTCCCATCATCTGGCGCATCATCCTGCGCGAATCCTCATAGCTTTTCATCAAACGATTCACATCCTGGACCGTGGTGCCGCTGCCTTCCGCTATTCTGCGCCTCCTGGATGCATTGAGCAGATCCGCGTTCGTTCGCTCGGCCATGGTCATCGAATTGATTATGGCCTCCATGCGCACGAATTCTTTCTCATCAACTTGCATCTTTTTGATGTCTTTCAGGATACCCATTCCGGGAAGCATCCCGAGAATCTGCTCGAATGACCCGAGCTTTTTCATCTGCTTGAGCTGGCTGCGGAAGTCTTCGAGCGAGAAAGTATCCTGTCGGAATTTCCTTGCGATTTCCTGGGCCTGGTCGGCGTCGAATGCCTCCTGGGCCTTCTCGATCATCGACAAAACATCGCCCATCCCCAGGATTCGCGAACTCATCCTGTCGGGATGGAAGACTTCGAGTGCGTCGAGTTTTTCGCCAACGCCTATGAGTTTTATCGGGCAATTGGTAACCGAGCGGATCGATAGGGCAGCGCCGCCACGGGCGTCACCGTCTAGCTTGGTGAGAATAATTCCGCTCAAGCCGAGCTTTTCATTAAACGCCCCCGCAACCTGCACTGCGTCCTGGCCAGTCATCGAGTCGGCAACCAGAAGAATCTCAGAGGGCTCGAGAATAGCTTTTAGGCGGGCAAGTTCCTCCATCAGTTCGGTGTCGACGTGCAGACGCCCGGCGGTATCGACAATCACGGTATCGCAGTTTTGATGCCTGGAGTAGTTTAGCGCTTCCTTTACTATTTCTTCGGGCTTTTGCTTGAAAGACGACGGGAAGACCGGAAGATTTAGCTGCCCGGCCAACGTTATCAGCTGATCTATTGCCGCGGGTCGGTAGACGTCGGCTGGAACCAGGCATGGCCTGCGGCCGTCCTGGGACAGCTTGCGCGCGAGCTTCCCGGCGCTGGTCGTCTTCCCCGAACCCTGAAGCCCAACCAGCATTATCGCGGCGGGAGGGCGCCCGGAAAGCTTGAGCGGCTCGGCTGCTCCGCCCATGAGATTGGTCAGCTCTTCGTGTACTATCTTTATAACCTGCTGGCCGGGAGTAAGGCTTTGCATAACTTCCCGGCCCACGACCCGCGAAGCTATGCCCGCCACGAAATCCTTTGCCACCTTATAATGAACGTCCGCTTCGAGAAGCGCCATTCGCACCTCGCGAAGCGCCTCCGTAATGTTGGACTCGGTAAGCTTTCCCTGGCCTTTCAGGTTTTTGAAAATCTTTTGGAACTTGTCGGAAAGATTATCGAACATTTATCCCGTCCCTGCTCGGATTGAAGTCCAGATCAGTTTACTAACGCATATAGGGGAATACTTCAAGTCCGGCTAAAGTGAAGCGGGCAAAATATGCGCAAAATTGTGGCATGGGATTTTACAGGGATCCAGGAATTTAGGGATTGTGGAATTGAGCAATTGGGCACGAAGGTGCGGCCGACATAGGCGCTATTTCCCAAATGGCTTTTTTGAAGACCGCCACGTAAAATCGGGGGCCGGGGACCGAATAGCGTCATGCCCCGGGGAGTTTCTGGGCGGGAATGACGATTTTCGATATTGTCTCGGACCTGAATCACTCATCTGACTTGGGCAACAGCCCCAATGGCTAATCCGCCTCAACCCTTGTCCTCTCCTTGAAAAAACCCCATACAAACCTTAAACAAGAGCAGAGGAGCTTTAACGCCTCGACTCTAGAGGACTACCATCGTCGGGCCAGGAGAATAATTGAAAAGCTTTCTTCTAAGTTCTGATTCTTCGGCACGCTCGTGTGCTTTCAAGATAGCATTCGTTTACGCGGTCATCGGATTTCTGTGGATTCTTCTTTCGGACCAGGCGGTCCATCTGCTGATCGGCGAAAGCCCCGCGGCGACTTGGGTTCAAACCATGAAGGGCTGGATATTTGTGACTATTACGGCCCTCCTGGTCTTTATCCTCACGCGCAATACGATCAGCTCAATCAAAAAATCCGAAATTGCACTGCGTGAGAGCCAAAGGATTCTCACAACCCTTTTCGACAACCTGCCCGGCATGGCCTACCGATGCAGGGGCGACAGCGACTGCACGCTCGAATTCGTCAGCGCCGGTTCGATGGAGCTTACCGGGTACTCTCCAGACGAGCTTGTTGAGAGGAAGAAAATAACCGACCTGATCCTCGAAGACGACAAGGAGCGGATAAAGACCGATACCGAGTCGGCGCTAAAGCAGAAAATACCTTTCAGACTCGTTTACCGCATTCGAAAGGCGGACGGCACGGTAAATTGGGTCTGGGAGCAAGGGCGTGGGATATATTCCCAGCTTGGCGAACTCAGCTCGATCGAGGGCTTTATCACCGACATCACTGAGCGCAAGCGCGCCGAAGAGGCCCTCACAAAGTCCGAGGAGATCTACCGGGCGCTTGTGGAGGGCACTTCCGACGCCATTTTGATGGTTGATCGAAACAGGACGATAATTTCGATCAACCGGGCCTTTCTGGATCTTTTCGGCTACACGAAAGACGAAGTCGAAGGAAAATCGGTGAGAATAATCCACCCCTCGGATGAGAGCTTCGAGCAGTTCGAGAAAAAGGCCTACCCCGCCCTGGAATCCGCACCCATGAGGATTGAATGGGAACTGGAGAAAAAGGACGGAACGGTATTTCCTGTCGAGGGCACTTACTCGGCAATCAAGGGGACAGACGGCTCTATCAACGGCCATGTCGGCATCATCAGGGATATCACCGACCGCAGAAGGGTTGACCTTGAGATAAAGAAATACCGCAGGCACCTAGAAGGAATGGTACGGGAGCGCACCAGGGAACTCGAAGAGGCGCACAAGGCGCTCGTCCAAAGAGAAAAGTTGAAGACCCTCGGGGCAATCGCCGCCGAGGTGGCCCATGAAATCCGCAACCCGCTCGTCTCAATAGGCGGTTTTGCACGGCGGCTTCAGAAAAGATACCCCGAATCCCGCGAAGCCGATATCATCCTCAAGGAATCGCGTCGCCTGGAAAACATGCTCAACCGCATCACTTATTATCTGCGCCCGATTGAGATGAGGCCCAAGGACTGCTATGTAAATTCGATACTCTCCGAAGCGCTCGACTTGCTTGCCCCCGAGCTGGAAAAAGAACACGTTCAGGTTCAACTAGATCTCGACCCCGAACTGCCCATGGCGCACGTGGACCCCGATATCCTCACCCAGGTCTTCGTGGCGATAATTCGCAGCGCCATGAATGTCATGAATTCGGAGAGAGACCTAACGGTCAGTTCCTATGACGGGGAACAAACGATCTATGTCGATTTCCGCAGCAATGTAGCAAAAAAAGGCAAAGACCCCGAGCTGATGCTTCTCCCATTTGACCAGGAAGAACAGGTGGGGGTCTCATCGAGCTTCAAGCTTCTCAAAGGAATGGGCGGCACCCTTTCTTTCTCCGAACTCGACCACCAGGCCGTGTTCACCGTCTCGCTCGTAAAATGCCCCAACCCCCACGCCCAGATGCCGGAGCATGAGTAGTTGCGGGTTGAGAGTGGGTTGTGGCGTTGTAAGTGGTGGGTTGTGGGTTGTGGGTTTTGGGTTGTAGGTTGTAGGTTGTGAATTGTGGGTTGGTTTGATTGGCGAATTGGTTGACGTTATGGCGTGGTCTCCCGACCACGCTATGCTCGCGACGTTATGGCGTGGTCTCCCGACCACGCCATGCTCGCGACCGAAGGTCTCAGATTCCCCTGTCACTACAACTGCCTGGAGACCTTCGGTCGGGCCGGTCGGCGCGGTCGGGAGACCGTGCCACAACTGGAGTGCAACTCCATCAGCATAAGAACCGGGAACCCACAACTCATAGCCTGCAACCCACAACTCATAACCCGCAACCCGCACACTATTTCGTGATATTCAGCTTCTTCATGCGGGAATCGAAGGTCGATCGGTTTACGCCGGCTTCTTTTGCCGCGCGGGTGATGTGCCATTTGTTCTTTTCGAGCAGGTATGCCACATAGTCGTGTTCCAATTGCTCCCAGGTGTAGCCTTCGAAAAAGGGGGCGCCCGGCGCTTCTTCGTTGGGGGCGGCATCTCCGGCCCGTTGCTTGTGGGCGGGGATATCCTCATTCACTTCTTTTGCAGCGCGCTCCGGGGACCGGGTTCCCACGGGCTTTGCCGCGGCGCCCGGAAAATGGCAGCCAAGGTCCGTGCAGGTGATGCACCGGTTGCGGGTTATCACCAGGATGTGCTTGATGGAATTCTCAAGCTCGCGCACGTTTCCCGGCCACGAATACTCCACCAGGAAATCCAGCGCCTCCTTCGAAATTTGCTTGCGTTCGGCTCCCGGCCTCATGGCCTCCCTGGTCAGAAAGTGTTCGAGCAGGGGCGGGATGTCTTCCGGGCGCTCGCGCAGGGCGGGCACCTGGAGCGGCAGCACATTAAGGCGGTAAAAGAGGTCTTCTCTAAACCGGCCGGCCGCTATTTCAGCGGGCAGGTCCCGATTGGTCGCCGATATGATGCGCACGTCCACTTTTTTGGCGCGGGTCTCTCCAAGCGGCCTTATCTCGCTTTCCTGGACGACGCGCAGAATCCTTGCCTGGAGCTGCGCCGGCATATCCCCGATCTCGTCAAGAAAAACCGTACCCCCGTCTGCTGCCTCGAAGAGCCCTACCTTGCTCTTGAACGCGCCGGTAAAAGCCCCCTTCTGGTAGCCGAAAAGCTCGCTTTCGAGCAGAGTGTCCGGGATGCAGCTGCAATTCTGCGCGAGGAAAGGCATGTTGGCGCGCGCGCTTAGCCGGTGGATTTCCTTGGCGATCAGCTCTTTTCCGGTCCCGCTCTCGCCGGTGATCAGCACGGGAAAGTCAGTCGCCGCGTAATCTTTGGCCCTTTTCAAAGTGCTTTGCAAAGCCTGGCTTTTGCCGATAATCGGTTCGCCGCGGAAGGCTTCAAGGGTCTGCCGGAGTTTTATATTCTCCTTTACTTGATCTGAGTATACCAGCGAGTTGCCAAGGGCTATCGACCCGATGTCGATCAGCTGCTGGAGTGATTCCAGAAAGCCCTCATCGAGATTCAGCCGGTTTCCCCCCGCGCTTGTTTCGATTATCTCGACCGCCCCGTAAACCTCACCGGTCCTCAAAAGCAGGGGGAAACACAATATCAACCTGCTTTTTACGTCGATTCTCTCCTCGGCTTCCTTGAAGTGCCTTGAATCTTTTCCCGGTTCGGCGATGGTCATTTTGCCGTTTTCGATAACCCATGCCACTATGCTCGGTCGTCCGGGCGCAAGTGTAAGCCCGATGATCTGCTCGCTCTGGCCTCCCGCGGCTTCCACGCAGGTGTAGCCTTTACCGGCCTTTACCCATATCGACCCGCGTTCGACGTTTTGCAACTCGAGCAGGGCCAGCAGGAATTTGCGCCTCAGCTTTTCGAGATCGAGTTCCTGGGATACCGCCTTGTAGAAATTGAATGACTTGTCGCCCATGTATCCTCTCCGGTAAACAGGCACTCGTTATTTCAGGTCCTTTAGAGATGCGGGAAAAGTTCCGATTTATATCCGAAGCCATTCGAAAAAGAATAGTATATCCTTACAGGTCTTTGGGAGAGCAGGTCAAGCCCGAAGCAATGTTCGGGAACGTATTTTATGTTCATTTTCAGGCGCGAAGCCTTCGGTGTGGCCGTTTACAAGCTTTAGAGAAGGAGGTTTCCCAATGAGGGAAATGAATGCCAGAAGAATAATCGTCACGATGACTGAAGGGACCGTTTTCAGGGGATCGATAAATATCGGCAACTCCCGGCGCATTTCGGATTATTTCAGAAGAAATGAAACCATGTTTGTGCTTTTCAACGCGACACTGGGCGACGGCACTGAAAAGGAAGTTTATTTCCTGAATACGAACCACATCCTCTGGGTGAAACCGGACGAGCACACGGAAGCCAGCCGGTCTGATGATATTCTTGAAATAGGGATCGAGTGCGAAGCGGATGAGGATTGATTTTAGAGGGGACGACAATTTCCGCCCAAGGCTGATTTGAGCGCGAGCGCGTCTCAGGGGGATATTCTCCGTGAGAGTGCAACGGCCCGCGCGGGAAGATAAAAACCAAGGATTTCGACGGGCATCCGCGGCAGGTTTTCCATCCTGGCGCAGATGCCCGTTGTCGTCATTGCCACCGAGGCAGGTTGGAAAACCTGCCTCCCTGTCCTTTATTTCAGCCTAAACCGGATCATGCCGGTATATCCAGTCCCCTGATGTTCCGGTGAAGCTCCCGGCTTTTCTCTTTTCGGACGATGTCGCGCTCCCTGGCGATTTCATCCAGCTCGCGCTGCAGGCCCAGCAGGTCAGGTTCGTTCCAAACCCTGCCGGCGCGGTGAGCGTCTATCATTACCCGATAGATGTGAATCATCCTTGCAATGAGATCTACCGGGTACTCCCTACCCTGGACCTTGATCGTCGCCAACCCGAGGTCGAGGTAATCCCACAGCTCCTTGCCGTTCGTTAGAAAGGCCACGTTAGGATTGAGGCGGATGCGCTCATTTATGGCCTCGATCTCCTCTCGCGACTTGCCCCTGTGCGACAGGATACTGAATCTTTGCTCGTCGCTTAGAAGGCAGATCCGAAAGCAGCTCCCCGATCTATCGGGCCATCCCTCGTATTCGACGATTTCGTTTCCGTCCTCGTCGCTGTATTTTTTTACCACGTAGGAGTCTTGTATCAGCTCGTGAAAAAAGCAATTTCCCACGCCGCCCACGCAACGTGTGCCGTGGACCAGCACTTCCGCGCCCACGCCGAGCGAATCGGCCGCTTCTTTGAACGTCCTGAGTTTTTCGACAGTGTTAATTTCAGTGCTTGCCACCACCTGGGCGGCGCCGTAGCCTTTGTATTCAACTATCTGGTCGCGGGTCTGGATGTTACACCCGACGCTTGCGTGAATAACCAGTTCCGGAAAGTTCTTCCGCACCATTTGCATGATAAGAGGGGTTTTTGGAATTACGCCTTCCGCCCCCCACGATGCATACTTTGCAATCTTCCCGAGGACGACCATCGCCTTTTCGGAGGGAATATCGACGTTGAGGGCAATCCGGACTTTCCCTTTGTATCGGTTCGCGATCTCGATTGCTTCGCGCACCTGGGAATCTTCCAGCTCCCATATGCTTTTCCTGCGGCTGAATCCCTTCGAACCCACGTAAACGGCCTCGGCTCCTTTTTCGAAACAGGCTTCAACCATGGCAAGGTTTCCGCCGGGCGCCAGAAGTTCGTTCATTTCATACTCCTCCTTCTCAGAATCGGGATCACGTCACTGGATCTCGAAAGCTGTGAACCAGCCCCAGGGGGCTTATCCCTCGATGGAAGGAACCTCGAATTCTGACTCGCCCGTCCAGCTGAGTCTTGCCCGCTTCTCCACCGAATCAACATACTTTTCCGGGTTCACCGAAGAGCTGAGATGAGGGTTCCGCAAAGGATCGAATCCCGCTCTCTCCTCGTAAATCATTTCTGCCCGCTCCATTTTGCAGGGCAACAAGGAGCAATTTAGAGTGGTCCGATCCTTCAGGCGCTTTCGACGATGTTAAAGAACTCATCGACCGGGATTGCCTGAAAGACTTCGTAGGTAACGTTTCCGCGTTCGAGGGTTCTTGCTATGCTCTTTATCCTCTCGGCGTCGTCGTGAAACTCGGCCAGGATGAGGTACTCGCCCTTCGAGACAATGTAGTAGGCTGAAAGGATTTTCCCCCCGTGTTTTTCGACATTCTGCTTTCCCATCTTGAAGCGTTCGCGCGAATGCTTCATGTCCTTATTTCCTTCGGGGGTTGGTTTTAAAAAAGAGACATAAACCGGCATGGAAACCTCCTTAGCGATGAAAGAAAATCATCCAAGTGGGGGAGACGACTGGCCGCTCTGGGAAATCGGCATGAATGAAGACTGAACAAGGAAATACACCTTACCCTCTTGAGCAAAAATGATGCCATTTCAGCCAGGCCGCCGTGCCAGGTGAAAACCGGCCGGGCCGTTTGCCGGAGGCCATTTTTTCACTTGACTTTGCAGACGAAGTAAAGTCCCATTATTAATGCAAATAGAGGAAAATCGAACGGTTTGCGGAAAGAACCGATAACGGTTAGCGACTGCCGAAATCTTTTTGTAAACCCAATCGATATTCCGATCAGGATCGCCTCCTACAGTGCGGAATTCCCAATCATACTGCTTCCAGCTGATGCCCTTTTCCATCCTTAGAATACGCGGTATTACGTTAAGCTTTGCAAATAGGTATCGAACCGTATTGGAGTTCGGCATAAAATGGCGCAGCGAACACGTATGGAAAACGGTCTTCTCCTGCCCCACCCCACCTGCTTTGACTCGGTGTTCCACAGTGTAACGGAGCCGATGTTCATCTGCGATTCCAGCCTTCGCATTCTCGAAGTCAACAGGCCTTTTGCGGATCTTTTCCAGGGCGAGCCGGTTGGCCGCAAGTTCCGCGAAGTCTTCAGCGGGCCTGGGGCCGAACTGCTCGAAACCAGCTTTGAAGAGATCCTGGGCTCCAAAAAGGCCCAGTCGTGCGACGTCTCCCTGGCCCTGCCGGACGGGACACAGCGATACTTCGAATTCACCGCCTCTCCCATCCTGGCTGCCGACCAATCGGTATCGAGCATAATCGGCCAGGTCCACGACATCTCGATGCGCAAGGACCTGGAAAGAGAGCTGAGGGTATCCGAGGAAAGATATCGAAAGATCGTCGAAACCGCCCGGGAAGGCATCTACATCGTTGACACGGAATCCAAAATCGTGTTCACAAACAGGCGTATGGCCTCAATGCTTGGCTACACCCCCGAGGAGATCCTCGGCCGGCGCACCGTGGAATTCATGGACGAGAGTTCGAGGGCGCTTGCGCCGGAAAGGTTCGCACGGCGCCGGAAGGGCTTTTCCGAAACCTATGAAGTAGCTCTTACAAAACGGGACGGAGCGCGAATCCATTGTCTTCTCTCTGCGGCGCCGATCAAGGAAGACGAGTTTTTTTGCGGGACGCTGGGCATTGTGACCGATATAACGTGCATCAAGCAGATCGAGGCCGAGCTTCAATCGGCGAAATCCTTCTCTGAAAAGATCGTCAACAGCATCACTGACAATCTCGTGGTGGTAGATCCTTCAAATTACAGGATCATACAGGCAAATCAGTCCTTTATTGCCAGGACCAAGGTCCGGAGCCTCTCCGAGCTGACCGGCAGGACCTGCTACAACGTGCTCTTCAACAAAGAAACCCCGTGCCATGAGGACGGCATTTTCTGCCCCGTTCAAAAGACCTACGAGACGGGACAGCCGCTGCTTTGCGAGACCGTCCATCCCGACCTGAGGCAAAGTGACAGGATCATCCAGATTGCCACCTACCCCATTTTGAGCGACGAGGGTAAAGTCGACCTGGTAATCCGCACCGAACGCGATATAACGGAGAAGACCCAGCTCGAGCAGACACTGGCGCTGCGATCCGAGGAACTGCTAAAGACCCAGCGCAGGCTCGAGGAACTTTTCGAACTGTTCCGCGAAATGGGGACAAAAGGAACCCTGGCCGAACTGGTCCAGTTTCTGATCGGGGTTACGGTTAAACTGCTCCGTGGGTCCGAACCCGCCCTAATACTGCTCGGTGCGAGCTGCGATCAGCTGCTGCGGCTGGAGGACTGCGAGCCGAAGGCCGTCCACAAATTGCTCCAGATTCTACAGCGGATCGAGAAGTCCGGCCTCTCCGCGGATTTTGTCCAGCAGATCAGGAAATTTAAGATAAAGGAGCCGGTCCGGGGCTCGGACTCAGCGAAGGCTCTCCCCATCTTAAAAACAGTGGCCGAATCGAATCCCACTTGGTCCGCCATTCCGCTTTTCGTTCGCCAGCAATGCATCGGGCTGCTTTTCATCGGCTCCAAGACTTTCAACCGTTACCCGCCCGCGGATCTGCGCTTTCTCGAAGCCCTTTGTGAACAAGCCTCCGGCCATTTGCGGAACCTCGTCATCCATGAGGCCGAGGTAAAGCATCTCAGGTCTCAGGCAACCGAGCGGTCGAGCTACGGGGACATCATCGGCCAGAGCCGCGCGATGCAGGAAATCTACGAGTTGATAGACCTGGTGGCCTGCTCCGACGCAACGGTCATGATCACCGGCGAAAACGGCACCGGCAAGGAGATGGTCGCGAACGCGATCCACAGGAAAAGCCACCGCAGAAAAGGCCCCTTCGTTGTCGCGAACTGTTCGGCGTACTCGCCGACATTGCTCGAGAGCGAGATCTTCGGCCATGAAAAAGGCTCCTTCACCGGCGCTATTCATCAGAAAAAAGGAAGGATCGAGCGCGCCCACGGCGGGACCCTTTTCCTCGACGAGATCGGAGAGATTGCCCCGGCGGTGCAGATCTTTCTGCTGAGATTTCTTCAGGATCATCGATTCGAACGAGTTGGCGGGGAGAAGGTCATAGCCGCCGACGTCCGGGTGCTTGCCGCAACCAACCGCGACCTTCAGAGCGAAGTACAGGGCGGAAGATTCAGGGACGATCTTTTCTACCGGCTCAATGTCATCGCCATTCACCTGCCGAGCCTCAAGGAACGCACCGAGGACATCCCCCTGCTGGCGCAATACTTTCTAAACAGGTACAACATCAAGGAGCACAAAAGTATCCGCAATATCTCGCCCGGAGCCATGCAGGCCCTCATGAACCACGACTGGCCCGGAAATGTTCGCCAGCTCGAAAACGCAATCAGCCACGCGGTCGTGCTGTCCCAGGGCGACACCATCCGTCGGCATCACTTGCCGAAGTTCCTTTGGGACGTCGCAGGGGGCAAGACCTCGACCTCGCTTTCCGAAAACGAGCGGGTGCTCATCCTCAATGCCTTGAAAAGGTCTAACTGGAATAAGCACGACGCGGCGAGGCGCCTTAACATAAGCAGGAGCACTCTCTATAGCAAAATGCGAAGGTTTGGGCTCGATGAGGCGTGTGCCAGGGGTGTCAAAGATGATTGAACTGGGGTCGTTTTTCGTACACCGCACAAAAGCAGTGGAACACTACGTTGTGTTCGATTTCACATAGAATAGGGGCGGATTTAATACATTTCCACCTTTTTGGACCTCTCCGCGGACATGTAGTTAGAATAATTTTTTTAAAATAATTTCCCCACCTGCTCTTACACCTGTTTAAAAGCCCTGGCCTTAGCCGCTCAAATTCCGCACCCGGGGCCATTTTATCTCCTCCCGGCTCGCAACTTCAGCGATGATCTTTGTTCCAGATATTTTTTCCATGATGTTCCCGCCCCTTAAAAGCCAAAGGTGGATCAAAAAGTTCATTGCATCAATCCTGAAACGCATAATGGCGGTGTGACCTTTTGCCGCGCAATGATCACGAATGTAAGGTGGGCACGGTCTCATCGTGCCACCGGCATTCGGTCCAGGCGGTATGCAAAAGACGGTGGGCACGATGAGACTGTGCCCACCCTACACGCATTTGAAGTTTGCGCCCGCGGTTGTGGCACGGTCTCCCGAC
>DBMO01000023.1 GCA_002298995.1 Desulfarculales bacterium UBA696
AACCGATTTGAGCAACAGCCCCTGAACCTGTGCCCACCCTACGATTCTACATGGAACGGCGGCATTAACTCAAGTCTTCAGCAGCGATCCGACCGCCCCGAGCACGTCTTCAACTCCGATTTCGTCCATGCACCGGTGGTGCTCCTTGGGGCACCTTCTTTCGAGGCATGGAGCGCATTCTATCTCTTTTCGAACAATTCTGAAATTGGAGCAGAGCGGAGATGTGGTCGTATGATCGGTTGGACCGAAAAGCGCCACGACAGGCCTGTCGAACGCCGCCGCGACGTGCATCGGCCCCGAATCGTTCGTAACGACCAGTTCCATCCGCGAAAGTAGGGCCATCATCTCGCGAACAGTAGTTTTTCCGATCATATTGAGACTGTGAGAGCGCATCGCGCCTTCGATATCGGTCCCGATTTGCGTCTCTCCGGGTCCTCCCACGAGAAGGACCTTGAATCCATAATCGGACACCAGGGCATCGGCAACCGCCGCAAACCTTTCCGGAAACCATCTCTTGGCCGATCCGTAAGCCGCGCCAGGGTTTACTGCTACCCACCCGCCGCCGCCCAGAACCTTGGCGGCGCTGTTCTTTTCCTCATCGGTGCAAAAAAGTCGAAGCTCCGGTTCGGGGATTGCGATTCCGAGTTTTTCCACGGCATTCAAATAGTACCCGACGTGGTGGAGCTTCAGCGTATCTTTTTTTATGGGCACGGAATGGGTAAGAAGCAGCCGGCGCCCGTCGGTTGCGTATCCGGCCCGGCTGCCGATCCCGGCAAGCCTTGCCATTATTGCCGCCTCTATCGCATTCTGGAAAAGAATCGCCAGGTCGAACCCCTCACCGCGAAGCATGGAGCTAAACCTGAAAAGTCCACTTACTCCCCGGTGCGGCCCTTTCTTGTCGTAGACTATCACACGGTCGCACCAGGGATGAGGGCTCATAAGCTCAGAGACAATCGGGTTTGCCACAAGGACTATCTCGGCTTCGGGAAACGCCGCCCGTATCGCCCCCAGGGCTGGGGTGGTCATCACCGCGTCGCCGATCCAGTTGGTGGCCCGCACCAATATTTTGCGGGTATTCGCGGTATCAAGGAAGCGCATCGGTTATCTCTGATCTGGCTGTGTAATTATTTCAGCAGCACCCATTTGCCGTTTTCAACCTTTACCATCACCATTGAATCGGTCTGGAGACCGTTGTGGTCCTCCGGGGTGAGGTTGTAAATTCCACTCACGCCTATGTAGCCTTTGGTCCCCTCGATTGCTTCCCGCAGCTTGTCGGGCTCGGTGCCTGCCTGCCTTATAGCGTTCGCGACCAGGTAAATGGCATCCCATGCATACCCAGAATGGGTGTTTACCGGGTACTGGCTGTCAAACTTGTACTCGTCTTTGTAGAGCCTGATGAACTCCTGGATCACTTTCTTTTGCGGGTCGGCATCGGGGAGCTGGTCCACAACCATAACCTTGGTCGAGGGCATGATGGAGCCGTTTGCGGCCTCACCGGCAAGCTCGATGTACTTGGGATCGGGCTGGCCGTGGCACTGGTAGAGCGGGAAGGTCAGGCCGAGTTGTTTTACGTTCTTTGCAACCCGCGCCCCAGCCGGGCCGATTGTCCAGCAGATGAGCGCCTGCGCTCCGCTTCCCTTGATCTTGAGAAGCTGGGGAGTCATGTCGGTATCGGTTGCGGCAAATGATTCGCGGGCGACTATCTCGATCCCGAATTCGGGGGCCAATTGGTCAAGCCATGCCTGGCCGTCTTTTCCAAATCCATCGGTTGCGGTCAGCAGGGCAATCTTTTTCTGGCCCTGAGACTTTATGTACTCGTAGAGTTTCTTTACCGCTACCGAGGTCCTCTGAGGGGTTTTGAAGGTCCACTTGAACGGGCCGAATTTCCCGCCGGCGATAACCGGATCGCCGCCGATGGTCATGACAATCGGTACGTGCGCTGTATCTTCGATATAGGGTTTTACCGCCATTCCTTCATCGGTTCGTGTCGGCCCGATCAGGGCTACTACCTTTCCCTCTTCCACCAGCCGCTTGGCCTCGATCAGCGCCTTGGTCGGATCGCTTTCGGTGTTGCCGGTCTCCAGCTTTATCTGGCGGCCTCCGACCCCGCCCTCCTTGTTTATCTTGTCCACCACCATCTGGGCAACCAGCCTGGTAGGCTCTCCAATTGACGATGCCGGACCGGAGAGAGCAAAAAAAGCTCCTATTTTGATCGGTTCCTGCGCCGTTGCGCCTAACGGGGCCAAAACAAGCAGCAGGGCCGAAAGTGCAAGGACCACATTCCTGGCTGAAATTCCGGATTTCATTTCCTTCTCCTCCATTTGTCCTGCATCAATTCAATAAGGCAAATCGGCATATCTGTAGGGTCGAAGAGTTTTATCGCGCCCGCCGCCTGCTTTATTGCCCCCCCTCCGCTCAGTCCTGCGCCCTGTTGTCGAAAACCCGCTTGCTTTTGCGCTCGGTTCTGGGCAGGGTGCCGTATTCGACCAGTTCAACCTGCGGCCTTACCATTATCTGCCTGCGAAACTCCGATGTAATTTCCTCGGCAAGCCCTTTTTCGGCGTCCGGAGAATCGGTTCCAAGCATTTCCACTTTGACCACCATCAGGTCCCGGCCGTCTTCTTTTCTGAACAGGTGGACCTGGTATTCGCTGCCGACCCCGGGGATCTGGGAAAGTACGTGATCGATTTGTCCCGGATAGATATTTACGGCCCGGAAGATGAACATATCATCCGAGCGTCCCAGGATGTGATCGTGGCGCGGCAGAAGGTTTCCACAGGCGCAGGGTTCGGTGATGAGGCGGGTGAGGTCCCGCGTGCGGTATCGGATGAGGGGCGACCCCTCTTTTCTGAGAGTTGTGACAACCATTTCGCCGATCTCTCCCGGAATTACCGGTTCCAGGGTCTCGGGATTAACTATCTCCAGTATGAAATAGTCCGCCCAGTAATGCACTCCGTCGTGGGCAATACATTCGAGGCCGGTGCCCGGCCCGTATAATTCCGTCAGGCCTGGAATATCGAACAAGTGTTCGGCCCCTGTAATTTCCTGTATCCTCTGGCGCATCTTGCGGCTGTGGCGCTCGGCCCCGAAAATGAATTTTTTTAGCGAGAGCCTGTCCCGCTGACCTCTTCGCTCGATTTCCTCGACCATCAAGAGCGCCATGGATGCCGTCGAGCAAAAGACCGTGCTTTGCAAATCCTCGAGCAACTGGCAGTGCATTTCCGTGTTGGCGGGTCCAACCGGTACGGCCATTGCCCCGAAGCGTTCGCATCCGAGCTGAAAGCCGGCCCCGGCCGTCCACAACCCGTAGCCTACGGCTATCTGGACCCTGTCGCTGACCGAAAGCCGCGCCATCTCGAAGCACCGGGCGAACATATCGGCCCAATCGTTTATGTCTTTTTGAGTGTAGCAAAGCACTTTGCGCTTGCCGGTCGTGCCGGAGGACGCATGCACACGAACGATTTTCTCGAACGGGACAGCGCGAAGCGGAAACGGGTAGTCCTCTCGAAGGTCTGCAGTTGTTGTAAAAGGGAGCCTTCTCAGATCATCAAGACTGCGCATCATTTCCGGGCTGACACGGGAATCATCCAGCTTCTTGCGATAAAATGGGGAGTTATTATATGCGTGCGACACGGTCCACTTAAGACCCTGAAGCTGAAGGGCCGGCAAATCTTCCATATCTTCCGGGACCGGCATGAAGGACCTGCTCATTTCTTGCGTACTCCTCTTGCCTCTATTGCGTATTGTTCCTGACGGCGCGAAGGTTTCCCATATCATAAATTGGGGAATTGAGGAATTGGGGAATTCAGGACTTTAAGGAATTCGGGAAGACCGCGGAATTTTAGGGCAAGGGATAAGTTAATTGCTCAAATCCCTAAAATTCCTTAAATTGCCCAATTGCGTCTGGATTTAATTCATGAAATCCCTTAAATCCATTCTATTCCATAAATCAATCTTTACTCATCTTTACCCAATCTTCCTTGTCTGGCTCTTAACAGGTTGATATTATTCCCTTCAATTTTTCAGACCCGGCTGGTTGGATGCCGGGCAGGGGGATTTCATGGCACATCCCGGAAGGGTCGAGACCTGCGTGGGCCTGCTTGTACTGGCAGTTCTGGCGGGTATTCTCGGCTCGATTCTGACCGTTCAGTCACTCTACGACCCGGCGCTTTTCAAGGCACTCGAATTGAAAGGGAATGCCGCGGTAACAGGGCTCATACCTCAGCCGAAAAGTGCGGGGAAATCTCTCGTCGGTCTTGCGCCGGAGGGTATCATGGCGGCCGGCGGCGAAGAGACGTTCGACGCGGAAACGCTCTCTGATAAAATCGACGGCAAGGCCGAACTCTACCTTTCATCCGGGTTCATCGGTCTTACAACCCAGCGATTCTCCAGAGCGGAGGACCCGAAGAGCTGGTTCGAACTCTACATCTACGATATGGGGGAAGACAAGAACGCCTTCTCTGTTTTTAGCCTTCAGAAGCGCAGGGACGGCCAAAAAGCCGATCTCGGCGACTTTTCATATAGCACCGAAAACGCGCTCTTTTTCGCTAGCGGATCGAAGTATGTCGAAATCGTAGCGGCTGAAACAGGTCTGGGAGACCAGATGTTATCAATGGCAAAGAAGATCGCCGGGGAACAAAAACCGGCGGAAACTGCCGAAAAGAGCGAATTTGCCCTCTTTCCTGGGGAATCGCTCGATCAGGGCTCTATATCTTTGCACATGAGCGATGTTTTCGGCTTCGCGGGTTTGGACAACGTATATACCGCCAAGTACCAGGTGGGCGGCGAGGATGTGACCGCATTTATTTCGAAGCGGAAAGACGCCGATGAATCCACCGCCCTGGCTGCCGAGTACGGCCGGTTTCTCATCGAGAACGGAGCAACGGAGTTGGGAGAAATTCCCGGAGCGCCTGGGTCAAAGGTTTTCAAGATTTTCGATACCTTCGAGGCCGTGGTATTCAACGGCCCCTTCCTTGCCGGAGCGCACGAGGTTGAAAACCGGGGCGCCGCCGAGGAAATAGCCGCCCGCATCTACCGCAAGCTGGAAGGGGCAGCCAATGAGTAAAAAGATTCCAAAGATTCCGGAGGAAGCCGCGCGGGCCGGAATGGACCGGCGCGACTTCATCATCAGGTCGGTCAAGGCCGGAGCAGCGCTCGCCGCGGCAGGGGGCCTCGGCTACTTTCTGTATGACCCGGCCGGTCCCGGTCCGGCACCCGAAACATCCTCCCTTGCCCTCCCGGATTTTTCCATTCCGGAAGCCGGGAAGAAAATCGCCATAGTTACCGGCCCGGATCGTGCGAAATCGGTAAACTCAGGCCTCAAGGCGGTTGGGGGAATAGAGACTTTCATCAAAAAAGGGGACCGTGTCCTAATCAAGGTAAACGCTGCTTTTGCCACCCCGCCGGCCCTGTGCGCCACTACCCACCCGGAGATCCTCTCCGAGCTGGTTCGGCTCTGCCTTGCCGCTGGGGCGGCATCGGTCGCGGTTACCGATAATCCGATAAACAACCCCGAGAGCTGTTTCGAATTGAGCGGCATAGGCGAGGCGGCCCGCTCTTCGGGGGCCTCCCTTATTTTGCCCAAAGACTCCTTGTTTTCCAATTTGACCGTGCCGGGGGCGAACTTTATCAGGAACTGGCCCGTACTGCTGGGGGCTTTCCAGGGAGTGACCAAACTCATCGGCCTCTCACCTATAAAGGATCACCACCGGAGCGGGGCCTCTATGTCGATGAAAAACTGGTACGGCCTCATAGGCGGCAGGCGCAACATTTTCCACCAGGACATCCATACATTCATCCGCGACCTGGCGCTGATGGTAAAACCGACGCTTGTCATACTTGACGGCACTTTCACAATGATTTCCAACGGACCGACGGGCGGGTCCATCTCAGACCTGAAAAAGACAGATACCGTAATCGTGAGTACCGACCAGGTGGCCGCCGACGCGGCCGGGGCGGTACTGCTGGGCAAAGTGCCGGCAGACCTCCCCTTCCTAGTCAAGGCGGAACAGGCTGGAGCCGGGACAACCGATTTCGGCTCGCTCAATCCGGTTCGTGTGACGGCTTGAGATTCACCCAGAGGTTGCGGAGATCGCGGAGAATGCAGGTAAAATCTTTTCCAACCACGAAAAGCGCGAATCAAGAATGTTGATAGCAAGAATATGGTTGGCCGAGGAGCAGCAAGACCCAACATTACATTTCAGTCTCCTCCGCGGCCCTTGCTCTTCATGGTTTATCATCGCCGTATGAAAATTCGAGATATTAATGAAAATCACAATTATCAGACGCATCAGCCAGGTTTTTTTCTTCGCCCTTTTCGTATGGTTTTGCATTGCGGCAACTTTCGGGCAGGCAATGTGGCAGCTCCGGGGTTGGCCGGTTAACTGGTTTTTGCAGCTGGACCCGCTGGTTGCGCTTGCAAACCTTATCACCACACGCTCGCTTTACAGCGGGCTGGCCTGGGCGCTGGCAACCATCGGGCTGACGATCGTTCTGGGCAGGTTTTTTTGCGGCTGGGTCTGCCCGTTTGGGTCCATTCACCATTTCGTGGGCTACATGGGATCGCGGGGGCGCAAGGCCTCGGAAAGAATTGACGTAAACCGCTACAGGCGGGCGCAGAAGATAAAATATTACATCCTTTTCGGACTGCTTTTCGCGGCGGCGGGCGGGTTGATAGCCTATTTTTGCGAATTGTCCGGACTAAACCCCGTTCTGCCGGTGATTTTCTTCCTGGCGGTCGCGGCGATTGCTTCGCTTTCAGCAAAGTCGGTTCAGGGCGCAACAAAAATCTCGACCGCCATGATCGCTCTTGCCGGGGTCTCGGCAGTGGGGCTTTTTGGGCGGCTTGACGGAGTTGTTGCGGCATCCCTTCAGACGGGACTTCTCGATCCAATCCCCCTTGTGTACCGCTCGTTTAACCTTGTTCTGCTGCCGCTTTCCGACTCCGCTTTTCACTTTACGTCAACGGTACAGCGCCATTACGGCGCTACATGGCTGATCGGCTCCATCTTTGCCGCGGCGGTGCTGCTGAATTTATACATACCACGCTTTTACTGCCGCTTTGTATGCCCGCTCGGCGCGCTCTACGGAATTCTTGGGCGGTACGCTATCTGGCGGGTTGGCAGGAAATCTGGGAAATGCTCGGGATGCAGGCTTTGCGATTCCCGGTGCGAAGGAGCATGCGAACCCGGAGAGCAGATCCGCGTTCACGAGTGCGTGCTCTGTATGAACTGCTTGCATACCTGCAAAGATGATTTGGTCGGCTATCACACCTTTAGGTCTGCTTCGGGCGAGGTGACGGACCCCGATCTTTCCCGGCGTGGATTTCTGGTCGCATCGCTGTCGGGTATCGCCGCCGTACCGCTTATAAGAATTGATGGAAAACTTGACCGGAATTGGGAAAGCACCCTGATACGGCCTCCGGGGTCTCTTGCGGAACCCGAGTTTTTGAACCGCTGCATCAAGTGCGACCAGTGCGCGCGCGTCTGCCCCACAAACGTAATCCAGCCCGACGAATGGAATAGCGGTATAGAAAGCTTGTGGACGCCGACCCTCAATTTTCGCACCGGGTCGAGCGGTTGCCAGATGAACTGCGTCGCATGTGGCCATATCTGCCCGACAGCCGCCATTCGCCCCATCAGCTTGGAAGAAAAGCTCGGACGCGGCCCGTTCGAAAAAGTCGGTCCTATCAGGATCGGGACAGCCTTTATCGACCGCGGCCGGTGTCTGCCCTGGGCCATGGACAAGCCCTGCATCGTCTGCCAGGAAACCTGCCCGGTCAGCCCCAAGGCGATATTTGTCAAGGAATCGTTCGTCACCGTGCGCGGCGGATCTATCGATGTCGCCGGGGCGAAGGGGGCGGTAATCGAGCTGGCCAGGCCCACGATCCAGGCCGACCGCTTCGGCACCGGGGATTTTTTCGTGCTCTTCGATAGCGGTTCCTCCAAAATGAGGAAGCGCATCGTGTCAAATACCGAAGGAGCCATTACCATCGAGCATGGCGCGGACCTCTCGGGGGTGAAGAATATCGAGCTGCAGGTGCGGCTGCAATCCCCCCAGGTGGACCCGGAACGGTGTACCGGGTGCGGGATTTGCGAGCACGAGTGCCCCGTCAGCGGACTCAAGGCTGTTCGGGTGAGCGCCGAGGGCGAATCGCGGCATAGGAAGCATTCACTTTTATTAAAATAAAGACTGAAAAACCTTTAAAAGAGCAGGGGAACCGGTCCCCCCGCACCCCCCAAGATTTATACTCTTCTATCCTGGACTCTACCTGGAGAAAAATATGCCCGACAAAAATGAAATTTCCCGCCGCGAGTTCCTGAAGCTGGCCGGCCTCGCCGGTCCTGGGTCGGTCCTGGTTTCCGCAAGTCCTCTCCTGGCCGCCGGAGCCGATGATGAAAAGGCTGGAGAGCAGGCCCGCAAAATACCGACTCGCCCATTCGGCAAGACGGGAGTAAGCGTCCCGATCCTCGCCCTGGGAGGCATGTTCGATATTCCGTCCAATCAGCTCCTTTTGAAGCAGGCAGCCAAGTGGGGAGTAACTTACTGGGATACCGCCGACTGCTACGAGGGTGGTAACAGCGAACTGGGATTCGGTCAATATTTCAAGAAATATCCTGAAAGCCGCCGGAGCGTTTTTCTCGTCAGCAAATCGGACAAGCGCGATCCAAAAGGACTCACTGAGCTTCTCGACCGCTCGCTCCAGAGGCTGAACACGGATTATATAGATCTCTATTTCATCCACGGCCTCAAAAAGATGGACGAGCTTACAAAAGAGACAAAAACCTGGGCGGAGAAGGCCAAATCCGCCGGCAAAATAAAGCTTTTCGGCTTCAGCGCGCACGGCAATATGGAAGAAGTGATGCACGCTGCCGCGAAGCTCGGCTGGATAGACGGACTGATGGTGAGCTACAATTTCCGGCTGATGGGAACCGACAAAATGCGGTCCGCGGTCGATGCCTGCACCAAAGCCGGGATAGGGCTCACGGCCATGAAGACGCAGGGTGGAGGACAGGTGTCGGTCGAATCGGAAGCGGAACTCGAAATGGCTGGAAAATTCCTGAAACGCGGTTTTACCGACGGTCAGGCCAAGATCAAGGCAGTCTGGGAAAACCCTGCAATCGCAAGCGTCTGTTCGCAGATGCCCAGCTTGACCCTCCTCATGTCCAACATCGCGGCGGCCCTGGACCAAACGAGCCTTAGCGCGTCCGAACTCGATCTCATGGACCGCTTTGCCTGCGAGACCTCGACCGGCTACTGCGCCGGGTGCACGAATATCTGCGAACCGGCCCTGGCCGCCGACATTCCCGTAGGCGACGTGATGCGCGCCCTTATGTACCACAACAGCTATGGGGAAACCAAATGGGCAAGGAAGATTTTTGCGGGCATTCCGCCCCGTGTGCGAGGCACCCTGAGCGCCGTGGACTACTCGCCGGCCGAGTCGCTGTGTCCTCGGAAAATCCGGATCGGGGAACTGGTCAGAAAAGCCGCAAGCCTCTTTGCGTGATGCTGGATCGGATCCGGCAAACGCTATCCCGAAACGGCGATTATCATAATTCCAAAGAAAATCAGGGCCGCTCCGATGGTCCTTATGGGTCCGAACTCCTCGCCCATGAGCAGCCAGCCGGCGAGGGCCGCGATGATTACGCTTACCTCCCTGCCCGCGGCCGCGTAGCTTACTTTAGTCAGCTTGTAGGCATTGAGGACCAGGATGTAGGCGACAGGCATTACAAACGCTACCGCAAAAATCCTGACCGGATATTTGCGAAAACCTGCCAGAATCGCTCGGGTACCGTATCGGGAATAGAGGATGGGGGCAAGCATGATGGATGTTATCACCAGCACCAGGGCGGCATAGCTTCGAGCCGGCATCATTCGAACAGCGGCGGCATCGATTGCCGAATAAACCGAGATGCAAAAGGCGAGAAAAAGGGCGGTCGGTACGCTTTCAGCGCTCACCTTAACGGCGCCTCGGCCGGTTAAGATTCCAGCGCCTCCGACTACGGTAAGTCCGATTATCAGAACCGTAAGGCCCGCCGTGCCCCACACTCCGGGCTGCTCGCCAAGGAAGAGAAGCGCCCAGACGGCAATCATTGCCGGGGCGGCCCCGCGTGCAATCGGATAGACCAGCGAAAAATCGCCATGCTCGTATGCCCGGACCAAGGCGACGAAATAGGCTGCTTCAACCAGTGCGCTGATGATTGCATAAGGCCAGATGGCGGGCGGGATTGGCCAGTCGATCCATATCAGCGGGAAATAGAGAAGCCATCCCGCGATGAGGGTCCACCAGGTAAAGACCTGCTTTTCGGTAACCCTCTTTACGAGGAAGTTCCAGGCGGTATGCATGATGGCCGCGGTGAAAACTAATAGCAGCGCCTGGACGGGCATCTATCCTCTCTCTTAGCGCAATTCATCCATATGGGGAGTAAATGCGGCCAGGTCCCCCATCCCCAGCGCGTTCTCGAAGCCTTCGAGTTTGGCCATTGCTTCATCGTAGCCGTTCTGGCCGAGTATCTGGAGGTCCAGCTTTTGAACTGTTTCGTTCAATTTAGTGAGATCGGCAGGGGAAACGATCTGGCGCAGGGCCGGAAAAAGCTGCGTGTCCTCCCTGTCGGAATGAGCGCGGTACATCCTGCTGAAGTGGTGAAGGGCGTTTTGCATGGTACGGCGCTTTTCCAGGTCCTTTACGGAAAAATCGGCCGCAAACTGTCCCAGAATTCCTATCATTTGTGTACCCGCCGCGTGCTGTTCGCGGAGCACTCCGACCAGTCCGCCCATCTTTTTTGCCGACTCGAAGAGAGGGAAAATGGATTCGTCCTCGATCTTCTGGTGGCACTCAACAACAATTCGGCGCACCACCTCGATTGTACCCTGAATTATCTCGGGGGGAAGCTCCATCCTCGCGTCCATTCCACCTTTGACTTCGTCCAGTATAAACAAGGCACGGCGTAGAATTCCGTGCTGTTTTTCCATAAGCTCGACTGCCGTTGCTATTTCAACCTTATCCTTGCCCTGCTTCGAGCATCCACTCGCGGCAAGGTATGCCCCGGCGGCGCCGGAGAGCAGGATGAACTTTCTGCGTGAAATCGGTCCGAGAGAAAACATCGGGACTCCTGGTCGAAAGGAAAAGATTTGATATAGATATGATGAGCGCGTATATAGCCGGACGGGGCGAAAAATTCCGCTGGAAGTCCGGCCGCGGAGTCGCTCGGCTCAAGGTGAAAATCATTTTCATCTTGGCGGATTGACTTAATGGATTCGCCCGAGTGTGTCAAGATGCGACAATTTGATTGAAAAAGGAAGAAATTTTCCCGGGCCGCGCCAGGTTGGGCAAGCGCAGTGAAACGATGCGAGAGTAAATGGACGCAGATAAAATCGCAAAATTGAAAATTACCGATAACGGGCAGCCCTCTTTTGCTCCGAGGAAGCGGAAGGCCCTAAGGATTATATCTGCCGCTGCAATCCTTGGCGCCGTTTTGGCCCTGTTTTTCGGCCGGGGGTCGCTTTCGTCGGCAAAGCCGGTGCGAACGGCCGCCGCGGGACTTGTCTATCCATCGCAGGTAATGACGGATTTTAACGCAAGCGGCTACGTTGTCGCACAGCAAAAAGCGGCCGTGGCATCGAAGGGAACGGGCAGGATCGTCTACCTGGGGGTCCAAGAGGGCAGTCGGGTGAAGGAGGGCGATGTCATTGCCCGGCTGGACAATGACGATCTCAAGGCCGAAAAGGCCCAAATCGACGCTCAGCTTGGCGTATCGAAAGCAGACCTGGTACGCGCCGAAACTGAAACGGCCACATCCGAGCGCAACTACAAACGGCTCAGCGAACTCTGGGAGAAAAAGGCAGTATCTCAGGTCGATTATGAAAACGCCATGGACCGCTTTTTCAAGGCGAAAGCGGCGGTCGATTCGGCAAAGGCAGCGATCAGGGCGCTTGAGGCCTCATCGCGCCGCAGCGCCGTCCTTATCGAGTACACGGTAATCCGCGCCCCCTTCAACGGTGTTGTCCTGACCAAGGACGCCGACGTCGGTGAAGTGGTGGCCCCGTTCGGGTCCGCAACGAATGCAAAGGCAGCCGTCGTAACGATGGCCGACCTTTCGTCTCTCATGGTGCAGGCGGATGTCGCCGAGTCCTTCCTGAACAAGGTAAAGCTCGACCAGCCCTGCGAAATTCAACTTGACGCCGTACCCAACACGCGCTTTCCCGGCCGCGTTCACATGATCGTGCCGACCGCCGACCGCACCCGCGGGACGGTCATGGTTAAGGTGCGCTTCGACAACCTTGATTCCAGAATTCTGCCGGAAATGAGTTCAAAAGTTGCCTTTCTTTTACGGTCGCTGGGCGAAGATGAGCGCCAGCCTTTTCTCGCCGTCCACCGTGATGCTCTCGTATCGCGAAATGGGGGCCAGGGGATCTTCCGGGCAGCGGGGGGCAAAGCTGAATGGATACCGATCGGCGACCCAAAATTCATGGGCGACTATCTTCTGCTCGCGGCCCCCGTCCAAAGCGGTGACAGAATAGTCCTGAAACCCGCACCATCCCTCGACCCCGGCGACAAAGTTGAAATTTCGGAGTAGGGAGCCGGTTGCGGGTTGCGAGCAGCGGATTAGTGTTTGAGAACAAATTCGAATGAGTCGGATTAAGGGTTCGGGAGCTGCATGTTACTATTATGGTTCAAGGATTGCAGCTTGGAAACCGTAACCCGCAACGGCGAAAAACATGGATTTCATGGTAGTTGCAGAGAATATCGTAAAATCCTACGCTCGGGGGGCGCAGAAGGTACCGGTCCTGTACGGGATTGACCTCAAGGTCCGAACGGGGGAGTTCCTGGCGCTGATGGGGCCGTCCGGGTCCGGGAAGACAACTCTGCTAAACCTGATTGCGGGATTGGATATGGCCGATTCGGGCAGGCTGGTCGTGGCCGGGACTCCCATATCCGAGCTTGGCGAGACAGATCTTGCCCGGTGGCGGGCCCTGCACGTGGGCTTTATCTTTCAGTTCTACAATTTGCTGCCGGTGCTGAACGCCCTGGAAAACGTAGAACTGCCTCTCCAGCTTCGGCCGCTGTCGCGAAAGGAGAGAAGGGAGCATGCCGTAACGGCACTTGAACTGGTAGGCCTTGCGGACCGCATGCGCCACTATCCGGGCGAACTCTCCGGAGGTCAGCAGCAGCGGGTGGCAATCGCCCGCGCAATAGTCACCGACCCCGTTCTCATTGTGGCCGACGAGCCGACCGGAGACCTCGACAAGACATCGGCCTCCGAAGTATTGCGGCTCCTCGAACAATTGAACACCGACTTCCGGAAAACCATCATAATGGTTACCCACGACCCACGCGCGGCGGAAAAAGCCGGGAGAATGACCCATCTGGACAAGGGTGTTTTGAGTAACAACTCGGCGTAGTGCCGATGGAGTGCTCCTTTACCGCCCGCCTAATCCTGAAGTCAAAACGGTCTCGGCCTCTTCTTCCACCCGCGCTACCCTGTCCATTGAGGACCTGCCTACAGACCCGAACCTCTTTTGCCGCTCTCCCGCAAGGGGAATTGTTCGGTCGAATCGAAGCTGGGTGATCTGCTCGGAGGTGAGGCCGATCAAAAAGATCAGCGCCGAGAATACGATCAGCATCTGTGAAGTCGGGCCGTAGCGGCCGTCGAGCATCCAGATTTTGTAGATGCCGTAAGCGAGGCCGGTGAGAAATGTTACCAGGCTGGCCGGAAGGAAGATCTTCATTGGCGAGAAAAGGGTCGTGATCTTGAAAATTATCAGAAAGAACCTTGAGCCGTCGCGCAGGAGTTTTATATGGCTCTTGCTGCCCTCCCGCCGCTTTGCGCCCTTGATCGGCACATAGGCAAGGCTGTAGCCGGATCGAACGGTTGCAAGCGTGATGGTGGAAGGGTAAGAAAAGGTGTTTGGCAGAAGCGTTACGAATTCTTTGGCCAGCCCGGCGCGGACTGCCCTGAATCCGGAGGTGAGGTCTTCTATTCTGCGTCCGCAAACATAGCTTGCAAACCAGTTGTAGACTCGATTTGCGAGGTTTCGGTGGGCGCTGGTATCCGATTCCGAGGTCCGGGCGCCTACCACCATGTGGTATTTTTCGAGAAGTTTCAGCAGTTCGGGTATTTGTTCGGGCGGATGCTGGCCGTCGGCGTCAAGCATTACCAGTGCGACCCCTCGGGCGTGCCTGATCCCGGTTTTTATGGCGGCGCCGTTTCCTATATTGTACGGGTGTCGCAGGACAACGGCCCCGGCCTCAAGGGCCTTTTCGGCTGTGTCGTCCGTTGATCCGTCATCTATTATCAGTATTTCATGGCTCGGGTTGTAGTCGTCCAGTGCTTTTCGGACCCTGGCAATAACTGAGCCGATTCCCTCTGCCTCGTTCTTGGCGGGTATTATGACGCTGATCTGCGGCGGTTCGACGGATTTGGACCTGCTCCGGACTTGCACCAGGCACTCCTTTTTTGAGATTTTAATCTATCTGGTAAACCGTGCGCGGTTTGTCGGGTTTCGCTCCCTGCTCAATAGCTTGCATCCGCGGCAAACACTTCAACCCATTCAGGTTTTGAAGCACAATTCGTGCCGGAGTTTTCGTCAGAGTTCAGCCGGGGAAGCTCCGGTTAAAGGCCGTTACTTGTTAGACCCCGGGCTTCTTTTTCTTTATGCATTGAAAATAGCGGCTCAAAATTTTAAAATAAATAATCTTGACCCGCGGCGGGAATTTGACTCCCGAATACTTCCGTCGATTGTCGCCGATTTTTGAAGAGGAAGCATAAATGTCAATCCTTGATATTTGTATTTACCCCGACCCCGTTCTGCGCCATAAGGCAGAAACCGTCGAGGAAATAGATGAAGATATTTTGCGCCTGATCGATGACATGGCGGAGACTATGTATAACGCGCCGGGGATTGGCTTGGCCGCGAACCAGGTGGGACGGCCGCTAAGGGTGCTGGTTATAGACTTGCAAAGGGAAGAATCCAAAAACGGACTCATTGCGCTGATTAATCCCGAGCTTGTATCGGGCCGCGGCGAAGTAAACTATGAAGAGGGCTGTTTGAGCGTTCCGGAGTTTTATTCCCAGGTGAAGCGTTTCGAGGAGATCGTGGTTTGCGCTCTTGACCGTAAAGGCGAGAAGGTCGAAATAAACGCCGACGGCCTGCTCGCCATAGCGCTCCAGCACGAGATCGACCACCTCGAAGGAAAGCTTTTCATCGACCTGATGAGTCCGGTCTCCCGTGATATTTTCAAGCGCAAATGGAAAAAGAAACTCAAGGAGGAGAAGGAATAAAGACTCGGCTTCCCGACCTGGTCTTCCTTGGGACCCCAGAATTTGCCTTGCCGTCGCTCAAAGCTCTTATAGAAGCGGGCGCGCCGGTGAGGCTCGTTGTGACCCAACCCGACAGGCCATCCGGCCGCGGCCGAAAACTTTCTCCATCTCCCGTCAAAAATCTGGCAACCGAGTTGGGCATTCCGGTCTTTCAGCCCGAACGCATCCGTGGAACCCAAATTATTGACGAAATAAAATCTTACGGCGTCGAATGCGCCGTCGTGGTTGCCTTCGGCCAGATTCTGCCGCGGGAGTTCCTTGACTCTTTCGCCCTCGGGACCTTGAACGTTCATGCCTCTCTTCTGCCCAGGTACCGGGGTGCGGCGCCCATACACCGCGCGATCCTCTCGGGGGACTATACCACCGGTATTTCAATAATGCTTCTGGATGCCGGAATGGATACCGGACCGGTGCTCTCGCAAAAAGAGGTCGAGATATCCGTCGAAGACACCTTCGGCACTTTGCACGACAAGCTCTCGATTACGGGCGCCGAGCTTCTTTCCGAGACACTTCCAGCCTGGGCGGCCGGCGAAATCCGCCCACAGATCCAGGATGGTTCGATTGCCACCTATGCGCCTCCTCTTGGTAAGGAGGAGTTCAGGATTGATTGGAAACTTCCCGCAAAAGATATTATAAACAAGGTTAGGGCATTCGATCCCTGGCCAGGCGCTTACTTTTTACTCGATGAAAAACGTATAAAGTGTTTCATGGTCAGCTCCTTTCCCTGGACCGGGTCCGGCGGGGAGGGCGAGGTCGTCGGGGTGGCAAAATCCGGGATAATCATAACCGGAGGCGACCGGAAGGCGCTTTCCATCGGAGAGCTTCAAATGGAAGGACAGCGACGCATGTCCGCGGATGAATTTGTTCGGGGCCGGCCGCTCCCGGCAGGCACTTTTCTGGGATAGGTACGTGGGAAAGAAGACTACCGATCCTCCCCAGCCGGGGACCTTCTCTGATTTCGCACCTTCCTCGGACCTTTCCGGGAAAAAGGTTATTATTTCCCTTATTCTCCTTGTAGCCGTCCTCGCAACCGCGCTTCTCGGGCTTCTCTACATAGTTCCATACTACGGGTTCAGCCGCATTTCTTCGCAGCTGCCCCTTATAATGGGCCTGCTCTCAGGGGCTCTTGGAATCGCAATTCTCATCGCCACGGGTTTGCTTATCGCCGTAGTGGCCTTGGGCCGTGACGTCCCGTTTTCGCTAAAACTCCGCAGCATCGCCGCAAAAGTCCTCCTGCCCGTGCTGGTCGGCGTCGGAAAACTCGTCGGGCTCAAGCGCGAAGAGGTTCAGCACGCGTACGTGGCGGTAAATAACGAGTTGGTGCTGGCGCAATGCCGAAACGGCAGATCACCCAAATCGATTTTGCTCCTTTTGCCCCACTGCCTCCAGGATAAAGACTGCACCGTCAAGATCACCTACAGGGCCGAAAACTGCAAGCGCTGCGGCAAATGCCGCATAAATGACCTGCTCGAACTTACTGAAAAATACGGGATCAGCATGGCCGTTGCGACAGGCGGAACGATTGCCCGGCGAATCGTGATAGAGAGGCGCCCCGACCTCATAATAGCAGTTGCCTGCGAAAGGGACCTCACCAGCGGGATCCAGGATACAACTCCCTTGCCCGTGTATGGAATCTTCAACCAGCGCCCCTTTGGACCCTGCCTCAATACACAGGTCGCGCTCGACCGGGTCGAATCCGTGCTGAAGGAACTCTGCGCGCTGGGATAAATCCGATAATAGCACTTAAATTGAATACCGGGGCAACGATGCCAGATACGTGCAGTTGAAGCACGAGAAGCGCCTGAAGATCTGGATTAAATTGCAGAAGCCCGTGGGTAGCGGCCTACTGTAGGACCATGACTAAATTGCCTGAAATAAAATATGATCACACCTAGAGTCCTTGCTTATCAGATTTTGCTTCAGATCGAGCAGAAGCCGGCGCACACCGACCGAATGATTCGGACTGTCCTGGACAGGCATTCAGGTTTTGAGGAGCGCGACCGGGCGCTTTTGACCGAACTGGTCTACGGCGTGGTGCGGTGGAGGCTTCGACTTGACTCTCAAGTGGATCAACTCAGCAGGATAAAGCCCGAGAAGATCGCACCGGAGGTGCGCGTTTTGCTGCGGCTGGCGCTCTACCAGATTTTTTTTCTGGACCGCGTGCCCAACCATGCGGCGGTCAACGAGGCGGTAAATCTTGCAAAAACCAGCCAACCCGAACACGTCGTCAGGTTCATAAACGGCATCCTGCGGGAGGCAACCAGGAGAAGCGGCAACTGGGACCTGCCCCTGCCCGAGGATGACCCGGCCAAATACATCGCGATTGCGACCTCGCACCCTGAATGGCTCGTCAAAAAGGTGGGCGGCCAGATCGGAATCGAAGAGGCGCTGCTTTTTTTCGAGACAAACAACCACGTTGCACCCGCCGTCTTCAGGGTTAATACCCTCAAGGTGACCCGCGCGCGCGTAATCGAATCGCTGAAAGAGGAAGGACTCGATGCGGCTCCGTCGCCCTGCCTGCTCCACGCGGTCCGCCTGACCTCGCCGCGACGGGATGTAATGCGGACCGAGGCTTACCGGGAAGGATGGATACAGGCCCAGGACGAGGCTTCGCAGCTTGTTACCCACCTTCTTGCTCCCACGCCCGGCGAGCGCGTGTTGGATCTTTGCTCCGGGTTTGGCGTTAAATCCACCCATCTCGGGATTTTCATGGAGAACCAGGGCGAAGTGCTCTCGGTCGATAATTCAGCCTGGAAACTCGAAGAGCTGAAAAAAAACGCCGAGCGCCAGAGCATCGGCATAATCCAGACCATTGCCGAAGACATTTTGCAGCTTCAGCCCTCGAAAACAGGTCTTTTTGATAAGATACTGCTCGATGCGCCCTGCACCGGGTTTGGAGCAATCCGCCGAAATCCCGACATCAGGTGGAACAGGCACATTAAGGACCCTTACCGTATGTCACAGCTCCAAAAAGAGCTGCTCGCACACGCCGCTGCCTTTCTAAAACCCGGCGGGTCCATGGTCTACGCGACCTGCACCATCCTAGCCGATGAGGATGAAGAGGTCGCGCGGCAGTTTTCCGGCGCCCACCCTGATTTTCAACTCCAAAACGCCGCCGACTACCTCACGCAGACTTGCCACGCAATGATATCCGGGCCATACTTCCGTTCATGGCCGCACAGGCATGACGTGGACGGATTTTTTGCGGCGAGGTGGAAGAGGGAGGAATTGTAAGAACGGGTTGTGAGTTTCGGGTCGCGGGTTAATTAAGGCGTTATAGGCTGCACTATTGTAAAAGGCCGGGCATTTTGCCCGGCCTTTTGGATATGAGAAGAGAAGGGTATATAAAGTCTATGTTTATGAAATTTCGCAGCTATCCGTTTTTCCCACCAGAAGATATTCTATGTCCATCGGGTCGAAATCTTCTTCGATCTGCTTCTTCTTTTTAGATTCGGTCAATTTGATTTCCATGGTTAAGCTCCAAGTAAATGAGAACTGCTATTTGTCTGCATTCAGTCTCTCTTGGCCCGCAAGTTAATCACATTCTTTAGCATGTCAATCTGCTGCCTGCGAACCGATTTCGTCATATCGCACATTTACCGAGAGGACCGCGCTGCCCGGCGCCTGCTAGCTCCTCCTTTTGATTCGATGATGTTTTAATGCTGAGAGAAAAAGCATTTTCGAGGTATACTGTACTCTCACGGCCAATATTTAGCGCCGCATTTACCTCCGAACGGCCTGTCTCGGCGGCAGGTTCCCAAAGCCGCTCTCGACTGCAAATCCGTCGTGGCTTCAGTGATTTATGAGATCCATGGACTACTGACAACTGTTGGCCGGCTAATTACTATTTCTGTTGGAGTCATTTTTACCTGCTGATGGAGGCGGTAATGGAAAAAAGTGAGTTTATCGAGGCCAGGGATGTCTTCATCAAGACCGACAGGATACAGGGGAACATGGTGATCCTCAAAGAGTCGGAAGAGGACAGCCTGTATTTTCTGATGTTCGTGGGCGATGCCGAAATCACCGCGATTGCCAAGGAGAAGGGGCTGGTCGAGCCCAAAAGGCCGCTGACCCACGATCTCTATTTGACCATTCTCGAACGCGCGGGCGCGGTTTTCGAGAAAGTGGAAATCTCCGAGATGCGCGAGAATACTTTCTATGCCAAGGTGTTCGTGCGCATAAACGGCGAGGAGGTCGTCTTCGACAGCAGGCCAAGCGATGCCGTTGCCCTGGCGCTTCACGAAAAAATCCCTGTCTTTGTCCACAAAAAATTGCTGCGCCGCGAACTGAGTCCCGAAGAAGTCCAGGAATTCGAGATGATAGTAAAGACGGTCAAGTTCTGATCGGCATAAGCAACTGATATTCCAAGCAAAATGCAACCAGGTAAGTTGTGTTTGACTTGGCCCGCCCTTTTCGATAGAGGTTGACCCGGAGTCGAATTCTCGCAGGTGCGACATCTTGGGGGCAGGCCTTAGGGCCTGCGCTAACCCGTCCCGGGTAGAATGCCAGAGCCGGTGACCCCGGCTCTTCTGTTTTGCCGGCGAAGATGCGCGGACCTGCGATTACAGTTTTTTCGGTCAAGCCGCGGTGCGGGATGGATGCTGCTCCGGTCGGCCTGGCATCATTTTTTCTGAAAAAGGAATGCTCATGGGAATATCTTCCGCTTCTGCCACATTCGTTCGCTTTTTTGTCCCCGAACCCCACGCCGAGGACTTCTGGACCTTTGTCGATGAAAAGCTCCGGGGCGGTGCATTTGCCGAACCCGACGATTCCAGGACCCAGGCGGCAGGTTTTGCGGATTGGGAGGATTTTTTTGAAGCCGGTTTTTCTTATGGTTCCTACCGCAAGGGCGAGTACGTGGCGTTCAATTTCCGGCTCGACCAGCGCAAGGTGCCCGCAATTGTGCTGAAGCAGTATGTTCGGCAGGAGGTTAAAAAATACCGTGACGAAAACAACGGGAAATATCCCTCACGCACGATGAAGCAGGAAATGCAGGAAAGGATGCAGGAAGTTCTCCTAAGTCGCGCCTTTCCGCAGCCGAGCGCCGCCGAGGCTGTGTGGAACCCGGTTCGCAACTGGATGATTTTCGGCACGACCGGCGGCAAAATGATGGATTCTTTCCTGGAACATTTCGAGAAGAATTTCCGGGTATTCCCCATTCCGCTGTACCACGCCCAGTGGGCAATGAACACGCTTCCCCTGACCCCGCACCAAAAAGATGTGCTCGGGGGGCTGGTTTCGGTAAAATCGCCGACCGCCATGTCGGATGGGCGCTTCCTGGGCTTCGATTTCCTCACATGGCTCTGGTTTTATATCGAGAATTTGAGCGGCTCGATCCAGGCCGGCGATAAGATCGCGAACATCCACCTTGGCGAGCGGATGGTCCTGGTGCTGCCCGGCGATGGTAAAGAGCGGGTGATCTGCACCTCCCAGGGCAATTTTCTGCACGAGGCGCGCACTGCCCTTCGCCAAGGGAAGGTGGTTGAGGAGATACAGCTCCTGTTAATGATTGGTGACAATGAGTATCTGGTGACTTTGGACAGTTCGCTCTGGGCGGTAAAGGGGCTGAAGACGCCCAAGCAGCTTCCAGACTACGGCCAGGAAGACCCCGACGGACGGTTTTTGGAGAAAATGTATTTTATCGAGGAAGTCTTTGCCGCGCTGGATGCACTCTACGTTAGATTTTTGGCGGACAGGCTGACACCTGGGTGGGACTCTGATTGCCTTCCTCAAATTAGGGAATGGATAGAGCAAGGTGAGGGCCGCGAAAGCTCTCCGGACCCCACTGAGCCGCCAGCCCGGCCGTGAGTGTTAAATGGACTCTGCAATCGGACCGAAGATTTTCCTTAATTTGATCCACGAGCATTGGCTGAGCGCTTTTCTCATCCTTGTGACCCTTACGACCATCTGCGTGCTCCTGGTCCTGCGCTGGTACGTGAGGCGCCGCCTGCGGGCCATGCTCGATACCCGGTTCGCCGAAGAGCACGAACTCGACCTGCTGCCCCTGCCCGGAGAGAAGGAAAAGGAGGCCCTGACGGTCATCGCGGCGTTTCGCGAAGAGGTCTGGGCCCTGCCGGAAAACGATCTGCAGCTTACCCTCGATCCGCTGACCAAGTGGGCTGTTAAAATCGTTCGGGCAATCGGGGCAGTTTACCATCCGGAGTCCGAGCAGCCGGAATTCGAGGCAACCCTTGGCGATACAATCGAGCTGGTAAAAAGGGTCAGCACGCGCCTGACCGGGCTTGCATCGACAGTACCCTTCAAGTACCTGGGAGGGCGCAAGATCAGCGATTTTCAGCGCTACTACCAAGTCTATCAAAAAATCAACGAGAGCCCGGTCCTCAAAATTTTCAAGAAAAACCCGTACATCTACAAGGCGGCAAGGCTCGTGCTGAATGTAAAGAACATCAGCAACCCGCTCTACTGGGCCGGAAGGGAATTATCCCGCGAAGGCTACTTTTTCGTTCTGCGGTGGTTTTATCTGAGCTTTACGAGCGAAATAGGCAAGGAAGCCATCCGGCTTTTCAGCGGGAGCAAGTTCCAGCGCGATGAGGACAGAGACGCGGCACTGGTTTGCTACCGCCTCTTCCATACCGTTAGAAAATGGGGCGGGCCATCGCCATCGGAATGGGCGGCATTCGTTTCTTACGTCGCAAAACTATCGGCACTGGATTCCGACGCCAAACTCCATATCCTGGCCCGATGCTCCGAGGACCGCCTTCCAAAGGGTATCGGAGAGCAGAAGATAACCACAAAATCCGGAACGAAGTGGTACAAAGAGGGCCTCAAGGCAATACTTGATGCCGACACCGGGGCCCCCGCGGCAAAAGCCAAACTAATCGAAAAAGAATCCGGCGATATCGCATCTGCTGGATGAACCCGTAACTCGGGACAGGAGGAATAATGCTGCTCTTTCCAATCTCAATCCGCAATCCGCAATCGACCCACAACTCACGAAGGGCAGGGCTAAACCCCCAACCCACAACAGTAAAGAGGCAGCCGGCAGCCTTTCGGATCCTGGCCGCGATTGCTCTCGCGGGACTGCTTTTCGGCTGCGGCGGATCATCCGCTTCCGGCGAGCCCGATAACTTCAGGAATTTAAAGTGGGGCGCCGATGCTTCCGCTCTTTCCGGATCGAGCAGGATCGCGGGTGATGGCGACCTTGCATTCTATACAAAAGAAAACGATTCACTCCAGTTTGATGGTCTCAAAGTGGACCAGGTAATTTACGGATTCCACAAAAACCGCTTCTACACCGCCATGATCTACTTTCCCGCCTCCGGGTTCGACAGGATGAAGGAAATGATGACCGGAAAACTCGGAGAACCCGGCATGCCCGACAAGACTCCTTCTAAGCTGGTCTGGGACGGCACAACCGTAACAGTCCTGCTGACCTCCTCCGGCGACTCGGAAACGGCCCGTCTTGCGTATCTGTATAAACCGGTACAACTCGAAATAGAGCTTAAGAAATAGGGGCCGCGCCCGCCCTGTTTCTTCTCCGTATCCCAAGTATTGCAAGGGGTTAGGCAAGACACCGCGGGAATTACAATTTAGATGCGGTCGCGTATGAATCACGAACTGGTTTGGGCGACAGCTAAGTCTTTCCCGGAGCGGTTGCTCGCTAAGTGACAGCCCATCCCCGAGCGCCTAAGCTTTGCTCGGGCGTTTCTTCTGCTTCGGGGGCTTGGAGGTCTGGGGGAAAAAGCGTTTGTAGAAGAAGATGCTGGCGATTATGGGCAGGAAATAATAGGCTATTCTGTAGATCAGGGTGGCAAGGAGAGCAAAGTCGTAGTCGAGCCCCATCAGGTAAAAGGAGCCGGCCATTCCGCCTTCCATCAGTCCTATGGATGCGGGAGTGAGCGAAAAAAGGCTGGTGAAAAGTCCGATCGAGAAGCCGACCATCAAGGTTGAATTGCTCACCGGGTAGTTTATCGCCAGGAAGGAAAATTTCAGGCAAAGAAACATCGTTAGCCAGTCCAGCAGGGCCAAGGTTGCCGGCACGAGCAGGACTCGCCTGTTTTTCATGATCATGTTGAGGCTTTCGTTGAAATTGTCGAAAAAAGCCTCCGCCCTCTCCCGATTTATCCATTGCGGCCTGCCGATTTTGGAGCATATCCCCGCCGAGAGCCAGATTGCGATCTGCCAGAATCTTTTGCGAAATCCCTCGTGCACTATTGTCTGGATGGTGAGCCAGGTCATCAGGAAAGCTATCAGAAGGATTACTATCCCAAACTCCTGGCTGCGGCCGGTCAGTTGGTGGCCGCTGTAGAGGTAGAAAAAGCCGAGATAGATGAACAGCACGGCGATGGTGTTGGTCAGGAAGCCGTGGATAATCGACACGGACAGGGTTCTGCTAGCGGGAATATCCTCGCGCGAGAGGAGATATACCTTGGCAGCCACTCCGCTAAGCCCGGCAACTGACATGAGGTAATTGAGGGTGCTGGAGAGGAGCGAGATCTTGAAACAGGTCGAAAAACGCAGTGGATGGCCGATGCCGATAAGGAGCCCGTGGAGAACACTCGCTATGGAGGCGTAGCTCACAACGGATGCCAAGACAACGGCCACTGCCCACGCCGGGCTGACGTCCCCAAGGTGCTGGGCCACCTTCTGGAGATCGGCGTGCTTGATTGTATAGAAAAGGACGGAAAAGCCGAAAATCGCAGCAAACCAGAATCTCTTCCTAGTCGCTATACTTACCAATCCGTCCTCCACGGGAACTTTGAAATAAAATATTCCGGCCGCCGGCCGAAGGGCTAAGCGCTTTGATAAACGAAATGGGCACGGTGGTCAAAATAAATCCACAAAATCCCCGGCGCATCAAATTTGTGACATGGGGGATGAACGGGGAGAAATTCCGCAAGGACTCGGGCAGCGTCGAGGCCATGCTGCCTGGGCGGTCCAATTTTGCAGGGCTGGAATCCGGTCTATCGCAGAATCGCTCTAACTTCTTTTTCGTATTTGCGGTAAATTTGTTCGGCCAGACCACCGAGCCGGTCTTCCACCTGGCCGATTTCGGGAATGTCGAGCGGTTGGGGCGCCACCAGTTTTCCCATTGGAATCTTGTGGATAAAGAGGCTTTGATCCAGCTCTGACAACTCGCTTGCGGTGTAGTTGCCGCCCAGGATTTTCTTCTGCTCAAGGTTTCGTATATCCATGTTTCTCAGCAGATTCATGATGGCGAGCAGATCGAAATTTTTTTGAAAGGCATCGATGTTGGTGTTGACGGCCGCTAACTCATTGCAAAGATCTTCATAGACCGTCCTGTATTTTTTGGTCCAGTCACTCAGGTTGGAGTAGCATCGGACGACGAGCTTTTTAAACTTTGCCCGGCGGGTAAGCGCCAAGACCCGTATCAGGCGGAGCCGGTTTTTGAAATCATCCCTCAGCCGGAGGCCCCAGAAGTTGTCCCCGGGGGGGCCGAGAATTTCCCTTAGCGTTTCCCGCATTTCCGGTGCGATCATAAGGTGCGAGAGCCGCGCGAGCCGCTCTCCGGCGCCATGTGAAATCGAGCGGGCCTGTTCGGCCTGCCGGTACAGATGCTCGACCTGAAATTCGATCAGGCGCCTCTCCCGGAAATAATTCTCTACTACCTCTTCCTTCACTTGGCGCGTCAGACTGGCCAGTAAATCTTCTTCCATTAAATCTCTCGATGCAAATCCACGAAATGCCGGGACGGCTGAACAACAAGAAGGCGCTTGGCGGATGATTTGCGGATGTTTTCAACGGGAGAGGTGAAGATGAGGTCGAAGATGGCGCGGTCCGCCAAACTTGCGGGTCGCGGGCGGCTGCCCGCGACCCGCAACATTTACTCCGATTTCTTCCGCAGCAGAAATGTCTGCGGGTCCAGCAAAAGCCCGGAATCCATGGGTTTATATTTTCCGTTCTGCTTGAGAATTTCCAGCCTGATGCTCTCCCCTTCCGTCTCCAACATGAGGATCGAGCCGAAAAGATCGTCCACCCGGTTCATCGGGTATGGTATTCCCCGCTCATTTATCTCCGAAATGTGCCGGTGCATGCGTGCGGATATCCAGACCCGAGCAGACCGGGCAAGCGCAATTTCACGGATCTGCTCGAATACGGGGCGTTCGATGTTTTCGAAATCCAGGCCATCCAGGATGAGAAGGGCAGGAGCGGATTTTGCCTGCTGTTTGAGATTTTCAAACCCCTGTTCAAGTTTGCCGGGACTAAAGGCCCGGTTCATGAAAGACATTATCAGCCGAAGGGGCTCTATTTTGTGCTGGATCTCAAGGGGATCGCAGCCGGGGCGAGCGGCGAAAAGATTATTCAGAAGCTCCCGGTACCAAAGCTTTACCTTATCCGGGACATTATCCACGCTGACGTGCAGTACCGGCTCCCCCCGGAGCAGGTGTGCAATGGCAAGGTGGGTGAGGCAGGCCGTCTTTCCGGCGCCGGCCCTGGCCGCCAGAACGCCCATTTCGCCGGGCGCCAGCGGGTTCAGTGGAATTTTGTCGCTAAACTCATAATCTCCGCGGCAGTCGGCACTCACTTCTGGCATATCGGCTCTCCTCACAGGGGAATAGGGTTTGGATTCGACTCTCATCATTACGCAGTTTGCCGGAACACGGCAATCGATTAATTATAACCCTATCTCACAGATTTTCCCGCCCGGGGCGATGAGTTTCACGCCGCTTTACCCATCCTGGAGACTGTTGTTGCGGGATGGGTAAAGCGGAATCTCAACTCGTCGCTCCAAACGGAAGTTAACCCAATCGGTCTCAGTTCGCGATTGTAATGAAATTTTCGCCCCTATGATACTTTACACAAACGCAAATTTCCATCAAAAGCCCTCTGGATTGAAACAAATAGGGCCAGTTTCCGACAAGCCGACGGGATTGGCTGTCAAAAATCTTTTAATAACAAGGGCATTCACGCCGAATACAGAACATTAACATTTGTCGTAAGCGTTTCAAAATGCAGCGGCAATGACGCAGTTTAGGAAGTTGCCAGTGGAGTCGTTAAGAACATAACGGGGTGCGGCATCAAATAGAGGCAACGCTTTTTGAACTAGCCTTCAAATGTTTAAGCGTGCGTGAGCCTTCTCGTGGACATCCGGCATTTATCCTGAGCATAGCGTTTCAAAGCGAGACGCATTGGTACGATAAAACACATTTTGTTTCAATCGGGAGCGGTAATTGATTGTGCAAGGTGGTTTCACTTTGATCTGCGGCACAACCATATGTGTAGTGTGGCAAAATGCACAAGGAGTGCAGCAGCGAGATAACCTGTCGGCTTTGTGGAGTATTTTGAAATAGCTAGTATTATCACTGGGTTGGAATGCCGAGACAGTTGTTGTCGCCGCCGGGCGGTATTTTTGCAAAAAAATGGTGCAAAATGCACCATGGATCAGGTAAATCATTAAAAATTCATGCAATCGAGGTCCTTGTTAAAAAAATCTCTTGACTCGCAAAATTAACTACAATAGTGTGATTTCAAAGGTGTTAAAGCCACCGAATTGTCACGACAGCCCGCGCGGGTGCGGGCGCTTACTATAAGCCGGGCGGCCGGCAAGTTTTTGCGGCTGATGCGCGCACCGGGGCGGCTAAGCAGTGGCGCCTTCATGTGAAAAAAGTAACGATAAGAATATCCGGTACTTCACGGCCGAGCGCTAACGTGCGCTCGGTTTTGCGGTAGTTGTCCTGTAGGCCTGATAGTATTTAGACCCCCAATCCAAGCTGTTGAAAATGGAGGAAAACGCTATGTCTGAAGCCGGTCAAGGGAAAAAAGATGCCGGTAACGGCGGGGAAGATCCTCGCTACAAAGGCATCGATCGAGTTCTAAAAAGGCTACAGTTCAAGCAAGATGGGCTGATCGAGGTGCTCACGGCAGCCCAGGAGGCCTTCGGGTATCTTCCCGAGGAGGTAATGATCTATGTCGCAAGACAGCTAAAACTGCCCTTCAGCTGGGTATATGGAGTGGCTACATTCTACCACTTTTTCTCCCTCAAGCCCCAGGGCAAGCACAATGCGATCGTCTGCCTCGGCACGGCCTGCTACGTCGGGCGCGCAAACGACATCGTCGACGCCATATCCAAAGAGTACAGCGTCGAGCCTGGTCATACCACTCCGGACGGTGAGCTCACCCTCACGACGACCCGCTGCCTCGGCTGCTGCGGACTGGCGCCGGTGGTGGTTTTTGAAAATCAGGTTCTCGGTAAGGAAACCCCCGAAGGCACTGTCGGCAAGATAAGGACGGTCCTTGCGGGCGGCTCCCTCGGAACAGTTGCGGCGGGCCAGGTTGAGGAGGCTTCGGCTACCTAGGTGCTGCGAACTTCTCACGTTGATAGTTCACGCTCCAGGTCTCAGCATCACGTGAATTGCCCGGAACTCTAAGGAGAATACAGCGTTATGAGACAACAGGAACTAATGGAAATGGCCCAGAATGAACGGGACCGGCAAAGTAAGTACCGCTGCCGACTGCTCTGCTGCGCCAGTACTCCCTGCATATCCTCCGGGGCACTAGCAGTCGAGGAGGCACTCAAGAAGGCGGTGGAAGCCGAAGGACTTCAGGCCGAGGTCGAGACGGTGGCAACCGGTTGCCTGGGTCCCTGCAGCCGTGGTCCGCTCGTTACGGTAAGGCAGCAAGGCCGGTCGGACATCATCTACGAGGGTGTGACCCCCCAGCTGGCATCCAAGATTATAGACAAACACTTTAAGGGGCAGGCGGCCCCCGAGCTTGAAAAGCAGGCTATTCCCGAGGACTGGCCCTTCTTTGCCAAGCAGACGAAACTGGTGCTTGCCGAGTCGGGCAACGTAGACCCTGAAAAAATCGACAGCTACCTGGCGCAAAACGGCTTCACGGCCTTGTTGCACGCTCTTCGGGAGATGACCCCCGAGGAGGTGTGCGCGGAGATGGGCAAGAGTGGTTTGCGCGGTCGCGGCGGCGCGGGATTTCCGACCGGGGTCAAGTGGGACATGGTGCGCAAGGCGCCGGGTGAGCGCAAGTACGTGGTCGCAAACGGCGACGAAGGCGACCCGGGCGCGTACATGGACCGCACCCTGATGGAATCCGACCCGTTCCGCGTGCTCGAGGGAATGGCGATTGCCGGATACGCTGTAGGGGCAGACCAGGGCTTCATCTATGTTCGTGGTGAGTATCCCCTGGCCGCAAAGCGCCTCGAAAAGGCAATCAGGCAGGCTGAGCGCAAGGGTTTGCTCGGTAGCCGCATCCTGGACAGCAACTTTAATTTCCGCATAGACATCCGCATGGGCGCCGGCGCTTTCGTATGCGGCGAGGAAACGGCCCTCATGCAGTCGATCATGGGCCGGCGCGGACAGCCCGTACCACGTCCGCCATTTCCCGCAAACCGCGGATTGTGGGGCTCTCCCACCCTGATAAACAATGTTGAAACCTTCGGCAACATCACAACGGTCATCTCAAAGGGCGCGACATTCTACGCTTCCTACGGCACCGAAAAGAGCAAGGGCGCGAAGATTTTCGCCCTGGCCGGCAAGGTGAACAACACCGGCCTTATCGAAGTACCGATCGGCATCACTCTTCGCGAGATAGTCTACGACATCGGCGGCGGCATTCCCGGCGGGCGTCCATTCAAGGCGGCCCAGACCGGCGGCCCCTCGGGCGGTTGCATCCCGGCCGAATATCTCGACGTTCCGATTGATTACGAGACCCTGCAAAAGCTCGGCTCGATCATGGGATCGGGCGGTCTGATCGTCATGGACGACCAGAGCTGCATGCCCGACGTGGCTAAGTTCTTCATGGAATTCTGCATGGACGAGAGCTGCGGAAAGTGCGGTCCCTGCCGCGGCGGCACCGTCCAGATGCACCGGATTCTCGATAAGATAACCAACGGCAGTGCGACGATGGAGGATCTGGACAGGCTCCAGGAGCTGTGCATGATGGTCAAGGAGACCAGCCTCTGCGGGCTCGGCCAGACATGTCCAAATCCGATCTACAGCACACTTCGTTATTTCAGGGACGAGTACGAGGCCCACATAAAGCATCATCAATGTCCGGCCGGCGTATGCCAGTTCACTGAAAAACCGCTGAAGATCGCCGTGGCCTGAAACGATGGTTAAAGGGCAACTGGTGGGAGCGGCCCGAGGGTCGCGGTATCCATCGAAGATGAATCTCCAATGGAGGTGCCATAATGTCGGTTGTCACCCTTACGATAAACGATAAACTTGTCAGCGCTCCGGCAAACGTGTCGCTTCTGGATGCAATAAGGGAGCAGGGGATTGACATCCCCACCCTTTGCCACCTGAAGGGCCTGAGCGATAGAGGCGGGTGCCGCCTCTGCGTGGTCGAGATGGAGGGCAGCCCAAAGCTGTTCGCCTCTTGCGTCACGGCGGTAGCCGAGGGAATGGTTGTCCGGACCCATACAGATAAGCTGATAAAATATAGACAGATGATGATCGAACTGCTCTTGGCCGAGCGCAACCACATCTGTGCGGTCTGCGTCGAGAACGGGAGCTGCGAGTTGCAGAGCCTGGCCGCGAACCTTGGCGTGACGAGTGTTCGCTACGATTACATCTGTCCTGACTTGCCAATGGACGCGAGCCACGAGCGTTATGTGCTGGACCACAACAGATGCGTGCTGTGCGGCCGCTGCAACCGCGTGTGCGACGAAGTGGAAGGCGCTCACACCCTGGATATGGGCGGGCGTGGCATTCACAGCATGGTCATAGCGGGCATGAACCAGCCCTGGGGCACCAGCCGGAGCTGTACGAGCTGCGGTAAATGCGTTCAGGTCTGCCCCACCGGGGCACT
>DBMO01000068.1 GCA_002298995.1 Desulfarculales bacterium UBA696
TTGTGAAGAGAATAACATTAGGGGGCTTTGATGGCAATTAGCATCAGGTGCATTGAAGCAGCGGATTGAAGTATGCCAAAGAGGCGAAGCGATAAGTTTTGAAGAGGGCGGAAGGATCAGATCTTGATAAAGATCTTCTTTCTCCACATTGCCCACGCAATGATGAAGATCGACAAAAGGTAGCCAACTCCGTATAGAAGCGAAGCCGTCTCGGGCTGGGCAACGGGCTCGCAGTAGCTCTTGAACAGGTAGGTGCGGCAGCTTACGGCGTAGGCATTGGGGAGCGACAGATCGATGAACCTGAGCGAGGTATCGAGTACCTCGGACAGAAAATAAATCGCTATGGGGTTTACTCCGAGAATCAAAAACGGCTTGGACCAGCTGGAGAGTCCCCCGCAGTCGATTATTACGTAGAAGAGCGAAAAGGCGATTGCAGCCATTCCTGCCATGAGCATGCTGAATGTGGTTGTCCAGATGCTTTTGTTGATCGGCATCCACTGGCTGAGTATTTCCGCCGCCGCGATCAGTATCAGTCCCCCCAGAATCATGGCCGCCGTCTTTTTCAAGTTGGAAAGAGAGGACCTGAGCAAATCCGCCGTAAGGACCCCGAATAGGGTAGTGCCGATTGCCGGAAGCGTGCTGACAAGCCCCTCGGGGTCCCACGTCTCGTAGTAGGACCACATGTGCCCGCTAAGGAAAAGAGAATCTACATAGGCGGCAAAATTTCTTCCCGGTTCAAGCACCCCCGTTCCGACCTCAGGGACCGGTATATAGCGCATCATCAGCCAATACGATGAAAGAAGGGCCGCAAGCCAGACGATCCGCCCCCGCAATCCGTATCGCAGCACGATTGCCGATGCAAAGAAGTAGCAGAGTGCGGTCCTTTGCAGAACGCCGGGTATTCGGATAGTGGAGAGATGGAAAATGGGGAAAGTATTTACGATTAGTCCCAGGGCAAAGAGGATGAGCGTGCGCCTGAAAATCTGGGCTTCCAGCACGGAATCGGATGCCCCGTTTTGCCTGCGCCCCGCAATTGAAAAAACAAGCGATACCCCCACTATGAACAGAAAAGATGGAAAAATGGTGTCTGCAAAAGACCATCCATTCCAGACGACGTGCTTCAGCTGTGGATAAACCGACCCGTAGTTGCCGGGGGAATTTACCAGGATCATTCCGGCAATGGTTAAACCGCGGAAAGCATCGAGCGATATCAGCCTTTTTTGCTCATTCAAGCGCGAACCTCATCCCCCAAAAATGCCGACCATAGGGAAGGTCAGAGGATAGTAACTTATCCTCAAGCAGTTTCACAGCTGTGTTTTAGTGATGCGGCCGAAATTTTGCAATACAGTGACTAGCCCAAATTCGCCCGGGGAACTGTGCATTCTTATCGATGCCGACGTGAATAATTATGAATAGGCGGGTATGGTGCACCTGAGCCTTCGTCCCGAGGACATCCCCATCCTTCACTCCTGGCGGGACGGATATGCGTATCGCTGCCGTTTGCCTCAAAAAGCCCTTGCCGCCGCATTCGGGGCAGGAGAAAAATCCGGTTTCACCGGCGCCCCGGCGGGTTTTTGCTTTCCCCCTCGCCAGTGCGGCGAGGGGGAAGAGCTGAATTGTCATCACGAAAGGGCTTCAATCTAAATATAAGGTCCCTCACCTCACCATATCCGGACCCCTAATCCCTCAATTCCTGAAATTCCTGAATACGTTCTTCACGACGCTTTGACCTCTATACGTCTAGGCTTTACCGCTTCGGATTTGGGGAGCACCAGCTTAAGCACCCCGTCCTTGATCGTGGCCTGAATCTTTTCCCTGTCGATGTCGTTTGAGAGGGTGAACTGCCTGTAGTAGTCGCCTACCGCGTACTCCTTGAGCAGCACTCTGCCGGGCCCGTCCTGCCGCGGCACCGTGCCCCTTATGGTGAGCTGGTCGCCTTCGAGGTCGATGTCCACATTTTCAATGGGCACGCCCGGCATATCGGCCAGCAGCGAAAGCTCGTGTTCCGTTTCGAGAATATCTACCGCCGGGATGAAAACAGGGGCGTTTCGCGTGCTCTCGGCACCCGACTGGACTTCCTTTTTCTCCGGTATCTGCAAATCCTTCTCGATCATGGTTTCACCTCCTGCAAATCATTCGCTCTTGATGGCGATTTTCTTGGGTTTTACCTGCTCCGCCTTTGGCAGAACAATTGTGAGTACGCCGTTTTTGCACTCGGCCTGGACGGCATCGGGACTTACCTCGTCGGGCAGTGTGATAGCCTTGCGAAAGCTGCCCCACTTACGCTCCCTGCGGTGATAGCTTGCATCTTCGACCTTGTCGGGCTTGCGCTCGCCGCTAAGGATAAGTGTGTTGCCGTGAACGTTAATGTCGAGGTCTTGCGGATTGATTCCCGGCAGTTCCGCTTCAACGATAATCTTGTCACCGTTTTCCTTTACAACGAGCGCGGGAAACACCCCCGAGACGACCGGCGCGGACCCTTGGCCGGTGAAGGCCGAGACCAGCCTGTCCATTTGCCTGCGGGCGCGCTCGAAGTCTTCGAGTGCCGTTGAAACGTCGGACCAGGGCCAGTTTGGGTATCTGATGATAGCCATAGGATTTAGCCTCCTTTTGATATTAATGAAGGATAATGTTTATTTGGGGTTTTTAGCACTCTCAAGCTAAGACTGCTGATAATGGGTGTCAATATTTCTCTGCCCAAAGTTTCCACAGAAAATGAATTGATCGTAAGTGGCCGAGTTATATGTAAGATATGGTCGGGCCGGCAGGAATTTCCCGCGCCTCGAAAAGCACGAAGGGCCGCGAAGGATGAAATGTGAATGGGGGTGGGTTCATCTTTTTGGGGCTATTGCGCAACCAGACTTGTGATTCATGCCCTAGGCAGTATCGAAAATCGTCATTCCCGCGGCGTTTCTGGGCGGGAATCCGGCGGCTTTAGATCCTGAAGTTGTTCCCGTCGTAAGGAATTGAACGCGAGCTGTAAGCAGATCCGCGCCTTTTCGTGCTCTTGCTGGTGGGAAAATTGAGTTGGCCGTATTTAGGCGAGCGGACAAAAAAGAGAGCCAGGGTTTTTCCGGGGCTGGAGGGGAGCCTGGCTCTCTAGATGCGAAGGGCTGCACCTTATGTGATATAAGAAGGCCCAGGCCCGTGCGCATTTAGTAAAAGATAGTATTTCTATAGTAATTTTAGGGTATTTTCGGCGGGGCAGATTATGCTTTACGGGCGAGCCCATACCGACCAGCCGCAGCCCCGGCTTTCATAGACGAAACAATGAGGGTGGTGTGATGCACTCCACGGCTACATCAAAAATCGCGGTATCCGGGCGGCCCTTGAGGGTTGCGCTCGTTTTCCCGCCCGCGATGGCGCCAACCAGCCCGCCGTTGGGGATCGCCGCACTCAAGGCCTACCTTTCGGAAAATTCCACCGCCGTGGTACGAAATTTCGACCTTAACCTCGACTACCATGAGAAAGCCCTGGAGTGGGTCCGGGATGGGCTGCTGAAGGTGAGTCTTCGCAAAATGGACCATAAGGCTGTCGCCCGGAGGGCGCCGGCCGCGAGAGACTTCTTTCGGGGAGGGTCGGGTATGGCCGATTTCCTTGATTTAAGCGCGTATAATGCCCACGCCGAGACTTATACCAGCTTCGGTTCGGTTCTGGACGGCCTTTTCGAAAGCTTCTCCCGGAAAATCCTGCTTGATTCCCCGGCTCCGCCGCTCGTTGGTAAATTCTTCGATGACCTTATCGAGCCGCTGACCTCTTTTCGTCCCGATCTGGTCGGATTTTCCATCCTCTTTAGCCAGCAGCTTTTCTTCGCGCTCGCTTTGTCGAAGCTTTGCAAAAAGATGGGGGCAAAAACGGTCCTGGGCGGGGCGACTTTCTCGGTAATGCCCGATCCCGGCCTGCTTTTGTCGGGACCGGTCGGGGTGCTTATCGGGGGGGAGCGGCGAGATCTCGATCTTTCAGCGCTTGTTGATTTCCTGATTGTAGGAGAAGGGGAATTCGGCCTCAATTCCCTGGTGGAAGGCTTAAGCAGCGGGGGTGACCTTTCCCGGTCGCCGGGCCTTATCCATGCAGGCTCGACGGGAGAGTTCCGCGTGGCGCCCAAAGCCCCGTCGGAGCTGGATCGTCTGCCGCTTCCGGATTTCTCGGACTTTCCTCTCGACTTGTACCATTCGCCGTACCCGGTCCTTCCGTACCTTTCAGCGCGCGGATGCCCCTGGAGACGCTGCGCTTTCTGCACGCACCAGAAAACCTATCTCGAATACAGGGAAGAAAGCGCGGAAGTCAGCGCCGAAAAAATCGTCGCCCTGAAAAAGCGCCATGGAGTGTCGCACTTCAGCCTGGTTGATGAGATGATCCATCCTCGAAGGCTCGACCGCCTCTGCCGAGGCATCGCTGGAGAGGGGATTTACTTTTCGGCCTACGCAAGGCCCGCGGGCGGATTTAACGGGGAGGTCTTCAGGCGTGCGTATCAGTCGGGGCTCCGCGTCCTCATGTGGGGGGTCGAATCCGGGAGCCGGCGCGTGCTGGACCTCATGTGCAAGGGCACTGATATCGCCAGGGTGGGGGAGATACTCGAAGGATCACACGATGCAGGGATCTGGAACCTCATTTTCGCCATTTTCGGCTTCCCAACCGAAACAGATGCCGAGTGGGAATCCACGCTCGATTTCATCGACACCAACCGCACCCGGATAGAAGCCCTCTCGAAGTCCCGGTTCGTGCTGCTCGAAGGCTCGAATATCCTGCGGGACCCGTCCCGCTTTGGAATTAGCGCCGTAAAGGACCGGGAGGAAAAAGATCCCGTCTCGATTGCCTATGACTACGAAACCACCGAAGGTCTGACGCACTCACAGATTGATCTGAAATTCCGAGAAACCGTGCCGCGCCTGACGGCAATCGGCAAATCGCCTCATTTCGGCCGTTTCAGGGACCACATGCTCATCTTCGCGTCAGCTTAGCCGAAGATCAGCCATAGCCTCCATAAGGGCATCATTTTTCGAAGAAAACGTTCAGGGGGCAGGATTCGCACAGGGGTTTGCGGCGGCAGAAAAGGTGGCCAATCTTGACCAGGAGGGCATGGTATTCCTGATAGAAAGGAACGCTCGGCTCGATTGCCTCCATGAAGAAGTCCCTGAGTTCATCATAGCTGATCGTTTCGTCGATCCACCCGTGCCGAGAAAAAATGCGGTAGGTGTAGGCGTCAACTACGAAGGAGGGTTTGCAGGCGGCGTATAGCACTATGCAATCGGCTGTCTCGGGGCCTATGCCGCGGATGCCGAGCAGCTCGGATCTCAGTTCTTCGCCGTCCTGGGCAAGGAAATCATCAAGGCTGCCGTTCCAGTCCCGCGTAATGTGTTCGCAGAAGGCTTTCAATTTCTTGGCTTTTTCGTTGTAGAAGCCCGATGACCTGATCAGGGAGGCGAGGGTCGGAGCGGGAAGATCGCAAATGGCCCTGAAATTTAGCGCATCATTCCGGTTCAGGTTATCTATTGCCTTAACTACGTTTTTCCACGCGGTGTTCTGGGTGAGTATCGCCCCGAGGATTACCTCGAACGGGGTTTCGGCGGGCCACCAGCCCAGCGGGCCGAATGTTTCGAAAAGCTTGTCATAGATGTCCTGGAGCAGCTCCCGCCTGTTTCCTCTCACTTTATTCCAACCCCATCCAGTTCCGTCCCGCACTTTGCGCAAGACCCGTCCTTCAGATTTTCAAACGCGATCGAGTAGCCGACACGTTTTACCAAAAGCGCTCCGCACGAATAACAGTATGTATTTTCGCCCGAATCCCCCGGGACGTTTCCGGTGTAGACATAGCGCAGGCTGGCTTCAAGCCCGATCTCACGCGCCCTTTGCAGTTTTTCGACAGGCGTTGGTCCCCTGTCAGTCAAAAGGTATGTTGGATAAAACCGGCTGACATGCCATGGGATCTCCTTGCCGACACTCGCTATGAACCGGGCGAGGTCGCCCAATTCTTCGTCGCCGTCGTTTAGGCCCGGAATGATCAGCGTTGTGACTTCGATCCAAATCCCCATTGCCTTCATTGATTCGATGGTTGCCAGCACGGGTTTCAGCCTGGCGCCGCACTGTTCCTTGTAGTACTTGTCGGTAAATGCCTTGAGGTCCACGTTTGCAGCCCCAAGGGCCGGGGCCGCGGCTTCCAGGGCTTCCGGCGTCATGAAACCATTGGTTACGAAAATGTTTTCAAGTCCGAGTTCCTTCGCTCTTGCGGCCACGTCCAGGGCGTATTCTAAAAATATGGTCGGCTCGGTGTAAGTATAGGAAATCGTGGCGCAGCCCTGTTCGGCTGCGCGCCGGGCCACGGCATCGGCAGGTACGCTCTGGCCGAAAATCGTGCCGCTCGCTCGCGGCGACTGCGAGATATCCGAATTCTGGCAGAAAAGGCACCTGAAATTGCATCCCGACGTCGCTATGGAATAGCTGGTAGTTCCTGGATAGAAGTGAAAGAGCGGCTTTTTTTCGACAGGATCAATGTGCTGGGCGATCAATTTCCCATAAACGAGGCTCCAAAGAGTGCCCCCGCGGTTTTCCCGTACCCCGCATTTTCCCGTCTTGCCGGGTTCGATCCGGCAGTGCTGAGAGCACAAACGGCAGTGCACCCGGTCTTCCTGAAGCCTCTCGTAGAGCATTGCTTCTTTCATGCTCAGCTCCCGAAAAGGGTTCTAACCATGGCGGTTAAGTCCGAAGGCGTCCTTCCCCGGCATGTGTTTCGTCCCGAAGGATAATCCCCGACCGCGGGTTGCGCCAGCAGATCGAACGCACCGAAGCGTTTGCCGCGCCGCTGGGAAGTTCGCTGAAAACGGGGGTTTGGAGGGTAATCAGCCTGTTTCGCATATCTATTCGCATGGCAATAAAATGGCCGAAAGGGAATCTCTGGAAAAAGGCGGAGCGCTCCAAAAACTGCATATATTTAAGGAATGGCAGCGGAAAGGCCATGCTGGTTCGCCAGGTTATAGGGGATTGGCGGCTAAGCGCCTGGCGCGCCATTTTCTTCAATTCGAAGACGCTGAAAAAGCGGGCATTGGCATAAAAAGAGTCTTTCCAGAATTGTTCGAGGAACTGGTTGATTCGTCCAACCGAGTACTTGTTCATGACCCCGAGCAAAACAGTTCCCCGCGCAACCCTGAACGCTTCGAGAAGCGCCTTTTCGGGGTTGTCGACAAACTCGAGTGAGGTGATCAGGGCAACGGTATCGAATTCATTGTCGCTGAAGGGGAGGTCTTCGGCAAAAGCCTTCTGCAGCCCTGCCACACCTCCGAGGCGCTTTCTGGAGAGCTCGATTCCAAGACCGGATGGATCGACTCCGCTCACCATGTGTCCGAGCGAAGATATCCATTCCAGGAAGACACCGCTCCCGCAGCCTACCTCGAGGACCCGCTGGGGGCCTACCGGCGCCCACACCTTCAGGAGAAGTTCTTTTTGGAGCGCGAAAACCGATTGGCCCAGGTCCGACCTGAACCAGTCTTCATACTGCTCGGTATCTTTCAGACCAAAAACATAGCTCACAAAACCGCCTCTCGCGGATTGGAAAATTATTCCTCGCTAAGGACCGCGCCCCGTGACCCGGACGTTACCATGCGAGCGTACCGGGCAAGGTATCCGGTCTTTATCCTCGGCTCGCGCGGCTTCCAGGATTTGCGCCGCTCCGCCAGGACCGCGTCATCCACCAAAAGTTCGATCTTCTTTTTGGGGATGTCTATGAGTATTTCATCCCCTTCTTCAATCAACGCAATGGGGCCGCCGACAGCCGCCTCTGGAGAAATATGGCCGATGGCCGCTCCCTGGGTGCCTCCGCTGAACCGGCCGTCCGTGATCAGGGCCACGTCCTTGCCGAGCCCAAGCCCCATTATGGCCGCGGTCGGAGTAAGCATTTCCTGCATTCCGGGGCCGCCCTTGGGGCCTTCGTACCTGATAACCACCACGTCGCCCGGCTTGATGGCGCCGCCCAGAATCGCATCGGCGGCTTCCGATTCGCTCTCGAATACCCGCGCCCTGCCCGTTCTTGAAAGCATTTCGGGGGCTACCGCTGACTGCTTTACGACTCCGCCTTCCGGCGCGAGGTTGCCGTAGAGGATGGCGATCCCGCCCTGCTCGTGGTATGGATTTTCAAGCGGACGGATTACCTGCTGATCAAGGACCCGAACCGATTCCAGGTTCTCTCCCACGCTTCTGCCGGTAACGGTGAGGGCGTCCGCGTTAATAAGTCCCCGGCGGGAAAGCTCCTTCATTATCGCCTGTACGCCACCGGCCGAATCGAGGTCTTCCAGAAAGTGCGGACCTCCCGGCCTCAGGCTGCACAGGTGCGGCGTGCGGGCGCTGATGTCGTTGAAAATGGCCAGGTCCAGTTCGATTCCCGCCTCTTTTGCGATGGCCGGAACATGCAGGACGGTGTTTGTCGAACACCCGAGGGCCATATCAACCGCCAGGGCGTTCTCGAACGCTTCGCGGGTAGCTATGTCGCGGGGTTTGGTATCCCTGGCAATGAGGTCAATTATACGTACTCCGGCTTCCTTTGCCAACCGTACCCTGGCCGCGGTAACCGCCGGTATCGTGCCGTTTCCGGGCAGCGCCAGCCCAAGGGCTTCCGAGAGGCAGTTCATCGAATTGGCCGTAAACATCCCGGCGCATGAGCCGCAACCGGGACAGGCATGGTCTTCAAGCTGATCGAGTTCATCGGCTGACATCTGCCCTGCCTTGAACGCCCCGACACCTTCGAAAACGGAGATGAGGTCCACGGGCTTTCCGTTTACCCGCCCCGCGAGCATCGGTCCGCCGCTTATCAATATCGAAGGGATGTTGAGCCTCAGCGCGGCCATTATCATCCCCGGTATGATCTTGTCGCAGTTCGGGATGAGAACGAGTCCGTCAAAGGGATGGGCCATGGCCATGATTTCAACGGAATCGGCAATCAGTTCTCGGCTTGCCAGCGAATAGCGCATTCCGGGATGATTCATCGCAATTCCGTCGCAAACCCCGATCGTGCCGAACTCCATGGGCGTTCCGCCCGCCTGCCGGATCCCGGCTTTTACGCCTTCGGAAATCCTGTCCAGGTGGATGTGGCCCGGGATGATTTCATTCGCCGAATTCACCACGCCGATCAAGGGCCGGTTAATTTCGGCGCTTGTGTAGCCCATGGCCTTGAAAAGAGAGCGGTGGGGGGCCTTCTCGACACCCTTCTTCATTAAATCACTTCTCATCTTTTTTCCCTTTCATGGAAATTTAAGCACTTAGGCCTAAACATCTAATAATTACAGTATTCTTAACTATTTTGGAAGAGGCAAATAGACGGAGGGCGGGTAACGGGAGAAGGAAGGTGGAGGGCGAAGACTGAAGGCGAAGATTTTCCAGTCGGGGCAAAAGTAGTCCTTTTCGGGCAGATTTGAAAGGGTAATGCATTCGTCGTTCCGGCGAGAACTCGTTGCGATGAGCATCCGGGAGGCGAACACCGCCGTCCTCCGTCTTTCATCCCCGTCCCCCGTCTCGTTTGACTCAATTCCTGGCGCGAGTTATATGTATTACTCGATTCTTGTTCTTACTGGTTCCTAGATCTTCTCGGGAGGAGTGCTGACCTGATGGATAAGGCAGACAGCAAGGCCGTCTACCCCATTGGTATTGTTGCGGAGCTTACCGGAATTCATCCACGGAGCCTTCGAATTTACGAGCAGCAAGGACTGATATGCCCCGCGAGGCGCGGAGGGAAACGCTTCTTCTCGGAAAACGACCTCAGATGGATCGAGTGCCTCAACTTTCTTCTGAATGAAAAGGGCCTTGATCCGGGAGGGGTAAAAGAACTCCTCCTGGTAACCCCATGCTGGTTGATCCGCGATTGCTCCGAAGAGGAGCGAAGGGGTTGCCCGGCCGTCCTGGACCTCAAGGCGCCCTGCTGGGAAATAAATAGTTGTTGCGGAAGCCGGGAGGGCAAATGCCACGAATGCACGGTTTATGCGGAAAGAACCCGGCAGGTAATAGAAGCGATGAAAAGGCTGGATGAAGAACCCCGTGCCGTCGGAGCCCCACTAAAACCATGAACCATATATTCGGTCCCGTGCCATCGCGCCGCCTGGGGCGGTCTTTGGGAATCGACGTAATTCCCGCAAAAACCTGTTCGTTCGACTGCATCTACTGCGAATCGGGACCTACAACTCATCTTAGCGTAATACGGGAAAATTTCGCCGACCCCGCCGAAGTTTTGAGGCAGCTGGACGACTTTTTCCGCCGCTCCCCCGGGGGCGCCGACGCAATCACTTTTTCAAGCGCCGGGGAGCCTACCCTTTATCTTCAGCTCGGGGAACTGATCCGGCAAATAAAGAAAAAATACCGGGAAATTCCACTGGCGGTGCTGACCAACGGTTCGCTTCTGTGGGATGCGGCCGTGAGAAAAGAGCTGCTCGAAGCTGACATTGTCGTGCCCTCGCTCGACGCCGCCACGCCAGGTATCTTTTCGAGAATCAACCGGCCACACCCTTCACTGCGGCTCGAAGAGGTGATCGAGGGAATCCGCGCCTTCCGCAAGGACTACCGGGGACGGCTTCACCTTGAGATAATGCTCGTTTCGGGTGCTAACGACTGCCCTGAAGAACTTTCAAAACTGGCACGCCGGGCAATTGATATGGAAGCCGACGTGATCGAGCTCAATACAGTGGCGCGCCCTCCCGCGATCGAAGGGACCTCTGGATTGCCGGAGGACCAAATGCGGTGCGCCGCTTCATTTTTTCCACAAGACAAAACAGCCATAATCGGCGCATTCCATGAGGATCCAGCCCGATCCGGCGAGAAGGACCTTGCGGCCCGCATCCTGCAAACCATAGAAAGGCGTCCCTGCACCATCCGGGAACTCTCCGCGTCTTTGGGAGTGGCCGAAGAAAGACTCGAAGCCGAATCGATCCTGCTGCGCGACAGCGAAAAGCTCGTCATGCTCGATTTCGCCGGGAAAGTTTTCCTGTGTCCGCCCCGTCGGGGCGGCTGTCAAACTTGAGGTAACCTCAATCTCTAATCCCTGGATTCCTCAATCCCTAAATCCCTAAATCCCTAAATCCCTAAATCCCTAAATCCCTAAATCCCTAAATCCCTAAATCCCTAAATCCCTAAATCCCTCGGCAGGGGGGCTCTTTCATGAGGTCGGAGATCTTATGGGCCCATTGCTCCACCCTGGCCGCGTTCTTCTTGCCGCGGCCTGAAATGCCGATGCCGCGGGATTCTTCGCCTGTAATCGAGATCTCTATTTCCATGCGTTCGGAAGGGAGCAGCGCTCCGAGCCTTTCGGGCCATTCGATTGCGGCAACCCCGTTTCCAAAAAGGCTTTCCTGCCAGGGGAGAGTTTCCAGGTCATCAGGTCCGGAAATCCGGTAAAGGTCGAGGTGGAATAGATAGAGGCGACCCGAGTATTCATTGATGATGGTAAAAGTGGGGCTGGTCACCCTTACAGAATGCGGAACTCCGAGCCCCCTGGCGATTCCGCGAACGAGAAGGGTTTTCCCGGCCCCGAGTTCTCCGCGCAGCGAAAGTATATCGCCGGGCGCCAGGAGTTCGCCTATGGCGCGGCCAAGCAGAAGGGTGCACTCCTCGCCGGGGGATTCGAATCGGAGGCTCTTCATTCCTTTCCCGCAAATCCTTCCAGAATTCCAATTGCGCGCGGGAGTTCGTCCAGAACGTCCGTTGCCAGCAGTCCGCGGGTTGAGACGCCTGAGATTATTCTGTCGGCCGCCAGGCCGTGGACGTAGGCGCCAAGGCACGCCGCCTCGAAGGGTGCGATGCCCTGGGCGAGAAACCCGGCAATGATTCCCGTAAGGGCATCACCCATACCGCCGGATGCCATCGCCGGATTTCCGGAGCTATTAACAGAAAGCCTTCCGTCCGGGGAGGCGATTATCGTGCGGTGCCCTTTTAAAAGCAGATAGACTCCGTAGTCCTTGCTGAACTTCGATGCCGTCTCCATCCTGTTTTTTTGTACCTCTTGAGGGGTCGAGCCGAGCAGGCGCGCCATTTCTCCGGGGTGGGGAGTAAGAACGATTGGCGCCGCTGATTTTCGCAATATGCCGGGATCGCCCGATAGGGCTGTAATTGCGTCCGCATCGAGCACCATGGGGCAGGGGACCTTCAGGATAAGCTCCTTTACAAGGGCCGCCGTCTCGTCTCCCGTGGAAATGCCGGGCCCCATTGCAAGCGCCTGCTTATTGGCGACAAAATCCAGGATCAGGGGCAGGGCGGAAAGGGCCGGGGTCTGCTCGGGGGTCTCCGGAATGGGAAAGGTCATCGGTTCGGTGAGTTTGACCTCGACAATCGGGTTCAGGCTTTCGGGGATAAAAAGTGTGACCAGCCCCGCCCCGGCCCGCGCGGCGCCGAGGCAGATAAGCGATGCGGCCCCGGTCTTTCCGCGGGAGCCGGCAAGAACGCAGGCGTGCCCGGCTGTCCCTTTGTGATCGTCGGGCCGGCGGGGCGAGATCCACGAAGAAGCCACTTCGCGGGTGAGGAAGTATCGCTTTATGCCGGCTGCCGCGACCAGTTCAAAGGGGATACCGATATCTACAACCCTGATTTTTCCGACCAGCTCGGGGCCGGACTCGAGCACGTGTCCGATTTTCATGAAGCCGAAAGTCGCGGTTGCGGTGGCCTTGATCGCGGCGCCCATTACCCGCCCGGTCGAGGCATCCAGGCCCGATGGCACATCTACCGCAAGGACAGGAACCGGGAGTTCGTTTATCTTTTCGATTATCCGGCGATAATGGCCCGTGACCTCGGAGTTGAGGCCGGTGCCGAAAATTGCGTCTATAACAGCCCCGCTCTGCTCAACGGTCTGGAACTGAGCCTGGAAATCGCCCGATTCGTCCCAAACCTGGGCTTTGATGCCAATTTTCACAAGGATGTTAAAGTTGGTAAGCGCGTCTCCAGTAAGCTTCTGGGGCGACCGGAGGCACAAGACCTCGACCCTAGCGCCCATGTTGTGGAAAATCCGGGCCAGGGCGAAACCGTCCCCGGCATTGTTGCCGCTTCCGGCGACCACGCAAATCAGGCGCCCGGCGAGATCCGGTACTGTTTCCAGGAAGAAAGCCGCGGCCCCGCGAGAGGCGTTTTCCATGAGCACTATTCCAGGTATTCCAACTTGGGTTATGGTCTTTCGGTCGAGGTCCGCCATCTCGCGAGCGGTAAGAATCAGCATTGATGTGCTCTCCCGTTTTTGAAGAAATGCGCCTGGTTGTTGGGAATCGGCGACAAGGTACCACAAAAAGAGGTTGCATGCACAAACCTAGTGAAAAAAAAATGGGATTTGGAACAAAAGTTAGTGCAAAATGTTTCAAAATCTGCTACATAAACGCCCGGTCCGAAAAAGCGCTCGGGAAGACCCGCATGTGAAGCGGATTTCGGGCCATGCCGGATGAAAATCCCCCAAAAACAAAGCTCATCTGGAAACTAAATCGGGCAGTAAGTGTTTCAAGTTGAAACACTAGGGTAATTTCTGTAGAAGGAGAAATCTTCTTTTAACTGGAAACACGTACAAGTTGGTGATATACTTGGAAACGTTATTGTGCGACACGCCTTTCCGATTACGCCTAAGCTGGTCAGAAAGTACATCCTGCACAATCGAATTAGCCCCCGCTAATATCAAAAAGTTCCGAGTGGCGCCGACGAAGGAGAAGAGGCTTGATCTCCAGTGATCTCTTGACCGACTTTTTGGCCATTGCCCTGTATCTGCTCACGGGGCTCGTGTTTGCAACCATTGCGCTGTCGCTTTCAACATTCATTGTTAAGCGGAGCGCGGGCGCTTTGAGGGATGATACCTACGAGAGCGGCATGGTGACGATCGGCAGCGCCTGGATGCAGTTTACGGTTGCCTACTACATCTATGCGCTCATCTTTCTCGCGTTCGACGTAGACGTCCTCTACCTCTTTCCGGTTGCTCTCGCCTATGGCAAGTATGCCTATCGCGACCTCATCGAGGTCACTATTTTTATCGGCATCCTGTCCCTGGCGATCGTCTACGCCTGGCGCAAAGGAGTATTTGAATGGACCAGAAGGTGAGAAATAAGGAGCCGGGAGAGCCGATGATCAAGTTTGCTCTCCTTGATGATATCCTGAACCTGGCGAGGGCCAATTCGCTTTGGCCGATGACCTTTGGCCTTGCCTGTTGCGCAATCGAGATGATGGCGGCCGGCGCGTCGCGCTTCGATCTCGACCGTATAGGGGCGGGCGTGTTCAGGCCTTCTCCCCGCCAGTCCGACGTCATGATCGTCGCCGGGACCATCTCGAAGAAGATGGGGCCGGTGGTCAAGATGCTCTGGGACCAGATGCCCAATCCGAAGTGGTGCATTGCGATGGGTAATTGCGCGATTTCCGGCGGCCCCTTCGAATACGAGGAGCAGTACGCAATTGTGCCGGGTGCGCACCTCGTCGTTCCTGTGGATATAGTTATTCCGGGTTGTCCTCCGCGGCCCGAGGCCTTGATCCAGGGTCTCCTGGCGCTTGAAGACAAGATCACAAAGGGCGAGAAGCGCAACCTTCTGCGCCGTTTCAGCCGAACTGGAACCTGAAATGAATGTGAGTGAAATGGAAAAATACCTGAAGGAAAAACTTCCTCAAGCGTCCTTCCAGACTGATGAGACCGCAAAGACCGGATCGAAGCTTTCGGTGACCATCCCGATTTCGGGGCTCCGCGATGCCGCCAAGGTCATGAACGGCGGCGGGTTCTTTCTCGAGACCATCACGGGGCTGGATTTTCTGGACACGATGGAGCTGGTTTACCATTTCAACCGCTTCGAGCCGGGATCGCGCGTGGCGCTCAGAGTTTTGTGCGGACAGGATCAGACCCCGGACTCAATATGGGACATCTTTCGCGGCGCGGGGTGGCTCGAGCGCGAGGTCCACGAATTCTTCGGGATCGAGTTTTCCGGAAATTCGGACCTGAGGACGCTACTTCTTCCTGAAGACGCCGACTATCACCCGCTCAGGAAGAGCTTCGGTAAACCCAGCGCATATATCAAACGGGAAGACATTTATGGCTAAGCCCCAATTCGAAGAAGCCCCGACAAAGCAACGAGTATATACTCTGAACCTCGGTCCGCAGCACCCGAGCACGCACGGCGTGCTGAGGGTCCTTCTGGACCTCGACGGCGAGTTTATAATCAAGGCCGACCCCGTAATCGGATATGGACACCGGGGACATGAAAAAATGGGCGAGGACAGGCAGTACCGCCAGTTTCTGCCCAACACCAGCCGGATCGATTACCTCTCGGGCCTGATTTTTAACCACGGCTACTGCCTGGCGATTGAAAAGCTTGCCGGAATAGAGGTCCCAGAGCGCGCGCGCTACATCCGCACCATCGCGGCCGAGCTAAACCGCATATCGAGTCACCTGCTCTGGTTCGGCACCTACGTCATGGACCTCGGCGGGTTCACTCCCTTTCTCTACGCCTTCGATGATCGTGAAATGATCCTGGACATTCTCGATTCGGTCAGCGGATCAAGGCTTACCTATTCTTACTGCCGGCCCGGCGGGGTTTCCAAAGATATCGATACCAAGTTCCTCGAAAACACCCGTGCATTTCTGAAGAGAATGGAAGGCCGCTGGAAAGACTACGATAACCTGGTAACCAAGAATATCATTTTTATTCACCGGACCAGGGACGTGGGAATTATCGATAAGGAACTTTCGCGCCAGTACGGGGTAACCGGCCCCAATCTGCGCGCCGCCGGCGTCTCCTACGACATCCGAAGGTCCGAGCCCTACGAGATTTACGACAGGTTCGATTTCGAAGTTCCGATCGGTTCGAAGGGCGATGCTCTGGACCGCTACATTGTGCGGTTCCGGGAAATGCAGCAGAGCTGCAGGATAATCGAGCAGGCGTTGAATCAGATACCCGCAGAGGGGCCCGTCATGGCTGAGAAGGTTCCTCTGAGAATA